>JAEUHI010000036.1 GCA_016795385.1 Verrucomicrobiales bacterium | reverse complement strand
TCACCGCCTGATTGGCTCCGTGAGATCGCCAGATTGGGAGCAAGCAATCAACCCGAAGCGAACAAGCCGTGAGATGCAACCGGCGACAACGTCCCTAGTTGAATTCAGGCTCGCCACCGCCGGTGCATCCACTCTAACGTTCGGCTCAGAAGACGAATTCATGCAATACTCTTGGGCCATTGCGAGCGTGATAGTGCTACTGACTGGCACTTGTGCCGCTGGAGTTGCGACCCTGCGAATCCGGAAGCGTTCGCCTTTGGGACGGAACATTCAGATCAGCACTACCGTGGCCATTTTCGTTGTCTTCCTCCACAACGTCTTTTGGGAGCGCGAGATCAATGAGATGGCATCGAAAGGATGGACATTGATCTACACGCTCCCGGCGTTTTCGATCTGCATCCTTTTATCTGGGGTTCTCACGATAATCTTTGCAGCTCGTGACCGTAGCCAACTTAGATATGAGAGCGATCCACCGACCGAACCTGAAAACCGAAAAGCCGAACATGACAGCGGACTCAACGGCTTACAGCCGTGAGTCGCCTCTACGATAGGCCAAGGATTTCCGATCCATCGCCCCGCTCATCACCCCCATCCTCCGCCCTTCCGGATCGATGATCGACCGGACCCAGCATCCCGGGATTGCCCGCCGCCCTTCCGCCACCGATTCTTCGCTCAGGCCCGGATCGACGCGGCACACGACCTTCGCCAGCCCGAAGCCCGCGGGCCAGCGCTGCCGGGCTCCGTCCACCCGGACCGGCGCGGGACCACCGGTGGCCTATCAAGACGGCGCGCTCAACCCGATCCCCGGCAGCAGTGGATTGACTTCCGTGGCTCGATTTCCTATTCTGCCACCGTGGCCGCGGCCCCGGGATCGGGCGAGCGGCCTCTACGTTCTGCCAAGCAATCATGTTCACCCTCTTCGATCTCATTCGGCTAATGAGTCCTCTCATCGGCGCGATCATTGGTGGATCTGTTGGCGGCGAGTTCGGTATTGCGTATGGGATTCTCGGTGCATTACTGGGCGGCTTCATTGGACTCCGGCTAGGTGCGCTGCCAACCAAGTTGATGATTCGGTCAGCACGCAATGACTTTGCGCCGCTCTCGATTCCTGATCTTGAAGATAAGTTGGTCGACACAGGCTGGACACCGAATCTCATCCTGATGGAATTGAAGGCTCGCGGTGAGAATGTCGATAAGCACCTGCCTTTCGTTCTCTCGCTGCTCAAGCACAATGATTTACACTGTCGAACCAAGGGATACGCAGCACTTCTTTCGGCTTTTCCTGACATTGCAAAGCGCCTCAAGGGTTACAATCCAACCAATTCCGCAGAGGCTTGTCGGCAGGCACTTGATCGAGAAACTCAAGAGGCAGAACACCTATTAAGCCCGGACTAGCAAGTGGCCAATAGACTCCCGAGGCAGTTTTTTTCGAACTGCCTTTCGCTGGAGAAGGAAGCGAGCGCTCTCCGCTTGGATTCGGTTGGCACGGATCGGAGCTCTCGGCTCCGTCTAAACACCTATTCGAGCTCTGTCCGGCCGGTGCGTGGATTCCGCGCGGCCATCTGCCGGATTCTCGCGCCCTGGGGCTGCGGAACCAGGCGGCTCAGAAACAGACATGCAGGTTTCCCGCCGACTATCCATTCAAGGGGAAGATGGCTGCGGGATCTCAGAGGATCCCGCTCCAGTGATGCGGGGACTTGTCGTCGGGGCGGATCGAGCCGGGCATGGCCTCTTTCTCGAAAGATGGGAAAATGGAAAGGTGACCCCGGACGCGTCGGCCGCCATTCAAGAGCGCCAGGCTGCCCTCTTCGCAAGCGAAGCGCCTTCCATCGAATCCGGGGTGCGTTCTCCTCCGGGGAGGAGACGCGATGGCTACGGAATCGGGGTGCGGTTGGGCGGTGCCGTCGCCGGCACAGGGCTCCAGTTCTGCTCTGCGGTAAAGCCTCGATGGCGTCCGGGGTCATTTCAAAAGTCAGCTTGAGCGGGTGGAGGTTCCGGTGAGCAGGGCGAGATTGAAGGTCGTCCCGTTCTTGAGCATGTAGTAGGTGGCGCGCGCCAGCTTGCTCGCAAGGATGGAATTGCCCTTGAACTTGCCATGCTTCTTTTCGAGATGGCGCGAGTAGGCGTCGAGATCCTCGTGATGCCGTTTGCCGAGCACGGCCGCCTCGCCGAAGGCCCATCGCAGATAGGGATTGCCGAGCTTGGCTCCCCGCAGACCCTTGACCTTTCCGGCGCTGGCGACGGTGCCCTTGACGAGGCGGCAGTAGCTGAGGAAGTCCTGGGCGGAGGGGAAGCGCTCGATCGTATCAACCTCGAGGAGGATCGTCAGGCCGAGGGTCTTGCCCACCCCGGGGACGGAGCGGAGCAGGGCGAGCTCCCGGGAGAATTTGCGTTTGGTGAGCTTGATGAGTTCCTTCTCGAGCTCCTTGATGGCCTTGTCGTATTCGACGACGAGCCGGACATCCTGGCTGATGGCGAAGCGTTTGCAGGAATCCCGGGTGTTTTCGAGGAGGGCTTCGAGCCACTTCTCGCGGTTGTTGCTGAACTTCGAGACCGGCACCTCGCCGCCAGCCATCTGGCGGGTGCTGATGCGCTGGAGCAGTTCGACGCGCTGCCAGACGTAGGAGGTGCGCTGGCGGAGGAGATCGCGCATGGGCCGCTTCGCCGCGGGGTAGGCGTAGGCCGGCGGGATGAGATTTCCACGCAGGAGGCGGGCGAGTTTTTCACTGTCGATGCGGTCGTTCTTGTTCTTGCCGCCATGGATGGCCTTGAGGTAGAGGGCATGGGCGAGGACGAAGGAGAGACCGGCCTCCTCGCAGGCGTCGGCGAGCCAGTACCAGCAGAAGAGGCACTCGCAGCAGACGGTCATGTCATGCCGCCACGGGGCGATCTTCCTGAGGAAGAACTCGAAGTCGTTGTCCTTGATGTTCATGTGCAGGAGCTTGTTGCCCTGCGAATCCATGACGCAGACGTACATCTGACGGGAATGGAGGTCGATGCCGCAGTGGTATTGGGTTGTCGAAGTGTAGAATTTCATCTAATTTGAAGTCCTCATCCAAGGGTTGGTTCTCGGAAGGCACTGAGGGATCCGCGCCTACGGCTCCCGCCTTCCGGGGCCAATTTAGCCCAGCCGCGAAACGGAGGGCTTAGATGAGTTTCAAGCCGCGTCATGACAACCGCTACCAGCCGCCCTGTTTCGATGATTTTCCGTAATTACAACACAAACCCCGTGATCGACATGCGCCGCCGCTGGTAGTGGTGCATGCGCTCATCGTTCGCCCAACCAACTCTGCCCCGTGCCATTCGTTTCGCCAGATGGAGCCGTCTCGGGATACTTCCTCCGCTGTGAGCAGCACAGGAAGCAGCTCGCAGACTCTATTGCTGAGGACAGACATCCTGATGGCATTCGTGGACTCGTTGCATGGCTTTATCGCTCAGCCCGATATGTCGGCATTCGAGACGAGCACATCAGCCAGATTATCGCCGAGGTAAGCGCAGAGCATCCAGATCTTCATCTAGAGCAGACGGCAGCCGATTTGACCGAGGAAGAGGTGGCCGTGGCTGCGCATCCACCGGAGCTAGACCTCGGTCAGCAGGTCAGTGTGATACTGAACGCCCGAAACTACACTCCGCATTCGGGAGAGATTTGTGATCGAGTTTGGCACCGCAAGGATCGGAAATGGACATACTTCCTTCTTGAGTGCGGCAGCGGGTCTCGAAGCGATACTATTGCGACGACCTTCAACCCACATGAGTAGCCACCATAAACACAACAAGCTCACAACAAATCGGCGCGCTCAACCCGATCCCCGCCAGCAGTGGATTGACTTCCGTGGGTCGATTTCTTACCCTGCCATCGTGACCGCGCCCCCAGTATTGGGCGAGCGGCCTCTACGATAGGCCAGGGATTTCCAATCCATCGCCCCGGTCATCCACCCCCATCCTCGGCCTTCCGGACCGATGATCGACCGGACCCAGCATCACCGAAGCAACGGCCACCCTTCCGCCACCGATGGTCCGCACGCGCCCGGATCTACGCGGCGCACCCGACCTTCGCCAGACCGACGCCAGCGGGCCAGCGCTGCAAGGGCTCCGTCCACCCGGACCGGCGCGGGACCACCGCTTTCCTATCAAGACGGCGCGCTCAACCCGATCCCCGGCAGCAGTGGATTGACTTCCATGGCTCGATTTCCTATTCTGCAACCGTGGCCGCGCCCCAGGGATCGGGCGAGCGGCCTCTACGATCATGAAACTAAACTCAGCCACGATGTCGATGCTCGCCTTGGCGAGTGTGCTGATTGGTGCCGATGGATGGAGGCAGGTCGATGAAGGCGGCTTTCGTTTTGACGTTCCAGCCAACTGGGAGAAGAAGGAGGTTCAAGGAATTGATTCGCTCGTCGGGCACTACGAAGGACCGGATGGTCGTTTGGAATTTGATGGATTCGGCTACTACTCGGCATTCCATTCTCGAAATGCGATTGCGGCCATGAAAGCAAAGGAGACGAACCCAAAACTTCTGGAACCCGGGGAAGAGATTTGGCGAATCGACGGTCATTTGGCGAGTTTTCGCTCCTCTCCCCGTGAGGCCAGCATCTATATATACAATGACGAAGATCGATGGACGCTTTCGATGCGCATTACTTTCGCCATTGAAGATTTTTTGCCAACTGCCCGGCGCATACTGTCGAGCGTAAAAATAAAACAAAAACCCTAACACGGCGCGGATGGCAAGGCTCCGTGCGCCATCGCTTGAACGTTAGCCCAACGCCATGAAACTCACGTCTATCGCAGCAGTAAGCATGTTCTTGGCTTCCTCCGCGTGCGCTGATCCCACGGAAGACGAGGAGAGGTTTCTAAAGATCGAAGGGGCTGATCCTAGTTATCGCGTCCGAGAGATGGAAACCTTCAAGAAGTCAGATTTTCCAGCCGGTATCATTGACCTCATACAGGGATATGACTGGGGCAGCGCGGATGGTTCGTTGCCGGCAAGGTTCCAAGGATACAGGCTCGATCTCAACAAGGATGGACAGAAGGAATACTTCATTGAGACCATCTACGGTGGCTCTGGCGGACCAGCCTTCATGGTTCTTGCATGTATCCGAGACAAATGGAGTGTCATTCTGGATTTTCAGGGTGGATTCGGAATCGTCCCGACTTCATCCGGCTGGCCGAAGATCGTATCGACCTCTCGGGGAGGAGGGGGCACATTCGCCAAGCTGCATTTTGAGTTTGAAGCAGGTCAGTATCGAGAGACCATTCGCGAATCTTATGGACGAGGCATCATCACGAAGAAAGTCATCCCGAAGGCCGCCAAAGGCTAAAAGAGCCGCCACATCGAAGGAGCTAGAGCCCGTCCGAGGGCTTTCGACGTTCGCCCAATTTTAGCACGCCATGAGACGTCACGCATTCATTATCAATGCCATCGGAGTCATCACGATTGCAACGAGAGCCGCGGCCTTCGATTATCCGACGGACGCAGTGATCTTCGAGGGCAGCGTCGGCTCTACACCGGTCAAGATCACCGCCTCAGCCCGCCCCTTTGATCGAACCGCCCATAAAGTCACTGAACTTCGGAATGTCGGCACAGCCGAGAAGGAAGACTGGAGATCGGCGACTATTGACGGCGTCGCGGTGGTCGGCACGGACCAGACATTGCCGAGGGATGGTCTTCCACAGCTTTCCTCGCTAACGATCTGGTTCGGCACGACCAAAGTCGATTTGCCGGTGAGGCAGTTGCATCACGTTTTTCTTCCCCATCTGGACGCTGCCACTTTCAGAGGAAACTATGTTCACACACTGGTGGCATTTTCAGCGGACGCCAAGGCTGTCTTTATCAGCTTGGGAGTGGGAGATGGTGGAAGCTCGGGCACGTATGACTTGAGAGTCACTGCCGATGGCATTGTATCCACCGGGCCACTTCATCGTCCTGGGCCATGACCACCAAACCAAGCAAAGCGCAGGTCGCGGCTGGACAACCTGCGAACCCTCCATGAGCTGACATGATCCTCTTTTCTCGAATACGTAACCCTGTTTTTCGGAATCACTCTCCAAAACAAACCAACCGCTCACTTCGCTTCTCCCCCTCGTAATCCGCCACGCGCAGGAAGATCTGCTTCCCGGCAATCGAGGGCGTCGCATACACCTCGTCGCCGACCTTGTTCTTCGCGACGATCTCGAGTCCGGCGGGATCGGCCTTGAAGATGAAGTATTCGCCCGACTCGTTCACGGCGTGGATTTGATCGCCGACGAGGACGGGGGAGGCGCTGAAGTTGCCGCCGAGACGGCCTTTCCATTGTTCTTTGCCGGTGGCGGCATCGAGGCAGAGACCGATGCCGGCATCCATGGTGGCGTAAAGGTAGCCATCCTTCACGAGCATGGAGGGAACGTAGACACGGTCGTTCGTTTCCCAGACGACCTTGCCGGATCCATCGGCGGCGATGGCGGCGACGTGGTTTTTCGGATAACCGCCGGAGGAGTAGATGTGCTTCCCATCGGTGGGGGTGGAGGTGACACATTCGGTGGTGGCTCCGGCTATCTCCCAGTTCACCTTGCCGGTGAGGGGATCGAGGCTGGTGACCTTGTCGAGACCGGTCAGAAAGACCTGTGTTTTCCCCGCGACCTCGAGAATGACGGGCGAAGGATAATTCGGGAGGGCGGCGCGGGCGTGACGCCATTTCACCTCGCCGGTCTTGCGGTCGAGCCCGCAGACGGCACCGCCGGTGGCTCCTTTGTTGTCGGCCGAGACGATGACAAGGTCGCCGTGGATCGCGGGGGAGGAACCGTAGCCCTGGTGCTCGAGGTAATCGGTGACCTTGGTCTGCCAGAGCTGCTTGCCATCGAGGTCGAGGGCGGTGGTGAAGACGCCGTCGCCGCTGAGGAAATTGATGAAAACGCGCTCGCCATCACAGGCCGGGGTGACGGAGGCCCAGGAGGCTTTCTTATTGATCTTCTGGGTGAGGCCTTTCTCGTGGATGACGGTGGTCCAGAGGAGTTTGCCGGTGGCCCGGTCGAAGCCGTGCATGGCCTGGATCTGCGTTTCCTCGTCGGCGGTGGCGAGGTAGACGCGGTCGCCGGCGACGCAGGCGGAGCCATGGCCACGGCCGGGGATGGGGACGGACCAAAGGACGCCCTGTGTCTCGCCAAACTCGGTCGGGGGCGCGGCATCGGCGGCGGCGACTCCATTGCGATCCGGTCCGCGCCACCAGGGCCAGTCGGAGGAGAGCAGGGGAGAGGAAGGAAGGAAGCAAAGCAAGAGCAGGGCGGCGGAGCGGGCGCGGGGCATCATGATGCGATCATTGAAGCAGAGACGCGGCTGCGGCGATACGGCCTGTATGCGCCGTTCGGCGGTTGGCGGTTGGCGGTTGGCGGTTGGCGGTTGGCGGTTGGCGGTTGGCGGTTGGCGGTTGGCGGTTGGCGGTTGGCGGTTGCGCGCAGTCCCACTGCCCACTGCTCACTGCCCACTGCTCACCGCTTACAGCCCACGGCCCCCCGCCTCACCCCGCAAAGGTCGGCAACTTCGCGGGATCCCAGGCGCTGGCGTCGAGGCCGCACTCTTCGGCGAGGTGGATGAATCCTTTCACCTCGGCTTCGGTGAAGAGGAGTCCATCGGCCTTCTCGCTGAGCTTGGCGCTGTTGGCTTCGATGGTGCCGGGCAGCATGCACTTCTCGTTGCCGTGGCCGAAGACGTCCTTCAACACGGCGGTGATGTTTTCGGCCTGGGTGCGGCCGTGGGAGAAATCGCCTCCGGCGATGGCGTCGGGATGCACGACCTGGAAGTAGAAGGCGCAGGTGGTCTTTTCACCGGTGCCCTCGGCCTTGGCGGCACGGCCGCGCAGGGTGGGCAAAGATCCGCCGATGGCGGCTCCGTAGAGTTCGTTGAGGAGGCCGAGTCCGTAGCCCTTGTGGCGGCCGAAGGGGAGCAGGGCGACGACGGCGAAGGGATCGTCGGTGGGATTGCCATCCTTGTCGACGCCGAAGGGAGACTCGAGCTTTTTGTTCTCGCGCTTGTATTGCTCGACCTTGCCCATGGCGATCTCGGAGGTGGCCCAATCGATGACGACGGGGTAGCCGAGGGCCTCCATGGTGGGGAATCCCCAGCTGTGGGGATTGGTGCCGAGGGTGGGGAATTTGCCGCCGAAGGGCACGACCTCGGCGAGGGTGGAGGTGCAATTGGTGTAGGCGATGTAGCCGCGCTTGGCCGCGTCCATCACATAACCGCCGCCCCAGAGGTAGTGGAAGGCATTGTCGATCGCGACGGTGCCGCTGCCGTATTGGTCGGCGAGGCGGATGCAGGTCTCGATGGCCTCGCAGGCGACGGCCTGGCCGAGCTTGCGGTGGGCATTCCAGCTCTGCACGGCGGGGAAACGGGTCTCGCGCACCTCGATCCGGGCACCTGGGACGCAACCGCCGCTGCCGCTGCCGAAGAGTTCGTCGAGGTGGAGGGCCTTGAGGGCGTTGTGGGTGCGGATGCCATGCCACGAGGCCTCGCTGCACATGCGGGCGGCCGCCGCGGACTCGTCGGCGAGATAACCGCGGTGCTGGTAGGCGGCGGCGACGAGGTCTTCGTGCTGTTCGCGGGAAACGACAAAGTAGGAGGGGGTGGACATGGCGGAAGCGATGACACGGAATCCCCCGCCACGCCAGCGAAAAATGGGCCGGCACGGCACCGCGGAAAACTCGACTACAGTCTTGTCGGGGGCGGGCGATTCGTATACAAACGCGCCATGAACCGTCTCTTGTTGCTTGCCGTCTTGTCTCTCGTGTCTTCACCTGTCCTCCGCTCCGCCGATCCGGTGCTGAAGGCGGACTTTGCCAGCGAAGGTCTACCCGAGGGATGGAAGGGGATGAAGGGCGAATGGAAAGTCGTCGACGGGGCGCTGGTCGGCTCGGAGCTGGCGGCGGACCAACATGCGGCGGTCTTCAACATTCCGGATCCGCACGTGAACTCGACCTTGAAGATGAAGGTGCGGCTCGATGGGGCGAAGGGATTCCACCTCAGCTACAATCACGCGAAAGGTCACCTCTTCCGTGTCGCGATCACGGGCGGCCAGGCGACGCTGTCGATGGACAAGGACAAGAAGGATCCAGCCTCGAAGGCCGAGACGCTCGCGAAGGAAACCCTCGCGCTGAAGCCCGGTGAATGGGTCGAGATCTCCTGCACGGTCGAGGGCACGAAGGTGAAGGTGTCGGTGGGGGACGCCGTCCTCGAAGGGACGCATCCGAATCTGGCGAAGGAGAAGACGGGCTATCGTTTCGTAGTGCAGGGCCAAAGCGTGGCCTTCGATGAGGTGGCGTTTGTGAGTGGGAGGTGACGAAGAGGCGGCCTAGAATCGAGCGACGAAGAGGCGGCCTACCATCGAGCGAAGAAGGAGCGGCCTACGGAATACGCGGAAAACACGGAATTACAAGAGGCCGAGATAGATGCCGCAGGCATCAAAATACACAGAATACCCGGAAATATCTTGGACCGCGAAGACAAGATACCGAGGTTTTAAATGGGTTGAATGGTGTAATTGAGAAGAAAATAGAAACACTTCTGTGTATTCCGTGTGTTCCGTAGGCCGCCTCAATTCTTCGATTCTGAGCCTTCCATAAAATCCTGTCACTTCCCCTTCTTCTTTACCCCGCTCCGCTTCGCCGCAGCGATCGCCGACTCGGCCCAGGGGCGCATGGCGTGGGGACTGTCGAGGGCTTCTTCGGGGCAGCGGTGGTAGGACATTACGGAGACCCTGCCATCCTTCATCTCGTATTGGAAGGCCGCGAGGTCGCGCGCCTCGAAGTTACCGCGATTCTCCGCATCGGTTTTCAGAAACAGTTCGCCTCCATCGACGAGCCCGAACATCCGGCCATCGCGGAAGATGCCGTAGGCACCGAACATGCGCTTAGCGGAGACGCCCCCGAGCGGCTCAAGCAGGTCGAGAAGATGCGCGACAAAGGCAGCCTCCGAGGACATGGGCGTTGTCGCTTCTCAGGGCTTCTTCAGGTCGAGCGCTCTGAGATCGAGCGGCTTGTTTTCGAACGCGGCATTGCCGATGTGGCTGGCGGCGGAGTCCGATCGGGGAAAGGAGGGGGCGAGAAGTTGGTTGCCGGCGTAGAGGCCCTTGAGGTCTTCGTTGAGCAGGGGGAACTCTGCTGCGAGGACGGCTCCGGAGACCTCGCGGACGAGCACTTTTCCCTTCTCATCCCGCACCGTATAAAGCGGACCCTCGGGACCGGCATGGAGCGTGAACTCGTGGGTGGTCGTCTTGAGGACACCCACCGGGGGGGCTTCGTCGCGTCCGCAGTGACAAAGAAGCGTGGCCGTGAGACCCAGCAGGAAGAAAGCGCGGCGGTTTCGTAGGAAGCTCATGGAAAGCGGCGACTCCCTGTTTTTAGGAAATTGCCGCTTTTTTGTCGACAGAAAAGTGTATGCAATACGTTCTTTTCTCTATTTCTTCCGCCCTTGCTCGCCGCCGTATTCCAGGATGTTGGCTTCGAGAAATTCGCGGGTGGGTTTGGCGGTCTCGATGCCGTTCGCGGGGATCTCGAGACGGGCGCTCCAGGCGACGCCGTTGAGGACGGTCTTGCGGAAGTTGTCGTCTTCCCAATTCCAGTGGTAGTGTAAACCGGTGAAGCCGAAGCCGCGGCCTTTCTGATAGTCGTCGCCGCGTTCGTAGGTCCAGGCGACGTGCTGGGGTTCGCCTTTGGCGACGGCTGCGCGCACGGCGGGATTCCCGGAATGGGGTCCGTCGGGACGTTTCATCGTCTCGGCTGGGGCCACGGCGGAAAGGATGGGGGTGACGCCTTTCAAGCCTTCGACAAAACGCATGTGGAAATACCATTCATCATCGATCGCAAAGGGCTTCACGCCATTGGCGGCGGGGTGGCCGGGGAAGACCTCGAAGCTCGCGACCCAGTGGGGATTGACGGACCAATTCATCTCGAAATAGCCGCCCATCCATGCGAGCATGCCCTTGGCGCTCGGGCCGATTGGCACTTCGACACCATAATGCAGGCAGGCGATGCCGGCCCCGGTGCGCATCACCGCATCGAACTCGGGGACGTGACCGTTGACGAGATGGCCGCCTCCGCCCGAGCAGAAAAAGATGACGGTGTCGGCGTCCTGGAAGAAGGTCGCGGGATCGGTCGGCCAGTTGATCGAGTAGCGGGACTCGATCTTCGCGTCGGGGTAGGTTTCCTCGAGCCACTGGCCGATGAGGCGGCAACCGGCGGCATACTCGTGGGCGCCGAAGCCGTGGGAGGTCTTGTGCGAGACAAAACAGAGGACGGTTTTGTCATCGCCGGGACCGGCTTGGGCGAGGGGGGCGACCAAAAGAAAGGCGGCGAAAAGCGACCGAAGGGGGTTCAATCGGAGGTTCAAGAGGGTCTGATGGGGGAACATGGGCGCAGTTTTGGAAGTTTTTGAGACGGGGTCAAGCGAGGAAGCGGCTCGCCCCGGTGTTTCGGCGGAACTTTGTGACAAACAAAGCATTTGAGCCGGGCTTGGCCTTCGCTATGCTTCCCGGCCCGGGAGAAACGGGGGAACATGTCGGATCAGGCGACCATCGAAAAAGGATTTGAACGGGTGCTCGGCCTCATCGGGGAAGCCGCGGGGATGGACTTGCGCCAATCCGTCGACGTCACGGCGCTGCGCGAGCAGTTTTTCAACGGGGGCTCGCTGATCGATTGGATCCTCGATCACGTGGAGGTGCCGGAGAAGGATTTCGGCTCGAACCTCGCGGAGAAACTCCATCTCACGTGGGAAGAGGACCCGCTCGTGGACACGGCCAACGCGGACATTCTCAAGGCGGCCTGTCCGCCGAACATCGCGATCAAACACCGCGCCCTTCTCCTGCGCGCCGAGCTGGGCGAGGGATCGGTGCGTCCGACGATGCTCGAGATCGCGCATTACGATCCCTTTTGCACGATCGATCGCCAGCTCGTGCGCCGGGCGACGGGGTGTCCGATCAAGTGGGTGCTCTCGCCGCGACGCAAGGTGCTGGCGGGCCTGCAGAAATTCTACGGGGTCGGTGGCGACATCTTCGACGACCTCCTCGCGAACCGCGATTGGGACAGCGACGAGTTCAGTTTCAAGGAAACGGTGAACGTCATCGACGACGAGGACGAAGAGGCCTCGGTGGTGAAATTCGTGAACCAGATCCTGAACGAGGCGCTCAAACAACGGGCCACGGATATCCACATCGAGCCGATGCGGAACGACCTGCGCGTCCGCTACCGCGTCGACGGGGTGCTGCGCCGCGTGCCGGTGCCGGACAACATCGCCGCTTTGCAGAGCTCGGTGATCGCACGGGTGAAGCTGATGGCGGGGCTCGACATCGCGGAGAAACGCAAGCCGCAGGACGGACGTATCGCCCTGCAGGTGGGCGGCCAGCCCATCGACACGCGGGTCGCGACGATCCCGGCGATCGAGGGCGAAAGCATCTCGCTGCGTCTCCTCGGGCAGGAGAAATTCACGATCGACCGCCTCGACATGTTCGGCGACTTGCGCAAGCAGATCGATGAGATCCTTTCCCGACCGAACGGGATCGTCCTCGTCACCGGCCCGACGGGGTGCGGCAAATCGACGAGCCTTTTCTGTTTCCTCTCGGCCCTGAACTCCGAGGATACGAAGATCGTGACGATCGAGGACCCGGTGGAAAACCGGCTCGAAGGCGCGGTGCAGATCGCGGTGAAGCCGGAGATCAATCTGACTTTCGCCTCGGGTCTGCGCAGCATCCTGCGGGGCGATCCGAACGTGATCATGGTGGGGGAAATCCGCGACGTCGAGACCGCCGAGATCGCGGTGCAGGCGGCCCTGACCGGTCACCTCGTCTTCTCCACGCTGCACACGAACGACTCGGTCGGCGGCATCACGCGTCTCGTCGACATGGGGGTGGAGCCTTTCCTGATCGCGGCCTCGGTGCGCGCCTTCATCGCCCAGCGGCTCGTGCGGCGTCTCTGCCTCGAGTGCCGCGTGCCGGGCGGCGATTATTCGGAGGAGTTCCTCCGCTCGGTCGGTTTCCCGGTGCATCAGGCGGGCCGGATTTATTCGGTGAATCCCCATGGTTGCGACAGTTGCGGCCACACCGGCTACCGTGGACGGACGGCGGTCTACGAGCTCTTCCGCGTCACCGAAAAGGTTCAGGAGCTGATCGTCAGCGGGGCCTCGAAGCAGGATCTGCAGCGTCAGGGCATGCTCGACGGCTTCACGAACATGCGCGACTATGGCTGGCGCAAGGTGATCGAAGGCCACACCACGATCGAGGAGGTCGTCTCGTCGACCGAACTCGGCTGATCCTCTCTTTTCCCGATGGCTTCCTTCCGCTACAAGGTCCTGCAGAAGGATGGTTCGCTTTCCGAAGGCCACCTCGATGCCTCGAGCCGGGGCGAAGCGACGCGGCGGCTCAACGAGCAGGGGAGCCGCGTCCTTTCCCTGACCGAGGAAAAGCAGAAGGTGGAGAAGAAAAAGTCCGGGAAGGAATCGACGCCTGACAAACCCGCGAAAAAGGCGGCCTCGGCCCCGGTGGAAAACCGGCTTTCCTCGAAACAGCTCGTGCAGTTCACCGAGGAGCTCAGCGATCTCCTCGCGGCGGGAGTTCAGCTCGACACCTCGCTCCACTCGATTGGCAAACGCAGTGAGTCGCCCGCGATCGCCCGTGTCGCGGCGTCCTGCTATGAGAAGGTGCGCGACGGGGTGCCCCTCGCGACGGCCCTGCGCCTTTCTTCGACGAGCTTCAATGAACTCTATTGCAACCTGGTCTCGGCCGGCGAGGTCTCGGGGGCCTTGGGCGACATCCTGAAACGGCAGGTGAAGTATCTCAACACCCTTGCTGAACTGAAGGGCAAGCTCGCCACGGCGTTGATTTATCCCTCCTTCCTCGTCGTCTCGGGCATCGCGGTGTCGGCGATGTTCACGTTTTTCCTGATTCCGAAACTGCGCCGTCTCGTGGAGTCCACCGGCGGGGAGTTGCCCCCGATCGCGAGATTGCTGCTCGGGGCAGGGGATTTCATGAAGGCCAACTGGATTGCCCTGCTCGTGCTGCTGCTGATCGCGGTGGTGATCCTCTTCGTGATGTTCCAGCGCGAGCCGACGAAGCGCTGGTGGGATGAAGTGAAGCTGAAGCTCCCGCTCTTTGGAAAGCTCCTCATTACCCGTTTCAACGTGCAATTCGTCGAGACGCTCTCGAATCTGCTCGTGAACGGGCTGCCGATCGTGCGGGCGCTCGAGCTGGTCGAGACGACGACCCCGAACCGCTATGTCCGCGAGCAGATCCAGCAGATGCGTGGCCGCGTTTCCGAGGGAGCCCTGCTGAACCGTTGCATGGAAAAGGCGGGCATTTTTGAGTCGGGCCTCATCGACATGGTCCGCATCGGTGAGGATACCGGCCAGCTCGCCCCTTCGATGGCGAAGGCAGGCGACCGGCTCGACCGCGAATTCGGCCGTGCAATCGAGCGGATCGCCTCCGTCATCCAGCCGGCCATCATTCTCGTGATGTCCCTCGTCGTGGGGCTGATGGCCTACATGATGATCTCGGTCATTTACGAAACCATTTCCGTCTTGCGGAATCGCTGAGGCCTGTGGTACTCTCCCTGACATGAAAATTCATCGCTCGCGCCGCGCCAAAGGTTTCACCCTGATGGAGATGCTCCTCGTCCTCGGCATCATCGCCCTCCTCGTGGGGATGGGCACGTTCATGATGGTCGACGTCCTCGGCGACGCGGAGGAAGGCAAGGTGAAAGGGGACATCCAGACGCTGAAGGCCCAGCTCATCCGCTACAAGACCAAGGGCGGCCTTTACCCGACGACGGAACAGGGACTCGACGCCCTCGTGACCAAGCCCAGCGACGGTCCCCAGCCCCGCAGCTGGAAAAACCTGATGCAGAAAGAGGCGCTTTTTGATCCGTGGGGAAATCCCTATCAATACCGCCGCCCGGGCAAGCACAACACGGAGGAGTTCGACATCTTCTCGATGGGCAAAGACGGCCAGGAGGGCACCGAGGATGATATCGGCAACTGGTGAGCGACGGGCTCTCCGCGGAGGATACTCGCTTTTCGAGGTCCTCATCGTGCTCGCGATCATCGCGATGTTCACCGGGTTTTTCCTGGTGCGTTTCGATGACGGGGCCACCGAGGAATCCCTGACCCAGGCCGCCACGGACATCAAGGCCGCGGCTCTGAAGGCGAAAAAGCGCGCCTACGCGTTCCGCCGCGATCAATACATCCTCTTCGATCGGGGCGGATTCGTGCTGACCGAAAGTCCGCCGGTCGCGGAGGCGGCCCTGGCGATCGAGCCTCGTCCGGAAGCGAGGGGAGGGGCCTTTCATGAATCCTACCGACTGCCCGCGGAGACGGTGATGGAATTGATGCCCCCGGGGACGAAACGCTGGACCAAGGAACCCGGCTATTTCTGGACCTTCCGCAGCTCCGGCCTCAGCGATCCCATGGCGGTGCGTTTTTCCATCGGCAAATCCTATGCGCGGCTCCAGTTCAACGTGCTGACCGGTCTCGCGGAGGAGGAGATGTTCCTCGAGTGAGGCGCGGGTTGGAAGGTGCGACCGGCAAGACCTGCCGACTATTGGCAATCGTTTGGCCGAGGAGGGACCGGCATGACCTGCCGGCTGAGGGTGATCCGTTGGCCCCGGAGGGGCCGGAGAACGTAGCCGGTGGTGGAGCAACGCGGAACCACCGGACCCCATATAACAAACGACGCGCCCCGGAGGGGCGGGAGAAGCGTTCATGTCACCCAAGGAGCGAAGCGGTGCGTCGATGGCATTTCCGGAGGGCTTCTCGCGCCCCTGCCGGGGCGCACACGTTTCTCCTGGCGTGCCCCGGTGGTTCCGCGTTGCTTCACCACCGGCTACCTTCTTTCGTCCCTCCGGGACGCCATTTTGCACAGATTCGGGGAGATTATTACGGATCTCTTTACTTTCCCTCCCGCTCTGGTGGGATTAGACTCGGGTGGCCATGCCCCTGGATGATAACAAGGAATCCCTGCCCTCGAGCGCTCTCGGAGCGCTCGACTTCCTCGTCGTCGAGGACCTGAAGCTGATCCGCGAGACGGCGGGCCGGGGATGGCGTCGCCGGCGCGAGGAGCGCGTCCTCCTCGAGGATCTCTCCTTCACCGTGCAAAAGCGACGTTCTTATGCCCTCGTCGGTGAAGATCGCGAGGCCCATTTTGCCCTGGCCGCGGCTTTGTTGAAGATCGGCCCCGCCGCCGCGGGATCAGTGACCTTTGCGGGGATCCCGGTGCTGACTTTCGACCTCCAGCGATTCCGCGCGGTGCGGAAGCGGATCCAGGCCGTCTTCCCCGAGTCCTACGGCCAGTTGCCCGCCGCCCTCACGGTGCGCGAGGCGTTCCGCGAGGTCCTCGCGGTGTGGTGTCGCCGTGCTTCGCGCGAAGAGCGGGCCCGTCTCGTTGACTCGGTGATGATCGCCTGTGGTCTGCCGGAGGCGGTGCAGGATCTTTATCCTTCCGAGCTGGATGAGGTGGAGCGGCAGCAGGTCGCTCTCGCCCGCGCCCTTCTCCCCGGGCCCGAGCTGCTGATCTGCCAGGGCATCACCGAAGGGCTCGACGCGGTGCAGCGGGCCGAACTCTGCAACCGGGTGCGCCATCTCCGCGAGGAGTTCCGGCTGACCTTGCTCGTTCTCACCGATGATCTTGCGGTGGCTCATCTCTTGGGTGATGATATCGGCGTGCTCCATCGCGGGCGTCTCGTCGAGTCCGGTCCGGCGACCCAGGTGGTCAGTCGTCCCGCCCACGATCACACCCGCCGACTCGTCGCTGCCGCGGCCTGAGCCCGAATCGACCATGACCCCGCTCTTCCGAAAATTCCTGGGAATGAATTGGCTGCTCTTCGCCAATATCATCGCCCTGGCCATTTTCGGAATCTTCGCGATCTACAGCGCCTGCTGGATGCGCGAGGAGGCGGGCCTGGCCACGAAATGGCGCGAGCAGGTCTACTGGATGCTGCTCGGACTGGTCTTCTTTTTCGCCGCCAGCCTCATCGACTACAAGTGGATCCGTTACCTCGGCATTCCCTTCTACCTGATCGCCACGGGACTGCTCATCTTCACGACGTTCTTCGGCACGGAGATCAACGGCACGCGGGCCTGGCTCGATCTCGGCGTGATCCTCATCCAGCCCTCGCAGCTCGCCATCGCCGGTGGACTCATCGTCCTGGCGTTTGCGATCAGCTCGCTCCACAAGCTGCATCCCGTTTTCCGCAGCCCGTTCATCCGTCTCTTCGTGACGGGCTTCATCGCCCTCGTGCCGTTCGCCTTCGTGCTCCTGCAGGGTGACTTCGGCTCCGCCATCGTCTGGGTGCCCGTCTACGGAGCGATGGTGCTGATCGGCAACATCCCGATCCGCTACCTCGCCACGATCGTGCTCTGTGTGACGATGTTCCTGCCCTTCGCCTTCTTCTTCGGGCTGAAGGATTACCAGAAAAAGCGGATCACGACGCAGATCGAGATGCTGCAGGGCAAGAAGGTGAACATCCTCGCCGAGGCCTACAGCGCCTACAACAACCTCCTCGCGATCGGCAGCGGAGGTTGGGGAGGGAAGGGTTTCAAAAATCCCGAGACCGTCAATCACAAGGGCTTCATCTCGCCCGACACGGCCATCAACGACTTCATCTTTCCCGTGCTCGCCGAGATCTGGGGATTCCGCGGCAGCCTCCTCATGCTCGGGGGCTTCCTCCTGCTCCTGATGCAGGCGCTCTACGTCGCCTTCTACAGCCGCGATCTCATGGGCCGTCTCCTCGTCGTGGGGGTCGTCGGATTGCTCTTCGCGCACATTTATCAGAATGTGGGGATGAACCTGCTCATCATGCCGATCACGGGGATCCCCCTGCCGCTGATCAGCTACGGGGGGACCTTCACCGTGGTCACCTTCTTCCTCCTGGGTATGGTGCAGAGTGTCTGGGTGCATCGCATCGATCCCGAGGCGGCGAAACCGAAACCGCAGTTGCGCATCGAGCACCTTGACTGAGGTTCCCATCCCCCCCGCATGATCGAAGCCCGCCACCTCACCAAGCGCTACGCCGGACGCACCGCCGTCGATCGCATTTCCTTCGAGGTGGGAAAAGGGGAGATCGTGGGTTTCCTCGGGCCCAATGGGGCGGGCAAGAGTACGACGCTGCGCATGCTCACCTGTTTCCTTTCCGCCACCGAAGGGACCGCGACGGTGGCCGGCTACGACATTTACGAGGACTCCGTCGAGGTGCGGCGCCGCATCGGCTACATGCCGGAAAACGTGCCGCTCTATCCCGACATGCGGGTGGGGGAGTATCTGCGTTTCCGCGCCCGTCTGAAGGGGATCGGGCATCGCGCGAGCCGTGGTGCCGTGGGGGAGGCGATGGAGACGTGCAGCCTCACGGCGGTGGAGCGCAAGATGATCTCGACCCTTTCCAAAGGATACCGGCAGCGGGTCGGTCTCGCCGATGCCCTCGTCCACAAGCCCGAGCTGCTCATCCTCGATGAACCGACCAACGGTCTCGATCCCGGGCAGATCCGACAATCGCGCAATCTCATCCGCGAGCTCGGCGAGCGGCACACCATTCTCATCTCCACGCACATCCTTTCGGAGGTGGAAATGACCTGTGGCCGCGTCATCATCATCGACCGTGGCACGATCAAGGCCTCCGACTCGCCGCGCAATCTCATCCGTCGGCTGCGCCGTCCCGGGGCCGTCCTTCTCGAAGCAAAAGCTCCCGCCACCGCCGCGGCCCGGCTCGCCGCGATCGCCGGAGTGAAGGAGGTCAACCCGAGCGAGGATCGCGATGGATGGACGAGCTTTTCCCTCACCACCGATCCGCAGAGCGACGTGCGCGAGGCCGTCCACGAACTCGCCCTGAAGGAAGGCTGGAAAGTCCGCGAGCTCTCCAGCCGCGCCGCCTCGCTCGAAGATGCCTTCGTGGATTTGTTGAAAGAAGAGACTCCATCCGACCCTGTCGAGTCGAAGACTTGACCCTGTTTGCTCCGCGCGCTTCTCGCAAGATACCTTTTACCTTTTACCTTCCCACCTTTTACCGGGGCCTTCGGCCCCGATCCGGCATGCGCCCCTTCTCCATCCTCTTTTTCAAGGAATTGAGATCCTTTTTTCTCTCGCCGATGGCTTATGTCATCATGGCGCTCTTCACCTTCTTGAACGGGTGGCTTTTTGTCAGCATGGTGCGGGCGATGCAGTTGCAGGCGAGCCAGCGCAGCCTCATCCACAACCTCTTCGGGTCGGGCTGGTTCTGGATGGGATTCCTCATTCTCTTCCCGCTCATCACGATGCGGCTTTTCGCCGATGAGCGGAAAATGGGCACGATCGAGGGCCTCCTCACTGCGCCGGTGCGGACCGCGGAGGTCGTCCTCGCGAAATATGCCGCGGCGGTGGCGGTGTATCTCGTGCTGCTGCTGCCGGTCTTCGCCTTTTTCCCGCTCTTTCGTCTGGTGACAGGAGAGGCCGCGGCATTCCAGCCGGGGGCGGTCTGGGGCAGTCTGCTGGGGCTGTCGCTGATCGGCGCCTTCCACGTCTCGATCGGCACGCTCGCCTCTTCCTTGACGGCGAATCCGCTGATCGCCGCGATGCTCACCTTCGTTTTCGTGATGCTGCACTACTTCCTCGGCTTCCTGCAGAATTTCGGAATGGTGACGGGATCGGTCTGGTCCGACGCGATGTCCTATTTCTCGACGACGGAACACATGAACGTGCTCGCCGAGGGACTCATCGACAGCCGTCCCATCGTCTATTATCTCACCTTCAGCGTGCTGCTCCTCTCGATGACGCACCAGGTCCTCGAATCCCGCAAGTGGCGGGCCTGATCCCTCTACCGACCCATGGCCAAGCCCGACAAAACGACCTCTACCCCACGTTCGCGCCGATCCGGTGTCGCGTCGTGGTCGGGCGCGCGGCGCTCGCTGGAGCGGGGGAGGACGGCCTTGATCGTCCTGGTGCAGGTGATCCTCGCCGTGGTCGTGTTTTTCCAACTCAACTACCTGAGCTGCCGCCGCCACACGGCGTGGGATCTAACGCAGAACGGGCGCTTCACCGTCTCGGAGACGACCCGGCAGGTCCTCGGCGAACTCGGCGCGGAGGTGCGCCTCGTCATGGCGTTCACGGGCAATGCCGAACTTTACTCCGAGGCGAAGGGTCTCGTCGGCGAATACGACCGTCTCGGCGGCGACCAGGTCGTGGCGGAGTATCTCGATCTGAGCCGCAGTCGCAGCCGCATCGCCGAGTTGCGCGACCGATATGGCATCGAATTCACCGGCGACCAGATCGTGATCATCGGTGAAAACGACCGCGTCCGCACGATCCCGGCGGAGGATCTCGTGAACCGCGATGCGTCCTCGGGCGTCGTCCTCGATTTCAAAGGCGAAGAGGTGATGACCGCCGCTCTCCTCGAGGTGACCGAACAACGCCAGCGCAAGATCTATCTCCTCACCGGTGACCGCCGGGCCGAGGATCTCGTGAAGATCGCCGAGCAGATCCAGCCGCTCGCCAACGCGCAGAACGCGCGTCTCGAGGGGCTCGTCCTCGAGGGACGCGAGGCCATCCCGGAGGACGCCGATGTGCTCTTTTTCGCGGGCAATACCGAGGATCTCACCGAACGCGAGCTGGCTCTCGTCCGCGATTTCTGGGAGAGCCGCCGCGGTGGTCTCGTGATTTTTCTCGATCCGTCGGCCGCCACGCCGAAGCTGAATTCTCTTCTCCGCGAGCATGGCGTCGCTCCGCGGGCCGATCGCGTCCTCAGCGTCGTGAGCATTCCCGGAGTGACCGCGCGCAAGTCCTTCGACGTTCCCGTCTCGCTGATGCCGGGACCCGGACCGAACCGCGACCGCGCCGCCCTCTCCCTGACCCTGCCGGGACAGACGCAGTCGATCGAGGTGCTGGAGGGCGATGATCTCCTCCTCTCCGAAAACATCCGTCCGATCCCGCTGATGATCGCGGCCTCGGGCTTCTGGGGCGAGACGGACTACCAGACCGAGGAGGTTTCCTTCAATCCCTCGCTCGACCACGGCCAGCCCGATCCGGTCTACGCCGCCGCCGCGGTGGAGAAGGGCATGCCGGGGGATCCGGCCTTGGCGCAGGGCTCTTCGCGCCTCGTCGTGGTGGGCAACGCCAATCTCATCTCGCCGACCGGCCAGACCTCGCAGGTCGCGGCCGATTTCACGATGGCCTCGCTCAACTGGGTGATGAACCGCGAGGCCCTCGTCGGCATCTCGCCCCGCCGTCCCACCGTGTTCACCCTCAGCGTCGCGCCTGACAAGGTCGCGCTGCTGCAAACCCTCCTCATCCTCGTGCTGCCGGGGCTCGCCCTCATCGCCGGCGGACTCGTTTGGCTGCGCCGCCGTGCCTGAGGAGCATACCGACTTTTCCGACATGAGACTCACCACCACCGCCATCCTCGGAGCGACCGCGCTCGCGCTTGCCGGTGTCATCCATCGCGTCGATGAAAAGCCCGCCTCGGGCAAACGCGCCGCCGAGCTGGCGAAGGTGCTGGTCCGGTTCGAGCCCGAGGCCATCGACGAGATCGTCGTCGAGCGGGGTGTCGCCAAGGTGGTGATGAAAAAGAGCAATGGGGCGTGGTTCTTCACCGAACCGGAGCAGGATCGGGTCGACGCCACTCTCGTACTCGCCTTGCTCGACCGGCTCAATCACCTTGGCATCGTCGAAGACCTCGAGGCTTCGGGCGAAACGCCCGACCCGACGCCGCTCGGGATCACGGGGGATCAATCGATCCGCGTCACGCTCTCGGGAGCTGGGGGCGAGGGGATCGCTCCGGTGAAGGAATCCCTCATCCTCGGCGTGGAGGCTCCGCGCACCGGTTCGCTCTATGCGCGCCGCGATACCGGCGATCCCGGCACCTTCGTGGTCGATGGCAATCCACGTCCGTGGATCGAGAGTCCTCTTGAGGCGATGCGCGATCGGCGACTCCTTTCCGCTCCGGTCGGGGCCGTCGTGCAGGTCGTGATCCGCCAGGCGTCCGGCGAGATGGCCCTGCAACGCCGCATCACCCCGCCGCAGCAGGATTGGGCGCTCGCGTCGCCGCTCGTGAGCTGGGCGGACCGCGAGGCGATGGATGAACTGCTCACCTCCCTCGGCTCCCTGCAGATCGAGGAGGTCGTGAAGGGCGCGGCCGCCGCGGAGGAGATCCCCAATCCCTTGCCCGAAGGGGCGGCGGTTTTCCAAGTGCAGGTTTACGGCATCCCGCAGCCGCTCACCCTGTATCTTCACGAAGTCGGCAAGGCGGAGGATGGGCGTCCCCTCCTCGAAGCGCGCGCCTCGGATCGTCCCGCCGTTTATCGGCTGAAGAGCGATTTCCTCACCCGGATGCCGAAATCGCCGAACGATCTCCGCGATCGCACCCTCGCACGTCTCGCGCCGGAATACATCGAGTCGATCAAGATCCAGAGCCGCCTCGATCCCCTCGTCGATCTCCGCGCCGAGCGGAGCGGCCCCAATGTCTCGTGGCGTGTCGTGATCGGGAACAAACTCGTCCCGGCCAACACGGGTGAAATCGGGGCCCTCGTGAACGCGGTGAACGAGGCCGCGATCCAGAAATTCGTCTCGGACGAGCCGACCGACCTTGTCCAATACGGGCTCGTTCCGCCGCAGCGACGGCTGCTCTTCCAGATGAAATTCCCGGGCCAGCCACAGGCCGATGGGACGGTCGGCCCGCCGCGGGAAATGATCCGCACCTTGAACCTCGGTTGGAAGGAGGGCGAGGAGCAGCGACTCTACGCGAACTTCGAGGGAGAACCCTCCGTTTATGAACTGGATCCCACCTTTCTCAACCTCATCGCGACGCATCCGGTGAAGTGGAAATCCCTGAACGTCCTCACCTTCAATCCCATCCACCTTGTCTCGATCACCCGCGAGAAACCCGGGGATGAGAATCTGAAGCTCGACTATTTTTATCGCGAAGACCGGTGGGAGGCTTCGCGCAGCGGAGGCGATGTCACGGCCAGCCTCGACATCCCCTCGGCCCGCCGCCTCCGTGATCGACTTGGATCGCTCACGGCGGAGGGCTGGTATCTCACGCTCGGCCCGGCTTACGAAGCACTCGAAAAGCCGAGCGTGGTCTTCACCATCGTCACGAAGGAGCTCGACCGAGCCACGAACGATTCGACCGATACGACCCACGTCCTCCGCATCGCGCCTTTCTCCGACCGGCTCTATTTCGGGCGATTCGACGGCAGCCCGGATGTCTTTTTCCTGAACGAGGATACCTACAAGGGCCTGATGATGCCCGTCACCACTTCACGTTTACCCAATTGATCCGATGAGGCGATTTGGAATGATCTGCGGTGTCACCGCCCTCATGCTCGTCGGCTGCGGCGACGAGGCGGAGGTCCCGCAGGCGGATTCGGGGGCGCCCGTCCCCGCGTTGGTGCCTGCCCCCGCGCCTGATGGAGCCGTCGGCGTCTACGCCCAGGTCTGCGCGGCCTGCCATGGACCGGCCGGGGAGGGGAAGGAGGAACTCCACAGTCCCTCCATCGCCGGACTGCCGATCTGGTATGTCGAGGAACAGGTGAAGAAATTCCGCGCGGGGACGAGGGGCTTTCATCCCGAGGACCTCCCCGGGCAGCAGATGCGGGCCATTTCCCTGACCCTGACAGACGCCCAAATTTCCGAAGCGGCCGTGACCATTGCGGAGATGCCGATCCACCTCAGCGAGCCGCCTCCGGCGGATTTTGATCTCGAGACCGCGCGCTACAGCTATGCGAATGACTGCATGGAGTGCCACCGCTACAATGGCAAGGGCGAGATCGTCTTCCACAGCGCCCAGCTCATCTCGCTGAACCGCAGCTATCTTCGACGCCAGCTCCAGAATTTCCGCAGCGGCCGGCGCGGGGCGACCGAGGGGGACATGTATGGATCGAAAATGGTCGAGAAGACGAGGAGTCTCACCGACCACGAGATCGAGATGTTCGCCACCTACATCGGCGCTCTCGCCCACGGCGACGATCCCCGTGGGGCGCGGGAGAAGTGACTCATCCGGAATTTTTTCTTCCGGTAACAATTCGGTCTTGCGGATCGTCGGGCCTTTCGCCAAGCTCGCTCCGCTATGATCAAGAAACTCATTTCGGACTTCAAGGAATTCGCGTTCAAGGGCAATCTCATCGACATGGCCGTCGGCATCGTAATCGGCGGTGCCTTCGGCACGGTCGTCAAAAGCCTCGTCGATGATGTGTTCATGCCGCTCGTCGGACGAATCACACCGGGTGGATTGAATTTCAGCGACCAGTATCTCGTTCTCGCCGGTGAGGTTCCCGAAAGAACTCCTTTGGAAAAGGCGAAATTGATCGAGGGGGTCAATCTGCTCACCTATGGCAATTTCGTTACCTCTTTCATCAGCTTCCTCATCCTCGCCTTTGTCCTCTTCCTCGTGATCAACAAATTCATGACCGCCCTGAAGAGCAAGCTCGAAAAACCCGCCGAAGCGCCCGCTCCCGCAGCCCCGAGCGAAGACATTTTGCTCCTCACCGAGATCCGGGATCTGCTGAAAAATCAGAAATCCTGATCAAATTTGAGAAAGTTTTAAAATTTGTTCGCAAAGTTTGCGAAAATTGTAGACGACGCCGAGAAAATCAGGTAATCTCTTCCTGTTGTTGAAAGGGTAGTTGTTGACCCTGAGTTTCATTGCTTGGTTGTTGTGGTGAGCCTGGTTGTGCGGGCTTACGAATCTAAAAGAACCTCTCCGAGAAATCGGAGAGGTTTTTTTGTGGAGCTTTCCGGAGCTTCCCGTAATTTTCCGGCCCCGGGGCCTGACGCTCCGGGACCAACCTTTCCTCCGCCGTGTCCGCCCCTCTCGTCATCGCCGATCGCACCTTTTCCTCGCGTCTCATGCTGGGGACCGGCAAATTCTCGTCGAACGAGGTCATGCGCGATGCCCTCGCCGCCTCGGGCACCGAAATCGTGACCGTGGCCCTACGCCGCGCCGATCTCAGCGGGAAGGGGGATCCTTACGCGAACATCCTCGATTTCATTGATCCGCAGCGTTACCTCCTCCTCCCGAACACTTCGGGGGCGATGAACGCGGAGGAAGCGGTGCGCCTCGCCCGCCTCGCGGTCTCGGCGGGATTGCCGAAGTGGGTGAAACTCGAGATCCATCCCGATCCCACTTATCTGCTGCCCGATCCGATCGAAACGCTCAAGGCCGCGGAGATTCTCGTGAAAGAGGGGTTCATCGTGCTGCCCTACATCAACGCCGATCCCGTCCTCGCGAAACGGCTCCAGGATGTCGGCACCGCGACGGTGATGCCGCTCGGCGCTCCGATCGGGTCGAACCAAGGCATCGCCACGAAACGGCAGATCGAGATCATCATCGCCCAGGCCACCGTGCCGGTCGTGATCGATGCGGGACTCGGCCGCCCCAGTCATGCCGCCGAAGCGCTCGAAATGGGGGCCGACGCCGTCCTCGTCAACACCGCCATCGCCATCGCCGGAGATCCCGTCGCCGTGGCCGGAGCCTTCAAGATGGCGGTGGAGGCCGGACGCATCGCCTACGAATCGGGCGGTGTGCCCGAAGTCGCCACCGCCGCTTCGGCGAGCAGTCCTCTCACCGGCTTCCTCTTCCAGGGCGGTCACGAGTGATATCGCCATGGAAGATGCCTCCGAATCCGACATCCTCACCGTGGATGTCATCCTGCCGCTCGATCTTTCCGAAGACGAGACCGCGCAACGCAAGGCCGTCGCCCGCAAACTCGACGTCCATCCCGGCCGCATCCGCACCCTGAGGCTGCGCAAACACTCGATCGACGCGCGCAAGCCGCAGATCAAGGTGCAGCTCCGTTTCGAGGTGGGCCTCGATCTGCCGCTCCCCGAGGAGGAGCCGATCCGCGTCGATCTGCCGGATGTCTCGGCGGCGAAAAAGACCGTCCTCATCATCGGCAGCGGACCGGCCGGACTCTTCGCCGCCCTCACCGCGATCGAGCGCGGCTGGCGGCCCATCGTCTTCGAGCGTGGCAAGGATGCCTCGGCGCGCCGCTACGACCTCGCTCCCATCCTGCGCCACGGCACCGTCATCGAGGATTCGAACTATTGCTTCGGTGAAGGCGGCGCGGGCACCTTTTCCGACGGCAAACTCTACACCCGCGCCACGAAGCGTGGTCCCGTGCGCAAAGTCTACGAGGTCCTCGTCGCCCATGGCGCGCCCGAGCGCATCCTCATCGACGCCCATCCCCACATCGGCTCGAATCTGTTGCCCAACGTCGTGAAGGCGATCCGCGAAAGCATCCGCGGGGTGGGAGGCGAGGTGCGTTTTGGCGCGAAGGTCACCGACCTGCTCCTCGACGGTGGCGCCGTCCGCGGAGTCGTCGTCAACGAGGCGGAAGAAGTTCCGGGCGACGCCGTCATTCTCGCCACGGGTCATTCGGCACGCGACATCTACCGGCTCCTCGCAGGGAAGGGGATCCGGCTCGAACAAAAGCCCTTCGCCGTCGGCGTGCGCATCGAGCATCCCCAGCCGCTCATCGACAGCCTGCAATACCACTACGACCGGGGGCTCGAGCGACCGCGTCTTTTGCCGGCGGCCAGCTACGTGCTCGCCACGAAGATCCGCGACCGTGGGGTCCATTCCTTTTGCATGTGCCCCGGTGGATTCATCGTGCCCGCGGCGACGGAGAATGACGAAGTGGTCGTGAATGGAATGAGCCTTTCGAAGCGCGACTCCCCCTTCGCCAACAGCGGACTCGTCGTCACGGTCGAGCCCGAGGACACGAAGGATTTCCTCGAGGAACACGGCGTCCTCGCCGGGATCGCCTTTCAAAAGCATCTCGAGCAACTCGCCAAACAGGCCGGAGGCGGAGGGCAAACGGCCCCCGGTCAGCGCGCCATGGATTTCGTCGCCCGCCGCGACTCGACCGAGCTCCCCGAGACCAGCTACAAGCCCGGGGTGAAACCGGCCCGCCTCGACGAACTGATGCCCGCCTTCATTGTCTCGCGGATGAAGGAGGGATTGAAAATGTTCGGCAAACGCATGCCTGGCTACACGGGAGAAGAGGCCGGCCTCATCGGCTTCGAGACCCGCACCAGTTCGCCCGTCCGCATTCCCCGAGATCCCGACAGCCTCGAGCATCCCGAGGTGCGAGGGCTCTATCCCTGCGGCGAGGGCGCCGGCTTCGCCGGAGGCATCGTCAGCGCCGCCCTCGACGGGATGCGCTGCGCGGAAAGGTTGGGGTAGGGAAAGGCGATTTTCCGCCGGCCACCTCAATGCGCCTCGATCCGCCGGCCCTTGGGCTGGTTGATCTCGACAAGCAGGTTCGTGAACCAGCTTTCGTCGATGTCGAAGGGTTTGCCGCCCTTGATGCGGGGGAAGGCGATCGTGCTCATGACATCGCCGTTGTCCTCGTCGAGACCGGCGACTCCGGAGACGCCTTCGAGGGCCGACTTCGCGGCTTGGGCGCAGCTCGCCTTGATCAGTTCGAGATCGTCGGGATTGGGGGCGGCGCTGCGGGCGAAATAACCGCTCTTCTGCACCAGCACCTTCTCGGCTCCGAGCTTGTCCTTGAGGCGCGAAGCGAACCAATTGCCGACGTTCACGGAATCGAGGCGGTAGTGGCCGAAGGCGTCCTTGGCGGGCTCCTTTCCTTCGGCTTTCATCTCGGCGATGATGTTGTCGAGTCCGGCCCCTTCGCTGAGGAAGATGTTCACGCTGTCGTTGCGGTCCATCTCGATGTTGAGGCGGTCGATCTCGGCTTCCATGTCGATCTCCATCTCGGGGACCCAGACGGCATCGATATCCCAGCGGATCTGGTGGAGGAGAGCCTCGGGGAGCCAGTCATACTGGTGCAGGCTCTCATGGTAATCGTAGGCGGCGCGGCCGGTGAGCCAGCCGCAGTGACGTCCCATCACCTCGTGGATGATGAGCTGGCGGGCGCTCGTGGTGTTTTCGTTGGCGACGTTCTTGAAGAACCTCGCGCTCTGATGGGCCGCGGTCCAGGCACCGAGCGTTTGTTTGATCGGGAAAACGTCGTTGTCGATCGTCTTGGGCAGACCGACGACGGTGAGGTCGTAGCCGTTTTCCTTGAGGTAGGCGGCGAGATCGGCGGCGGTCGAGTTCGTATCATCGCCACCGATGGTGTGGAGGATGTCGACCTTGTCATTCTTCAGGCGCTCGGCCGCGACCTGGAGCGGGTTTTCCCCGGGCTTCACGAGGCCACGCTTCGTGCAGTCGTCGACGTTGGTGAGTTTCACCCGGCTGTTGCCGATCGGACTGCCGCCGAAGTTGTAGAAGATCGAGGCCTTCTCCCGCACCTGCTTCGGAAAGTGGTAGGATTTGCCGAGGAGGAGACCCTGGTAGCCGTTGAGGTAACCCACGAGGTCGGCATCGGGAGCGAGCTGGTTGTATTGCTCGATCAAGCCTCCGATGGAGGCGGAAAGACAGGGCGCAATGCCACCGGCGGTCAAAAAGGCGATTCTCATCAATCTGTTAGGGTACTGGGAATGGAAGGGGTTTCCTCGGCGCACCTTCCAACGATTCGAAGGGAAGTCAAGACACCGGAAACCCGGGCTTCGAAGACGACGAAATTTATTACGGATACATTAACTATTGATAAATATTGAGTTTTTCGTTACATTTCGTTAATTCTGATTCTTCTCATGATTCGAGTGCCCTTTTTTACCGCTACGGACGGACGGATTGCCCGGGAACACGCGCTGGCTTCAGTGCCGTCGGACGCTGTGGAGATGAGCCAATCCAGCCGTGGAGATCGTATGGAGGCCCGTCTCGAGGCTCTCGAGGGAAGGCTGATTTCCCACGCGGAAGAGCTCAAATCCCAGATCGCGGGCCGCGTCATGCGCATCCAAAGCCGGATCGAGCGGGCCCTGCGTCCCTTCCAACCCGAGTCCGAGCGTGAACGGGTGGAGCGGAATGCTGACAACGTCGTGGAGTTCGGTCAGGAGGGAATCGAGACGGAGCAACCCATCGACCATGAGTTGCACGCCCGGAACGCACGCGAGGCGATGCTCGAACTGAACGAGACCCTGCGCGTCACCCGCGAACATCTCGAGTCGCTCGCCGGCAGCATCGAGCGGATGCGGGAATCGCTTTCGGCGAGGTGAGAGGCGACGACTTCCTCATTTTCAACGAAAAAGGGCGGGTTTTGATCCGCCCTTTTCATTGGAGTCACATTCCGTCGACAAGGTGGGACAAAGAGTCCTACCTGGACTGACGGAGGTCGTGAAAACTGGTCACTTCTTGCTGGTTTCCACCGCTTTCTTCAGCTGATCCAGCGCGGCTTTCGTCTCGGCGGCGACCGCGGTGGCCTTTTCCGAGCTCACTTTCAGTGCTTCGGCGCGTTTCGTGGCTTCTTCGACGGCCTTGATCGCATTGTCGAAATCCGTCTTGGCTTGGGCGGCCCGCTTGGCGGCCTCGGTCGCGGCAGCCTCGACCTCGGTCACGGCCTTCTGGAACATCGGGTCCACCGCCGGTTTGGCCGCAGCCGCAGGGGCAGGCGCGGGGGCAGGTGCGGGAGTCGTCGTGGCCGGTTTCGGGGCCGGGGCCGGGGCCGGCGTGGTGGGTGCGGGCGTGGCGGGTGCGGGCGTGGCGGGTTTCGCCGCGGGGGCGGGAGCCGGAGTCGTCGGTTTCGCCGCCGGAGCAGGCGTCGCCGGAGCCGGAGTGGCAGGCTTCGCCGCAGGAGCCGGGGTAGCCGCAGCGGGCATGGCCGGTTTGGCGGCGGTGTTGGCGGCGAGGGCGGCAGGCTGGGCCTGGGGCTCTTTCCATCCGGTGTTGATGTCGATCCCGGGGACGGCGGCGGCGAGTTTCGCGGCTCCGGCGTCGGTCACCTTGGTCTGCCAGACGAAGACCTTCTTGAGGTTCTTCAAGCCGGACAGTTTCTCCAGGCCGGCGTCGGAGACCTGGGTGCCGTAGAGGTTCAGGTATTCGAGGTTGGCGAGGCCTTTCAGCGAATCGAGACCGGCGTCGGTGACGGTCGTGTTCTCCAGGTGAAGGCGGGTGAGATTCGTCATGCCGGCGACATGGGCGAGGCCTTTGTCCGTCACCTGGGTGCGGGCGAGGTCCATCCACTTGATCTGCGAGGCGATCGGCTTCAGCTCGGCGAGTTTGTCATCGCTGAATTCCTTGCTCACATTGAGAGCGCTGAAGCGCAGCTCGGGTGTGTCCTGGGCGATCGCCATGAGAGAGGCACCCGTCTTCTCGACGCGGCCGATCGTTTCCTTCACGAGCTTCTCCATCGCGGGGTCGACCTTCGGAGCGTCGGCTTTTGCCACCGCGCTCTCCTTGGGCTTCGGCAAATTGCCCAACACATGATTCGCCGCGGCGAGGGCCTTCTCGTCGGGCTTGAAATCGGCGACCGTCCCGGTGGCTTTGGCTCCGCTGTTGATCCAGAAAGCGAGGAGGGCGGTCTCCTGCTCGGTGAGCTGCTCCTTGTCTTCCGGCGGCATGTGCTCGTCGTCATTCAGCGGCAGATAAACGCGCTGGAGGAGGGGACTTTCGTCCACCTTGCCGGCGACCACGGCGGGTCCTTCGTTGCCGCCCTTGAGGATGGCCTCGATTGAAATCATGCTCAGCTTGCCCTTGGGCTTCTCGGCGCCGTGGCAGTTGTTGCACTTGGCTTCGAGGACGGGTGCGACCAGATCCTTGTAAAGCTGGCTTTTGGTCGCGTCGGCGTGGGCGGGGGCCGCGGCGCAGGCTGCCGTCAAGAAGATACCGGAGAGAAGAGAGCGTTTCATACCGTGGGGGAATCGTTTCTAGAAAACTCAGTAAAGCTAGGCCGCTGAGGAAAGTGAAATCAAGTCACAATGGGGTAGGTGATCGCGGTGGAAATGGCGCGTGATTCCGATCCGCGGCGGCCTTTTTCTCCCGGATATGGAAGCGGTGGTGATGGATGCTCTGGGAGAAGACGGGTTCGCCCGTCTCGTCGCGGCCTTTTACCGGAGGGTGCGCGCGGATGACCTGATCGGCCCGATGTATCCGCCCGAGGATTGGGAGGGATCGGAAAAACGGCTCGCGGACTTTCTGATTTTCCGTTTCGGAGGATCGGACCGCTACATCCAGGAGCGCGGACATCCCCGGCTGCGGATGCGGCACATTCCTTTCTCGATCGGCGAAGCCGAGCGCGACCGTTGGCTCGAGCTGATGGGCGGGGCGATGGATGAGGTGGGTGTGTCAGGAGAGGCGCGCGTGAATCTGGGCGCGTTTTTCGACCAGGTCGCCGACTTCATGCGCAACCGGGAAGAGTGAGTCATGGGTCATGGGTCATGGGTCATGGGTCATGAGTCATGGGTGGAAATCGCATTCGTGTTCGTGGGTTTTTCAAAAGTTGAACGTTATGAGAGGTTGTAGCACTGAGCCCCTGCCATGAAATCCCTTCCGCACTTTGCCCTCGTTCTTCTCGCGACCACGCTTCCGGCCTTCGCCCAGAAAAAGACGGTGGTCCAGTCGACCAATTACCCGCTCCACTACTTCGCGGAGCGGCTCGCCACCGATGCCTTTGAATTGAACTACATCGTCGATCCGGAGGTGGATCCCGCTTTCTGGAAGCCGGGCAAGTCCGAGGTGGGGGCCTTTCAAAAGGCCGATCTCATTCTGAGGAACGGAGCCGACTACGAGAAATGGATCAAGCGGGTCTCGTTGAAGACCTCGCCCCAGGTCGATACCTCGAAGGCCTTTTCGTCGAAATTCCTCAAAGCCCCGGGCAAGGAGCACCGTCACGGTGATGGCAGCGTCCATTCCCATGCCGGGACCGCTTTCACGACCTGGATCGATCTTTCCCAGGCCGCGATGCAGGCCGAGGCGATCGCCGCACGCTTCAAACAGGCCCAGCCCGATGCCGCCGCGAAGATCGATGAAAATCTCGCCGCCCTGCTCGCCGATCTCTCGGAGCTCGACGGACGTCTCAAGGCCTTCGGCAAAGCGTGGGGTGACAAGCCGCTCGTGGCGTCGCATCCGATCTACCAATACTTCGCGCGGGCCTATGGACTGAAGATCGAAGGCATCGAGTGGGAGCCGGAGATGGAGATCAAAGACAGCGATCTCGCCGATCTGAAAGCCATCCTCGCCAAACATCCCGCGACCTGGATGATCTGGGAAGACGCGCCAAGCGAAGCCAACATCGCCGCCGTCGCGAAGCTTGGATTGAAAAGCGTCGTCTTCGCCCCCTGCGCCAATCGCCCCGCCGAGGGCGATTGGTTGGCGGTGATGAAGGCGAACGTCGAGCGGATGGAGGCGATGTTGAAGGAGTGATGGGACAAGGAGGAGGGACATTGCCTCGGCGCTCTCGCCCTCCGGGCACCCTTCGGGTGGCTATCTCCGCTTCGCTTCGATTCCTGTCCCGCGACCGGCCGGGGCTTGGGATCGGATGAGCCGGGCGACAGGAATGCCGCCCCTCCTTGGGGGCTGCTACGCGATGGCGCGGGTGATCGCCCTCCGCCCTTTCCGCTAGTCTCGCCCCATGAACCGCCACCGCACCCTTTCCCGCCGCCGCTGGCTCGGCACTTCCCTCGCCGCCGGGGCCTCGTTGCCGCTGCTGCCCGACGCCTTTGCCGCAGGCGAATTCCGCATCGCGCCCTTCCGCTACGACGTCACCCCACCGACCGGTCATCCGCTCTGCGGCGGGTGGATCACGCCGGTGAAGTCGGTCGACGACCCGCTCGAGGCGATCGGTTTTGTCCTCCTCGGAGCGGGGGATCCCATCGTGATCTGCTCGGTCGATTGGACGGGACTGCTCAACGATGCCCACGTGCAATGGCGCAGCGCCCTCGCCGAAGCCGCCGGGACCACGCCCGACCGGGTCGCGGTGCAATGTGTCCACCAACACGACGCGCCCTTTGTCTGCCTCGCGAGCGAAAAACTGATCGCCAAACAAAACGCCGGCATGCACATCGTCGACCTCGCTTTTTTCCGCGACTGCCTCGAGCGGGGCAAGGCGGCGGTGAAGGAGGCTCTCGCAAAAGCGAAACCGCTCACCCACGTCGCTGCGGCCGAGGCCAAGGTCGATCGCATCGCCGGGAATCGGCGGCTCGATCTCGGTCCCGATGGCAAGGTGCGGCGGATGCGAGGCAGCTCTTGCAAGGATCCCGAACTCATCGCCTTGCCGGAGGGACTCATTGATCCCCAACTGAAGACCGTCGCTTTTTACAGCGGCACGGAAAAGATCGCCTCGTGCCATTATTATGCCTGCCATCCCATGAGCCACTATGGGCAGGGCGCGGTTAGCAGCGATTATCCAGGGCTCGCGCGGAAACGGCTCCAGGCGGCCGAACCGGGATGCACGCATGTGTATTTCACCGGCTGCGCCGGCAACATCGGGGCGGGCAAGTACAACGACGGCTCGCCGCAGGCCCGCATCGAGCTGACCGACCGCCTCCACGCCGCCATGGTCGCGGCCTCGGCGAAGCTGGCTCCCGTGCCGCTCGCGAAGGTGGGCTGGGTCACCCACGACCTCCTGCCTGAGGTGAATCCGGCCTTTACCGAAGAGGGCGAGCTCGCCAGCGTCCGCAATCCGCAGAACGTCCCGGCCAACCGCATCCGCCCCGCGATGCGGGTGAGCTGGATCCGCCGGGTCGCGGCGAAGCAGCCCATCATTCTCAGTGCACTGCACCTCGACGGGATCACCCTGCTGCATCTGCCGGCGGAGAGTTTCGTCGAGTATCAACTGCGCGCCCAATCACTCGCTCCGGATCGCTTCGTCGCGACGGCGGCCTATGGCGACGGAGGTACCTGGTATGTCCCGACCAAGGAGGCTTTTCCGCAGGGCGGCTACGAGGTGAGCGTGGCCAACAGCGCGCCGAGCATGGACGATGCGCTGAGCGCGGGGATGCGGGACCTGTTGGGAAAGGCGTGAGACTCATCCCGATGGCGCGATGGCGCTCAATCGCTTCGTGACCGGCCTCCATGAAATGAGATAGACTTCGCTCCCATGGGAATGAAACGCCGCTCTTTCCTCGTGGCCTCGACGGTCGGGTTCGCGGGCTATTCGTTTGGTCCGGGACTCGCCTCCGCTTCTGCAGCGACGCCGAAAGGGCCGCGCAAACCCGCGAAATCGACCATCCTCTTTTTCCTCTGTGGCGGAGCCTCGCAATGCGACACCTGGGACATGAAGCCGGACGCGCCTTCGGCTTATCGCTCGATCTTCCGTCCCATCGGCACCTCGGCCGATGGCATCCAGCTCTGCGAGCATCTGCCGATGACGGCGAAGGTCGCGCATCATCTGGCGATCGTCCGGTCCGTCACCGATGGTGGTGAGGCGACGGGCGATCATCATGCCGGGTATTATTACAATCTCACCGGCCACGTCCCCGACCAGACCTTCCGCACCCAGGGGAACGACCGGAAACCGCAGCCCGGCGACTGGCCTTTCATGGGCAGTGTCGTCGGTTCGCGCCGTCCTCCGCACGAGACGCTGCCGACGGTGATCTCGCTGCCGCACATGCCGAGCAAGCTGCCCTACACGAGGCCCGGACAGTTCGCCGGGAAACTCGGGATCGATCACGAGCCTTTTTACCTCAACGGCGATCACGATGAGCCGCTGGCGTTCCGTGCTCCCTCGCTCTCGCTCAGCGGCGAGGGAAAAGCGCGCCTCGACGAGCGCCGGGTGCTGCTCGAGACGCTCGACGACGCCCGCCGGGATTTTGAGAAGATCACCGCCATGGGGCAGATCGACCGGCTCCAGGAGAAGGCCTTTTCCCTGCTCGCGTCGGCGTCGACCGCCGCGGCTTTCGATCTCGCCGACGAACCCCTCGCCCTGCGTGAGCGCTACGGCCAAACGATCAATGGCATGAGCCTGCTCATGGCGCGTCGTCTCGTCGAGGCCGAGGTGCCCTTCATCACGGTCTTCTGGAAGGAGGATCCGGCCCTGCACGCGAAGTGCAAAAGCGCGGGCGGCTGGGACACGCACGGGAACAATTTCAATTGCCTGAAGGACGACCTGCTCCCCGAATTCGACCGGGCCTATTCGGCCTTGATCGAGGATCTGCATCAGCGGGGGCTGCTCGAGGACACCCTCGTGCTCGTCTCCAGCGAGATGGGCCGCAAACCGCTCGTCGGTGATCGCCGCTCGGGGGGAGTCGAGGGCGCGGGACGGGATCACTGGACCGCCTGCCAGAGCGTCCTCTTTGCCGGAGGCGGGGTGCGCGGCGGTCAGGTCTACGGCGAGACCGATCGCTTCGGTGAATACCCGACGGAGAAACCGCTCACGCCGTCGGACGTGACCCGCACCGTCTACCACGCCATGGGTATCGATGATCTCGCCGCGGTCGACCGAGAGGGGCGGCCCTTCCAGTTGCTGGACAAAGGCCGCGCGCTCACGGAGCTGTTCTGAGACGGGAGCGCGGGCACTCCTGCCCGCACCGGTTGACGGGAAGGCGGGCAAGAGTGCCCGCGTTTCCTTCAATCCATCGGCTCCACCTTCAACTTGTGTTTCACCGGCTGGATGCGTTTGCGGGCCGAGGCGTGATGGGCGGCGTGTTTCTCCCCGACCTTCTTTCGCACCGTCTCGAAGGCGGCGGCGAGTTCGGCATCGCTCTTCGCGTCCTCACCAAAGAGGCGGAAATTCGTGACGAGATTCTTGATCGCCGTGGTTTCGAATTGCTGTTTCGTCGCGACGGCTTCCATCAGTTTCATGAAAGGCTCGTCGAAAGGCGTCGCGGAAAACTCGGCGGCGAGATTGATCCCGGCTTCGAGCTGCTCTTTCGTGAACTCCTTCGACTGCGTGCCCCAGGTGACCTTGGCTTTCGCCTTCGAGAGGTCCTTCACGACGAGGGTGAGGCGGTTCAGCTCTTCATTGAAGTTCGTGAAGGGCAGGATGCTGCGGGTGCTGCCCGGATTTTTCGGGTCGGCGTCGAAGCAGAACGGCCAGCGGCTGCTCTCGAGCTCGATCGTTCCGTCGGCCGAGGAGATCACGCGATGACCTTCGCTCGCGGTGGCGCCTTTCGCGTCGACGGTGATGGTGCCGATCGCACCATCCATCCCCAGCGCCTTGAGAAAGGCCTGGGCCATCAGCAACTGCCCGGCCGGGGCGGGGTGAAAGCCGTCGCCGCCGAAGGGCGCGTATTCCTTGCCGTTGGCTTCCTTCGACTTGGGTAGGGCGCTCATCATCGTGTCGTAGACATTGGCGAAAGGCAGCCCGTTTTTCTCCGCGAGGCCCTTGGCGATGTCGCGGAGTTTGGCGAGAGTCTCGTTGTAGACCTTGCCGTCGAGACGGGTGAAGAAATCCGGATCCACGCCTCCCGGGGATCCTACGGCGATGGTGGAGATGCCCGCGGCCTTCAGACCCTCGATGACGCGGGTCATGTTCTTCTCATAAGCTCCGCCGATGCCGTCATTGTAGGGCTGATAGCTGCCATCGTTCATGCCGTAGCAGGTCGTCGCGACGGTGGGATGAAAAACGGCGAGATCGTTGGCGAGGCGATTGGCGAAGCCATCGGCGCGTTCGCCGCTCCAGCCGAACTGGAAGACGATGAGGTCCTCGCGCCCGGTGCAGGCGAGGAGGTAACACTCGATGAATTTCGAATAGAGCTTTTGCTCGGTGATGCTGTCGCCGATCACCGCGACACGGGCGTTGGCCGGCAGATCACCGGCGCGGCTCGTGAAGGGCAGGGAAACGAGAAGGGAAAGGGCGAGAAAAAGAGAGAGCGGTTTCATGGGAGCTGTTTCCGCGAATGGAGCGGAAAGCACCTCGCCTGACAAGCCCGCGGTCGCGCCCGTTGCTCACTGTCCGCCCAGCTTTTTCGCGAGGGCCGCACTCTCGGGGCTGAGACCGGTGAGGGGAACAACGAAACTCTTGCCGTTCTTCATCGTGATCTTCACCGCATCGCCTTCCAGACCGGAGTATTTCGCCTCGATCACCTTGCCCTGGGTGTTGGTCCATTGGAAATAGACCTCGCCGCCGGAGCGGGCGTTGGCGAGCTTCACGTCCTCCATCCGCGCCTTCTCCACCTCGGACGGATTGGCCGCGTCGATGAGGGCGCCTTCGCGGATCCATTGTTCGATCTTCGCGAGGTCGCCGGCGCGGAGCGGTTTGCCGTTCTTCGGCATGAAGTCGTCCTCTTCTTCATCGAGCTTGAGCCGTGCCACGAAGTCGCTCTTCTCCGGATCGCCCGGACGGATCAGGCCCACCGGGTTGATCGCGCTCCGCGAAAGATCGGCGATGTCGTCGAAAGCGAGACCGCCTTTCACCTCCTTCTCATTGCTGTGGCATTCCCAGCAGTGCTCTTTGAGAATGGCCTGGATGTCGTTCTGATAGTCGACCGCTCCGAGCGGCGCGGCCATCAGGGCCAGGGGAAGAAGCAGGATCGGGTGAAGAGGGTGCATTCCGGGAGCATACCCTGTTTGGCTGGAAATGTGACGACTACTTCTTCTCCGGCAACGGCTGGCCGGGAACGGATGGATTCTGGTCTTGATGGCGGCGGGGTGCCCGGGGCCGGGACGCAGACCCCGGAGGCGAATCGAGAGAGGTGGCGGTCGTCTGCCAAGGGGGAGGCCGGAGGAATGAGCATGGACCGGGGAAGATCGCGCTTGCAGGATGAGATCGCGGAGGAGGGCATAAGGGCGATGTCTTGAACTTGAATCCGGTCGGGGTGTCCGATCCGCGTGATCGGGGGACATGAAATTACCCGGTGACATGGGCAGGCTTCCGAAATAATTTTCCCGCAAACCACAACCTTCTGATTACCACTTTCCAACGGCAAATCATTGATGAACTCCGCGTCTGATCATTCTGTTTTCCTTCCGATTTCGATCTCTTTTGCCGTGACCCTGAATTTCGCCTGCTGCGTGGCGGCCCTTGCAAACCCTGATGCGAATTCGGAACGTCAACGCGTGCCCGCCGATCGACTTTCCGCCGCGGATTGGAATTTGATCCGCGCCGCCTATGAGGCGGGACGTCACCGAATTGATCCGTTCGAGGGCGGTTGGCGTGCCCGCAATCCCGGGCAGCAATGGACCACCCGTTTCGACGGTCGTCGTTTTGTCGCAACTCCCAACCACGGCGCCTGGAGCTGGGGACTGGAATTGCGTAGCTACGGGATCGGGGATTCGCAGCAGCTGGTCGGCAAGGCCGACGAGGTCATCGCCGAGGGGCAGCGCCTCTCCTACCGACGGGGAAATCTGGAAGAGTGGTGGATCAATGATGGCCGGGGTCTCGAGCACGGCTTCATCGTCGCCCGGCGACCCTCGCACGGCCCTGCCGATGAGCCGCTCGCCTTCCACCTGATGACGGTTGGCGGACTGGAGTCGTCCGTGATGACCGACGGCCTCGGAGTCGTCTTCAAAAACGCCGATGGCACCTCCGCGCTCACCTACGGTGGCCTGAAGGTCTGGGATGCCACGGGTCGTGCCCTGACCGCGAGATTCGAGCCGGGTGACGGCGACCTGTTGCATCTGTTCGTGGATGACCGGAACGCCGTCTACCCCGTGACCATCGATCCGATCGCCCAGCAGGCTTATCTGAAGGCGGCGAATCCCGATGCAGGCGATCAATTTGGCGCTGCCGTCGCCATCTCGGGAGACACCGTCGTGGTGGGGGCGCCGGAGGAAGACAGTGCCGACATCGGCGTGACCAACGGTCCGGGTGGGTCCGCCGACAACAGTGCCGACCTCGCCGGGGCTGCCTACGTCTTTGTCCGTGACGGTGCCACATGGATTCAGCAGGCCTACCTGAAGGCCGGGAACAGGAAAGCGACCCCCAACGTCCTGGGAGATCTGTTCGGAAGTTCCGTTGCGATCTCCGGGGATACCATCGTGGTGGGTGCCCCCGGTGAGTCGAGTGATCAGGTCGGCGTGACCAACGGTCCCGGTGGCTCCGACAACAACAACATGCTCAAATCGGGAGCCGCCTACGTTTTCGTTCGGGCGGATTCTGTTTGGACCCAGCAGGCCTATCTCAAAGCGGGAAACACGCGAACGGGACAAGAATTCGGCGCGGATGTCGCGATCTCGGGCGACAGCATCGTGGTAGGTGCACGAAACGAGACGAGTAATCAAATTGGCGTGACCAACGGTCCGGGCGGCTCCGCCAACAACACGCTGTCCCGTGCCGGAGCCGCCTATGTCTTTGTGCGTGATGGCAACACGTGGAGCCAACAAGCCTATCTGAAGGCAGGCAACACGGGTTTTCGCGATAATTTCGGAAGGTCGGTTTCGATCTTCGCTGATACGGTGATCGTGGGAGCTCCCGGGGAAGCGAGCAATTTTACCGGCGTGATCAACGGAGCAGGGGGCTCGGATGACAACAGCGCATTCTCTGCAGGTGCCGCCTACATTTTCGTCCGCTCGGGATCGGTTTGGAGCCAGCAGGCCTACCTGAAGGCTGGAAATACGGATGCGGGCGACCTTTTCGGCATGTCCGTTTCGATCTCCGGCGATACCGCCGTGGTTGGGGCTAATGGGGAGAGCAGCCCGGGGATCGGCGTCATCGACGGTTCGGGGGGCTCCCCGGACAACAGCACCCCTGGATCGGGCGCTGCCTATGTCTTCACGCGCACGGGGTCCAGCTGGACCCAAGAGGCATACTTGAAAGCCGGATCTCCGGGCGCGGGCGATTCATTTGGAGGGTCGGTGGCGATTTCGGGAAATCTCCTGGTCGTGGGCGCACCCTTCGAAGACAGCGGTCTAACCGGAATAACGGAAGGAAACGGGGGCGGCGATGATGATGAGGCGACCGAGTCCGGAGCTGCCTATTTGTTTGCCAGATCGGGAATCACCTGGAGGCAGCAAGCCTACCTGAAGGCGGGCAACACGGGACCTTTTGATCTTTTCGGAAGCGATGTCGCGATTTCCGGGGCGACCGCGCTGATCGGTGCGCCGGGAGAGGATGGTGGAGAGGCCGGTGTGGGATTGGATCCGGCTGCCCCGGATGACAACACTGCGCCGGAAGCCGGAGCGTCTTATCCGTTCGAGATTGAAATACCCTCTGCCACCCCGCCGGCGAGCCTCAGGCTCTCCGCCCTCCGCTTCCCCGAGACGACGGTAAAAAGGCGCAGCCGTCCGCAGACCGCGGTTCTGAGGAATGTCGGAGGCTCTGAGGTGACGGGGATTACGGTGTCCGTCTCGGGAGCCGGGCGCCGGGACTTCTTTCTGACACCTCCCTCCGTGTCTCCGCTCGCCGCCGGATCGGAACGCGCGATCACGATCACCTTCGCCCCGACAAAAGCCGGCAGCCGCCGAGCCATCTTGAGGGTGAACAGCAGCGCTCCTACCGTGAGCACAAGCCTATCGGGCAAAGGCCGGGGCGAAAGGGAGAAAGTTCGCTTTCCGCTTCCCGCTCCTCCACGTGATGTGTGATTCGCATGGACTCGCGAGTTCGGTGGGTCGTTCCAAGGAATCCCAGGCGGCACATGGGGAGACCGGTCGACAGCCCCACCGGAATGACCGGAAACAAATCCGGTGAACGGGCGATCGCCATGACTACTTCTTCTCCGGCACCGACCTGTCACCCGCGAGCCGGCGCATCACGACGTAGAAGATCGGCGTGAAAAGCAGGCCGAAGAACGTGACTCCGATCATGCCGTAGAAGACCGCGGTGCCGAGGGCCTGACGCATTTCGGCACCGGCGCCCCTCGCGAGGACGAGAGGCAGCACGCCGAGGATGAAGGCGAAACTGGTCATGAGGATGGGGCGCAGGCGCAGGCGGCTGGCCTCGATCGCCGCGGTGTAGCGGTCCTCGCCGGTATCCTGGATCTGCTTGGCGAACTCGACGATGAGGATGGCGTTTTTCGCGGCAAGGGCGACGAGGACGACGAGTCCGATCTGGGTGAAGACGTTGTTGTCCATGTCCCGCAGCCAGACCCCGCCGATGGCGGAAAGGAGGCACATCGGCACGATGAGGATGATGGCGAGCGGCAGATTCCAGCTCTCGTATTGCGCGGCGAGAACGAGGAAAACGAAGAGCACACAGAGGGGGAAGATGTAGACGATGGTGTTGCCCGCCAGGATCTGCTGGTAGGTGAGATCGGTCCACTCGATGACAAAGCCGTTCGGCAGATGCTCCTTCGCGAGGCGCTCGACCGAGGAGATCATCTCACCGGAACTGACGCCGGGCAGGGTGTTGCCATTGATGTCGGAGGTGTAGTAGAGGTTGTAGCGCTGGATGCGGTCGGCCCCACCTTTTTTTGAAACCCGGACGAGTGCCCCCAGAGGCACCATCTCGCCATCCTGGTTCCGGATTTTGATGCGCATGAGGTCCTCGGGATCGGTGCGCATGTCAGGCTCGGCCTGGGCGGTGACCTGGTAGGTGCGGCCGAAGAGATTGAAATCGTTCACGTAGACCGAGCCGAGGTAGACCTGGAGGGCTTCGTTCAGCTCCGCGAGGGAGATGCCCATGGTCTTGGCCTGGGCACGGTCGATGTCGATGTGGTACTGCGGCACGTTCGGCCGGAAGCCGGAGATGATGGAGGTGAAGCCGGGCTCTTTCTGGAGGGCGTCGAGGAGCTTGTTGGTGGCGTCCTCGAGCGGAGCGAGGCCGGCGTTGTTGAGGTCCTGCACCTGGATCTTGAAGCCACCGGCGCTGCCGAGACCGCGGATGGGTGCGGGTGGCAGCACGAGGACGCGCGCGTCCTTGATCCCGGCGAAGGCATTGCGGAGGCTCGCGAGCATTTCCTCGCCCTTCAGCGAGGGGTCGCGGCGTTTCGCATAATCATCGAGCACGAAGAAGGCGGCGCCGAGATTCGATTGGTTCGCCTGGAGCACGGTCGAGTAGCCCGAGATCGCGAAGGTGTGGGCGACGCCGGGAAGTCCGCGCGCGATCTCATCGACCTGGCGCACGACGGCATCGGTGCGCTCGAACGAAGCACCGTCGGGCAATTGCACGACGCAAAGGTAATACCCCATGTCCTGGGAGGGGATGAATCCCGTGGGCACGGTGCGGAAGAGCTGCAGCGCCCCGCCGACAAGGGCGGCATAAAGAACCAGGGCGACGACCGCGACGCGGAGGAGGCTGCGGACGAGCTTGGCGTAGCCATTGGCGGTCGCTCTGAAGAAGCGGTTGAAGAGGCGGAAGAACCATCCGAGGAGGAGATCGAGGAGGCGGGTGAAGGCGTCGCTGCGATCACCGTGCGGCTTGAGGAGAATGGCGCAAAGGGCGGGGCTGAGAGTCAGGGAATTGATCGCCGAGATCACGGTCGACGCGGCGATGGTGAGGGCGAACTGTTTGTAGAATTGGCCGGTGATACCGCTGATGAAAGCGGTCGGGATGAAGACGGCGCAGAGCACGAGGGACATCGCGATCACGGGGCCGCTCACCTCGCCCATCGCCTTGATCGCAGCCTCGCGGGGGGCGAGTCCATTGGCGATATTCCGCTCGACGTTCTCGACGACGACGATGGCATCGTCGACGACGATGCCGATGGCGAGGACGATGCCGAAGAGGGAAAGATTGTTCAGCGAAAAGCCGAAGGCCTGCATCACCGCGAGGGTGCCGATGAGGGACACGGGCACGGCGATGAGAGGGATGATGGAGGCCCGCCAGGTCTGGAGGAAGACGACGACGACGACCACGACGAGGACGACGGCCTCCATCAAGGTGTAGAGGACCGATTTGATCGAGGCGCGGACGAACTTGGTGGTGTCGTAGTTGATGCGGTAGTCGACCCCGGGAGGAAAGCGTTCCTTGAGCTGGGCGAGCTTCTCATAGACCGCGTTGGCCGTTTCGAGGGCATTGCTGCCGGGGAGCTGGAAGACGCGCAAGGAAACCGCGTTGTAGCCGTCCATGTAGGTGCGGCTGGCATAGTCGCGCGAGCCGATCTCGATGCGGGCGACGTCGGCCAGTTTCACGACGTCGCCGGCGTCGCCCGTTTTCAAAACGATCTCGCCGAACTCCGCCGGAGTCTTGAGGCGTCCCGGCGCGGTGAGGGTGTATTGGAATTGCGCTCCGGAGGGAGCGGGGGGCTGGCCGAGACTGCCCGCGGCGACCTGCACGTTTTGTTCGCGGATCGCATCGATGACATCCCCGGCGGTGAGATCGCGCGAAGCGACCTTTTCGGGATCGAGCCAGATCCGCATCGAATAATCGAGCCCGCCGAGCGAGGATGCCTCCGCCACGCCGGGGATGCGTGCGATTTCATTCTGGATCTGGAGGGTGACGTAATTCGAAAGATATCCGACCTCGCGCGAGCCGTCGGGGCTGTAAAATTGCGCCGCGAGGGTGAGATCGGGTGAGCGCTTTTGTGCCGTGACCCCCTGGCGACGAACTTCCTCGGGGAGCCGGGCGAAGGCGGCGTTCACCTTGTTTTGCACGAGGACCTGGGCTTTGTCGAGGTCGGTGCCGAGGGCGAAGGTGACGGTGATCTGCACCCTCCCGTCGCTCGTGCTCGAGGAAGAGAGGTAGATCATGTCCTCGACGCCGTTGATCTCCTGCTCGAGCGGGGTGGCGACGGTCTCAGCGAGGGTGCGGGCATCGGCTCCGGGATAGAAAGCGGAGACGACGACCGTGGGCGGCACGACTTCCGGGTATTGGGCGATGGGCAGACCGACGTAGGCGAGCCCGCCCAGCAAGGTGATCACGATGCTGATCACTCCCGCGAAGATGGGGCGGTCGACGAAAAAGCGGGAGAGATTCATCGGGAGGGGAGAGGAGCGGTGTTCGGTAATCGGTGATCGGTATTCTGTTTCGTTGGATGCGGCTTCCGATCACGGGATACTGATTACTGATCACCGGGCGGCGCAAGGGCGAGAGGCTCGGGCTCGACTTTCTGTGCGTTGCGCACGGCCATGATGCCATCGACGACGATCCGTTCACCGGCCTGGAGACCCTCGCGGATGATGCGGTGCCCGTCGAGGAGGGGACCGGTGACCACCTTCCGATAGGTCGCGGTGTTTTCGTCATCGACGACCCAGACGTGGCTCGTACCCTGGTCGTCCGCGATGGCGCGGTCGGGGATGAGGAGTCCCTCGTATTCGCCGCTGCCCGGCACCCTGACACGCGCAAAAAATCCGGGGGCCATGAGTTTGTCCGGATTCGGAAACACGGCACGGGCTCGGATCGTGCCGGTCGCGGGATCGAGTTGGTTGTCGACGAAGTCGATGTAGCCCTTGTGGGGGAATCCGCTCTCGTGGGCGAGCTCCATCTCCGCCTCGACACGGCCGAACTGGGCACTCATGCGTTTGCCCTCGCGGTAGAGCTGACGGTATTTCAGGACGGAGCGCTCATCGACCTCGATCATGCAGTAGATCGGATCGAGGGAGACGACGGTGGTGAGCAGGGTGGAATCACGTCCTTCGCTCGTGACGAGGTTGCCTTTCGTGACGCGGGCGTCGCTGACACGACCGGTGATGGGCGAGCGGACTTCGGTGAACTCGAGATCGAGCCGGGCGGCCCGCAGCTCGGCTTCGGCGGCGCGGAGGAGACCCTCGGCATCGGACGCGGCTTTGGCGCGGCGCTCATAATCCTCCGCGGAAATGGCTCCGTTGCCCTGAAGTTTCGCGACGTTTTCCAGCTCTTTCGCCGTCAATTCGGCACGGCTTTTCGCGCTGGTGACCCGCGCCTCCATGCGCTCGACGATGGCCTGGTAGGGACGGGGATCGATCGTGAAAAGCAGATCGCCTTCGTTGATTTCAGCCCCTTCCGTGAAATGCACCTCGCCAAGGTAGCCGGCGACCCGGGCCCGGATCTCGACGGTTTCGACGGAGGCGAGACGACCGGTGAACTCATCCCAATCGATCACCTTGCGCACCTCGGGTGTCGTCACGGTGACCTTGGGAGGAGGCGGGGCGGGTCGCTCCGGGGAGGAGGCTCCGGACCGACCACACCCCGCCAAAAGGATGCTCACCAGAAAGCCGAGGCCGCAGAAACCGATGGGGTAGGAGCCCGGCTTGAGAAAATGCATGACATCAGATACGCTCGATTTCCGAAAGGCTGACAAAAAAGACCTTCTGGATGGTGAATATTGGTTATACTGATCTTGTATGACCGGTTTGGAGGATTTGAAACAAATACGGGCTTTCGTGCAGGTCGCCGAGAGTGGCAGCATCTCCGCGGCGTCGCGAGTGCTGGGGGTCTCCCAGCCGACCGTGAGCCGTCAGATCCAGGCGCTCGAGCGGGCGATCAAGATGCCTTTGATCCAGCGTGATACGCATAGCATGAGCCTGACCGAGGCGGGTCGTGTCCTGCTGCCGGAGGCGCGGCGTCTTCTCATCACCGCGGAGCGTGCCAGGCAGAAGCTCCTCGCCGAGCGAAACACGCTCCAAGGCCACCTCCGGATCGTTTCAGTGGTCGATATCGGTCAATGGATCGTCTCGCGGGCCCTGGCGAGTTTCCAAAGTCTGCATCCGCAGATCACGGCGGAACTCCACCTCATCAACCGTCCGCTAAAGTTCATCGAAGAGGGCTTCGACTGCGGATTTCTCGTGGGTGATCCGGTCGACAAGACTCTCGTGATGCGCCGCATCGCGGCCCTGCCCCGGATGCTCGCGGCCGCCCCCGCCTTGCTCGAGCGGTATGGCACGCCGACGAAGACCGAGGAATTGAAAAGCCTGCCCTGGATCGGACTCGTGCAGCCGCATTTCGATCTGCGCAGCCGGTTCATCGTAGGGGCGGGGAAGGCGGCGGAGGAGATCACGGTGCGCCCGGCGATGCTCCTCGATACCGTCACGGCCCAGCGCGAGGCGGCGTTGGCCGGGGCCGGCTATACGATGTTGCCCCTCTGGCTCGCCGAAAAAGATCTCGCGAGCGGGCGGCTCGTGCGACTGCTGCCCGGTCTCGAAATGCCCTCGATCGACCTGTTCGTCGGTTATGCGGCGGGACGGCACATCACCGGCCGTCTCCGCGCCTTCCTCGATTTCGCCCAGGAAGAGATTCCCCGGATGCTCGAGGAAAAATAGTTGACCGTTCGTCTAGTTTCGCCAAAGTCCCGGCATGGGACGCGTCAGCGATGCGAGGGAACGGCTTCTCGAGGCCATGATGGAATTGATCTGGACGGGGAGCTACGGACGCACCTCGGTCGATCACATCTGCGAGCATGCCGGCGTGAAGAAGGGGAGCTTTTACCACTTTTTCGAGTCGAAATCGGCCCTCGCCCTTGCCGCGATCGATCACGGCTGGGCCGAGCATCGTCTCCACCTCGAGGCCGTCTTTTCTCCCGAGACTCCGCCGCTGGGTCGCATCCTGCGTTGTTTTCGTGAGTTCCGCGAGGAGCAGGAAGAACTCCTCGCGAAACACGGCCGCGTCCTCGGTTGTCCCGTGCATTCGCTGGGGGCCGAGGTTGCGACGACCGATCCGGAGTTGCGCGACCGGCTCCAGGAGATCCTCGCGGAGTTTCTCACCTACTACGAAACGGCGATCCGGGACGGGCAGGCGGAGGGATCGGTCGTGCCCGGTGATCCCGGGATGCTCGCGCGCATGGTTTTTGCTTTCAGCGAAGGGCTCCTCCTCCATGCCCGCATGAAGAACGACCTCGCGCCGCTCGACGATTTCGAGTCCGGGGCGCTCCACCTCCTCGCCGCCAAGGTGCCGGTATCCTGACAAACGTATCAAAATCCGGGCGCATCCGTTCTCTCCCTTTTTCCTTCCTTCTTTCTCCTTCATGAAACTCCGCTACCTCCTCCTTCCGGCCGTCTTTCTCTCCGCGTGTGGTGAACCGCCCGCGCCGCCGCAGGCCGGGGCGATGCCTCCCGCCCAGGTCACTCTCGCCGCCGTCGAGTCGCGCAAGCTCGTGGAGTGGGAGGAATTCACCGGTCGCGTCGAGGCCACCGAGATGGTCGAGCTGCGCCCGCGGGTCTCCGGCTACATCACCGAGGTGCATTTCGAAGCCGGGGCGATGGTGAAAGAGGGCGACATCCTCTTCACGATCGATCAGCGCCCCTTCGAGACCCGCCAGCGCGCCGCCAAAGCCGAGGTCGACCGAGCCGAGGCCGCGACGGAGATGGCGAAGCGCGAGTTCGACCGGGTCAAGGAACTCCTCGCCGCCCGCGCCATCGCGCCCGAGCAGGCGGAGGGACGGGAAAGCGCCTTTCTTCAGAGCCAGGCCCTCCTCGAGGCCGCCAAAGCCACGCTCCACAGCGCGGACATCGAGATGGAGCACACGGAGGTGAAGGCGCCGATCAGTGGGCGCATCAGCCGGGCCATCACCACCACGGGAAATTTCGTCACCGCCGGGACGACGCTGCTCACCACCATCGTGACGGTCGACCCGGTCCATGTCTACACCGACATCGACGAGCAGAGCCTCCTCCGCCTTCAAGCCCTCAAGCGCGAAGGCAAACTTTACGTCGATGAAAAAGGCCGCGTGCCCGTCGAGGTGCAGCTCGCCAACGAGACCTCGTTCCCGCACAAGGGATACATCGAATCCTTCGACAACCGCCTCGACGCCGCGACCGGCAGCATGGTGGTGCGCTGCGAACTGCCCAATGCCGACGGCCAGCTCACCCCCGGGCTCTTCACCCGCGTGCGGCTGCCGATGACCTCCGAATACGACGCTCTCCTCGTCGAGGCCGAGGCCATCCTCACCGACCAGGCCAACAAATACGTCCTCGGCGTCACGCCGGAAAACATGACCGTCTATAAGCCCGTCGTGATCGGTCCGGCGATCAACGGGAAACGCATCGTCCGCAGCGGTCTCGCCGCTGGGGAAAAGATCATCGTCAACGGCATGGCGCGCCTGCCCCAGCCGGGCATGCCGGTGCAGCCGGTCGAGGCTCCGCCCGCCGAAGGCGCGGCCGGGGTCGCGAACACGGTGAAGCCCTGATCGAGGCATCCTGACAAAACCACCTGCGATGAATTTCTCCTCCTACTTCATCACGCGGCCGGTCTTCGCCGGGACCTTGTCGCTGCTCATCCTCGTGCTCGGGGCGATCTCGCTGTTCCAGCTCCCCGTCTCGGAATATCCCGAGGTGGCGCCGCCCACCGTCATCGTCACCGCGACCTATCCCGGCGCGAACCCGAAGACTATCGCCGAGACCGTGGCCTCGCCGCTCGAGCAGACCATCAACGGGATCGAGAACATGCTCTACATGTCGTCGCAGAGCACCGCGAACGGGGTCATGACCCTGACCGTGACCTTCAAGGTCGGGACGGATCTCGACCTCGCCCAGGTGCAGGTGCAGAACCGCGTCGCCCAGGTCCTGCCGAAGCTGCCCGAGGAAGTGCGCCGCTTCGGCGTCGTCACGGTGAAATCCTCGCCCGACATGACCCTCGTCGTGCACCTCCTCTCCCCGAACGACCGCTACGATGAGATCTACCTGCGGAACTACGCGACCCTGAACGTGAAGGACGAGCTCTCCCGCCTCTCCGGCGTCGGCCAAGTTCAGATCTTCGGGGGAGGGGAGTATGCGATGCGCATCTGGATCGATCCTGACAAAGCCGCCGCGCGGGGACTCACCGCCAGCGACATCGTCAACGCGATCCGCGAGCAGAACATCCAGGTCGCCGCCGGCACGATCGGCCAGCAACCGACGAAAGACGCGGCCTTCGAGCTGACGGTGAACGCGAAGGGCCGGCTCGTCACCGAGGAGGAGTTCGAGGACATCATCGTCAAGACCGGTCCCTACGGGGAGAAGCTCCGTCTCCGCGACATCGGCCGCGCCGAGATGGGCAGCGCCGAATACGCGATGCGCAGCCTCATCAACAACAAGAAGGCGGTCGGCATGGGTGTCTTCCAGCTCCCCGGAGCGAACGCGCTCTCCGTCTCGCAGGGGATCCGCGAGTCGATGGAGGAGTTGAAGAAAAAATTCCCCGAGGGTGTCGACTACGCCATCGCCTACGATCCCACCGTCTTCGTGCGGAAGTCGATCGATGCGGTGATCCACACCCTCCTCGAGGCCATCGTCCTCGTCGTCCTCGTCGTCGTGCTTTTCCTCCAGACCTGGCGCGCCTCCATCATCCCGCTCGTTGCCGTGCCCGTGTCGCTCATCGGCACCTTCGCGGTGATGCATCTGTTAGGGTTCAGCATCAACAACCTTTCCCTCTTCGGGCTCGTCCTCGCCATCGGCATCGTCGTCGATGACGCCATTGTCGTCGTCGAGAACGTCGAGCGGAACATCCGCGAGGGACTCGCTCCGCTCGAGGCCACGAAGAAGGCCATGGGCGAGGTAACCGGACCCATCGTCGCGACCGCGCTCGTCCTCTGCGCCGTCTTCATCCCGACGGCCTTCATCAGCGGACTGAGCGGCCAGTTCTACAAACAGTTCGCCGTCACCATCGCGATCTCCACGGTGATCTCGGCGATCAATTCCCTGACCCTCAGCCCCGCGCTTTCCGCCATGCTCCTGCAGGGGCACGGGGCGAAGAAGGATCTCCTTTCCCGCCTCATCGACGCGCTTTTCGGTTGGTTTTTCCGTCCCTTCAACCGCTTCTTTGACTGGTCGTCGCGGGCCTACGTGGGATTCGTGAAACGCATCATCCGCTTTGGATTCATCGCCATCCTGCTTTACCTCGGACTCGTCTGGGCGACGGGCAAGGGCTTCCAGATGGTGCCGACGGGTTTCGTGCCAGGGCAGGACAAACAATACCTCGTCGGTTTCGCCCAGCTCCCCGACGGATCCTCGCTCGACCGCACCGACGAGGTGATGCGGCGCATGTCCGACATCGCGTTGAAGCATCCCGGGGTGAAGGATGCGATCGCCTTCCCGGGGCTCTCCATCCACGGCTTCACGGTCAGTCCGAACAGCGGCATCGTTTTCGTCGGACTGAAGGACTTCGAGGAACGCAAATCGCCCGCCCTGAGCGGCCAAATGATCGCGAACGAACTCAACGGCCAGTTCTCCGCCATTCAGGATGCCATGGTGCTCGTGCTCCAGCCGCCGCCGGTGAACGGCATCGGCACCACCGGCGGGTTCAAGCTGATGGTCGAGGATCGCGGCAACCAAGGCTACGAGGCGCTCTACCGTGCCACCCAGAGCCTCGTCGGCGCGGCCTACGGCAGCGGACAACTCACCCAGGTCTACTCCGGGTACACCGTGAACGTGCCGCAGCTCGAGGCGGACGTCGATCGCGAGAAAGCCAAGGCCCAGGGCGTGCCGCTCGCGAATCTCTACGAGACCCTCCAGATCAATCTCGGCAGTCTCTACGTGAACGACTTCAACCGCTTCGGCCGCACCTACCAGGTCGTCGCCCAGGCCGAGCAGCAGTTCCGTGACGATGCCGCCGACATCACCCGCCTGAAGACGCGCAACCTCGCCGGCGAGATGGTGCCCATCGGATCGCTCGTGCAGGTGAACGAGAGCTTCGGTCCCGATCGCGTCACGCACTACAACGGCTACCTCGCTGCGGATCTCAACGGAGCACCGCTGCCACCGTTGAGCTCGGGTCAGGGCGAGGCCGTCATCTCCGAACTGGCGAAGCAGGTCCTGCCCGCGGGCTTCGAGTTCGAATGGACCGACCTCACCTATCAGAAAATCATCGCGGGCAATACCGCTATCTTCATCTATCCGCTCTGCATCCTCCTCGTCTTCATGGTGCTGGCGGCGCAATACGAGAGCCTGCGTCTGCCGCTCGCGATCATCCTCATCGTGCCGCTCTGTCTGCTCTTCGCCCTCATCGGCGTGCATCTGACAGGAGGTGACAACAACATCTTCACCCAGATCGGCTTCATCGTGCTGATCGGGCTGGCCTGTAAAAACGCCATCCTCATCGTCGAGTTCGCGAAGGAGAAAAACGACCACGGGCTTTCGCCGCTCGAGGCCGCGCTGGAGGCCTGCCGTCTTCGTCTTCGTCCCATCCTCATGACCTCGATCGCCTTCATCGCCGGCGTTTTCCCGCTCGTCATCTCCACGGGTGCCGGGGCCGAAATGCGGCGCGCCATGGGCACGGCCGTTTTTGCCGGGATGATTGGCGTCACTTTTTTCGGGCTGCTCCTGACGCCGCTCTTCTATTATCTCGTGATGAAGATCGGACGGAAGAAGAAAGAAGTGCCCGCTGTCGGAGCGGTCGCCGCATCCGACCCTGTTGAGTCCCACGCCTGACCCTGTTTGACCGCTGCAATGAAAGCTTTTTTTCTTCTTATCGGGACGCTTCTGAGCGTGCCCGCCTTCGGTCAGTTGAAGATGGTCGGCCCCGACTATGAGCGACCGCCCGTGAACCTTCCCGAGAAATTCAAGAACATCGCCTGGCGCGAGGCGACGCCCTCCGCGCACCTGCCGAAAGGGGAGTGGTGGAAGGTCTTCCGCGATCCCACCTTGAACGGTCTCCTCGACCGAGCCACGCGGAACAACCAACAGCTGAAGGCCGCGATCGCAAGATTCGACCAGGCCCGCACCACCGCGCGCATGTCGAAGGCCGATCTGTTGCCGAAGCTGGGGCTGCCGCTCTCCGCCGAGCAGCAGCGCACCTCGGCGAACATGCCCTCGCCCTTCCCCCTCGATGGTCTCCGCTACGATGGCCCCGCCTACAATGCGCTGATGGATTTCAGCTGGGAAATCGATCTCTGGGGCAAGATCCGCCGCACCGTGGAGTCCGACGAGGCCAATGCCATCGCTGCGGCCGATGCCGTGCACAACGTCCTCCTCGGAATCCAAGCCGAGCTGGCCTCCACCTACTTTCAGATCCGCGCCACCGATGCCGAGATCGCGATCGTGCGTGAGGCCGTCGGCCTCCGCGGCGAGGCGCTGAAGATCGCCCGGGCCCGCGTCCTCGCCGGATCGGCCAACGATCTCGAACAGGCCCAGTCCGAGACCGAGGTCGCCACGGCCGAGGCCGAGATCTCCGTCCTCCAGGCGAACCGCGACCGTCTCGAAAACGCCCTTGCCCTTCTCGTCGGGGAGAATGCCTCCTCCTTCTCCCTCGGCGCGAACCACAGCGGACTGCCGGGGCCGCCGAAGATCCCCACGGGTTTCCCGAGTGATCTTCTCGAGCGGCGTCCCGACGTCGCCGCGGCCGAGCAGCAACTCGCCGCGGCGACGGCCCGGATCGGCGTGGCCGAGGCCCAGTTTTTCCCCAGCATTTCCCTGCTTGGCAACGGTGGCTTCCAGAGCGGCGACCTCGATATCCTCTTCGAGCCCGCGTCGTTGATGTGGACCTATGGTCCTCGTGTCCGCATTCCTCTCTTTTCCGGAGGCAAGGATCGCTACAATCTTTCGCGCTCGCACGCCCTCCATGACGAGGCCCTCGCCAACTACCGGCAGGCCTTTCTCACCGCCGTCGCCGATGTGGAAAACAGCCTCTCCGGCCTGCGCCATCTTTCCAAAGAGGCCGATGCCCTCGGCCGTGCGCGTGGCAGTGCCACCCGGGCTGCCCAGCTCGCCCGCACCCAATATGAGGCCGGTGCGGCACCGTATCTCGATGTCATCACCGCGAACCGCACCGCCTTGAACACCCAGCTCGCCTACGAGCGCGTCGCCGGGCAGCGCCTGGTGGCCGCCGTCTCGCTGGTGAAGGCGCTCGGCGGAGGTTGGGATCAGACGAAGTCGCTGCCGATGCCCGAAGCCGCCGCCGATCCCGTGGCGAAGTCGAATCCGGAGAAGACGGAGACGCCGTTCCTCAAACGGCTTTTCAAGAAATCCGCGGCGCAGGCCGCACCGTGAAAAGCAGCTCAGCTTTCCTGGGCTTTCTGTAGCTCCACGAAGGTCTGGATGTCATCGCGATCGGCAAGGCCGCAGGCGGCTTTTTCTTCCTCGAGTCCCGCGCTTGCTTCGTCGCGCCAGCCGCGTTTGAGGATGAAAGTATTCCAGATGTGGATCTGCTCTTCACTTGGATTCGAACCCTGTTCGCGACACCAGGCGAGGGCTTCCTCATCACTCGCCCCTGACTCGACGAGCGCGCGGAGCGGAGCATAGGAAACCCCGAGAAAACGGCAGCAGCGCGCATCCCACCAGGAGAAGTCGTCTTCGCCGAGGTAATAGCCCTCCGGCAAGGTGCCCGCCTGGGCGAGTCGGATCTTGTCGAGCAAACGACCGAAGTGGACGAGACCACCGACCTTCTCGTCGGCGGCGCGGAGACCGGGGATTTTCATCCAGCAAGGAGCGGTCGATCGCGGCAGGATGCAAGCGCAAAGGCTGCCTGAGAAGACTTGGCGGCACCTCAGTCGCAGGGAAGTCGCCGAGCCGAGATCGCCTCACATCCCTTCATCAGGGTCTTGCCAAGGGCGGGAGAACTGTGGGAATCTCCCCGCTCTTTCATGAACCCGCGTCTTTTTGTCTCCGCTCTCATCGTGGCTCTTGCTGCGATCACCCACGCCGCCGACACCCCGTCGGCCCGATATGTCCGCATTTCGCTCTCCGGCGAAAAGCGCGTCCTCACTCTCGCGGAGGTGGAGGTGAAGAGCGGTGGCAAAAACATCGCGCCCGCTGGCAAGGCGACCCAATCGACGGTCGGCGCCGGGGGCGTGCCCGAGCGCGCTATCGATGGCAACAAGGACGCCGATTTCAATAAAAAGGGCCAGACCCACACCGCCGAAGGCCAGGATCCCGCCCCGTGGTGGGAGCTCGACCTCGGCTCGGCGCAGCCGATCGAATCCATTCAGATCTGGAACCGCGCCGGGTTCGCGGACCGCCTCAAGGGCTTTCAGCTCGAGCTGCTCGACGGGGATCGGAAGCCGGTCTACACCCGGGCCAACAACCCCGGTCCCGATGGCTCGATCACCTTCACCTTCGCGGGCAAGACCGAGATCACGATGGCGGGGCACGATGGCAAGGCCCTGCCCGTGCCCATCCTGCCCGAACCCGTCCCGGCCGGCTACCGCGATCCGGAGACCTTTGCATTCGCCAAGGGTGATGTCGTAGCGATGATCGGCAACGGCCTCGCCGACCGCATGCAGCACGACGGCTGGACCGAGACCTGGCTGCAGGTGGCGAATCCCGATCAAGAGCTCGCTTTCCGCAATCTCAGCCACACCGGCGACCGGCCCGGTCACTATCCTCGTTCCAAGGGCTTCACCGAGATGCCCGATTACCTCCGTCATGTGAAGGCCGACGTGATCTTCGCCTTCTTCGGCTACAACGAATCTTTCGCCGGCTCGAAGGGGCTGCCCGATTTCGAGAAAAAACTCGCCGACATGATCCGCGACCTGCGCGAGGCCCGGTCCGGAGGGACGCGTCCCGATGGCAAAATCCCGCGCATCGTCCTCTTCAGCCCGATCGCCCACGAGAATCTGAACGACCCAAACCTGCCCGACGGCAGCGAGAACAACCAGCGGCTCGCGCTTTACACCGCCTCGATGCAGAAGGTCGCCGGACACGAGGGTGTGGCTTTCGTGAACTTCTTCGAGCCGACCCAGAAGCTCTACGAGGAAATCGCCGAACCGCTCACGATCAACGGCGTCCATCTCAATGCCCTCGGTCACCGCCACGTCGGCAAGGTCATCGCCACGGCGCTTTCCCCGAAAGTGCCCGCCGCAACCGACGCCGAGCTCGAATCGGTGCGCGAGGCCGTGCTCGACCAGAACTGGCACTGGCACAACCGCTACCGCGCCACCGATGGCAACGACATCTGGGGCGGACGCTCCACTCTGACCTTCGTGAACGACCAGAGCAACGCTGAGGTCCTCCAGCACGAGCTCGCCATGCTCGACATCATGACCGCGAACCGCGATCCCCGGATCTGGGCAAGAGCCAAGGGCAGCGATGCCAAGGTCGACGACAGCAACGTGCCCGCTCCCGTGCCGGTGATCTCGAACGTGGGCGGCGGCAGCAAGAGCTCGAGCGCGGAGAAGGAGGGCACTCTTCAGTATCTCAGCGCCGAGGAGAGCCTCGCAAAGATGACCGTGCCGAAGGGATTCAAGGTCAATGTCTTCGCCGATGAGACGAAGTTTCCCGAGATCGCCAACCCGGTGCAGATGCAGGTCGATTCCAAGGGCCGCCTCTGGGTCGCGGCCTGGAAGACCTATCCCAAGTGGGAGCCGCTCAAGCCCATGGACGACTCGCTCGTGATCCTGCACGACGATGACCGCGACGGCGTCGCCGATCGCCGCACCGTCTTCGCGAACGTGCATTGCCCGCTTGGATTCGAGTTCTGGAATGGCGGCGTCATCGTCACCTCCCAGCCCGACATTCTTTTCCTCAAGGACACTGATGGCGACGACGTTGCCGACGTCCGCTACGTGCTGTTCCAGGGCACCGACTCGGCCGACACCCACCACGCCGCCAACAACCTGATCTACGGTCCCGATGGCGGGATCTACTGGCAGAGCGGGGTCTTCATGCAGCACAACCACGAGCATCCCTGGGGGCCCTCGCTCGAGTCGACCGCCTCGGCGATGTATCGCTTTGACCCTCGCCGCTACACCATCGCCTTCCACGCCAACAACTCGCCGAATCCCCACGGCACCGCTTTTGATGAGTGGGGCTATCATTACGCCAACGACGGCACCGGCGGCCGCAGCTACCAGGTCATCCCCGATGGCAAGGGCTTCAAGATGCGGGAGCTGCTCGTGAAAGAGGTCCGCCCCGTGACGGCCGACGAGATCGTCTCGAGCCCGAATTTCCCCGACGAGATGCAGGGCAACTTCCTCGTCTGCAACACGATCGGCTTCCTCGGGATCAAGCAATACAAGCTCCATCGCGAGGGTTACAAGGACGCCGAGCGCGAGTTCAAATTCGGCGAGGTCTGGGGCACGCCTGTCGAAGAGCTGATCAACAGCAGCGACCGCAATTTCCGGCCCACCGACGCCGTCTTCGGCGGCGACGGAGCTCTCTATGTGTCCGACTGGCAGAACGTCATCATCGGCCACATGCAGCACAACATCCGCGACCCCAACCGCGACAAGAAGCACGGCCGCGTCTTCCGCATGGTCTACGAGGGGCGCCCGCTCCAGGAGCCCGTCGCCATCGACGGCGAGCCGGTCGCCGCCTTGCTGGAAAATTTCAGGCATCCCGCCCTCGGCGTGCGCCACCGCACCCGCGTGGAGCTGAGCGAACGCACGACCGACGAGGTCATCGCCGCGACGAAGGCCTGGGCCGCGAAACTCGATGGCAAGAAGAAGGAAGATGCCCGTCTCCTCCTCGAGGCGCTCTGGGTGCACCAGCAGCACAATGTGCGCGACCGGGCCCTCCTCGATCTCGTGCTCGCCTCGCCCGAGCCGCACGCGGTGATCGCGGCGAAGACGGTGCAACATCACTGGGACGTCGCCGACCCGGTGCTGAACGTGGTCACCAGTCCCATCGAACAGCAGGAAGAGAAGATCGAGGTGAAGGTGCCCGCGAATTTCTCCAAGGCCGAGGCCGACGTGTATCGGCTGGGGTCCGAGGTCTTCCACCGCGAGGCCCATTGCGTGACCTGTCACCAGCCGAACGGGCAGGGCATGTTGAACATCTATCCTCCGCTCGTGAACAGCGCGTGGGTCACCGGCAGTCCGGAGCGGCTCATCAAGCTGACCCTGCACGGACTCTGGGGGCCGATCACCGTCAACGGAACGACCTACGATCCGGCAAAAGGCGTGCCGCCGATGACGGCCTTCAAAGCGATCCTGAAGGACGAGGAAATCGCCGCCGTGCTCACCTACGTGCGCAACACCTGGGGCAATCAGGCCTCCGTGGTGACGCCCGATCAGGTGAAAGCCGTGCGCGAAGCGACCAAGGACGTGCAGATGTTCCTCAAGCCAGAGGATTTGCTGAAGGAGTATCCGTTGGAGAAGTGAGCGGGTCCGGCGTGGCCTGGCGCTTGCGATGAACGCGCCAGCGGTAGCGGAAGCGGCGATACTTCCGATGGGCGTGGAAAGGACGCTCGGGTCGGAACGGTAGCCCGCTCCGCTACGTGCGCTGCGATGGGCGCGTCAGCGGTAGCGGAAGCGGCGACGCTTCCGATGGGCGTGGAAAGGACGCTCGGGTCGGAACGGTAGCCCGCTCCGCTACGAAGGCGGCTGCGATGAACGCGTCAGCGGCGACGCTTCCGGGATGGGAGAATGTGGCTGCGACTTTAGTCGCAGGCGATGGCAGGGGAGCCTTCGACTGAAGTCCAAGCCACCTTCACGGAGCACCCGCACGATAGAGATCGACGATTTCTTCCTTGCTCAGGGCGCGGTCAAAGACGGCGATCTCGTCGAGGCGGCCTTCGAAATTGCCTTCGCCGGTGCAACTGCCGCCGAAGAAGAAGGTATCGGGGTTGGCGGTCGGGAAATTAGGTTTCTGCATCGCCGTAAGATGAACCCCATCGAGAAAGACATGTCCGGCCATCCCCTCCCGGGCAAAGGCGAGGTGATGCCATCTCCAGCGTTCGATCTTCCCGGAGGTTCCGGTCGGGTGATCGGGGTTGCCGGGGCCTTGATAGGTCAAGACACGGTTTCCTTCCCCGTCGCGACGGAGGCCGATCTGGTCGCTGATCCGGGCTGATCCGTAAGGCGTGCCCCGTGAAAGGAGCCACTCGGTGCCTTCCAAGGCCGTGTCCGACGTGCCGCTCCAAAACCAAAGGGAAACCGTGAAGTTCCGTTTCGTCATGCCCTCGAATCTCGCGCTCAAGCGATCGCCCGCCAGAAACACGCTGCGATTGATCCCGCCCTTCGCAAAGGCCGCATCATTCGGTCCGGGCAGGTAAAACAACACGCGCGGCTCGATCAAGGCATCGATCCCGTTCGGCGACGAATCGATCGCACGCGGCCCCGCGAACTCATCGAGACGCCAGTAGGCCTTCGGTTTCAGATCCAGCGTCATCAGCGCGGCCGGTCCCGCCGTAGCCCGTCGATCTACCCGCACCTTCCCGCTCGCCTGCTCCAGCATCTGGATCGCCGCCTCGGTGATCTTCGGCTCGGCGTTCACCTCGAGTCCCGCCGAACGCGCCGGCCAGGTATTGTAGCCGCCGAGGAGATGCTGTTCCGGCGGGGGAATGTAGCCGTCGCCGCCATTGGCGAGTTCGATCACCATCGTGTTCGGCAAAGGACTGGCCGCTTTGATCTTGAGCCCGGTCAGGGCGTAGGTCTCGTTCGGCGTCGTGGCGATGCCAATGTTTTCTCCAATCCGCAATCCCTGCACGACAATCTCGGTCTTCTGCCGTTCGTGGAGGATGATCTGCTCCTTCGCATAGACCTCGGGCTGGGTTTTGGGCAGTCGGTCGCCCATCTCCGCGACGATCTTTTGGGCCCATTCGAGACGCTGTTTGTCCGGCACGCGATAGTTCAGGGTCATGCGTGTTTCGCTCATCGCGATGGAGGCGGGACTTTCGTAGGCGATGCCATCGATCGCTTTCAACGCGAGAGCGATCAGATCGGCGGAGTAGCTTTCGATCGTCGGCCCATCTTTCCCCCGCTCGGGACTTTTCTCGTAATCATGACGCCAGATATCGCCGCTGCAGCCGTGCGACATCATCGCGACAAAGCCGGTCTTGCCGGGATCGAGTTGGTCCTGAAGCCCGTTCGAAAAGAGCCCGAAGTAATCCGCGCTGATGTCCTGGTCGCCGAAGTAGTGCATCGAGAAATTCGCGAGAAGGCCGAGCGGTTTTCCCTCCGCGGTCTGCACCGAGATCACCTGCAGCATCGGGTCCTCGGGACCGCTCGGACCGGTGACGTGATCCCAGTTCGTCGCCGCGTGCATGTTCGCCCGCACCGTGAGATTGCCGAAGGGATCCTCGCGCATGAATTTCGGATGGATGACCCAGCGTCGCAGCGCGGTGTAGTCGCCCGCATCGATCTCGCCCCAGCCGATCTTGGCAGGCTGGAGTTTCGCGAGCGGCGCGAGGATGGCCTCGACGAGTTTCTTCACGAGGAAGGGCGAATACACCGGATCCGCGTCGGTGCCAAGACAGCCCATGCTCGAGGGCGCGGTGTGGGTGTGCGTCGCCGAGATGAGGATGCGCTCGCGCGGGATGCCGGCCTTCTCTGCCGCGATTTCCTTCGCCTGATCGAGGAGGTCGCGCCCCATCATGCAACTGTCCACGACGACGATGACGACCTTCTCCTTCCCGTCGGAAAAGGCGAGCGAGCGCGCGTTGACCGGCGTCTTGATCTTCTCGACCGAGCGGCTCGTCATGCCTCCGTTGACGAGGACGGGGAGCTGTTTCGGCGTCACATCGGTGATCGCGGCTCCGGCGAGGAACTCGGCCCGGGCGAGGGGAGCGGCGGCGAGAAAGAGGCCGGCGAGAAGGAAGCGGTTCAGGCTCATGGAAAGAGCCTAGGGCAGGGCCGGGAATGGGGGCAAGCCCGGTTTCGGCGCGTTGGCGTGAGGGGGCGAGAGTCTCACCTCCCTGCATATTCCGCCGCAATCGCCAAGTACCTCGCCCGGAACTGCTCCGCCAACTCGCGTCCGAGCCGGACTTGGGCGACCTTGTCGCTGTTCTTCAGGGCGGGGCCGATTTGGTGGACAACGGCTTCGTAGGAGATTGGTCCGACCTCTTCAAAGGCGGCGAGACCTTCGGCGGGGAGTCCGGCGGCGACGAGGGCTTCCCACGCGGCGATCTGTTCCTCGTGCGGATCCATGCAGGCGGCACGGATGACGAAACGCAGCGGAGCGAAGAGCGATCCGGTCCACTCGGGATGATAGGTGAAGCCCTCGGCGGCACGGTAGGGATCGAAGGTGGGATCGGTCATGTGGGGGAAGTTCGCCTCCACGTAGAAGTCGCGCCGGATCGGTGGTCGGCGCAGGGCGTGGCGGGTCGGACCTCCGGGAGCGCCGACGCGGTAGTTCCAGATCTTTTGTCCTTCGGGAGAAAGGACGAATTCGATGAAACGATGGGCGAGCTCCGGACTCGGCGCGCCGCGGAGCAAACCGATGGGATCGGCACCGATCGAGGTGCCGCCGCGGGGCATCACGAATTCGATGCGGGATTCCCCGGTGGCGGGATCTCGATAGAGTTCGTTGTAGCTGCGCCCGTAGAAGTCGATGCACATGCCGACGGCGGCGTCGCCCATCGCGACATCGCGCGGGACCTTGGCGGACGAGTCGGTGAAGTAGCGGCTGTTCGCGCTGATGCGGAGAATGAGGCGCATGGCGTCGTCCCAACCGGCGGCGACGGCGGCATCACCCGACAGCCCGCGTTCGCGGGCGAGGGTCTGGATGCGCTCCTGAACGAGCATTTCAAAGGCCTTCGTCGTCGAGCCGGATTTCGTCGGATCGGCGAGGGCGATGTGACCTCGATAGCGGGGATCCTCGAGATCGCTCCATTCGCCGGGAGGCGACTCGATGCCGAGGCGGGCGAGGGAATCGCGGTTGTAGCAGATGCCGAAGGCGGAGAGCACCGTCCCGACCCAGCGATACGCGGGATCGCGAAAGGGTTCGCCGCTGAAGGATTTTGGCATGACGGCGTCGCTGAACCAATCGGGATGGGCCTCGGCAAGTGCGGCGGGACCGAAACGGCCGCTGGCATCGCGGGCGACGAGGAGTCCCGCCGCGGCCTGGCGCTCGAAGTCGAAGGCGCCGCCGCCGAAGAACAGATCGATGCCCGCCCCGATGTCGGAGTCGAGGAAGAGCTGTCTGGCGGCCGTGGCCTGGGCTTCGGGCGTGGCGTTTTTCAAGAGGGTCGGGTCGGGCATCGAACCCTCTTGGGTGCTTTTGTCAGGGGCGAGTTTGGGATTGGTGAAGGCGTCGCGGATCGCGAGGGTGAAGGGGAGTCCGGTGCGCTCGCGCCAGAGGGTTTCGAAGCGGGTCGAGTATTCGGAGCGGAGGAAACGCGCGATCTCGGAGGTGCCGCCGGGCTGACGCCAATCGATCACAACCTCGCGTCCGTGCGCGGCACGCATATGGGTGCGGAAGGCCCGCGCGTACTCGGCCTGGATCGACTCGATGTGCGGCGTGATGATGACGAGCCGCTCGGCCTTTTCAGAAACCTTCTCTTCCTTCGGGCGCAGCACGAAGGGCGCCACGAGGACCGCGGCGAGCAAGGCAAGGACGATGGCGAGGCGGGGGAGCATTTTGCGGCCTTCGGCCGCAGTAAAAGGTGAAAGGTAAAAAGTAAAGGGTCAGAAAGGGAGACGGCGGCTTAGGGAATCAGATCACAGTCAGGATGATTTGCGGGCATTTGTGGAGCGGCCTACGGAACACGCGGAAAACACGGAAAGGTTTCTGGGTCGGTATTCTTCCATTTCCGTGTATTCGGTGTGTTCCGTAGGCATCTCAGTCTCCAGCAGGCGAACCTGGCAACACCACGATATCCTCCGGCTTCGCACTCGCGTAGAAGGTGGTGCCGGTGTCGCGGAGGACGCGGCGGGGGTTCAGTTCGGAAAGGTGGAGCGGGTTCTCTTGTCCGCCGGGACGCAGGGTGTATTGGGCGATTTCGCCGAGGTAGACGGAGTCTTCGAGGGTGCCGGCGATGCCGTTCTGGACGGGTGGGGTGGGGGAAAGGGAAAGGCACTCGGGGCGGATCGAGAGGGTCACGGCTTCGCCGGGCTGCGGTTTCCAATCGGGCGCGACGACGCGTCCTGCCAGATCACCAAAAGCGGTGCGGACGTACTGGTTTTCGCCGGAGACGAAGGCGGCGGTGCCGGGGATGAGATTGGTCTCGCCGACGAACCCGGCGACGAAGGCGTTGGCGGGGCGGCGGTAGAGTTCCTCCGGGGTGCCGACCTGGGCAAGGCGTCCGGCGTCGAGCACGGCCATGCGATCGGCCATGGAAAGGGCTTCCTTCTGATCGTGGGTGACGTAGATCGCGGTGAGACCGAAGTCCTTGCAGATGCGGCGGATCTCGCCGCGCATTTCGATGCGGAGTTTGGCATCGAGGTTCGAGAGGGGTTCGTCGAGGAGGAGGCAACGCGGCCGGATGACGAGGGCACGGGCGAGGGCGACGCGCTGTTGCTGTCCGCCGGAGAGCTGGTTGATCTTGCGGGTGCCGAGACCTTCCATCCGCACCATGGCGAGGGCTTCCTCGACGCGGCTTTTGATTTCGCTCTTGGAGACGCGGCGTTCCTCGAGCCCAAAGGCGACGTTGCGAAAGACGTTGAGATGGGGCCAGAGGGCGTAGCTCTGGAACATCATGCCGGTCTCGCGCCTGTGGGGCGGCACGCGGGTGACGTCGTCTCCATCGAAGTGGATGCTGCCCTCATCCGGAAAGTGAAAGCCGGCGATGGCGCGGAGGAGGGTGGTCTTGCCACAGCCGGAGGGGCCGAGCAGAAAGAAAAGTTCGCCCCCGGCGATCTCGAGATCGACGTGGTCGAGGGCGACGAGATCGCCGAAGCGTTTCACGAGTCCGCGGATGGAGAGGGAGACCATGTCTGTGCGCGATTCCTGTAGCGGATTTCACGCCGGGGGACAAGGAATTTGGTCCCTTTCGGACACACGCCGAGGGGTCAGGGCCGCGGGCCACCCGACAGAATCCCCGCGATGGCCTCGAAGAGCTTTTGTTTGAGATCGGGGCTGTAGCCGGTGTGGACCCACGCGATTTTTCCCTGGGGATCGATGACGACGGTGTGGGGAATGGATTCGACCTCGTAGGCTTTGCTGACCTTCAGATTGAAATCGAGAGCGACGGGAATGTCCTGCCACTGGCGGGCCTCGAGGAAACCGGTGATGAGGGGCGGGGTCTCGCCTTGGTTCACGGCGAGGAAGGTGACGGCGTCTGGGGGGAAGGCACCGACGGCTCCCATCACCTCCGGCATGGCCTTGATACACGGGCCGCACCAGGTCGCCCAGAAATCGAGGACGACGACTTTGTTCTGATGGTCGGCGAGGGAAAAGGTGGAGTCGTCGAGCAAGGTCAGCTTGAAATCGGAGGCGGGTTTGCCGACGAGGGGTGAAGCGGGGGATCCGGCGGGATCGGGGATGACCGGATCGGGCGTGAAGACCGTCTGCCAATCGTGGAAGGCGATCAAATCCATGGGCTTGGCCTCGACGAGGGGACGCGGTGGGGTGCGGTCGATCCGGCGGATTTGCTCGAGCGAGACGAGGCATTTTCCAAGGATCGCGGAATCGCCGGAGAGCTGGCCCTGTTCGACGCCTTTTCCAGAGAGGCGGAGCCGGCTGCCATCGCGGAGGACGAGCTGGTGGGTGACCGGAAAATCGTAGCCGGCGAGGATGAGCTGATGAGCGGCGTCGAGAGGGGGCTCTTCCGTGGCTTCTCCGGTCTCTTCCGCTTCCACGTCCTCTTCTTCCACTTCCTCGATCTCATTTTCGGACTCGTCGGGTTTCTCTGCCTTTGCCGGCTCGGCCTGGGTCGTTCCCGGCGATGGTTCAGGGGCGGCGAGTCGCACGATGCTGGAGACGCGGAGACGGGGGATCTCGAGGCTGGTTCCGTTGGCGAAGAATTTCACGGTATCGGCATCGGCGGACTCGAGGGCGCCGCGGAGGAGGTCGCCATTGGGTGCGATCAAGAGATGGGTGGGCGGCTTCTCGCGCATGGCCCGCGGGATGGCGAGGGCGTGGGTCTTGGCGCGGGGATCGATGAGGCGGAGAGGAACGCTGCCGGGGGAATTTTCGATGCGAAATTCGCTGATGACGATGGCGCTGCCGGCTTGATTCCATCCCTGCCAGCCTCCGCCCATTTTGAAATAGAGACCGTTTCCGGAGACTTTGTCGCGCTCGACCTTGAGGGTGAGGGCGGACTTTCCGTTGATGAGGACCTCGACGTTTTTCGGGCTGGTGAGGAGATCGATGGTGGCGCGGTTGTTGACAATGGGGATCTGATCGCCGGAGAAGGAGAAGGCGCCGTTCTCATTGAGCTTGCCGATGAAAAGCCGGTTCCCCTGGGCGGCGATGATGACATCGGTGGAGGGAACGTTGGCATCGGCTCCGGAGGCGAAAAGGCGCAGGGTCATGGCGCCGTAGGATTCCTGCCACTCGGTCTGGAACTTGACGCGATCGCCGAGGAGGATGGACGGATTTCCGAAAGATCCGCCGCGCATGGTGACGCTCTCGTCGGTGATCTCGATCTCCTCGGGGGCGGCCTCGACTTCCTCCCATTCGTGATCGCGGAAGCCACCGAGGATGCGGCCGGAGGTGCCGGTATCGACGGCCCTCACCTTCGAGGCATCGACCTCGATGCGACCGGTGATGCGGCTCTCGAAGACGATCTTGTCGGCATCGAGCGAGAGGAGGTTGCCCGAGAGGATTTCGTCGGTCTCGAGATAGAGGCGCGCCTGGGTCAGGGCGGAGCTGCCTTCCCCCTCATTGCCGCCGTAGGCGCCGCGGACGATCTCGACTTCGGCTCCCTCGGCGAAAGGCACGGCTTGATCGGCACCGGGAGGCTGCCAGGCGAGGAGCGTGCCACGGGAGGCATCGTCGCCGGCGAGCCGGACGTGTCCGCGGAGGGTGAGTCCGGAGAGCGCGAGTCGATCGGTGCCGATCGCGAGCGGCTCGGCATTCTCGGGGAAGCGGATCTCGCGGATGCCGGCGCTGGCTCCAGTGAGAGGCGCGTCCGCCCATTCGGGCTGCAGGGCGATGGCCTCCGGCCCGAGCCTGACAAAACGGCCACTGAGGGAGCTGCCGCTCGACCAGGCGATGCGGGTAAGGGAGGCCGGGAGGCGGACGGTCTCGGCGTCGGCCCGGTCGGACTCGGGTGAAAGGACCCACTCGACGAGCTGATCGAGGGCATGGGATTGGCTGCCGATCTTGAGGCGGCTGCCGCCGCGCTCGAGCGAGACGACACCGGCGCGGACGCTGGCGGATTCGCCTTGCAGGCGGATGCGGGGTTGGGTCAGGTCGATGACGGGCACGGGACGTCCATCCCAGGGGCGCACCTCGAGTGAAAGCAGCTTCATTTCCGGATTCCGGCTGAGAACATGGAATCCGCGGCGGAAAGGATCGGAGAGGCGTCGTCTCGGGTCCGGGTTCTCGGGGCTGGTCGATCCGGAGAGGGAGGCGAGGGTGCGTCCGGCGGGATCGCAGACCTCGATCTTCCCGCTCGTTTGATCCCAGAAGAGGCGCAAATTCAGCTCGCGGGTCTGCGGCCCCATTTCCATGATGGGAGCAAAGCGGGTGAGGTGTGTGAGCACGAGATGATTTTCCCAGGTCTCGAGCATGGGACCGTTGGTGGGTTCGCGGAGCAGGCCGACCTGGAGGTTGGGACTGCCATGGGGAAACTGGGCGTGGAACTGCACTTCGACGCGATCGGGCAGGCTGATCTCGCGATAGAGATTGCCGGACCATTGGTGGGTGGCGAGTTCACCGCGGAGATCGGTGTACCAATCGGTGGGTTTGCGATCGCGGCCGTAGGAGGTCCAATCCTCGATTTCGCCAAGACCGGAAAAGGCGTCACCGTCTTTGCCGACCCGGGCGAGGCGGATGATGACTTCGCGGGGAATGGCGACGGGATCGGAAAAGGAGTCGCAGGCAAAGGTGATCGCCTTCTCATCAATGGCGATGACGGCCCCTCGCAGTCGGTCGCCGTTTTTCAGGGTGATCTCGAAATCGGAGGTCGCCGCACCCGGGGGCATGCCATCGCCGGCGGCGAAGCGGAGCCCTGAAAGTTGGCCGGGGCGAAGATCGAGTGGCGCGGCAAACGGGGCGGCGGAGAGGCGCACGGCTCCATCGGGCCCCTCCAACAAACGACCGGAAAGTTCGTCGCCATTCCGCCACCGCAGCAAAACCTCGCCGGAGACGAGAGCGGGACGGGCGGCCGCTTCCACCACGCGCGGAGGCGTGTTCCCGCGGACCTGAGCACGAAGCGGGAGGCCGACCCCGTGGACGATCGCCAGACCCAGGAGGGTCAGGTGGCCGAGCCAACAGGGTAGGGAACGGCGTGCCATCGGATCAGAAGCGCTCGTAAATCGGGAGGAAGCGGTAGTTCAAGGCGAGGGAAAGCAGGGACATGGCGGTGCCATAGGCCTCGCCGTAGCTGCCGGGGAAACTCCCGTCGGGCGATTGTTGCTCGGCCAGCATGGTGGCGTGGGAGCGATTCCAGCGATCCCAGGCCTCGGGATTGCCCTGGAAGAGGGCCTGGGCCATGTAGTAATAGTAGTAGTGGGTGTGGGCCGTCTCGCGGTGGTCGAGCCGCTCGCTGATGTGGCTGAGGGCGTTCTTGAATTCTTCGGTCTCGCGCTTGTGTCCCACGGAATAGACGAGAGTGGCGACGGCGGAGCGGGCCATCGATTCCCCGCCGCCGCCGATGCCGCCGCTGTAGGCGACGAATCCGGAGGAGGCGGTGTTGCGCTGCATGTATTTGATGGCGTCCTCGATCGTGGCGTCGGGCACGGCGAGTCCCGCATTCCGGCAAGCGAGCAGTCCCATGAGGATGCATCCGGTCACGGAGGTGTCGGCATCGTTGGAAGTCGGCGAATAGCGCCAACCGCCCCAGCGGTTCGCCTTTTGCGAGGTGACGGTGAGTTCGATGGCTTTCTCGAGCGTCGTCGCGATGGATTGGCGGACATCGTCGGCCTCGTTGCCCTCCCAGAGGGTCGCCTCATCGACGGTGCCGTAGGCCTCGGCGAGGGCGAGCATGGCGAAGCCATGGTGATACATGCTGTTGGGAATAAAGCCGGAGTCGCGCTCCTGCCCGGAAATGATGGCCCTGAGGGCGGCCTTGATCTGGTGGCGATGGGCGCCGTAGTTCGGATCTTCGCCGCTGGCGAGGTAGGCCATGAGACAGATGCCGGTGATGCCGTGTTCGCTGCGGCTGCGCCAGGTGCCATCCTCGCCCTGGGTGCGGGTAAGGTAGGCGAGGCCACGCTCGTAGATGGTGTCGACCTCGGCGGGGATCTCACCGCCGAGACGGATGGACGGATCCTGCGCCGCGAGGGGGACGGCCGCGGCCGTGAAGGCACCGAGGAGAGTGACGCAAGAGGGTTTTGTCAGGGATCTCCACATGCCTCACTGGACCTCCTGGCGGGGCGCGTCATCGCTCTTGATCTCGATGCCCTGGGCGCCACCGCCCTTGATGATGATGCCTTTGCCGCCTTCGATACGGATGGCGCCGCCTTTGATTGCGCCTTTGAGCACGGCCGGCCCGTCCTGCGCAGCTTCCCCGGCTTCGTTCTCCTCGTAGGCCTTTTCTTCCTCGCCGTTCTTGCGGCGTTCGGCGGCCTTTTCCTTGGCGCGCTTGAGACGGCGTTTCTGGTCCCAGAAGTGGTCGAAATTCGAAGTGGCCTCGCGGAGCCGCTCGAATTGTTGTTCGGTGAGGATCGCCTTGAGGCTGTCCTCCTCCACGGCGTTGGCGAGGGACATGAGCATGCCGCGCTCGAAGTAATCACCCCAGTAGCGCTGGACGTCGTTGAGGTATTCGGAGGCGGAGGCATGGACGATCTCGCCCATCTTCGCCTTCTGGTCGGGGGTGAGGCGCAGGTGGTCGTCGATGGTGGAGAGAGACATCCCGGCGAAGGCATCGATGCGGTCGGCTTCGCGTTGTTCGAGGACGGCCTCGTAGCGTTTCACCTGATCGTCGGAGAGCACGTCCTTGAGGGCGTCTTTCCAGAGATCGAGGGATTCGCCTTCTTCCTCGGATCGATTGCCGCCGAAATTCACGCTGCCCATGCCATCGAGCATCTCCTTGATGGCATCGGGATCGGCGCTCTCGAGGCGGGTGCGGAAGTAGCGCTCGGCCTGCTCGTGCCATTCCTTCATGGAGCGCTCGGAGGCGCCGCGGGCGGCGAGTTCGAGCCGTTCTTTCTGTTCGTCGTTCAGCTCGCAGAGGCGCACGACGTCATCGATGACGATGCGCATGAAGCTCATGCGATTGTCGCGCTCGGCCTCGGCGAGCTTCAGGATGTGCTGGGAGATCTGGGCGTCGAGAGGGGCTTTGGCGTCCTCGGTGTCGGGGGCGGGAGCCGTCTTGCCGGCGGATTCTTCCTCCTCGGCGGCCGCGTCGCCTTTCTTCTCTCCCACGACGCCAAACGGATCGGGTTCGTCGATCCCGTTCTGCGCCGCGAGCGGAGCCGTCGCGAGGCAGGAAAAGAGGGCGATGGTGAGGAAGCGCATGGGAAAGCTCAGTTGGATTCGAGTTGATTGAAATAGGTGTCGAGACCGCGCCGGAATTCTTCCGGCAACTCGCGGCCGGCCTTGCCGGTGGATTGTTCGACGGAGCGGTCGAGAGCGGGGGCCGGTTCGTTCGGATTTCCCTGGGGACCGATGTCGCTGAGGGCCGAGCCTTTGCCTCCGCCATTGTTTCCTCCGGAAGGGTTCTGCGTGTTGTTGCCACCGCCACCACCGCCGCCGGATTGCTGGCGTTTTGATTGCAGGAGGAGCTCGATCACCTCGGTCTGGAAAGCGATCGCCTCGGGCCCGGTATCGGGCCGGGTGAGGACGGCGTGGGCCTGGCGCATGGTGTCGGAGACGAGGGTGAGGAGGGAGACTTCGCGCTCGAAATCGGCGGCTTCGGGCAGCTCGATGATGCGGTCGAGGACGCTATCGATACGCTCCCGCAGGTCGGTCTGGGTGTATTCGAGGGGACGCACCTTCGAGGCATAGACATCCGGGGCGAAGGAAGGGCGGGTCTCCTCCATCTCGCGGGTCTCGTCGCGCAGTTGCATTTCCTCCTGCAGCACTTTCATGATCTCGAGAACGATTTCGGGAGGGAGGCTTTTTTGGTCGCCCTGCTGTCCCTGTTGGGAAGGCTGCTCGGGTGCGGCGGCGACGAGTTCCTCGGCCCAGCGGTCGAGGGTGTCGGCCCAGAACTCGGAGGCGGCGACGGAGCGTCCGCCGAGATTGACGAGGGTCTCCTCGCCGACGAGGCGCAGCCCGGGCACGACGGCCTGGTCTTTCATCTGCTCGAGCACGTTGCGGTAGATGGGATCCTGTTTGCGCTGGAAGTAGGCCTCGAGATCGGTCTGGATATGGTGGACGAACCGGCTCTGTTCCTCCTGGGTCTTCGCGACGGTTTCGCTCACCTCGCGGATCTGCTGTTCGACGCGCTGGCGGGCGAGACCGAATCCGCCGGAAAGGGTGCGGGAGAGGGTGTCGGCGAGTTCGGTCTGTTTGCGCGAGGCGGCCTTGAGCCGCTTCACGAAAGTGCTCGCCTCGAGGCTGGCGAGGATGGCGGCGAGTTCGTCGGCGATCTTGGCAAATTCGTCGAGCAGCGCCTGCTGCTCTTCGAGGGCACGGGCGAGGGTCTTTTGGGCGGGGGTGGCCGCGGCATCGTCCTTTTTGGCGTCTTTGTCAGGAGCCGCCGCGAGCGTGGTGGTCGGCAACCGCAGCGGTGCGGGGCCGGTGGACTCTCCTTTGTCAGAATCGGGTGACGCGGGCTCGGGCGTCATGCCTTTTTCCTTGTCGGAAAGAGAGGGGGAAGGCGGTGTCGCGGCGGAGTCGCCCGTGTTTTTTTCCGATGGCGCGGTTTCCTTGCCGGCCGTGCTGCCCCCTGGGGCGCGGGAGGCCTGCTGGAGCAGGTCGGCGACGCTCGGCATCCGTTCACGGGCGATCTGATCGAGAGCGCGCATCATCTCGGCCCAGCGATCGAGGCGCTCGGCATCGAATTCGCGGTTTTTTGTCGCTTCGCCAACGAGCCCCCGTCCGGCGAGGGTCAGGGCATCGAGACGACGGGCGTTGGCTGACTCCGCGGACGCTTGATCCTGAAGGCGGCGGCGGTTGTCGGGCTGATCGAGTTCCTCCGCGCTCAGCTCGCGCAGGGCGAGATTGGATTCGTGAAGCTGCTGCTCGCGCTCATAGGTCTCGCGGGCGTTGCGGAACCATTTCGCGAACTCCTCGGTGAGCCAGCGGGCGTGCTCCTCATGGCTGAGAACCTGGAGGAGGAAGGCTGGCGAGTAGGTGCGCTCGCGGTTGGGGAGGAAATCGGTGGCGAAGGCCCGGACCTGGTAAGTGCCCGGGCGGATCCCTTCGCGTTTGGCGGAAAAGGTGCCGCGCACGTCGACGGAGGTCTTTTCCGGCTCGCCGGCGGCGACCGGTTTTTCCCCGGAGACGGACTTCGCAGGATCCTCGGAGGCGAGCCGCCATTCGAGGCCGATCTCGCGGAGCCCGAAATCGTCCTTGGCCCTCACGTCGAAAGTCACGACTTCATCGACGAGGATCATGCGTTTCGCGTCGACCTGGTGGGCTTGGATCTCGGGCGCCTCGTCGGACACGGGAGTCAGTTGCAGTTCGAGGGGAGACTTCGCCTCGAGGCCATGCACGTCTTTCCATTCAAACCGTTTTATCCGTGGGGCATCGAGGGTGAAGGGCTCGGTGGAGAAGGTCGAGCCTTCGATCCGGGCAGGAGCTCCCTCCGAGCTGGCGGCCGCGAGTTCGCGGGTCGTCGTCCCGCGGATCGTGACGGTGGAACCTTCGACGACTTTCAGGGCGTTGCCGCGCACGGGGACGATGGCGTCCTTTCCGTAGCGCAGGTAATCGGGCAGCCGCAGCACCGCCTCGAGCGTGGAGAGTTCAGGGCGCGGAAGCGGCTCCACCTCGATGCGTTCGCGCGCGTCGCCGACCTGGAGGGAGAGGCTGCCGGTCTCTTTTTGCGGGGGCACGGCGAAGGAATACTGATCCGACTCGCGGGGGCTGGAGAGGCGCGTCTTGCCAGGCAGTCGCAGGGACGCGTCGGAGGGTTTCCATTCGGTCGTGGGTGCGAGACCGGCATCGAGAGAGAACGGTTCGGCATAGGGAACGACGAGCTTTTCGGGCACCTCTTCGAGTTGGGCAAAGGTGTAGCGATCGATCGATTTCCAAGGCGAGACCCAGCGCGCCAAAGCATTCCGCGCGGCATCGGACACCAGGGCGAGCAATAATCCGGAGAGCGCAAGGAGGGCGAGCGTCGCCCGGAGCCGGCGCGAGTAGCGGCGCGTCGGGACAGCGTCGGAGAAATCGCGATCGCCGATCCGCTCGTCGACCTGGTGCATGGCGGCGGTGATGAGGACCTGGCTCTGATCGGCGGGATGATGGTGGGCGAGCTCGACGATGCCGAGCAACTCATCCCCGACCTTGGGATATCGCCGTTTCAGGTAGCGGGCGGCGTCGCCGAGGGTGCGTTGCCGCCAGACCCAGCGATGCCAGAGCAAGGGCAGCCCGAGGGCCGGCACGGCAAATCCCGCGACGAGGAGAGAGGCACGCAGCCAGGCGGGAGTATCGACAAAGCGATCGAGGGTGAAGACGAGGAGATAGGAGAGTCCGAGTCCGAGGACACCGGCGAGGGCCCCCTCGGCGATCTTCACCGACCAGAGGCGCTCGCGAAAGCGCTCGAGCGTGCCCTGGAGGCGGGGCGGGAGGGGCAGGTCGCCGGACGACCGTCCCGGCTCCCCCGATATGTGGCTGTCACCCATGACTTTCCCAAATGTAAACACAGTCCGCCCCGTTCCGCCATCCCGCATTTTACCGTCGGCGCGGGCTCGGGGAGGGGGTGCGGCCGCAGGAAATCCTGATTATGGCGATCTCCTGACTTGTCTTTTTGTTGGTGGCGCTCTTTGATGCGCCCGTGTCCATTTACCTCGATTCCAATGCGACGACCCGGATCCATCCCGAGGTGATCGACGCGATGATGCCTTACCTCACGGAGCATTGGCAGATTCCTTCGGGACGATACGCCTCCGCCGCCCGCGTGCGGGAGGCGGTGGATCTTGCACGCAACGAGGTCGCGGATCTCATCGGGGCGGCTCCGGAGGAGATTCTTTTTACCAGTGGCGGCACGGAGTCGAACAATACCGCGTTGAAATCCCTCGCCCGTGAGGTGGGACGGACGCATTCCAAGATCATAATCAGTGCGATCGAGCACCGCGCCGTCTCAAGACCCGTCGGAGCCATGGGGGCGGTCGGATTCGAGGTGGAAAAGGCCGCGGTCGATGCCGATGGCCGCGTCGAGCCCGCCGGCTTTCGCGAAGCGGTGGACGGGGCGCGTCCGGGATTTGCTTCGGTGATGTGGGCGAACGACGAGACCGGCGTGCTGCAGCCCCTCGCAGAGATCGCGGCGATCGTGAAGGGCGCGAATTGGTACTTGCACAGTGATGCCGTCGCCGCGGTGGGACGAGTGGCGGTGCGGGTCGATGAGGTGCCGGTCGATTTCCTCTCTCTAAGCGCTCACAAGATCCACGGTCCCAAGGGAATTGGAGCTCTTTTTATCCGAAAGGGAACGCCCTTCGAGCCCATGGTCCGCGGATGTGGTGCCGAGAACGGTCGTCGTGGCGGCACGGAGAATGTCGCCTCCATCGTGGGATTCGGGAAGGCGGCAGCTCTCGCGAAAGCGGCGCTCGAGAGAGGCGAGGACGGGAGGCTGCGCGCCCTGCGTGATCGATTCGAAGAGGCGGTCGAAAGAGGGTTGGGCACGGGACCCGACCGGGTGCAGTGGAATGGCTCGCGCGAACATCGTACGCCGACGGTCGCGAATGGATCGGTGCCGGGGCTCCTCGCGGCGGACCTGATCCCCGCGCTCGACGCCGCCGGGGTCGAGTGTTCCGGCTGTCTCGGGGAGTCGACGGGAAAAGGGCAGGATTGCCATGTGCTGAAGGCGATGGGCTTTGAGCCGGACCGCGTCCTCGGATCGCTGCGTTTCTCCCTCTCGACCTTCAACACGGAGGAAGAGATCGATGAGGCGGCAAGCCGCGTCGTGGCGACGGTGCGTCGTCTGCGCGGGTGAAAGCCGGATCACGCCCGGAGTTGGCCGAGGGCGCCGAGCAGGTCGTCGTGGGTGATGGCGTCGGAAACGAAGGCGTCTCCCAGTGACTTCAGCAGGACGAACCGGATCTGGCCGGCTTCGAATTTCTTGTCGCGACCCATCGCGCTGAGGATGCTCTCGTCGGACACGTCGTTTTCGAGCACGGTGGGGAGATCGTAGGCGGCGAGGGCACGGAGGATGCGGTCGCCATCGGCAGGCGAGAGCCCGGACTTTTCGACGGAAAGACGTGTCGCCGCGACGAGCCCGAGGCTGATGGCTTCACCGTGGAGGAAGCGTCCATAACCGCCCGCGGCCTCGATGCCGTGGCCGAGAGTGTGGCCGAAATTGAGAAGAGCGCGGGTGCCGGTGGTCTCGCGTTCGTCCTCCTCGACGACGGCGGCCTTGATGGAGACGTTTCGGGCGACGAGGGTCACGAGATGATCGCGGATCGAGGCGCGGTCCTCGACGAGATCGAGGAGCGAGGCATCGCGGATCGCGGCGTGTTTGATGATCTCGGCGAAGCCTTCGTTGAACTCGCGCTCGTGCAGGGTCGCGAGGGTGTCGGTATCGGCGAGGACGAGTTGGGGCTGGTGGAAGGCGCCGAGGAGATTCTTGCCTTCAGGCGTGTTCACCCCGGTCTTGCCCCCGACGGAGCTGTCGACCTGGCTGACGATGGTGGTGGGGATCTGCACGCAGGGGATACCCCGCTGGAAAATGGCGGCGGCAAATCCGGCGAGGTCGCCGACGACGCCTCCGCCGAGGGCGACGAGGAAGGATTTGCGATCGAGTCCGGCCCGCAACATCCCGCGGCAGACTTCGGTGACCTGCTCCATGCTCTTCGAGGCCTCGCCTGCGGGGACGGTGATGGTGGTCACACGGATTCCGGCCGATTCGAGGGAGGTTCGCACGATTTCCTCGTAGAGCGGACCCACGTTCGAATCGGTGACGATCGCGGCGACTTTTCCCCGGATGCCGGAGTGGCGGGAAATGAGCCCGGCCGTGTCGGCGAGGAGCGAGGTACCGACGAGCACGGTGTAATGATCGTTGGCGAGACGCAGCGAGATGGAGACGGGATTGCCTTCGGTGAGGGTGGGCATGGGGCGGGTAGCTTGCACGCGGGTAGGGGATCTTTCAACGCCGAAGGGGACTCATTCCTTGTCGAGCGAAAAGAGCGCGACGATGCGGGCGGCGGTGGTGTCGGGAGGCTCGTCGGCGGGCAGGGGCAGGGGAACGAAGGCGGTCTCGCGGCGAAACCAGTTTTCCTGACGTTTCGCGTATTGCCGTGTGGCGAGCCGGATGGCCTCGCGGCAGGTGGCTTCGTCGATCTCGCCGCGGCGCAAGGCCTCGATTTCGCGAATGCCGATGGCTTTGGCGGCGGTCGGGGAGAGATCCTTGAGACGTTCGACTTCCCCGACGACGCCGGCATCAAACATCATCGCGGTGCGCCGGGCGATGCGGGCATCGAGATCGGCGCGGTCGCGCTGGAGATAGACGGCGCGGATCTGCGGGGCCGATTCGGCCCAGGCCGATTTCAGCTCGGAGGCCAGGCGGCCTGTCAGGAGACAGATCTCGAGATTCCGGGTGACGTAGCGCCGGTTCAGCAGGTTCGTCACGGCGGCACCGGCGGGATCGAGTTCACGATAACGGGCCACAAGCGTTTCGAGCGGCTCGGCGTCGAGCTCGGCACGGAGGGCCGGATCGCCTTTGGGAGTCGGCGCCAGCCCGTGGGTGATCGCCTTGAGATACAGCCCGCTGCCGCCGACGACGAGAGGCAAGGCTTCCGCGGGGATCGTGGCTAAAGTCGCATGCGTGCGCCGGGCGTGCTCGGCGGCATCGTTCTCCTCACCCGGATCGAGGGTGCCGAAGAGATGATGGGGGCAGAGGGCCTGCTCCTCCGGTCCGGGAGCGGCGCTGAGGATCTCCAGCCCGCGGTAGATCTGGTAGGCGTCCGCGTTGACGATCTCGACCGGCGCCACCAGCCGGGCGAGAGCGAGGGACACGGCCGTCTTGCCACAGCCGGTCGGTCCGGCGAGGTAGAGGGGGGCTCGGCGTGGGGAGGTCATCGGAGGAAAAGAAAGCGCCGGAACGATCAGAGACCGTTCCGGCGCGCACCAACAAAAAAGGAATGGGGCGGAATCAGGCCCGGCTCTCGGACGCGCTTCCGGCGAGGGCAGCGTCGCTCTCGTCGTTCGGTCCTTCGCTGCGGGCACCGCTCACGATCAGCTTGCGGCCCATGAATTCCTGGTCGTCGAGGATGCTGACGGCACGTTTCGCCTCATCGATCGAACCCATTTCGACAAAGGCGAAACCCTTGGACTGCTGGGTGCGGGGATTGGTGACGACCTCGGCGAGGAGGACGTTGCCGACTCCGCGGAAAAGATCGGTCAATTCGGCTTCACCGGTGGAGTAATCGAGGTTGCCGACGTAGAGGCGATTCGAGGTGACTTCGGTGCGATTCCGCTTGGACTTCTTGGGCTCTTCCTTGGCGACGCGGCCCTGCGGCTGCGAATGTTCCCGGGGGGCTTTCGCAGGCTGGGAGGCGCGTGAGGCGGATGCCGGAGCCGGTTTGGCTTTGGCCTTGGGTTTGCCGAGGAGACCGAAGGTCAGGATCGAGAGGATCTTTTGGCCGGTGGTCTGCTTAGGCGGCTGCGAGGTGCGCGAGCCACTGCGGCTGCGACGACGACTGCGACTGCGGCTGCCGCCGCTGGAGGAAGATCCCCCGGAGTGGGAGGAACTGCTCTGGCGGTTGCGGCTGCGGGAACGATTGCCGCGGGGGCGGCGATTGGATTGGTCTGAGGATTGGTTTTCCATCGATGGTGGAAGATATTGGGTGATGATCCGCCCGGGGGCGGACCGGATGTAGGGTGGAGGCGGAGAATCCGATGGCCTTTCCCCTCGAGGAGGATTCGCAGAGTGTCTTGGCGACGCTCGCGCTCTCGTGGATCGGGGCTGGCATCCAGAGGAGGGCGCCCGGCTGCGCTGGGCAGCGCACGGGCACCGACTCCGCGGTGAAGCGGACCCGGGGGACCTGGGATGGTCCGCCGGTGGGATTCGGACTCGGAGCGGTCGCATCAGGCGATTCGCTCGCCGGTGGGAGGCCGGCAGACGAGAAAAGACTCCGCAAACGTTGGGTGAGGTCGTCGATCACCGCCACAAAGGCGTCGCACCACGAGGGGCACGGAGACTCGGCATCCGCGGGAGAGCACTGGGCTGACGATACGGTAGACATGCCGGGGGTGAAAAAAAGACCTCCGGTCAAGCTACAGGGGAGGGGGGGCGAGGGCAAGTCCCGATTTCTCAAAGGCTCCCTTTCGAGGAGAATTTTCGCGGGAGGTTGGTTAGGTTCTCGGATGCGTGGAAATGATAGATAAAATCCACTTGATCAAAGGGATACGCCACGTTTCCACGGTTGAAAATCCGCCTGCCCGAGCCGTTGGGCTTTGGTCTGGAGCCGTCCGGAGGCCACCTCGATGACGAGGTCGAGGAGGTCGCCGCCCCGGTCATCGATCGAGGCCTCGCCACGGATGATGGCGCCGGTGTCGAAATCGATCAAATCAGGGAGGCGTTCGGCCAATTCGGTGTTCGTGCTGATCTTCACGACGGGCGTTACGGGGTTGCCCATGGGGGTGCCGAGGCCGGTAGTGAAGAGAATGATGTTGGCGTGGGCACCGGCCAGCGCGGTGGTGCACTCCGCGTCGCCGCCCGGGGTGCAGAGGAGATGCAGGCCGGGGACGGTGGCGATCTCGGGATAATCGAGCACGGAGACGACGGGGGAATTGCCGCCCTTTTTGGCGGCTCCGGCCGATTTGATGGCGTCGGTGATGAGGCCGTCGCGGATGTTTCCGGGGCTCGGATTTTGGGAAAAATCGCTGCCGACGGCCCGGGCCCGGGCGGCGTAGGTGGAGGTGAGGTGGGTGAAGCGGGCCGCGACCTCGTCGCTGACGCAGCGGTCGACGAGTTCCTGCTCGACGCCGCAAAGCTCGGGGAATTCGGCGAGGAGGATCTTGCCGCCGAGGGCGACGAGACGATCGGAAAGCGCCCCGACCGCGGGATTCGCCGAGATGCCGGAAAATCCGTCGCTGCCGCCGCATTCAACTCCAATGCTGAGATGATCGAGGGTGGCGGGACGGCGGGTCGCCTGATTGGCCTCGATGAGACCGAGGAAGGTGCCCTTGATGGCGGCATCCAAGAGGGTACGCTCGTCCGGGTAACCCTGTTGCCTGAAGGTCAGAAGCGGTTTGTCGAAATGCGGGCTGCGTTGCCGGATCGCGGCTTCGAGGATCTCGAGCTGGGCGTTTTCGCAGCCGAGGCTGAGGACCGTGGCTCCGGCGACGTTCGGATGGGTGATGTAGCTGGCGAGAAGACCGCAGAGGGATTCGGCATCGTCGCGGGTGCCGCCGCAACCCATCGTGTGATTGAGGAACTGGATCCCGTCGACATTGGGAAAGAGACGGCCCGGGGCGACCTCTTCGAGGTCTTCGAGAGGAAGCTGGCGCAGGGCCTCGGCATCCGCGCCGCCCTGGTAGGCGGCGACGAGGCGGTCGGCGAGACGCTGGTAATGGGTGGTGCGCTCGTAGCCGAGAGCGCGTTCGAAGGCGGTGCGGATCGCATTCACGTTGCGCGTCTCGCAAAAGACCATGGGGATGACGAGCCAGTGATTCGCGGTGCCGACCGAACCATCGGAGCGGTGGTAGCCGTCGAAAGTGCGGCCTTTCCAGCGATCAACGGAGGGCGGGGACCATTGGTGCTCGCGGGTGCGCGTGCCGCTGAAGCCGTCGGCGTCGTGTTTCAGATTGGCGGTGGTGACGAGGCCCCCCTCCGCGATCGGCGCGGTGACGACCCCCACGGTGACGCCGTACATGCGCGCCCGGTCTCCGACGGCCATGGCCGCAAGGGTGAATTTCTGCTTCGGCGGGATGGCCTCGGTGATGGGGTAGGACCGTCCCCCGAGCTCGACCGATTCGCCGGGAGCGAGGGCGCGCAGGGCGACGCCGAGATTGTCCGAGGGGTCGATGAGCAAGGCGGGTTTCATGGCTTGGGGGTGGGCAAGGGGAAAAGGGGAGCACTTGCGGAAACGGAGTCAACGTGCATCGTGATGGATGCAATGCGATTTGTTCAACCTGAGGGGACGCAGTGCCGTAGTCACCGGAGGAAGCAAGGGACTGGGCATGGCGATCGCCCGCGGATTCGTCGAGGCGGGCGCGAAGGTGATGATCTGCAGCCGTCACGAAGATGATCTGAAATCCGCCGTGGCCACCATCTCCGGAGGGATCGATGGCGCCGAGGTGCGTGCCATCGTCGCCGACCTCTCCAGCCGTGAAGATACGGACATGCTCGCGGCGGAGGCCTTGGGAGCCTTCGGCACGGTCGACATCCTCGTGAACAACGCCGGCGTCAATGCCCCGCAGGCGATCGATGTGATCGCGGACGAGGTGTGGGATCGCGTCATCGAGATCAATCTGACCGCGGTGATGCGGCTCACCCGCGCCCTCGTGCCGGGGATGAAAGCGCAGGGCTGGGGACGCATCATCCATATCTCCTCGGTGCTCGGCGTCGGCTCGAAGCCGGGACGCAACGTCTACTCGGCGACAAAGGCTGCCCTGATCGGCTTGGCCAAAGCCAGTGCTCTCGATCTCGGCCCTTTCGGCATCACGGTGAACTGCATCGGACCCGGTCCCTTCCTCACCGACATGCCGATGAGCTTGCTGAGCGAGCCCGAGAAGAAGGAATTCTCCGACCGCACCGCGCTGAAACGCTGGGGCCGGCCCCGCGAACTGGCGGGTCCGGCGCTGCTCCTCGCGAGCGAAGCGGGCAGCTACATCACGGGCGAAATGCTGCTCGTCGATGGGGGAGCGTTTGCCCGGGCCCTCTGAAAAATTGGTTTCCAAGAATTGTTTAAGGATCTATAATAGTTAAGATTTCTAAATAAATGGTCATGAAACGATCTGTTTTCCTGTCTTCCCTCGTCCTCGGCGTCGCGTTGTCGGCTGGTGCGCAAGACGCTCCCGGTCGCATCGATCTGAATGATCCGAATCTCGTGGTCGTCGAGGCCTCGGTGATCCCGATCCCGTTGGAGATTTTCACCTCCCTCGACAAGCTGGGTACCCAGGATTGGTCGAAGCAGGTCGATGAGCGCGAGATCCGTCTCGATGCGAACCGCTCGCGCACCGCGATGTTGTTCGGACTCGTTGTCTCGGATGGATTCATCGCCGTGCAGGCGCAGGACAAGGAGGCCGTCCGCCGGGTGGGTCGCGAGGTCCTGCGGCTTTCCTCCTCCCTCGGAGTGGCGAGTTCGGTCGAGCAGCACGCCAATGCGATCGTCAACGCCGCGGGGCAGGGTGACTGGCCGGTGGTGAGGAAGGAACTCGACAAGACCCGCCAGACCGTCCTCAACAAGATGACCGAACTGCGCGATGATGAACTCGTCGCTCTCGTCAGCCTCGGTGGGTGGCTCGGAGGCACGCAAGCGCTGGCCGCCGTGCTGAAGCAGAACTATTCGGTGGAGGGATCGGATCTCCTCAATCAGCCCGATCTCGTGAAGCAATTGAAGCAGGATTTCAACACGTTGCCCGCCCGGGCGAAGCGTGGCAAGGTTTTCACCCAGGTCACGCAGACGCTCGAGCACCTCGAGTCGCTCATGCGCGCGGACGCGAGCGGAGCGATCAGCCAGGGCAAGGTGATCGAGATCTCTCTCTCGACGAAAAATCTCGTGGACGCGATCTATGACATTTGATCGGCGCAGCCCTTTCCTCTTCGTCCTTATGGCCGGGATTTCGGGTCTCCTGCACGCGCAAGAGGCCGTCGAAGAAAAGCCCGCCCTGGATGAACTGAAGCTGATCGCCCAGCAGGCGGCGATTCCGCACCTCGGGGGAGGGAATCCCTTCATCCTCCGCGAATCGACTTGGAGCGGATCTGTCGAGCCGGGCAAGGCGCGCTTGATCCAGGTGCAGCTCTTCAAGCGCAACGACTACCATTTCTGGGTGGCGATGCCCGACCGCAAGGCTGCCGTGAACCTGAATCTTTACAACGGGAAGGGCGAGTTGCTCGAGGCCAAGAGCCTGCGATACGAGACGACAAATGTCGCTAGTCTGATCGCAAGTCCCTCCGAGACGGGCGTCTACTACCTGCGCGTCTCTCTCCAGACGACCGTGGAGAAGACGCAGCCTTGGACGGTGATCTACGCCTATCGGTGATCGGAGGGGAGTAGAGGTAGCTTGACCCGGATCGATCTTCTTTGTATCGGGGAGCGATGCTGGGTTACCTGATTATCCTCTCTCTCGTTTGCGGGCTCGGTGGAGCCATCTGGATGGCAATCATTGCCTTTCAGGAAGGCGACCCGATTTGGGCACTCGGATGTATCGTGTTGAGCGGCATTGTCGCTCCAATTTACGGCATCAGGAACTTTGAGATTTGTAGAGTGCCCACTGTGCTCTGCATCGTCGGATTTGGATTGCGCCTGTTCATCAAAGCGAGCGGGTGGGAAGCGACATCGTAGGCGGGCCCTTTGATCGCGGATGACGGAAGGATTAGGGGCGGAGCGATCCGGATTTGGTCGGAACAATAGATTACGGAGGGACTGAAAAACTCTCCTTCACCCTTGGCACGGAGATTGCGCTGGGAGCGGGGGAATGTCGGAGACTACACGGGCTTCATCCCCCGGTGCCCCTCCCTCGTGCAGCCAGCAAGGAACCACTCAAAGAACGGCCCCGCTCCATGGCGCGGGGCCGTTTTTTTGGTTTGATCCGGGGATTTTCCCGGGTGCGGGCCAAAAAGTCAGGCCAAGCCGTCCCGCCCGGCTGGGGGAAACAACCGTCATCGGCGGAGGGAACGGGTATTGGCCCCGGAGGGGCCAAAGAAGGTAGCCGGTGGTGGAGCGCAGCGGAACCACCGGACCACCCCCCGGAAAAGAGAACCCCGCCCCGGAGGGGCGGAAGAAGCGGACCCGCTCACGAGAGCCGTACTTCTTCGAACTTCACCCCGCCGCGCATCACAAATTCCAGATCCTCCTCCTGAAAGGTTTGCGTCCGATGGTGACGTATGCCCGCGCTTCGTGGTGAAAACCAGAGGGGTGAGCGTCGAGGAGACTCGGAGGCTTCTCGCGCCCCTCCCGGGTGCAATCGTTTCCTCGTGTGGTTGACCGGTGGTTCCGCTGCACTCCACCACCGGCTACCGTCTTTCGTCCCGCTGGGACGATTCAGCCTCAAAATTCGCCGTAGATGGAACCAGACATTCTTGACTCCCCAAGATTCATCGGGTTTCCGGGGAAGCCTGACAATTCTGTCCCGCACCCGATTTTCCCCGTGCATTTCGGCATGGCTTCTATTATGGTTTCTATAAATGTTGCCATTATCGGAAATCATCGGCGGATTCTCCGGGTTCAAAGGAAGGGCTTTGCTCTACGTGGGCGTCGTCGTTCTGGCTGGCGCGGTGTGGACGAATGGTCGCGAAATGCAACGGTCGGGACACGTTTTCACGGCACCGAAAGCCTCAATCGGGACCGATTGGACGGGTGGCGGCGGCTCCGGGAAGGAGGATTTTTTCCTCAAGAAGGGAGACGTGCTCGGTAAGGCCGCGGTGACCGTGGGACTGAGTTTCATGGTGGCCATGATCGCCGGCTCGTTCCTGCGGGCGGCGTTCAAGACCGCGGTGGGATTGCTGATTCTCTGCGGGGTGGCGATTTGGTTTCTCGAAAGCCAAGGATACGTCTCGCTCTGGAACGATTATTTCGCCGCCGTGCGAAACGGCGGGAACTGGGTGACGACACACGTGGATCTGATCGGAGAGTTCCTGGGGAAACATCTGCCTTCCGCGGGGGCCGCGCTGGTGGGATTCGGCTTCGGGCTGCGACGGTGAAAAAGTGGGGGAGCGTCGTCGAAAAGGTTGAAAGATTTTCCGTGGATCACGTATTCTCAGGTGAACGAAGCCGCGGGGTGGGTTAGAATCTCTCCGCGAACCGCACCCAAGGGAGCCTGAACTCCCGAGGTTGCTTCGTCGCCCCGACTTTTTCCGACTTTCGCGAATGCCCCTCTTTCGTTGTTTCGATCCAACCCGGTTCGCCACCCGAATCCTCCTGCTGGTGCCGGTGCTCATGACCTCGTGCGTCATGATGCCGTCGAACACGCATTGGGATCAGAAACGCTCGCTCGCGAAGTATGACTCGCTCGGGATCGATGCTCCCGTGACGCTTCCGGAGCTGAAGAACCGCACCGACAAAGGCTTTTCCGCCGCGGATTTCCTCACCCTGCATTCCGGGCTGATTGTCAGCGGCAAGTACATCGACGAGGATTTCAAATCGAAGCTCGCGACGAGCCGCGAGGCGCAGGAAGGGGTGTTGGAACTCGGCTTTTCCGTGCCGATCGCCAAAGGCGGCTCGGGCTTCGGGAGCTGTGCTCCTGTAACCTCCGACGGGTATTTTCTCACCGCCGCCCATGTTCTCGCCCACAAGGACAGCTACGTGCTCTACGCGACGTCGAACCAACGGCGCACCTACATCGACTACGCCCCGGTGCGGGTCGTCTATCGGAATGACGCGGCCGATTTTGCCATCGTGAAGGCGGACATCGCCACGCCGCGATACCTGCGTTTCCGCAGCGAACCACTCACCGAAGGCGACACGCTCTTCGCCGGGGGCTGGATGCACGAGCGGGCCGGCGGAGAATTCGTCCAGTATGCGCCGGTGGAGAACGTTCCTCCGGGGAGTTTCCAGAAAGTTATCACGACCCTGCCGATGATCAAAGGCGACAGTGGCTCGCCTCTCATTGACCAACGAGGCAGGCTCTGTGGTGTTCTCAGCACGATGCGTCTGGGCGTGGTCGTGAAGATGAAGCCCAAATCCACCGCGGTCCGCATGGAGCCGTCAGAGGTGGAGCGTCTCATCCGCCAGGATCGCGGACGCTGAGGTGCTTGGTGCTTGGTGCTTGGTGTGGAGAAGTAGGCCGGAATGGTATTCCGCCGCGGTCGGAGGCTGGCGGTGTTGCCCGCCACCATTCACATTGGGCGGGAATACGGATCGCCACGCGCAAAGTGACCGGTGCCAACGGTAGCGCCCCGGAGTTGGGCCTCTTTTCCTCCTCAGGCAGGGAGCCTCTCAATCTCGGCGCCGAGGTCGATGAGCTTGTCATCGATGTGCTCGTAGCCGCGGTCGATATGATAGACGCGGGAGATCTCCGTGTTGCCTTTCGCGGTGAGGGCGGCAAGAACGAGCGCGGCGGAGGCACGCAGATCGCTCGCCATCACGGGAGCGGCACTGAGCTGCTCCACGCCGTGAATGATCGCGGTACCGTCGTTCACCTCGATGTCGGCGCCCATGCGTTTCATCTCGGAGGCGTGCATGAAACGTTGTGGGAAAATCGTGTCGCGCACGACGCTGGTGCCGGGAGTGGTGGCGAAAAGGGCGCACATCTGCGCCTGCATGTCGGTGGGGAAGCCGGGATAGGGCTCGGTGGTGATGTTCGCCCCGACGGGGGTGGCGGCGCGGTGCACCGTGATGGTCGTTTTCGTGGTGTCGACCTTGCAGCCGCAGCGGCGCAGCACATCGGTGACGACGGAAAGATGCTCGGGGGCGACACGGCGGAGGGTGATGCTCTCTTTCGCGGCCATGGCCCCGGCGACCATGAAGGTACCGGCTTCGATCCGGTCCGGGATGACGGTGTGTTCCACGCCGCCGAGTTCGGCGACACCTTCGATCTCGATGCGGGGCGTGCCGGCGCCGGTGACTTTGGCGCCCATGGCATTGAGGAAATTGGCGAGATCGACGACCTCGGGCTCGCAGGCGGCCCCGGTGATGACGGTGGTGCCCTTGGCGAGGACGGCGGCCATCATCACGTTGTCCGTTCCGAGAACGGTGGCACCATGTTTGCCGCTCATGTCGATGACCTTGCCGGTGAGCCCATAGCGGGCCTCAAGCCGCACATTGCCTCCTTCGACACGTGCTTCGGCACCGAGGCCCTCAAGGCCGCGCAGGTGGAGATCGATGGGACGGTCGCCGATGACGCAGCCACCGGGCAGGGAGACATCAGCGCGGTTGTGGCGCGCGAGGAGGGGACCCATCACACAGACGGAGGCGCGCATTTTGCGCACGAGATCATAGGGTGCCTCGTGGCCACGGAGTTTTTCACAACGGATCACGACGGTGCCGCTGGCGCGCTCGACTTCGGCCCCAAGATTCTGCAAGATCTGCAGCATGTAATTCGTATCGGAGACATCAGGGACGCGGCGGATGATGCACTGCTCGCGGGTGAGCAGGGTGGCGGCCAGGATGGGGAGCGAAGCGTTCTTCGAACCGCTGATGTTGACGCTGCCCGAGAGGGGCTTGCCGCCATGAACGATGAATTTTTCCATGTCTCGAAACGTGAGGGGGTCGGTCCGCCCGGCACGTCCGGAGCGGAAGGGGCGACCGTAGCAGCATTAGTCGGATTTGGTAGCGAAAAGAAAGCGTTCGATGCCGCCGAGATCCTTGCGCAGGGTGACTTCGGAGAATCCGCGGGCCTCGGCGAGGGCAGCCAGATCGGGCCCTTGCTCGATGCCGAATTCCATCGCGATCTTTCCCCCGGGCTTCAGGTGGTCGGACACTTCGGCGAGGAAGCGGGTCATCACTTCGGTGCCGGTCTCTCCACCATAGAGAGCGAGCGGCGGATCGCGGAGCACTTCGCGGCTGAGGGCGGTCTCGGCGCTGCGGGGGATGTAGGGCAGATTGGCGACGACGAGGTCGAACCGGTCTGCGGCGAGTCCGGAAAAGAGATCGGATTCGACGAAGGTGAGCGAGTCCGCCCCAGGAAGGAGTCGCTCCGCATTCTCCCGGGCGAGGGCGAGAGCATCGCCGGAAACGTCCGCAAGGGTCACCCGCGCTCGACGGTCCGCGAGATGGTGGGCGAGAGAGAGGCCGATGATGCCGGAGCCGCACCCCATGTCGAGAATGGCGACGCCTTCGGGCCAGCTCTGGGCGAGGAGATGGCGGGTCAGTTCCTCGGTCTCGGGACGGGGCACGAGGGCGCGCGAATCGGTGAGAAATTCAAGGTCGCAGAACTCCACCGTGCCGAGGAGATGCTGGAGCGGTTCCCCCTTGCCCCGCCGCACCGTGAGTTCGCGCAGCGTGGCGATCTGAGGTTCGGTGAGGGGGCGGTCGAAATCGAGGTAGAGCTGCATGCGGCCCACCTTCAGGACGTGGGCGATGAGCAGCTCCATGTTCAGCCGTGCCTCGTCCACCTCGTGCCGCTGGAGATATTCGGCTCCCTTCTTGAGGGTATCGAGGATCGTCGCCATGGATCAGGGCAGCGCCGGGAAACTGAAACGGCTCGAGGGCAGGGGACGGGTCTTGAAAATGGAGAAAGGCGGGGCCGTGACGTCTTTGCCGCTGTTGAAGAAAGGCGTGCGATGGAGCTGGCTGCTGAAGAAATGGAGCTGTCCGTCCGGCCCGATGAGCAAGCCCCCCGGCCAAATGAGCCTCGGATCCTGCACGAGGAGGCGGAGGTTCAGGAAATTCTCCTCGGGCGTGACGTAATCGATCGAGCCCCTGGCGATGTCGGCAAAGTAAATGCGGCCCCGGGAATCGATGACCATGCTGTCGCAAACCGGCTTTTGCGAAACCCCGGTCACCTGGGTCGCGAGAACTTCCGGCGTGATGTCGGGACGGAGCAGAAACTCGGTGCGGATCTTGTAGAGCGAGGCCCCGTCGCGGGCTCCGTAGTAGAGCCATTCGCCCTTGCGGTCGATCGCAATGGGGCTGACGCCGGTGAGCGGACTCGCCACGGCTCCATCGGGACGACGCACCTCCACCTGGCGTCCGTCCACGGTGAGGACAAGTTCGGGATCCTTCTGCACCGAGCGATCACCCTGGAGGACACGTCGGGCGAGACCGGTCTCGGTGTTGACCACGATCAGCGCCGAGGTGACCCCATCGGCGGGGTCGGAAAGGTAGACGTGGGGGCTCACCGGATCGAGCGCGAGATTGGTGAGAAAGGAGTTGGGATTGAGGGCGAGCGAATCGATCACGACGACCTTGTGGAGCTCGTCGCGTTTGGTATCCCAGGCGACGAGCTTCGCGGCGGTGCCGGAGCGGCGGCCATTGTCGAGCATCCAAACGACACCGCGGGAATCACAGGCGATCCCGAGGACGGAATCGAGCAACAGGGGATCGCCCGAGCCCGGGGTGTTCATGGCCTCGTTCGGGAAGGGCAGCCATTGGCCGTCCTTCCCCAGACGCATGACGCGCTGCTGTGGCATGAAAAACGGATGGCAGGCGATGATGTAGTCGCCGGCCGGCAACATGCACATGCCGCCGGGGCCCGCGGGGGCCTGGGCCGTCTCGAGGAGTTCGTCGTGGCTCTTTTGAAAGGGATTGCGGGGCAGGGGCTTGAGAAACTTCAGGCTGGGTTTCTCGGCGGCCCAGCATGGCGGGAGAGCCACCAAACACGCGGCGATGATCGCGGCCCGGACGTGTCTCCCCCGGCGGACGGTCGTCGTCCGGTCGCTGGCCGCATGCTGGAGGGGAAGATTCAAAGCCTCGAGGTGGGGGAGGAGGGGAGTCAGTATTCTGAAGAAAAACGCGGCTTCGTCAAACGATGAGGCGAGCTCAATGGAGTAGCTCGGGATAGGCGTTGTGGGCGAGCGCGAGCGAGGCATCCTTCACCTCCGCGGAGGTTCCGCAGTGACGGAGGCTGTCCGTGAGGGTGCGGCAGGTGGTCGAATCGAGCCGGGAAAGGGCACGGCGCATCCGCAGGATCTGGGCGGCGCCGACAGACAGTTCATCGACGCCGAGGCCGACCCAGACGGGCGTAAGGGTCAGATCGCTCGCGACTTCCCCGCAGATCCCGCACCAGATTCCGTGGCGATGGGCGGCCTCGACCGTCTCGCGGATCATTGCGATGACGGCCGGGTGGGCGGGTTGATAAAGGTGCGCGACGCGGTCGTTCACCCGGTCGACCGCGGTGGTGTATTGGATGAGATCGTTCGAGCCGATGCTGAAAAAGTCGACTTCCTTGGCGAGGTGGTCGGCGATGAGGACGGCGCTGGGGATCTCGATCATCGCCCCGACTTCGATCTGTTCGTCGAAGGCGATCCCGGCGGCGCGTAACTCTTCCTTCGCGGCGGCGAGCTGGGCCTTGGCTCCGCGCAGTTCCTCCACGGTCGAAATGAAGGGAAACATCAGGCGCATTTTTCCAAACGCGCTCGCCCGGAGGATCGCCCTGAGCTGCAGCCGGAATTCTTCGGGCTGATCGAGGCTGAGCCGGATCCCGCGCCAGCCGAGGAACGGATTGGGCTCGGGATCTTCAAACAATTCGGGAAGGAGCTTGTCGCCGCCGATGTCGAGGGTGCGGACGATGACACCATGGGGATGGGTCGCTTCGGCCACCTTGCGGTAGTTCTCCATCTGGTTCTCCTCGTCGCGTAGCTCCGGGCGGCTCAGGTAGAAGAATTCGGTGCGGTAGAGACCGACCCCTTCCGCTCCGAGCGAGATGATGGTCTCCAGCTCTTCGATGAATTCGATGTTCGCCGAGAGCGTGATTTTGCGACCGTCGGCGGTCAGGGTATCCTGGTGGCGGAGCGGCTCGAGCCCGGTGAGGACCGTCCTCTCTCGCTCCATCACCGTCTCGTATTCGGCGATGGTCGCGGGGGAGGGATTGAGAATGACGAGACCGTGATACCCGTCGACGAGCACGGTGTCGCCGGCCGGGAAATCCTCGGGCATGTCGTGCAAGGCGACCACGGCCGGGATGTTCAGCGAGCGCGCCATGATCGCCGTGTGTGACGTGGGACTGCCGAGTTCCGTGGCGAATCCGCGGATGCGGGTCCGGTCGAGCCCGACCGTATCCGAGGGCGTCAGATCGTGGGCGAGGAGGATGCTCGTGGTGGGCTGCGAGGGGCGCACGCCGTCATCACCGTCCTCGCCCGCGCCGCGGCGGAGATTGCGGAGGAGACGTTTGGCGACATCCTCGATGTCGACGGCCCGCTCGCGCAGGTAAGGATCGGCGATCTTGCGGAGGGAATCGATATAACGTTTCGAGACCGAATAGTAGGCCCAGTCGACCGAGCGACGCTGGGTTTCCACGATGCGGAGTACCTCGTTGAGAATGCTGGAGTCCTCGAGAATGAGGAGGTGCGCATCGAAAATGGCGGAATGGTTCTCGCCCTCTTCCGAGCTGATTTCCTCCTGCAGCTGCAGGATCTGGTCTCGCGTCGCGAGGATGGCCTCGTTCAGCCGTTCGCGTTCGCTCTCCACCTCGGCGCGCTCGATCGTGAGGTGTTCCGGCTCCTCCAGCGCCTTGCCGACCCGCTCGGCCGGGCCCACCGAGATTCCGGGAGACACCCCGATCCCTTGCAGGCGGGTTTCAGGCTTCGGTTTGGGCGGGATCATGCGGGTCGCTCTGTAAACGGTCAGGACCGGGAAAAATTATGCCTGAGGAGACTTTTCCCGGCCAAAAAAGAGACGGAGAAGGGGCCTGCCGGATCAGCAGTCCACCTCGAACCCGCTGTTCACGAGAGCGCTCAGCTTCTCCAGCGCGGCATCCGCGTCTTCGCCCTCGGTCGAGACCTTGATCACCGAACCTTGGGCGGCGGCCAGCATCATCAGACCCATGATGCTCTTTCCGTTGATCTCCTCGTCATCCTTCTCCACCCAGACATCACAGGCGAAGCGGCTCGCGAGCTTCACGAATTTCGCCGCGGGCCTCGCATGGAGGCCGTCCTCATTCGGAATGGTCAGTTCGCAAAAGGGCATGTCAAAAAGCGGCGAGTCGAAGGAAAGGGGAGAAAAAGGCGGTCAGAACATGGATTTACGTTCGTCGTGCATCCTTTTCAAGAGTTTCTTGTTGAATTCCACGGCAGAATCATGGCCCAAGGCGCGCAGTTTCTGATCGAGGGCGGCCACTTCGATGAGCTGGGCCATGTCTCGACCCGCCGCCACCGGCAGCTGGATGTGGGGAATCTCGATCCCGAGGATCTCCGTCGTCTGACCGGCCACGGCGACGCGCTCCATGTCGTTCATCGCCGAATCCTTTTTCAGGGTCACCACCAGATCGAGCCGCTTTTCCGTGCGGAAGGTCCCGACGCCGAAGAGGGCCGCGACATTGATGATCCCGAGGCCACGCACCTCCATGTAGCTCCGCCCCAGTTCCGGAGCGGTCGCGATCAGCTCCCGATCCTCGATGTTGCGGAGACGCACCATGTCATCGGCGACGAGGCAGGCCCCGCGGCGCAGCAGTCCGAGCACCGTCTCGCTCTTCCCCGTGCCGCTCTCGCCCTGGAGAAGGATCCCGATTCCCATGACATCGACCATGCAGCCATGGAGCGAGGTCGTGGGCGCGAACTCCCAATCGAGGCGCACCGTCGCGGCGTTGATGTAGTTCATCGTCACCATCGAGGTCTGGAACACGGAGATCCCGGCGTCGTTCGCGATCTTCAGGAGGGAATCCGGCAATTCCTGCCCGCGGCTGACCACGATGCAGGGGATGCGCTGGCGGCACAGATCCGAAAACCGCTTTTCCGCATTGTTCTCATTGAGGTGGCGGAGGTAGGAGCGCTCGGCCTGTCCGATCACCTGGATGCGGTGCAGGGCGAAATACTTGTAGAAGCCCGAGAGCGCGAGCCCCGGCCGGTTGATCGTCGGCTCGAGGATCTCTCGGTCATATCCGAGATCGCTGCCGACCAGCTCCATCCCGAGGCTCTCGTGATGGCGTTCAAAAAAATCACCCACCTTGATCTTGGCGGGTTTCGAGATGGCGGGGGGACGGGGCATGGGCGGCGGAAAAGCGGATCACACCCAATATCCCGCAGCAAACGGACGAAGCGAACAAAAAGTCCAGAGACTACCGATCACGAAACACGATGGGGCGTGGACCTCTCACGGGCGCCGCCGGGTCACCGGGCCAGCGCCGTCGTCTCGCGCCATTTCCTGAGCATCACCACATGCGTGCGGATCAGGGTTTTGGCCTGGGAGCGGAGCCGGGGATCGCGGTGGTGCCGGAGGGGCCACTGCTGACGGATGATTTCTGCGGCGAGTTCGGCCATGACCGTGGGGCGTTGAGGGTTCTTCTTTCCCGAGCTTGTTTCGAGTTTGTCGACGCGTGACACCTTCCCAGGGATTCTCCGCGGATGCGCCAGCGTCGGAGGTGCGACGATCCGCCCACCGGATCCATGCGAAAGGATCCCATCGCGATCGCGTCCCTCAGGCCGCGAGGCGGCTGCCGAAGCGGTCGACATCGGACCATTGGTGGGAGAGCGATTCCCCCAGCGATTGTTTGGCGCGATGGATCAGCACCCAGAGATTCGCTTTCGAGATCTTCAGTTCGCGGGTGATTTCCTCGGTCGAGCGCCCCTGGATCTCCCGCATGCGGAAGGCATCGGCCATTTTCGCAGGCAGTCGGTCGATGGCCTGCTCGAGATCGCTCATGAATTCATGACGTTCCGTTGCCGCGCCGGGCAGGTAGCGATCCTTCAGGTCGGGCTGGCGATCCATCCAGGAAATGATGCCCGATCCATCCGTTTCCGGAGAATCGAGATCCGTCGCCAGAATCGCCGGGCGCCTCGCGGTGCGGCGATAATGATCGATGACCTTGTTCCGCAGGATGCCGGTCAACCAGGTGCGCTCCGAGCAATCGCCGCGGAAATGGCTGCGCCCGTGCCAGGCGGAGAGAAAAGTCTCCTGCACGAGATCTTCGGCGGTCCCGTAATCCTTGACTCGCTGCAGCGCGAAGCGGATGAGCGCGTCGCGGTGCTCGATGTTCCAAAGATCGGGGTTCAAGGTGTGCTGGTCGTTCATGGTCGGGATGGGTTACGTTTGGGATTCAAAAAATGGAGGAATTGAATACAGAAAGGTCTGTCTGTTAATAAGGTAAAAAAAGGGAAGGGGGGACTTCAGGAGAGGAGTTCGACGGCCGCGTCGCGGGCGATCTCCACAGGCCAGAGAGTTTTGAGATTTTGGGCCTCGGCGGTGGCGCCGGAATAGAGGACAAAAAGTCGATCCCCGATGGCCTCGGCCCGGGCGGCATCCGGGATCGAAAGAGACGCGATCTCCCGGAAGAATTTCCGGGTGGATTCCTTGTGAAGTCGGATCAGTTTGAGAATGCCGCAGCAGTTTTCATCCGAGACCGCGCCCGTGTTCGAGTAAGGGCAACCCCGGAAATCGCCGGCTTTGAGGAAATCCGCGAGGTGGGTGAAATAGGCTGCCGCCATCTCCTGCGGGGAAAGATCACTCCCGAGAAGGCGGGCATGAGTGTCGGTCGACCGGTCGTGCATTTCCTGCAGCCAGGCTTCACAAAGCGATTCCTTCGACGGGAAATGCTGGTAAAAGCTCGCTTTGGCGGTGCCCGCCTTTTCGATGATCTCGTTGATGCCGACACCCGAATATCCGCGCTGGAAGAAGAGCTCTCCAGCGGTCTCAAGAATGCGTTCTTTGGCGTTCGGTTTTTTCATCGACGTTTCCAAGATAAACAGACAGACCTGTCTGTAAAGTGGATTTTTCGAAAAATGTGGGGGCGCCGTGAAGATGCCGCCGGTCGTCCCCGGTTCGGTCACTGGAACTGGTAAGCCGCCACCGACTTCGCGGTGCGCAGGTAGATTGTTTTGCCGACGAGGGCGGGGGAGGCGCAGTAGAGCGCGCCGACTTTCGCTTTGCCGACGACCTCGTAACTGTCCGAGCCGGCACGCAGGAGACTGACAAAACCACCCCGGTTTTCATAAACGAGGAGTTTTCCATCCGCGAGCAAGGGCGAGGAAATCGACGACTGGGCCTGGCGCTCCCATTTCACCGCGCCAGTGGCGAGATCCAGACAAAGGTGCCGGTCGCTGCAGAGGTGGTAGACATAGCCCTCGTGCACGATCGGGCTGGCGCTGTAGCGCTGCGCGAGAAAGCCGTGCGCCCAGCGCTCCTTCGCGCCCGTCTCGGTGAGGTCGTAGGCGATGAGGTTTTTCCCATCGAGCGTGCTCGTCACGACGAGAGTATCCCTCACCACCGCCGGTGTCGCATCGCCGCCGCCTGGGACCGACCAGACTGTCGTGCCTGTTTCGCGATCGGTCGCCACCACCTGTCCTTGCGAATTGGCGATGATGAGCTGTTTCCAAGCCACCGGCGAGGAATTCGAGCCCTTCACCTCCGCATTTTTCCAGAGTTCGGAGCCGTCGGCCGCATTCCATGCGGTGAGAGCATTTTGGAGAAGGTAGACCTTCCCATCGAGCACCAGTGGCGAGGAAGCCGGTCCCTTTTTGCCGGAGAGCGGGCTTTCCCAGACGACCTGGCCCGAATCCGCTTCGAGGCAATACAGCTTTTCACTCAGCGCCGCGTAGACCTTGCCATCGGCGACCGCAGGCGTGCTTGAGGAGGCCCTTCCGCTCGGGAAACCCGGGGCTTTGAAGCGCCAGACCTCCGAGCCTGAGGCGGCATCGAGGCACATCACGACATCGTCCGCCACCTTCATCGTATTCGGGATCGCCGCGATGATCTGATCGCGGATCGCGGGTTCGAATTTCTGCTCGTTCACCCAGGCCTCGACTTCGGCCTGACTCTCAAAGACCCGGTTCGAGACCGTCCGCAGCGTCTCGTAGACCTGAAGCGGAATCGCCGTCTGGCCCTTCTTGAAGCGACCGATGATCCAGCCTCCGAGGGAGAGTTTCGTCTTTTCATCGATGTTCGCATCGACCCACTCCTGCGCCCACTGCTCAAGCGCTTCGCCACGAAGACGACGGCTCAGGTTTTGACGGTCGGTTTCCATTTTTTCCACCACCTCCGGCGGCAGCGATCCGGTGCCCCGGTAGTCCAGCTTCGAGAGCACGTCCCCGTCGATGCGGCGCGTCTCCGTCGGCTGATCACGGTGCCAGACGAGGGAGAGATACACCTTCCCGCCCGCCACCGCGACACTGCCGTGGCCACCATAATGATCGCTCGGGATCTCCTCCGTGGTTTCCCAGAGCTTCACCGGGGCATTTTCCTCGCCCAGGGTCTCCGGCAGATCGGCCGAGCCGGGCACCACGCCATTGCGCATCGGGCCACGCCATTGCGGCCAATCGTCGGCGGATACGTTCACAACCCAGGCGAAAAGGAGGAGGCAGAGGGCGACTTTCATGGCGAATCCAGATGTTGCAGGGTAAACCGTGAAAACGCGAGCCGGTTTCACTGGCGGATTGATGCCGTCGCGACGTATCCTTTCGGACCTTTTTTCCTTCCTTCGCCGTGAATCACCCACCCAAAGTCGTCTACCTCACCGCCGGAGCCGGCGGCATGTATTGCGGCAGTTGTCTGCGCGACAACGCTCTCGCCGCGGGCCTCTCCGCGCTCGGATGGGACGTCACCCTGCTGCCGCTCTACACGCCCATCCGCGTCGACGAGGAGGACCGCTCCGTCGACCAGGTTTTCTTCGGGGGGATCAATGTCTACCTCCAGCAGAAGATCCCGCTCTTCCGCCACCTCCCCGCCTTCCTCGACCGTTGGCTCGACAATCCGCGTCTCATCAAACGCGTCGCCTCCGGCGCCCTCTCCGTCAGCGCGAAGGAGCTCGGATCGCTCACCCTCTCGATGGTGAAAGGGGAGGACGGCAACCAGCGCAAGGAAGTGCGGCGCCTCGTCGAATGGCTGCGCGACGTCGCGAAGCCCGACCTGATCTGCCTCACCAACCTCCTCGTCGGCGGCTCCATCCCCGCGTTGAAGCGCGAACTCGGCGTACCCGTGCTCGTGACCCTGCAGGGCGACGATGTCTTTCTCGACGAACTCGTCGAACCGTGGAAATCCGGCGTCCTCGACGAGATGCGCAAGCTCGCCCGGACCACCGATGGTTTCCTCACCTTCTCCGAACATTACCGGAGCCACATGGGGGATTTGTTAGGCATCCCGACGGAGAAATTCCATCTCACCCCGCTCGGCGTGACCGTGTCCGAATTCGACGAAGTCCTCGCCGCTCGTCGTGCCCGGCCCGCCGGACAAACCCTCGGCTACTTCGCCCGCCTCTCACCGGAAAAGGGCTTCGACCTCGCCGTGAGCGCTTTTCTCGAGCTCGCCCCGCGTTTTCCGGCGCTCCGCTTCCACGCCGGCGGCTGGCTTTCGCCGAAGGACCGCGACTTTTACGCAACTCAGCTCGCCCGCATCGAGGCCGCGGGACTCTCCGAGCGCTTCCGTCATCTCGAAGCCCCCGATGCCGCGGCGAAAATGGAGTTCCTCAAGGGCATCGACCTCTTCACCGTGCCCGCCCGCTTTGTCGAGCCGAAGGGCATCTACGCCCTTGAGGCGATGGCCTGTGGTCTGCCCGTCGTCGTGCCTGATCGCGGGGCTTTTCCCGAGATGATCGCGTCGGGCGGCGGCGGACTGCTCTGTCGCCCCGACGACTCCGCCGACCTCGCCGCCAAACTCGCCGATTTGCTCGAGCATCCTGACAAAGCCACCGCGCTGGGCCAACAGGGGCGCGATTGGGTCGAACAAAGCAACAGCCGCGATGCGATGGCCCGGGCGACCGATGCGGTCTTCAAGAGGGTCTTGTCGGGGACTTGAGAGGGTTGTGACCACTGGCGTTGCCGCGCCTCAAGCGACATTGCCATTGGTTTCGCCTTTCATGGAACGAGGACGAGACGAAATCCGTGTATCGGGTCACGCGCGGTCGGTTCGTTGCTGAGAAGATAGGACAGCTGAAGATCGGCCTGTGAACCGAGGCGCCAGGATCCCCCCCGGCGGAGCCTGGCCCCACCGGTTTCTTTCTCCTTGTCCTCCAGCCACTCCCACACGTTTCCACCCAGATCATAGAGACCGAACTCGTTCGGTGCAAAGCTCATGACCGGAGCCGTCGTGGGAAATCCATCATCGTAGTTTTCCAGATAGTCGGAAGGATATGGCGCGGGAGCTTTGGCCTTTCGACTCTGGTCGCTGTAATTGCCCGCCGAGGGCGGAGGCGGCCACTCCGAACCCCAGGGGTAGGGCCTCACGTTCGAAATTCCTTTGTCCGGGCGACCCGCCATCCCTGCCGCGTACTTCCATTCCGCGTCAGTGGGGAGGCGGTACTGGCGCCCTTCTTTTTTGCTCAACCAATCGCAGAACGCTTTCGTCTCCGACCAACTCACCCAGGTGACCGGATGGTCTCCGGCGCGCGAGGTGATGACGAAACCGTCGTGGGTCTGGTTTCGCCAGTTGTTGGCGATCCCGGGATTTTCCCTGGCATAGGCTTCGTAGTCGCGGAATCGCGTTTCATGAATGCAGAAGAGAACGCCGGTTTCCGGCACGGGCACGAATTTCATGCCGAGACTGTTGGCGAAGGGCAGGTCTTTGGTCGCCTTGTTCGGATCAACGGAGGTTTTGGCTTGTGTTGTGTTCGGGATGACCGCTTCCGGATTCGGGCCACGGTTCGGTTCCGATTCCGCAAAATCCACATCGGTGATCACGGTATGCACTGCTTCTTTGAGCCTTTCGGTCAAACCGCTGGCAATGAGTTCACGGGGGAACTCCCGGTCTTTGTCTCCATCGCCGGAGCGTGATCGCCCATCAAGTAGTCTTGGATTATCCGTCAAATCCTGTGCCGATTTGGCGAACTGGAAGGCAAAACTTGCCGCTGCATTTTTGTCCAAAGCCGTCCAGCGTTCCTTCTTCGACATGGCCTCCAGTCCCACAAACGAGGCTCCGAGGCTTCTTGGATCTTCGTCTCTCACGAAAAAAACCTCGAACGCCGGCATGGGGGCGCCCAGCACGCTCTCCCGCCATTTCCGATCCAGTTCGCGACATTCCGACAGGGCGATCCGGAGGGGATCAATTGAATGGGAAGGCCCTGATGCGGCGGGCGGTGAAGCCTTCGAGCCGGGCACCTCACGGATCCATTGTCCTTTTCCGCTCACCTCCCGCACGGAGATGTCGTGGAAGGTGGTGCGGCTCCACCAGAGTCCCACCCCGAGGGCGGTGGGACTTGGCAGCATGAACTGGGGTTCGATCGACATCTCCTCGTAGCGCGTCGGCCAATCCACCAACTTTTCGCCATTCACATACGCGGTGACCCGGTCGCGCCTCACTTCGACAACCGACTCGTGCCTGACGTGGGCGAAGGGGCGGTGGGGTAGCTTGCGGGCGGCGGGGATGGCTCCGGGGAGGGAGCTGTTGGCCCGCTGGATGCAGGTCATGCCGCCGACAAGGTCGAATCCGGCCACTTTCTCCTTTTGCCCGCTCGCCGTGGCCCAAGTGAATCGGCGTCCCCCCGCGCTGAGGATTTGGGTGGCCTCACAGTTGCCTTCGTGCGTGGTGAAGGCGATGCGGAAATCGTATTCCTCCGGAGGTTCATAGGGTAGCATCAGCAGGCTCGGCCCCGGTTGGCGGTCCGGATTGGACCCTTGGATCTCGTCTCCGATCTTTTCCCAGAGACCTTTGACGGCATCCACGGCTGGATCGATCGAAGGCAGCAGCGGGACCCACGGTTTTTCCCGGGGCGATGTCGGAATGATCCGGGACTGATCGACACCGATGGCCGATGCGGAACTCGTGGATTTTTTCGCGCTGCCGGCGGACAGATACCACCAGGCCGCGCCGGTAAAAGCCGCCAGGAGGATGACGGGGATGGCCACTCCGAATCCCGTGAGTGAAGAGCGCGACGACGGGGCAGAGCCGGTCCGACCACTCTCCGGTGGAGTTGCCTCCGTACCCGACTGAATGCGGTCGATATCCGAACGGAGATCGGCGGCGCTCTGATAACGCTCTTCCGGATTCTCCTCCATGGCTTTGAAGACGACGTCGTCGATCCGCACATCGAGGGCATCGACCCGTTCGCTGGGGGCCCGATACGCGCCACGGGGAACGGATCCGGTCAACATCTCGTAAAACATGACGCCCAGGCTGTAGATGTCGGCACGGCGATCGACCGGGCCGGAGCCATTCAATTGCTCCGGTGCGACGTAGTGAGGCGTGCCCACCACGACATCGGTGAAGGTGATGCCGAGCAGCTCCGCGTGTTCCTTCACCGATTCCTCCCCGACCAGCTTGACGAGTCCGAAGTCCCCGATCTTCAGCATGCCTTTGCTGCTGATGAAAATGTTGGTGGGCTTGATGTCGCGGTGGATGAAACCCGCGGAATGGGCATACTCGAGGGCTTCGCAGATCCGTCCGACCGCCTGGAGTGCGGTCTTGGCATCAATCCCGCCGTCGCGGATGAGCTGCCGGAGGTCAGGTCCATCGACGTATTCCATCACGATGTAATGGTGACCTCCCACCGTTTCGCCGAAATCAAAAATCTGGACGATGTTCGGGTGGTTGAGTTTCGCCATGGCCATGGCCTCGCGTCGGAAGCGCGCCTCGAACTCCGGCTCGGCGCCGAGCTCGGGAGGCAGCAGCTTGATCGCCACCTCGCGCCCCAGCGAAAGCTGGATGCCATGATAAACGGCTCCCATGCCCCCGCGGCCGATGAGACGGGTGATCGCAAAGCTCGGCAGGAGCAGCGCCAATTCGTCCGGTGCGGGGGGATGCCAGAGAGGGCGGGAGGTCACGGGAGACGCTCCGGCCCCCATCGCCGCTCGCAGCAGGTCGCTCGGCGGATTGCCGTGAAAGGGATCGTCGCCGGGCGGCAGGGAAGGATCCATGCGTCAGGGGGGCGGGTGGGTTCAAGTTAGGTTCAGGCAACCTGATTCGCGATGCAACTCCTGCGATCAAGGTTCCGTCTCATCGCCGCAGGGCCTTGTCGGCGATCTCAATGAATCGGGCCGCCAGGGGCGCGGGCAGATACCAGTGCGAGTCTTCGAGCCATTTCAAATCGACCGGGACGGCCTGGATCGGCGGCTGCCCGACTCCGGGTGGAAGCTCCATCCGGGCGAGCGGCTTGCGGAGGACCAGCTTGATCATTTTCACGCCGGTCCCGGCTTCGATGATCTGGAAGGAAACCTGGTTTCCGGTGCTCGCGTTCCGCTTCACGTTGACGAGATCGTAGACGGGATTCCGGTCCTCTACGGGATGCGGCAGCCATACCGTGACTTTGGGTGCCTGGGCCACGAACTGCACGCTGACCAATTGGCCCTTGATGTCCGAGATCAGGAAGACCCGGTTGAACCGATAGCCGAGATCCTCGATTCGTGCGTCGAATCCGTGCAAAGTCAGGGAATGGTGCGGGAAGGATTGGTTCGTGATGCGGGAGGAGGTCACCGCCGAGACGTCTCCGAAGCTCTTGATCGCGAGGTCCACCGGCATCAGCCATTTCAGATCACCCCAGATTACATCCGGAGTGGTCGCCGCTCCCTGCGGGGCGCCCGTAATGACCCTTTCCGCGTAGTATCGCAGGTCCTCGGTGTAATTTTGGTCCACTCCGAGACGCTCGGGCAGCCAGTCGGGGGCGAGAGTCATGCCCTGGAACTCGTTCGCGGCAGTGGCCGGGGATAGTGGCGATACGGGGGGGCTTGAAGATGCAGGCATGTTGCCTGCCCGCGCCGCACCCGCTGAATCGCCGCCCGAGGTCGCAAGCGTGCCGAGTCTGCGGGCGTCGGTGAGCGCCACCATCGCGTCATCGACGCGGCCAGCTTTGGTCAGATCGGTAGAGAGGTTTTCAAACAAGGTTTGATAACGGAGGAGGAGTTTATTCCGGGAGGTTTCACGTTCCCGCGTCAGAGTCTCCCACCGGTCCTGGTGGATCTGTTGCAGACGTTTGATTTCGTCGAAGTCGGAAAACTGGATTCCGGGGGTGTCTTTGAACTGCACCATCACCTCCTCCGTGGCGAGGAATCCTTTGATGTCGCCTGCTTCCTGGTAAGCCAACTTCTGCTTAGCGAGGTATTCACGGAATTGCTCGTTCAAGGCGTTGAGCGGATCGTCAAGGCGACCTTCCTCCTTTTCGAAATCGGCCCGCAAACGCGAAACTTCAGGCACGGACACAGTTGGAGGAGCTGGCGCGGATAGGGAAGGCGCTTCGATCGGCATCGAGTCCACCGCCGCATGGATTTCCCGGAGCATACCGCTCTCGATGAGTCTGCGTGGAAACTCCCTTTCCTTTTCGCCATTTCCCGAGCGTGACCTTCCATTGAGGATCTTCAGGTTGTTGACCTGGTCATGGGCCGATTTCGAAAATTGGTCGGCGAAGGCTTTGGCGGAAGTTTTGTCGGTCGCACTCCAGTCCGTCTTTTTGGCCAAGTGTTCCAAACCCGAAAACGAGGCTCCCAGACTGCGCGGGTCATTCTCGCGGAGATAAAAGGTTTCAAATGAAGGGAGGTTCCCGATACCCGTGCTTTTCCGCCATTCCAGGTCCGCTTGCCGACAGCTTTCAAGGGCGTCGCGGAGCCGGTGGATCGGCAGGTCTTGTGCCGAGAGAATCCCGACAAAAAGCATGACCAGGCAAGGCGGGATTAGGCCTGGATGTGGAAGGAATCTGGTCTTCATTGGGGGTTGTTTGCAATTGATTCGGCGAGGGCTAGGAGCGCGAGAGTGCGGACGGTGGGGTGACTCAGCCCGCGAGCCCAATCCAGCGCCGCGGCGAATCCCTCGGTCCTGGCTTGCAACGGGCCGGTGAGAGCAAGAATCCTGCCGCCGTTCGCCTGCCGTGCCTCATTCATCTCCTCGGACTGGAGCAAGGCTCCGGCCGAGGCTCGGGCCGTCGCGAGGTCTTGTTCCAAAACCGAGATTTTCGCGAAGGTCGCCAATCGCGGGCCCTCATAAGAGATTCCTTTCGCGGTGTTCCGTGCATTCTGGAATTTCCCCGCGGCGGCTTCGGCCTCCGCGATCATCGCCCCGGTCAAGCTGCCCGTATGTTTGGTAAATCCCGAGCTTCCCCGCAGGTGGTGGGCTGCGTCGAATTCCCCCTTTTTCGCAAGTGCTTCGATGATAAAAAGGATCGGGCTGTCGAAGCGGTGACCGCGGAAAAGATCCGCGGTGGATTTGGCCGCAGCGAGGTCCCCGGAATTCACCTGTGCGACCGCGATCGCTCTGAAAGCCTCTTTCATCTCGACCGCGTCGGAGAGCGGAGAAGCGAGCGTTTTCGCCTCCTCGATCTTCACTTTGAATCCTTTTTCATCTCCCTTCGCGAGCAACGCCTCCGCCACCGCGACATAGTGGATGCTCTTGCCGGCCTGACCTCGTATCAATTCCGCGGTGCGGGCTGCTCCGGAGAAATCGTTCCGTCGCAGTTGTTGCGAGGCCAGCATCGCCAGACAGAAATCGGCCCGAAACCGGTCCGGGATCGCGTTGATGACCGCGAGGGCTTCATCCGTTCTTCCGCCCTCGGCGAGGATGTCCGCGATGTCCGCAAGGGCCAGGCTTTTGTTCTCGCTGTCATCGATGCGTTTCGCCGTCAAGGTGGCTTCATCGAAGTTGCCGCAGACGGCCTGCGCCCGAGCTACGTCACGCCACAAGCGGCTTTGGATCACGGGGTCGTTGATTCTCCTGATGGAAGCTTTCGCCTCTTCCAGTAGCGCCGAAAATGAGGTGAGGTTGTGTCCCGACGATGGAGCCACCGCGGTCGTCGGCGGTAAAGGGGATCCTGCAGATTTTTCCAGAGCCGCGAACCGTTCCGACTCCGCAAGCGCCGCCTTGGCTTCATCAATCCTGCCCGCTTTGGTCGATGCCTTGGCCATCTCCTCCGCTTTGGACCGGTACTTTCCGAGCAGTATGAGGTAAGCCGTCTGCCGTTTGGTTTGAAGTCCGGTTTTCTGCACGCGGTAGACTTCCTGAAGCCGTTTTACTTCGATGAATTCCGAATCAGGGTGACTTGGGTTTGCGAAATCTTTCAAGGCCTCGTCGATCGCCAGCATCCCTTTCAGGTTTCCCGCCTGCTGGTATGCGTGCTTCTGCTTTTCCATATGCTCGCGGTATCTCGAGTCCAGCGACAGCAGTGGCGCGTCGAGTTGTTTCACTTCCGACTCGAAGCCCGCGCGCAGATCCGAAATGCCGGATTCGGCCTGGACACGTGTTGGAGACGTTGACGACAGGAGCATCAAAGCCAGCGAGAGGAAGGGGAGGCGGGTCCTTTGGTTGGTGGATGGCGCGGAGGGCTTGCCGATCCCGGCAAGGGTATTGCTCGTAGGAAGGAGGAGACCGCCTTCGATGGCGGCAATTTGGCCAAGTGGGCGGCGGCTACGGAAACCTCGGGTGACAATTCGAGACCCCGGGCAGGTCTGAGCCAAGGCGAAAAGGCATTCAATGATCGTGGGAATGTGGCGGCGAGTCATGCGGTTGGAAGAAGTCGGTTCAAGGGCGGACATTTCCCGCCACAGACAACTCTTCGCAATCCGTGGGAATCGGTTGCGCGAGATCCACAAAAAAAATCACCCTCGGTAGCCCATCAGTTCGGCCAGCTCGGCTTCGATGTCCTCCGGCGTCGGTTCGTCGAGTGTGGCGGCGACCTTTTGCCGGATGAGGCGCTGGCATTTGGTCCGGAGACGCGAGATCGCACTTTTCACGGTTCCTTCGGGCAGATCAAGGCTGCTCGCCAACTCCGCGATCCGTTCGTCACCGCTCTTGGTGATGTAGGGAGCAAGGGCGTCGAAGAGTTCGAGTTGGCCTCGGTCCGCGTATTCGGCCCGCAGGGTGGCCAAGGCATTGGCCGCAAGCGCTTCCACCCATTGGCGCTGGTAGGCAATCAGGGGCGTCACCGGATCGACCGGTTCGGCGAGACGGGCCTGCCCCTCGTCGAGATCGCCCCAGTGCACCACGCGACCTCCGCCGCGCTTTTGGGTGGCTTCACGGCGATGACGGTCGATGAGAAAGCTGCGCAGCTTCGTGAGTAGAAAGACCCGCAGTTTCACACCGGATTCCTCGGCCGTAGCCAGGGACTCCCGGGCTAGGAGGTGTTCGAAAAAGGCTTGCTTCAGATCCTCCGCATCATCGGGATGGCATCCCCCGCCGAGGATATAAGCCATGACCGGGCGCTCGTAGGTTCGGCAGAGTCGGTCGAGCGCGCGTTCGGCGCCGGGCAGATGTTTGGCGACCGCCAGTCTCACGACGGTCCACATTGTGGAGGGAAACGGATCGGTTCGATCGGAAGCGGATTCGGTCATTGAATGGGCTTCGCAAAGCCCGGCACGTTCAGTAAAATCGATACCGACACGGAACAGCCTGTCTAACGGAATTTATCCGGGAATCTCGAGTCGGCCCAAAGTTCGGTCCGCCCCAGGTGGGGGAGGCAAGGTTGTTCATACCCCCACAATCTCCCGCAAGGGCACTCCGCCATCGGTGACGAGGCGCGGGCGCTGGATCGGGTCGAGGAATTCGTGCCGGGGATCAATCCCTAACAAATGCAGAATCGTCGCGGCCAGATCGGGCGGGCGCACCGGGCGGTCCTGAGGAAAGGCGCCGATCTCGTCGCTCGCCCCGATCACCTGACCCTCGAGACCGGCTCCAGCGAGGGCGACAGAGAAAACGCTGCCCCAGTGATCGCGTCCGCCCGACTTGTTGATCTTCGGGGTGCGGCCGAATTCGCCCATCACCACGACGAGGGTCTCCTCGAGCAATCCGCTCGCGGTGAGATCGGCGAGAAGCGCGTCAAAAGCCTGGTCGAATCTTGGGCAGAGGCGCTCGCGGAGGTTCTTCGCGTTGTTCTGGTGAGTGTCCCACATTGGACTGCCGGACGACTCGTCGCCGTCGCGCGACCAGTTCACCTGCACGAGCCGCACCCCGGCCTCGACGAGACGCCGGGCCATGAGCACGCTTTGACCAAAGGAATTCCGCCCGTAACGATCTCGTGTCGCCGCCAGTTCGCGTCCGAGATCGAGGGCGTCGCGGCTCGCTTCGGAGTGCAGCAGATCGTAGGCACCGCTGGTGCATCAGGTCGAACTCCACCGCCGCGGGCGAGCCCTCGATGGATTGGCGCTGACGCTCGATCGTGTCGCGCAGCCCCATGCGATCGTGGAGACGGGAAAGGCTCAGTCCCTCGGCGAAGTCGAGTCCCTCGATCCGCACCTGCTCCGCGGACGGATCGCATTTCAGCACCTGCGGCTGCCAGGTCGGCCCCATGAATCCCGCGGTCTGGCAGGGCCAGTGGATGTTGCCGTTGTTGTAGATGAGGCCGGGCAGGATCACCGAGGAGAGGGGCGAATCGGGATTCGGATTCAGCGCCCCCACCGTTGCAGCGAGGCTCGGCCAGTCCTGCGCGCTCGGCGGCACGTTCTCCGCCTTGCTCGGCGGCAGGTAACCCGAGAGCATGAAGGCCCCGCTCGTCGAGTGGGCGTGGATGTCCGTCGTCATCGAGCGGATCAGCGCGACCCGGTGCATCTGCTTCGCCGTCCGCGGGAGGAGTTCGCTGACATGCAGACCCGGCACGCTGCTTCGGATCGAGCCGATCGTGCCCCGCACTTCGGCAGGCGCGTCCGGCTTCGGATCAAAGGTGTCGTGCTGCGGCGGTCCGCCGCTGAGGAAGAGCAGCACGCACGGCTTCGCCCGACCAAAGGACGAACCCTTCACCCGACCGCGGCCCGGTTCCGCCCGGAGCAACGAAGGCAGCCCCAAACCCAGCGCGCCAAGGCCGCCGGCCCGCAGCCATTCGCGGCGGGTGGGGACGGAGGCGGGTGAAGCATTCATGCGATCGCGGTCTTCTCGCTGGGAGAATGACGGGATCTTACCAGAAAGCGGCGATGCCTTGCGCTGGCGGATTTGCGGGTGGGGGGAGGTGACGTGGATCGGCGGACAAGCGTGTCCGCTCTCGGTGTGGCGGTCTGGTGGATTCTGCGGAACGGTTTCGAGAATGGCTTGCCGCCCCGGCGATCCTGCGGCACCTTGGAACCGGGAGAAATCCGTATGAACGAACTGATCTTTGTCGTCGAAGAGGCCCCGGAAGGAGGCTACACCGCCCGAGCCCTCGGGGAATCGATCTTCACCGAGGCCGACACGATCGAGGAAGTCAGGAGCCGGATCCTCGATGCCGTGCGTTGCCATTTTGATGAAGGTAGTGGTCCCAGGATCGTGAGACTCCACTTCGTGCGGGAAGAAATCCTTGCCGCCTGAATCCTGATCATTCGATGCGGTTGCCGAGAGACATTACCGGCGATGACTTGGCAAAGGCGCTTCGAGCGCTCGGGTATGAAGTCACCCGTCAGACGGGCAGTCACATGCGGCTGACGACGATGCAAAACGGTGAGCACCATGTGACCGTACCCCGCCACGACCCGCTGCGGATCGGTACGCTCGGAGGGATTCTCGCCGATGTTGCCGCTCATTTTGCGACGACACGGGATGAGATCGCTACAAGACTCTTTTCCTGAGTCTTCACCCTCCCATCCCCGCCACCCGATCCGAAGCGGGATCTAGCAGCAAATCCCCCGACACGTTCTTGGGCAGCGAGGTGAGCATTACAAAACTTGTCCCGGTCGCGGGATCGGCCCAGGCGAAGGTGCCGGTGGAGCCGTGGTGGCCGTAGGCGGCGGGGGAGCAGCCTTTGCCCAAAGCCGCGCCGAGCTGGAAGCCGAGGCCGCGGTCGGCGCCGAGTCCGGGGGTGTGATTCCGGATCATCTCGCGCGCGGTCGCCTCGCGCAGAACCTTGCCGCTTGGTGCGAGAAACTCGCGGAGGAGGATGGCGACATCTCCGGCGGAGGCATGGGCTCCGCCCCACGGGGCGCCGAGCTGCCGCCAGTAGTCGCTGTTCCAATCCCAGTCCTTCGCGGTGGGATCGCCTCCACCGGCCTCGGGCGCGGCGCGGTCGGTCTGCATGGAGACAAGGTCGTCTTTTTGAAAGGAACCGACGCCGAGGACGGAGCGTTTCATCCCGAGAGGAGCGAAGACGGTCTCCGCGAGAAAGGCGGGCAGAGGTTGGTTTGTCAGGCGCTCCACGATCTCGGCGGCGAGGAGGATCCCCATGCTCTGATATTGGTATCGCGTGCCAGGGGCGAAGGAGAGGGACGTGCGCACGGTCGCGGCGACAAACTCGGACAAAGGCGCGTGCCGGGCACGCATGGCGTTGTTGTCGGGCAATTGATCCGGCAGTCCCGAGGTGTGGGTGAGGAGGTGGGCGATCGTGACCTTCGCCCGGTCTCCCTCGGAAAACTCGGGCAGGTATCGCATGGCCGGATCGGAGAGCTTCAGCGCGCCCCGGTCGGCGAGGATCATCACGGCGAGGGCGGTGAAGGGTTTGGTGATGGACCCGAGGAGGAACATGGAATCGGAGTCCGCCGTCCCGAAGGCGTGGCGGTGTCTTTCTTCTCCCCGCTGCACGTGGAGGGCCGCGGCCTTCACTGCACCGGTTGCGACGGTTTCCTGGACGAGGGAGACGACGGCATCGACGGCGGAGGCGAGGGACATGGCGGACGGGGTTTGGGCGGAAGCGCTGGCGGCGGCGGTGCCGAGGAGGCAGGCGAGTGATTCGCGGCGGTTCATGGGAATTCGCTCTTTCAATGGATCTGGTCCTCCTCACCCCCGCTTCCGATACGCCGCCGGGGTCAGGCCCATATGGCGACGGAAGTGTTGGGTGAAGGCGCTCTGGTCGCAGAAGCCGAAGTCGAGGGCGATCTCGGCGATGGGCTTGTCGCCCGTTCTCAGCACCTCGCACGCGGCCTGGATGCGGGTCTTGATGAGGAAGGTGCGGGGATTGGTGCCGAAGACCTCGCGGAAGCGGCGGTTGAACTGGCGCACCGACATGCCGGTGCGTTTGGCGAGGTCGGTCAGATTGACGGGTTCGTGGAAGTGCTCGCGCAGGTAGGTGACGGCCCGGTCGATCTGCTGGTGGGGGACGAAGGCGGTCTTGCGTCCGGTGTAGCTCTGCACCGTGCCCATCACGCCGATGACGGAACCGTCGCGGCCGAGGACGGGGAACTTGTTCGTGAAATACCAGTCGGGCAGGCCCTGGCGGTTGAAAAAGAGTTCGACGATTTTCAGCTTCGGCTTGCCCGTGGCGAGGACCTGCTCGTCGTCGGCGCGGAACTTGCGGGCCAGTTGTTCGGGAAAGAGCTCGAAGTCGTTTTTCCCGATCACGTCGCCTTCGCTCTTCGCGCCGAGCCGCTCCCAGAAGGCGCGGTTCGCGGCGACAATCCGGAACTCGTGGTTCTTGGCGAAGAAGGAGACGCCGGGGAGATGATCAAAGAGCACCTCGAAATGGCTCGAGGGCGAGATCTGGAGCAGGAAATCGGACTTGATGGTTTCCGCGGGAGTCATTCAGGGGAGTGGTGGAATCGCGGAGTGTTGGAGAGATGGGAACACATTGGCGATCCAAGATCAATCCCCATACTCCAAAACTCCATCAACTCCTCTCCTCCGTCACTTCTGCAGGATCACCTGCACCGCGTCGATGTGGACGTTGCCGTCGGCACCGACATTGCTGACGACGACGGCTCCGGGTTTGCCGGCTTCGAATCGGTAGACGCCGAGGCCGTAGAAACCCTTCGCGAGCGGCGGGGCGATGCGCTGGTTCACCGGATTGGTTTTCTCGCCATCCACGGAAATCACGGTCACCGCGGTCTTGGAGGAGCGGTTCTCGTGAGGCTGGTGGGAGATGCGGACCTCGTAGTCGCCGGTTTCAGGCACGTTGATTTCGAATCGCGCGCTGGCGACCTTGTCGGACCCGGCGGCGGCGGGGCTGGCGTAGTGGTAGCCGTTCTCAACATGCTGTTTCAGCCCGTCTCCATGGGTCCAGTTGCCGGTGAGTTTGGCCTCGGCGTCGTCGATGACGATGCCGTCGAGCTGGGCCTTGGTGATCCACTCGGTCTCCGGCTCACCGAGGTCGGGCAGGCTGGGATCGACGGCGAAGGGATCGTTGAGAGAGGCGCGCCGCATGTTGCCGGGCAGGCGCATCAGTTCGACGAGTTCGTCGAGGTGCTGATAGTAGACTTCGCGCGGGGTGACATTGTGTTTCGCGCAGATCGCGGCGGCTTTGCCGACGACGACGCCCATCATGCCGCAGGTCTTCATGACACGGATCGTGCCGAGGGCCTCGTGGGTGACGCTGATGTTGCGTCCAGCCATGAAGAGGTTCTCGATGTTGCGCGAGTAGAAGCAGCGGTAGGGGACGGCGTAACCCTTCTTGCGGTCAACGCCTTTGCCGTGCACGGCGACCGAGATAAAGGGATTCTCGGGAAACTTCTTCTCATACTGCTCGGCGGGGTAGTGCAGGTCGATCGACCAGGTCGTGAGGACGCAGCCGTCGGGGAAGGGCTTCTTGGTGACAATGTCCTCTTCGGTAAGGACGATGTCGCCGAGCAGTTGGAGGGTCTCGCGGGTGCCGCCGACGTAGGCCATCCAGGTGAGACGCGCATTCTGGTGGGCCTGCATCGCGGGGTCGTATTCCTTGTAGGCGCCCTTGTTCTTGATGGCGTTCCACGCGCCGAAGCCGGCGAGGTGGTTCCAGTCGCGGATCTCCTCGAGGTCGAGCAGGGGATGTTTGTCATAGCCGCTTTCCCAGAACCACTCGGCGTGGAATTTTTTGGGGTAGGGGAAATCGCCCTCTTCGAGATTCAGGGCCCAGGGGGTCTGGGGAAAGCTCTGCGGGCTGTCGGTGTTTTCCCAGGTCCACATGTTCGACATGCCCATGCGGCCACCGTCGATCATCTCGTGATCAGCGCCCGCCATGAGACCGATGGTGCCGTGACCGGTGGCATCGCAGAAGGTGCGGCCGGTGAAGCGGCGGATCGCCCCGCTGCGGGTGTCGAAGGCCACGACCGCACCGATCTTGGTGGGCGACTCCATCTCGACCTTGAAGGCGTGGTGGTTGAGATAGAGACCGATGTTCTTCTCGGCGGTGACGATGTTGTGTTTCTTCTCGTCTTCGAACTCCTCGTAGGTGCCGGGTGAGGCCTTGGCGTCGTCTTCGAACTCGCGGACGATGTCACCGACGGGGTAGAGACCGGGAGGCGTGTTGCCCATGGCCCAGACTCGGACCTCCGAGGAGCCGTTGCCGCCGAGGACCGGACGGTTCTGGATGAGGGCGACCTTCAGACCCATGCGCGCCGCGGAGATGGCTCCACAGGCGCCGGAATACCCGCCTCCGACGAAGACGATGTCGAAGGGCCCCTCGGTCGTGGCCTCCTCCGGGATGCCGAGCATGGTGCGGCGCCAGGCGGGAAGGACTTCGCTGGAATTGTCGGGGACGAAGGCGGGATCCTTGGAGAACAGAATCGCATCGCAGCGTCCGTTGAAGCCGGTGAGGTCGGCGAGGGCGATCGTGGTTTTGGCTTCGGTGATGCTCACCGTGCCGCCATCCTCCCAATGCCACTTGGCGCTGGTCGTGCCGAATTCATGTTCGACGGCTTTCCCGCCGACTTTCACCTGGAAGCGTCCCGGTGCGGCCTTGGCATCGACGGTGTCGGCGAATTTCTCGACCCAGTTTTTCGTGCGCACCCAGAGCTTGTATTCGCCGGTGGAGGGAAAGGTGACCTCGGTGGTGGCATCGGCGACCGGTTTGCCAAGTCCGTGGGCGAGCAGGTAGGGCGATCCCATCGTCTCGATGAACTGGGTGTCGAGCTGCCAGCCGCCCGGCTGGGTGAAAGACTCGGCCTCGATCAGCACCTGTTGGGCCGAGAGAGAAAGGGGCAGCAAAAGGCCCGCGAGAGACAGGGGGATTTTCATGGGTCCAATGTGGGCTGGGCGTGGGAATTTTCCACCGCCGATTCCGTGCGTGGATGCGGCGCAGGAAGAGTGTCCAATTTTCATGGTGAAAGCGTCCAGCACCAAATGGATCAAAAAATTATTTGAAATTTATAAAATTAATTACAATTTTTGATAAATTTCCAGATTTTGCGTATCAAGCTGGTGAATCTCATTATTCTAACCTGGATTCCGGCTGCGGTGCTTTTGAGCCCCGCGCTGGCGCAGGGTCCCGTATACACCGAAGCTCAGGTCAGAAGTGCGGCGGTGGAATTGCGAGCCACGGTGTCAGCGACGAGTCCGCGGGTCACCTTGCATTGGAATGCGAGCCCTTATCCGGTGTCGGCACAGACGGTGTCGCGGCGATTGCCTGGAGCCACGAATTGGGAGTTCACCCAGCCCCTTTCCACCTCGGCGGTGACTTGGGCGGATACGAGTGCCACCGACCAGACCCTGTATGAATATCGGGTGGAGAGGGTGCACTCATCGCCCCTGGGGGCCGTGGCGGAAGGTTGGCTCTGGGCGGGATCGGCGGTTTCAGCGGTCGAAGATCGCGGCCGCCTCATCCTCGCCGTGGATGCGACGATGGCGACGCCCCTGGCGGATGAATTGCATCGCTTGGTGAGTGATCTGACAGGGGATGGTTGGGAAGTCCTGCGGACGGATATCGCCCGCACCGCGACTCCGACACAGGCGCGGGATGCGATCCGCGGCTGGTGGGCGGTCGATCCGGCGAGGACGAGAGCCGTGCTGTTGTTCGGCCACATCCCGGTGCCCTACTCGGGGATCGTCTGTCCGGACGGACACTGGGACGATCCGCCTTTGGCCCATCACCGGGGCGCATGGCCGACCGATGCGTTTTACGGAGACATGGACGGTGTCTGGACGGACTCGACTGTGAATCACACGCTCGCCAACGTCGGAGGCACGCGGAATCACAATGCGCCGGGCGATGGGAAATTCGATGTCTCGCTGCTCGTGGGGGATTTCCTGCCGGAGATGGCCGTCGGCCGGATCGACTTGGCGGACATGGCGGGCGTGTCGAACGGGGTTTCGGAGACGGAGTTGCTGCGCCGCTATCTCGACCGACACCATGCCTTCCGGCATCGTGAAGGGATGTTTGTGACCCTGGGGGATCGCGCCTTGGTGGACGACACGGTGTTTGGTCCCGAGTGGGGGTTGCCGACGGCCGTGAGCGGGTGGACGAGCGGGGTAGCCTTGTTTGGGCCGGCGAATACAGCCGCGGGCGACTGGGTGCCGGACCTCCGGGATCAGGACTATCTGGTGGCTTATGGCTGCGGGGCTGGTGGGTTCGATCGGGCGGAGGGTATCGGAACGAGCGCGGACTTCCGCGACACCCGTTGCCGCGCGATCTTCAACATGACCTTCGGCAGTTTTTTTGGCGATTGGGATTCGGCGGACAATTACCTGCGGGCACCGCTGATGGGGCGCACGGATTCACGGGGCCTCGTCAGTCTGTGGTCGGGGGTGCCGGTGTGGCGCTTGTTCCCTCTCGCCGCCGGCGGCACGATGATCGACGCGTATCGGTATGTAGTGCGCGACCAGAACCTGCCCGCAGGTCCATTTCCACCGACCAATGAGTCGTGGGCGAATCCCGATCAGGCGCATGTCGCGATCATGGGGGATCCCTCGTTGAGATCGCATCCGGCACGCCCGGTCACTTCTCTCGGCGCGACCCGGTCGGGAAATCAGGTGACGCTCACTTGGGCGAATCCGGTGGGTGAAACGAACCGGCTTGGCTGTCGCGTCTATCGCTCGACGGCCCTGTTTGGCCCTTACACGCGGGTGGGAAGTCAGACCGCGGTCGGGGCGACCAGTTTCGTCGATACGCCTCCCCATCCGGGGCGCTGGTATTATCAGGTGAGGTCCCTGCGACGTGAGGCGACGGCCTCGGCGTCGTACGACAATCCAGCCCAGGGCGTTTTCACTGAAATCGACCTCCCGGAGACCGGTTATGCGGCGTGGGTCTCGGGACTGGGATCCGCCGGGGAAAACGCGGATCCGAATGGCGATGGGGTTCCCAATCTGCTGGCCTACGCGATGGGAGCGGGTGGTGGCATGGTGCAGGCGACGGCATTGTTGCCTCGTCAGGAGACGGCGGGATTCCTCGTGCCCTATTCGGGGCGGGCGGATCTCGGATACGAGGTGCAGCGCAGCCTCAATCTCGCGATCTGGTATGCGGTGGCGCGAAAGGATACGGGGAACGGGTGGGTGTTGAACGGGGCCTCGGGGTATCCTCATCAGGCGGCGATTTCTTTTTCCACCGTGGGCGGCGCGGGCTTTCGCTTCACGGACGCGACGGCCCTGACGCGCGGCTTTTGGCGGCTGCGGGTGACGCGCTGATCCCCGGATGGGGCGAGGGAGTTGACGGGTGCAGGGAGGGGGCTTATCGGTTCGCCGTTTTTCACGTCATCCCTGCTCCCTCACATGTCATCGTCTCCTGTTTTCTTCGCCGGTCTCGATATCGGTGGTACTACCGTCAAGAGTGTCCTGGTCAATGCGGAGGGGGATCCGGTGGGAGACATGGTGGAGGTGCGCAGCCACGTGAAGAACGGCTACGAGGCGACTTTCGCTCAACTGGAAGTGGCGCTCGATCAACTCACCTCCGCTGCCGGAATCAGTCGTGATCAAATCGGTGGCATCGGTCTCGACGTGCCGGCCCCGTCGAGCGAAGGCGTGATCTGGGCACAGGCGAATCTCGGGTCCGACTGGGTCGGGACGAACGTGCGTGATCGTTTCTCGGAACGGATCGGCGGGATCCCCGTTTACATGACGAATGATGGCAACGCCGCCGCTCTCGGGGAATACGCGGTGCGGAAGAAGCACTTCGGCAGCCTCTTGCTCGTCGCTCCTGGAACGGGGCTCGGGGGAGGCTTCGTCCTGCCGGGCGGTCGCGCGTGGGAGGGGGCGAATGGTCTCGCTCTGGAGGTCGGGCATATCTCGATCCCGCATCGCGAGGAAGATGGGTCTTTGCCGCAATGCAGTTGTGGCAAGCTGGGCTGCCTCGAGGCCTGGGTTTCCCTCGTCGCCTTGCGTCGTCGCGTGGCGATCGAGTTGGCGAAGCCGGAGAACGCTTCGCATCCTCTCAATGACGGATCTCCGGTGGAGGAGAAGGCCTTCCGGCTCCGGGAGTTCGCCCAACAGGGCGATGCGCTCGCGGTGGGCATCTTCCGCCAGCAGGGGAATCTCCTCGGCTATGGTCTCGCCGATCTCGTCCGGGTCTTTGATCCTGGCTTGGTCGTGATTGGCGGAGGGCTCGCCGAGACGGCCTTCCGCGATCAGTATCTCGAATGGGTCCTCGAGGGCTTCCGCGAGCGTGCGTGGCCGGTTTACCTGACCAGCCCGATCGATCCCGCTCAGACCACGACTTTCTTCGAATGGGCGACGGGTGGAGACTCCGCCGCGGCGATCGGGGTGGCCTTTGCCGCCCTCGAGCGATTCCATTGAGCGAAATCAGCGCCGCCGGTGCACCTCGAAATCGACGATCTTGTAAGTGCCGCCAACATCCTGGAAGAAAACGCGGGCCCAGCCTCCGTTGAATTGGAGGAGCATTTTGTCGTCGTAGTAGGGAATGTTGCCCCGGTGGGGGAGATTCCAATCGAGCTTTGAGACGGCTTGGGGCGTGGCGAATTGAAGGGCCATGTTCCGATCGAGCCGGATGTAGGCGGTGAGGAACCGCAGCGCCACATCGTGTTTGGTCAAAGGGGTGAGTTCGGTCGGTTGCCCGCTGGTGCGGGATCCGGTCGATGAACTGACCGTGCTGCCGAGGCCGGAGGTGAGGCCGGCCGATTCATATTCCACGCATGAGCCGAGCAAGAGCGTGGCGAGTGAAAAGGAGAGCGCGAGGAAACGCTGGAGCGATTTCATGAAACAGGGGAGTGAGGCGATGCTAAACCATTTCCGCGTCAGGGTCCAATGCCACGATCAAAATCACGAGCGAGATCTTGCCCGGTCGGTGACAATGGAGCGGGCCTGGTACGGTTCGCGGGTTGACTTCACCCGCTCCATCGCGGACCTTCCGCGCGCGTCTTTGTGGCGCTTTTCCCAGACCTACTTCCCCGTATGAAAACACCCGCCCGTCTCCTCATCGCCGCCCTCGTTTTCGCCGGATCCTTCGCCACGGCCCAGGCCGGACCGAAGGTCCTCGTCAAGACCAGCCAGGGCGACATCACCATCGAACTGAACGAGGAGAAAGCTCCTGAAACGGTGAAGAACTTCCTCGCCTATGTGAACGAGGGGTTCTTTGACAACACGGTCTTCCATCGCGTCATCAAGGATTTCATGATCCAGGGCGGTGGCTTCGCCCTGAAGGAAGACGGCACGATCGAGCAAAAGGCGACGAAGGCCCCGATCCAGAACGAAGCCAAGAACGGACTGAAAAACAAGAAGGGCACCATCGCGATGGCCCGCACCGGTGATCCGCACAGCGCGACGGCCCAGTTTTTCATCAACCACTCCGACAATGACAATCTCGACTTCCCTTCCTTCGATGGATGGGGCTATGCCGTGTTCGGCGAGGTCGTCAGCGGGATCGAGGTGGTCGACAAGATCGCGGCCCTGCCCACGGGCGTGAAGACCCTGAAGGCCCGCGCCGGTGAGTCGCTCCGCGAGGCCCCCATGGAAGACGTGCCGAACGAAAACGTCGTCATCCAGTCGATCAAGGTTGTCACCGAGTAATCCGCCCTTTACCTCTTCTACAAAGACTTCTTTTTATGAGTGATACCCCCAATGCCCTCCCTCGCGTCTTTTTCGACATGACCGCCGGAGGTGAACCGCTGGGCCGCATTGTGATCGAGCTGCGCACCGACGTGGTTCCCAAGACGGCAGAAAACTTCCGCGCGATCTGCACCGGTGAAAAAGGCCTCAGCTACAAAGGCAGCCCCTTCCATCGCGTCATTCCCGACTTCATGTGCCAAGGGGGCGACATCACCCGTGGCGACGGCACCGGCGGTCAGTCGATCTACGGCCGCCGCTTCGAGGATGAGAATTTCCAGCTCAAGCACACCGAGCCCGGCATCCTCAGCATGGCCAACGCCGGTCCGAATACGAACGGCTCGCAGTTTTTCATCACCACCGCGGTGACGGAGTGGCTCGACGGGGCACACGTTGTCTTCGGCAAGGTCGTCGAAGGAATGGACGTCGTGAAGACGATCGAAGGTCTCGGCAGCCGCAGCGGCCGTACGGCCAAGGAGATCATCGTCGCCGATTGCGGCCAACTCTGATCGATCCACCGCCAACGAATTCAAGGAAGCCGCCCCGGACGATCGCGCCGCGGGCGGCTTTTTTCTTGAGCCCTTGCATGAAGCCTCTGCTTGATGCCGCCATCATCGGATCGGGTCCGAACGGACTCGCCGCCGCCGTGGCGCTGGCGCGCGAAGGTTACGCGGTGACCGTTTACGAAAGCGCGCCCGAGCCGGGAGGAGGCGCCCGCACCCGCGAATTGACCCTGCCGGGTTTCCATCACGACGTCTGTTCGGCGATTCATCCGATGGGTGCGGTTTCTCCCTTTTTCCGGACTCTGGAGTTGGAGCGGCATGGCCTGGAATGGATCCACCCCGATCTCCCGCTCGCTCATCCGCTGGACGGCGGGCGGGCTGTGGTGATGGATCGCTCCATTGAAGCGACCGCCACTCAGTTTTCCGCAGGTTCGGCCCTGGCGTATCGCAGACTCTTTGCTCCCTTGCTGCCAAAGTTCGGGGACTTGCTGGAGGATCTCCTCGCGCCGCCGCGGGTGCCGCGTCATCCCTTTTCGATGATGGCCTTCGGTCTGCGCATCCTTCCCTCGACCTTGGCCGCGGCCCGCTCGTGGTTCGATGATGAAGGGGCGCGTGCCCTCTTCGCCGGCAATGCCGCCCATTCCGTTCTGCCGCTGGATCGATCGATTTCGACCCAGGCGATCGGTCTGATGCTGATGCTCGCGGGCCACGCCGGAGGATGGCCGATCGCGAAAGGCGGATCCGCGACAATCGTCGCCGCCCTGGTGGCGGAGTTGGAACGTTTCGGCGGAAAGATCGAGACGGGACGTCGCATCGACTCCCTCTGTGACCTGCCTCCGGCACGGGCCTATCTCTTTGACACGACTCCATCGGCTCTGGTTCGCATCGCGGGGTGTGCCTTGCCCACCTCGTTCGGCAAACGACTCCTGCGATTCCGTCATGGCCCCGGCGTTTTTAAAATCGACTATGCGCTCTCCGGTCCCGTGCCTTGGAAGGCCGAAGCCTGTCGTCGCGCGGGCACGGTCCATCTCGGAGGCACGCTCGATGAGATCACCCGCGCCGAGCGCGAAGCATTCCATGGCATCCATCCGGAACGACCTTTCGTGCTCACCGCCCAGCAGAGTCTCTTCGATCCGACGCGATCACCGGAGGGAAAACACACCTTCTGGGCCTATTGCCATGTGCCTGCCGGATCGACCTTCGACATGACCGCCCGCATCGAGGCGCAGATCGAGCGATTCGCACCGGGCTTCCGCGATCTCGTGCTCGCCCGGCACACGATGAACTGCGCCGACTACGAGCGATACAATCCGAATCTCATCGGAGGTGACATCGTGGGCGGCGTTACCGATTGGAGGCAGTTGCTGACGCGCCCGGTCGTCAGCGGGAAGCCGCATGCCACGCCCAATCCCGCGATTTTCTTATGCTCCGCTTCGACGCCTCCGGGCGGGGGTGTGCACGGCATGTGCGGCTACTGGGCGGCCGCGGAAGCGATCGCCCGGTTCAAAGGTGGCTTTTAAAAGACGCCCGGCAGAGAGCCGAAGCCGACGAGACTTTTCTGATAGCCCGACTCGAGCTTGAAGATGTCGACTCCGCTGCCGTGCAGTCCCGTCTTGCTCTTGCCGCGGGCTCCAAACATGTAGTGGGTGCCGTCGCCGCCCTGTCCGAGATAAATCATCACGTGCGAGACCTTGTGGCCCGAATCGTAGGTGCCTCCCCAGAAAATGAGATCGCCCGGCTTGATTCCTTTCCGGCCGCCCATGTGATCGGGGATCGACTTGGTGTGTTTCAACGTGCGTGCCTTGCGCAGCCAGGCATACTGGTCGTAGCTCGTCCTCGGCATGTCGGGAAAGCCGATGTCGGAGAGGAGGAATTTCATCGTTCCCGAGCAGTCGAGACCACCCTCGCTCGGATGATCGCCGCCGAAGACGTAGGGCAGCCCGAATTTCGAAATGTGCTCGGCACGCTCGCGGATGACGTTCAGGAGTTGCAACATGTCCTCGGACGGTTTGCCGGAACTGAAAAGACCGCCGCGGGGTTTGCCGCTCCGGCGGTCATAGCGGTAGCCTTCGTAGGGGAGGGAATAGGAAGGAGGCGAATAAACCGGCTGTCGATAGACGACCGTCTCCGGGAGCGAGGTGGCCTGTGTCAGCATCGCGTTGGCAGGCTGCGCGTAGGGATTTCCCCCCGGCATCGCCGTGAGCTGGTTCATCGGAGGCGGGGAAGGGACAGGCGTTTCCTGCCGCTTTTTGAAGAACTGGGCCTGGACCGGAGCAAGGCCCATGACCAAAGCGAAGACGGTCGCAAGGGGGCGGGAAAAGGGGGAGGGGAAGGATCTCATGGTGAGAGCACTTGTTGTTAATTATAATAATTATTATAATTATTAATGATTTGCAAGTGTTTCCCATATGGTTCTCCTGATCAAAGGGGAAAAGCGGCAGCCTGAAGGTCACGATCAACCGCGCACACTTGCGCCGGGAACCCACTGCGGCGGGATCATGATCTGCCGCGGCACCGCGGGCACCCCGCGCTCGTGCTGGGAGAGCTGGGTCACGATCAGGTCCACCGCCGAGGCCGCAAGGTGGTCGCGACGCTGGTAGATTCCGGCGTAGCCGCGCATCGCCGGAGTCCAGTCGTGCACGACAAAGCCGATGTCCTCCGGGATTTTCAGTCCAAGTCGCTGGAGCCACTCCGGCACGTGGGTGTCGAAGGAAATGAGGACATCCGGTTCATTCTCCTTCATCCACTGGGAAAAGGCCGCGAAACCGCGCTCGATGCGGTTGTGCGGCAGCAACAGCAGCGGAATGCGGTCCGTTTCCGGGAGACTTTGCTGGAAATGGAAGAGCCCGCCGCTGTAGCCGAACTGCGAGCGGTTCACGATCCACTGGGTCACCGCGACTCCGATGCGGCGATACCCGAGGGCGCTCAGCTCCTCCGCCGCGGTCTGGATGCCGAGGGTCATGTTGCCGGCACACATGTGGAGCGCCGGCTCGCGCATCGCGTAACCGAAGGCGACGGCGGCGAAGGGCGCGTAATCGACCTCGGCGCAGAGGAGCCGGGTGCTTTGCGGGGACACGATCACCGCCTCGATGCCTCGCGCATGAAGGACTTTGCCGAGTTTCTTCGGGGTGAGACCGTCGCGGCCGAGCCAGAATTCCTCGACCTCGTAGCCGTGGCCGCGGGCACGTTCCCGGATCGGTTCAAGCGGCACGTATTGATAAGAGGGGCTGAGCAGGTCGTCGTCCGGCACCCATTCGCGGATCACGGCGATGACGGAGCGGAATTTCACCGTTTTCCGCGAGCGCACCCGCTGCATGAGCCGGGCGAGATCGGGGTCGGGTTGGTAGCCCATCGACTCCGCCAGCGCGAGGATGCGCTCCCGTGTCGCCGCCGCGACCCTCGCCCCGCCGCGCAGGGCGCGCGAGACGGTCATCACCGAGACCCCCGCGGCGCGGGCGAGGTCGTGGAGGGTGATGGGGGATGGAGTGGGCATTCAATCGGGATTAAGCTTCAGCGCATCATCTCGTCAAAGAGCTTTACCAAATGGGTGATTGGTACAGCGCGAATGGACTCGGTGAGCATAAAATCCTGATCGCCGGGGTAGACCACGTGGAGCCGGTTCAACTTGAGGTCCTTCATCGCCTCGTGCGTTCCCTTGGAGACCCGCGGGGCGCTGGATGAGGCCTTGAATTCGAAACCGGTGAGTTTTCCGTCCAAGTGGCAGACGAGATCAATTTCCGCGCCGGCGTGGGTTCGCCAGAAAAAGCAGTCCTCGTGGCCGAGACCGAAGACGCGGACGACTTGCTCCAAAGCGAAGCCTTCCCAGGAAGCTCCCAACCGGTCATGGGTCCTGAGATCAGCGAGGGTCTTGATTCGGAGCAAACGATGGAGGAGCCCGCTGTCCCGAAAGTAAAAGCGATGGGCTTTTCTGATCCGTTTGCCGATGTTCGTTTCAAGCGGCATGAGGCGGCGGATCAAATACGCGCCTTCAAAGACCTCGATGTAGCGTTGCACCGATTTGACGTCGATGCCCAGCGATTCCGCTACGTCCCGCTGGTTCCAAGCCTGACCGTGGTAATGGGCGAGCATCAGGAGAAACCGGGAGAGCACCTGCGGGCTGAGTCGACCTTCCGCAAGGCGCGGGATATCGCGCATCACCCAGGTCTTCATGAATTCTTCCAACCATTCGCGTGATTCTTCGTCACTGGCGGCTAGGAAGGATTGCGGGAAGGAGCCGCGAAACCATAATTTCAACGCCGATGAGGCCTCGATCTCATTGAGGTCGAAGCCGCCCATCTCGATGTGCCGGATGCGCCCCGCCAGGGTTTGCGACGTTTGCCCGGTGAGCTGCGGGGAGGCACTTCCCGTCACAAGGAAACGGCTCTGGCACATCGGGTCATCGACGATGACGCGCAATTGTGAAATGATCTCGGGGACTTCTTGAAGTTCATCGATCACCACGACGCCTTTCAAGTTGGAGAGGATGCCATACGAATCCGAACTAAGCCGGGAGAGGTCGATGGGATTCTCCAGGTCGAAACGGTTTCGTTCATCCTCTGCAAAAAGACGGGCGAGCGTCGATTTCCCGACCCGGCGTGGGCCAAGTAGGGCAGTGACCGGATTCCTCCGCAGAGAATCCGCGATCGTCTCGGCGAGGTGTTTTCGGGGAACGAATGAGATCATTTGATTGAAAAATAGGGAATATAATCATATCTTTTCTCGGAAATGCCACCAGTTTCACCAAAATCGAGAGAGCTTCCCTTTGGGGCTCCGGAGTTCACATGGCCGACCTTCGAAGGGTTCTTCTGCGATTTTCTCGCGTCGCAGCCGAGCCTTCCCGATGGCCGGGGCTCCTTCGTTCGTGTCAACGAGGCACGTCCCTACGGGCGCAGAGGGGACCGGCAGGAGGGGATCGATATCGAGGCAAGGATGGAAAACGGGGAAATCTGGGTCTTCCAGTGCAAGCATTATCCGAAGGCCTCTTTCACGCGTTCGGCCGCTGAAGCGGCGATCAAGAAATGCACTTATATCGCTGAGCGAAAGTTTCTTCTGATCACCAGGGAAGTTTCCGAGGACTGTCACCGCGCGGTTGCGGAACATGCCGGTTGGGAACTTTGGGATTCCCGGAAGATTTCATCCGAGTTTCTCAGCCGGGTCGATCCACTGAGAGGTGCGGCGATTCTCTACCGCTGCTTTGGTCCCGGGTGGGCGGAGGCGTTTTTTGATCTGCCGACATCCTTGCCTCTGATTGGCGCGGAGGCGCATTTTGGCAAGACGCTGCGGACGGGGCGGACGTTTCACTACCGCCATCGCCTGATCGGGCGATCGGAAGAACTGCGGGGCCTTCACACCTTCGTGAAGTCGAAGACTCATGAAGTCCTGCTTCTCCCCGGGCGGGCTGGATTGGGAAAGAGCCGGCTGCTGCTCGAGTTCAGCCGCACCTTCAAGGGAAAACATCCGGGGAGGACGCTCTACTTCGTCTCTGACGAGGCGACGGATTCGAGTGGTTATGCGAAAGCCATCGATGCTGCACCGAAACCCCTTTTATTGGTTCTGGATGACGCCCACCGGCTCGGCGAAGTGCGTCGAGCCCTCTTTCCCGTGATCGGCAGAAGGGACGATGTGAAGATCGTTTTTTCCCTGCGCCCGGGGCCGACCAATCAGATTCGGGGGGAATTGGGCAACGCCGGTTATGATGCACGGGCCATCGAGGAATGGCCGCCGATGCGGGAGTTATCGCCCAACGAGGCAAGTAAGCTGGCAGAGAGCATCCTGATCGGAAAGCAAGATCCAAGAACTTCGCTTTTTTTCGCCAAACTGGCCTTAGACAGTCCTTTGCTGGCCGTGATGGGAGCGGAACTTCTGGCATCCGGAGTCCTGGCAAAGACGGATCTTCTGGACACCCCCGAGTTTCGCGATCGTGTTCTCACTCTTGGTTTCGAGAGCGATATTGAACCGCTCTTTCCGCGGTTTGGTGAAGATACGGTTCGGACCTTCGCGAAGTTGTTGGCCTTGCTAGGGCCGATAAAGATTGAGGGCTCGGTTCTTGACCGGGTGTCTACGTTCAGCGGCATCGCCCTCCCACCGGACGGCGTTACAGATCTGGCAGAGGCCTTTGATCAGGCCGGGCTCCTCTACGAAACCGAATCCGGATATCGCATCGTCCCTGATCTTCTTTCCGATCATCTCGCCTTCAGCGCCTGTTACGATTCGAAGGGACGCGACAAGACTTTTGCCACACGGGTGATCCAGAATTTCGACCCGGGAGACTTTCCCAGGATCATCCGGCATCTCGCGGAGGCGGAATGGCAGGCATCGCGTCGTCTGCCATCAAACGACAGCCTCATGGGACCGGTGTGGGAGTGGTTCGAAGCGCGATTCCGGAACTCCTCCTTTTATGAGAGACGGAGGCAGCTGGACCAATGGGCCGATATCGCCCATTTCCAGCCGGAGCGGACGATCCAACTGGCGGAGTTGGCGATGGAAATGACGAAGGCTCCGGAATCGGACGCTTCGATCCGCTTCTGGATGCGGGAGTTTGACACGCATGTCGAGGTCGTTGGCGGCATTCCGCACCTCTTAAAGCCGCTCGCCAATTCCCATCCGCAATTCACCGGCCGCTGTTTTGATCTCCTTTGGAAACTGGGCAAGGATCTGGAACTCCCGACGCAAACCTCCCGTGAAAACTCGCATCCCATACTGGTGATGAGCGAAGTCTCCCGGTTCGAATATTGGAAATCGTTGAAAATCGTCGAAGCCGCCTTCGCCTGGGTCAATAGGAAGGTGCTGGACGGATCACTCGCCGGGAACCGGAACAGTCAAAGCTTTCTCTTCTCCACCTTGCTCAAGCCCTTTTTCAGTGTTGTCTCGGAAGAGAATTGGATGAGCGGCGATGTAATGCATTTGAGGGCGCATTTGTTGTCCATCGCCAAGACAGCGCCGTTCCGGACCGAGGTTCTTTCCCTCTGTCGCGAGGTTCTGGAGAGACGTGAGTTGCCGCTCGCCTTCGGAGTGGTGTCCGTCCTCGAAAAGGCAATAAGGCCGTTGTGGATTCCTTATGATGGAAAGCCTTCGGCGAAGCAAACGAAAGAATGGGACGCGGAACGGGAGAAGGCTCTCGGTCTCCTCTCTCACATCCTCAGGACTTGGGACGATCCACTGTTACTCTTCCGAATCCGCCGGATCTTGTCCCACGAAGTCAGGTTTTCGAAATCGGCTGGCTTCAAAAAATCCGCCAAGGCGGTTTTGGACGAGATACCGGACTCTTTCGAGCTTCGCCTGGCGAGGGTCTCCCTGAGCTACGATCACGACGAATTCGACGAGGATATGAACACGGAGGGATGGTATGAGCGGGTAAAAGAGCGGTGGAGCGCTTTGGTGACCTCGGTGGTGGACGAACTGGTTCTCAAATTTCCGCATCCCGGTGAGTTGGCGGAGGAAATGCGCCGCCATCAACAGCACGCCCTTGACCACGGCTTTTCACCGAATCCCGCCCCGATTCTGAACGATCTTTCCGAACGTTATCCCGGAATGGCCCTCGAAATGGCCAATCGCCTCATTCACAAGCGCACACCCGATTCCGGAGATTGGGTGCGCTGCCTGATCGGAAACGCGACAAAATCCGATCCCGGGCAGCATGTCCGCCTGTGCCGCGAAGCGATCGGAAGCGGTGAGACGGGTCTGATCGCCGGTGCGATAGAAAGTCTGGGTTGGATGCGCCGATTTGAAGGAAAAGGAGCGCTGCCTGCCGAAGCCTGGGAGCTCATTTTTTCAGCGGCAGCCAATGCCGACGAACGGATCTTCCGTGCCGTGATGCATTTCCTCTGGGTGAACGACATCGCTCCCACCTCGCGGGACTGGGAATTGATCGCTCAGCTTGCCGATCCCGGGAGCGACGAGCTTCGGGAATTGCTGGTGAGACGATGTTCCGACTTGTTGCGACACGGAGGGAGTTTTCCGGAGGCACGGGTGATTGAAAAGATACTCGGCTTCTGCACCTCAACGATGAGGATAGACTCCCATGGTTTCGACCATGCCTTGCGGGGTGTTTCCGAGCATTTTCCTGGCGAGGTGTACTGCTTTTTTTGGAGTCGCTGTGCCGTCGAAGGTGAAAGCGAGGATTCGGAATACGCCGCGGTTCCCCTTGGCGTAGAGGGCTATCCTTTTGACGGCATCTTGAACAACGAACAAGTGGCCGGGCTCTTCGAAACGGCAGGAGCAAGACTTTTGAACGGGCCTCCGCTAAGCGTCTCCGAGGAGAAACTTTTGCGGGCTCTCTTGATGAGAACTGATGCCCCAACCGATCGAATTCTCGACTGGATCGAGTTGGCGTCGACCCGGGAGCAATTGAAAACGCTGATCGACTTTTCGAAGAATCAATCCGGATGGCCGTTCCTACTGCAAAATCCCGAAGCGGCCAGAGCATTCCTGTTGAAATCCCGAAGCGTGGCAGGTGAAGAATTCCATGCCGAAACGTTCAGTCGGCTCTCGCTTCTCTCCGGATGTCGAATTTCCACGCATGGCGAACCTGACGCGGAATGGCGGGGAATTCTGGAATCCGCCGAGCGTCTTGCCCATCGCTATTCCGGGGACCCGGAACTTGGCCCCCTTTACGCCGCAGCAGTCGCGTTTGAACGGGACCAGATTGACCGCAACCGTCGGGAATTGGTTGAACTGCGGGGGCGGAAGTGAGGGGGGAACCGAGCTCGTCGCGTTATCATAACACAATCTTTCACGACTTCCGCCCTTCCCGTCGGGACGACGCAGCGGCTATGCTGCCGCCTCCCGTATGAAAGCCTTGCTTGGAACCCTTCTCGCCCTCGCCACACCGGCCTTCGCCGAACCCGTCGTTCCCGCCGGATGGGATCCCGCGCTCGCCGGCGACCTCGTGATTGAAAAGCTCATCACCGTCACCGCCCCGCAGGTGAAGGGCGCGCACGACGCGGAGATGGTCATCGTCGGAGACCGGGCCTACCTCGTCGCTGAAGTCAACGACGTCCGCGCGGGCGAATCGGCAGGCTGGCCGGAGATCTACGCAACCCTGTCGATTGTCCGATTGAACCCTCTTCAGTTGGAAGACGTCATCCCAATCGCGCGGGGCGAACAGGTCTTCGAAAACGAAACGCTCCCCGTCGGGGCCTGCTTCGTGCCGCGCATTCTGCAAAAGGATGCGAAGACGCTGCGCTGCTATTTCACAAGCGAAGATCCCGGGAAAAGGCAGTCGCAGCTGTGGTATCGCGATTTTGATCTCTCCTCGGGCGCCTTCGCCCCCACGATCCATCGGGCGAAGCTGAAGACGGCGGCGGGCACCTTCGATTTCCAGCCACAGCATTTCCATGCCGATGCGGCGGCGCAGGGCTTCGCGAAACCGGCGGTGGACTCGTCCTTTTTCCTCTTCGATTCCTTCAAGCGTTTTGACGGGAAGCTCCATGTCGCGATCAACAACTTCAGCGGCAAACAGAACGCCCTGGCCCTGGTACATGACGACCTCGCCACCTTCGAGATCCTCGGCCACTACAACGAACCGCAGTCGCAGCAGCTCAGCGAGTCGGCGGTGAACCGGCTCCCCGACGGCACCTGGATGGCGATCTGCCGCAACGACGCGGGGAACTGCCATTTCACCACGAGTGCGGATGGCCGCACCTGGACGGAAGGACGCGAGATGCCCTTTGTTCAGAACGGGGGGAACTCGAAGCCGACCTTCGACAAGTTCGGCGATCTCTATTACCTCGGCTGGCAGGAGGCCACGCGCATCCACGGCGTGAGCCGCAGCGTCTTCAACGTCGACATTTCACGCGACGGCCAGACCTGGGAGCGGAAGTATCGCTTCGAATCGACGAAGTCCTTCCAATACCCGACCTTCCGCGAGCACGAGGGCGTGATCTGGCTCTGCGCGACGCAGGGCGACACCTCGGCGAGCCGCAAGGAGCGCATCGTGTTTGGGAAACTCGAGAAGCTCGGCGAGTTCGCTTCGCAGGAGGGCAAGACACGGAAACCGATCCCCCTGCCGCCCGTCGAGAAGGCGGATCTGACGACCGGCGTGAAACTCTTCACCGACCGCGACTACACCTTGGAGGAAGCGCCCGAGGCGCTGATGGGCAAACCCTTTCTCCGCACCAGCATCGAGCGCACCGAGGTGACGGTGACGAAGCCGGGCCTGCTCTACGCGCTCACCCCGACGAAGCGGCCGAAGGCCGCGAGCCAGGAAGACGCGCTCGTGAAGGCCGGTTTCACCAAGGTGGACGTGCCCGAAACCCAATTTTTCCCCGGCGAGATCAATCGGGTCAGTCTTTACCAAAAGCAGGTCGGGAAGGGAGAAAAGCTGCGCTTCAGGAAGCTGGTCTTCCTCGTCATGGGCGAGGGGACGGAGGTGAAGGAGCAGGATCCCTACGCGCCGGTCGTGATCGCGGATCCGGGCGCGGAGTTCCAGGACAACGCGCGCCCCGGCGCGATGATCATCGGCATGGACCGCACCCCAAAAGGCCGCATCTGGGGCTGCTGGACGGGCACGGGCGACAAGGCGGACGGCTATTTCCTGCTCGCGACGAGCGATGACGGCGGCGAGTCCTGGTCGAAGCCGCGTCTCGCCGTCGGCGCGCGCACCGAGGCCTCGCAGAGAATCAGCGGAGCCCTCGTCGGCAATCTCTGGACCGATCCGAAGGGACGGCTCTGGCTCTTTTTCGACCAGCAGCTCGGCGATCCTGAAAAACGCATCACGAACTGGTGGATGCGCTGCGACAACCCCGATGCGGCCGAGCCGGAGTGGACCGATCCGGTGAATTTCGCCGAAGGCTGCACTCTCAACAAACCCACCGTTCTCGCCAACGGTGATTGGCTCCTGCCTGTCTCGGATTGGCACGGCAAGACGGCGCGAGTCTATGCCTCGACCGACGAAGGAGCGACCTGGACCGAGCGGGGGAATCTGAAATTTCCCGATTGGGAGTTCGACGAACACATGATGGTCGAGCTGAAGGACGGCCGCATCTGGATGCTGGCGCGGACGCAAGGGCAGCCGCACGAGAGCTTTTCGAGCGACGGCGGCCGCACCTGGAGTGAGCCGAAGAAGGCCGCGACGGTGCAGAACATCAATGCGCGCTTTTTCCTGCGTCGTCTGAAGTCGGGCCGCATTCTCCTCGTGAAAAACGGCTCACCCGCGGAGCGTCTCGAGAAGCGCACCCACCTGAGCGCCTGGCTTTCCGAGGATGAGGGGCAAACCTGGAAAGGCGGACTGCTCCTCGACGAGCGCACCGCGGTCTCCTATCCCGACGGCTTCGAGGCGCCCGATGGACTGATCCACCTCCTCTATGATTGGAACCGCCACAGTGACGCCGAGATCCTGCTCGCGAAGTTCCGCGAGGAGGACATCCTCGCCGGGAAGCCCGTCTCCGCCGATGCGAAGCTGAAGAGGCTCGCGAACAAGGCGACCGGACCGAAGCCCGAGAACCTCTACACCGGCATCGAGCTGCCCGATGTCTGGCCGCCGCGCTTCCGCGATCCGGCTTCGGATGAGCCCATGCCGGTGCCCTACCTGCGGAAGCCGCCGAGGGTGATTCCCATCGACGTGGGCCGGCAACTCTTCGTCGATGATTTCCTCATCGAATCGACGGATTTGAA
>JAEUHI010000051.1 GCA_016795385.1 Verrucomicrobiales bacterium | reverse complement strand
GGGATTGTCATGATCCTGGGAGCATGCTGCAGCAACATCCGACGCCCGCCGAGCAAACCGCGCAACCGACCGTTTCTTCCCGCGAATCGTCTCGAGTGGATCCTGGGCCTGGCGCTGATTGCAGTTCCGCTGTTCGCTTTCGTTTTTTGGAATGCAGTGCCGCCGCCTAATCCAGTTCCCGAACCCCACCCGCCGCTCTCACCCGTCGCGGCTTCCGTAGCCGCATTGATATTTGTTCTCCTGATCGGCGCGAAGTTCCTGCGCGAGAAAAGAGATTCCGAATCGCGTCCCCACGACTGACTGAGCGCTAGCCCACCCAGCCACGGGTCCCACAAAGGCTCCGCCGACCTTCGGTCATCGCAGCTACTTGCTTCGCATCCGGCCGTACGGGTTTGACTGCGCTCGTTCCTTGCTCGCAGCTTCGCGGTGCCGTGCGGGCATCTGCCTCGCTACGCTCGGCTCCATCCGGCGGTTCCGGCCAGGCCCGGGCACGGGCAACGTCGATCGGGGGTTGGTCCGCCCGTCGATCGTCGGCTCGATCCCGCCCGCCCGCCTCCGGCACCACCCGCATCCCCGCTTGCCCTTTTCCGCCGTGCAAGATACCCTGCGGCCCCATGCCACTTTCCTGGAACGACATCAAACACCGAGCCAACCGCTTTTCACGCGAATGGAAGACCGCTGTCAGCGAAACATCCGAGCGGCAAACCTTTTGGAATGAATTCTTCGACGTGTTCGGCGTCCGCCGCCGCACCGTCGCCTCCTTCGAGGAGCCGGTGAAAAAGCTGACGGGAAACTGGGGCTACATCGACCTCGTCTGGCCGGGGAAACTCCTCGTCGAGCACAAGGGTGCCGGGCATACCTGATTTTCTTTTCACATCCTCCTCCATGTCGGAAAGCCTCCCACGAATCGTTCCCCGCGTTCTTGTCCTCGATGACAACGAAGACGTGTTGCGAATCATGAGAATGATCTTCAACCAGCTCGGTTACGATGCGATCATCGAAAATCAGGATGAGGTTGCGGTCGCACGATTCGAGCAAAGCAAATTTGATCTGGTGATTCAGGATTACAGCCGGGACCGGGGCAACGGAGCCACCTTTCTTCGCAAAATCCGGGAACTCGAAGACGGCAGGAGCCGGGTGCCGGTGATTTTCGTGACAGGCCAGCTTCATGAGACGGTCATTGAAGGACTTGAGAGAATGGGGTTGTGCTTCGAGGATGAGGTTTCCGCGTTCATCGCGAAGCCCTTTGAGGCTGCGCTCCTGATGAAGGAAATCAAAACTCTGCTCGGGTGGTAAGAGGACAAACCCGCTAAGTGCGCTGATCGATCCGGCGGCTGATAGGCGGACCGCGCTTCAGACCATCCCGCGGGAAAAGCCCGCGGATTGCGGCAACTGCCATTCCTTCGTTCTTGCCTCTATTCCGCGGCCTCCCTTTGGACGGCCCTGCACCTTCGTGTGCCGGTTCCCATGTAGACCGTCTGCCAAAAGTCCGTTCGCAAATCGGATTCTTCTTTGGGTTTGGATTCTTGCTCGCTTCGCTCGAACTTCTCTCCAAACCGGCCGCAATTCGCGCTTCCCGCGTTGCTCATCGGTCATGGAGCCCGCTCCACTCCCTCTTCGCGCCTTGGCATCACGAATTCCGACTCGGCCGATTCACGAACGGACTTTTGGCAAACAGTCTAAGCATGCTAAAAGACTTGCAAATTGAAAGTTTTTTCACTTGCAAATCGCAAGCATCAGAGCGACTCGCTTCTCTTGTGACCACGAGTCGACGCGCACCCAACCGTGTCCTGCTTTCTTCTGAGAGCCGATTCTTTCCGCCAACATACCGACGTCGCCGTCAGGCCCCATAGCCCCGCCTCTCCGCGATAGATCCCTCTCCCATGAAGACCGCCCCATCCCTCACCACGGACTCCATCCTCCGACTGACCTGGCGGATCGCCGTCCCATCGAGTGTCGGCATGTTTTTCAACACGCTCTTCAACTTTGTGGACACCTACTGTGCGGGCCTCCTCGGAACCGAGGCTCTGGCTGCGCTGTCCGTGTCGTTCCCCTTGTTTTTCCTGATGATCGCGGTCGGGAGCGGTCTCAGCCAGGGAGCGACGGCCATGATTTCCCATGCCCTCGGTGCCGGCGATCTCTCGGCCGCACGGCGATGGTTTGCACAATCGATCGTATTCGGCACCGGAGCGGGCGTGATCCTCACCGCCTTCGGACTGCTCCTGGCGCCGGATTTGTTCCGCTGGTTGGGAGCGGAGGGCCGGTGGCTTTCGGAGACCTTGTCCTATGTGAACCTCATCTTTGCGGGCGCGGTGTTTTTTGTTTTGTGCATGACTCTCAACGCGGGTCTGTCCGCACAGGGCGAAACGCGGGTCTATCGCGATTTCCTGATCGCGGGGTTCGTGGCCAATTGCCTTTTGAATCCACTTTTCATGTGGGGATTCGCCTTCATCTCGCCCATGGGTGTGGCCGGCCTTGCCCTTTCGACAGTGATCATCCAAATCGGCGGTAGTGTCCTGCTCTGGTCGAGGCTCAGGAAAACGGTGGTCGCACAGGGTCTCCTCGTTTCCGATTTCCGCCCTCATCTCTCTTCACTGCGGGAAGTCGCGGCCCAGTCGGTCCCGGCGGCACTCAACATGATGACGATCGCCTTCGGGATCCTGGTGATGGTCTGGTATGTGAAACACTTTGGCCAAGCGGCCGTGGCCGCGATCGGGATCGCGACACGCATCGAGCAGATCGTGTTGATGCCCGCGATCGGACTGGGGACGGCGATGCTGAGCATCGTCGGTCAAAACCACGGAGCGGGACTTCCCTTCCGCGTCCGCGAGGCTTGGATCACCAACATTCGGCTCGGCGCGGGAATGATGCTTGCCGGGGGAGTGCTGCTCTGGACTCTCGGTGCGATGATGATGCGGATTTTCACCGACGATCCCGAAGTGATCCGCAATGGCACCCACTATCTCAAAGCGGCGGCGATCACCTTGGCGGCCTATCCGATTCTGTTCGTCACGGTTTTCATGATGCAGGGGCTCAAGCGTCCCGGCTACGGGCTGTGGGTCGGCATCTATCGCCAGATCGCCGCTCCCATCGTGATCTATCACGCCTTTGCCTTCACCCTCGGTTGGGGGCTTCACGGTATCTGGTGGGGAATGGCGGTCGTGACGTGGAGTGCGGCGTACTTCGCCCTCGGGTGGGGCTGGAAGGTCTGCCGTGAGCTGACCATGCCGTCGAAGGTCATGCTGACGAAAATCATGACGCCCTAGCCGGTGGCACGCAGTTCGGGAGGCGTGATCTGGCAGGAGATGGGCATATTGTTGCAGTCGAAGAATCCCCAACTCACTCCGAAGAGGACGAGTCCTGCGATGGCGAGGAGCATTGACGGAAAGCGGCCCTTGACACCCCTCCTTGTGCTCCAATATTGTAGCATCATGAAAACAGCTACGGTCCGCGATCTAAGAAACCGTTACTCCAGCTTGTTGAGCTGGATTAGCGCAGGAGAGGAAATCGTGATCACGCAGCGAGGTAAAACGATTGCGCGCCTGGTCCCGGCTCAGGATGCACCAAGTGAGAGCGTGGACTGGTCCCAGAGTCCCGCCGTGAAGAGAGACCGGTCTACGGCACACTCGCTCTCCGCGGACGAGTCGATGGAACTCATCCATGAGGCCGGCGGGAAATGGTAATCTGCGCCGATACGAGCTTTTTGTTCTCGCTCTACGGGAACGACGGGAACACGTCACGTGCGTTGGCTTGGATGAAATCGTGTCGTACTCCACTGACTCTCACTACCCTGAACGAATACGAACTGGCCAACGCACTACGTTTCGCCGAGTTCCGCAAGGCGATCGGCCCAGGTGAAGCGGCGTTGTTTTGGGCTCAATTTGAGGCGGATCGCGCCAGCGGGCGGCTGAAGATCCAGGTTTGTAACCTGGCTGATGTCGTGGACGAAGCCAAGCGACTCTCCGCCACCTACACGCTCGTGCGGGGGCATCGCGGGTTCGATACGCTTCATGTCGCGGCCGCCATTCGTCTCAAGGCCAATCAGTTCCTCACCTTTGACGGGAATCAAAAAACACTCGCCGAGGCGGAAGGGCTCGTCGTGCCAGTTTGACCGGGAACTGTTTCAACTCCGTGAATCCGATTCCGACGGTTCACTTTGGCTCGATCTGGAAGCCGCGAGTGCCGCGCCTTTTGAGTAGGAGTAGGAGTAGGAAAGACCTCACCCCTCCACCTTCCGCGTCCGGATCATCAACACCAGCACCACGGAAACCAAGGCCACACCGGCGAAGGCCCCGAAGATCACATTCAACGGTACCTTGCGATCGGTGAGCACGCCGAAGACCCAGTCGGCCACGCCGCCGAAGGTCATGCTGACGAAATTCATGACGCCGTAGCCGGTGGCACGCAGTTCGGGACGCGTGATCTGGCAGAGGATGGGCATGTTGTTGCAGTCGAAGAATCCCCAACCGATCCCGAAGAGGACGAGTCCGGCGATGGCGAGAGCGAAGGAGTTCGCGGCGGGCGCGTTGCCGACGCTGAAGAGCGCGGGGATGATCAGGGCCATGCCGATGGCGCTGACATAAATGCGGCCGCGGTCGCTGCGTTTCATCCAGCGGTCGGCGAGCCAGCCGCCGAAGATCGCGGCGACGAGGGCGGCGGCCTGCCAGTAGAGCGAGGCGGAGACACCGGCCTTGCCCTGGCTGATGTTGAATTCCTTCTGCAGGATGGCCGGCATCCAATCGCGCACGACCCAGGCGGCCACGGCGGGCAAGGTGAAGTAAGCGACGAGGAGGAGGAAGGAGCGGTTGGTGAAGAGTTCGCGCGCCGCCTGACCGACTCCGGGCTTCACGAGGGTTTCGGCCGAGGCCACCCGCGGCGGATTCTTGAGGAGGAAAAGAAGTGGGATGGCGTAAAGAATCCCCGCAAGACCGGTCCAGTCGAAGGCGGTGCGCCATCCTAGCGTGGGAGCGTCGGCGACATAGCCGGCAAACCCGCCGAGCATGACCCCGCAATAGATCCCCATCTGATGGACGCCGACGGCGCGCGAGCGCGTTTCGCCGAGGTGGAAGTCGGAGATCAAGGCGAGGGCCGCCGGGATGTAGAAGGCCTCGCTGATCCCCATGAGGGTGCGCGCCCAGAGCAGCTCCGTGTAGCTGTCGACTTGTCCCGTCCACCAGGTGATGCACGACCAGACGAAGAGACTGCCGCAGATGGTGAGCTTTCGGCTGAAGCGATCGGCGATGTAGCCGCCGATGGGACTAAAGAAGGCGTAGACGAACTTGAATTTCCCCAACATCAGCCCCCAGTTCGCCTCCGACCCGATGCTGGGGATGTCGGCCATCACCGAGACCTTCATCGCCGCGATCATCTGACGGTCGAGGTAATTCAGCAGCGCGACCGGGAAGAGGAGCAGCACCATGAGCCATGCCGTGCGCATCGCCGGGGAGGGAGAGGAATTCATACGGGGAGTGAAAAGGGTTTAAAGCACGTTCCCGGGCCGGGGGAAAGGAAAAAGCCCGACAAGGCCCGGCGCGGGTGCGGGACGAGTACGCGCTCCTCCGCGGATGACCGCGCATTCGGGGGTGTGTCTGAAGAGTCCGTAGTCGGGTTTCGCCCCATGAATCGCGGACCGCGAGTCCCGGACCGCGAGTCCCGGACCGCGAGTCCCGGACCGCGCGTCCCGGAGGGACGCAAGAAAGTAGCCGGGGCGTGACCGAACCTCGTGAGGGAACCCCCGGATCAATATTTCGACAAGGCATGCGCCCCGGCGGGGCGCGAGAAGCCCGCGGTGTCCCAACCTGTGCTGTCGCTATGGCGGGTTCGGACGCTTCTCCCGTCCCTCCGGGGCGGGCCGCTCGACGGGCAGGGATCCGGTGGTTGCGCTCGTGCCTCGCTTCACCACCGGCTACTCTCTCCGGCCCCTCCGGGGCCGCCATGATCGGGCACCACGCACGCGACCGAACGTCAGGACAACACCGCACGAAGTCCGTCTCACCCAGCAGATTGACTCCGTTTGACTCGCCAGCTCGGCTCGGGCAAGCCAACAGATTCCTTGCCAAGCCCAATCTCCCAACCTGCCAAAGCCGGGCCCGCGCGTCCCGGACCGCGCGTCCCGGAGGGACGCAAGAAAGTAGCCGGGGCGTGACCGAACCTCGTGAGGGAACCCCCGGATCAATGATTCGAAAAGGCATGCGCCCCGGCGGGGCACGAGAAGCCCGCGGTGTCCCAACCTGTGCTGTCGTTGTGGTGGGTTCGGACGCTTCTCCGGCCCCTCCGGGGCCTCCACGATCGGGCACCACGCACGCGCCCGAACGTCAGGACAACACCGAGCGAAGTCCGTCTCGCCCAGCAGACTGACTCCGTTTGACTCGCCAGCTCGGCTCAGGAAAGCCAACAGATTCCTTCCTGATCCAATCCCAATCCCAATCTGCTGGCCTCCCTGAATCTGCTGGAGATTTCCCTGGCAAGTTCCCGGCCCCCGCCCCCCGCGGAAGATTGCGCTTTGTCCCGCGGGCACGTTCTGCTAGAGGTGGGATCATGAAATTTCCCCACGCTCTCTTTCTCCTGCCTTTGCTCTCCCTTGCCGCAGGCTCGCTCCATTCCCAGGAAACCGCACCTGCCCCGGCCGCGGCTGACGGAGGCGAAAAACTCCTCCGCATCCAGGTCGAGTGGATCGAGGTGGAGGCGCTGCAGATGACCGAACTCCTCCGCGAGGGCGCGGCATCCGACACCGCCCTGCGTGAGAGCGTCCAGCAGCTGATCGAAGACCGCGACGCCACCCTCGTCGAGACCGCACTCGTCACCGCCCGCAGCGGGCAACGGGCCAAGGTGGAATCGATCCACGAACACACGTATCCGACCGAGTTCCAGGCTCCGAAGGTGATCAATCCGGAGAAAGAGAAGGGCTCGAAAACGGTCCTGATCCTGCCGCATCCGACCGCCTTCGAGACCCGCAACCTCGGCGTGACGCTCGAGGTCGATCCCGTCCTCGCGGCCGATGGAAAAACGATCGACCTGAATCTCGCGCCCGAACTGGTCTACCTCGTCGGCGAGCAATCCTGGGCCGAATACGAGGGCGATCTCGGCACGGCCTCGACCCGGACCCCTTCCATCTACACCGCGAAGACGACCACCCAGGTCGCGACGACCGACGGCGAGTATTGCCTGCTCAGCGCCCAGTCCCCGCAGAACGCAGAGACCGGCATGACCGATGGCAGCCGCAAGTTGATGGCCTTCGTGCGGGTCGATGTGGTGTCGGTGAGCCCGGGCACGAATCTGTAAAAACTGATTCTTCGTTTGTTTCGTTGTTTGCATTTCTGAACCTGATTGATCATTCTTCCCCTGTTTGGTTCTATTGTGTAAAGATCATGAAAACACATTTCCTCTTCGGTTTTTGCCTTTTGTTGATGGGCGGTGGCAAGGGCCTCGGGCAAAACTTCACGGTCTTGAAAAGCGGATCCGGAGTCGATGGCCACGGTTTTGCCGGAGGCCTCATCCGCGGTAGCGATGGAAAGATCTTCGGGACCGCCTTCAATGGTGGTGCCAACTCCGTCGGTACACTGTTTTCGCTCTCCTCAAATGGCACCGGATTCACTTCCCTGCGGGACTTTACGGTCGCGACGGGGGCGAGTCCCGCAGCGGGGCTCATTGAAGGAAGCAATGGCCAGCTCTATGGCATCACCTCCGCGGGCGGGACTCCCGCTAACAACAGCGGGGTCATCTTCTCCGTCAACAAGAACGGCACCGGTTACACGGTGCTTCGTGAGTTTGCTTCAAACGGTTTTGAAGGAGCCGATGGCCAAGGGGCAATTGTCCAGGGCACCGATGGCAAGCTCTACGGAATCACCAGTCAAGGAGGCCCCGCCGGCGGCGGTGTTATCTTCCGGGTCAATGCAGACGGTAGCAGTTTCGTCGCCTTGAGAGTCCTGGCCAACGAAGGTGCAGATGGTTCGGACTCCATCTCGCATCTGATTTTCGGCCCGGATGGCCGCCTTTACGGCACCACCCGACTGGGTGGGAATAGTGCCGGTGGCACCATCTTTCGCATTACGACTGACGGCAGTTCGTTTCAAGTGATCCGCCACATGACACCCGCCTCGGACGGTGGCGACCTGATCGCCGGCCTCCTTCTCGGCAGCGATGGACGACTCTACGGTGCCGCCAGCAACGGAGGAGTCAATGGGGGTGGTACGATCTTCGCGATCAACACCGACGGGACAGGATTTGCAACTCTGAAGGCATTCAGCACCACTTCCCCCAACGATGGGCTGAATCCCCAATCGGGGCTCGTCGAAGGAGTCGACGGGCGCCTTTATGGTGCATGTCTCAACGGAGGCAGCACAGGTGCAGGAACCCTCTTTTCCATCGCCAGGAATGGCGGAGATTTCCGGCTTCTTCATACGTTTGATGGGACCACCTCCGCGAATCCATTCAACAACCTCCTGGAAGTCGTCCCGGGTACCTTTTTCGGGGCCACGGTGGGTGGAGCGGGGGTCGACAGGGATGTCATCTTCCGTCTCACCGTGCCGCTCGCTGCGCCGACAGTCAAAATCAACGGCAAACGCTCCTTCACCACCTCCAAGCCCTCCGCAAACATCAAAGGGACCGCCAGTGCGGTGGCAGGTATTGCCAAGATCGAAGTCAAGGTCGGAAACGGAAAGCTCAAAAGAATCACTCCCGGGGCCAAATGGTCCGCCCGCGTTCCACTTGAGGAAGGACTCAATCGCGTGTCGGTAAAACTCACCGACGCCATTGGGCGTTCCACGACCAGCACCGTCAAGATCAAGCGCGAGTAACGGGACGCGCGGAGAGAATGTCCGTTGCCGTGCACCGGGTGAAGGGCAAGGTTCCGCCATGTTCAAACTCCGCGTCGACACCGGCGGCACCTTCACCGATTGCTGGGGACTGGCCGAGGGGGAAACGATTCCCCGCCTTGCGAAGGTCCTTTCTTCGGGACGTCTCCGCATCGCGGTGCGGGCATGGCCTCGTCCAAACGAGCTGATCATCGAGGTGCCCGCCTCCTGGCGGATCGGCGATACCTTTTTCACCGGCTACAAGCTGGAGTCGGACGGAGCCACCGCGCTGGTGCTCTCCTTTGAAGCGGCGACGGGATGCCTCGTCCTTTCGCGTCCCCTCCCCCCGGCGGAAGCGGTCGATCTCTTCACCCGCGAGGAGGCGCCGGTGCTCGGAGCGCGACTTCTCACCGGCACGCCGCTCGACCGACCCTTTCCTCCGATGGATTTCCGCCTCGCGACGACGCGGGGCACCAACGCGCTGCTCGAGCGCAAGGGCGCGGGGGTGGCGCTGTTCGTGACCCGCGGCTTCGCCGACCTGCCCATCATCCGCGACCAACGGCGCGCCGATCTCTTTGCCCTGAAACACGAACGGCCCGCTCCCCTCTTTGCCCGGGTCGTTGAAGTCGACGAAAGGCTCGATGCCTCGGGAGAAATCCTGACAAATCTCTCATTCGACCCTGACTTTGACACCCAAGCCCACGAAATCCTCGAGTCCGGCATCAACGTCGCCGCCGTCGCCCTGCTCCACAGCCACCGAAATCCCGTGCACGAGCTCGCCCTGCGCGATCATCTGCTCTCGCTCGGTTTCACCCACATCTCGACGAGCGCCGAGCTCGCGCCGCTCGTGAAAATCCTCCCCCGCCTCGAGACGGCCCTCGCCAACGCCACCCTGCAGCCGGTGATGCAGGCCTTCGTCGATCACCATCGCGAACGGTTTTCCGACGGGAGCCGCCTCCTCATGATGACGAGTGCGGGGGGACTTGAGCCGATGGAGCGATTCCGGCCGAAAGATTCGCTCCTCTCCGGTCCCGCCGGAGGCGTTTCGGGCGCTGCGGCGATCGCGGAGGAGCTCGGCTTTTCCCGTGTCCTCACCTTCGACATGGGCGGCACCAGCACGGACGTGGCGCGCTACGACGACGGATTCCAATACGACTTCGAGCAACGCGTCGGCGACGCCCGTGTCCTCGCTCCAGCCCTGCGCATCGAGACGGTCGCGGCAGGCGGGGGCTCGATCTGTCGCTGGGAAAACGTCGGTCTCCGTGTCGGCCCCGAGTCCGCCGGCGCAGCCCCCGGACCGGCCTGTTACGGACGGGGCGGTCCTCTCACAATCACGGATGTGAATCTCCTCCTCGGGCGGATCGATCCGGAGAACTTTGGCATTCCTCTCACCGCCTCGAATCTCGCCGCCGCCCGCGATGCAGCCCTCGCCTTGCAACAACAGGCAGGACTCACTGGCGACGAACCCGATGCCGCCTTCCTCGCCGGACTCCTCGATCTCGCGGTCGAGCAGATGGCCGACGCGATCCGCACCATCTCCGTCCGTGAAGGGTCGGATCCGGCCGACTACGCACTCCTCGCCTTTGGCGGAGCGGGTCCCCTCCACGCCTGCGCGATCGCCGAGCGGCTCGGCATGACGACGATCCTCGTGCCGGGCGAAGCCGGCGTCCTCAGCGCCTACGGGCTCGAATGCGCGGGGATCGAACGATTTGCCGAACGCCAGATCGACCGGCCCGTTGAGGATCCGGCTTTGCCTGATCTTTTCAACTCGGTCGAAAACGAAGCCCTGACCTCGCTGATCGACGCTGGTGAAACCGGAACCATCACCCGCCGCCTCGCCGAGTTGCGTCTCTCCGGCCAGGACGCGACCTTGACGCTCGAGGTGGGTTTGTCAGGATCGCTCGCGGAGGCCTTTGGCGCGCGTTATCGGGTGATCTTCGGCTACGAACCTCCTGCGGGAAGAACGGTCGAAGTGGTGAGCTACCGCGCCATCGCCGGCACGAGACGCCGCATTCCGCGACACGAAACTCGTGAGCGTTCCGCCCTGACCACCCACGACGCCTCTTTCCTCGACCGGGCCTCGCTCCTCCCCGGCGACACCGTCACGGGTCCACGCGTCATCCAGGATCCTTTCAGCACCCTCTACCTCGCCCCGGGCTGGACCGCGAGAGCGAAGGAAAACGGGGCCCTCGTCTTGAACGTTCAAGAAGTGAAAACCGATGCCTCGACCTCGCGCCCGGAGTCGGTCGTGCGCGAGCTCTTCCGGCACCGCTTTGATCATCTCGTTCGCGAGATGGGCACGATGCTGCAACGCTCCGCCATCTCCACGAACGTGAAGGAACGCGCTGATTTTTCCTGCGCCCTCCTCGACGGCGATGGTGAACTGATCACGAGCGCCCCGCACATTCCCGTCCATCTCGGCGCGCTTGGTTTGTGTGTCAGGAAGGTGCGCGAACGCATCACGATGGCCCCGGGCGACACCATCCTCACGAACCATCCGGCGGCGGGCGGCTCGCACCTGCCTGATGTGACCCTGATCACTCCGGTCTTCGACCCTGTTGATTCTGCAAAGCCCGTCGCCTACATCGCCAACCGTGCCCACCATGCCGAGATCGGCGGGATCACTCCGGGCTCGATGCCACCGGCGGCGGCACGGCTCGCGGAGGAAGGCGTCGTCTTCGCTCCCCGCCACCTCATCCGGGGCGGTGAGTCGTGTTTCGACGAAGTGGCCGATGTCCTGACAAACGCACCCTTTCCCACACGACGGCTTTCCGACAATCTCGCCGACCTCAACGCCCAGCTCGCCGCCAACCGGCGCGGGACCGCGATGCTGGAGTCACTCCTCGATGAGCACGGCGCGTCCGCGGTGAAGGAGCAATTCGCCCATCTCAAGGACCGCAGCCTCGAGGCCCTGCGCGAACACCTCGTCCGCTTCGGCGAGCGCGAGGTCACCGCCGAGGAAACCCTCGACGACGGCACCCCGATCCGCGTCTCGATCCGGTGCGGGGAAGGCAGACTCGCGATTTCTTTCGCCGGCAGCGGTCCGGTGCATCCCGGCAATCTCAACGCCACCCCCGCGATCCTGCAGAGCGCGGTGCTCTACGTGTTGCGGCTCTGGACGCAAAGTCCCGTGCCTCTGAACGAGGGGCTCATGCGCGCCGTTTCGATCGACCTGCCCGAGGGATTTCTCAATCCGCCCTTCGACGACGATCCGATGTGTTGCCCCGCCGTCGTCGGCGGCAATGTCGAGACGAGCCAGCGGGTCGTCGATACCCTGCTGAAGGCTCTCGGCGTGCAGGCCTGCTCGCAGGGCACGATGAACAACTTCCTCTTCGGCGACGGCAGCTTCGGCTACTACGAAACGATCTGTGGCGGCTCGGGCGCGGGCCCCGGATACGACGGCACCTCGGGCCTCCACACCCACATGACCAATACCGCCATCACCGATCCCGAGATCCTCGAGCAACGGTATCCCGTGCGCTTGCATCGTTTCTCACTGAGACACGGATCGGGTGGACGTGGCCGATGGCACGGCGGCGACGGCATCGTGCGCGAAATCGAGTTTTTGAGGCCGCTGCAGGTGTCGCTGCTCACCCAGCACCGAGTCGTCGCGCCGTATGGATGCGAGGGGGGTGAAGCGGGGCAATGCGGACAGCAGACCTTGAATGGCGTGGAGTTGCCGGGGATCGCTGCGTTTGGTGCGAATGCCGGAGACCGGCTTGTGATCGAGACGCCGGGAGGTGGTGGATGGGGAATGGCTTGAGGAGAACTCCGTGGGAGCAGTCCCTGGGAGCACCCCCTGGGAGCGCCGGCATCTCTGCCGGCGTCGTGGTGCCAGATTGGGGTCGCGATCGAAGTAGCAGCATCGGGAAAATCCTTGTCAGGGCGGGGATTCTTTGGAATTCTCGTGATTAATCGATCGATTGAGATCACCGCGGGAAGTCTTGCAAGTCAACACGGTTAGGATCATCAAATGAAGAGGGTTTTGATCATCGCTCCTGTAGTCATTTTGGCTCTAGCGCTCGGAGCTTCCCTTTTCCTGAATGGGACCCTGATTTGGGATGGATCGGTTTATGTGCCGATTTCAATTACCGTTTTCGACGACGAACGCCGCCCAATCGAAGGTGCCTCCGTTTCGTTGATTTTGCCGTGTGACAGGTCCTATCATGGAAAAATCAGCGACGACGAATACCGCAGCCTGCTATTAAGCGACCGACGGTTATTCGAAACGGATAATCTTGGAACCGGAATTGTCGGAGGGAGATTCCCAGCCGGAGGGTCTTCCGGCATGTTCAGGAAGCGGGGGAAATTCTCAGTAGTCGGCGACATTGCCATCAGTCATCCAAAGTTTCAGGAGTTTCGCGTCTCCCTCAGAAACCTTCTTCAGGCATATGAATTCTCGATCGACCGGAAGAAACTAGACCTCGTTCTGTTTCTCGAAGCTCCAGAATTCGCACAAGGCCGGACGATCAGATACCAGCCCGCGAAGGATCGAACGAAACGTGGGTAGATACGAGATGAAAGCTGAACTCACTGATATCATCGAATCCCGCTCCAAAGGAGGTTTGTGGGATGCCTGCCCTGAGATTCCCGGAATGAAACGCAAATGGCCGCGAATTCCCGCAAATCTTCGCAAATGCTTTGTGGCGTAACGTTCATCCACGCCTCGCACCCGCTTTCCCTTGGCGGCCGATGACTTCCGACTTCCGACTTCCGACTTCCGACTTCCGACTTCCGACTTCCGACTTCCGACCTCCGACCTCCGACCTCCCCTCCCCCGCAAACACGCCGCATTTTCCATTTCCCCCGGCTCCCGCCGCTTCCTACACTGAGGGTATGGAATCCCCGCAACCCTCCCGTCGTTCCTTCCTTGGTGCCACTCTCGCCGCAGGCGCTGCCGCCACTGTTGTCACCGGTCCCAATCTGCTTCTCGGACAGGCCAAGGGGGCGAATTCGCGCTTCCGCGTCGGAGTGATGGGCCTCGGCCGTGGCCGCGCCCACATCAAGGCCTACGGCGACGTGCCGAACGCGGAGATCGCCTACGTCTGCGACGTCGATTCGAACCGCCTTGTCACGGGAGCGAGCACCATCCCGGAAGGCAAACAGGAGAAGGCTCCGGAGAAGGTCACCGATTTCCGCCGCATCCTCGATGATCCGAACGTCGACGCGATCTCCATCGCCGCGCCCAATTTCTGGCACACTCCCGCGGCGATCCTCGCGATGAAGGCGGGCAAAAACGTCTACGTCGAGAAACCCGCGAGCTACAGTGCGCACGAGGCCTTGCGCCTCGTCGAGGTGGCGAAGGAGACGGGACGCACGATCATGATGGGCAACCAGCGCCGCTCCTATCCGGGTGTGAAACTCGGCATCGAGAAGTTGCGGTCCGGCGTGATCGGCGAACTGCGTTATGCGCGGTCCTACTACACCGGGGCCCGCGAATCGATCGGCAGAGGCAAGATCACCCAGCCGCCCGCCGAGCTCGATTGGCTGATGTGGCAGGGTCCCGTGCCGGATGCGCCCTACAAGGACAACCTCGTCCCCTACAACTGGCACTGGCACTGGCTCTACGGTGGCGGGGAACTCGCCAACAACGGCCCCCACGGTCTCGACATCGCCCGCTGGGCCATGGGCGTCGATTATCCCGAGCGGGTCTCCTGCACCGGCGGCCGCTACCACTACGACGACGACCAGGAAACGCCCGACACGATCACCGCGGTCTACGACTTCGGAAAGGTCGGCATCACCTGGGAGGCGACCTCGTGCCACCAGCGCAAGCCCGAGCCCCTGCCTTTCGTTTCCGTCTACGGATCCGAGGGCAAATTCGACTTCAACGGTGCCGCCGGCTGGATCGTCTACGACAAGGCTGGCAAAGAAGTGGAGAAACACGTCGAACCGCCGGGCGATGTGCCGCATTTCACCAACTTCGCCGACGCGGTGCGTGATGGGGTGCCCGTGCACCAGACCATCGAAGACGCGCAGATCAGCACGATGCTCTGCCACCTCGGCAACATCGCCTATCGGTCCACCGGATCGATCCAGATCGATCCAAAGACGGGACGCCTCGCCCCGGATCAATCCGCGGCGGACAAGTTCTGGGCCCGCGAAGCCTATCGCGAGGGCTGGGGCGTGTGACGGCCGAGGGGGGATGGAGTAGTGGAGTAGTGGAGTAGTGGAGTATCGGAGGAAATCGAAGTCAGATGGGCTTGTGGATGGTCTGCCCTCTGCCCTCTGCCCTCTGCCCTCTGCCCTCTGCCCTCTGCCCTCCGCCCTCCGCCCTCCGCCCTCCGCCCTCCGCCCTCCGACCTCCGACCTCCGACCTCCGACCTCCGACCTCCGACCTCCGACCTCCGACCTCCGACCTCCGACCTCCGACCTCCGACCTCCGACCTCCGACCTCCGACCTCTGCCCTCTGCCCTCCGACCCCGTAGAATTTCGGCTGACATCCGATTGCGATTGGCGGATATCTATCGGGCATGTCCCCCCGCATCGCGCTCCTGCTCCTCTGCCTCTCGTGGGCGGCGCTTTACCTCCCGGCGCTCGGTGATCCCGAGCTGCGCGGGGAGGAGATCCGTCGCATCCTCCCGGCCCAGGGCATGCTGGAATCGGGCGACTGGATCGTCCCACGCATCGCGGGTGAGGTCTACGCGAACAAACCGCCCCTGATCAATTGGGCGGTCGCGGGAATGTTCGTCCTGACCGGATCACACTCGGAATTCAGCGCTCGCCTTGTCTCCTCGCTGTCGATGCTGGGGCTCGGACTCGCTTCGTACTTTTTGCTGCGCAAACCGATCGGCAACGAACACGCCCTGCTCGTCTCCCTGGCCCTGCTCACGACCCTGACCCTGATCTCCAAAGGGCGCCTCATCGAGATCGAGGCGCTCTTCACCGCGCTCTTCGGCATCGCGTGTTTTCTCTGGATCCGGCTCTGGACGGACGAACGTTCTCCTTGGCTCGTCTGGACCCTGCCCTACCTCTTTCTCGGACTCGGCTGTCTTGTAAAGGGGCCCGTGCATCTGCTCTTCTGGTTTCCCTTCCTCCTCGGCACGCTGCGATCGGCGCGGCAGATGCGGACGCTCCTCCATCCCGCGCATTTCCTTGGTCTCCTTCTGATGGCGGGAATTTTCCTCCCCTGGGTGATCCTCAACATCCGCGCGGTCGGGGCGGGCGAAGCCTCGGTCGGCAACTGGGCCGAAGAACTGGCGATCCGCGGCGATGTGACGCAGATGGAATGGGATCGCTGGCTCACCAATCCCCTGAAGATCCCGGGCGGCTTTCTTCCCTGGACGGTGCCACTTGTTTTCGCGCTCCTCTTTCTTTGGAAAAAGCGGATCCGCGTCGATGCCATCGGTCGGCTCGATGCGGTGATTCGAGGTGGATTGATCGCGCTCGCGGCGGGCTATCTGCTGATCTGCCTTCTCCCCGGCGGCGTGCCGCGTTACCTGATGCCGGTGTATCCGTTGGCCGCGCTCGTCACGATCGAGCTCTTTTTCCGAACTCCGGAGACGGCACGCGCCCGATATGAAAAGATGGCGAACGGCCTTAACCGTGTGCTGTTGGCAATCATGGTCGCCGCTCCCCTCCTCATGGCTTTCCTTTCGGGAGTGAGACCGGACGGGAGCCGCATCCTCCTTCTGGTCGCGGGCACCGCCGCGGTCGTGATGACGGCCATCCTCAACCGGACCGTTTGGAAAAGGCAACCGACCTTCCTTCACACCGCCTTCCTGATCGCCGCAGGCGGCATCGCCCTGCTGCCGGGTATCCAGGATTTCCAGGGCGAAGGCGATCTCTTCCGGAAAGCGGCTGCCGAAATCGATGCGAAAACGCCTCCCCGATCCCGGGTCGTCTATTTCGCCGATGAAGTCTTCCGCAACCGCTTCACGAAGCATCTGCGCTTGCTCTACTACACGCGGGAGCCTTCCTCCGCGATCGGTGAGAACGGCGCCCTGCCGGAAGACGCGACGCTTTTCGTCGGACTGCCGGAGTCGGAGGCGGCGATGCGCGCGAAGCTGGGAGACAGACAAACCATGTCCGAATCGACGATCGACGTCCGCCGCGTCTCCCTCCTCGTGTGGCAACTCAAGCCGGCATCCTGACAAACCCGCCAAAGCGGGCTCAGAAGCCGCTCCGCTGGATCACTTTGCGCAGCTCGGTCTGGAAGGCGATGGCCTGCTCCTCGCTGGGGCGGAACTCAGGATCGGCCATATCGAGACCGAGACGGCCCATCTGATCGAGCCACCACGAGGCGACCTTGCCCCCGCCGAAATCGGCCTTGCCGCTGATGATGGCCCCGGGGCGCAGCACCTGATCGACGGTCAGCTTCACCTGTCCTTCCCCCACGCCGGCGTCGATCTCGTCCTCACCTTCCATCAGGTCGTCCGCCTCCGGCTTCTTCTCGGGCTCGGGCTCGGGTGTGGGGAGAAGTTCGATCTTGAGATCCTCGAGGAGGAAGCGGGTTTCGAGGTAGGTGACACGGATTTCAAACTCGTCGCGGAGTTTCTTCTGGATCTCCGGCACGCCGTCGCCCGCATCGGCCCAGGCCTGGATCTTGGAAATTTGCTCTTCGCTGAGGGATTTGGCTTTGCTCATGGAAATTTCCCCATCCCATAGCACAGTTTCTCCCATCATGCCACCCTCCTCCACCTCTCCTGATTGGGACGGACTCTACCGCGAACAAACCACTCCCTGGGACAAAGGGGCCCCGGCCCCTCCGCTGCTGGAGTGGATCGACTCCCATCCGGGCGAGTGCGCCGGCCGCATCCTGGTGCCGGGTTGTGGCCTGGGCCACGACGTCCGTGCGCTGGCCACGCTCGAGGGTGTCTCGGACGTGGTCGGACTCGATCTCTCGCAAACGGCGGTGGATCAGGCGGATTCCTTCCCGAAAGTCGGCCGCGAACGTTTCATCGCGGGCGACCTTTTCGCCCTCGACCCAGATCAGGTGGGGACCTACGACTGGGTCTGGGAGCATACCTGTTTCTGCGCGATCGATCCGTCGATGCGCGAGGATTATGTCAGGGCGGTCCATGGTGCGCTGAAACCCGAAGGCCATCTTCTCGGTGTCTTCTACCTCGATCCCTATGATGACGAACACCAGCCCGGCGGCGGACCACCCCACGGCTGCTCGCTGGAAGAATTGTCGGAGCGCTTCGAGCAATCGGGGCGCTTCTTGATCGAGGAGAGTTTCGTCCCGACAAGATCGTATCCGGGCCGCGAAGGGCTCGAGCGTTTGGTGAAAATGCGGCGGATCTGAGAAAGCGGCTGCCTCTTCACGAACCCACGAAAGTGGTACCCGTGCCGATCTGCTCCTGCTCGATGATGGCCCCCGGCTCGAAGGTGATCGTGCAATCGGTCGCCGGATGGGTGAAGCCACGGAAATGACCACCGCTCTTCACCCGGTAGCTGTTGCCCGATCCGGAGTGGGCGACGACGGAGCCCCCGCTCTCGATCAGGTAGACGCAGTCGATTCCTCCCGCCCCGATGATCTGGGCCCCGGCCGGGACCCGGTAGGTGATGCCTTTTTCATCCGGATAAAACATCGTCCCCTGCACCGTGATCGTCCCCGCCGTGCCGGCGGCTCCGGTGTCCATCGTCTCGCAATGGGCGAGGAGAAACACGGCACCGAGCAGGCCGATGGCGCGAAAGACGGGCTTCATCACGTGACGGGTTCGATCTGGGGATTTCGGTTTGATGCGGCACCTTCTTGCGCTTAAGGGTTCGCTTCAAGTCCCAATTTTCCACGTTCATGAAAGCCCTCACCCTCACGGCCTACAACCAATTTGAATTCGGCGATGCTCCCGAACCCGAGATCGCGGAAAATGAAGTGCTCGTCGCGGTGAAGGCCTGTGGCATCTGCGGATCGGACATTCACGGCATGGACGGCAGCTCGGGACGCCGCATTCCCCCAATCATCATGGGTCACGAAGCCTCGGGCGAAATCGCGAAGGTCGGCCCCGCCGTGCGGCAATGGAAGGTCGGCGACCGGGTCACCTTCGACTCGACCGTGTATTGCGGCAAATGTCCCTCGTGCCTCGCAGGACAGGTGAATCTCTGCCCGAACCGGAACGTCCTCGGCGTCTCCTGCGGCGACTACCGGCGTCACGGCGCCTTCGCCGAGTTTGTCCGGGTGCCCGAGCACATCCTCTACCCCATCCCGGGGGATCTTTCCTACGAGCATGCCGCCTTCGCCGAGCCGGTCTCGATCGCGCTCCATGGCGTGAACCGACTGCCTCTGAAACCCGGAGACTCCGCCGTCGTCGTGGGCGCGGGTCTCATCGGCCTCCTCGTGATCCAGGCGCTGAAGGCGAAGGGCGCGGGATTTGTCGTGGCGGTCGACATCGATGAAAAGCGCCTCGCCCTCGCGAAGGAACTCGGGGCCGATGTCTCGCTCGTGTCCAGCGAGACGGTGCCGGCCCAGGTCCGCGAACTCGTCGGCAATCCCGATGGAGCCGACCACGCCATCGAGGTGGTCGGATTCGGCCCCACCATCAAGATCGCGGTGGAGTCGGTGCGCAAAGGCGGCAGCATCAGCTGCGTCGGCAATCTCAAGGCCGAGGTCCCCTTCCCCCTTCAGGCTCTCGTGACGCGCGAGCTGAGCGTCTTCGGCAGCTGCGCCTCGGCTGGAGAATATGCGGAGGCCGTCGAAGCCGTCGCCTCCGGCAAAATCAAAGTCGAACCTCTCCTTTCCGCGGTAGCGAAACTCGAGGAAGGCGGCGAGTGGTTCCACCGTCTGCACAAAAATACCGAAGGCCTCCTGAAGGTGGTCTTGAAGCCTTGAGAGGAGATGGCGGAGCGGATCGCGGAAACGCGCCGCTCAATGCCAATCCTCGCTCAAACGACGCGTCGAGAGCGTGCGCCAGTCGTCCTGCAAGGGATTCGGCGCCTCCTCACCCTGGGCCTGGGTGAAGGTCTCCTCGATGAAATCCTGCACCTCGGCCTCGAGCGACTCGAGGCTCTCGGGACTTTCAAAACAATCCTCGAGAATCCGTTCCCTCGCGAGGACGAGGCAATCCCGGCCAAACCGGCCCGAACGGGCGGTGTCGGGAACGTAGCTGGCATCGTCGTGCTCGCCGTGCCCTGACAAACGCAGCAATTTGCCGACCACGAGCTGCGGCCCTTCCCCGGCCCTGGCCCGCGCGATGGCGATGCGGAAGGTCTCGAGGCAAGCCATCAGATCCGTGGCATCGATCGAATAACCGGTGATTCCATACCCGACCGCACGATCCACGAGATCCTCGCAGGCATACTGGCGGCGCGTCGGCGTCGAATAGGCGAATTGATTGTCCGCCACCGCGATGACGAGCGGCAGTTTCTCGACCGCCGCTTGGTTGAGCCCCTCGTGAAACGCGCCCGTCGAGGTCGCTCCATCGCCGGCGGTGGCTCCGCCGACATAACCGGCCTCGCCCCGGAATCGTTTTGCCATGAGCATCCCGTTCACGACCGAGACAGAGGTGCCGAGGTGGCTGATCATCGCCGGCATGCCGTCGCGCGGGCGTCCCCGGTGGATGTTCCCATCGCGGCCGTGCATCGGCCCGGTGACCTTGCCGAGATAGGTGCGGGCCGCATCGATGAGCGGCTCGCCGAAGGCGGTGCGTCCCGCCTGGTCGCGGATGAGACCGGCGAAGACATCCCCCTGTCGGCGGTCGAGCTGGCCGCCGAGAGCGTAGGAAAAGGCTTCCTGCCCGCGTCCCACGTAGACCCCGCCGACGATCTTGCCGCCGCGATAGAGGGCCGAAATTTTCTCCTCGAAGAGCCGGGCCGTAAGCATGCCCCGGTACGCGGCGACAAACTCGCCCGCGGTAATGCGGACGGAGGCGGCGGCGCTCTGGAAGACTCGGGCGGACATCTGGATCTCGCCCCACGGTAGCCGCCGCCGGGCGAATCCCGCAACGAAATTTTTCCCCCTTTCCCATCGCAAAATGAGGTTAAAGATACCGCCATGAAACTAGGCGTTATCGGTTGTGGGAAAATGGGTCGGGCTCTCGTGGGCGGAATCATTGGCGCGGGTCTCTGCCGCGCAGAGGACGTGACCGTCTACGATACCTACGAAGCCGCCTCCGCCTCCATGGCCGAGGAGCTCGGCGTCGCCGTCGCGCCCGACAACGCCTCCGTCGTCGCCGCCTCCGAGGTGGTGCTGCTCTGCACGAAACCGCAGGGTTTTGCCGGCATGCTCGCCGAGCTGGGAGAAACCAGCGACCGCCTCCTCATCTCCATCGCCGCCGGGATCCGCCTCGCTGCGATCGAATCAGGGAGCGGCGGGCGGCACCGCGTCGTCCGTGTCATGCCGAACACGCCCGCCCTCGTCGGCAAAGGCGCCTCGGCCTACGCCCTCGGCTCCTCCGCGACGGAGGCCGATGCCACGCTGACCGAATCCCTCCTCGGCGCGGTCGGCTATGTCTGCCGCGTCGCCGAAGACGACCTCGATGCCGTCACCGCCGTGAGCGGCAGCGGTCCGGCCTACTTTTTCTTCATGCTCGAAGCCATGATCGCCGAAGGCGTCGCCCAGGGCCTCACCCCGGAAATCTCCCGCGATCTCGCCGTCCATACCGCGGAAGGAGCCGCCGCACTCGTCCTCGGCACCGGGGAAAATCCCGCAACCCTCCGCGAAAACGTGACGAGCCCCAACGGCACGACCTTTGCCGCCCTGCAGTATTTCCGGAGCAAGGACTTCGAGGCCATGGTGCGCGGAGCCGTCGCCGCCGCCGCGGACCGCTCGCGCGAGCTTGGCCGTGCCTGAGCAGCCGGGCACCGGCGACAAGAAGTTCGCAATCACTCTCCTTGCGAAATGCCCGCTGGAGCCGTTTCTTTCCCCATTTCCATGACCGATCTCCGCTCTCACTACGAAGCCCACGCACAGGGCCACGTCTTCGCCCATTTCGACACCCTTTCCGCCACGGAGCAGCAGACCCTGCTCAATCAGGCTGCCGCGATCGATCTCGCCGAAGTCGCCTCGCTTTACCAATCGCTCGTCAAGGGCGCCGGAGGGAAAGACGAATCCCTCCTCGATGGGCTGGAGCCAGCCGACTACATTCCTCTGCCGGGCCATCGCGAAGACGCCAATGCCAGTCTCTGGCGCGAGGCCGTGCTGAAGGGCGAAGGCGCGCTCCGCACCGGACGTGTCGCCGCCTTCACGGTGGCGGGTGGCCAAGGCACGCGTCTCGGTTTTGATGGTCCCAAAGGCACCTACGGGGTCACCCCGGTGTTGAGCAAATCGCTCTTCCAGGTTTTCGCCGAAAAGATTCTCGCGGCCGGTCGCATCTACGGACGTCCCGTCTCCTGGTATCTGATGACGTCGGTCCTCAATCACGAGGAGACCGTTTCGTTCTTTGAGCGTCACGATTATTTCGGACTGAAAAAAGAACGCGTCCATTTCTTCACCCAGGGATTCATGCCCGCGGTCGATGGCGAGGGGAAGATCCTCATGGCGGAGAAAGGGGAGATCGCCCTGAGCCCCGATGGTCACGGCGGGGCCCTGCGCGCCCTCGTCCGCTCCGGAGCGGTCCGCCAGATGGAGGCCGACGGAGTCGATATCCTCAGCTACTTCCAGGTCGACAATCCCCTCGTGCGTTGCCTCGATCCCACGTTCATCGGATTCCATCTCATGAATGAATCCGACCTTTCCTCGAAGATGGTGCCGAAGGCGTATGCCGGAGAAAAAGTCGGGGTCTTCTGTCAGAAGGATGGCAAGGCCATGGTCGTGGAATACAGCGACCTCCCCGAGGAACTCACCAACGCGACCGGCCCCGATGGGGAACTCCGCTTCCGCGCCGGCAGCATCGCCATCCACCTTTTCAACCGCGACTTCATCGAGCGGCTCGGCAGCGGCGACGACGAGAGCGCACGACTCCCCTTCCACCTCGCCCACAAGAAGGTGCCCTTCGTCGATGCGAGCGGAGTCCGTCATGAACCGACCTCGCCGAACGGCTACAAGTTCGAGATGTTCGTCTTCGACGCCCTGCCTTTCGCGCGAAATCCCGTGATCATCGAGACCGAGCGCGCCGACGACTTCTCGCCCGTGAAAAACGCCGAAGGGGTCGACTCTCCCCGCACCTGCCGCGACGACCAGCTCCGCCAATTCGCCCGCTGGGCCCAGGCCGCCGGGATCGACCTGAAGACCGACGAGACCGGCTTGCCGCCCTTTGCCTTCGAGGTTTCCCCGCTTTTCGCCGACACCTCGACCCGGTTCAAGAAGGCCTGGGACGCACTCCAGCATCAGCCGGTCCTGACCGAGGGATTGGTGCTGGTGTGAGCGGAGGCGCTCACGCGCCAAAAGGAGTGATGGAGTTTTGGAGCGGTGGGGTCATGATGAATTGACGCTGTACTTGACCGTATCGCGCCGCGTCCCCTACTTTTTACCTTTTACCTTCCCACCTTTTACCGACGCTCCGCGCCAACCTCGAAATGACTCCCGAAGCCCGTCTCGCCGAACTCGGCATCGTTCTTCCCCCCGCCCCCAAACCCGGCGGCGTTTACAAACCGCTCGTCATCGTCGGCAAGCTTGCCTGGCTCTCGGGTCACGGTCCCTGCGTCGATGGGGAAACCTATCTCACCGGTCGCGTCGGCGCCGATCTCACCCTCGAGCAGGGCCAGGAAGCGGCGCGCAAGACGGGGCTCTCCCTTCTCGCCACGATGAAGCGCGAACTCGGTTCGCTCGACCGCGTTTCCCGGCTCATCAAGACCCTCGCCCTCGTCAACTGCACCGACGACTTCACCCAGCAGCCCCTCGTCGTCAACGGCTTCTCCAATCTCTTCGCCGAGATCTTCGGCGATGACGGCATCGGTGCGCGCAGCGCCATGGCCACCAACACCCTCCCCGGCAACATTCCCGTGGAGATCGAGATCATCATCGAACTGAAAGATTGACCGCCGATGAACCGCATCGCCAACCTCGAAACCGTTCCTTCGCCAGCCCTGCTCTTCGACGTCGATGCGATCCGTCGGAACTTCGACCTGATGCTACGCATTGTCGGCGGCGACGTCTCGAAGCTGCGCCCCCACATCAAGACCCACAAGTGCGGCGAGATCCTCGAGCTCCAGCACGGACTGGGGATCCGCCAGGTCAAGGCCGCGACCATCGCCGAAGCCGAGCTCTCCGCCCGATCGGGCATGACCGATGTGCTCATCTCCTACCCGCTCGTTGGACCGAACGTGGCGCGCCTCTTCCAGCTCATCGATACCTATCCGGACACGCAATTCTCCTGCCTCGTCGATTGCGAAGAGGCCTTGGGTGCGTTTGTCAGGACCGGGCACGAGCCCATCCACCTCTTCGTCGATCTCGACTGCGGGATGCACCGCACCGGCATCGCCCCCGGCCCCGGGGTCGTTTCGCTCGTCCGAGCCATCGTCGCAAATCCCACCCTGCGTTTCGCCGGACTGCACGCCTACGACGGGCACATCCATGATGCCGACCTCGAGTCGCGGACCCTGCAATTCGAGGCCGCCATGGCCATCGTCGAAGAAACGCTCGCCGCGATCGAAGCCGAGGTGGGCCTCGTCCCCCTCCTCGTCGCGGGCGGTTCTCCCACCTTCGGCCTCCATGCCGCGCGCGCCCTTTCCGAGCCGCGCCCCCGCCACTGCTCGCCCGGCACCACCGTGCTCTGGGATTGCGGCTACGGACCGAACTACACCGACCTCCCCTTCGAGGCGGCCGCTTTCTTGCTCACCCGCGTCATCTCCCATCCTGGAGAAGGTCGCATCTGCGTCGATCTCGGCCACAAGGCCGTCGCGGCGGAGAATCCCATCACCCGGCGCGTCGCTTTTCCCGCCATCCCGGAGGCGGAATTCCTCTCCCAAAGCGAAGAGCATCTCGTCCTCGGTGTCGCCGATCCCTCGGCCTGGCCCGTCGGCACGGAGCTGATCGGGATTCCCAAACACGTCTGCCCGACCGTGGCCCTGCATCAGGAAGCCCGGCTCATCCGCGACGCTGCAATCACCGGCGAAGCGTGGAAGATCGGTGCGCGCGATCGCAGGATCACCATTTGATTGAGATAGCTTTTATGAAAGCAACGTTCCTCTTGGCGTGGTTTCTTCTCACCTGTGTCACCATGGCCGGGGCCGCCCCCGTCACGTGGACCCATCAAACGAGCGAGGGCGAAGATGCCAGCAGCGTCCATCACTACCTCTATGCCGAAGAGCAAGGGGAAGTGAAGCGTGTCCGTTGGATCTGGAATGGCGGAGCTCAGAACGATCCCACCGTGACCGAGTTTGTGATCAGCGCGGATCAAATCACGGTCAGGGAATTTATAGGATCGCGGGAAAACACCGACGAGCTCATTGCCGGGAAAGACAGCTCCCTCAAACTCGATCAGGAATTCGCCATCCCCACCGGTGGAAGGACGGTTTCCGCCCTCCTCGAAGCAGGTTCGAAGCTCACCGAGGACCAGCGCATCGCGCTCGAGAATCTCGAAAGCATCCTCGAGATGGAGCGGGAGCCCGTGAAGTGATCTTGCTCACCGCTCCACTCCCGGAGACGGAGTCCACCATTGATCGAGGAGCGCCTTCAAATCCGCCACCTCGCCGGCCAAACCGGGATCATCCCGGAGGTTCCGCTTCTCCGAGGGATCTTCCGAAACGCGAAAGAGTGCCTCGGCCTGCAGGTAGCCTCCCCAAGGCTTCGCACCATGCGGCACGATCAGCTTGTAGTCGCCCTTCCGCACCCACCGATAGGCGACCTCGCGCTCCGGGTGCCCGAGCGACTTCGCATCGCCGGGATAGATCTCGCCGAAGACGGCGCGGCCCGGATCGAGGTCGCCTAACAAATCCACACCCGGCATGCCGTCCCGTGCCGCCTCCGGGAGTCCCGCGGCCTTGAGCAGGGTCGGCACGAGGTCGATGCCGCTGACGAGTTCCGGATGGCTCGCAGGCGTTATCTTGCCGTCCCAACGGATCAGGATGGGACTGCGGACGCCTTCGTCGAAGGGCGCGCGTTTGCTCGTTTTCGTGTGGGCGAACTCCTCGGGACGCGACTTCTCGGGGGTCTTCGACGGACTCCAGCCGTTGTCGGCGACAAAGACGAAGATCGTGTTCGCCGGATCGCTGTTCTTCTCCACGAAGTCGATCAACCGACCCACCGTCTCGTCGAACTGGGCGATCGCGGCGTAGTAGGGCAATTCGTGAGGATCGACGCCGGGCCTCTGCTTCGCGATCTCGTAGTAACGCTCCGGCGAATCGTGGGGTTGATGCGGGAGGTAAGGCGCATACCAGACCAGCCACGGGGTTTCTTGTGCTTCACAATCGCGGATGAAGGTCTCTATCGGCTCCATCGTTTCGCGCCCGATCGCGAGCCCATGATCGCCATTCCCATGAGCGACGATCTCTCCACCCGGCAACTTGCGTCCACCTCCATAGCTCTGCGAAGCGGGCGGGCCGGTGAAGGTCGTCATTCCTTCGGTGAAGCCTCCGTTCCGCCAATGCCCTTCCCAGAACTTGCCGGTCTGGAGGCAGCGATATCCCGCCTCCGCGAGGAGACGTGGCAAGGTTGGCACGCGCTGAATCAGTTCGAACTCGGCGGAGCGGGTCTCAACATATGCCTTCGCCGTGGCGATGCGATTGAAGGCCGCGTTCCCCGGAGGACCGTGGTTGAAGTGGACGAGGTGCTGGTGCGGATAAAGACCGGTCATCAATGTCACCAGCGACGGACGACAGACGCTCGTGGTGAGGTAGCCGTTCGGGAAACGGGCCGATCGGGAAGCGAGGCGGTCGAGATTCGGCGTGTGCACGGATTCGTTGCCCATGAAGCCATAGTCCGACCAGGTCTGGTCGTCGGAGATCAGGTAGACGATGTTGGGCCGGTCGGCGGCGTGGCCTGACAGAACCGCCATCATCACGATTACCAGGACCGTCCACGATGGAGGACAGGAATGTCCGCCCTCCTTGAGCCCCGCGCTCGTCGCCAAAGAGGGGCGACATTCCTGTCGCCCGGCAAACCGCGCCTTCATTCCGGGATCCGGTTGAGTGTGTACCACCCGTTCGGATGATCGAGCTCCCTTCCCGAAACCGACTTGAGCCCCGTCGTCCGCAACTCATGCACGTAGAGCGGCTTCAATCCCTCCACGACGAGCCTGACACTCACCCCATCCGCAGACGGTGTCGCCGAGACCACTTTCAGCTCCGCCGTCTCCATTTCTTCGCCTCCATAGGCCGATGAATACTGAAAGGTGAATGAGCTCATCGCAAAGGCGTTCTTCAGCGAGGCCGGATCGACCGCCTCGGTGAAGACCAGCTCAAACCCATCCGGCTTCGCCCGCATCTCCTTGATGGCGAAGGGGGCCTTCTCCAGTCGCACCCGGGAAAGTCCGTAGGAGCGGTTCCCCAACGAGGACCAGCCGCGATTGGTCATGCCGACGAAGAGCGAACCATCCGGAGCAAAACAAAGCCTCACCACCGCCGCGGGAAAGCCGCCGAGAAAGGGAAAACACGCTCCTTGGTATTCCCCGCCGACCTTCTCGAGAAAAACGCGGTTCACCGCCGCGTTCGTGAACTCTCCGACGAGCAACTGCCCATCGAAAGGTCCGAATTTCCCGCCCTGGTCGATCACCTGGATGTCGGTCGCACTGCGCCCCATCTTGTTGTAAGGCAACCAGACGGCCGGTGGGACAAACTCCGGCGATTCCTCGAGCGCCTTGGGATAAGGCTGGTTCGGCTTTGGAACCACCGTCATCTGGAAAGGTGCCTCGGGTGATTTCAGCGACGCGAGCGACTCCTGGTTCCCGTAGAACACCCCCGGCCGCAGGTGATACACCGGCGTCGCCGGGATCCAGGTGCCCTGCTGGTCGGAGAAAAACATGTCGCCCTCCAGGTTGGCACCGAGACCCGAGGGGGAACGCATCCCGAGGGACTTCGGTTCGAAACGTCCGTCCTTCCCGATGATGCCGCCCCAGCCTTTCCAGCCTTTGCCATTGTCCGAAAGGTCGCCCATCCCGAGATTCAGGGTCACCCAGCGATTGCCCTTCCCGTCCCGCTCGGGACCGTAGACATACTCGTGGTAGTTTCCCGTGACGCCCCAGCCATCGGCTTCGGTGAGGTATTCGTCGGCGATGTCGTCGCCATTCGCGTCGCGCAGCCTCGTGATCTCGGCTCGCTGGGCGACGAGGAGATCCTTGCCATCGAGCAGCAGACCGAGCGGCTCGTGGAGTCCGTTGGCAAAACGCGTGTAGCGGATCTCCTCCGGCTTCTTCGAGAGCAACCCATCGAGAAACCAGACCTCGCCTTTGCGGATCGCAACGGCGAGACGGTCCGGGCCGATCCACTCCATGCCGCTGACTTCGAGAGTCACGCCATCGCCCGGCTTCCATTCTTTCGAACGCGAATCGCTCGGCGAACTGGCCGTGAGGATCTCGGTGACTTCGTAGCCTTCGGCACCGAAGGCCATCGGTGCGGCGACAAAAAGCAGGATGGTAAGAAGCCGCCTCATTTCCAGGAATAGATGAATGTCAGGGTTTTCTCGCCGGCCTTGGTCGCAATCCCGACATCGGCGGGATGCGTCACCGAGGGAGCACTGCCCTCCGTCCACGAGAGCGTCCTTGTCAGAGTACCTTCCGCCACCGCGAAAGCTTCGCTCACGTCACGTTCCCCGTCCGTGTAGAGAAAGACGGGATTGCCCGCCGCGTCGAGCCGATAACCACGGAAACGGCGGCCGGTCTCGACTCCCGTTTCGGGAAGGGCGGCCACTTGTTCTCCGAGCGGCTTTTCAAAAGGCGCGTGACGCGAATACCAGGTCTGGTAGGCATCGAAGAACGCCCCCCGCCAGACCACCGCCGGACGCGCGCCGCTGCCGTCGTAGGCGAGATTGATGCCACCAGGGAATCCGACGAGGATCGCCTTCGTGCCCGTGCCTTCGAAGAAGGTGCGCTGAAGAATGGGACGATCGGACGGGACCAGTTCATAAAGCCCCGAACTGCGATCCGGGAAGCCTTCGGGGAGTCCTTCGCCCTTGCCGATGAAGGACCAGATCGCGGCGATCTGCCGATCCGTGTCACCCCCCAAAACATCCCGGACCGTTGCCTGACCTCCGGGCCAAAGAGGAGGCATCAGCGTGCCAGGCCGGTAAGCGGCGGGATTCAGGAGGTAGCTGCGGAACCACTCGGGGCGCAGGCGCTGATCCAGCGAACTCAAATCGAGCGCCTGGATCCCTAGCGACCGTTGTTCTCCCCACGTGTGGCAGGTGATGCAATTCGTGCCGCCGACGATGCCGAGGAGTTTGCGTCCCGCCTCGAGATCCTCGGGATGTTCGACGAGCGGCTTCGCGTCCGTTTCGGCATCGATTTCCGCCAGCCACGCCGCAAGCACCTTGGCATGGGCCGGGTAATTCGGCATGCGGGTCTTCACGTAGGGCCGCACGCGGCTGCCTTCGGCGCCGGCGAAGACACCCTCGAGCCACGGTTGCTGCAGTTTGTGACCGATCCCGGTCAGCGGAGGAGCCAACCTCCCCGAATCGCCCAGAGCTTCGTCGCCGACAAAAAACGGATTCGTCTCCGGAGTCGGCCCCCCGATGCCGTCACGATCGTGACAGGCATAGCAGTTCATCGCCGCGAGCGTGAGGCGGCCGTCGGAGTCGGTCTCCGGGCGTGTTCCGGCGAAAAAGGCTTGCAGGGACTGACGCTGCCCTTCCGTGAGCTCGTAATGCGGCAGACCGGCGACCGGCGCCAGCGAAAGACATCCGCGCGAAGCATCCGCCGTCGTCGCGAGCGGACGGATCTCCGCGGCCTTCCCGCCAGGGATGGTATGGCAGGCGGCGCAGTTCAACTTCGTCACCAGTTCCTTGCCCTTGGCCACCGCCTCCGGATTCGCTTTCGGCCAGGGCTTGAGTTTGTTGGCATTGCCAGGGTCGGAATCCTGGAAATCGAGAAGATGCGCGGCGAGATCGGCGGATTCCTGTCCCTCGAGCGCGACATGCGGCATGCGGCCGTCAGGACGCCAGGTCGAAGGCGAATCGAGAAACGCCATCAGGGCGGCAAAACTCGTCTTCTTGCCGAAATCCGGATGGGCGATCGCGTACGGCGATACCTTCAGATCCGCGGGAGCATGCGGCGGATGGAAATCCGGGGTCGGGGCGTGACAGGCGACACAGCCCTTTTCGTGATAGAGCGCGCTGCCGCGTTCGGCGTTCGCATGCTTGGGAACCTTCAGATTGGCGTTCTTTCCAAGCGTGCCTAGGTAGGCGAGAATGGCGTCAATGTCAGGATCGGCGAGCCCGTGGACCATGCGCGGCATGTTCGAGCCCTTTCGTCCGGATTCGGGATCGCGGAGAAAATCGGCGAGCCAGTCGCGATCGATGCGTTTGGCGAGATCGACGAGGTTCGCCCCTTTCCGCGGCACCTCCACCGCCGAGCCCCCGTGGCAATTCGCGCAACCGAGTTCGGAAAAGAGGATGGCACCACCTTCGACCGATGGCTTTCCGGCATGGAAACGCTCGTAGCCGACAACGTGCGGAGCGGCTTGCAGGCCGCTCGCCAGGCCGAGCGCCATCCCTGACAGCGCCACCCAAGAGGGTATGGTCAGGAACCCAAGAGGGTCTCGTCGGGTCGCCTTCATGCCTTGGCCAGACATTGATCGAGATACGCCCTCGATTCGTTGATCTTCGCGGTGATCTCGCCAGCGGTCGGCAACACCGGGAGTCCCCGCGGGGTCGGGTGCATGAAGATCTCGGCGAGCCCGTCGAAGCCGATTTCCTTCAGCGCGGCGACGATGGGTACATAGTCGAGCGAACCAAATCCAGGGAGTTGTTTCAATTCCTCCTCCTTCGGCATCGTTTGCTTCGAGGACGGGTGATACTCCTGAAAGTAAATGAAGGGCAGGTTCGCCTTGCCGCAGTGGCGGATGAGGCCGGGGATCTGGTCGACCGCGTCGTGCAAATGGTGGGGCGCAAAAGCGATGCCCACGGCCTTCGAGGGATTCAGATCGACGAAGTAGCGGATCGAGTCCGGCAAGGAGAGCATCGAGTTCTTGTGGTTCTCGATCGCCATGGTCACGCCGAGTTCCTCGGCGAGTTCGTAATGCGGCTTCAGCTTTTCAAAGAAGGCCGTCACCTGCGACTTGGCCTCTGCGCCCGAGACATCGGCTTCGCCCATTTTCCCCGAGCCGCAGACCGTCATGGCGCCGCCGTTCTTCTTCACCCAGCGCATCTCGTCATCCTGCTTGAAGGGACCGAGCGGGTAACAGGTCGAAACCGACATCGGCACGCCGTGTTTTTTCAAGAGACTCTGGAAGGCCTCGTCGCCCATCTCCGTGATCTGTTCGCGCTGGGTCGCGTGGACCTTGCGCCAGATGTCGACGGATTCGGCACCCGCCTTCTTCACCTCGCCGAGCACCGTGTCGACGGGCATGTCGCCATACATCGCCGACGAGAGCACGTAACGGATTTTGAAATCCCCCGCTTCCGCCGCGCGGATCACGGAGGGCACGAGCAGGGTGGAGCCGAGAAGCCGGCAGGCATCGCGTCGGTTCATGGAATCGGGGGTTGGGGTTTGGGGCGTTTGTCAGGACCGCTTCGCGGCTTCTTCCTCGAGCATCTTGATCCACGGCCCCACGTAGTGGCCGTTGTCATGGAAGGTGCGGCCCGAGACGAGGTTGCCATCGATGACGCAGGGCTCGTTCACATAGATGCCGCCACAGACCTCGAGGTCGAACTTGCATTTCGCCACCGTGGCCATGCGGCGCCCGCGGACGCGATCGGCCCGCGCCGGGATCTCGACCCCGTGACAAACGCTCGCGCAAGGTTTGTTCTGGTCGAAGAACCATTGGGTCATGCGGATGAGGTCCTCGTCCTCACGGATGTACTCGGGAGCGCGCCCGCCGGAAAAGAGGATGCCGAGATACTCCTCGGGATTCACTTCGGAGAAAGCGAGGTCGGCTTTGATCTGGTAACCTTCCCATTCGCGGGTGATCGTCCAGCCGGGACGCACCTCGTGCATCACCATCTGGTAGATCCGCTTTTCCGGCGCGATCACGACGGGCTGGATCTTCGCCTCCTGAAGACGATAGAAGGGATAGAGGGTATCGACGGTCTCGGTGGCGTCACCGACGACAATGAGGGCTTTTCCAATGAAATCTGACATGAGGCGAGAATAGCGGGTTTGACTGGAATGTCACTACACATCCGCGCCCCCAATCCTCAGGTTTTTCGTCACCTCGCGTAGCGGGATCGCGTAATCAGCGGACCGAGCTCAAGGTCTCAAGCACGATCGCGCGATCGCCCGCCAGCGCCGCGGGGACATTGAGGACCAACCCGGGAAAGATCCGGCTCTCGATGCGCCCATCCACGACTGCCAAGGGCCGATACTCGTCCTCCTCGAGCGTGAACCACTCGATGACTTCGTCGATGACGCGCCAAAGAACGTATTCACGGACCCCGGCTCGGCGATAGCTCACCAGTTTTTCGCGGGCATCGCGGGAGACACTGCTCGCGGCGACCTCGACCACCAGTTCCGGAGGACCGGCGAGATATCCCGATCCATCAATCGAGGTCTTCCCACCGTGGGCCGGATCGAGAATCAGGACTGCATCAGGCTGCATGACATCGTCAGGACCGAGCCGGACGGTGAGGTTGGTGGCATGGGTCGTCCCGGCTCGATAAGCCGAATAGGTTCCAAGCCAAGTTTGGATCAGGCCGTCGGGCGTGGCATGGAAATCAAGTCGGACAGGTGCGGCCATAAAAACGATTCCTTGAACAAGCTCCGCCTTTTTGACTTCGTGCATGGCCTCGAAGCGTCGCAGGAATTCCGTCGCGCCCAGATGATCGCCATTCTCCAAGGGAGGGAGAATCCGGACCATAGGAACCGCAGGTTCCCGGACGATGGAACTGCTCGACATGAAGCAGATCTTAGAGCCGATCCGAGCCTTTGTCGAGCCCCTCCGCTCACCCAGCCTCGTCATCAGATTGACAATCACCACCCTCGGCTTAGCCTGCGACGCTTTCAGGTTTTTCGTCACCGTGAAATCCCCTTCCTCCAGTCCGGTGAAACGGGTCGCGATCCTCGTCGAGACGACGCGCAGTTACACCCGCGACTTGCTCTCGGGCGTCTCGCGCTACCTTCAGACCCACGGGACCTGGTCGACCTTCCTCGAACTACGGGCCTTCGAATCCTCGGTGCCGCCGTGGCTCGCCGGGTGGGATGGAGACGGGATTCTGACGAGAACGCACAGCGCCGAAATGGCCCGCGCGATCCGGGCGGCGGGCGTACCCACGGTGGAACTGCGTTCGACGAAACACACGCCGGGCCTGCCCTTCGTCGGGATGGACAACGCCCTCATCGGTCAGGCGGTCGCCGAACATTTCCTGAACCGGGGTTATCGACGGTTCGCCGCCTACACCCTTGATACGGAGGAATTTTTCCGGGAACGAGTCAGCAAATTCGTCGACCGCGTGGAAAGTTCCGGAAATCCCTGCACGCTCCTCCCGGCCCAGGGCGAATCGACTCCGCGCGACTGGGAGTCGCACCAGAAGCAACTGATGCGCTGGCTCGAATCACTCGCAAAACCGGTCGCGATCTTCGCGACGAACGACCAGCTCGCCGTCCGCCTCCTCGACGCCTGCCGCCGCGCCGCCATCGCGGTGCCGGAGGAGGTCGCCGTGGTCGGTTGTGAAAACGAGGAAACCCTCTGCGAATTCGCCTCCCCCGCCCTGACGAGCGTGCGTTTCGACGGGCTCACCGTGGGATGGAAAGCGGCGGAACGGCTCGACCGCCTCATGCGCGGCGAAACGGACGAAGGCCGCCCCCTTCTCGTGCCACCGAAGGGCATCGAAGTGCGCGCGTCCTCGGATGAATTCGTGATCGAGGATTCCGTGGTGCTGCGGGCGGCGCGATTGATCCGGGAACGTGCTTTCGCCGGATTGAGCGTGGCGGAACTCTGTGACGAACTCGGAGTCTCGCGAAGCACTCTCGAACGCCGCATGAAAGCCGCCCTCGGCCGGGCGCCGAAGGACGAGTTGCTCCGCGTCCGTTTCCGGGAAGTGAACCGCCTCCTCCGAGCCACGGATCTGACCATCGATCTCATCGCCGAGCAAACCGGCTTCACCCACCCGCATTACTTGCAAACGGCCTACCGGGAGCGTTTCGGGATGACACCGGGGGAGTTTAGGCGCACGAGCAAGGGTCCGGAACAGTGATCTGTATTGCCACTGAGCCGATCAAGGGTTAAACTGGGTAGGATGATTTTCGCCCCCGTCCCTCCAGCGTCCCCACCACTCAGAAGGAGTGATGACCTGGGCTCGATTCTCCGGGACGCGCTCTTGCATGAGTTTGAATCCGCCATGAATGAGGAAGCGCTTCTCACCCGGACGGAAAGTCTGATTCGTGCTCTGGCTGATGACGGCGTTCCACACGTTCTCGTCGGTGGACTTGCCCTTCTCCAATACGTGGATGGAAGGAACACCCGGGACATCGACCTCATTTTTGCGGTCGAGGATTTGCCGAGGATCCCTGATTTCACCCTGCGTGAGAAGAACGATTGGTTTGGAACAGGAGATTGCGGTACGTTGCGGGTAAATCTTCTGTTCACAAAAAATCCCCTCTTCGCCGAAATCGCGGAACGTCACTCGGCGCCTAGATCTTTCCTGAATCACACACCCTCCGGTGCGCGACCCCGGAGGGGATCATCCTGCTGAAGCTTTTCGCCATTCCCTCTCTTTACCACCAGGGCCGGATCGAACGTGCCGATCTCTACGAAACCGATATTCTGCAGCTTTTGAGGCTGGATCCTGTTACTGATGAGAGGCTGCTAGCCCAGTTGAAAGCTCATCTGACGGAAACAGACCTCAAAGCCTTGGCTGATGTCTTGCGAGACCTTCGGGGAAGACTGAAAAACGCCAATCGATTTCAGAGCCCCGAAGCGTGAGGCATCATGACCGCCGAACGCAATCACGGGCTGTGCAGTCTCGATCGATTTCGTTAGTCTCGCGGCATGATCCGCATCCTCGTCCCCGCCCTGACCCTTTCCCTGACAAACCTCCCTCTCCAGTCACAGGAAGCCAAACCGGCAGGCCTGCGGGCGGGCGCGGCGGCGGTTGATATCTCGCCGACGGTGTTTCCGATCTCCCTGCGTTCGGGTTCATCAAGCTACGTCCACGATCCGCTCCACGTCCGTGCGGTGGCTTTGGAGAACGGAACGGGCCGGACCGTCATCGCCCTGATCGATGACATCGGCGTCTCCCGCGAGACGACCGATTCGGCCAAGGCGGAGGTCGCGGCCAAGACCGGATGGAAGGTCGAGGAGATGCTCATCAGCGGCACCCACACCCACACCGCGCCGAAGGGCGGCGACACCAGCGAAGGCCGTATCGCCTACGAGAAGCGCCGCCGCGACGGCATGGTCGAGGCCCTGACAAAGGCGATCGAATCACTCGAACCGGCCCAGGTCGGATACGCGTCCGACGCGGAGCCCGACGAAGTCCACAACCGCCGCTGGCATCTCAAACCCGGCACGATGGAGCCGAATCCCTTCGGCAAGCTGGACCAGGTCGCAACGAACCCGGGACGCGACCGTCTACTCAAACCCGCCGGACCGACCGATCCCGAGGTCTGCATCGTCGACGTGCGCACCCGGAAACGCCGTCCGCTCGGGTTCATCGCGAATTATTCGCTCCACTATGTCGGCGGCATCCCCACGGTCCGCGACGAGAAAGGCAAGGAGATCGGCATGGCTTCGGCCGACTACTACGGGGAATTCGCCCGCATCATGCCTTACCGCGTCGGCGGCTCGAATCCTCCGGCGAACTTCGTCGCCTTCATGACGAACGGCACGAGCGGCGACATCAACAACATCGACTTCGAGGGAAAACGCCCGCCGCGTGCGCCTTTCGAGCAGGTCCGCATCGTCGCGGCAAAAACCGCCGACGCAGCCTGGCGGGCGGTGCGCAAGATCGAGACCTACGACGAGAATCCCCTCATCGCGATGCGGCAGCGCGAGGTCGAGCTGAAGTATCGCAACATGAGCGTTGAGGAAGTCGAGCACGCCCTGCGCCTCCTCGAACTGCCCAAGGCCGACCGCGCCACCCTGCACGACAAGGCGATCCAGTACGCCAACGCCACCGTGCAATACTCCGAGCCTGACAAAACCGAAAATGTGATCGTTCAGGCGATCCGCATCGGGGAGCAGGCGATCGTTTCCCTGCCTTTCGAGGTGCTCGTCGAGATCGGACTGGAGATCAAGGAGAAGAGCCCTTTCCCGAACACCTTCACGATCTCGCTCGCCAACGGAGGCTACGGCTACCTGCCGCCGCCGCACCAGCACGAACTCGGCGGCTACGAGACCTGGATCGGCACTTCGAAGTTCGAAAAGGATTCGTCGGTGATCCTGACCCAGCAACTCCTCGAGATGCTCGCGGAGCTGCGGGCCTTGTGAGGAATGTGGTTTCGACTTGAGTCGAATCCCCTCGCCCGACGCCTGCGGCCGAGGTATCCGCCACATTCTTTACAATTTTCTGACTTCGCTCCCCCGGTTCATCCGTTTAAGGTGAAGTATGAGCCTGCTTCGTCTCGCCCCCGTCTGCCTCGTCTTTCTCTCCGCCCTTTCCCCGATGATCTCCCCCGCCGCTCCACGCGATGCCGAATGGAAGCAGGTGGAAGCACACTTCGAAAACGCTCTTCCCCAGTCGGCCATCGACTTGCTGGCCACCATCGAAGCCGCCGCCAAAGCGGAAATGGCCTGGCCGGAAGCCGCGAAAGCCATCGCCTACCGTGTCGTGGCCGAGACCGAAATACAAGGAAACCAGCCCGAGGAACGCATCCGCCGCTACGAGACCGCTTTGGCCGCAGCCCCGGAGGAAACGGCTCCGGTCTTGAAAACCCTCCTTGCGAGCGCCTACTGGACCTACTTCCAGCAAAACCGTTGGCGCATCATGGAGCGCACCCGCACGAGCGAGTCACCGGGAGATGATTTCCAGACCTGGGACCTCCCGCGCCTCTTCAACGAAATCGACGCCCGCTACCGTTCGGCGCTGGAAAACGCGGCGGCCTTGCAGCAAATCCCGATCGCTGATTTCGACACCCTCCTCGTCAAGGGCAACGTGCCCGACCGGTTCCGCCCCACACTCTACGATTTCCTTGCCCACGAGGCGCTCGCCTTTTACACCGCCGCCGAGCAGGCCGGTGCGGCGCCGCAGGATGCCTTCGTTTTCGATGCGGCCTCCCCTGCCCTCGGCACGATGGCGGAGTTCCTCGCGTGGAAACCGGAGACCACCGATGCCGCCTCACCGCGGCTCCGCGCGATTCGACTTTATCAGGATCTGTTGCGCTTTCATGCTGCCGACGCGGATGCCTCGGCACGCGCCCTCGTCGATCTCGACCGCATCGAGTGGGCCGCCGGCGAAGCGACCGGTGACAAAGCCGATGCGCGCGCCCGCGAGCGATTGACCGCCCTCCTCACCGCTCACGAGGCCGATGAAGCGGGAGTCGCCATCGCCGCATCACTGGCCGAGAGGCTACAGGCGGCCGACGAGCTCGTCGAGGCCCGTCGCCTCGCCTTGGCCGCCTCGGAGCGTCATCCGGAGTCGGTCTTCGCCGTGGCCTGCCGGAATCTCGTGAAGCAGGTCGAGTCCCGCGAACTGCAGGTCGGTACCGAGCAGGTCTGGAACTCGGCCGGCCCGGAGATCGAGCTCAGTTACCGCAACCTTGAGGCTGCTCACTTCCGTCTCGTGCCCCGCGAATGGACGCTCGGCGGACAGCGTTGGGAAACGCCCGAGAATGTCAGCCGCGAGGCCATTCTCGCCGCCTTGGACCAAGATCCGGTGATCGCATGGAAAAGCGATCTGGAGAAAACAGAGGATTTCCGTCGGCGCACCGTCCGCCTGCCCGCACCGACCGATCAAAAGCCGGGTTTTTACCTGCTCATTGTCAGTGCCGCGGGCAACTTCGCGACGGAGGACAATCAGCTCTCCGCCACGACCGTGTGGGTCTCGCCGCTTTCCCTCATCACCCGTCAGGCTCCGGAGGGAGCGGAAGGTTTCGTGCTCGATGCCTTGACCGGGGAACCGATCGCCGGTGCTGTGATCGAGGTCTGGTCGGTCGACAACAACGGGCGCTGGAAGCGCGACGCGATCAACCAAAAGACCGACGAGATGGGCTACTTCGAGGAAAAGGCGAAGGACCGAGCGGTGCTCTTTTTCGCCAGACGCGGCGACGATCAGATCGCCAGCCCCCAGATGCATCTCTGGCGCCAACAGAGTGAAATTGATCTGGTGCGCACGCAGCTCTTCACCGACCGCTCGATCTACCGGCCCGGCCAGACGATCCGATTCAAGGGGATCCACTACCATGCCGACACGGAGAAGAACGACTACCGCACGTTGACTAACAAAACACTCACGATCCGTCTCCGCGACGTCAACGGCGAGGAGGTGGAGGCGGTCGAGGTGAAGACCAACGAACGCGGCGGCTTCAACGGATCCTTCACCGCGCCGAAGGGACGCGTGACGGGACGAATGACGATCGAGGAGAGTGACAACGGCTCCACCTCGATCTCGATGGAGGAATACAAGCGTCCCAAATTCCAGGTGGCGGTCGAGGCTCCGGCGGCGGCGCCAAAGCTGGGGGAGGCCGTCATCGTGAAAGGCCGCGCCGATTCCTACGCCGGAGCGCCCATCGACGGGGCGGAGGTGCGCTGGCGCGTCACCCGCGAGGCCCGCTGGCCGGGCTGGCTGCGCTGGTGTGGATGGTTTTTCCCGCCGACCAATCAGGGTGCGAAGGAAATCGCCAACGGCCTCACGAAGACCGCTGCGGATGGCAGCTTCGAGATCACCTTCACCGCCGAGCCGGACCTGTCGGTGGATGAAAAAGCCGAGCCCTCCTTCGAATTCTCGGTCCACGCGGATGTCATCGATACGACAGGCGAAACGCGCTCGGGCTCACGGAGCGTCACCGTCGGATACACCGCCCTGAAAGCCGATCTCACGGCGGCGGAATGGCAGACCCTCGCCGAGCCAGTCGCGATCGAAGTCCGCACCACCAGTCTCGATGGCGAAGCACTCGCCGCAAAGGGCACCGTCACGGTGCATCGCCTCCAGGCACCCGACCGCGTCCATCGTCCCCGTCTCGAATCCGGCCACTGGCCGCCGCGTGCCGCGAAGGCTGAGGATGCCGATCTCTCCGATCCGAATCAATGGCCTCTCGGCGAAGTCGTGCAGCGCGACGACTTCGAGACCGACGTCACGGGCGGGGCGAAGCTGGAGGTGAAACTCGCCGCGGGAGAATACCGCGCCGTCCTCGAAACGAAGGACCGCAACGGACGCGCTGTCACCGCCCTGCTGCCGATCCGCGTCCTCGATCCGGATTCGACGACCTTTCCCGTGCGTGTGCCGCACCACTTCTCGGCCGAACAGTGGATTCTCGAGCCGGGCCAGACCTTGGCGGCGCTCTGGGGCACCGGCTATGAAACGGGGCGCGCCTTCATCGAGGTCGAACATCGCGGCAAAATCGTACGTCGTTTCTGGACCGAACCTGGCCGCACCCAGCAGGTCGTGAAACTCGACGTCACCGAGAAAGAGCGCGGCGGATTCACCCTCCACGTCACTCAAGTCCGCGAGAACCGCGCCCATCTCACGAGCCGGGCCATTTCCGTGCCCTGGAAAAACAAAGAGTATTCCCTGCGCTGGGAGCGGATGCGCGACAAGCTCGAACCCGGCGCGAAAGAGACTTGGACTCTTGTCGTCGATGGCACATCGAAGGACGAACCCGTCGAGATGGTCGCGGCCATGTATGACGCCTCACTCGATGCGTTTCTCCCCCATGGATGGCCCGGGGGATTTGGGGCGTTTTACTCAGATTACTCGCGCCGTTATGCCCAGTTCCACAATGCATGGAATCCCCATTTCCACACCGTCGCCTACTGGCACGGACCGATGGAAGGAGGCGGCCCGGAATGGCGGCAGTTCCTCCCGATTCTGTCCGATCATAGCCGCGGTTACGGAGTGATGAGCAAGAGCGCGATCGGCGGGCCGGTCCGTCGGCAGCTGATGGCCCGCTCCGCTCCAGGCGGTGCGGTCGACAGCTTTGCCGAGGTCGCTCCCGGAGCCCCCATGCCGGCGGCGGCACCGGTCGCGGAGGCCGCCCCCATGGCCGGTGGTGCGGCCGCGATGTCCGCCGAGGCACCGGCCGAGGGAGAAGCGTCCGCCACGCCCGCGATCGACTGGACCCAGGTCGGCGCACGGAAAAACCTCGACGAGACCGCCTTTTTCTTCCCCCACCTTCTCGCCGATGACAAGGGCACGGTGCGTCTCGAATTCACCATGCCCGAGGCCCTCACGACGTGGAAGTTCCTCGGCTTCGCCCACGACCGCCAGCTCCGCTCGGGATTGCTCACGGGGGAAACGGTCACGGCGAAAGACCTCATGGTGCAGCCAAATCCGCCTCGTTTCCTCCGCGAGGGCGATGTCGTCGAGTTCACCGTGAAGGTGACGAACAAGGCCACCGCCCCCGTGAAAGGCAAGGTGCGCCTCGAGTTCACCGATGCCGCCTCGCTCGAAAGCGCCGATGCCGCCCTCGGCAATCAAACGCCCGAGCAGGACCTCGACCTGCCCGCGAGCGAATCCCGCACCTACTCCTGGCGCATCACCGTGCCGGACGGACAGAGCTTCCTCCAGTATCGCGCCGTCGCCTCGACCGGCACTGTCTCCGATGGGGAGGAAGGCTGGTTGCCCGTGCTCTCGCGCCGCATTCTCCTGACCGAATCGATCACCCTGCCGATCCGCGATGCCGGGGAAAAGACCTTCACCCTACCCAAGCTGCTTGAGAGCGCACAGTCCGACACTCTTCAGCATCAGTCGCTCACCGCACAGGTCGTGTCCCAGCCCGCGTGGTATGCGGTGCAGTCACTGCCCTACCTGATGGAGTATCCGCACGAGTGCGCCGAACAGGTCTTCAACCGGCTCTACGCAAACGCCCTCGCCCGACACATCGCCCAATCGAATCCGAAGATCCGTCGTATCTTCGATCTCTGGAAGGAAGCCCAGCCCGAGGCCCTCGACAGCCCGCTCCTGAAGAAAGAAGAACTCAAGAGCGTCCTCATTGAGGAAACGCCCTGGCTCCGCGATGCGAAGGACGAAACTCAAGCGCGGAAAAACGTCGGGATCCTCTTCGACGCGAACCGCCTCGATGCCGAAACCAGCGCCGCGCTGGCGAAACTCGAGGCGATGCAGATCGACAACGGAGCCTGGCCTTGGTTCCCGGGTGGTCGTGAGAATGAGTTCATCACCCTTTACCTCGTGAGCGGTTTCGGACGTCTCGGACATCTCGGTGTCCAGATCGACGACGATCTCGCCTTGCGCGCCCTCGACCGGCTCGACGCTTGGATCACGGAACGCCATCAGCGCTATCTCACCCACAAGATCGAGCAGATCGGCACCACCGAGGCGCTCTATCTCTATGCCCGGAGTTTCTTCCTCGAGCGCCGTCCCGTCGCGGGAGAACACCAGCCCGCGGTCGATTTCTTCCGCACCCTCGCGAAGAAGGATTGGCCGAAGCTCCCCCGCCTCTCGCAAGCCCACATCGCCCTCGGCCTGAAGCGCTTCGGTGACAAGGAAACCCCGGCCGCCATCGTCACCTCGATCCTCGAACGATCGGTCAACGAGGAGGAGCTCGGCCGCTACTGGCGCGACACCGAGCAGCACTGGTGGTGGTATCGCGCGCCGATCGAGACCCAGGCGATGATGATCGAGGCTCTCCGCGAGATCAAGCAGGATCAAACCGCCGCAGATGACTGCCGCGTCTGGCTTCTCAAACAACGCCAGACCCAGGCCTGGCCCAGCACGAAGTCCACCGCCGACGCCATCTACGCCCTGCTCTTGGGCGGCGATGATCTCCTCGGCTCCGACGCGCTCGTTTCGCTCACCCTCGGCGGCACCGAGGTGAAGCCGGAAAAAGTCGAGGCCGGCACCGGATTTTACGAGCAACGGTTCGCTGGCTCGGAGGTCCGAGCGGAGATGGGCACCATCACCCTGACAAAACCCGACAAAGGCGTCTCGTGGGGCAGTCTCCACTGGCAGTATCTCGAGGACATCGCCAAGGTCACGCCGCATGGGGACAATCCCCTCACCTTGAAGAAGAGCCTCTTCCTCAAGAGCAATGGCAAGGCGGGTCCCGAGTTGAAACCGCTCGTCGACGGAGGCGCCCTGAAGCCCGGCGACGAACTCGTCACCCGCGTCGAACTGCGCACCGACCGCGATCTCGAATACGTGCATCTGAAGGACCAGCGCGGCAGCGGCACCGAACCCGTCAACGTCCTGAGCGGCTACCGCTTCCAGGACGGTCTCGCCTACTACGAATCGACCCGCGACACCGCGAGCCACTTCTTCATCGAGTATCTGCCCAAGGGCACCTACGTCTTTGAAACGAGCGCCCGGGTGCAATTGCGCGGAGAATACCAGAGCGGCGTCGCCGAGATCCAGTGTATGTATGCCCCCGAATTCAACAGCCACAGCGGCAGCGTGGGGCTGAAGGTGGAATGAGGTTGCGAATCAAAACGCGACACGGCGGTCGAGTAGGGCGGATTTGCAATCCGCCGGGGTGCGGAGCGCGATGGGCCATGCCCGAATTGAGCGAGGGCGGAATGCAATTCCGCCCTACTCACCGCACCATCACCACTGCCTCAAGGCAGCGGAAAGCGCTCGTTCAGCACCATGACGCGCTGGCGGATCGCTTCGAGCTTCGCTTTGTCGCCGTGGTTCGAGATGGCCTCATGGATGAGGTCACCGACGAGGTCCATCTCCTCTTCCTTCATGCCGCGGGTCGTCACGGCGGGCGTGCCGATGCGGATGCCGCCACCCTTGAAGGGGCTCTCGGTGTCGAAGGGAATGGAGTTCTTGTTCACGGTGATCCCGGCCTTGTCGAGGGTCTCCTGGACGAGCTTGCCGTTCAGTCCGTTGGGACGGAGATCGACCATGAAAAGGTGGTTCTCAGTGCCACCGGAAATGATGCGGTAGCCGTGTGAGGCGAGACGGGCGGCGAGACGCGAGGAATTCTTCACGATCTGCTGCTGGTATTCCTTGAAGCCGGGTTGGAGCGCTTCGTGGAAACAAACGGCCTTCGCGGCGATGACGTGCATGAGTGGTCCACCCTGGATGCCGGGGAAGACGAGGGCGTCGATCTTCTTGGCGAGGTCCTCGTCGTTCGTGAGAATGAGTCCTCCCCGCGGACCGCGGAGGCTCTTGTGTGTCGTCGTCGTGACGAAATGGGCGTGCTCCATCGGCGAGGGATGGACTCCGGCGGCGACAAGACCGGCGATGTGGGCCATGTCGACGAAGAGCCAGGCACCGACGGAATCGGCGATCTCGCGCATGCGTTTGAAATCGATGATGTGGGAGTAGGCCGAGGCTCCGGCCGTGATCATCTTCGGCTGGAATTCCTTCGCGGCTTCGGCGAGGAGGTCGTAGTCGATCACTTCGCTCTCCTTCGAGACGCCGTAGTGCTTCACCTCGTAGAGCTTGCCGGAAAAGTTGGCGGGGTGACCGTGGGTGAGGTGGCCGCCGTGGGAAAGATCCATCGTCAGGATTTTGTCACCGGGCTCGAGCACACTGAAGTAGACGGCGCAGTTCGCCTGGGAGCCGGAGTGCGGCTGCACGTTCGCGAATTTCGCCCCGAAAAGCTCCTTGGCTCGCTCGATCGCGAGAGTCTCGACCTTGTCGACGTTCTCACAACCTCCATACCAGCGGCGGCCGGGGTAACCCTCGGCATATTTGTTGGTGAGGCAGCTCCCCTGCGCCTGCTGGACGGCCTTCGAGGCGAAATTCTCCGAGGCGATGAGCTCGATGTTGCTGCTTTGGCGGGCCTCCTCCTCCTCGATGGCGTGGTAGATCTCGGGATCGGTCACGGCGAGTTTGGGAGCGCTGGTGGCGGCCCCGCAGGTATTCATCTTCGCGACGCGGCGGCCGTGGCGGCCGTCGCCTTCAAAGGCGGCACCGAGCCAGGCATCGACGATGGCCGCGCCTCCGGCAGCGTCGGTGAAATCCCCGGCTAGGCAGAGCACGTTCGTGTTGTTGTGGACCCGGGTTTTGGCGGCGAGCGCCGGATCCGTGACGACGGCGGCCTGGATCCCGGCGTAGCGGTTCGCGGCGATGGCCATGCCGATCCCCGTGGTGCAGCAGAGGATGCCGAGATCCTTCTTCCCCGTGGCCACGGCCTGGGCGACGAGGCCGGCGTAATCGGGATAATCGACCGAATCCTTCGAGAACGAGCCCGCATCCTCGACCTCGTAACCCGCGCCACGCAGGTGCGCGACGACGGCTTCCTTGAGTTCGAATCCACCGTGGTCGGTGCCGATGATGAGCGAGGGTTTCTCCATGGATGAAGGGAGGCAGGGTTGTGAAAATGAAAGGCGTTTCCTAAAGCGGGACGGGGGCGAAGTCAAGGGAGGGAAAGCTCTTGAAAGCCTACGTCCCCAAAGCCACCAAAGATCCCCGTGACCCGTGACCCGTCTCACCCCTTCGGCTTCGCCGGATCCCCCGTGAGGACGAATCTCAAAATCGAGGGCATGGCCTCCTTGATGAGATTGCGGGTGAGGCGGTATTCATCGAGATCGCCGCCGATCGGATCGGGCACTTCCACGTCGAGGCCATCGGCGACAAACTCGCGAAGGACGAAGGTCTTTTCCTGCGCCTCGGGGAAATAACCGTGGATCGTCTCGACGTGACCACTGCCCAGACCGAAGATATGGGTGTATTCCTCGACCATCTCGGGCGTGAGCATGCGGCTGCGCTGCCTCGAGATGTCGATCCCTTCCTCACGCATCGCGGTGACGGAATTCCGGCTCGGAGCCATGTCCTCCATCGCGCCCAGACCGGCCGATCCGACCTCGATTTCCACGCCCGCTTCCTTTGCCATATGCCGCAGAAATCCTTCCGCCATCGGGCTGCGGCAGACGTTTCCGGTGCAGACAAAAAGGACTCGCTGGCTCATCAGATCGGGCGTGAAACTACCCCGCAATGGAGCCCTGAACCCGGGATTGTAAAGCCGCAAAGCCCGAAAAACTGCCTTGATCCCGCCTCTCCCGTGCTTATGCTCGTCTCTTTTCCCCCTTCCCACACCTGACACACATGGCGCTGGCCGACCTCATCCATCCCGGGCGGATCATCGCCGAGATGCGGTCTCTCGAGAAATTCGAGGCCCTCGCGGAGTTGCTCGACCGGCTCGTCACCTTGGAGGCGATCTCCCGTGACGCGCATCGGGAGGCGCTCGAACTCCTCACCTTGCGGGAGGAACAGCGCAGCACCGGCATCGGCAACGGTGTCGCCATCCCCCATTGCTTCCTGCCCGGGCTGACCGAAGTGGTGGGAGCCTTCGGCCGATCGACGACCGGCATCGATTTTCACGCGGTGGATCACGTGCCCGTGAGATTTGTCGTGCTCTTCATGGTGCCGGAGTCGCAACACGCCCTGCACCTGCAAACCCTCGCCACCATCGCCCGAACCCTGAATCCCGCCGGGATCCGCCAGCGCCTCGCCGATGCACCCGATGAGTCGGCCATTTACGACACCCTCTGCTACTCCAGCGCTGCCGCCTGAACATCCGGCAACCTTGATTTCGTCCCCGTTTTCCATGTCCGCCACCTTTGCCGCATCGATCGCCGCGAGCCTCCAGAAGGCTCTCGCCAACACCCCATTTGCCGCGGAAATCCCACCCGGATTCACCGCCCAGGTCGATGCGACACAAAACCGCCAGTTCGGGGATTACCAGTCGAACGCGGCGATGATCCTCGCGAAGGCCTTGAAGAAAAACCCTCGCGAAGTGGCAGCGGCCATCGTCGAGGCCTTCGATGGTGCGGGACTCTGTGAAAAACCGGAGATCGCCGGACCCGGCTTCATCAATTTCCGCCTCACCACGGCCACCCTCACGACCCGATTCGGGGAACTCCTCAGCGATGAGGCGCGGCTCGGCGTCGCCCTGACCGAGTCACCCAAAACCATCGTGCTCGATTTCTCCGCGCCGAACGTGGCGAAGCCCATGCACGTAGGCCACATCCGCAGCACCATCCTCGGCGACGGGCTCGGGCGCATCGCGAAATTCCTCGGCCATCGCGTCATCTCCGACAATCATATCGGCGATTGGGGCACGCAGTTCGGCATGATCCTCTGGGGGTGGAAACACCTCCTCGACCAGTCCGCCCTCGAGGCCGATCCCATTCCCGAGCTGCTCCGCGTCTACCGCGAGGTGAACGCCCGCACCAAGGAGGACGAGTCCATCCTCGAAGCCTGCAAATCCGAGCTCGTCGCCCTGCAAGGAGGTGATGCGGAAAATCTCGCGATCTGGGAACGCTGTGTCGAGCTATCGAAGAGCGGCCTGCAGAAGATCTACGATTTGCTCGATGTGAAGTTCGACCACTGGTACGGCGAAAGTTATTACAATGACCGCCTCGCCCCGCTCGTCGAGGATCTCCTCGCCTCAGGCATCGCCGAAGTCTCCGAAGGTGCCGTCTGTGTCTTCTTCCGCGATGACGAAAAGCTCGCCGACAAGCCCGCCATCATCCGCAAGAGCGACGGCGGATTTCTCTATGCCACGACCGATCTCGCCACGATCGACTTCCGCATCCAAGAGCTCGGTGCCGATGCGATCTGGTATGTCGTGGGCGCGCCGCAGCAGCTCCACTTCGAGCAGATCTTCACCATCGCGAAACGCCGCGGGCAGGACGCCGATTTCCGTCACATCGCCTTCGGGAGCATTCTCGGGAAAGACCGCAAGATGCTGAAGACCCGCTCGGGCGACACCGTACAACTCGCCGACGTCCTCGCCGAATCGATCGAGCGCGCCCGCGCCATCATCGAGGAGAAAAATCCGGAATTGCCCGAAGAGGAGAAAGCCGCGATCGCCCGCGTCATCGGGATCGGTTCGGTGAAGTACGCGGAATTGAGCCAGTTCCGCATGACGGACTACATCTTCGATTGGGACACCATGCTGAGCCTGAAGGGCAACACCGCGCCCTACCTCATCAACGCCTACGTGCGGACCCGTGCCATTTTCCGCAAGCTGGGCAGCGGCTTTGAGAGCAGCACCGGCGACCTCGTCCTCACCGAGGAGGCCGAGAAGGAACTGCTCATCAAGCTCGCCCAATACGCCGAGATCGTTCCGACGATTCTCGAAGACTTCCGCCCGAACGCCCTCGCCGCCTATCTCTACGAAGTCGCCACAACCTACCACCAGTTCTGGGAGGCCTGCCCGGTGCTGAAAGTCGAGGGCGACATCCGTCACACCCGCCTCGCCTTGTGCGAACTGACCGGCCGCGTGCTCCGCCACGGACTCGGGCTGCTCGGCATCGCCACGACCGAGCGGATGTGAGATCCTGACAAACACCCCATTCCTCTTTTGGACGCTCCCCTCAAAGACCTGCTCGCGCATCTGAACGCCTCCCTCCTCGGCGCGGAGACGGCCGTGCATGAACTCGTCGCGGCCTTGCTCGCGGGAGGTCACGCCCTCATCGAAGGCCCCCCCGGCGTTGGCAAGACGACCTTGGCCAAGACCCTCGCGACCTCCATTTCCGGGACTTTCAAACGGGTGCAGTTCACCCCCGACCTCCTCCCCGCCGATCTCGTCGGTTATTCCATCTACCGGCAGGACCGCCAGGGATTCGAGTTCATCGAAGGCCCCGTCTTCACCAATCTCCTCCTCGCCGACGAGATCAACCGCACCAGCCCCCGCATCCAGAGCGCCCTGCTCGAGTGCATGAACGAGGGACAGGTGACCGTCGATGGCGTGACGAGGCCGCTCCCCGGAGTCTTCCAGGTCGTCGCGACACGCAACAACCGCCACCGCGCCGGCACCTTTCCCCTGCCCGCTCCCCAGCTCGACCGCTTTCTCGTTTCCATCGAGATGAGCCTGCCCGACAGCGGGATCCGGGCGGACATCCTGAAACACCATGCCTCCCGGCTCGCCACGGGCGGGTCCGACGGCGCTGGCGAAGCAACCGCCGCGGCCATGTCCGGCATCGATCTCGCCCAGGTCGCCGCATGGCAGCGCCTCGTCCGCGGGCTCCCCGCCTCGGATGCCATCTTCCGCTATGTGATCCGTCTTTGTGACGCGATCCGCCATCATCCCGAACTTGATACCGCCATCAGCAACCGCGGAGCCCTCGCCATCATGCAGGCCGCCCGCGCCATGGCGTTTCTGGAGGATCATGAAGCCGTCTTTCCCGAAGACGTGAAGCGCGCCTTCCTCCCCGCCGTGCTCCATCGCGTCGAGGCCGGAGAAAGTGAATTCGATCGCGATGGAGCCTCCAATCGGCGGGCGGCTCTCCGCTTGTTGTTGGAGGAGTTGCTCGAAACCGTGCCGGTGGAGTGACGTCCGGAAATCGTTCCCGGCTGGCGCTGCGAAGATCGACAGTTCCTCTTGCCTCATGGCTTCGTGAATCTGTAGAATCGCGCCTACCATGCCCCTCGCATCGCCGCCACGCCTCACTCAGACCGGGCTCATCATCAGCTCGGCCGCGGCGCTGACGACGGCGGCGGGTCTGGTGTTGTTTTCCGGCCCCATCCTCGCCGTCGGTATCTCCCTCGCATGCATCCTCTTCGTCTGCCGTCATTTCGCGGCCCGCCATCTCGAGGGAGTCGAAGTCGTCCGTGAACTGCCTCGCCGGGCCCGTGCCGGAGAAAGTTTTCCGATGCGGCTGCACCTGCGGCTCGGTCCCTCTTTTCCGGATTCCGCCGATGCCTCTTTCACCGATCCCCTCGCCCCGGCCGTGAGAGAGCGCGAGGTCTCCACACAGGGGCACGCTCGACATGATCTCCGTTGCACGGGTCTCGCCCATCGCCGCGGTCCCCTACCGGCAAAACCGTGGACGCTTGCATCAACCTGGCCACTTGGAATTTTCCTGACAGAACAACACGGCGGCTTTCGCGACGATCACGCCACCCTCGTGCTGCCAAAACCCTGGTTGCCTTCCCGATTGCGCGACAGGCTCGAGCTCCTCTCCCAGGAGTCCGCCGAGAACGTGAACGATCCGCCCGATCCGCTCTCGGAGTTCCGCTATCTGCGTGAATTCCGTCACGGCGATCCCGTGCGGGGCATTCATTGGCCCACCAGCCTCCGCTCCGGCCGCCTGCAATTCGCCGAGACCGAACCACCCCGGCCGAAACCCTCGCTTTACGGAATCTTCCTGCATTCTTACGAGGCTCCGGGCACCCTCATCACACCCGAGACCTATGAACTGATCCTGCGGATCGCCACCGGTCTGCTCATGCGTTTCCAACGGGAGGAGATCCCCGTGTGGTTTTGTCAGGCTCCAGGCGTGCCCGTGTTGCTCCGCGAGAGACACGAATTCTCGTCGATGCTCGACACCCTCGCCCTCTCGCGCCGTCGACCACTGTCCACCATCGAAGGGACCTTCGCCGGGCCCAAAGGACTGGATGGCGATCCCTTCCCCGCCTGCGACGAGGTCTTCGTCCTTGGCGACGGCCCGCTCGCGGGCTGGGAGGAGGCCGCTCGGGCGCGCTTTCCCCACGTCACCTGCCTCGATACGACGCGATTGACCCACGGCTCGCGCCCCAGTCTTCGCATCCGAGCGCTCGCCCGATCATGAATCCCCGTCTCTCCGCCTTGCTCGCTCCGCTCGCGGCATCGGTCGCGGGCTGGATGCTTTCGGGCTCACCCGTGCCGATGGGATTGACCCTTCTCGTGCTTCTGGCTTCCCTGGCCGGAGGATGGGTCTCGACCCGCCTCGCCGGAGGTGAAGTCGCGCGAATTGTCAGCCCCATCCTTATCAGCCTTGCCGCGCTCTGGATCGAGACACGTCTTTTTCAAGACGGCCGCGCCCTCGCCATCCGGGCCGAGATGCCATGGGCCTTCCATGGCGGACTCTCCTTGCTTTGGTTCGCCGCCCTTGTTTCCGCTTTCCGTCCACCGAGCGGACGGACGGTCCCTTTTGAGATCGGAGCTTACGCGGGAGTAGGCGGCGGTCTGATCGTCCTCGGCGCCTCGGCCGCGACAATCCTGTACGATTTTGGTCCTTGGGAAGCCCATCCCGTGGCGGCACTGCCCTTGATGATCTGGTGCGCCCACCTCATCTTCGCGGGGATGCCCCCGATCCGGCGAATCGCGTGGGTGGTTTTGCCAGGATGCCTGGCTCTAACCGCGATCATCGCGGGATCATCCGCGGCCGCCTCCGGGCTAAGACACGTTTTCATTCACGAAGACGAGGGTTCACTCGAACTTACCACCTCACGGGGTCCCGAGATCGGATCGCGCGGCCCGCTCGGCGACGCGGCCTCTCGCAAACTCCCTCGCGAGGCGAATCTCAAGTTCCGTGGCGAAGTGGCCGTACGAATCCGAGCCCATGCACCGTCGCTTTACCGCACTTGGTCCGAAGCGCCGCTCTACCTTCGCACTTCCACCCTCGCCCTGTTTGAAAGCGACGAAGTGATCTCTCCCCTCCGCAGCGGTCTCTGGCTCTATGATGGGGACGACGGCCGGGAGGACCAGCGCATCGATCTGGACCCGGCCGGTCGGTTGATCAGCAACAACGATCCCTCGCGTCGGCACACCTACTTTGTCGATCGACTTTCGCTCACGCATCTTCCGCTCATCAGCAACGCGGTGGCGATCCACGCGCCGTCCGTCTACGAATTCGCCGACGGCTGGTATCAACTCTCCGAAGCCGAGGAGATTCAGCTTTTGCAATACACCGCCTCCGTCGCCGCCGATGCCCCTACCGGGATCCGGGCCGGTGACCTGAAGGTTCCGCGGACCATGGAAATCCCCGGAGTCTATCTGCAGATGCCCCCCTCGCCCCTGTCCGGGAAGATTCGCTCGATCAGCGCTGCCTTTCCGGCCGACGACCCGCTCGGTGCGATACGGCAATTTCTCGCCTCACAGACCAGTTATTCACTGCACTTCAACACCCCGGACGGTTCGAGTCCGATCGAAGCGTTTCTCTTCGGCCATGGGCGGGGTCATTGCGAACACTACGCGGCGGCCACCGTCTTGATGCTTCGGAGCCTCGGGATCCCTTCGCGAATCGCCTATGGTTTCGCGGGCGGCATCGCCGATCCCGGCCAACGCCTCTTCGCTTTTCGTGACAGCGATTTCCACGCCTGGGCCGAGGTCCTGACACCGGATCACCAGTGGAAGGTCTTCGACACGACCCCGCGAGTCCCCACCGCCGCATCACGGGTCCCCTCTTCCCAACCTCTGCCTCTCCTGGAGGAACTGCCCTATCATGACCTCTCCGAATTCGACGAAACCCGGGCGGCCGCAGGCGCGGATTGGAGCGAACTCCTCCTCCTTGCCGTCGAATGGCTTTCCCGGAATTTCTTCCTCGCGAGCGCCCTGGGGCTCGGCCTGATTGGACTTTTGAGCTGGCGTCTGGGAAAAGGTTCGAAAGGCGCCGCCACTCACGGTGCCCCCGGGGACGTCGACCGTTTTACGCCGCCCCGAACTCCCGGCTTTCTCATCGCCCTCGAAGCGATTGCCACGGATGCTGGAATCCACCGTCGTTCCGGACAAACTTGGCGGGAATTGCTTCAACGAATCTCCGATCGCGTCTGTCCGCCGCCCGCCGCCGCGGAGGCGGTCCGCTATCATTACCGGACGACGTATGTCGGGACACCCCGGGAAGAAGAGACGGAAAGCCGCCTCCTCGAAGAGCTGCAAGCGTGGTCGCGGGAGAACCGCCGGGATTGACAATCGTCTCATGCGGCGGCTCATTTCCCACCCGACCGTTTCTCCCCTTTTCATGACCGAACCTTACTGGCTGGACCGTGCCCGCGGTTACCTCGACCTCGCGATGTACGACGAGGCCTGGTCCGAACTCGACCAACTTCCCCCGGACAAGCGCGACCGACCCGAGGTGCGCGAGTTCCGCATCACCATCCGTCTCGACGAGGGAAAAATCGAGGAAGCCTTGGCCTTGTGCGGCATCCTTTGCAGTCTTCACCCCGAGAATCATGCCGGCTTCATCCAGGGGGCCTACTGCCTGCATGCCCTCGGTCGTACTGAGGACGCCATCGAACTGATCCAGGCAGGTCCTGAAACCCTCCGGGACGAACCCGTCTACTTCTATAATCTCGCCTGTTACGAAGTGGCTCTCGGCAAATCGCAGGCAGCGTTGACCTGGCTGCGTCTCTCCGTCGAAATGGATCGGAATTTCCGCGACCGTGCCCTCGGCGATCCTGATTTGGCCGGCATCGCCGAGGCTCTCTGAATCGATGATCGAAGCGCTCGAAGAACGTTTTTCCCGGAATTTTGAAGAGCGCGGGGAACTCGGTGCCTCGCTTTCGGTCTGGAGGGGCGGCGAGGAAATCGTCTCGCTCCATCAGGGATGGGCCGATCCGAAGCGCGAGGTTCCGTGGAAGGCCGATACCCTCGCGCCGGTCTGGTCCGCCACCAAAGGGCCCGCCGCCGTCGCCTTTCTCCTCGCCCTCGAGAATGCCGGTTTGTCGCCACACGATCCTGTTTCCAAAGTCTGGCCCGAGCTTCTGGCCGCGAGGGAAAGCTCCCTGACATTCGTCCAACTTCTTTCCCATCAGGCCGGGCTGCCGGCCCTCTCGCCCGGGAACCGCCCCCACCTTCTTTCCCATGGCGAAGTGATCGCCGCGATGGTGCGACAGAAGCCGTTCTGGACTCCCGGAGAAGGGCACGGCTATCACCCCCGCACGATCGGATACCTGCTCGACGAAGTCGTCAGGAGGGTCACCGGAGGCGTCCCCCTGGGCCGATACTGGAACGAGAATCTGGGCACTCCGCTCCGCATCGATTTCTGGATCGGCGATTTCCCTGCGCACCTGCTCGATCGGCTTGCCGTAATGGTTCCGCCCAAGGTGCAACGCCCCAACGAGGAGGAGATTCCTTTCTATCGCGCCCTTGCCCAGACCGATTCCCTCGCCCTCGCCGCCTTTGCCTCACCTTCGGGGATGCGATCCCTTGGTGAGATCAACCAGCTCGAATATCTTCAGGCCGGTCTCCCGGCCTTTGGCGGAATCGGCTCCGCCCGTGCCCTCGCCAAGTTTTACCAGATCCTCGCCCTCGACGGCGCCTTTGACGGTGTCCAGGTGTTACCCGCCCGTGTCGTCCGCACCGCCCGCACCCTTCAGACGAGCGGCCCCGACCAGACCCTGCTGCTCCCCACCGCCTTTACCGGAGGATTCAAAACCGATCCGCTCGATACGACCGGGCGGAAGCAGCGCCAACTGTTCGGTCCCTCCCCTTCTGCCTTCGGTCAACCCGGAGCCGGCGGCAGTCATGCCTTCGCCGATCCCGAGGCCGGTCTTTCCTTTGCCTATGTCATGAATCAAATGGAATCCGGAATCCTCCCCAACCGCAAGTCCCTAGATCTGGTCGACCTGCTCTACCGCGAAGCCTGATCAACGCGCGCTTTTTTCATGCCTGAACGGTGTGGAAAACTCCGCCCTAAAAAGTCGCGTAGACCTGGCGTAGCCGGGCCAGAGCCGCTTCCCAGGAAGTCGGGCGGTAGACGAAGTTCCTAAGCCAACGGATGAATTTCAAAGTCCTCACCGTGAAGCGCTGG
>JAEUHI010000007.1 GCA_016795385.1 Verrucomicrobiales bacterium | reverse complement strand
TCCATCAGCGCGGATGATCATGGCGATGCGGCCGTCGAGAAGCTCGACGATGTTGTTTTCCGCCCAGCCCTGATAGGCGCGGTTTTCGGTGAGGCGGATGTTGCCATGCTCGCTCCAGGTCTGCCCGCCATCGGTGCTGATTAGGACGCCGTTCACCGGCGCACTGCGGGGCGCGTCTTCGTAGTGTTGGAAAGGCAGCAAGAGCCGCCCGTCGCGGGTGACGATGTGATTGCGGATGAAGGTGCGGTCGTGCAGGCGTCCCGGCAGCGGTTGGGGAGCCTCCCAGCTTTTGCAGGAATCGTCGCTCGTCACTGACCAGCTTTTCCAGCCGCCGAAGGTGCCGTCGTTAGTCGCGAAGTAGAGCGTGCAAAGCCCCTCGTGCACCATCAGCTCGGTCGGTACGAGAGCGCGGGTGTCGCCGTCTTTTGGAAAGCCGAAGTCGAGCCGTTCCAGCGCACTCCAGGTGGCGCCCTCGTCGAGGCTGCGCTGGAGAAAAACGCCGTTGCGCGGATCGGGCTCTTTGTCGCCGCCGCCGAGCATGACATGGACCCATGATCCATCAGGCATCCGGCGCAGGGTCGTATCACAGGCGAGTTTGTCGGGGCTGCGACCGTCGAAAAGCGTGAGACTGCGATCCTGCTCCGCGTCTTCCGCGCCGACGCGGGTCCAGAAAGGATCGGCCCGCGTCGCCTCCGGCAAGGGCATCTCCGGAATCTCCAACGTCGCCGTGACCGGCTCATGGAGTGCCGCCATTTCCGCCTCGGAGAGCGCCCGGTCGAACAGCCGGAAATCGTCCAGCGCTCCAAACCAGGTCTGCCGGGGCGCACCATCCAGCACGCCACCGAGCGTGACCGGTGCCGCCGTGCCGGCGAGGGGAGCGGCCAGATCGACGCGGCCTTCGCGACGGCCGTTGATCCAGAGTTCGGCGCTTTTTTCCGCGATGACCACGCCGACCTGATGCCAGTGACCGGGCTTCGGTGCCGTCTTCGCCTCCACCGTTGCCCATTTTCCCTGCCAGAGGTAGAGGCGGAATTTCCCGTCCTGGTCGATCATCACACCCCACTCGCGCTCGCCTTGGCCGTAGCGGTTCTTCGTCACGATCATGTGCTGCCCGTCGCGCCCATGGAAAGGATTGCACCAGATCGTGAAGCTGAGGCCCTCCGCGCCGGGGACGAAAGCGGCAGAGCCCTTCACTTCGATGAGGGAGCGGCCGTCGAGCTGCAGACCAGCGCCTTTTACTCCGGGCACCGTTTCGGCGCGGCCGTGGATGATCCATTCCGGCGCTCCAGGTTCGTCGAGAGAAAGCTGCAAAGGAGCGGCTCTCAGCGACGGGAGGAACAGGGGATTGAGGCAGATAGCGAGGCAGCTGAAAAGAGCCAAACTCCAACCTTTGCGATGCGTCCCAAACTCCCGCGCCCGGACATGCTCTGGGGAAAAATCAAAAGTCATCGTCACTCGGAAAATTTGCTGGTTGGCTCTCAATCTTCCACCATCACCTCGTGGTCACCTCCCCCTCCCGCTGAAACGCCTGCCAGTCGGCGGCGTAGGCGGCGTTGACGAGCCAGGAGGCGGTGCCCGGGTCTCCGGAGAATCCGGCGAAGGGCGCGATCGTCAATTCCTGGTAGCCACCCTTCGCGGAGTCCCAGTTTTCGCCGAGATAACCGCTTTCAGGCGCGGGCGTCTTCAGCTTCACGGGTCCCTTCCGCGGATCCGCGTCCGCGGGTACGCGTGCGGCGAAGGTGTGGCGGAGAAACGAAAACACGAGCGGCCAGGTCTTTTCCCCGGGACCATGCCCGGTCTTCGGTTCGACCGCGATGTTCCACAGCGCCCCGTGCTTTTTCCGCAGGGCGGGAACGACGGCGAGATTCTCCTCGCGCGAAGGGCGAGCGAGGAAAGAGTCCTCCTCCCCGAAGATGACCAGCCCCGGCACCTGTACCGCTCCGGGCTGGTAGACCTGGAAGGTGATCCCCGGCCGCATCGAGACCCAGCCCCAGACGCGCTCGGGTTCATACGAGGGAAAGACGGCGGAAAATCCCGTGCCGTTCGAGTGGCCGTAGAGGAAGAGCGGCGCATTCCCGATTTCCGCATGACCACTCCTCGCGCCGAAGTCGCGGAGACGGTCGAGGAGCAGGCTCCGCGGCCAGAACCCGCGCTGCATCGGATTGCCGGTGAACTTGAACAAGCCCAGTCCCAGCTCCGCCGCGAGCGCCCGCAGATCGGCGCGGGAAAAAAGACTCTCGCCGCTGCCGTGTCCTGACATGACCACCATTCCCTTCACCACCGCGAGGCCCTCGGGCAACCAGAGATCGAATCGCACCTCCTCGCGGGGGCCTTCTCCTTTCTCCTTCACCGCTGCGGCCCAAGCCTCGTCGCTGATCTTCCAATCCCAGTTGCGCGAGACGACCTGATCGGGCGAGGGCGTGCCCCATTTCGCCTCATCAAGGACACCGTTCCAGCTCTTCGTGTCGCGCGTCGACACGTTCGCCCCGACCCAACCGATCGCATGGCTCGCCGGGAGTTGGGCGAAGTCGGACCACTCCGTGCCGCCCGCGACCGTTCTCGGCTCGATCCATTGGCGCTCGATCCAGGGCAGGATCGCCTCGGCCCATTTCAGGCCATGCTGGCGCAGCCCCTTGCCGGAGAAATGAACGCCCTGCCCGTTCCGCTCGCGCAGGTCGCCCTTCAGGGCATCCGAATCGGGACCGGCGAGGGCGATGCCGTCGCGGGCAAGGGAGGCCTGCGCCGCGCGGATGTCGTCGCTGCCCTCGTCGCCCGGCACGTGGTAACTCGCCTGCGCGACGAACCAGGGAACTTCCCAGCCGATCTCGCGCCGCGATTCGCGAATGATCGTTTCGAGATACTTCCGGTAAAGATCCCCCGGCAGGGTGCGGGTCGGATCCTTCTGGTTCGCATCGCTCTCGCCCTGGTGCCAGAGCACGGCGCGGAAGCCGCGCGGCCCGAGCGCTTTCATGCGGGAGAGGAAGGCCTGATAGGCATCGCCCTTGCTCATCCAGAGACCATCAGGACGCTTCTCGACGCGGCTTTCGATCGTCGGAGGGTTCGGAAAGGTCGCGCCCCTTGGCAGCCATTCGCGCACGCTCGTGCCACCGATGCCACAGGAGACGAAGCCGATCGGCACGCCGAGTTTTCGCGCGAGCTCGTCGCCGAGCGGCGGCACGAAACTGCCTCCATCTCCGCTCGCACCCGGCTGCGGATCCTCGGCGGGTCGCCACGTCTTGCCGTCGAAGGAGGCGACGAGACCGGTCTGCGGCGTTAGTTTTTCTTCGCCGAAATTGGCCGAGTTCGACTGGCCCGCGACGACAAAGACCTCGCCGACGCCGACCTTTCCAACGCGACCGGCCGCCAGTTCCTTTCCTTCACGCGTGACCCGCACCTCGAGCGTCCACCAGCCGCCCGCAGGAGCCTCGACCGTGGCCGAGAGCTTTTTCCCCACAATCGAACCGCCCGCGCGCTGCCATCCCGTGGCGTCCTTTTCGCCGACGAGGCGCGCCTCAATGGCCAAGTCTTTTCCGGGGACCTCTTCCGACAGTTCGCCCGCGATTCGAAGCAGTCCCTTCCCTGGGCTGCTCCGCTGCACCACCTGGTGTTCGAGCGGTGCGGTCAGGGTGAGTTCGGCGGCGGAGAGGGTGACGTGGTCAAGCGTCAGTGAGACGAGCGACGGGAGAAGCCCGGGAAAAACAAGACGGGAAATCATCGGAGCCGGAAACGGGATGGGTTTCCGGTTTCATGATCCCTCCAGAGCCCCTTCGCAAGACCGAACCCGCCGCCCGCGCGATCAGGCCTGTCGAGGGACGGGTTTATCAATCGGGAAGAACCGTCGGACTGAGACGGGAAAGAGAGGCGCTCAACGCCCCCAAAGCTTGGCGAACTTCTCCGGCACATGGAAATCCTCCCTGCCGGTCGGCGAGAAGGCGGTGCGTTCGATGTTGCCGTCACGGATGCGGCTGCGTCCGAGGTTGAAGTGCCAGGGGAATAGCTCCTTGGGCCGTGCGCCGTCGATGCCCTTGGTGGGATCGAGCGTAAACGCCTCCGCGCCGACGATGGGGAGCCGCATCTCGATGCTCCAGCGGTCCGCGCCGCGATGCACGGCCACCTGGGCACCGCTGCTCCACCCCTCTCCCCTGCCACCGGGTGCACGATCGAGGTCATAAACGGCTCCGGCAGGGTTGACGGATATCTCGTAATAGCTGCGCGAGGAAGTCTCGATGAGCAGGGTCACGTGATCGCCATCCAGCAGCTTCGGATCATCGTTCTTCGTCGTGGTGCTTTGCAAACCCTTCATGTCAGGCTCCTGGCAGACGATGCCGATGTGCAGCGTCGTGCCGTCACGTTGAATCTGGAAGTGGCTGTTGGCCCTGGGCTGAGGGTCTTGCGAACGCAGCTTGATGAGGGCCGATGTCCGCACCTCTCCCCAATAGGCTTTGTCCACATTGCCGTCGAGCGGCTTGCTACCGAGCGGTTTGGCTCCGGTGTTGACGGTTTCGAGCACGCGGTAGTCGAGACCGGTCTCGCGCTTGCGGCTGAGCTGCACGCGCAGGGTTTCCAGCGGCTTCATGGTGTCGGCGATCTGCTGGATGCGACGGCCGGGCAGGCTCGCGGGATCGACGGCAGCCTTCGCTTTTGCCAGCAGATCGAACGATTCGCCGATTTTGGCCGCGTCGATGTTCATGTGCATCCAGTTCGCCTCCGCATGGGTGATGAAGGCCTTCATCGCCTCCGCCGCGGGGCCGAAGTAGCTCGTGCAATAGTCCGCCAGCATCGCCTCCACGTCCTGGTTCGCATCCCAGTAGAGCCGTGCGGTGACGTAGAGATTAAAATGCTCGATGGCGAGGTCGTGGTAGCCGAAGGACTGCTCCTTGCCCGCAGGATGCGCGTAAATCTCGACCTGCTCACCGAGGCTGACACCTTTCAGCTCGCGCAGATCGCGGCTGATCTGACGCGTATAGTAAACCGGGCGTCCGGCCTGTTCCGGGCGGGCATTCGTGCTGAAGTCCCAGGTGATGTATTTGCCTGAGGACAGCTTTTTGAGCCAATCGGCGCGCCACTGTCGCCGCTCGTTCCATTTCGCCTCTTCCCAAAACTCCTGCCGGTGCCCGACATCGATCAGCGCGAGGTTCGGACTGAGTTTCGCGATCTTTTCCGGCGGCATGGTGTAGGCCCCGTAGGCCAAGGCGCTGACGAGACGGTCGGGGTGAGTGCGATGCACCTCCAACGCCACACGGTTCAAGTAGCCGAAGACATGATCCGACATCGCACCAGCCCATCCACGCTGCGGCGTTTGTTGAGCCTGCCACGCCGGATCATCGGAGGTGCGGCCACTGTAGCCGTCGGTGAGATCGATGTTGTGCATCGGCTCCTGGAAGTGATCGAACATCGCACGGATATGTTTCACCTGTTTCTCAAACAGCAGCGGCGAGAGCAGGTTGGGCATCCCTTCACCGCCCGTCAC
>JAEUHI010000028.1 GCA_016795385.1 Verrucomicrobiales bacterium | reverse complement strand
GCGTGCCGGATTCACCGAGGCGGAAATCGAAGTGGTGCGTGAAACGGGCGGAAAACTGCCATTGCGCGAGGCCTTGCGGCGCCGGGTGAGGTATTTTTGCGACGGAGCGGTGCTGGGCACGGAGGCCTTCGTGGAGGAGGTTTTTGCACGCGAGCAACGGCTGCGACGGCGATTTGGTGAAAAGCGGACGACAGGAGCGCGCCGGATGCGAGGAGCGGAGTGGGGAGATCTCCGGGTGCTGCGGGATTTGCGGAAGGATGTGATGGGGACGTAGAACGTGGCTTTCGGCGGCTTGGGCGTCTGCCGTTCCTTGGTTTTCCTCTGGCATTGGCCCATGAAATGAGAAGTCCGGACTTCCTTGTCGGGACGGCTTCCTTGTGGAAAGGTCGGGCATGCATGAGCCGTCCGCAGCCGAGGCCCCACGCCAACCAAATTTCTTAAAACGCTATTTCATCACCGGCCTGCTCGCGATCATTCCGCTGTGGATCACCTGGGTGGTGCTGGCCTTCCTGTTTCGCACTCTTTCCGACATCGGCACGCCGATTTTCCGCACGCTTGCCAACTTTGCCGGACCGGAGTATCCGCTGGTGGCTTCGATCCTGGAGAGTGAGACGACATTGTCGATCGTCGGCGTCATTCTGGTGCTGGCGATCATCTTCCTGTTGGGATGGGTGACCACCAATTTCGTGGGGCGGCTCTTCTTCAATTTCTTCGAGGGACTCTTTCACCGTATCCCGTTGGTAAAAACGATTTACGGATCGGTGCGGAAACTCATCGCCGTACTCGGCGACAAGCCGAAGGGCAACGTGCAGCGTGTCGTCCTCATCAACTTTCCTTCACCTGAGATGAAGACGGTGGGTCTCGTCACGCGTACTCTGACCGACAAGCGAACCGGACGCCAACTCGCCGCGGTCTACGTACCGACGACGCCCAATCCTACCTCGGGCTATCTGGAGATCGTGCCGGTCGAGGACATTGTCTCGACCGACTGGACCATGGATGAAGCGATGACCTTCATCGTTTCGGGCGGTGCCATCGCGCCAGACGGCATTCTCTACGATCCTCCCTCCGTAGTGACTGATCCGATCACGCCAGAATCGGCCTGACGACGTGTCCATGCACATCCGTGAGCCGGAAATAGCGCCCCTGAAACCGGTAGGTGAGGCGCTCGTGATCGATCCCTAACAGATGTAGAATCGTGGCCTGGAGGTCGTGGACATGCACGGGGTTTTCGACCGCGTTGAAGCCCAGATCATCCGAGGCACCGTATGTGATACCCGGCTTCACCCCGCCGCCCGCCATCCAGATGGTGAAGGCGTAGGGATGATGGTCGCGGCCCCAGCGTTCGCGGTTCCCGAGGTCTCCCTGGATAAACGGGGTCCGACCGAACTCACCGCCCCAGATGACCAGGGTGTCATCGAGAAGCCCGCGCATTTTCAGGTCCATGACGAGGGCGGCACTGGGCTGGTCGGTGTCGCGGCACTGGGTGTAAAGTTCAGTGGTGAGGCTGTTGTGCTGGTCCCACCCGGCGTGCATGCATTGGATGAAATTCACCCCACGCTCGGCGAGCCGGCGAGCCATGAGGCAGTTGTAGGCGAAGGTGCCGGGCTCGCGCACCTGCGGGCCATACATCGCGAGGATGTGATCGGGCTCGTCCGAGAAATCCGTCAGCTCCGGCACGCTTGTCTGCATGCGGTAGGCCATCTCGTATTGGGCGATGCGGGTCTCGATCTCGGGATCGCCGATGGCGCGAAACTTGATCGCGTTCAGTTCGGAGAGGTCGTCAAGAAGACCCCGGCGCAGATCGGATGAAAGCCCATCCGGGTTGTTCAAGTAGAGCACGGGATCACGACTGCCGCGGAATTTCGCGCCTTGGAACCGGGTCGGCAGAAAGCCCGATCCCCAGTAGAAATCGTAAAAAATCTGGCCACAACTCGTGCCCTTGCTGACCGAAGTCATGACGACGAATCCCGGGAGGTCTTCCGAGGAAACACCCAGCCCGTAGTTGAGCCAAGCCCCCATGGTCGGGCGTCCCGGGATCTGGGCGCCGCTGAGGAGAAAGGAAATCGCGGGGGCGTGGTTGATCGCATCGGTGTGGAGGCTCTTCACGAAACAGAGCTCGTCCACGATCTTCGCGGTGTGGGGCATGAAGGCGCTGACCCAGGCACCCGACCGGCCGTGCTGTTGGAAGGGCTCGACCGGCTGCAACATCAGTTTGCCGCTCGGGTCGCCGGTCATCGTGCTGAATCGTTTTCCGCCGAGGTAACCCTCCGGCACCGGCTTTCCGTGCACCTCATGGAGGCGTGGTTTGTAGTCGAAAAGATCGACATGAGTGGGGCCGCCGTTCTGGAACAGATAGATGACACGTTTCGCTTTGGGTGGACGGTTGGGGAATCCCGTCAATCCTCCGGGCTCTGGTTCCGCCCCGAGCAGCCCTTCTTTGGAAAGCAAGGAGGCCAATGCGCCCGCGCCGATGCCCGTGGCCGCCCGACCGAAGAACTGCCGACGGTTGATGCCAAGCTGGTGGTCCCGCAACGGCGCCGGTGCCGCGGGATCGAGTATCCGCCAAGGGGAATGTGCGGGCAGGGGAGACATCGTTATTCTTTTGTCAGGGTCTCGTCCAGATTCAGCAGGTTCAGGCAAAGGGCGGTCCAGGCGGCGTGTTCGACGGTGTCGAGACCTAGGCGGATGGGGGATGATCCGACGGCGAGGAGGCGGTCGGCGGCGGCGGAATCCCGGGAAAAGGAATCCCTGGCTCGTCCCAGGCTTCGTTTCCAGATCGCCGTCTCTTCCGCATTGGCAGGCCGTGCAAGGAGGTGATGAGACAAGGTCTGAAACCGCGCACTCTCATCGGAATGCGCCCGGAGGACCTTGTCGGCGAGGAAACGAGCCGCCTCCACGTAGGTGGGGCTGTTCAGCGTCGTGAGCGCGTGCATCGGAGTGTTCGTGCGCAGCGGCTTCACCTCGCAGACCTGGCGTTTCGCGGTATCGAAAAACTCGGTGGGACCGACGATGCGGCGCCAGAAGGTGTAAAGGCTGCGTCGATGCAAATCGCCGCCCTCGCTCATGCGGTAAGTTTTCTTGCCGAAGGTGGCTTCATCCCAGATGCCTTCGGGCTGGTAGGGGAAGACGGAAGGGCCACCCACCGATCCCTCGAGAAGACCGGAAACGGCGAGCGCTTGATCGCGGATCATCCACGAGGGCATGCGGAAGCGGGCTCCGCGGGCGAGGAGCCGGTTCTCCGGATCATTCTCGAAGTCGGAAGGTGAAGTGATCGCGGAGGAACGGCGATAGGTCTCGCTGGTGACGATGGTTTTGAGAAGTGCCTTGGTGTCCCAACCCGATTCGACATACTCGGCGGCAAGCCAGTCGAGCAACTCACGCTGGCGGGGATACTCGGCTTGGAGACCGAAATCCTCCGCGGTCTTCACGAGACCGACGCCGAAGAGCATCTGCCAAAGCCGGTTCACGGTGACACGTGCGGTCAAGGGATGGTCGCGCGAGACGAGCCAGCGGGCGAGATCGAGCCGGTTGCGCGTCTCCGGTGCCGGGAGAAGTATGGCCGGAACGGCGGCGGCGACTTCCTCACCGGGGGCGTTGTAAAGCCCACGATCGAGCAGAAAGGTTTTGCGGGGTTCCTTCTGATCGGCCATCACCATCACTTTCGGGATGGTATCTTCGAGTGACTTGAGTTTCGCCTCGGTTTCCTTGAAGGATTTTTCGAGGGCAGCCTTTTCCGGCTCCGGGGCTTTGTCGAGGAGAGCCTTGGCGGCATTGCGCGCTTTTCGCGCGGTGTCACGGGCGGTGATGGCTTCGGGAGGGGCGATCTCGAGCACCGGCGGGGTTTGGGCATTGCCTCCGGCTCCGGACACCGGAGTTTGATTGAAGAAGGCGGTGAAGCGGTAGTAGTCCGCCTGTGTCAGCGGATCGAACTTGTGATCGTGGCAGCGGCAGCAATTGAGGGTGAGTCCGAGCCAGACCGTGCCCATGGTCTCGGTCATGTCCATGACATAATCGACGCGATTTTCCTCGGCGATGCGCCCGCCTTCGCCGTTGATCATGTGATTGCGGTTGAAGCCGGTTGCGAGGATCTGCTCCTGTGTGGGGGAGGGAAGAAGGTCGCCGGCGAGCTGCAAGATCGTGAACTGATCAAAGGGGAGGTTTTCGTTGTAAGCCTGCACCACCCAGTCGCGCCAAGGCCACATCGTGCGTTCATTGTCGCCCTGATAGCCGTTCGAATCCGCATAGCGAGCGGCGTCGAGCCAGTCCCAGGACATGCGTTCGCCGTAGTGGGGCGAGGCGAGCAGTTGGTCGACGATCGAAGACCATTGGGGATCCGTGATCGGTGACCGGTGATCGGTCTTCGGATTTTCCCGATCACGGATTAACGCTGAATGATCACCGAGAACCACAGAAGGTGGCAAGCCGGTGAGATCCAGTGATAGTCGCCGGACGAGAGTCGCGGGATCGGCCGGCGGATTGGGCTTCAGTCCCGCTTCATCGAGGCCTCGTTGGACGAGAGCATCAACGGGGTGGATGCCAGCGGAGACTTCAGGCACGAAGGGGCGCTCGATGCGCTCGAAGGCCCAGTGTTTTCCCCATTTCGCACCCTCGGCGATCCAGCGTTTCAGGGTGTCGATCTGCTCGGATGAGAGCGGCCGACCCAGATCGGGTGGTGGCATCTGTTCGTCGGGATCGTGGGAAAGGAGTCGCTGCAGGAGTTCGCTGGCGTCCGGGTGACCGGCGTGGATGACCCGGATGCCGTCGCGATCGCGTTTTGCATCAGTCTCGTCGTCGAGGCGCAGGTCGCCCTTCCGGCCCTCCTTCGCATCCGGACCGTGACATTGGAAGCAGGCGTCGGAAAGAATCGGGAGGACATCGCGGGAAAAGACAACGGGTCCCGGAGAGGCGCTCCTTCCTCCCGAGGGAATGAGCAGGAAGGCGGCCGCGAGCCATCGTAGTGGGAACCATCTGTGGCAGGGGAACTGCATGGACGGGACGAAGTTCGCCGATTCCGGCCATTCCCTCCAGAACGCAAACAGGCGGGGTGACGGTTGTCGCGCCAAATTTCGCGCTTGCCATTCCTGTTTCGGCTCCCTAGTGTCCCCGCCCATGAGCGACAAGGATAACGAAGCGATCGACGATGCCGAAATCGACCGGCAGGCAGAAGTCTGGGAAAAGATCATTCACCGGCCCGAATTCGAGGCACTTCTCGCCGCGAAGAAGCGCTTCATTGTTCCCGCCTGTCTGTTCTTCCTCGTTTATTACTTTGCCCTCATCGTGATCGTAGGATGGTTCCCCGACCTCGCCAAGAAGCAGATCGGTCCGGCGAACATCGCCTACTGGTTCGCCCTTTCGCAGTTCTTCATGGCCTGGATCGTCGCCTGGGTTTACACCCGTGCCGCGGCCCGCTTCGACCGCCTCGCCGACGATCTTCTCGGAGAACACGCCAATCCTGACACCGACAAAAAATGACTTTCATCCCCCTCCTCGCCGACATCGTGCCTGATGCGCCGAAACAGAGCCCGGCCGCTCTGGCGATGTTTCTCGCCTTCGTCGCCGCGACCCTGATGATCACGTGGTGGTCCGCCCGCAAATCGAGCGGAGCGAGCGCCTACTTCGCCGCGGGACGCCGCATCACCGGATGGCAGAACGGGCTCGCCGTCGCGGGCGACTACATGTCCGCCGCCTCCTTCCTCGGTATCGCCGGAATGATCGCCACCAGCGGCTACGATGGATTCATGTACTCCGTCGGCTTCCTCGTTGCCTACCTCACCGTGCTCCTTGTCGTCGCCGAGCCGCTCCGGAATCTTGGCAAATACACGATGGCCGACGTGCTCGCCTACCGTCTGAAGGAGCGCCCCGTGCGCGCGATGGCCTCGCTCAGCACGCTCCTCGTCTCGATCTTTTACATGATCGCCCAGATGGTGGGCGCCGGCGTCCTTGTGAAAGAGCTCCTTCCCGGGATCGGCTTCAACACCGCCGTCATCGGCGTCGGCGCGCTGATGATCGTTTATGTTGTCTTTGGTGGCATGCTCGCGACGACCTGGGTGCAGATCATCAAGGCGATCCTCCTCATGAGCGGAAGTCTTTTCCTGAGCGTCCTTGTGATGAAGGAATTCGGCTTCAGCTTCGCCAAATTCTTCGAATCGATCTCCAACATCAGCGTGAACAAGGATGGCGTCGAGAGCACCGTCAATTTCCTCACCCCGGGAATGAAGTTCACCGATCCGCTCGACCAGATCTCCCTCGGACTCGCCCTCGTTCTGGGAACGGCGGGACTGCCGCACATCCTCATCCGTTTCTACACCGTGCCCGATGCGAAGACCGCGCGGGTCTCGGTGATCTGGGCGATGATCATCATTGGTCTGTTCTATATCATGACGACCTTCTTCGGCTTCGGTGCCGCCGCGCTGCTCGATGGAGATCTCGTTCGCTCGAATCCCAACATGAGCGCTCCGCTTCTCGCGAAGGTGCTGGCCGGCGATCTGTTCTTTGCCTTCATCTCGGCCGTCGCTTTCGCCACGATCCTCGCGGTCGTGGCCGGGCTCACCATCAGCGCCTCGACCTCCTTCGCCCACGATTTCTTCACCAACGTGATCCATCATGGCAAGGAGCACCGTCCCGGCGAGGAAGTGAAGGTCGCGCGCATCACCGCCTTCGTGGTCGGAGCCGCTTCCATCGCCATCGCCATCCTCCTCGGACCCAAGACGAACGTCGCTTACCTCGTGGGTCTCGCCTTCGCCGTGGCCGCTTCCGCGAACCTGCCGGTGATCCTCATGTCGGTCTTCTGGAAGCGCTTCACGACCGCTGGCGCGGTGTGGGGGCTCGGCGTCGGTCTTGTCGCCAGCATCCTCTTCATTCTCATCGGTCCGAACGTGATGGGTGAAAACGCGATCTTCCCCCTGCAGAATCCCGGTATCGCCAGTATTCCGCTCGGGCTCCTCGCCGCCTGGCTGGGATCGCTCGCCTCGCCGCACGAGCACGGGTCCGAGGCAAAGTTCGCCGAGATGAAGGTCCGCGCCCATACCGGTCACGGTGCCGAGCAGGCCGAGCCGCACTGAGCCTCCATCATCGTGGTTTTCATTCAAGGAGGGGCGACATACCTGTCGCCCTTTCGTTTTGTTGCCGGATGCTTTTGCCGGGCGGCAGGAATGTCGCACCTCCCTGGGTGCGTTGGCCGGCGTCGTATTGATTTCCCGCGCGATGCACGCATCTTGGCCGCGTGAACCTCTCCGAACTCCAGGGCCTGCTGAAACGCTTCGATCTCACCCCCAGCCGCAAGCTGGGCCAGAGTTTCCTTGTTGATACGGCTGTCTCGCAATGGATCGCCTCGCAGCTCAACGTGGGACCCGATGATTGTGTCGTCGAGGTAGGACCGGGCTTCGGCGCTCTCAGCGAACACCTCGTCGGGAAATGCCGGCGGCTCATCCTCGTCGAGGCGGACGGCCGTCTCGCGCAATATCTCACGGAGAAATATGGGCCACGTGGCGTCGAGGTCGTCCATGCCGATGCGACGGAATACGACGTGCGCCCGCTTTTCCTCGAGGGTTCCGTAAAGTTCATCGGCAACCTGCCCTATTCGGTGGGCAACACCATCCTCGAGCGTTTCCTCGATGCACCGAGTCCGGTGAATGAAGCGGTCATCATGGTGCAGAAGGAAGTCGCCGATCGTTTTGTCGCCGAGCCGCGCAGCAAGGATTACGGCGTGCTCACCCTGATGTTACAGGAACGATGGCGCATCAAGACTTTGCGCACCGTGGGCCCCGGTCTTTTCCACCCGCGTCCCGCGGTCGATTCGACGATCGTGCGATTCGACCCGCGCCCGCCCGGCGAACTGGCCCCGCATTCGCCCGAGGTCTATCGCGAGGTCGTGAAGCGGGGGTTCTCCCAACGCCGCAAACAACTCCACAACAACCTCCAGCTCGAAAAGGATCGCTCGGAGGAGGTCTTCGGCGCGATGGGGCTGAAGCCGAGCGCACGGGCCGAGGAGTTGTCGCTCGGGGAATGGGTCGATCTCTCGGACCGTCTCCATCCGCATCCGTGCAGTCTCCTGCCGCCCGCTGCGACCGAGTCGCTCGACGCCGTCGATGAAAATGACGTCGTCATCAACACCCTGCCGCGCCGTGAGATCCACGCGGGGAAACACCTCCACCGCGCCGTGCATGTCTTTGTCAGGAATAAGGCAGGCGAGATCTACCTGCAGTTCCGCTCCCACCTCAAGGACACCCATGGCCTGAAGTGGGACAGCAGCGCTTCCGGCCACGTCGATCCCGGCGAGAGCTACCACGACTGCGCCGTCCGCGAAATGTGGGAAGAGATCTGGGTCGAGCCGAAAGGGGAGCTGGTCAGGATCGCCCGGATCGACGCGAGCGAGGCGACCGATTTGGAGTTCATCGAGGTCTTCCTCGCCGAGGCGAAGGGGCGCATCCGCATCCACGGAAAGGAAGTCGACAGTGGACGCTGGTTTTCTCCGGAGTTCATCGAGGAGTGGATCGCGAAGCGGCCCCACGATTTCGCGACCGGGTTTATCACGTGTTTCAAGGCGTGGCGGGCGGGGGCTTCCACCGCACAGCGTTGAGATCAAATTCCGCTGGATTTATCCAAGTGCTTTCAACTAGTCTTCGGGAATGATCGAACAAGTCCGCGAGCACATCCGTCTCCTCTCGATTTTTCACTACGTGGTAGGAGGGATCGGGTATCTGGTTTCCCTCTTTCCGATCATCCATCTCGCCATGGGGATTTTTTTTCTGGCGGCTCCCGAAGAATTTTTTGAGCCGCCCAAGCCTCCCAAGATCACGGTGAGTTCGATTGGGGAAACGCCTGCGGTGGAAGTCGAGAAACCGGCAGCCGAATTTCGTGAGCTCGCTCCGAATGAGGTGTTTCCGGCCCGGCTCTTCGGCTTGTTGTTCACGATCCTGCCGGCCATCATGATTTTGTGCGGTTTCATCGTTTCCACCTTGATCGTGATCGCCGGGAAGCGCCTCGCCGCCCATCGCTCGCACACCTTCTGCTTGGTCGTTGCCGGGATCGAGTGTCTCATCATGCCATTCGGCACGATCCTCGGAGTTTTCACGATCCTGACCTTGCTCAAACCGGAGGCACGGCAGTTGTTCGGCCTTCCTCCGTTGGGCGGGACCGTGGTCTGAGTTTGATCGAGGGCCGGGCTCCTAACCAAACCACTCCATCCCCGGCATCGTGTAGGGCCGGAAGATCTCGATCGTACCCGCGGCCTCATCGTAGAGCAGCGCCCGGTTGAGCCCCAGCTCGGACGCCTTGCCGGTATCGATGAGACTGGCGGAGTCGGCCGCGCTCATCTGGAAGAGCACCTTTTTCTCGAACTCGCCCGCCGCCTTGCGCCCGAGGGTGCGGGTGACGTTGTTGTAGGAATCGAGCGAGGTGACGAGGTGATAACCCCACGGCGGCCCCTCGAGTATGATCTCCTGCAGCGAATCGGAGGGTTTGGCTTCGGCGTCCGCATCGAGGGAAAAGGAATAATCCTCCTCGTGCCGCAACTTGCGGTGGCGGTGGAGGTTCGGGATGAAAAGAACGACCGGCTTTCCTGCATCGGACCGGCTTCCATCGGCCACGGCTTTGAGTGCGGAAGCGAGTTCGTTGAGAAGCGCACCCATCGCGTGGGCATCGGGACACTCGATCCCGCCAATGCGTTCGACGGCCCGGCGGAAGGGCGATTCGTCGGGCGTGGCGAAGCGGCTGTCGATGAGGACGAGCCGGATCGCTTCGCCAAACTGGGCCCGCAGCAAACGCAGCGAGACAACCACGAGGGCATCGACCGCGTCCTCGCGCTGTCCGACGATGAGGAGGTGATTACCACTCTGACGGGCGAAGGTCACTTCGGTGGGGCCTTTGATGGAATTCGGCGCACCGAGGAAGATCTGTGGCAGGCCACGGGTGGGCGCGCTCCGCAGTCGGTCGGTCAGGATGGGCTCGGCCGCGGCTTCGGCAGGCGCGTTGCCTTCGAAGACGACGCGAGGACGCGCCTTGCCGCCCCGCTGGCGGTCGAGGGCGGCGACATGATCGAGGAGTTCGTTGCGCTCGTCTTCGCCCATCCAGACGACCTGGAAGGGCGAGTTCGCCTCGGCCGCTCCGGCGCGATCGTTGTAGATCCCTTCGCCGGGCCGCGTGATAAGACGCGGAGCGGGATTCGAGTCGTCCATGATGAGGTAGGCATCGGCCTCGTTGCAGGCGAGGGCGATGCGCACCGTCATTTGTCCGAGCGTCGCACGGGCGAGGGTGAAGGCCCCACCGAGCGTCTGCGACCCGAGGATCGCGTGGATGCCGAAGGCGCGGCCCTGCCGCACAATGCGATCAAGGAGGACGGCGGCCTGCTGCGAGATGGCGTCATCCTCGGTGAAGAACTCCTGGAATTCGTCGATGAGCAACAGGGTGCGGGGCATCGTTTCCGCCCCCGGTTTGGAGCGGTAGCCCGCGACATCCTGCACACCAGCGGCACGGAAGAGCTCGCCGCGTCGGCGCAATTCTTCATCCAGCCGCTGGAGGACGCTGAGTCCGAACTCGCGGTCGCTCTCGATCGCGATGACCCGCGCATGGGGCAGCCCGCGATCGGCGTAGCACTTGAATTCGACGCCCTTCTTGAAGTCGATCAGGTAAAACTCGACCTCGTCGGGCGAACTCCAGAGGGCGAGGTTGCTGACGATGATGTGGAAGAGGGTCGATTTGCCCGAGCCCGTCTTGCCGGCGATGAGGGCGTGCTGGCAGGTGCCGCGACCGAGCGAGAGATACTGCAGCTTCGTGGCTCCGCTCCGCCCGATCGGCACGCGCAGCTCGTCCGCGGTGGTGGAGGTCCAGCATTCTTCCGCCGAGGGGGCGATGAAGGAGAAGGGCACCTCGATGCGGTTCGAATCGCGGTTGGCGGCACCGACCTGGTGGATCCAGCGGGCGAAAACTTCGGGAGAAGGTGGTTTTGTCAGGGTCAGCGAAAGTCCCTTCACCGGCGCATCCCTGAGGTGGAATCCGTCAAGGCCCGACTGCAGGCAGAGGCAGGCCTTGCGAAGATCGTCCATGCGGAAACCCTGGGGCGGATCGACACGCTGATCGTGGTGGATGAGAAGGAAAACGCCGCATCTCGCGCCCGATGCGGCGATGCTGAGGAGCCGCTTGGCGGCGAGGTCGCTGAATCCGTGCGGGAAATCGGCGACGACGAGGAAATGGTAGCGCTCCGCGATCGTCCCTGCTGCTTCGTTGTAGTCGGTGATGCTGCGGTAGTCGTTCCGCAGATACATTTGGATCACTTTTTCCATGTGATCGCAAAGTTCGCCGAGGCGCTTCTCGATCTGATCGGACTGGGTGCGGATGCGGGTGTTGATGAGGATGTCCTCGTAGTCGGCGAGATGCATCAGGCCCGCGAAACTTTCGCCGAGCCCCACCGGATCACAGAGGGTGAAGGAAAGGCGTCCGGCCGGCGAATGCGCGAGCCAGGCGAGAACGAGGTGGTTCAACAAGGCGACGGCTTCGTCGCGTCCATGTTGTTTCGTTTCAAGCAACAGTGAGGCGTCGTCGGGTAGGTGCAGCCGCAGGGGGAGCCGGAACTCCGCCTTGGCGGGCAAACGCATGGGATCGGAGACGGGCAGAAGGAGTTCGCTGGCCTCCGCTCGATAGATGAGCTCTCCGAACGTGACCGTGGGATCGAGCGAACGCGGAGCTTCCCACGCCTCAGGGCCTGCCACGAGCCATGCGTGATCGACAGCCCCCTGCGCCGCCGTGGTTTCGGCTTCGAGGGTGGCGGCGAGAGGCAACCAATCGCGCCGCCATTCTGCGACGAGGCGTTCGTAGGGGGCGGCGGGGTCTTCTTCCGGAGTGGTTTCCGCGACGACGCGGGCAAGCGCTGCATCGCGCTCCTGCTCGAGCATCACGGTGCGTGTCGCGAGATCCTGATGCACGGAGTCAATCTGGCGTTGGAGATGGAAATCGAGCTTTTCCCGCAGCTCCTGCGCCCGCTTTTCCACCGCTTCGGGATTCGGGTAACGCCGCTTTTCGTGTGTGTCAGGCCGCTCCTTCAAACCCTGTTCAAAGGCGGACTTGACCCTCTTGTATTCGGATTCGGCGGACTCAAGTGCGACTCGATGATCGGTCTCGATGATTTCGCGATGACGCAGACGCAGGGCTTTGGCCTCGGCGAAATTCGTGGTTTTGGCTTCGACAAAGGCGGCGGCAGGCTTGCGGCCCGCGGTCCAGAGCAGGATCATGATCACGGCGAGTCCGGCGGCCGGAGCGAGGCTCAGAATCCAAGGCACCGGGGCAAGACCGAGTGCGGGTGCGATGAGTGGAATGGCAGCGCCCAGACCCAGCAGGAGAAAGATCTGGAGGACGAGCGGAAAGGCGCTGAACCAGGCCATGAGAGGGGATTGGCGCAATCGCTTGACGGCCGAGGAGAGCGAATCGTGTTGTTTGGTGAGGGTCTCCTCGATCAGCTCTGGCCCGCCATCCCATGGCAGCGGAGTCTCGGTGTCTTTCAGCGCGACGAGGAAGCGGCGCTGTAGGGAGCCAAAACCGCGAAGACCCTTCACGGCGGCTTTTTCGATTTTGGTGAAGCGGGCGTGGATCGACTTGGCGCTGGTCGTGGCTTGCTCAAAATTGGCTTGGGCAAGCGCAAGCGCTTGTTCGCGACGTCGTCCGGCCTCCATGTATTCCCGCTGAAGAGCAGCGCGATGCTGGCCTTCGGTGGCCTGGATCGCACCGATGACGGAGTGGCGCACGGAGATCTGGCTTTTGTCGAGACGGATCCTCCGCTGGCGGGTGGTCGCCTCGAGAAGGGAACAGGCGTGGGCAGCCTCATCGCGCAGCGCGGCAAGTGAGGCCTGATGTTGTTTTTCAATCGCGGCGCGCGTTTCCTCCAGGGTCTGGCGGCGGCCCGATTCCTTCAACTGGCGGGCGCGCTCGAGGCCTTTTTCGCGTTCGGCGAAGGAGCGTGCTCCGGCGTGGAAGCGGGAGAGCGTTTCGATCGTATCGCGGGCGGAGAGGGGATCAGAGTTCACAGTCTTGACGGAGTCGATGGAGCACTTTGTCGAGATCTTCGATCGCCGCGGCGGCGTGGTCGACGGCGTCGAACATGGGCTGCATGTAGTGGGTGTCAAATTCGCGGGCCTTGCCATCCCGCCAGGATTCCTGCGTATCCTGCCATACCCGGAGCAGTTCGCGGGAGAGTCCGACGAGGCGGCCCTTGCTGTGATTGAGGCTCATGGAAGCATTGGCGGGAGGCCGCGTGGAGAATTTGACTGGTTGGAGAATGGAGGTGGGTGGGACGGGAGAATGAAGAATCAAAGTTCGCCTCCACTCGTGTAGGCGCCGAGTTGACGGATTGCTTCGTTCAAAAAGGTGACGGCCCGCGACATGTCCGTATCGAGATGGTGGCGCAGCTTTTCCGCTTTCTTCGCTTCGGTCTCGACCGTGGAGTCGAAATTGCGCAGCCAGCCGGACACCTTACGCAAGGTGTTTTCCAGCTCCCGCAGTTCGCGGCGTTTCTGATTCACCTGCATCTGGGTGCCTGTCTTCTTTTGGGCGAGGTCGGAGAGTCGGGCGGTGAACAGCTCTTGTTCGAGCATTTCGAGTTCGCGCTCCCGACGCTTCGTTTCCTGACCGAGCTTCAGGCGCTGTTCGGTTTGAAGCCAGATGCGGGTGCGTTTGACCTCTTCACTCACCTCATCGAGGACGAGATGGGCTCTCTCGAGAAACAGCACGAGACTGGAACGGAAGCGTTCCAGTGCCTCGAGGTTCGTGACGTTGGCTCCGGACACGGGGATCAGCGTTGGTTCAGGTATTCTTCAATGCGCTGCGCCTTGCGAAGAAGGAAAGGGCCCTGCTGGCTGGAGCTTTCCATGAATCGGCGCAGCACCTTGGTCGTCTCGACGAAATCCTGGGCGAACTTCGCGTGCTCTTGATCCTGCCAGGTGTCGCTCAAGGCCGAGAAGCGGGCTTGCAACGAAGAAAGCGAGTTTTGCAGATCTCCGTTAAAGCGTTTCAGCTCCTCCGCGAAGCGTCGGAGTTCGTTCGGATCGACGATGGCTTTTGACATGGCATCGAGGCTATCAGGTGGCGGCGGCGTAAACAAGGCGAATCCTGACAAATGCCGCGCACCCCGTGGATCGAACCAGGGGATGGGGGGACCGATCAGCTCCGTGGTACGTCCTTTTGCAAATCGCGCATGACACGCAGCCCCCCCCACTGCGCACCTCTCATCCGCCGCGCTCCTGATGTTCGCTTTTCTCCGAATCTTCGGCGAAGAGTCTGCTCCCGTTCGAAGACCGCGTTCACAAAGTCTGCCGACCCAAGGACGGCTCCGTCGCAGAAATATCTCACCCGCTTCCTTAATGCGGCCGCGAACGGGATCTTGCCCGATTGAGCGGATACGGCCTCAATCTCCTTCTCCTCAAAACCTTTCCGCCCGGGGCTCCCGAATTCAGGCGAGGGTGCGATCCCGCGGCCTTCCTCGAATAGGAACATCCGGTAGCGGGCCTGGGTCGTGGCCCAGTCACGTGCCAGATCGGGATCGCCCATCGCATCGGCGAGCATCGAAGAAAGGCCCTCGCGCGCGAGTCGCCCTGACTTTCCTCCCGCTATCGCCTCCGCGTAGCCGCACCAGCGGTAGTCCTCCGGGCGTGATGCGATCCCTGCACGGATCGGATTGAGATCGATGTAGGCCGCGATGGTGAGAAGGGCCTGCTCGCAATCCTCGATCAGCACGCTTTTGAAGCGACCTTCCCAAAGCGTGCCGGTGCGTCCGAGGCGTTGGTTCATGTAGATCGTCACCCGGAGTTTTACCTCTTTGAGAAAAAGCGAAAGGTCCCCGCGACGCCGTTCATAGCGTTCGAGGATGTCCCGATGCCAAGCCTCGTCGTCAGCTAGTCGCGCCCTCTCCAACTCTTGTTTCACACCCTCGACTGTTTCTCCGTCGTAGAGCAGTGGAAGCAAGGCAAGGAGTCCGGCTTCGTCGAGAGGGGCGAGCGTTTCCTTGTCCGGCACCTCGAGTAAAAGGTGAAAGTGATTCGACATCAGGCAGTAGGTGACCACCCTGACTCCGGAGAAAGCTTCTTGACTCCGCAGGATCTTTCGGAACACCTCCTTATCCCGTGGGGCGAAAACCATCTGTCGATCCACCACGCGAGATACGACGTGATAATAAGAACGACCAACTCCAAGTAAACGAGGTTTTCTCATAGTGTGAATTTCAGGTGAATTTTCGAAGATTCGTTTCGTGCTGTCGGTATTGGTAACGGATCAACCCAAGGAAAGCTGGGAACCAAGGCAAGGGAGGGAAGCTATCACCTGACCGAAAGGTGTCAATTGTGAGTCTGACCCTTAATAGGCATGACAACGGTGTGGAAAACTCTCGCTGAAAACACCGGCCTGGAGGCCCGTGGCGGCACTTTCCGCGAGGTTGCCGAAGCTGGATTGTCGGGGGTTCGAATCACCCTCCCGGCCGACTGCGGCGAGTCAAAAGCGATGATGGGCT
>JAEUHI010000027.1 GCA_016795385.1 Verrucomicrobiales bacterium | reverse complement strand
AGCCCATCATCGCTTTTGACTCGCCGCAGTCGGCCGGGAGGGTGATTCGAACCCCCGACAATCCAGCTTCGGCAACCTCGCGGAAAGTGCCGCCACGGGCCTCCAGGCCGGTGTTTTCAGCGAGAGTTTTCCACACCGTTGGTTAATGTGATGGAATTTGGCTGAGCCCGGAGCACAGTTCGGCAACATGTTTTGTCTGACCCTTAATGTTAATGTGATGGAATTTGGCGGAGCCCGGAGCCCGGAGCACGCCCCCCCCCCTCCCCCACCGTTCACCATCAGTTTCCCATTTTTCACCGTGGCGAAAGGCAGCCCAGGCAGCTACGATCCCACCATGTCGATCGAATGGCACATCCTCGGACGGGCGGGCGCGGACAACGCGCTACAGGTGACGGTGGACTCGGGACAGTCGCGCGAGAGTTTTCTCTTCGACTGCGGCGAGGGGGTGATCGAAACGATGCGTCCGGCCGAGGTGCAGGCAATCGCCCATCTTGGATTCTCGCACTTCCACATGGACCATGTCGCGGGATTCGACGGCTTTTTCCGCCTGAATTACAACCGTCCAGACGTGCCGGTGACGGTGTGGGGACCTCACGGTACGATCGAGCTGATGGAGCACCGCTTCCGGGGATTTGTGTGGAACCTGCATGCCGACCAGCCTGGCGAATGGATCGTGAAAGAAATCGGTGCGGCGACGATCGGGACGGCGCGCTTTCTCACCCGCGAAGCCTTCGCCCCGGCACACCGGCAACCGGATCGTCCCCGTGATTCGGCGGCGATCCACAAGGGAGGATCGTGGCAGCTTGAGGCGCGACTGCTCCCGCACGGATCGATCGACTCGGTCGCCTACCGGATCGTGGAGTCGCCGAAACGGAACATCGATCCGGCGGCGATGCGCCATCACAATTACCTGCCCGGACCCTGGTTGCGCGCGGTCGCGGATGAAGCGGAGCACGAGGAGGCATTGGTGGAGATCGCCGGCCAATCCCTCCGCGTCGGGGAATTGCGCCGCGAGCTGCTTGTCACCTCGCCCGGTGCCTCGCTCGCTTACCTGACGGACTTCCGCCTCGAACCAAATTCGGAGGCCTGGGCCGGTCTGGTGGAGTGGCTCGCGGGGACGACGACGCTGGTCTGCGAATGCCAGTATCGCGCCGCCGATGCGCCGCTCGCGGTAAAGAATGCCCACATGACGGCGGATCTGGTCGGTCGTCTCGCCGCCGACGCGGGAGTGGGGCACCTGGTGCTGCATCACCTCTCGCGCCGCTATCAGCCATCGGACTGGCTCGCGATGCGCGACGAGGCGAGGAAGGCCTTCCCCCGGGCGGAGTTCCCGCCGCATTGGGAGATCCGTTAGGCGTGTCCGGAACGGAATGGTGCCTACCATCGAGCGAAAAAGAGGCGGCCTGCGGAATACACGGAAAACGCGGCATCCCTGAAGACCGAGATCGACGCCGCAGGCTCAAAAACCTCGGAACGGTGAAAGCAAGTTGAGGCGGTGAGAGCGATTTGACCCTTTATCCACCCTCGGAATTGCGCCTTCCGTCTCTTCCGAGTGTTCCGTAGGTCACCCTTCTCAAAAACCGAGGCGATCCCAAGCCTCAATACCACAGCCGCGCCTCGCCACCCTGACTCACGGAGCGGGCGAGATAGAGGGCGGCGAAGATCTTGAAGTCGACGCGTTTGCCTTCGGCCTCGCGGTCGCGGCACCACTTCACGACGTCGGAGCGATGCACGTAATGGACGCGGATGTCTTCGCCGTGGACGCCGCCGCCTTCGGTCATCTTGGTGAGGCCGGTGGCGTAGAAGATGGTGACGAGTTCATCAGTCATGCCGGCGGAGGAGGTGCCCTCGAGCAAGGCGGTCCAATGTTTCGCCTCGTAGCCGGTCTCTTCTTTCAATTCGCGTTTGGCCGCGACGACGAGGGGCTCGTGTTCCTGCAGGGGGATGTCTCCGGCGAGCCCGGCGGGCAGCTCGATGACGGGGCGCCCCACCGGCGGGCGGTGCTGCTCCACGAGAATGATGCGCTGATCATCGGTCTCGGCGAGGATGGCGACGCAGCCTTTGGCATTCGTCCGGGTGACGTATTCCCAGCCCCGCGCGGTGCGGTGGTAGCTGAGAAAACGCCCTTGGTGGAGGATCTCGTCGGGCTCGGACATCGGATGAAGGCGATACCGATCAGATGCGCGCGTCGAGGACGAGGCGGTTTTCCTCGAAGCGGACGTCGGACATCTGCTGGATGGCGTGGTATTCGTCGAGGCAGGCACCGCGGAGGCGGAGGAAAAGATCGATGACGGGCTTCACGTTGCGCTCGCCGAGTTCGACGCGGCCGAGGGCCCAACCGGCGGGTTTGTAGAAGGCACGCCCACGGGTCTGCTCGGCGACGACTTTGGCGCTCATGGTAATGGGCATGCCGAAAAGCTCCCGTTCGATGATGATGTCGGCGGCGCCGGGGGCGAAATCGACGTAGACCCCGCGGAACTTGACGAGCGAAGCGATGGGTCCGGACTGGGCGCCCTGGAGACGCTGATTGAGGTATTGGTTCACCTCGGCCTCGGTCAGGGCGAACTCGGAATTCCGCTCGATCATGATCTTCTGCGCCTCGGCGAGGAGATTGCGCGGTTTCTCACCGGCGAGCGGGTTGACCGGATAACCACCCACCTTGCTCATGTCGCGCGGCAGCATGATCATGACGACGGCGGCCAACATGCCCATGGCGATGACGGTGAGAAAGACGGTCATCATCGAGATGCCACCTCCATAGACGACGGGCTTCGGCCCGGGGCGTTTTTTCGAGGGAGGGGCAAGCGGCTTCCGCTGCGGTGCCCGTTTCGTGACCTTCTTCTTCGCGGCGGGTCGAGGGGCGACCGGAGGCGGGGCGGGAGCCTCGTCGTAGACCCCCCCATCGGTGGGAGCGGGGTATCCTTCGTAACCGGTATAGCCGGCATTGGATTCGACGTACCCGGAAGCGGGATCGACGTAGCCTTCCTGATAACCGGCGTAGGCTTGGCCCGGATCTTCGTAAGCAGCAGCGGGATCCACGTAGGCCTGGTTCGGATCGACATAGGCCTGGTTGGGATCGTAGTAGGCCTCATCGGCGGCGCCGTAGGTCTGGTTTTCGTCCACGAGTGCGGCGGCGGGATCGTATTGGCCCTTGCCGGCGGGATACCCCTCGGGAGACACTCCCTCGTAGGTTTCCGGCGACTCGGGCTGCTCGGGATATTCCTCTGGATACTGCGAACTCATGGAGTGGATCGGGCTGAAGGGATCAACTGTCGGATTTGGCGGCGGCGGGTGCGGAGGCGGCGGGCGCGGCGGCGGGTTTGGAATCGCCCCCGGAACTGCCGGAGGACGAGCTCTCCGATCCACCGGAACTGCCGGATGTCTTGTCGGCACTGGCCGCCTTCTTGTAAGAGTCGCTGCGGTAATCGGTCTCGTAGAAACCGGATCCCTTGAAGATGATCCCGGCACCGGTGCCGAGGAGACGTTTCACGGAGCCATCACAGGTCTCGAGCGGACAGTCGGTGAGGCGATCATCCTTCATCGACTGGAACACTTCGAAACGGTGTCCGCATTTCTGACATTGGTAGTCGTAGGTAGGCATGATGTTCTGAAAATAGAGAAGATCACTATGGCGGGACCCGCCCATCCTTCAATCCGATTTTTTCCCTCAATGAGAACGGACCGGGACGCGCCGATGCCTTTTTCCGGTCAGACGAAACTCTTGAGAAGAGCTTCCCGCGGCCGCAGCATGTCCTGCAGGGTGTAGCGGTCGAACGTCTCGAGAAAGGCGTCGCGGGCCTCGGCGATGACGCGCTTCAAGGCGCAGGCGCGCACGATGGGACAGCGTCCGCCGTCGCTGCCGAGACATTCCACAAGAGCGAGCGATTCGGTCGCCCGCACCACTTCGCCGAGGTTGATGGAGGAGGGCTCGCGGGAAAGCCGGAAGCCCCCCGCCCGGCCGCGCCGGGTCTCGAGGTATCCGAGTTTGCCGAGCTTGTGGGTGATTTTCACGAGATGGTTCTCGGAGATGCCGTAGGCTACGGCGACTTCGGGCACGGTGAGAATGCGGTCGGGATGCAGACCGGCATAGAGCAGGGTGCGGAGGGAATAATCGGTGAATCGACTGAGTTCCATGAGCTTCGCGGCGACTCGCCGACGCCCAAACTACCACCGGAACGGGACAGGTCCAGCAGGGATCACGATCCCCGTGGCCGACCTATTCAAGCGCGAGCGGGAAGGAAATGGCGAGCCCGCCGACGCGGTCTTCGAGACTTTTCCGATCGCGCACGTGGCATTTGAGGCACTGATTCTGCATTTTGATGGGCCCGACAAAGCGGTAACGGCCCGTTTCGACGCCTTCGTATTCGGGTGCCCCGGCGATGAGCGCGGCGACCGCTTTCTCCTCGAACCCATCCTTCGGGACGTGATCCTTCCCCTTCCCCGCGTTCCCCCCGAGCCAACGGATCTCGACTCCGTGGGATCTCGCCATTTCGGCAAAAACATCATCGAGCGACTGGCTCGGCAGGCTGCGCTCGACCGCGTCTTCATCGAAAAAGTCCCGGTGCATCACCTGGAGCGCCCCGTGGATGATCTCGTGCACCCAACGGGCGCGGCCCCTCGCTTCCTCGATGGATCGGGGAAAGCCCTCCGGATCCCGCTCCGCCGTGGTCGCTTTCTCCCCTCCGCCGACGGGTCCGGTCAAAATCCCTCCAGCGACGGGGAGGAGGATGACTGAGAGCAAAGTGGTCAGAAGGGCGTGCGACTTGACTTTCATGATTAAAGTTGTATTTCATGTGCAACTTTAATCAACCCCTTTCTGCGGCGCTTTTCCGGCGGCGTCGACGGATCCCTCTGAGCCGGCTATTTCCAAATCCCCATCCTACATGACCCGAACCACCCTCCTGAAATCCCTTGCCGCCCTTGCCGTGGCTGCTTTTGCCTCCTCCCTTTCAGCCCAGGAGACGGCCGAACTGAAATGCTTCTACACCGGAGGCCCCGCGAAGCCGGGTCTCAACGTCGAATACGAGGGCGTCACCTATGGCTTCTGCTCGGAGGCGAACCAAAAGAAATTCCAGGAAGAACGCGCCGCGAGCGTCTACCAACGCATCGGCGGCAAGGCGGCCCTCAGCGCCGCGGTCGACCTCTTTTACGTGAAAGTGCTCGCGGATGAGCGTGTGAACCACTTCTTCGAGGACACGAACATGAAGCGCCAACACAGCAAGCAGAAGGAGTTCCTCGCCGCCGCGCTGGGTGCCCCGACGCCCTGGACCGGCAAGGACATGCGCAAGGCCCACGAAAACCTCGATCTGCGCGAGGAAGACTTCGCCGCCATCGCCGAGAACCTTCAGGCAACGCTGAAAGAATTGAAACTCGGCGACGCGATCATCGGCGAGATCATGACGATCGTTGCGAGCACGAAAAAAGACGTGCTGAACCAGTAAACGAAAGATCCATGCCGCCGCGGAGCCTGCCTCCTCCTGGCTCCGCGCGGTGACTCCGGGAATCCATCGGAGCCTTCACTCCGCCTCGACTCCCCGGAAGGTCTCGATCACAAAGGCGATGGGATCATTTCCCCCTTCTCCGGCGAGGAGACACTTCACCCCGGCTGTCTCGCAGGCCTTTTCGATCTGGCGGGCGTGTTCGGGATGATGGAGGTAGTGATTCCGGTTCATCGAGGGACCTTCCGGCCCCCGGTTGTTCACAAAGACCGGCCCATCGCCCTCCGAAATCCAGGCGAGCATGTCGCACTCTCTCAGCACCGGCATCGCCTCGGGTTTCGCGAGATCGGCGTGTTCGGTGAAATGGTAAAATTCGGCCGCCTCGTTGGGTGAGCTCCACCAGGACGGATCGGCGGGGCCGAGGAAACTTTCCCATTTCGTGAGATCGTAGGTCGCCTGGGTCGCCACGAGCACGGCGGCCTGAAGGCGGGATGATTCTTTCAACACCGGATCCTCCGATGTCGGATCGGCGAGATCATCGCGGGTCGCGAGCCAGAGCGAGGTGCCCGCTCCCGCCGAACTCCCGAATCCCGCGAAACGCGTCTTGTCGAGATTCCACGCTTCGGCCTTCGTCCGGAGGAATTGCACTGCCCGGGCTCCATCCCGGAGGATGTCCTGGATCGGCGCGTCTTTGCGGAAGCGGTAGTTGATCGCGGCACAGGAAATGCCGTTCTCGAGGAGACGGGAGATTTCGCCTCCCTCGCGCCATTTGGATTTGTCGCCTGCGGTGAATCCTCCACCATGGATGAAGATCACGAGAGGACGCGGCCCTTCTCCCTCGGCTTTCCAGAAATCGAGGACGTTCCGCTCGTGCGGACCGTAGGCCACATTTGCTTCCGTCGGTGCCGGGACGCTTCCGCTCCCCTTCCCCGGGCTTGCCCCTCCCATGGCGGTGCGGGCGAAGGTGATCGCCTCCTCGCGCGTCAGGGTGCCATCGCCATTCGCATCGGCTCCGGGGAAACGCGGTAGAAGGGCCTGGATCTGGGCATCGCTCGCCTGTTCGAGGCGCGAGATGACGCCCTGCCCGCGCGCGGGCAGGATGAAGGCGGACAAGGCGAGGAAAAACAGAAGCCGGGAAGAGGAGAGGTATCTCATGAACTGCGTTGGATACCTCTCCAGACGGAAGTGTTCACGATTTGGTTTCAATCATCTTCCGGAAGCGGCTTTCCTTTCGTCTCGTGGAGGAAGAAGAGGGCGACGAGACCGACGAGGAAAATCAGGCTCATCCACTGGCAGGCCTCGCGGAATGCGGCGAGCTTCGCCTCGGGCGTGGTCGCGCCGGCGGCGAGCCCCTGCTGCAAGAGCCCCAGCGTGAAGGGACCGCTCGCCGCGAGGAAGCGCCCCACGTTGTAGCAGAAGCTTGTACCCGTGCTGCGGAGCCGGGTCGGGAAGAGCTCGGGCAGGTAAATGGCGAACCCGCCAAAGAGAGCGAGCTGGAAGAAACCCATCACCGCGCTCATCCAGATGTCGCCGACCCCGCTGAAGAACTGGAAGTATCCCCACGTCGCGATCATCGCACCGACGAAGGCCATCGCGAACGCCGGCTTGCGACCGGTGCGCTGGGCGAGCCAGGCGAAGGCCATCATGCCGAAGAAAGATCCGAGATTCTGCACGATCCCGTTGATGCCGCGCCAGTGGTTCACCTGGCTCGTGATCTCGGTATCGGCGATGCCCTTTTCACGCAGCGAATTGGTGATCACGTCGGTGACGAGCTCCGGAGAGAAAAATCCGATCCCCCAGAGACCGATGACACCGGCGATGCAGAGCATCATGCCGAGCAGAGCGGGCTTGCGCCAGCGCGCTTCGCCGAGCAGGCTGACGTAGGATCCCATGCCCTTTCCGGTGATCTTGCTTTGCGCGTGGGCCTGCACCCATTTTTCGGGCTCCTTCAGGCGCACCTGGATGAAGACACACAGGAAAGCCGGGACCGATCCCATGAGGAAGGCCCACTTCCACGCCGTCTCGGGCGTGAGCGACCCACCCTTGATGAGGCTCCCGATCCACATGCTGACCAGGCCGGCGGCGATGTTGCCGACGGCGGAGAGCGCCTGCAGCAGGCCGAGCGCTCCGGTGCGGGCGTGATCCGGCAGCGTATCCGCCACCAACGCCACGGCGAGACCGAAGACACCGCCGACGCCGAGTCCGGTCACAAAACGATAGACCGCGAAATCGACCCAGCCCTTTGAAAGAGCCGAGAGCCCCGTGAAGACCGAATAAAGCAGGACCGTCATCGTCAACATCTTCGCCCGGCCGTATTTGTCGCCGAGCGATCCGAAGATCAGCCCTCCCGTGGCCCAACCCGCGACGAAGATCGAGGTCGCGTAGCCGCCGAATTTCTTCACCACGGTCGGATCCGTGCCGGGAGGGAGCAGGTTCTTCAGCGCGTCATTCCGATACAGGATGAAGATCTGCTGGTCGAAACAGTCGAAAAGCCACGCGAGCGAGGCCATCGCGAACACGAACCAGTGATACGGGGTGAGGGATCGCCACCAAGGGCCTTGATTGAGGGAAGAAGCGGTTGAACTCATGACAAAAGAAAAAGCGGACCGGGAAGCACCGGTCCGGGCGCATCCTGTCTCATTGTGGAAAGGGCGTCAATCACTCGTTGGGTCTCAATGTGGTTTCGACTTCGATCGAAACCTTCCCATGCGAGCCTGCGACTAAAGTCGCAGCCACATTTGGTCAGCGCGCCGCCACCGCAGTGGCTTTCGAGAACTTCAAGACCCGTCCGTGCACGCTGTATTCCGAGACGTAGAGATCCCCTGCCGGGCTGAAGGCGACGCCGTGGGGCGCATTGACCACGCCGGGTTTCCATTGCGTCGGCTCGATCTTGTTCGTCCCGACTTCCTGGGGATTCGTGTTTTCACCGAGACGCGCCACGACGCGGTTCTCCTTGTCGAAGATCGTGACGCGGCCCTTGATCTCGCCCACCGCGAGCAAGTCGCCCTGCACCACCGCGGCGGCCGGCATGAGGAGATCGGTCGCGATCTCGCCGATCACTTCCCCCTCGAGCGAGAGATGCACGACACGATTGTTGGCCCGGTCCGTCCCGACGAGGCGGGGGGGATCAAAGCGGTGGTCGATCGCGATCTTGTGAAGGGTCTTGAAGTTGTAAGGAGCCGCCTTGCCTCCGAAGGTGGCGAGGTATTCGCCTTTGGCATTGAAGCGGTGCACCCGGTCCGAGGCGTATCCGTCCGTCACGAAGATGTCCCCGTTTTGCGCCACGGTGCAGCCGGTGAGGCGCAGTGCGGCCTGCTGGTTCTTCGGATTCACCTGCCAGTATTCCTTGGGGATGGACTCGCCGGGAATGGTCATGACGACGTCGCCCTCAAGAGTGAGCTTCACGATTTTGCCGGCGTTGAGTTGTGGTCCGTAGATGAATTCCCCGTCCGCTCCCTTGTGGATGACGAAGCCGTGGAAATCCGTCGGCGCGTTCTTCACGTTGCGCAGGTAGGTGCCGTCGGCCGAGTAGACCTGCACGCCCGAGCGGAGACCCGCCATCAGGCTCACGTAGATGTCGCCGTTCGAGGCAATCGCGACATCGCCGTGCTGATTGCCCAGTTCGGGCATGCCTTCGGGCAGTTTCAGCGGATCGGGACCGATCGTCCAGCCCGCCACGGCCGCTTCCGGAGCCGGAGACGGGGCGGGTTCCTTACGTTGGGTTACATGGAAAATCGATGCCGTGGCGACAACGAGAGCGATGCCCGGAGCGACCCGGGCCGAGAGAAGGCGGTTCCTTTGCATGCGGCGTGCATCTCATTTTTTCCCCGCGATGTCGAGACGGGAAAATGGCGCGATCAGTGCGGGCTGGAGGTGGCTCCCGATGGAACAGGGTCGGGTCGGGGATTCAAGAGGGTTGGGTCGGGCAGCGGGGTAGCTTCCCGCACCTTGGCTCCTCCGCATCCGGGAACGAGGTCCTTGAAAAAATCCCTGCGAACCCGCCGGTTTCATGGCAGGATCGAATCATGTCCGGCGCATTGAAAAGAGAGCACTTCCTCTCTGTTGACGATTACCTCGATGGCGAAACCCTCGCGGAGGAACGGCACGAATACATCGCCGGCCAGGTCTACGCCACGGCAGGGGCAAGCGAAGACCATGAAGTCGTCGCGGGAAATCTCTTCGCGGCAATCCTGGCACACCTTCGTGGGCAAGGATGCCGGGTGTTCAAAGGGGATATGAAGGTGAGGCTCAAGCTCAATCTCCAGGACCTCTTCTACTACCCCGACATCATGGTCGTGTGCGACCCCGGCGACCGTGAACCGGCCTTCAAATGCCGTCCGAAGGTGATCGTCGAGGTGATGACCGACTACAAGTCCGACCACGTCGAAAAGCTGTTTGCCTATCAGCAGATCGAATCGCTGGAGGAGTACCTCATCATCGGGCAGGATGCCGCGAAACCGCAGGCCTGGATCTACCGGCGGAAAAACGGGTGGCAAAAGGAAGAGGGTGCTCCTGAAGGTGTCGTCGGCCTGGAGTGCCTCGGCTTCCGATCCCCGCTCGCCGACCTCTACGTGATGGAGTGAAGGCGGCGGCGATAAGCTGACGGTGACTTACCCCGACCTCACCTCCTCCGCCGCAATTCCTCGTCCACCATGCGGGTGAAGAGCTTCTGCCGTTCCTCGCTGCTGACGTTGGGATTTTTGTCGCGATATTCGCGGATGCCCTGGATGAGACGCTCTCGGGTCTGGTCATCGAGGCGCTCGAGCTTCGCCACCATCTCCGGAGGCGGAGGACCACGGAACCCATCGCCGGAGATGCCTTCGCGGAAATTCGTGTAGATGGGGCGGCCGTTGGCATCGCGGCGTATTTCCCCTCCCCCGGGACTCCCCGGCCCACCGGGACGCGGCTCGGGCGGGCTGAGCTGTTGCTCGTCATAACGCACCGCAAAAACCTCGCCGCTCGCCATGGCGATCTCGGCGGTGACGGTGGTCAGATCGGCCTGATTGCCCCCGACGGCGACCATGCGCCAACCTTCCGGATTCGCCGCCTGGGAGACGAGATGGGTCTTTTTGGATTCGCGGTCGACCAAGGTCGCGTAGAGCTGACCCTCGATCCGCGCAACCCCGGTGAGCTTGAGCGTCTGCGAAAGATCGAGCGAGCGGAGAAAGGGTGAACTCGTTTTCAAGGCAGAGTAGTCGGCCTCGCTGACGGGCTCGGGGAGGACGCCGTCCCGTATCAAGGGAGCCTCCTGACCATCCAGCCACGAGGCGATCGAAAGGAAAAGGGCGAGCGCCACAAGACCTCTTGCAGGAATGCCGGGAAGTGACTGGGATGCGGAGAGGGCCATCGATCAGGGATGACAGGTCTTCGACATTACACCGCTGCCTGTGGTCCGGATGCCGGATTTTCGAGCGCAACCGCGCCCTTCCCGAGGCCCGGCTTGCCATGCGCGGGAAAAACGGGTTTGCTGGCACGGTGAAAGCGCTTTCCGGCCTCATCCCCGCCCTGCTCCTTGCCCCCGCCCTTCTCGGGCAGGAAGCGGCGACTCCGGACGTCCCTCTGGCGAAGCTTGAAGCCGGCGTTTGGAGCACGGTGCGATTTCGCGAATCTCCGCCGCAATCGGCCGATCCGATCCAGGTCCGTTACAGGCTCATGGCGGCCGAGGATCCCCCGGCCTACGATGTCACAATGGAGAGCTTCCGCATCCTCCTGCCCGGGGATTGGGTTGGAAAATCCCCGCTCGGGCTTTTCATCTGGATCGACGCGGGAGACGCGCCCAAGATCCCGGAGGAGTGGGAAAAGGTCCTGACCAAACACCAACTCGTCTGCATCGGGGCGAACCGCTCCGGCAATCCCCGCAACATTTTCGATCGCGTCCGCCTCGCCGTTGATGCGAACCACAACGTCCGTCAGCAACTCCCCATCGACGGGCGCCGCGTCTATGTCTCCGGCTTTTCCGGCGGCAGCCGCGTCGCGAGCATGCTCGGGGTCGCCTGGGGCGAGATGTTCAGCGGCACGATCTGCTGCATGGGCGTCAATTTCTACACCGACGTCGCCGCGCCCGATGGCAAGGTCTATGGCCTCAGCTACCTGCCTGACGAAGACCTCCTCCCCCTCGTCAAAAAGAGCTGCCGCTTCGCCCTCATCACCGGTGAAAAGGATTTCAACCGACCCAACACGCTCGGGGCTTTCGAAAACGGCTTTCAAAAGGAAGGCTTCGCCCACGCGCGTGTCTTCGACATCCCCGGCCAAGGCCACAGCCTGCCCCCGGCCGCGTGGCTGGATCAGGCGATCTCGTTTGTCGATGAGGGCAAACGTTCAAACACGATCCAATGAACCCTCCCCCTCCCCTCATCGCCGTCGACTGGGGCTCGACCCATTTCCGCGCCAAGCTGGTCGTGGAGGGGAAAGTCGTCGCCTCGACAGCATCTCCCGACGGCATCCGACATCTCGATGGACGCGACTGCGACGCGATCCTCGCCCTGCACTGTGCCGCCTGGAAACACACCCATCCCGACGCGCGCGTCCTCATGAGCGGCATGATCGGTGCCCGCGAAGGCTGGGTCGAGGCACCCTATGTGTCAGCACCCTGCTCGGTGGCCGATCTCGCCGCGGCCATGGTCGCGGTGCCATGCGATAGCTTCGGTGAAGTTCTCATCGTTCCCGGGGTGCGATGCGATGATCCTGACAACCACACCACGGACGTGATGCGCGGCGAGGAAACACAGATCGCGGGACTGCTCGGATCGCTGCCCCACGAAGGCGCGGTCGTCTGCCTGCCGGGCACGCATTCGAAATGGGTGATTTGTCAGGATGGCGCGATCCGCGGCTTCCGCACCTGGCTGACGGGAGAAGCCTACGAGCGGCTCACCCACGGCAGCCTCATCAGCGGCGACGGCACGCCCGCCGATCCCGGGAGCGAGGCCTTTGCCCGCGGCCTCGAGGCCTCGTCGCTGCCGGGCGGGCTTCTCCACCAGCTTTTCCTCGGCCGCACCCACATGCTCGCGGACCGGCTCGCGCCTTCGGAGGTGCGGAGTTTCGTCTCGGGCCTGCTCATCGGTCATGAATTGCGCGAGGCGCTCGACTACGCCGACGATCTCCCCGTGCATCTCGTCGGGGATTCCCCGGCTGCATTCGCCACCGGCACGGCGCTGGAACTCCTCGGCATTCCCCATGTGCAGGTCCTCGAAGACATGCACCTTCAGGGGATGGTGTCGGTAATCGGTAATCGGTAATCGGTGATCGGTGATCGGTGATCGGTGATCGGTAATCGGTAATCGGTAATCGGTAATCGGTAATCGGTAATCGGTGATCGATCCACATTCCACCCCTGACTGCTCACTGCTCACTGCTCACTGCTCACTGCTCACTGCTTACCGATCACTGCTTACCGCTCACCGCCTCCCCTTCCGTCGCCCGCAACACCCGCATCACATTCCCGCCGAGGATTTTGCGGATGTCGTCGTCGGAGTATCCACGTTGCACGAGGCCGACGGTGTAGAGCGGCCAGTTCGTCCAGGCGATGCTGAGGTCGGCCTGTTCGGTCGCGACAAAATCATCCTTCGGCCAGAGCGATCGGAAATCCTCGCGTTTTCGCCGCAGGCCTCCGATCGCCGCCTTCTTGCTTTCTTCGGCGCTGTTCCTCGATGTATAGGCGATGTCGGTGCCGATGGCGACGTGATCGACGCCGAACTTCTTCGCGACGTGGTCGATGTGATCGAGGAAGGCATTGAGATCTCCCTTGCCGCGCAGGAAACGCGAGATGCAGCAGATCCCGATGTAACCTCCCGTATCGGCGAGCGCCTGGATCACCTCGTCGGGTTTGCTGCGGATGTGGGGATGCAGCGCCGCCGCCGTGGAATGGCTCGCCACGACGGGTTTCGACGAGGCTTTCGCCGCCTCGAGGCTCGTCTGCCAGCCGGAGTGCGCGCAATCGGGGATGACACCGACGCGGTTCATCTCAGCGATCACGGCTCGGCCGAAGTCGCTCAATCCGGCGTTGGACGTCTCGGCACAGCCATCGCCGATCATGTTCCGGCGCTGGTAGGTGAGATGCATCATGCGGATGCCGAGGTGATGGAAGATCTTCAGGTAGCGGAGTTCGTCAGGGATCGAGAGCCAATCCTGCGTCAGTGGCACGCCGTTGCCGGTGAAATAGAGGCAGTGTTTTCCCGCCGCTTTCGCCTCCTCCACATCGCCGGGCGTCACCGCCTTCGCGACGAGCTCGCGGAGGTGGTCGGTGGTGTAGGTGAAATGGGCGAGACGCTTCAGCAGACGCATCGGATCCTGACATTCCTGCCCCGCATTCTGGAAAATGCAGGTGACGCCCGAGGCACGCCATCCGTCCAGATACTCCGCCCGTTCGGCTTCGGAAGTGACACAACGGGTCATGCTCATGTCCTCGCGCATGTCATCGAGCTCGACATCCGAGGCTCCCGCCATCACCGCGGCCTTGAGGGCCTCGCCGTCGATCGCGCAGCGCGGAGAGAATCCATAGGCATCGAAAACGAGGGCGTCGGCATGGAGCTCGAGGCCATGCTGCAAGTCGTTCGCCGAAGGTTGCAGCACGGCGAGGGCCGCATCGCGCGCCTTCTGCATGACGGGATTGAGGTTCTCCGTGAGGCGCTTCACCGGATCAGTCGATGCGGCGGATTCCTGGCCGAAAGCACCGGCGAGCGGGCTCGCGGCGGCGACGGGGGCGGCAGACTTGAGAAAATGACGTCGATCCATGCCTTTTCGCCTAACACAAAAGGGGCGCCCGAGGCAAAGCCGGTCCGATACCGCATCACGTAGGGCGGATCACGTGATTTCCGCGCGCGCTTTCCCATCCGCCTTGCCACAACGTCGCGAACGTGGCACGATGCCGGCGGAAAGAACCGCCAACTCGGGCATTGCCAAATATGAATATTCGTTCATTTATACGAACGTTCATATGAAAGACCGCCGAGGTGACCATCCTTCTCCCCCGCCCTCTTCCCATGAAAACGCCGGACTCTTCCTCCCGCTCGAACGCCGACTCGTGTGCCGCACGTCTCAAGGCGCTGGCAGACGAGACGCGCCTCGCGGTGGTGCGGCATCTCATGAGCGGGCCGAGCCACGTGGGGGAAATCCAGGCCGCCCTGGGGATCGAGCAGAGCCTGCTCTCGCATCATCTCCGGAGTCTCCGCGACGCCGGGATCGTCGAGGCGACGCGGGATGGAAAGGCCGTGCTCTACCAGCTCACCCCCACGATGAAGCGGCGACGCGATGGAATCGTCGATCTGGGATGCTGCCGGATCACCTTCGATCCCGAGTCGTAGCCGCATCGCTCGCCGCGATGCTGCTCGCCGGCTGCGGCGAAAAAGAATCTTCCGGGACGATCATGGTCACCGGATCGAGCACGGTCGCGCCCATTGTTGCCGATGCGGCGAAGGAATACGAAGCCTCCCATCCCGGTGTCCGCATCGAGGTGCAATCGGGCGGCTCCTCGCGTGGGATCAGCGATGCGATCTCCGGAGTGGCGGATCTCGGCATGGTCTCGCGCGCCCTCAAAGAAGACGAGACCGTCAAATTGACCGCCCACGCCCTCGCGATGGACGGTGTTTGTGTCGTGCTCCACCGGGACAATCCCGTGAAGCAGCTCGACAAACAGCAGCTCGTGGACATCTACACGAAAAAGATCACCAACTGGAAGGACGTCGGCGGAAACGACGCGGCCATCGTCGTGGCGAACAAGGCCGAGGGTCGCTCGACCCTCGAGGTGTTCCTCCATTACCTCGGGCTCGACCATGCCGATGTGAAGGCGGATGTCATCGTCGGGGAAAACCTTCACGTCATCCATTCCGTGGTCGGCAATCCCCACACGATCGGCTACGTCTCGATCGGCACGGCAACGGCCGAGGAAAAGGCGGGCACGCCGGTGAAGCTCGTCGTCACCGACGGCAAGACTCCGACAATGGAGTCGGTGAAGGATGGCTCGTTCCCCATCACACGCCCTCTCAACATCGTGACCGGCGCAGAGACCTCCCCAGCCGCCCAAGCCTTCCTCGACTATCTGATGTCGACCGAGATTCATGGCATCGTCGAGAAACATTTCTTTGTCCCGGTGCGTTGATCGCGTCACCGGAGGAGTCCTCGCTCTGTTCGCCCTGGTCTCGGGGGGAACCGTGTTGCTCCTTTTGTGGAACCTCTTCGCCGGAGCCTGGCCCGCGATCGAGGCGGGGCGTCTCGGAGCCTTTTTCACCGACGCCAAATGGCAACCCGGCTCGCAGCGCGATCCCCAATTCGGGATGGTGACGATGCTGGCGGGATCCGCCCTCGTCACCGTGCTCGCCGTGGCCCTCGCCCTGCCGGTGGGACTCGCATCCGCCATCTTTCATCGCTTCTATGCTCCCCCATTGCTGGCGCGGTGGAACCGGCGGATCATGGAACTGCTCATCGGCGTGCCTTCGGTGATCTTCGGATTCTGGGGGCTAATGGTCGTCGTGCCCGCGATCCTCCGCATCGCCCCCGGGACACCCGGGCAAAGCCTGCTCGCGGGCGGCGTTGTGCTGGCTCTGATGATCCTGCCGCTCATTGCCTTGACGAGCCAGGCCGCGCTCCAGGCCGTGCCATCATCCCTCCTTCAAGCCGCCGCAGGCCTTGGTCTCGGCCGCGCCCGCACCATTGTTTCCGTCGCCCTGCCCGCCGCCCGGGGCGGGATCACCACCGGGGTGTTTCTGGGCCTTGCCCGCGCCCTTGGCGAGACCATGGCCGTCGTCCTCGTCTGTGGAAACATTCCGCAGATCCCCGGCAGCCTCTTCGACCCGATCCGGCCGATCACCTCCACCATTGCGCTGGAAATGGGCTACGCCACCGCCTCCCACAAGGCGCTGCTCTTCTGCGCGGGCCTCGTGCTGATGCTCTGCACCGCACTGTTGGTGGGCTGGATTTCCTTCCGAAAGAACGCTGCCAATCCGGGCATCGGCGGTGCGTAAAAACTCATACTCCTACTCTTGCCTCCTACTCTTACTCAATCCCGAGACGCTCTTCCGAACCAGAACCCGAACTGAGTATGAGTATGAGTATGAGAAGGAGGAGGCGAAAGGAACTCTAACATGATCACCCATCCCATCCGACGCTCACCGTCAAAAGGGCTCGACCTTGCGATCGCACTGGCGGGAGCGTTCGCCGCCTTGCTCAGCTTCTTCCTCTTCGGCTGGCTGGTTTGGGATCTGGTCCGGCTCGGTCTTCCAAAATTGTCCTGGAGTTTCTTCTCCGGAGAAGTCGAGGATGCGGGACGTGGCGGCGGAATCGCCCCGATCCTGGTCTCGACGCTCGGGATCCTCGCCTGCTGCCTCGGGCTCGCGATCCCGCTCGGAACGGGATGCGCGATCTGGCTCTCGGAGTTCGTCCGTCGCGGCAGTGCCTGGGCTCGGCTCGTCGCGAGCGGCGTCGATCTGCTCGCGGGCGTGCCATCGATCGTTTTCGGCCTCTTTGGCATGGTCTTTTTCGCGCAAACGCTCGGCCTCGGCTTCTCCATTCTTTCCGGCGGGCTCACCCTTGCCTGCATGATTTTGCCCCTCCTCGTGCGCACCACCCTGACGGCGCTCGAGTCCCTTCCCGCTGATCTGAGGCCGGCCGCGGCAGGCCTGGGATTGTCAAAGACGACGACCACCTTCCGTCTCCTCCTCCCGGCCGCCCTGCCAGGCATCGTCATCGGCATCACTCTCGGCGTCGGACGCGCCCTTTCAGAAACGGCGGCCCTGCTCTTCACGAGCGGCTACTCGACTCGGATGCCGGAATCCTTTTCCGACTCGGGACGAGCCCTCTCCGTCCACATCTACGACCTCGCGCTCAACGTCGCCAACGGCAGTGCGATGGCATCATCGAGCGCCCTCGTCCTTCTCGCTCTCATTCTCCTCGTCAACTCCGCCGCTGTCGCCCTGTCCGAACACTGGCTGCGACGCCGCTCCTCCGCCTCATGAACGCCGCCGCGCTCCACATCTCCGGACTTTCCGTCTCCTATCGCGATCTCACGGCCCTCCGCGAAGTGGATCTCGCGATCCCCGAGGGGCAGATCACCGCCCTCATCGGCCCGTCCGGATGTGGCAAGAGCAGCTTTCTCCATGCCCTCAACCGCCTCACCGACCTCGTCCCAGGCTGCCGCGTCTCCGGCAGCATCCGGCTCGCCGATGGCACCGAGGTGACGGATCCTCAAACGGACGTCCTCGCCCTGCGCCGCCGCGTCGGGATCGTTTTCCAGCGCCCCAATCCCTTTCCTCAGTCGATCCGGCGGAATTTCGAAATCCCCCTAAAAGAACACGGTTGGGCGAAAAGCGACATCCCCGATCGCATCGAAACCGTTCTCCGCGAAGTGGGCCTCTGGAAGGAAATCTCCGATCGCCTCCATCAAAACGCGTCGACCCTCTCCGGCGGCCAGCAACAGCGTCTCTGCCTCGCCCGCGCCCTCGCCCTCGAGCCCGAGGTGATCCTTTTCGACGAACCCTGCAGCGCCCTCGACCCCCTCGCTTCCGGCGTCGTCGAAGACCTGATTCTGTCTCTTCGGGAAAAAGTCACCGTCGTGATCGTCACCCACCATCTCGCCCAAGCCCGACGCATCGCCGACCATGCCGCGGTCTTCTGGACGAGGGACGGAGCAGGGACTCTCGTCGAACAAGGGCCGGCAGAACGGGTCTTCTCCTCGCCCCAGGACCCCGACGCGATCCTCTATCTCAACGGGGCCCGCGGTTAAACCAGGGCCGACAGATAGAGAGACGCCCCGCCACCCCCGTTTGACCCACATGAAAATAATCTTGTGAAAAAATTTGAACTTCTGTTCTCCGGAAGTCTCTAAGCGCGGTCGACTCATGACTTTTTCGTCCCTCGTCCGCCTCGCCATGGCCGGCCCGCTCGGGCTGGCGGTCTATAGCCATTCCCCCGCCCACGCCGGGGACGCCGGAAAATCCGTCCTCAATGACAAGATGCCCATCGCGCAAGCCGGCCTTTGCGACCTGCTTGACCGACCGGTTCTCTACGAAAACGAGGATTTCCGGCCCCTCCAGAAATTCGCCTTGGCCGGCCGTCTCCAAGCGGATGCCGCCTTCTTCGAGGCGGATCAGGGAGAGTATGACAGTCTCGAGTGGCGACGGGTGCGCGCCGGCTTCAAGAGCCAGCATTTCGATCATTTCGGCGTGCATGTGGAGACCGATCTCGATCTCAACGACTCCGACCCGGTCTACCGGCGGCTCACCGAGGCCAATCTCGAATGGTCGACCGGCGACGAACTGGTCGTGAAGATCGGTAAACAAGCGGCCAACTTCACCCTCGACGGCGGCACTTCCTCCACCCGGATTTATCGCATGGAGCGGAGCCTGCTCTCCACCAATGTCTGGTTTCCGGAGCGTTTCTTCACCGGAGCGACGGCGGGCGGAGAGATCGACGGATGGATCTATCAGGCCGGACTCTTTTCCTCGGATGCCGGCACCGAATTCGGCGACTTCGAGTCGGGCAACTTCGCTCTTCTATCGATCGGTTACGACTTCGCCGACGCCATCGCGCTCGATCAGGCCGTCGTGCGGCTCGACTATGTTCGCCATGATCCGACGGGCCGGGGTGTGTCAGGCGCGCGGAATCTCAGCGATGTCGTCTCCCTCAACTCGACCATTGAAAACGGTCCCTGGGGGCTCCGCACCGACCTTTCCTTCGCCGAGGGCATCGGCACCCAGAGTGACCTGGCCGGGATCGCGATCATGCCCACTTATGACCTCAGCGAAGAGTGGCAGCTGGTGGCGAGTTACAACTACGTCACGAGCGATGATCCCAACGGCGTGAGGCTGGATCGCTACGAGAACCGGATCGTCTCCGATCGGGCCGACGAAGCCCATGAATTCTATCTCGGGGTGAACCGCTATTTCTGCGGTCACAAACTCAAGTGGCAGGCCGGGATCGAATACACGACGGCCGAAGATGCCGCCAATGACGGCGGCGCCTACGATGGCTGGGGCGTGAGCAGCGGGATCCGGATCAGTTGGTGAAGATCCGATCTCCCGGCACGCTTCTCACCAGAGGCCCTCAAGCATCGAGTTGGCCGGGAAAGGCGCGTTGGAGTCAGGCCCGAAGAACATCCGGAAACCGGCCCAGACAGTGAGGGTATCTTCGCCCCCCATTTCGGCGTACTCCACGCCGGTCATGATCTTGGCCCGGTGCCCGATGATGTAGTAGTTGAGGCCGAGGTAGACGGCCTGGTAAAAATCTCCGGCAGGCAGGCCGGCGGGCCGCTCGTAGCGACGCTGTGCGACGAGCCCGGCATCGTCATTCGACATCGCGACCTGGTAACGGCCGACCAATTGCAGGTTGTCCGTCAAATAAACCCCGGGCTGGAAATTGAAGGCAAGTCCGTCGCCGTTGTCGCTGTTGAATCCGGCGGTGACCTCGGAGACCAAAGACGTCGGTCCCTCGGTGAGAATCAGCGCCGCGGAGACGGCTTCCTCGTAGCGATTCAGGTTGGTCGCATTGGCGTTGGCCTCACTGTGCAGAAAGCTCGCGGTGAAGTCCGCGCTGTCAGTCGGAAAGTAAGCCCCCACATCCCAGGTCCCGGCATAGAGGAGCGAATACCCGGAGTCATACTCGGAAAACGCCTCCCACATGTCGGAACCGGTCGCATTCGAAAAGATGCCCGTATAGTAGCTGTAATTGCCCGATTTCCCGGAGAACGTGACGGCGGGCGTGTAGTCCAGGCCCATCATGTTGGTGAACATGGATCGCTCCATGTAGTTGATATAGCGGCTCGAGACGTTCCGATCGTGGGTGAAGCGATGCTTCTGTTGCCCCACGGTGAGATTCAGCGAGTCGCTGAACTTCCACTTCACCCAGAGTTCGGTGAAGCCGTTGTAAACCGGTTCGAAATCCGATCCACTGACGGCCTGCGCATGGATCGTGAGGTGATCCAGCATTTCCGCCTGGAAACCCAGACGCGCCCGGCGGTGCTCCCATCCGGCATCATTGTCGGAACTGCCGTCGGTGTTGTGGTGCTGGATGTGATAACGCCCGAGAAACCACAGGTCTTGAAGCAACGGATTTTCCCCATCCTCGATGACATGTCCGAAATTTTTCCATTGGTCGGCGATCGACTCCTCCGAAACGATGGCTTTGTCATCGATCTCGAGGGACCCGGCTTCGAGAGCAACGGGCAACGAAGCGGCGGCAGCGAAGAAAAAGATGGGGGTGATGGCACGTATTGGGGAAACAATCATGGCGAAAGCGGGGCGTCGAGTGACAGAATTTTGCATTCCTGTCACGGAACCGTCACATGCACAAGCCTGGATTAATCCGATTTCGCCCGTTTTACGTGACAACACCGTCACATTGGTCACATTTCCGTCACATGGCCCACCCCGGGCTTCTCCCTTGATGCCGGCCCCATCCTCCTCCCCGCCACCCGACACCTCCCGCGAATCCACCCTTGCGATGGCTTGCGCTTTTCGCGCATGGTATTTAAAAGCTCCTTTGTGAATACCGTTTTCCAACTCTTGTCAGCCGCGGCATGGATGGTGGGGACTCTTGCCTGATGAAGATTCTCGTCGTCGAAGATGAAGCCAAAACGGCCGAAGCGCTCCGCAACGGACTGGAAGTGGAGGGGTATGACGTACGGGTCGCCCGCTGTGGAAATGAAGCCTCGGCGCTCCTTCAATCCGGGGACTTCCACCTGATCCTCCTCGACTGGATGTTACCCGGCCGCGACGGCATCGAACTCTTGGGAGAATTCCGTCGTCGAGGCCAAAACACCCCGGTTTTGCTCCTGACGGCACGGGATGCCATCGAAGACCGCATCGTCGGGCTCGACAGCGGAGCCGACGATTATCTCGTCAAACCCTTTGCTTTCGCGGAGTTGCTCGCCCGAATCCGCGTCCTGCTCCGCCGCGCCTCCAGGGAGGATCCCTTCCGGCTCCAAGTTTCGGATCTGTATCTCGACCTCGGCACCCGGCAGGTGCGCCGTGGTCAAGATGCGATCCTGCTGACTCCGCGGGAGTTCGATGTGCTCCTCTACCTGATGCGTGCCGAAGGCCACGTCGTCACCCGCGCCATGCTGGCCAAAGACGTCTGGCGCGAACCGAATCGATCGACACCGATCGACAATGTGATCGACGTCCACCTCGCCCGCCTCCGGAAAAAAATCGATGAGGGACGCGATGTCCGGCTCCTCCACACTATCCGTGGGGTGGGATTTCTCTTTGGCACGAAACCGGCCGCGACTCCTGACATAACCGCCCGATGAAGAGCGGGACAAAGGTCACGAGCGGCTCCTGGTGGAGGAGGCGGTCGTTGAAACTCCGCATCGCGGTCTCTTTTGCGTTCATCGCCGGCGTTCTCATGCTGGGCCTGCTTCCCTTCGTGTATCATCTCATTGAGAGCCGCTTCGTCAGGGCTCTGGATCACGAGCTGGGCATCGACTGGATCCTGATCGAAGCACACCTCGAGGCGGATGAGACGGAGGGAGTGCGATGGAAAAAAGACAGTCCCTCGACCCTCGACAGCGGTGGGTATGCCGAGTCGTGGTTCGATGTCTGGTCGGGCACGACCCCCCTGATGCGCCACGCACCACCGCATGGTGCCGATATCGAGACGCCCCCCCGTGCCAATCCGGGAACCGGGGGTTTCCACAATCTCTTCTTCGAGGGAGAGCGTTCGGCCCGGGTCCTCCAGAAACCGGCGAGGATCAGCGGAAAGAGAGTGATTTTGCGCGTCTTTCGCGACCGCTCGAATCTCGAGGAGACACTCCGGCAAGTCCTCGCCGTCCTCGTGCTCGGGGTCCCTGTGTCGCTGTGCCTGGCCGCCGCGGGAGGTTACCTCATGGCCGGCCGCACGCTCCGCCCCATCGTCGAGATGACGGAACAGGCGCGCCGGATCAATTCGGATTCGCTGGGCCGCCGGTTGCCCAATCCGAATCCGCACGACGAGCTCGGCCAGCTCGCCACGGTCTTCAATGAGACGCTTGAACGGCTCGAGCGTTCCTTCGAGGCGCTGCGCCGCTTTACCTCCGATGCCTCCCACGAACTGCGCACGCCCCTCACCTCCCTCCGCAGCGTCGGTGAGATCGGCCTGCGCGGGGATCGCGACGCGGAAGCGCTGCGCGAGACGATCGGCAGCATGCTCGAGGAGGGGCAGCGTCTCCACGACCTCGCCGACACCCTCCTGATGCTCGCCCGGGTCGACGGTGGCCGCGCCCCGCTGCGCCGCGAGCGCATCGATCCCGGGGCACTGGCGACCGAGGTCTGCGAGGCCTTCGAAGTGCTGGCAGCGGAGAAACGGCAACACCTCGTCCCGCGCCTCAACGCGGATGCCGTCGTCGAAGCCGATCCGGTGATCCTGCGACAGGCGATCGTCAACCTCGTCCATAATGCGATCCGACACAGTCCTGACAACACCACCATCCGGGTGGAGGTGGGCACCGCGGGCGATGAAGCCCTCATCGAAGTCGTCGACGAAGGCCCGGGAATCGACCCCGAGCATCACGAGAGAATCTTCGAACGCTTCTACCGCATCGAAAAGGCCCGGACCCGGGCCGGGGGAGGTGCCGGTCTCGGGCTGGCCCTCGCAAAACTCTCGATCGAGTCCTTCGGCGGCTCCATCGGACTCGAGAGTGTGCCGGGCAAGGGCAGCCGGTTTTGCATCCGTCTGCCATTGGCGGAATCCTGAACGAATCTTCAGAATTTCGCGATGGCGGCGGCTTCGCGCCTTTTGATAGTGGCGGACGACCCCGCCGCGTTGGGAAAGGAGTCGCAAACGACCGGACTACCGGAGTTTCACTCGCCCGCATGAACACCAAATCTTTCCTTCCGCTCCTCGCGCTGTTCGCGACGTCGGCGACGCTCCACGCCCAAACGCCCCCTCCCCCGCCACCGCCGATTCCGGTGGTGCTCGCGCCTTGGGAAAAGACCGTGACCCTGCCCGCCGAAGCCGCACCGTATTTCCGCATCACCTTGGGCACGCCCGTTACCGGCTGGGTCGACACGGTGAAGGCCGACATCGGGTCCGAACTGAAAAAGGGCGACGTCCTCGCCGAGGTCCGCGCTCCCGAACTCGTCGCCGCGCATGTCGCCCGCGCCGAAGAGGCCCGCGCCGCCGAACAAGGCGTGACCGGCGCAATGGCCCTCCTCGAATCCACCAAAGCCGTAGCGACCGCCGCGGAGTCGGAATTCACCCGCCTGCGCCAGCTCTCGAGCGCCGGCACTGTCACGACGAAGGTCGGTGACGAATCCGAAGCCCGCTTCGCCGCCGCCAAAGCCAAGGTCGCCGAGGCCGAAGCCGGAGTCGCCTCGGCCAAGGCCGAAGCCCTCGCCGCCGCCGCCCGCGCCACCGAGGCGGAAGTGATGCTCGAATACACCCGCATCGTCGCCCCCTACGACGGACGCGTCGTCGCCCGCCAGGCCGAGCAAGGCGACTTTCTCGCGACCGCCACCGAAGGAGCCGCCCTCTTCACCTTCGAGCAGACCGATCCCCTCCGCGTCCGTCTTCATGTCCCCGAACATGCCGCCGCCCTCACCAAGGCCGGCCAGGCCGTGACCCTGAAACTCGGTGGCCGTGAGTTCAAGGCGGAGCTCGCCCGTGTCTCCGGCTCGCTCGATCCGGTGACCCGCACCGTCACCGCCGAGGTGGATTTGTCAGGGTCCGGCTTGCTGCCCGGCACCTTCGGCACCGCCACGATGACCCTCGCCAAACTCGAATCCGCCGTGCTTCTCCCGCTCAGTGCCGTGAAGACCGAAGCCGACGGTTCCCGCTACGTCCTCGTCACCGCCGAGACTGGCGAGAAAAAAGTGCCCGTCACCCTCCACACCGTCGAAGGCCTCAAAGCCGTCCTCACCGGCGACCTCGTGGCCGGACAAATGGTCCTCCCGTGACCTCTGACCTCCGACTTCTGACCTCCGTCGCATGTCCCTCCTCACCCTAGCCCTGCGCCGCCCCCTCACGATCGTCGTGATGGCCGTGGCCGTCGTGCTCGGGGCGTTCGTCGCGATCCAGCGGATGCCGCGCGACATCTTCCCGCCTCTCGGCATTCCCACGATCTACGTGGCCCAGCCCTACGGTGGCATGGACCCGCTGCAGATGGAGGGCTACCTCACCTACCGCTACGAGTATCACTTCCTCTACATCGCCGGCATTTCCCACGTCGAGTCGAAGTCGATCCAGGGAGCCTCGATCATGAAGCTGCAGTTCCATCCCGGCACCGACATGTCCGCCGCGATGTCCGAGACCGTAGCCCAGGTGAACCGCTCGCGGGCCTTCATGCCGCCGGGCACCGTCGCTCCTTTCATCATGCGTTTCGACGCGGGCAGTGTCGCGGTCGGACACCTCGTCTTCTCGACCGACCGTCCTGACATTACCCTCAACATGATGCAGGATCAGGCGCTCAACAAGGTGCGCCCCTCCTTCGCGACCCTGCCGGGCGTCTCGGCTCCTCCTCCCTTCGGCGGGTCGTCCCGCGCCATCGTCGTGAACGTCGATCCCGAAAAGATGCGCGCCGCCGGCCTCTCGCCCGACGAGATCGTGCAATCGCTCGCCAAGGGCAACGTCATCAGCCCGTCCGGCAACATCAACCTCAACGGCAAATACCCCATCGTGCCGACCAACGCGATCGTGAAGGATGTGAAGGAACTCGAGGGGGTTGCCTTGAAGACCGAACAGGGTCGGGCCATCTTCGTCCGTGACATCGCGACGGTCAGCGATGGAGCCGACGTCACCACCGCCTACGCGCTGGCGAACGGCAAACGCACCGTCTACCTGCCCGTCACGAAACGCGCCGACGCCTCGACCCTCGAGGTCGTGAAACTCGTCCGGAAAAACATCCCCGAGTTCCAGAAACTGCTCCCCGAAGGCATCAGTGTCTCTTATGAATTCGACCAATCGCCCGTGGTCGAGCGCTCCATCCGCGATCTCTTGAAAGAAGGTGCCCTCGGCGCGGTCCTCACCGGACTGATGGTGCTCCTCTTCCTGCGCGACTGGCGCACCGCCTTCATCGTCGTCGTCAACATCCCCCTCGCCCTCCTCGCCTCGTGCCTCGCCTTGTGGGTTTCGGGACAAAGCATCCATCTCATGACCCTCGGCGGCCTCGCTCTCGCCGTCGGCATCCTCGTGGATGAGGCGACCGTGGCCGTGGAGAATATCCACTCGCACCTTGCCCGCGGCGCCACCCTCGCCGAGGCCGCTGCCATCGGCACGCGCGAGACGACCCTGCCGCGTTTCCTCGCGATGGTCTGCATCCTCGCGGTCTTCGTGCCGGCCTTCTTCATGGTCGGCGCGGCCAAGGCACTCTTCGTTCCCCTCGCCCTCGCCGTGGGGTTCGCGATGATCGCGTCCTTCTTTCTCTCAAGCACGCTCGTGCCCATCCTTTCGGTGTGGCTTCTGCGCTCGAAACACCGACCGGAGCAGGAGGAGGAAAAGAGCGTCCTCCGTTCACTCCTCTCGCCCTTCGCCAAGGCCGCCGTGGCGGCGCGCTGGATCGTCGTGCCCGCCTACCTCGCGGGAACGGCCGCCGTGATCCTACTCATCGGTCCTTTCGTGGGACGAGAGATTTTCCCGCAGACCGATTCGGGACAGTTCGCCCTCCGTTTCCGCGCGCCCTCGGGCACCCAGGTCGCGACCACCGAAAAGCTCGCCACCCGCATCCTCGAGACGATCGCCCGCGAGGTCGGCGGTCCTGACAAAGTCGCCTTTTCCATCGGCATGGTCGGGGTGCACAATTCCTCCTTCCCCGTGAACCTCGTCCACCTCTGGAACGGCGGCCCCGGCGAAGGTTTCCTCGCGATCCAGCTCGCCGATGGGGCGAATGTCAGGATCGCGGACCTGAAGGAACGGCTCCGCGAAGTCCTCGGCCAGGAAATGCCCGAGGTGAAGCTTTCCTTCGAACCACAGGACATCGTCTCGCGCGTCATGAGCTTCGGCTCGGCCACGCCTCTCGAGATCGCGGTCAACACCGGTGGCGATCTCAACGCAAGCAAAGCCCACGCCCAGAAGCTGCTCGAGGCGTTCAAAAAGATCCCGACCCTCCGAGACGTCCAGATCGCGCAGGATCTCGAATTCCCCACCGTGAACGTGCAGATCGACCGCGAGCGCGCCGGACTCCTCGGCGTCGAGGTCGAGGACATCGCCCGCTCCCTTGTCGCCGCGACGACCTCCTCGCGTTTCACCGTGCCGAATTTCTGGGCCGATCCGAAGACGGGTATTTCCTTCAACATCCAGGTGCAAATCCCGGAGGAGCGCACCCAGTCGCTCGAGGACCTGCGCAACACGCCGATCCAGTCGAAATTCGGCCAACCCGTTCTTCTCGGGAATCTCGTCAGTCTCACCGAGACCACCTCGGTCGGCACCTACGAACGCTACAATCTCGCGCGCGTCGTCAGCATCACCGCGAACCTGCACGACACCGATTTCGGCAGCGCCATCCAGGCCGTGGAAAAGGCGATGAAGGAAGTCGGACCGCCCGCCGATCCGAAGACCAAGGTCGATCTCCGCGGCCAGGTCGTGCCCTACCGCCAGCTCGCCGATGGCTTCGGTGCGGGACTCCTCATCGCCATGGTCGCGATCTTCCTCCTCCTCTGCGCGAACTTCCAATCCGTCCGCCTCGCCCTCGTCGTCGTCGCGACCTTGCCCGCGGTGCTCGCCGGCATCGTCCTTTCGCTCTGGATCACCGGCACGACGCTGAACATCCAGTCCGGCATCGGGGCGATCATGGCCGTGGGCGTGGCCGTGGCGAACGCGATCCTCCTCGTCACCTTCTCCGAATCGATCCGTCGCAAAAACGCCCGCGGCGATCAAGCCGATCCCGCCGCCGCCGCGGTCGAGGGAGCGAAGTCGCGCGTGCGCGCCGTCGTCATGACGAGTTGCGCGATGATCGCGGGCATGATGCCGCTCGCCCTCGGACTCGGCGAAGGCGGCGACCAAACCGCGCCGCTCGGACGCGCCGTCGTCGGCGGTCTGATCTTCGCCACGCTCGCGACCCTCCTCATTCTCCCCGCGTTTTTTGCGCTTTTGTCAGGGAAGCGCGTCAAGTCGGTCTCGATCGATCCGGATGATCCGGAGAGCCGGTATTTCACTGAGGAACCAAGGGGCATGAGTCACGGGTCATGAGGAAAACATACGCCATTCTTGCTCTTGGAATGTTGGGAGCTCTTTCCTCCTGCACCACCGTCGCGGTGAAGGACATTCCCTCCGCCGCCGCGGCTCCGGCGCGTTCACTCGACGAGCTTGGCAATGACGACCGTGTCGCCGCCGACCCCGCCGGCAGCTACCGCATCGACCTGCCCGCGACCTTGCGCCTCGCCGCGGGACGGAATCTCGAGCTCGCCCGCTCCGTCGAGAAGGTGAACCTCGCCGCCGCGAAGTCCGACCAGGCCCATCTCTCCATCGTCCCCGATCTCGCCGCGGGCGCTTCCTTCGCGAGGCAGAACGGACTGCTTCAGGAAATCGGCGGTGCCCCCATCGAGACCGAACGCGTCAACCGCTCCGCCGGTCTCGGCACCAGCACTCCCGTGCCCGGCGTCGGCATCGACCTGAATCTCAGCAAGGCCATCTTCGACCCGCTCGCCGCGAAGCAGGACAAGAAGGCCGCCGCTGCCGCCTCGCAGGCGCAGGTGCACCAGACCCTGGCCGAAGCCGCGATCGCCTACTTCGAACTCGTCCGCGCCTACGGCCACCTCAACCTCGCCCGCGAAATCGAGGAGGCCTCGCGCAAGCTCGCCGATTCCACCCAGGCTTTCGCCAAGGCCGGCGAAGGCCTCGATGCCGACGCCGAACGCGCCCTGGCCACCTACCTCCTCCGCCAAGGCGACAGCGCCGATGCCGAAGCCGATCTGCAGATGCGCTCCGCCGCCCTCGCCCGGCTCCTCCATCTGCCCGCCTCGACGACCTTGATCCCCAACGATCGCAGCGTCGCCGCGATCCACCTCGTCACTCCCGACGAATCCGCCGCCCGCATGGTCGCGACCGCGCTTCGTTATCGCCCCGAAGCCGCGGCGATGCAGGCTGAAGTCGCCGCCGCCGCGCACCGTTTCACCGGACAGAAAATCCAGCCCTTCCTCCCGAATGTCGCGGCGGGATACTCGAACTACGAATTCGCCGCCGGACGAGGCACCGGCACCGACCGCACCGATCCGCGCGACGAAGTCTCGGCCCTGATCTATTGGAAACTCGACGGACTCGGCTTCGGCAACGAGGCCGCGACCCGCGAGAAGCGGTCCGAACTCGCCCTCTTGAAGCTGGAGGAGGAACGGGTCATCGACGACATTTCCTTCGACGTCACCACCGCCCGGGCCGAGGTCATCGCCCGCCGCTCGCGCCTCCCGATCGGCGGCCAGGCCGCCGCCCACGCCCGCCGCGCCTACGAGCTGACCACCGCGCGCCTCCAGCAATCCCAGGGGCTCCCGATCGAGGCCCTCGCCTCCATCCAGACCCTCGCCGAGGCCCGCCGCGCCGAGATCGACGCCGTGCTCGATTACAACATCGCCCAGCACAAGCTGCTCGCCGCCCTCGGGCATCCGGCGACGAAATGATTTTGTTTGCCGGAGAGCGGCGGAGGCTTTTGAATGAAGTCTCCCCTCCTCCCATGCCGCCGCGCCCTGACAACGATTGCCTGCCCTACCTGCGGGCGCTTTCCGATGAGTCGCGCTGGGCCATCGTGCGGACCCTCGTCGCCTCGCCCGAGCCACTCACTCTCGGCGACCTCGCCGCGCGGAACGGCCTGTCCGACTACAACGCTTCGCGCCACGTCCGCATCCTGCACGAGGCCGGGATCGTCACGGTCGAACGCGAGGGCCGCTTCAAGTGGATCGGGATCACCCCCGGCTTCCGCAGTCGTCTCGCCACTTCCGGGGCCCAAACCCTTGATCTCGGCTGCTGCCGCTTTGACTTCGGACAAAAATCGCCCGCTTCACGCGGAAAAAATCACTTGCGCCAACTGGCAACTATTTCTACCCTCCGCCCCATGTCCGCTCCCGCCCGCTATCTCATGATCGGAGGATTCCTCGGTGCCGGCAAGACGACCGCCGTCGCCGCCGTCGCGCGCCACCTCGCCGAATCCGGAAAAAGGGTCGGACTGATCACAAACGACCAAGGGCGCGAGCTCGTCGACACCCAGATGCTCCGCAGCCGGGGTTTCGCCACCGAGGAAATCGCGGGCGGGTGTTTCTGCTGCAAATTCAATTCCCTCGTCGATGCCGCCGCGCGTCTCGATGCCGATGCCGCGCCCGAAATCTTCATCGCCGAGCCGGTTGGCAGCTGCACCGATCTCGTCGCCACCGTCACCTATCCGCTCCGCCGCATCTACGGCGACCGCTTTTCCATCGCCCCGCTCTCCGTGCTCGTCGATCCGATGCGAGCCCGTCGGATCCTCGGGCTCGAGTCCGGAACGGGATTCTCCGACAAGGTCGTCTACATCTACCGCAAACAGCTCGAAGAGGCCGATCTCATCATCATCTCGAAGCGCGACCTCCTCGATGAGACCGCCGAAGCCGAACTCCGCGCCGCCTTGGAGCGCGAATTCCCGGAGGCCCGCGTCCTCTCCGTCTCAGCCCGCACCGGGGCCGGGATGGAGGAATGGTTTTCCATCCTTGAATCGGAAGACCAGGTCCGCGAGGGGGCAATGGAGATCGATTACGACACCTACGCGGAAGGCGAGGCCCTCCTCGGTTGGCTCAATGCCACGATCGAGGTCAAATGCTCCGACGAGATCGATACCACACCCCTCTTGCAGCAACTCGCCCGCGAAATCCAGCAACGCCTCGTCGCCGCCGGAGCCGAGGTCGCCCATCTCAAGATGACCCTCAGCCCCGACAACGCGTTCGCCGGCGAAGTCGCCGTGGTGAATCTCGTCCGCAACGATTTCTCCCCCGAAATGGGACAGGAACTCGACGAACCCGTCGAGGGCGGCCAGATCATCCTGAATCTCCGCGCCGAAGGCGATCCGGAGCAGCTCGAGGCCTTCGTCCGCGAATCCATCGCCGCTGTCGCATCTCCCGACTGCCGTCTCTCGCTCGAGCACCTCGAGCGCTTCCGCCCGGGCCGTCCCGTGCCGACGCATCGGGACGTGTGATTTCCCCTATCCCGATTCATCTGCGAACGCCCACCCACTCGGCCGTTCCCCGGCCGTGCGCTTTCGGAACCGTCGCCGGTTCCGCTACGGATGAGCCGGACGTCTCTCAGTGGCTGCCCGGCACCATGTACTTGAAGGGCTCGGCCGGTTTGAAGTTGCCCGTCTGGTCGTCGGCGGTATCGGGATTGCCATCGAGTTGCAGCTTCCGGGCACCCGAACCTTCCCTAAAATCGAGTTCACCCAATTTCACCCAGAGAATGCTCGGGCTGTTCGTATCCTGATAATAGTAGACCTTGTTCTTCTGGTCGCTCACCGTCAGCCAGAGGGTGTCGGCGATGTTCGGCTGCCCGGGGATCTTGACCCCGATGGGCACGCTGACATTCCGCATCACGCTGAAGACGGTGGCGACGGCGCGGCGCGGGTCGGCGGTCTGGGTCGCTTCATTGATGTAGTAAGAGGCGCGGACAAAACGATCCGACGCCCGGTTCGTCCCCGGAAGCATCACCGACCCGCCGATGTTTTCCCAGTACTTCGCGAGGCTCAATTGTTGCTCAAAGATCGGCGAATTCGTCATCACCTGATACTTGCGGTCGTGGTGGATGACGAGCTTGCCTTCAATGTATTCGAAGATCGCGGAGTCGCCCGACTCGTCGGAGATGGAGAGGTGCACCGTCCCCGGTTCACCGGTCGGTGCCTGGATCGCGACCATGCGGAATTCCTCCTTGCGCAGGCCCTCCACGGCTTCGGCGGTCGTGGCGTAGGTATCGAGCACGTACTGCACCCAGGCGGCGTTCGAAAGGGTGGGACGCGTGTCGCCTGCGACTTCTTCGGGATACTTCGATTCCGGCAAATAAAGCAGATTGGCGACGAGCCCCTTTTCGTTGATACCGTCGGCCGCGGCCCCTTCGTAGATCGTCGTCGCGATGCTGCCGTATTGGCTCTTCCAGGTGAAGGGTTTTTCCGTGCCGCTGGTGCGCTCGAGACCGCGGGGGTAGCGCCACAAGTTCGTGTCCATGTCGGAGATGAACCAGTCCATGGTACGACCGGTGACGGTTTGCCCCTCTTTTCCGAAATAAACCGCCCGCGAGCAGGCTTCGGAGAGGCCGGGATTGAGAGACAGGGCGAGGAGCAGCGAGGCGGCGAGATGATGCTTGTTCATGGAGACGATGAAACGGGCGGTTGTCCGTCACACCGGAATTATTCCGAAAGGCACTTTTCAGAACAAGAAGTTTTAAGGAAAATTTCCGTGTCGGGCGTCGTGATCGCGCGCTGTCGGAACAGGGTCAGCTCCACGAGGCAAGAGGGTTTGGTCCACAAGGAGGCGCGACATTCATGCCGCGCGGCGGCCAAGGCGATCGTCTTCACGGCACGTAATAATCCCCCATGTGCTCAAGGATCTTCGTGCGCAAGGTCTCGCCGTCGACAAGGCCATTGTGACGCCAGAGGATCGTGCCGTCGGTATCGACAAGGATCGTATGGGGAATGCCGCCAGGCCATTCGGGATCGAGGGCGAGCATCACCTCGTCCATGTCGGCGCCGCTGTAGAGGTAGCTGTTGGTCTTGCGTCCCTCGGCTTCGACGCTCTTCTTCACCTTCGGAGCCATGCCCGCTCTCTGCTTTTCAAGAAAGGCCTTCACCGCCGCGGCATTCGCGGGATCGTCGACACTCAGGTTGATGAACTCGAAATCGCGCAGGCCGAACTTGCGGGCGGTCGTGACGAGGTCGGGGAACTCCTGCACGCAGGGCGCACACCAGGTCGCCCAGACGTTGAAGAGGCGCACCTTGTTCGTGCCGTTCTTCCGCAGCGCGGTGACGCCCGCGGCATCGATCGTCTCGACCTCGACGGGCGTCGCATCCCACGCCGCCATCTTTTCGGCGACGGCGGTTTTCTTGCTGCGCCACTTCGTCGAGCATCCGAAGGGTTTGGTCTCTTCGACGGGCACCGGTTTCCCGGCGAGCAGCGCTTCGACCGCATTCCGGGTGTCGGGCGATTTCACGGTGGAGTCATCGCCACCGAAGCGGGAATCATCGAAACGTCCCTTGTAGCGGAGCTTGCGTTCCGAATCGAAGACAAAGACGTGCGGGGTGGTGAGACATCCGTAGGCACGGGCCACGTTCTGGGTTTCGCCATCGTAAAGGTAGGGAAAATCGAAGCCCTCCTCGGCCGCGTAGAGTTTCATGTCCTCGAAGCCGTCGCTGTATTTCGAATAACCGAGTTCGTCGATGCTGAGCCCCTCGGGATGATTCGGATTGATCGCGACGAAGGCCATGCCGCGCGGACGGTAATCGGCGAGGAAGGATTTCAGACGGTCGGCGGCCCCGTGCGAGGTCGGGCAATGGTTCGAGGTGAAGAAAACGACGAGCACCTTGCCTTCCTCGAAGTCGGCGAGGGTCCACGTCTTCCCGTCGATCCCGGGCAGGGAGAAGTCGGGCGCGGGATCGCCGATCTGGAGATTCGCGAGACCTTCCTCGGCGCGGACGGTCGGGATCAGGCAGGCGAGAAGACAGGAAAAGACGAGGGTTTTCATCCGGAGCATGGAGGGAAGTGTGCCGGGAAACCGCGTCGAGAGCAAGAGCCGAAAAACGCCTGTCCGATCTCGGTAAGCCGGAGTCAGAACCGCAGCGTCGCGGCGAGATAGCCGAAGTGACTTTCCGGCGACGGACCGGTCGCCGAAACGAATCCGCCCGGGAAAAAGCAGGAATAGACCGCCTCGATCTCAAGATGCTCCGTCGCCTGCCAGGCGGCGCGAAGATCCAATTCCTGCCCCACGTATCCCCCGCTCGACCCGGCCGGATCCGAGCGCGAGGCACGGCCCCACGAGTCGCGATCGCTCGCCAACCAGATGGCGCGATGGATGACCTCGCCTTTCACCTTTTCCATCGGCTGGAAGCTGAGACGCAGGGCCGGGTTGACGATGTTCTGCCAGGAGAAATAACCGCTGTATCCATAGAAGGCGAAAGTCGCGCCGTAGAGCGGATCAAATCTTCCCGATGTCGAGTCTCCGGGATCCCGATCGCCGGAAGCAAAATTCAGCCAGCCGGCGAGACGCGGCTTCCAAGAATGATCCCAGGTGTATCCCAGCTCCGCATGCGCTGCCCACGCCTGATGATCGAGACCGCCGGACTCGCCCCATTGCCCCGCGAAATCGACATCGTAATCCCACGGGGATCCACCGATCTGCCCGAAGGCGTGAACTCCCGCGGTGTGAAGTTGTTTGCCTCCCCCAGCCGCTTGGTCCGAGAGGAGCCAATAAGGCTCGATCAAGACGCGCGGGGAAAAGCTGCGCACATACCCTGTCACGCCATAGAGCAGACTCTCTTCACTCGACTCGTCGAGGGCGTCGACGGAGCGATCGACCGGCCGCAGGGCGAAGGCATCCCACTCGATCGGACTGTTTTCCTCACCCAGACGAAGGCGCGCGCCATCGAAGGCACTGATGGTATTGCGATAACGGTTGCGCGCGATCAGCCTGCGATCCACCGCATCGAAAGCCATTCGCCCCAGGCGCAGGCTCACGGGATCGCCACCCAGGGCGTCGTCGAAGCGCAACTCACCGTAGGCCTGGAGCAGCTCGGTGTGATTCTGTTCATTGGGGGCTTCCGCACGGTCACTCAATCCACGGCGTGAATCCTCGAACTCCACCGCGAAATTCACCGGACCAAGGAGGTCATGCACCCCCAGATACACCAGCGACCTCTGGTAAAACATGCTTTCACTGATGAGATCGGCCGTGCGATAATCCTGATCGCGGAACTCGAATCGCGAACGCGAATCGATGCCGAAGTCGAGCCAATCGAGTTCCTCCTCGAAAGCCGACGCATAGTCCGGCACGGAAGCAATCCGGTTCGCGGCGGCGGCTTTGGTCACGAAAGGCTTCGACGCTTTGGCAGGTACCGCAGCCGGAGAGTCCATCTCACCGGCCGACAGAATCTTGCCGACATGGAGCGTCAAAAGAATGAGAAACCAGCGGATGGTTGACATATACATGATCCTATCAAATAATGATAGAATCATGTCAACAGGAGAAATGGCCCCGCACCCGGTTGCGATCGCACGCCTCGCCCGCAGCTGGTCGCAGGGCCGGCTCGCCGAAGTGGCGGGCATCCCACGCACGACCGTGAGCGCGATCGAAAGCCGTCGGCTCGCCCCGTCGGTCAATGCAGCGCTCGCTGTCGCGAAGGCACTCGAGCTCAGCGTGGAACATCTCTTTTCCCCCGGACCGACCGCCTCGCAGTGGGCGATCGAGCCTGGCAGTGACCACATCCGCTATCGCAGCGCCCGCGTCGGCGAAAGACTCCTCGCCTATCCGGTCGAGTCTCTCGCAGTCGCTCCCGCACCGCACGATGGAGTCTGGAAACGGGGTGAGACGGGCGAACTTCCCACCTCGCCATATGCCGGCGAGACCCTCGTGCTTGCCTGCTGTGATCCCGCGGTGGGACTGCTCGCCCACGCCCTCGGGCGCGAGGCCGGGGTGCGACTGCTCGTGCTCGAGCGCGGAGGACTCGCCGCCCTTGATCTGCTGCGGCGCGGGCTCGTCCATCTCGCCGGCCTCCATTTTTCGACAACCAATCACCCGGACCGCAATCAAGAGATCGCAAAGCGTGAACTCGGGCCCGGCCACCACCTCATCCGTGTCGCCTCTTGGGAAGAAGGCCTCGCCCGGCCCATCTCGGAGCGACGTAGCGGCACCGCCACGCTCTCCAAGCGCAACATCACGTGGGCCCTGCGCGAACCGGGCTCGGCCGCGCGCGATTGCCTCGATCAGTTTCTCGGCGCAAAAATGGCGCCGGCCGGCCGCGTGGTCGGCGGCCATTCCGCCGTCGCGGGTTCGGTGCGCTCCGGTTGGGCCGACGCCGGAGTCTGCGTGCGGCTGAGCGCCGAAGAGGCGGGACTCGCCTTTCAGCCCTTGCGCACGGAAGCGCTCGACTTCTGCCTCGCCGAGGACTCTCTCGGGGATCCCCGGATCAAGGCGCTCCTCCGCGTCCTGCAGTCGCGCGATCATCGCCGCCTCCTCAAAGAACTGCCCGGCTACGACGCCAGCGAGACGGGCGAAGTGTTTGCCGCCTGAATGAATCCACTGCCCCGACTCCTCCTCCTTTCCGCCCTTTTTCTCACCGCCTGTGGCGACACCACCGCTCCTCCCACTCCAACGGAAAGTGGCCCGGTCAAACTCACCGTCGCCGTGGCCGCCTCGATGCGACATGCCTTCGAGGAGGTCGCCACGGCTTTCGCCAAGGAACATCCGGGCGTGACGATCGCACCCACCTTTGGCGCGAGCGGCACGTTCTATGCGCAGATCGGTCAAAAAGCTCCCTTCGATCTCTTTCTCTCCGCCGACACCGAGTATCCGGAAAAGCTCGTCGCCGAGGGACTGGCGACTGAGACCTTTCCCTATGCGACAGGACAACTCGTCCTCTGGGCTAGGAAGACCGCCGGCCTCGACGTCTCCACGCGAGGGCTCGAAGTCTTGAAAGATCCGCGCATTTCCAAGGTCGCCCTCGCCAACCCCGAACTCGCTCCCTACGGGCGCGCCGCCGTGCAGACGATGAACTCCCTTGGTGCCGCGGAAGGGATCGAGGCGAAGCTGGCCATGGCGGAGAACGTGGGACAGGCCGCCCAATTCGTCCAGTCAGGTGCGGCCCAGGTCGGTTTCTTCGCCTATTCCCTCACCTTCACGAAAGAGTTGAAGGACACCGGCGATTTCTGGCTCGTCCCGGCCACCGCGCACGATCCGATCCGGCAGGCCGGCGTCATCCTCCCCGGCACCGCCCATCCCGAAGCGGCAAGTGCCCTTCGCGATTTCCTCACGGGAGCCGCAGGACAAGCCATCCTTGCTCGCCACGGATTCGGCGCCCCGTGAATCTTTGTGCGTATGTCAGGATCGATGGACGAAGACGCGCTCTGGCTCACCCTGAAACTGGCCTCCCTCACGACGTTCATCCTCGTGACCGGAGGTCTTCCGCTCGCCTGGTGGCTCGCCACCACGAAGTGGCGGGGACGCATCGTCGTCGAGTCCATCCTCGCCCTGCCGCTCGTGTTGCCGCCGACCGTGCTTGGCTTCTACATCCTCATGGCCACGGGTCCGCGCACGTGGCTGGGTGCAACCTATGCGGAATGGACCGGTGGTCCTCTGCCCTTCAGCTTTCCCGGCATCCTCCTCGCTTCGGTGCTTTTCAATCTGCCCTTTGTCCTCCGTCCCTTCATCGCCGGATTCAGCGGAGTCGATCGGAGACTCCTCGAAGCCTCGTGGTGTCTCGGGGTCTCGAAAATCGCCACCTTCTTCCGCGTCGCCCTGCCTCTCGCGTGGACCGGAGTGGTCTCGGGCGCGGTCCTGGGATTTTCCCATACGGTGGGGGAATTCGGCGTCGTCCTCATGGTCGGCGGCAACATCGAAGGCGTCACCCGCACCCTCTCCATCGCCCTTTACGACGACGTCCAGGCAATGCACTACGACGAGGCCTCCGAGACCGCGCTCTGGCTCGTCGGTTTTGCGTTTGTCAGTCTCTGCCTAGTCTCCCTCCTCAACCGCCGCCCTCTCCATGTCTGAATCGAACCCGGAACTCGTCGCGCGTTTCACGATGCGATACCGCCGCGGTCCGGAGATCGTGGGCGACCTGTGCCTGCCTCTCGGACGACGCCACGTCACGGCTTTGCTCGGTCCTTCCGGATGCGGAAAAACGACAATCCTTCGTTGTCTCGCCGGATTGGAAACGCCCTCCTCCGGGATCATCCAGGCCGGTGGAACATGCTGGTTCGACGCGGCGCGGAATCTCTGCCTGACACCGCAGCAACGAGACATCGGATTCCTCTTCCAGGACTACGCGCTCTTTCCCCACCTCAGCGTCGAGGCCAACATCGCCTATGGCCTCCGCGACATGGATGAATCCGCGCGTCGCGGACAAGTAGAGGCGCTACTGGAACGTTTTCACCTCGCCGATCTCCGGCACCGTCGTCCGCGTGAGATTTCCGGCGGCCAACAGCAACGCGTCGCCCTCGCCCGCACCCTCGCGCGCAAGCCCTGCCTCCTCCTTCTCGACGAGCCCCTCTCCGCCCTCGACAGCGGCCTGCGCCGCGAGATGCGAGCCGAGCTCAAGGCCATCCTCGATTCGCTCGAGATCCCCGCCCTCCTCGTCACTCACGACCACGACGAGGCCGAAACGCTCGCGGAGGAGGTGGTGAATCTGTAAGGTGGGTATGAAACCTGCGTCCCCTCGAAACGGATTTCCCCTCCCCATGCGCGCCCACGTTCTCCAACACGTCCCCTTCGAAGGCATCGGCAGCATCGCCGATTGGCTCGAGGCCCGCGATGCGACGGTCACGACGACCCGCTTCCACGAATCGCCCGATCTCCCGGCACTCGACGGCATCGACCTCATCATCGCCATGGGCGGACCGATGAGCGTCAATGACGAGGAAACGCTGCCTTGGCTCGTCGCCGAAAAATCCTTTCTCCGCGCCGCGATCGACCAAGGCATCGCCGTGCTCGGGATCTGTCTCGGTGCCCAGCTCATCGCCAGTGCCTGCGGTGCAAAAGTCTATCCGGGACGCCAGCGTGAGATCGGCTGGTTCCCGATCGAGAAAGTGTCGAACGCGGAGAATACGTTTCCTTTTCCCTCGAGTGCCCGGGTCCTGCATTGGCACGGTGAGACCTTCGACTTGCCTGCGGGAGCCGAGCACCTCGCACGCAGTGCCGCATGCGAACATCAGGCCTTCGCCCTCGGCGGGCGTGTCCTCGGTTTGCAATTTCACCCCGAGGTCACACGCGAGTCGCTCGCCACGATGCTCGAACACAGCCGCGAGGATCTCGTGCCCGGCGAATTCGTGCAAAGCGAAGCGGAGATCCTCACGACGGATGCGGGCGACTTCACGCGGCTCGCCGGACTGACCGCCGCGCTCCTCGACCATCTCACGGCCGATCGCTGAACGCCCCGATTCCCAAGGCCCGTTTCACGGCATTCACCCCTCCGTCAGCGACGCCATGTCGATGGAGAAGCGGTATTTCACGTCCGACTTCAGCAGCCGCTCGTAGGCCTCGTTGATCTGCTGGATCGCGATGACCTCGACGTCGGAGGTGATCCCCTGCTGACCGCAAAAATCGAGCATCTCCTGCGTCTCGGCGATGCCGCCGATGAGCGAGCCGGCGAGACGCTTGCGTCCAAAGAGCAATCCGAAAGCCGAAACCGGTAGTGGTTTGTCAGGTGCACCGACCATCGTGAGGGTGCCATCGATCGCGAGCAGGTTGAGATAGGCATTGATATCGTGATCAGCCGACACCGTATCGAGGATGAAGTCGAAACTCCCCGCGGCCTGCTGCATCGCGTTGGCATCACGGGTCACGATGACCTCGTCGGCACCGAGACGAAGCGCGTCCTCCGCCTTTCCCGGCGAAGTCGTCAGCACGACGGTATGCGCGCCGAAAGCGTGGGCGAATTTCACGCCCATGTGGCCGAGCCCACCCAGTCCCACGACGCCGACTTTCTTGCCACGGATGTCGCCCCATCGGCGGATGGGCGAGTAGGTCGTGATGCCGGCGCAAAGCAGAGGAGCGACACCGGCGAGTTCGAGATTGCCGGGGACCTTCAGGGTGAAATGTTCATCCACGACGATGCTGCTCGAATAGCCGCCATACGTGACAGGAGCGGTACCGTGAAGGTCGGGCGAATTGTAGGTGAAGGTCGCGTTGGGGCAGAATTGCTCGAGATTCGATTCACAAATGGGGCACGAATGATCGGAGTCGACGAGACACCCGACACCGACGACATCGCCGGGCTGATGTTTCGTCACCGCGCTCCCGACCCGCGTCACCTTGCCGACGATCTCGTGTCCCGGCACGCAGGGATAGACCGTGGGTAGCGCGCTCCACTCACCGCGGGCCTGGTGGAGGTCCGAGTGACAGACGCCGCAGAACAGGATCTCGATCTCCACATCCCGCTCCGTCGGCTCCCGTCGTGGAATCGGCGAAAAGGCAAGAGGCGAGGTGGCACTGGAGGCGGCGTAGGATCGGGCAGTGGGCATGTGAGGAAGAGGAGTGAGTTCGGCGAAGGTTACGCACGAAACTACGGGACAAGCAACCGTGTCATCACTCCATTTGGCTCCCGTTCCGTCTCTCTCCGTCTTTCTCCGCTTCGCTCCGAGTGCCCATCACTCCATCACTCCGTTCCGAGCTCCCTCACTCCGCCCGTTTCGCCACCACCACGCCACGATCTCCGCCCGTCGGGCGATAACCGAGACTGCGGAAACCCGTCTCTGCGAGAAATCCCTCCATTTCCGACCAAGTGTAACAACGCCCCTGCGTCGAATGCGCGAGGATGCAGGAGTACTCCGCGACCGGGAGCGGGCCGCGCTTGTCCGGATCGAGGAAGGCCTCGTGAACGAGGACGGTCCCGCCCGCGGCCAGTGTCTCCTGCGAACGCCGCAGCAACTCGTGGATCTCGCGTTTGCCCCAGTCGTGCATCACGTTCGAGAAGAGATGAACATCGCAATCGGCCGGCCAGGGATCGGAGAACATGTCACCCGTCTCAACGCGGACACGGTCTGCGAGTCCCCGCTCCGCGATCTTCCCACGCGCGATTGCATCGACGGGAGATTGCTCGAAAACAATCGCCTCAAGCTGGGAAGCGTTGGCGGCCAGGGCACAGGCATACACGCCCGATCCGCCTCCCACATCAAGAAGACGGCGTGCCCCGGCGAGTTCGGCGGCCACGGTATCGGCGAGTTTCTTCCCGAGAAAAACGCCCCGGCAATCCATCGCCGCGGTAAAGGTACGGGCGAAATCCTCGCTCAGCATCGAGCCGTGCCAGTCGTCCGAGGCCTCGTCGAGCCCGGCCCAATGCGCGGGACGTCCCGTCTTCAACACCCTGACAAAATCCTGCACGACGGGCCGGTCGCGGAGGGAGCCGTAGTAGGGGGTGAGATCCCAGGGGGAACCCTGACAAAGATGCTCCAGCGCGGTCTGCGAGGGAGTGAAAACGCCGTTTTCATCCTGATCGAGGTAGCCGTTCGCGAGACACAACGTCACGAGAGCATCGGCGGGACGTTCGTCCCAGCCGTAGCGTTCGCAGATCTCCGCGAAGGTGCCGGGCTGATCGCGGAGCGCGTCGAAGATCCGGAATTCCGCGACCGCGGCGGTGAGCAGATCGATCGCATAGACCCCATCCCGGTATCGGAGGATGGAGGTCGGATCGGTAGCGGGGAGTTGGTCGAGACCGGTCATGGCAGGTATCTCAGAGATGCAGGAGATGCCGGAGCGATTCCGCGATGCTCTGGGAGGTGGGCCGGTGCGCTTTCCAAAGATTCGGATGGTAGGGAATCGGAGTGTCGCGGCAGTTGAGACGCTGCGGCGGCGCGTCGAGGAGGTGGAATCCATCCTGCACCACGCGCGAGACGACCTCGGCGGTCACCCCGCCCCAGGGGAATCCTTCTCCCACGCAAAGGAGTCGGCCCGTCCGCGCGACCGAGCCGAGCACGGTGTCGGTGTCGAGCGGTTTCACGGTGCGGAGATCGACGACCTCGATGTCCCAGCCCTCGCCGGCCAGCTCGTTTGCGGCCTTGAGTGATTCGTGGACCATCGCGCTGTGGGTCACCACGGTGGCATGACGCCCCGGTTTGAGGACGCGGGCCTGTCCCACGGGAAGGACCGGCTCGGTCGGAAGCTCGTCGGCCTTGAGGTGGTAATAAAGGAATTTGTGCTCGCAGAAGAGCACGGGATCATCGATCTCGACGGCCTCGAGGAACATCCAATACGCGTCCTCCACCGTGGCCGGGGTCATCACGACGACGCCGGGATAATGGGCGTAGATCGACTCCAGGCACTGGCTGTGGAAGGGACCGCTACCTTCGGTGCCGCCGGAAGGGAGGCGCACGACGATGGGACATGGGACACCGGTGCGGTAATAGTGGGTCGCGGCGTGGTTCACGATCTGGTTGAAGGCCACCGAAGAGAAATCGGCGAACTGCATCTCCACGATCGGACGCATCCCCTCGATCGCCGCCCCGATGGCGGAGCCGACCATGGCGTCTTCGCTGATGGGCGAGTCGAGCACGCGGCCCGGAAAGCGCTCGGCGAGGTGCTTTGTCGCCTTGAAGGCACCCCCGAACGCGGCCACATCCTGTCCGTAGATGTAGACGTTTTCCTTTTCGGCGAGGACCTTGGCTTGGGCCTCGCGTATGGCCTCCAGATAAGTGATGGGCATGGTTTTCGGGGCGAACCTTGCCCCATCCTCGGCCTTGTGCAAGTCGCCATGCCACCCTCGCGCAAGCCGAAGCCAATCGGTGCGGAATCGCTCAGGGAAGGCGGTATCCCATGACCCACGCGGGACTTTTGCCGCAATCGAGCGTCTGGGTGCGGGTCAGCAGCCCGGACTCGGGATCGCGCCGGTAAAGGGCGAGTTTCCCCTCCCCCTGCCCTGCCGCGACCAGAAAACGCCCTCCCGGCATCAGGTCGAAGGAGCGCGGGATCTTCTCGGTTGGCACTCGCTCGAGCTCGGCGAGCCTGCCACTCTCTCGGTCGATCGTGAACGAGGCGATGCTCTCATGCCCGCGGTTCGAGGCATAGACGAAACGGCCGTCCTCGCTGATCTTGATCTCGGCGCAGCTCCCGGTATTGGCATACCAGTCTTTCGGATGGGTCGAAAGGGTTTGTTGTTTGGTGAGGAGTCCCTTCTCCGCGTCGTAATGGCAGAAAGTGACGCTCTTGCCCTGCTCATTCACGACGTAGACCCACTTCCCGTTGGGGTGGAATTTCAAATGACGGGGCCCCGCATTCTCCTCGCCCGGCATCGTCGGCGGGTCGTTCAAGGCCAGCTCGCCCTTGACCGCGTCGAAGCGGAATTGATCGACGCAATTCAGATCCATCGGATGAGGCGTGAAGGCGAAGCGGTTCGCCGGATCAGTGCGGATGCAGTGGGCCTTCGGTCCGATGTCGAGGACCTGCAGCGGCTCCTCCAAGACGTGGCCCTTTTCATTGATGGGACTGACACTCACGAGCCCCTCGCCATAGTAGGCCGCGAGCAGCCAACGCCCGGTCGCGTCGGGATGCACGTAAGCGGGATTACCGGCCGCCGCCGCGGTTGCCACGATCGAGAGCAGGCCCGTCGATGGATCGATCGCGAGAGTGGCGAATGATTTCTCCGACCGCACCGCCGCGTAGATCCACTTTCCGTCCGGGCTGAGCGCGAGCGCACCGGGTGATCCTGACAGACGCACCTCGCCCTTCCGGGACAAGGTCGCCGCCTCCTCGTCGAGGGCATACACCGCCACGCAGTTGTGACCTCCCTCGGAAAGGTAGACCACCGTCTCGGCATGGACCGAACCCACAAGAATAAGCAACAAAGCAAAAAGTCGTTTCATCATCATTCAACCATTACTCCATTACTCCATTACTCCATTACTCCCGTACTCCATTACTCCCTTACTCCATTAATACATTTCTCCATTACTCCATTACTCCATTACTCCTTTTCTCCATTTCTCAATTACTCCATTACTACATTACTCCATTACTCCTTTACTACATTACTCCATTAGTCCATTAGTCCATT
>JAEUHI010000034.1 GCA_016795385.1 Verrucomicrobiales bacterium | reverse complement strand
GGCAACTTCGGAGATCGGTTTGCCGGTGTCGACGAGCTCCAGGGTCTGGGCCTTGAAGTCATCATTGTATCGATTGCGGGTCTTGCTGGACATGATCTGATTTTGGTCTCTGATGGTCCAAAAAGCTAGCGCACCTCAGCTGCCCTATCTGAACCCGATCCATCGCCAAGTCATGAGGGACGAGGGTAAACGACGCGTGGCGGATCGCGACGACCTCCAGGCGCTGCTGCCTCATTTCGAAGAATCCTTCCAATGAGCGTGCTCCGGTTCACTCTACTGGCGGACGGCAGCTCCGATCGCGTTCTCGTCCCGATCCTCCGATGGATGCTCGGGCAGCACCACGGAGCCCATGATTGGATCGGGCAGACGGCGAATCTGCAAGCTCTGCCCCGGCCTCCTCGCGGGCTCCCCGATAGGATCGCCGCCGCCGCCGAGTTCTTCCCTGCGGACGTGCTCTTTGTCCACCGCGACGCGGAAAGGGAATCTCCCGATCGTCGTCGCGAGGAAGTTGGACAGGCGGTAGAGGCACTTCCCGCGGCGGGACGACCGCGTTCGGTACCGGTGGTCCCCGTGCGGATGACGGAAGCGTGGCTTTTGATCTCTGAGGCTGCGATCCGTCGCGCGGCAGGAAATCCAAACGGGCGGGTTCGTCTCGCCTTGCCGGCTCGCAGCCGACTCGAATCCCTGCCCGATCCGAAAGCGATTCTCGAAATCCAGCTCGTCAACGCCAGTGAGTTGCAAGGTCGTCGGCGGAAAAAATTCCAATTTTCGACGCATCGTGCGCGCGTTCCGGATTTCGTCGATGACTGGGAGGTTTTGTTGGAGTTACCGTCTGCTCGAAGGGTTTACGATGAAATCGGGGATTTGAGGTTTTAGATTACCAGTGGATCCGACCTTGTTTGGTGAAGTATGAAGGCTCGTTCCTTCTTGAACTGCGATAGAGGACTAAGTGGCGTCTTCTCAAATCAGTCCATTTGCTTCCGCGTATGACAGGCGCGGTTCTTGCGGGGATTGCGCGGGATGCGAGATTTTCCGCGCGATGATGAAGCTCCCCCAGAACCGTCTCGCCGAAATCGAAGCCGATTACCCGGGCTTTCTCGAATCTCTTTCCCGCTTCGAATCCCTCGACCTGCCGCCCTGTGATCACTGCGGCTCGCCGGACACGGCGGCGGTGCAAGCGGGGTTCGTAGGACGGACATTCCAACTCGCGCAGTCGACGACGAAGTTTCACCTGACACCAAACGGTTCGACAGAGGGCAGCCTGTGGTGCCATGCGTGTCGGAGGTTTTTCGGTCCCTTGGGAAGATGTGATCTGGAGAGGTATCGGAAAGATCCGGGATAAGCGAACCGGGTTGTTTGGTTCGCAGACTGCTCAACTCATGATCTCCACCCGACACGCCCGCCAGGTGCGGCATTTCCGGCAGATCGGCGTCCACCCGGCGAAGCCGCACTCGAGTTCCCAAGTCCGGTCATCACTGCGGAAGTAGATCCACCGCATCGGTTGCTGGCAGGACGGGCACGGAGGGCGCTCGACGGGACGCGGCGAACGCTGCGGTGCCCGCGAGCGGTGGGCGAGATTTGCCTCGATCTCGGACCAATCATAGGGCGGCGTGTATTCGCGATCGGCCGGACCGGGCTGGAAGGGCGGCCCGGGCGGAGGCAACGGCGCTCCGCTCAGAATGGGCAGCTCTTCCTCGCCCTCGGGAAAGACCGCCACGCAATCCCCGCGCTTCGCCGCGGCGTTGAACTCGCGGCGGGTGTGCAAGGTAATGACAGGCCTTTGGCATTCGGTGCAGTGTTTGCCCCGCCCGTCGGGAAGATCGGGCATGTCATCCCACTTCAGCGGGCAGACGAACTGGAAGTCGCAGGTGGTGATCATGGGATTGAGGGAAATCCCGGGAATCATCCCAAGGGACACCGCAGGTATCGTCCAATCCGTGGAACTCAACGATGCCTAAAAACGGTTCTGGGGCTCTTTCCGTCGAACACACAGACCGCTTCAGAACGCGCGCAGCTCCTTTTTCAGCTGACGGAGTTGCTTGGCGAGGCGTTTCGCCTTGCTCGTTTGCCCGGCTTGGCGCGCCTTCTTGAGTTGTGCGGTGAGTCGCTTCACGGTCTTTTTCAATTTGGCTTTCGAAAGCAGCGGAGGATCGACGATCTCGGATGTGGTGAGGCGGTAGATGCCCTGGGCGCCACCTGTGAAAATGGCGCGAAAAGCGAGATAGCCGCCAGCGAGGGCATTCTCGGAGATGACCAAGGCAACGACATCCTTGCCCTCGAGGGTGTCGTCGGTGGTGATGACCTGACGGAGCCGGCCGTTCTGCCGGACATAGAGGCCGGCGCCTCCGCTGAAATTGCCGACGAAGGCGATTTCTTCTCCGTCGATCGCCGCGGGCGAGAAGGAGGTGAAGCGTCCCGATCCAAATGGCACGGAGGTGGCGGTAGTGGCGACCGGAGTGATGGCGCCGCCGGCGAGGTCGATGGTATAGAGGCCCGAACCTCCGGCGAACTGGCCTCCGAAGACGACGGTGGTGCCGCTGAGATCGGCTGGGCTGGAGAGGCTGGTGAAGGGCGTGCCGACGCCGGGCACGATCGTGGCGGTGGTGACGAGCGTGGTGAGACCGCCCCCGGGCGAGTAAGCGCCGATGATGTTCCCCGGCGTGGTTCCTCCCGTGACGTTGGCCCAGAAGGAGAGATTGCCTCCATCAAAGCCGAGCTGCGAACTCCATTGGAAGTTGCCGCCGATCCCGGGGACGGGAGTGCTCTGATCCGCCACGCGGGTGATGGTAGCGCCGGAGGCGAGATAGATGCCTTGCTGTGCGGCGGAGCCGTCGGCGATGAAGGCGAAATCCCCTCCGTCGACGTAGGCGGTGGTGAACCCGGTGAAATTCCCTGTGCCATCCGGGATGGCGGTGGTGGTGTCGGCGATCTTTTCCAGAATCGTCCCGTTATAGGCATAAATGCCGGTTTGGTCGGAGGCGCCGCCGCCCCGGAAGGCGATAGTATTGCCCTCGATGCCGTTGCCGAAGAAGGAGAAGGCGGTGAAGTTCCCCGTGCCTCCCGGGATTGCCGTGTCGAAGTCGGCGATCAAGGAAAGGTCTCCCGCGCTCCAGAAATGGATGCCATCATTGGAGGGGGCGTCGAAGTTATCTTCGCTGAAGGCCACGTCTCCATCCTCATTCACGGAGACCATGTTGCTGAAAGCCACGAAGTTTCCGCTGGCACCGGGAATCGGAGTGGAGGTGTCGGCGATCCTGGTGAACGGGGTCGTTTGGGCGGCCAGCGGACCGGTGATCACGAGCGAGAAAAGAAGGAGGAAGGAAGGAGGAGTTTTCATCGACGTAAGTGGTAAGAGGTGATCTTTCCCCGATCAACCGGCATGATGGAGAAATCCTCCTGCATTGATCCCATTTGCAATCATTTGCGGAATGTTAGTCAGTTCGGGTTCATTCATCGGAGACGGTGACCCGATGTCCTGCTGTTCCTAACCGAGTCGCGCGGAGCAGCCGGATTTCCGCTCCGGAGAAGCGGATTTCGACGTTCGTCAGGATTCTGGTTTGCCGCCCCGCCGAAATCCGCAACTCATTCTTCAACCCCCACCTTCCGAAGCGCTTTGCTCACCATCTCGGTCCATTTCGCGTAGCCTTCGGGACTGAGGTGGAGGCCGTCGGCTTTGAACCAGGACTCAGCAGGCTTCGCGCCATCGGGGCCGAGCATCGGGGTGGCGACGTCGACAAAAGAGAGTCCCGGCGTGGCCGCGCAATGGGCGGCGACCGCTTGGTTCACTTCCTCCATCTTCGGCCAGAGATTCCAGCGTTTCACGCTCGGCTTGATCGCGAGAATCAAGACGGGCACTCCGGGATGGGCTTTTTGGGAGAGGGCGGCGAAGGTTTTGAAGTCCTCGGTCACCTGCGAGACGCTGCGGCCGCGCCCCATGTCGTTGTCTCCGGAGTAAACGATGACGGCCCGGGGTTGGTAGGCGGCGACGAGTTTTTCGAAATGATGGATCGCATCAGGCAGGGTGGACCCTCCGAAGCCGTTGTTGAGGAGTTTTTCACCGGGCCATGAGGCGGGGAGATCCCACATGCGGATGGTCGAGCTGCCGACGAAGAGCAGGGCTCCCGCGGGTGCCGGGGATTTCGCGTCGCGTTTCGCAAAAGCGGCGATGTCGGCGTCCCATTTCGTGGGATCGATCGGCGTCGGTTCCTCGGCATGCAGGTCTGGAAAGAAGAGTGCCGCGAGGAGAAAACCCAGGGTGAGGAGCGGAGTGCGAATCATGAGAGGCGGGGATGGCGAAAGGGGAGGAACCTGCCCCGGATCCACGGCCTTTCAAATCCGCAAAGGCGGGGTGCTTGCGTTTTCAGCAAGGGCGGCGAGGGTGCCCGCCCACCTATGGGCGAAACGGATTACAACAGCCGCGAGCCGGTCGATGTCGAAGCCATTCTCGAGGCGCTCGAGAGCGGCGAGGCGGATCAGATCGTCGCGATCGCGAAGGAGGCACACCCCGGTGACGTCGAGGTGGCCTTCGAGCGTCTTGAGGACGAGGATCGCGAGCAGATCCTCGACCAACTGCCGGCCGAGGTGCTTTCCGTATGGGCCGATTACCTGCCCGCCTCGGACGTCGAGCACCGGCTCAACACCCTGCCTGAGACGGAACGGCGCGAGGTGCTCGAATCGCTCTCGGACGATGAGCTCGTGGATTTCCTCCAGGAGGTCGATGAAGAGGATCGCGGACAATACATCGACCTGCTCGATGCCGAGACCCGGCAGATCTCCGAAGACCTTCTCAAGTATCCCGAAGAAACGGCCGGCGGGCGCATGACCAAGGCGATGGCCGTCGTCCCCGAGCACCTGACGGTGAAGCAGGCGCTCGATGTGCTCGAGGCGATCCGGGAGGAAGCCGAACTGCTGAGCCGCATCTACGTCGTCGACCAGCACCAGCGCATCCTCGGCAAACTGCGTCTGCGCGATCTCGCCTTCAGCAAATGGGCGACTCCGATCCGTGAGTTGATGGATTCCGACCAGATCTCGGTCCATGCCATGGCCGACCAGGAGGAAGCCGCCCAGATGATCGCACGCTATGACCTCATGGCCCTGCCCGTGGTCGATGACGAGGGACGACTCCTCGGCGTGATCACCCACGATGATGCCCTCGAGATCCTCGAGGAGGAATCGACCGAGGACATGGAGCGCATCTCCGGGATCGGCGGCCAGAGCGATTTCGCCTATCTCCAGACGCCGGCCTTGACCCATTTCCGGCGACGTTTCGGCTGGGTCCTCACCCTGGCGTTTCTCGCCCTCTGCTCGGGATTCGTGCTGCATTCGCACGAGCATGTCCTGACCCAGTATTACATTCTTTCACTCTACCTGCCCATGGTCGTGGCGGCGGGCGGCAACACCGGCACCCAGTCGGCGACCATGGTCATCCGCGCGATGTCGCTCGGCGAGCTCGACACCCGCGAATTCTGGCGGGTCATCTGGAAGGAAGGGCGCATCGGGTTTCTCCTCGGCACCCTTCTCGGGCTTTTTGTGGCGTTGCAGATCCAGTTCCTCATGCCGCCGGGATTGATCACCGGATCCCTCAGCGCCTGGTCGGTCGCGCTCGTCGTGGGCACTTCGCTCATGGCCCAGGTTCTCACCTCGACCCTGATCGGCGCGGCCCTGCCGATCGGAGCGAAAAAGGTGAAACTCGATCCCGCCGTGGTCGCCTCGCCCGCGATCACGACGATCGTGGACGTGAGTGGCTCGATTATCTATTTCACCCTCGCCGGCATGATTTTCGGGTGAGGGGAGAATGGCTGTGGTTGTGGGATCTGATCCTTCGTGCACGACCGATCAGCCGCCCCGCCAATCTCAAAACGGCCGTTTCCCGCCGCCGAACTGCTTCATCATCTGGCTCATCTTGCCCTTGTTGCGCATCATCTTGCGCATGTCGCCGAATTGCTTCAGGAGTTGGTTCACCTGGGTGACGCTGGTGCCGCTGCCCATGGCGATGCGGCGGCGGCGCGAGGCCTTGATGATCTCGGGACGGCGGCGCTCCTCGAGGGTCATGGAAAGAACGATGGCCTCGGTGCGTTTCATGCGTTTCTCATCGAGATCGACGCCCTTCAGCTTGTCGCCCATGCCCGGGAGCATGCCGAGGAGGCTGGTGAGGCCGCCCATCTTCTTCATCATGCGCATCTGCGAGAGGAAGTCGTTGAAGTCGAAATCGGCGCGTTTGAAACGCTCGGCCATGCGGAGGGCTTCGTTTTCGTCGATGGCTTCGGCGGCTTTCTCGACGAGGCCGACGATGTCACCCATCCCGAGGATGCGTCCGGCCATGCGGTCGGGGACGAAGGCCTCGAAATCGGAGAGTTTTTCCCCGACCCCGGCGAACTTGATCGGCTTGCCGGTGACGCTGCGCATCGAGAGCGCGGCACCGCCGCGTGCGTCGCCGTCGAGCTTGGTGAGGACGAGTCCGGTGAGTCCGATGATGCCATCGAAGGTCTTGGCGACGCTGACTGCCTGTTGTCCCGTGGCGGCGTCGGCGACGAGAAGGGTTTCCTTCGGATCAAGGAGGCGGTGGAGTTGGCGCAGTTCTTCGACGAGGGCGTCGTCGACTTCCTGGCGTCCCGCGGTGTCGAAGATGAGGACGGTGCCGTTCTGTTGTTCGGCCCACTTGAGAGCCTCTTTTGCGACCTTGAGCACGTCCGTTTCACCCGGTTCGGGGCGGAAGACGGGCACGTCGATCTGCTTCGCGAGAGTGACGAGCTGGTCGATCGCGGCGGGTCGGTAAAGGTCGCAGGCGATGAGGAGGGGGCGTCGTCCCTGTTTCCGGAGATGCAGGGCGAGTTTGGCCGAAGTCGTCGTTTTGCCAGCCCCGTTGAGGCCGACGAGGAGGATGCGGGCCGGGGGATTCAGATCGAGGGGCGCGGCATCGCCACCGAGGAGGGCGGCGATTTCGTCGTTGAAGATCTTCACGATCTGTTGGCCGGGAGAGATCGTGCGAAGGACGGTCTCGCCGAGTGCCTTTTCCTTCACCCGGGCGATGAAATCCTTCGCCACGGAGAGCTCGACATCCGCCTCGAGCAGGGCGAGGCGTACTTCGCGGAGCGCGTCGGTGATGTTCGACTCGGAGATCTTGCCGTGACCGCGGAGTTTCTTGAAGGTTTCCTGGAGACTGTCGGAGAGGTTGGCGAACATGGCGTCGGGGCGGCCGGAGGCCGCCGTAAAAGGTGGGAAAGTAAAAGGTAAAAGGTAAGGGGATTGGAGCGCCCGGAACGATGAAGCCGATGGTGAGCGACTAAGTGGATGCGTTCACAACGCAGGCGTTGCCGCGGGTGGGGCGAGGGCGGCTTCTTCGGTGGACCCGGCGGGAAGGGGATCGTTTTTTCCGGGAGCGGTCGCTTCGGAGGAAAGGTAGTCGGCGAGGGGATCGATCTGGAAGGTCCAGCCGATGAGTTCGTTTTCCTTCGAGCCGGAGTGACGGAAGGAAAGTTGCACGGCACAGGTCTCGACGCGGAGACGCTGGGGGATCTGGTAGGTGAGGCGTCCGCTCGCGGCGTCGAACTGATGGGCGACACGCCCGAAGCCGGAGATGCGCAGTACGATGCTGGCGGGATCGACCCCGGTGAGTTTGGAGAGATCGACTTCGACCAAGGGGAGGCGGTTGCCGATCACGGCGTTGGCCTCGGGCTTCACCGTGACGAGCGGCCCCTGTGTGGCGCCATCCTCCGACTTCTGTTCGGCGAGGAGCTTGCGACCGCCGGTGGTGACGGCTCCGCCGCCAAAATCGAGGGCGGGATCGAAGTTCGCCAGGGTGGTGCCATGGACGACGTAGCGGCCGATCTCCATGTCCTTCTCTTCCCACCCGGTCTTCTTGCCGTTCACGGTGAAGCAGGCCTCGTATCCGGCCTCGCGGGCGATCTCGAGGGCGCGGTCGTTGTAGATGCCGAAGGGATAAGCGAAGGTTTTCACGACGGCTCCGGTGTCGCCGTAGGTCTCCTCGAGAAACCGCATCGATTCGATGAATTCCTCGCGCAGCCAGGCATCGTAGGCGGCATCGCCGCGGCCCCCACGGCGGGAGAGATTCTGGTGGCTGACGGAGTGGCTCGAGATCGTGCCTCCGCCCTGGGCGATCTCGCGTACTTCCTCATGGGTGAGGGATCGGCCACCGATGTTGATGTAGTTCTTGTAGAGGAACACGGTGAAGGGATAACCGAAATCCTTCAGCACGCCGAGAGCGAGGGTGTGGGTCGCCTTCCATCCGTCGTCGATCGTGATCATGACGCATTCGGCGGGGATGTCGGATTTGCCCTGCTTCCAATCGAGGAACTGCCGCATGCTGATGACGGGCAGTTTGGCATCGCGGATCGCCTGCATCTGGCGGCGGAAATCCTCGATGTTGAGGATCATGTCGTTCGTCGAAGTGCCTTCGGTGAAATCGTGGTAGCCGAGGATGGAGACGCGCGCCTCTTTGTTGATGACGGGCTCCATCTTCACGGGAGCGGGCGGCGGGGGAATGTCTTCGGGGGCGATGGGCTTGCGGGCGGCCTGCTCCTCTTCGGTCTCGCGATCGAGGGCTTTTTTCACCTGGTCGAGATAGGGGGCGGCCTTTTCGCAGGAGGAGACGAAAAGTGCGATCCCCAGGGCGGCGAGGCCGGCGGGGAGAAGGCGGGAGACAGGGATCATGAGAACAGGTGGGAGACCCGCCCAATATAGGCCCGATCCGGCGCATGAAAACCGGGATTTGCGCATCCCCCTGGCGTGGCTTATCGGTCCTGCTGAACCGCATCCAACCTGTCCCAACAACATGGCAAACGAGAAACCTGAAATCACGGCATACCTGAAAACCTTCTGCGGCTGGAGCGAGGGCGTCCGCGCCATCTTCCGCAAATACGGCCTCGATTACACGGAGAAAGACATCATCAAGAACCCGGCCTTCCGCTGGGAGATGGAACAGAAGAGCGGCCAGCCGCTTTCCCCCTGTGTCGTTGTGAATGGCACGATGCTCGCCGACGTCAGCGGCGAGGAGGTGGAGCACTGGATGATTTCCAACGGGGTGATCGAATCGAGCGACGCCGCGCCCGACGCACCGATCGATTCCGCCTGCAGCGATGAGCAACACGCGGCGATGGATGCCGCCGCCCGCTTCGGTGGCCACGCCGGCGGAGCGAATGTGCGCATCGTCGAGTGAGCTTGCCTCTGATTTTCCCGATTTTCCCCTCGATCCTGTTTCGCGCGATGTCGGACAATTTTCCTCCCAAAAAAGGCCTCGGACGCGGCCTCAATGCCTTGATCAAGGCACCCGGGGCCAATCCCGGTGCGGTGCCGGTGCGTGCCGCCGGAGGCAATGAGTCCGATCCCGCCACGGGAGAACGGGTCCTGCGGGTCGCGCTGAACGAGGTGGTGCCTTCGCCCTTGCAGCCCCGCAAGCGCTTTCATGAGGAGAATCTCACCGAACTCGTCGACTCGATCCGCGAACACGGGGTGATCCAGCCGCTCATCGTGCGGCTCGTGAACGGGAAGTACGAGCTGATCGCGGGCGAACGCCGCTGGCGTGCCTCGACGCAACTGAAGCTGTCGCAGGTGCCGGTGATCGTTCGCGACGCCTCGGACCGCGACGTGCTCGAGATGGCCTTGATCGAGAACCTCCAGCGCGAGGATCTCGATCCCCTCGAGGAGGCCGAGGCCTATGCGCGGCTGGCCAAGGAATTCGGCCTGAAGCAGGAGGAGATCGCCCAGCGCGTCGGCAAAAACCGCGCGACGGTGTCGAATGCAATCCGTCTCCTCGACCTCGATCCCGAGGTGCAGACCCTGGTCTCGCGGAAGATGCTGACGAGCGGTCATGCCAAAGCGCTCCTCGGTCTGAAGACGAAAGCCGAGCAGCGCATGCTCGCCGATCTGGTCGTGAAGCGGAAGCTGAACGTGCGCGATACGGAGAAACTCGTCTCCGAAACGATCAACGGGAAAACCGTGACGAAAAAAGTCTCGAAGACGAAGCTCTCGCCGCAGGCGGAGACCTACATCCGGCAGATCCAGGACCAGCTCCGGAGCCGTTTTGCGACGAATGTGGCGATCCAGCACGGGGACAAACGCGGCAAGATCGAGATCGAATACTACGGCAACGAGGATCTCGGTCGCGTCCTCGAGCTGATGGGTATCCGGCTGGATTGACGCCGATCATTTGCTTGAACCGAGGGAAGAGAAGGGCCTACCGTCGAGCATGAAAGAGGGCGCCTGCCGTCGAGCATAAAGGAGGCGGCCTACGGAAGACGCGGAAAACACGGAATTATAGAGGGCCGAGACAGCTGCGACCGGCAGCAAAAAGCAAGGAAGAACCGGAACTTTGGAGGATTGCCGTTACCATCATCTGTTCCTTTCGGACGGAGCTTTTTCCGTGTTTTCCGTGTCTTCCGTAGGCAATCTCAACGAGCTCTTCATGAAACGACTCGCGCCCTTTCTCGCCCTCTTTTTCCTGCTGCCGACCGGATGCAGCGAACCCGTCCCTTCCTTCAACGAAGCCGATCCGCTCGACGCGAAGGTCTCGGGGGAAAAGGCCTTCTCGCACGTTTCCGCCCTTGTCGGATTCGGACCGCGGCCGGCGGGTTCCGAGGCCTTGGAGCGGTCGCGCCAATACCTTGAGAAGGAGCTCGCCACCCTCGGTTGGGTGACGCGTCGACAGACCTTCAAGAAAAAGACGCCCCGGGGGCAGATCGAGTTCACCAATCTGACCGCGCGTTTCGGTGAAGCGGCGTGGGAAGGACCGGTCGAGGGTCTGCTCGCTTCCCATTACGACACCAAACTCTACGACCAGTTCGAGTTTCTCGGGGCCAACGACGGCGGATCGAGCACGGGATTGCTGGTGGAACTGGCCCGGGTCCTCGCCGAGCGACCCGATACGGCCCGTCGCATCGAACTCGTCTTTTTCGACGGCGAAGAAGCCTTCGGCACCAACATCACGGCAAACGACGGGCTCTACGGCAGCAAGCATTACGCGGGGCAATGGCTGCTGAAACCGGAGCGGGACCGGCCCCGCTGGGGCGTCCTCCTCGACATGGTCGGTGATGCCGACCTCAACATCCGCGCTGCGGTGCGCATCCCCGGCCAATCGATCCGCGAACTCGCCGAGGCGAAGGAGAAAGGGGCACCGGTCGTGGACATGGTGAAAGTGGAAGAGGCCCTGCAGTTCTTCTCGCGCCATCTGCTCGATGCCGCCGGCGAACTCGACCTGCGCGACCATGTCGGCGTCAGTCCGGATTACATCATCGACGATCACATCCCTCTGAACGTCGTCTCCGGCATTCCCACGATCAACCTGATCGATTTTGATTTCCCGTCATGGCATACGCCGGCCGACACTCTCGACAAGATTTCCGCCGACAGCCTCGCGATCACGGGGCGGGTGACGCTGCGGCTGGTGGAAAAGTATCTTTTGGCGGGGGATTGGTGAGCCGCACCGGCAGGGGTGGAGGGAGATTGACCGGCAAGCCGTTGCGGAAGGTGCTGGCGACGCGCTCCGACATGAGGAAGTAGGCGGTCCAAACTCCAAAGAGGACGAGATTCAGGATGGCTCCCATGGCCGTGCCCGCGAACTCCACCCCGTCGAGTGCCTCGATCTGTGTCATCATCATCACAAAGACCACCTGCGAGATCGAGAGGACGCCCTGATAGAGGATGCGATAGCGGGGAAAGGTGTGGTGCTTCCGGTAGAACTGAACGAGGAGGAAGACACTGAAGGGTAGCGCTCCCGCGGTGATCATGGTTTCGATGAGCAGGATGGGAGCCCAGAAGACGTGATACGCGACGCTGTCGACCGTGGTGACGTTTTCCCAGGTCGTGAGATTCGTGTCTTTGATCGCCATCACCAGCTGACCCAGCATCAAGAAAGGTTGCACGCAGGTGCCGATGGCCACGAGGACAAGCCATCCTTCGATCCCGTCGAGTTCAGGGCGGTAGGGGCGGCGCGGTTTCCATCGCGGATTCCAGATGAAAGCGATGACGCAGAACAACATCGACCCCATCAATCCGAAGACGGCGACGACGATGACGGGCCAGGCGGGCTTCCAAGGGGCCTCGACGCTTTCCGTGCCTTGGTCCGCTTTTCCCTCGTGCATCGCGCGCGTGATCCAGATGGAGTAGCTGGTGTGATCCTCCGCCTTTCGCACGTTCGTGAGATACTCGGTGATGCGCTCCGCCGGGATGACATCCTTCACGCTCTTGTAGGCGATTTCCACTTCGTTGATTTTTCCCCGGTAGCGTTCCTGATAGTCGAAATGGAAAGCATCATCGCGGATCGCGACATTCACCGGCTTTTCATTCATCGGCGCGGGGAGGTGGATGGCGATGCGGTGCACGAGATTCACGGGAAGCCCGATGCTGTAGGGCATGGTGCGGTTTTTGGTCCCCGGGATCCTCAGCCGCTCCTTGGCGTAGTTCGAAGGAAAGTCGGCTCCGACCCGGTTGGGATCATCCCGCAAGTCCTCCCAGATGGCGGGGATACGATAACTCTCCCGCACGGTCACGACGTTTCCTTTTTCGTCGTCGGTCATTGCAAAATCGCGGGCCGCCTCGATGCCGTCGAAGGAAGAGGCGTAGTAGTTCACATACTTGCGCTGAATTTCCGACTTTGCCATCGAGGCAAAATACGAACGCATCGAGTCGGCATCGTCGCCATGGTAGACCGTCTCGACATCGAGTGTGGCGGGGCCGCGGTAATCGGGCAGACGGTAGATCTCGGTGACCATCGTGCCGGTGGCATCATATCCCTGCGGGGTGATGGGAGTGAGCCGTGCGTCTGTATTCGTTACACCGTTCAGCACCAGGGCCATTCCATAGTCGGGGAAAAAGAGCGTCTCAAGCGGTCCTCGCTGATACGAGGCGGTGGGATCGAGCCAGTAGAGTTTTTCACCCTGTCGAACCACCGTCACGAGATGGTTGAAGGCATGGGGGCTCGCGCTCCATTCTTCGATCGCCTTGCCGTAGTCGGTATGCACCAGGGCCGGCCAGGCTTCCAAGCCGAGTTGGCGCAGGATCGAGACGAGGAGCAGGGTCTTGTCCTTGCAATCGCCGAAGCGGCGTTTCACGATTGTCTCGAGCGGGTAGGGTTTGTGTGAATGGACGCCGTCGAAGATGCCGAGGTAGCGGATTTCATCCTGCGCGAAGCGGAGGGCGCCGAGGATGCGATCTTCGTCATCGGTGAGGCTGTCGAGCAACTCGAGTTCCCTGGCGAGATCGGCCGGGAGCGTGTCGGGGATGACGTGCTGCCGCTCCGCCCAAGCGGCGACTTCCCCCCAATCCCTCCAGGTGCTCACCTCGATCCAGCCCCATGGGTCGTAGTGCGAAGGGGTGCCGCCTTCGTGGGGGATCGGTGTGGGATCTTCGATCAGCCAGCGATGCGCCTTCATGCCATCGCGGGTGCTTGTCTCTGCCACGACATCGGTGTGATGGCGTTTGATCCCCGGTTCGCGGTCGATGGGATGACGAAGCACGCCGTGCACGACACCCACCGGCACCGAATAGGAAGTGGTCAAGGTCCAGTAATGTTGATCCTCGAAGACCGGATTCGTCCCGGTGATGGAAAAGGCATACTCGATCACATCCCCCGAGCGGATGTCCTCGAGCAGGGCGAGGACGCTGAGGCTGTCGTCGTAGAGCTGCCGTTCGTGATCCTGTTCGCGCTGGATCACCTTGAACTCCTGGTCCGCGAGCCGGTCGATCTTCCCGCCCTTCCGATGGATGACGAGGCGGTGAAAGGCGAACTTCTGATAGTGGGGATCGAACCCGAAGGTCAGTTGCGCCCCTTCCTGCAGGGCGCTTTCGCCATCGAGCCGCTTCATGTAGCGGTAGTAGTTGGTGCGCGTGGCGATGTCGTATTGATTCTCCAGCAGGGGAAAGAACGTGTCCCCGACCTCCGCTTCGTTCACGGGACGGCGGTGCGGATCGACTTCCAGCGGCACGACCCATTCGGGGATGGGCGTCTTCGCGATGCCGCGATCCGTGGGAGTGTTTCCCTCCTGACTTTTGAGGCCCGGGGCGGCGGAAAAGCTGGCGGCGAGGATCGTGGCGAAAAGCGCGCGACAGCAGCGGGGAAAAGGGAGCGGGGCGGACACGAGGCAAAAAGCGGAACTGGGCGGGATCCTAACGGAAAAACCAGCCGGGCGGCAACCAAATCCCTCCGAAAAAACACCTTTCAGAAATGCCCTGTCCCGAGTCCCTTCATCCGTTGCCAGTTGCCGTGGGCGAGGAGACCGAACATGACCGCTGTGAAGAAACTTTGAAAGATGAGGAGGCCCACCGCGGCCATGACGAGAGCGAGGACAAATCCCACCTTCGGCACGATGGAGCGATGCCGGTCGGGAGTGAGTCCCGAAAAGATGTGACCACCGTCGAGCGGGAGGATGGGGAGGAGATTCAGAATCGCCCAACCCACATTCACCCACAGCATCTGGCCGACGAAGAAACGCACCCAAGGATCCTGCATGCCGGGGGTGAAGAGGATCAAGGCCGTGAGCCCGCCGAGGAGCAAGCTCGCCGCCGGACCCGCCGCGGCGATGATCACCGACTCCCAACGGGTGAATCGTCCCCTACCGGATGGTCCTGGCCCGCTGCAAAGTCCGCCGAAGCCATAGAGCAGGATCTCCGACCAAGGGGCCCGGAAATACTTCCGCGCCCACGCGTGTCCGAGTTCGTGCCAGAGGATCGACCCCAGCACGATCGCCGTTATCATCAGGAACTGCCCCAGGGCTTTCGGACCATCCTGCTGGAGGAACGGCATCCCCAGCAGCACGCAGAGGAGCCAGAACATCCACTCGATGCGGACCTGAAAACCGAAGAGGCGGAAGGAAAGCATGGGGAGTTCGGAGTTCGGAGGGCGGAGGTCGGAGGTCGGAGGTCGGAGGTCGGAGGTCGGAGGGCAAACGTGACCCGTGACCCGTGACCCGTGACCCGTGACCCGTGACCCGTGACCCGTGACCGGTCCCTCAGATGAACTCGTTGATGAGATTCTCGAGCATCTCCTGACGGCCGCTCTTCGTGGAGGGTTCGCCGTTTTTCAGGGTGTAGGCTTCGAGTTCCTCGAAACCGACTTCACCGGCCTCGATTTTCGCACCGATGCCGCTGTCGAAGGAGCTGTAACGCTCCTTCTTGAAGCCGTCGAGGCGTCCGTCGGCGATGATGGCGTGGGCGATCTTGAGACCGCGGGCGAAGGCATCCATCCCGCCGATGTGGGCGTGGAAGAGATCCTCGACCTCGAAGCTCTCGCGACGGCACTTCGCGTCGAAGTTGAGACCACCCGTGGTGAAGCCGCCCATGCGCAGGACGCAGAGCATGATCTGGGTGGTGAGGTAGATGTCGGTGGGGAATTGGTCGGTATCCCAGCCGATGAGCTCGTCGCCGGTGTTGGCGTCGATCGAGCCGAGTGCGTCGGCGGCCATCGCGACTTCGAGCTCGTGCATCATCGAGTGTCCCGCGAGGGTCGCGTGGTTCGTTTCGATGTTCAGCTTCAGCTCGCCCAGCAGGCCATGCTCGCGGAGGAAGTTGAGGCACGCGGCCGAGTCGGAATCGTATTGGTGCGTGGAGGGCTCGCGGGGCTTCGGCTCGATGTAGAAGTCGCCCTTGAAGCCGATCTTCTTCTTGTGCTTCACCGCCATGTGGAGGAGCGCGGCGAGGTGGTTCAGTTCGCGCTTCATGTCGGTGTTGTAGAGCGTCGCGTAACCTTCCCGGCCGCCCCAGAAGACGTAGCCTTCGCCACCGAGACGATGCGTCACTTCGAGCGCCTTCTTCACCTGGGCCGCGGCGTAGGCGAAGACATCGGCGAAGGGCGAAGTGCCCGCGCCCTGGTTGTAGCGCTTGTGGGAGAAAAGACAGGCCGTGCCCCAGAGCAGCTTGATACCGGTCTGCGTCTGCGCCTTTTCCAGCTCATCGGCGACGGCATCGAGGGCGTCGTTCGAAGCCTGGAGATCGTTCAGCTCCGGCGCGACATCGCGGTCGTGGAAGCAGTAGTAACCGATTCCGCATTTCTGCATGAACTCGAACATCGCCCAGACGCGGCGCTGCGCGTTTTCGACCGAGTCCGATCCGTCGTCCCAGGGACGCTCCGCGGTGGGGCCGCCGAAAGGATCGGAGAGACCGTTGCGCATCGCGTGCCAATAGGCGGCGGCGAAGCGGAGGTGATCGCGCATCGACTTGCCACCGACCATTTCATCGGCGTTGTAGTGCTTGAAGGCGAGGGGATTGCGGGACTTCGGCCCCTCGAAAGGGATGACGGGGATTCCGGGGAAGAATTCTTGGCTCATGACGGGACGAAGTGTCCCAAAGTTGGAGGCGAGTGCAAGCGGAAAGAGGGCCGGGCTTGCCGCTCCGCAGGCGACAAGGAGGGTGGACATTCCTGTCCACCAGCTAGCCGTGTTTCCGTGACAACCGCTCTTTTCTCACCGCCGCAGATCGTAGCAGATCAGCCTCGGCGGGTTCCCGTCCATGTCGTCCTCGTGCTGGGCGATGTAGAGCAGCCCGCGGTGCAGGACGGGTAGCGACCAGGTGGCGCGGGCAAGGAAGAGCTGGGTCCGGTCGATCTCCTCGAAGCCTGCGGGAGTGAGCTTCAGGATCCCGAGCGTGCCGAATTCACCGAGCGCCCAGGTACGCCCATCGGCCTGCAGCAGGCTGCCGCGAAAATACTTCATGCGGTAATCCCGACCGCCCGGTCCGGGAGTGGTGAACTCGGGATCGGCGCTCCAGCTTTCCTTCCCCGTCGCGACCTCGACGGATTTGAAAAGGGCGTCGGGTTCGTTGCGGCCGTGGAATCCGTAGAGGTGCCCGTCGAGGAGCAGGGGCGTGGCCCAATGGAGACCGAACTCCGGCGTCCTCCAGAGCTCCTCCCACTTTCCATCGGCGTTGAATTTCAGCAGCACGCCGCCCTTGTTGTAAGAGGCGGAAATGAAGACGCGATCGTCGCCCACCGCGAGCGGCGTCGAGCCGTTCACACTTTCGTATTTGTCAGGACGCCAAGGAAAGGCATCGAGCAGATCACCATTCTCTGGATCGATCGCGAGGAGACCGCCGACGGGTGGATCGCTGTCGTCGCCGGCGAAGACGAGGAGCCGGTCTTTTCCCTGCAGCTTCGTGATGATGGGAGATGAGTAGCCGGCCTGCCAGGTGTGCTTTGTGCCCCAGGCAAGCTTGCCCGTGGCGACGTCGAAAGCGGCGACGGAGAGCCCGTCGGTGGTGCCGAGCGGCACGATCACCTTGCCGCCATGCACGATCGGGGCGCATCCGTGTCCGAAGAAATAGGGGAGGCGATCGAACTCGCTGGCGAGCTTCCGTTGCCAGAGCGCCGTGCCGCTCGCGAGATCGAGACAGGTCAGCACGCTCTCGGCACCGAGGGTGAAGACGCGCCCCTCCGCGATCACCGCACTGGCGCGCGGTCCGTCGTTGAATCCGTAGCGATCGCGATAGCTGCTCGGGTAGGCGTGCGACCAGTATTGTTTGCCGGTCTCCGGTTCGAGGCACTGGATCACTTCCTCATCCCCCTGTCGGTTGAAAACCACGAGCCTGTCTCCCACGATCGCCGGAGAGGTGTAGCTGCTGCCTTTCTCCATTTCCCAGACCTTGTACAATCCTCCTTCGGGAAACTTTTCCAGCAGATGGGTCTCGGGCGTCTTCGCATCATCCGAGGGCCCGAGAAAACGCGGCCAGTCGGCGGTGACGGCACCCTCTGCGAGTGGCTTTGGCGCCGCATGGTAGGTGAGGCCGGGAAAGGTGGTCGCTTCCTTCGCGGTGGCGTCCGCCGGGATCGTCGCGACCTGCGGCGGGGCGGGATCGATGAAGCCCTGCGCTCGCAACGACAGCGGCAGACCCAAGAGGGTCAGGCCCAGCACCAAAGAGGGTTGAATGACTGACATGTGGCGACGATAGGGGCAATGCCTGCGATCTGCCAAGGCTCGAATGCGCCGGGAGCTTCCGCCCCAAAAACAATGCAGGGCCCACCGACCGGGTGGACCCTGCAAGGAACCGCTTGTTTTTGACTGTAACCGCCGTTTCGCTCGCAAGGAGGAGATCCTCGGCTCCACAACTGTTACTGATGGATTAGTGTCTGGCCGTGGAAATTCGTTCGAAGTTTTTCAGAAAAAATGCGATTTTCTTTTCCGGGCCGAATCCTCTGTTCCGAAATTCGCTGAAAATCAAAACGTTATGGCAAGGATCCTATTGGTCGAAGACGACGAGGACAACATCGCGCTGCTCACGCGTCTGCTCGAGCATCACGGTCATGTCCTCTCCGTGGCCACCGATGCGGTCTCGGCGGTGGAACGGGCGCGAGGGGAATTGCCGGGATTGATCCTGATGGATCTCGAGCTGCCGCCGGCTCCGGAGGACACTCCCGATCCCAACGCGGGGCTCGAGGCGACCCGTCGGCTGAAGTCCGATCCGGCGACGGCGGCCATCCCCGTGATCGCCCTCACCGCCCATACCATGGCCCATCATCAGGAGCGCATCGCCGCGGCGGGCTGTGATGCCTTTCAGGAAAAGCCCATCTATCCCTTCGAGAACCTGCTGAACAAGATCGCCCAGTTCACCGACGCGGATGTTTGAGCAAATGTCAGAAAAGGCGGTCGTCGGGACGCTGATCTTTCTCGGTTGGGAAATCCTCGCGATCGGGACGATCGTGAACATCGTGATGAAGGCGCGCTCGGCGACCTCGGCCTGGGGTTGGTCGATGGCGGTGCTGGCCTTGCCCTTTCTCGCGGTGCCGCTTTACTGGATCCTGGGGCGCTACCAATTCCGCGGCTACCTCGAGCGTCTCCGCGAAGCGCGCGACAACCACGAGGAAGCCTACCGGGAGCACATCACGGCGATGACGCCGCATTATGCGCTGCTCGAGGGCGACGAAGCCCGCTACGGCGGAGTGCTCGAGAAGCTGACCGAGCGCCGCTTTACCCGCGGCAACGAAGTGTGCCTGCTCATCGACGGTGGCATGACGTTCGACGCGATCTTCGAAGCGATCGAGGCGGCGAAGAGTTATGTCCTCGTGCAGTTTTTCATCGTGCACGACGACGATCTGGGCAACCGCTTCCGCGATCTGCTCGAGAGGAAATCACGCGAGGGCGTGGGCGTGTATTTCGTCTACGACGAGATCGGCAGCCACAAGATCTCGAAACGTTACCTCCGTTCGCTGCGTGAGGCGGGGGTGGAGGTCTATCCGTTTCATTCGACGCAGGGACCGAGCAACCGTTTCCAGATCAATTTCCGCAATCATCGCAAGATTGTCATCGTCGATGGTCGTGTCGGGTTCGTGGGCGGCCATAATGTCGGTGACGAGTATCTCGGGAAGTCGAAGCGCTTCGGCTACTGGCGCGACACCCACGTGCGCCTCGAGGGGCCCTGTGTGCAGAGCCTGCAAATGGTGTTTCTCGGCGATTATTATTGGGCGACACGCCAGGTCCCGGAGCTGGAACGCCGCCTCCCGAAGCCGGCCTCGGGGGATGGATGCGGAGGCGGTCATGCCGTGGTTCTGACCCTGCCCACCGGACCGGTCGGTCCGATCGAGGGAGGCACGATCTTTTTCCTCAATGCCATCACCCGGGCGCGGACGCGGCTGTGGATCGCGACGCCTTATTTCGTCACCGACGAATCGGTGCGCTCGGCCTTGCAGATGGCGGCGCTGCGTGGGGTGGATGTCAGGATCATGATCCCCGGCAAGCCCGACAAGTGGGTGCCGTGGCTCGCGACCTTTTCGTTTCTCGGCGAGATGGAGGCCGCAGGGGTGCGGATTTTCCGCTATGAAAAGGGATTCCTGCATCAAAAGGTGCTCGTGGTGGATGATTATTTCTCGGGCGTTGGTACCGCGAATCTCGACAACCGCTCGATGCGCCTGAACTTCGAGGTCACGGCCGTGGTGTTGTGTGAGGATTTCGCGAAGCAGGTCGAGTCGATGCTGGAGGTGGACTTCGCCCACTGCCGCGAAGTCGGCGCGGCTGACTACACGAGCCGTCCGTGGTGGTTCCGCCTCGGTGTGCGGGTGGCGCGGCTTTTCAGCCCGATCCTGTGACCCCTCGCCCGGCTACGAATGATGAAAGGCTATTTCGATCACAACGCGACGACGCCGATGAGCGGGGCGGCCCGCCAGGCCTGGCTGGAGGCGGCGGAGCGGCATTGGCAGAATCCCTCCAGCCTCTATCGCGAGGCGGGCGAGGCGAAGCGCGTCCTCGAGGACTGGCGCGAAGCGCTCGCGGATCGTCTCGGGATCGATGAGCCGGAAAGGATCGTCTTCACCTCCGGAGCGACGGAGGCGAACAATGCCGTGATCGCCCACCTCGCGGTGGGTTTGTCAGGGTGCCTCGTCACTTCGGAGATCGAACATCCCTGCGTCGCGGCGGCGGTCTCGGCCCACCTCGATCCTTCCCGGGTGCGCCGTTTGCCCACCGATCCGGCGAGCGGAGCGGCGGATCTTGGTCATCTCCAGGACTGGATTGCGACCGGCGAGGTCGGCGCGGTCTCCCTGATGGCGGCGAACAACGAAACGGGGACTCTGCAACCGTGGCGCGAGGCAGCAGAACTCTGTCGGGAGCACGGCATCCCTTTCCATACCGACGCGGCCCAGTGGTTCGGCAAACAACCGCTCGACGGGCTCGGAGGGGCGGGCTACGTCACAGGCAGCGGACACAAGTTTGGTGGCGGAAAGGGCGTGGGATTTCTCATTCTGCCGGAGGACGAGAACGATCGGCCTTTTCACGGCCTGATCGGAGGCCCTCAGGAGCACGGTCGCCGTGCCGGCACGGAGAATCTTCCGGGCGTTGCCGCGATGGTCACGGCTTTGCTGGAACATAATGAAGAGACGCTCGCCCCCGTGTGGGAATGTCAGGCGAGATGGCGCGATGAGTTCGAGCGCTCGATCGAGCGGGAGGGGGGAGTCCGCCTTCTCGCGAGAGAGGGACGGCGGCATTGGAATACCTCAATGTTTGTTCTGCCCCACACGAAGAATCTGAAATGGCTCACCCGGCTGAGTCAGCGGGGATTCGCCGTTTCGACCGGATCGGCTTGCAGCGCGGGCAAGGGCAACCCCTCCGCGGTGATGGTGGCGATGGGGCTCGATTACGAGGAGATGGGCAGGGTCCTCCGCGTCAGCGGCGGCCTTGCGACGAGCGGGGAGGATTGGAGAGCGCTCGCGGAAGCAATCCTCGCGGTGGGTGGGGAATTGCTCGCGGAGGCTTCAGTTGCTCAATAACGCGGCACCTCCGGGTCGATCTGTAGCGACCAGAGATCGATGCCACCGGCGAGGCTCCAAGTCTCTTTCTTTCCGTGTTGCCGCAGGAAGAGCGTCGCATGCATCGATCGCATCCCGTGATGGCAGTAGACGACGACCGGGCGGGGATCGTCCGACTGGATGATTTTCCGCATCGCTTCCTCACCGAAGCGGGAGAGGGGAATGAGTTCGGCCCCTTCGATCCGGCAGTGGGTGAATTCGTCTTCCTCCCGGCAATCGATCAGGCGCACCTCCGGGGAATCGGGATCGTGGCGCACGATCGCGTAAGCGGCGGGTGTGATCTCGTAATCGTCGGGAGAGGGGAGCATGGCGGGGGAAGAAAAGAAGGCCGAAGGGGAAACGATGCGGCAACGGTGGAGTTATGGAGTGATGGAATATGGCATGAAACGAATCGATTGGATCTGGAGATTTGTCACCGTCCTTTTGGGAGGTCTGGCGATGTCGCTTGGTGCGGCGGAGCGTCCGAATTTCATCATCATCCTCGCGGACGATCTTGGCTGGGCCGATCTGCCCTGTTATGGCAATACCTTTCACGAAACACCCGCGATCGACCGGCTCGCGGCGGAGGGGATGCGGTTCACGCAGTTTTATTCCGGAGCGGTCTGTTCGCCGACCCGGGCGAATCTCCAGAGCGGTCGTCATGAGGCGCGCTACGGCATCACCCAGCACATCCCCGGACATCAGCGTCCTTATGCCAGATTGATCGATCCGAAAGTGCCGCTGCAACTGCCCCTGGAGGTGGAAACGATCGCGGAGCGTCTCGGGGCCGCGGGATACGCCACCGGCTACTTCGGCAAGTGGCACCTCGGAAAGGAGGGGCATGGACCGGCCGAGCAGGGCTGGCAGACCGCGCTGGAGTTGCAGAAGCACGACGTGCCGCCGGAGGTCTCCGGTTCGGCCACGGCGCGCCGCACCGCGGAGTTCCTCACGGAAAAAGCCGTCGATTTCATCGAGGCCCATCGCGAAACGCCTTTTGTGCTCCAGGTGTCGCACTACGCCGTGCACATCCCGCTCTCGACCACGCCGGAACGACTCGCGAAATTTGCGTCGAAAGAAAAGGTGCCGGGTTTTCCATGCCTCCCCGAATACGCCGGTCTCCTCGAGGAGCTCGACGCCAGCGTGGGAGGCATCGTCGCCGCCGTCGATCGGCTCGGGCTCGGGGAAAGGACGATGATCGTGTTTGTCTCCGACAACGGCGGTCTCGTCACGGACCAAGGGGGAAGGGCCTACACCTCGAACGCTCCGCTGCGGAGCGAGAAGGGCACGCTCTATGAGGGGGGCATCCGGGTGCCGGCGATCTTCCGTTTTCCCGGGACGATACCGGCGGGATCCGAATGCGCCGTGCCCGCGGGGACGATCGATCTGGCCGCAACGCTGCTGGAGCTCGCGGGGCTTTCCGCCCCCGCGGCCGCGGAGCGTCTCGACGGGCTGAGCCTTGCCCCGCTGCTGCGCGATCCGGCCGCGGCGTGGACGCGCGAGACGCTTTTCTGGCACCTGCCGCATTACCACCACAGCACCCCCGCCTCCGCGGTGAGGAAGGGCGACTGGAAGCTGATCGAGTTTTTCGAGGAGGGAACGCTGGAGCTCTACGACCTCTCCGCCGATATCGGTGAGTCGAAAAATCTCGCGGCCGCCCACCCTGACAAAACCACCGAACTGCGTGCGATCCTCGGGGCCTGGCGCTCCGAGGTGGGGGCGAGGCTGCCCGTGCCGAATCCCGATCACGATCCCGCGCGGGCGATGGAGCTGGGAGGAGGCAAGGGGAAGAAACGCGCCTCCGAGTAAGCCCTGCCCCTCAGAGCCAGCCTTTGCGCTTGAAGAACCAGTAGGGGAGCAGCGCCGAGAGGATCATGAGGCCGATCGCGAAGGGATAACCGAAGGGCCACTTGAGCTCGGGCATATGTTCGAAATTCATCCCGTAGATCGAGGCGACCAGGGTCGGCGGCAGAAAGACGACCGCGGCGACGGAGAAGATCTTGATGATGCCGTTCTGCTCGATCCCGATCATGCCGAGAGTGGCGTCGAGCAGCAGGGTGATCTTGCCGGAGAGAAAGCCGGCGTGATCGCCGATGGAATGAAGGTCGCGCGTGATCGTCTTGACCCGTGTACGGCGGTCTTCCGTCCCCTCGATCCGCACGATGTGCTGGGCGTAGAAACCGACGGCCCGGTCGAGGGTCATGAGGCTGTCGCGGATGTCCGAGAGGAGATCTCCGGCGCGGCCGATCGTTTCCAGATACGAACGATGGAGCTGGGCTCCCTTGCGACGTGAAGACGTCGTCTGGAAGATGCCTTTCGAGACCGGCGCCACGGCCCGCCCGGCGCGTTCGATGATGTCGGCGAGACGATCGACCAGCGTTTCGAGCAGACCGAGAAAGATCGTTTCGCCATTCTCTCCCGCGATGGGGGAACGGACCGCGCGCGTCGCGAAGATGCCGAAGGATTTCGGGTCGTGGTAGCGGATCGTGATGAGTTTGCCTGCGACCAGCACGAAGGTGACGGGACCCATCATCGTGTTCTCATCCTCCGTGTAGGCCGGGAGCTGGGCGGTCATGAAAAGGCCACCATCCTCCTCGTAGAGACGGCTCGAGATCTCGATTTCCTCCATGTCCTCGCGCGTCGGCAGCTCGATGCCGAGGATCTTTTCCAAGGCCACCTCCTCCTCGCGGTCGGGGCAAAGCAGATCGATCCACGAGGCCTTTTCGAGATCATCAGTCTCGACGAGGCGTCCGTGACGGAGAAGGTAAGCCCGGCTCATGGCGAAGGATGGCTCAATCCGCCGCCTGATTCAACGCTTCACCTTCGATCGCCACCCAGATGAGGAGAGCCGCGCCCATCACGAGCCGATACCATGCGAAGCCGTTGAAGGTGTGGCTCTGCACGAAATGGATGAGCCATTTCACCACGATGAAAGCCGAGATCGCCGAGACGACCGTGCCGAGGGCGAGCATGGCCCAGTCCTCCTTTCCGGCGCCTCCTTCCTGGATCACCGAGAGGGTCTGGAAGGCACCCGCGGCCATCAGGGTGGGCACGCCCACGAGGAAGGAGAACTCCGTCGCTCCGGGTCTCGCCGCGCCGAGCGCCATGGCGATGAGGATGCTCGCGCCCGAACGCGAGGTGCCCGGGAAGACCGCGGCAAGGATCTGGGCGAGGCCCACGGCGACGGCGACCCGCCACCCGATCGTTTCGGTGCCTTGGTGATTTTTCCGCCAGGCCTCGACGCCGAAGATGACGAAGGCACCGATGAAGGTGGCCCACGCTACCGGCGCGACCTGCTCGGGCAGCTCGATTCCCAGCTTTTTGATGAGGACGCCGCCGACTGCGGTGATGCCAAAGGCGGTCGCAAGTTTGGCGAGATAATCCCGCGTCTCCGGACTGCCCAAGGTGGTGGCGAGGGTCTTGACCCGCTCCGCGAAGACAGCGACCACGGCGAGCACCGCGCCGCTCTGGATCACGATCGAAAAGAGGTCCGACTGACGCGGCAACCAGCCGAGATTCTGCGGGATGAGAAGATGACCGGTCGAAGAGATCGGAAGGAATTCGGTGATGCCTTCGATCAGTCCAAGAATAACAACAGCCAACCAGGTCGGGAGGGTTTCCATGCGGATGAGGACGGTAGTTTAGACGCAGATCGCATGATTGAAAAATCGTAAAATCAATAATTATTTAAATTCAGCGTGGGGCTCGGGGGAGTGGTGGAGTATTGGAGTATTGGAGTGGTGGAGTATTGGAACGTTGCGCCCCATCGCCCCATCGCCCCATCACTCCATCACTCCATCGCCCCATCACTCCACTTTCCGCTCGGGCCAGTCGAGATGCCGGTGCAGGAACTCGTAGGTGCCCTCTCCGTTGATGGTGTGGGGACCCACGAACCACTCGATCCCGCAGCGGTCCTTCAGGCCGAGTTGGGCCTCGTAGAGATGTCTCACCTTCGCGAACTCGAAGGCGACCTGCTCGTCCGGTCCGACCCCGTCGAAATGTCCGCGCTCGACCATGAAGGGGCGCGGGCAAATGAGGGCGGCCATTTCGGCGTAGTTGAAGGTGCCGCCGAGATTCCATTCGAAGATCTCGTATTCGCCCTTGTTGGCGTAGCTGTAGCGCAGCGACTCGACGTCGGTCGCGGCGTTTTTCCAGACCCATTCGTTGAAGTCGGCCGAGCAGATCGAGAGGCAATACCGGTCCACGAGCGGCGGGATGCGCATGGCCGATTTGCCGCCGTAGCTGAGCCCGTAAAAGGCGATTTTGTCAGGATCGACGAAGGGCTGGGTGGCGAGCCAACCGGTGATCTGGCGGTGTTGCGGCACGATGAGGGAAAAGAGCGTCTTCCCGATCGACTGGGCCTTGAACTGCTGCATCCGGAAGAGATCGAAATACTTGTAGCCGTTCTGCGGGGCGAAGGTGATGAAGCCGCGTTCGGCGAGCCGCGTCGCGAAGGCTTTGTAGGAATTGAAATGGGCCTCGCCGACGACATCCTGCGGCGTGCCCTCGAGCCCGTGCTGGCAGACGATGACAGGACGTTTTTCGCCCGAGGAAAGATCGAGGTCTTTTGGCAGTGTCAGGATGCCGTAGGCGATCACTTTTTGTCCGCCGCTCTCCATCACGTCCATGAGGACTTCGTATGACAGGGTCTTGTCGCCGACTTGATAGGGTCGGGTGCGGACGTTCGGGGCGAGGAGGGGCAGTTCGAAATCGCCGATCACCTCGGTGCGGAATTTCTCGCGGTAGGGTTCGATCGTTGCCTGGAAGTTCGCGAGCGAGTCGGTCTTGAGATCGGAGAGGTAGCGTTTCCGGTCGCCCGCGGCTTCGATGAGGGCGAGGCGGTTGTGGAGGACGAGTTCTTCGGTGCGGGTCTTGAGAGGGATTACCATCAGCTTCTCCGAGCCGGTGCGTTCCGCGAGGGGCAGATCTCCGAGCAGTTGTGAAAGTGCTTCGTCGGAGACCGGATACGACCCGTGGATGAGAGTGGTCTTCGCATCGGGTGCGAGGGTCGCGACTCTTTCCAATTCGGCGGACACCTCGTCGTCGCTCAGCTGCGGCAGCAGGCCTGGTTTTCCGGGGATTTCGGCGCGCTTTTCGAAATCGATTTCGAGGTCCGTAGAGGCTCGATACCCGTAGGCCGGTGCCGTGCCCTGCTCGATCACGAGGGGGCGCGGGGCGACGAGGGCCGCCAGTTCGGCATCACCGAAATCGCGGAGCAGTCCGAAGACGTTGCGATCGGCGGGCTCGCGCCAGAGGTCTTCGCGCGGACCGAACGCCCCGCTGATGAGGGCCCGCCCGATTCGCTCATCGAGGGCGGCGGCGAAGAGGACGAGTCGTCCACCCTCGCCGTGACCGACGGCGAAAACGGGCCGCTTGGATTCCGCTTGGTCCGAATGGAAGCAGTCGATCGCCGATTGGATTTTCAAGACCTCGTAGCCCGTCATGGTCCGGCCGAGGAGAAAAGCGGAGCGCTGGATCCACTCGCGATGGCTGAGTTTCCACTCGTTCGACCCGCGTGGGACGAGCCGCAGCACAAGGACCCGGCATCCGCTCGCGGCGAGGGTGGCGGCGGCCGGGGGGATCGCAAAACGGTAGTCCGCATCGGGCACGTAGATCACGTCGGCGCGGATCTCTCCTTCGGGCAGCAGGATCTCGCCATCGCCATGCACTTGGCCGAAGGATTTCCAACGCACGTGGTGGTTGTTGGTTCCTTCCCAATCAGGACGAGCGGATACATACTGAAAACGATTTCCGGTCGCGGCATCATGCTGGAATCTCGTCTCCCGGTCGATCCCGAGAAGCCGGGCGAGATCTTCGCGAGTCGGCCGATTCCCGCTCTTCCAGCGTGCCTCCCGCTCCTTCGCGGTCCGCTCGATCTCGCGATCGAGAAATCGGTCGTTCGCTTCATGAAGCATCCGCGAGAGATCGCCGGTCTCCGTCAATGCGGCCGTGTCGGGCAGGGGATCGGTCGCGGGGGCGGGTTTCAAGACCGGCCAAGCGGGCGTCTCTTGGGCGAGTAGCGGAGCGGCGAGGCCGCAGAGGGCGGCAAGGAGCGGGCGCGTCGGGATCATCACGATATTGCATCAGATCCTCCGGGAGAATACAGCCTCCGAATCCGGCGCATTGGCGTCATGAAGATGGGAGCACATTTCCCGGTAAGGTTTCCCCGGGCGCGGTGAATCCCCGGAAATGTCGCCCGCTCTTTCCCTGGCCATGCCCTCGCCGTCCCTCGTGGAGCGGTTTGGAAACTTGCGGCCTTGGGTGGGTCGGTTAGTCTTTGCGCGAGACCTTCCCCGATCCCGCGTGGCGATTCCCGATACCCGACTCTCCTTGCTGATCCGACTGCGCGAGCCGGATGACGCGGCGGCGTGGGAACGATTCGTGGCTGACTACGGGCCGCTCGTCTATGGCTTCGGTCTCCGGCGGGGAGTTCCGGTGGATGAGGCGGATGATTTCCTGCAGGAGGTGATGCTGCGGGTGACGAAGTCGATCGGCCGGCTCGATTACGATCCCTCGCTTGGCACCTTCCGATCGTGGTTGTTCCAGATCGCGCGGCATGTATTGCTGAACCGTCTGCGCCACGCCGGGCGTCGTCCGGTGCTGGAGGGCGGTTCGGAGCTGATGCGCGGGGCGGAGGGCGATCTCGGCGCGTCGGCGGAGGAGCGCCTGCGCGAGGAATGGGAGCTGGAATACCGCCGCCAGATTTTCGCGAAGGCAGCCGAGCGGGTCGAGGCCTCGTGCGACCCCGGGATGTGGACGGCCTTCTGGCGCACCGCGGTGCTCGACGAGGAGGCGGCCAAGGTCGCGGCGGATCTCGGCATCGCGCTGGGCACGCTCTACGTGCGGCGTTCGCGGGTGCTCGCGCGGGTGCGCGAGGCGGCGGAGATGATCGAACGGGAATGGGCACGCGAGACGGGAGAAAGGTGATGGATTGTCCCGATCGAACCGTGTTGCAGGCTTGGGCGACGGGCCGGGAGGTGCCTGCCGACGAGCCGGCCTGGGCCGATCATCTCGACGCATGCGAGATCTGTCGTGCGGCGATGGACGAGGCGATCGCGGCGACGGACGATGGCGGCTTGGTGCGCGGATTGGCAGGATGCCGTCGAGAGCATGAACGGATCCTGCCGACCTTGCGGTCGCTTCTCGAGAAAGATTTCGGCGTCGCGGGAATGCCGGATTGGAAACGTTTTCCCTTCCTCGAATCGATCGAGGGACGCATTGTCACGGGCAGGATCGGCCGTCTCGAATTGAAAGAATGGCTCGGCGCCGGCTCGATGGGAGCGGTCTTCCGCGCGGTGGATCCGGCCTTGGAGCGCGAGGTGGCGGTGAAGGTGCTGCGACCGGAATACGAAGGTCATCCGGGCATTGCCGCTTTGTTCCTCGATGAAGCACGGGCGGCGGCGGGGCTGCGGCACGAGTCGATCCTGCCGATCTACGATGTCTTTGCGCCCGGTGGCGGGGACGACGGCGTGGCGGGTTATGTGATGCCATTGGTCTCGGGTGGCACGCTCGCGGATCGCCTCGCGGGAGGCGGAGCTTTTGATCCTGGTGAATGGGTGCGCGTCTTGCAACGGATCACCGAAGCGCTCGCGGCGGCGCATGCGGCGGGTGTGTTGCACCGCGATGTGAAACCGGCGAACGTCTTGCTCGAAGGGGACGGTCCCGGGGTATGGCTCGCGGACTTTGGCCTCGCCCGGGCCGCGCATCACGGCTATGGATCGGACAGTCTCGTCGGCACGCCGGGCTACGCCGCTCCGGAGATCGTGGCGGGTGGGACGGGCAGCGTCGCGGCGGATCTCCATGCGCTCGGCAAGGTCGCGCTGGAGATGGCTTGCGGGCGATTGCCCCGCTCGGCGGAGGAGAAACCGGCGCTGGAGGAAAAGTCTTTCCCTGCCTGGGCTTCGCGTTGGATCGCCTGGCTGACCGATCCGGAGCCTGGAAACCGTCCCGCCTCGGCGGAGGAGGCGGCGCGGGCTCTCGTGGTTTCTTTTGAATCAGCTGCCGCGACGGCCCGACGTGCGGCGGCGGGAAGACGCCTCCGGACCGGGCTCGCGATCGGCTTTGGACTGATCCTCGCCACCTGGATCACCGATGCGGCCCTGGGATGGCGCGGCACGAACGCACTGCTGCGAAAGGGGGCGGAGAAAGTCTCGATCGATGGACGGCCCGGTACCCATGCTTCCGTGGGCGCGGCGCTGGCCGCGGTGCCCGGGGATTTGGCGATCCGGGTGGGAAATGGCGAGGCGCTCTTTGCCGACGCCTGGCCCGATCTGACGGACCGGACGATCGAGATCGTCGGCGACGGGGCGGTGAAGGGAGGCACGCCGGTGGCGAAAGCGGGCTCGATCCGGGTGAAGGGCGGAGGCTTGAAACTCGTCGGTCTCGACCTTCGTCCGCGGGGCGATCTTGGCAGTTTGTCAGGATTCCTCGAGATCGAGAACGCCCGTCTCGTCTTGGAGGATTGCTCCATCCGGAAGCCGCTCCAGAATTCCCGAACCGCGGTCACGGGCGGTGCCTTGGTGTTTTTGTCAGGCGGATCGGAATTCGTCGCGACGCGGAGCCGGTTCCTCACGGATCGCGGTGGAAAGGCCATCCTCGCGGTGGGGAATCCGGGCACGGAAACTTCGATTACGCTTTCGGACACGGGATTCGCGGGGGGAGGTTTTCTCCACGTCGTTGCGACCGATCCCGCGGCCGCAGGTGCTCCCGGAACGATCGGGGTGGAGATCGCCGATTCGACGGTGATCTGTTCGGGCGCGTTTCGTCTCGGCCGGAACGGCGCGGGGGTGAAAGTGGCGGTGCGGTCGCGGAACAATCTCTGGCAGAGCAGTGATGTTTTTCTGAGTGCGAAGGAACAGGACGGGGGGAGTGTGCGGGAGGCATTTGTTTTTGAAGATGAAGGATCGCTCCTCGCCGTCGGCGGCGAGCGGGCGGTCGAGTGGGACGCGGCCCCGGCGGGCGGGGAGCGTCAAGGGGAGGGGGACGGAGCCCTCGCGAAGCGCGATTGGGAATCGTTCCTGGGGCGACAGGACGCATCGGAGTGGGTCGATTGGATCGTGCAATATCGTCCGGGGCGGGCTCCCTTGTGGAACAACGAGTTGTCGTTCGAAGGAAGGGGCGGCAGGCTCCTCGGATCGATGGGGGAAACTTTCGAGTAAGGGTTTCGATCTTCCGGAGAATCCCGTGAGGATGAAACGAATCGAATTTTCTCACAGGAGGGCGGGCGCCGCGGTGGTCGCATGGGTGGTTTTGACAGGGTGGGTGTCCGCCGCGGCCGCGGGGGAACGCTGGACCGATGGTCCGGAAGCCGAGCGTGTCCTCGGGCAGGTCGATTTTGTCAGCAGCGACGAAGGCGCGGGAGAAGACGATAGGCTCGACAGTCCCTGGGGCATCGCGATCGATCCGGTGTCGGGAAAGGTTTTTGTGGCGGAGCCGGGACAACACCGGGTGGTGCGTTTCGCCTCCTACCTCTCGCTCGTCAACGGCGCGGCGGCCGAGGCGGTGCTGGGGCAGCCGGGATTCGGCCCCGGGATCGCGGGGCTCTCCGCCACGGCGATGAGTTCGCCGCAGGGCGTGGCTTGCGATGACGAAGGTCGGCTCTGGGTCTCGGACTCTGGGAATGCGCGGGTGCTGCGATTCGACGATGCCGCGAATCTCGCCTCCGGAGCGGCTGCGAACGGCGTCATCGGTCAAGCGGATTTCATCTCCAACGGACAAGTCACGTCAGCGAGCGGGATGCGTCTGCCGCGGGGACTCGCGGTCGATGGGGCGGGAAATCTATTTGTCGCCGACGTCACCTCGTGTCGGGTCGTGATGTATCCGGATGCGGCGAATCTCGCCAACGGTGGCGCGGGTACGATCGTCTTCGGCCAGACGAACGAGACCAGTTTCTCCGCCGGGCTCGCCCGCAACCGGATGAACAGCCCGAACGATGTCGCGATCGACGCGGCGGGCACGCTCTATGTCGCCGATCGGGGGAATCACCGCATCCTCCGCTTTGATGATGCGGCCTTGTTTTCGACCGGCGTCCAGGCCAGTGCCGTCCTCGGACAACCGAACTACGTCACCAACGCGACCGCGACGAGCGCCACGGGATTCAATGGTCCCGCCGCCCTCGAACTCGATCCGGACGGCCATCTCTGGGTGGTGGATGCGGGCAATCAGCGGGCCCTGCGCTTCGAGTCTCCCGGGACGCTGGATGGAGCGGTTCCCGCCGCGGGGGTGGTGGGACAGCCCGATTTCACGACAAGCGGATTCGCCGTCGCCGCCGATCGGATGGTCTTGCCGCAGGGGATCGCGGTCGATCCGGTGGGTCGGATCTATGTCTCCGACTTCGGGGCCCATCGTGTCGTCGTGTTTGTGAAAGACCGCCATTTCCCCGATCTCACCATCGGCGAAAAGCTCACCTCCCAGCGCGGAGAAAATCTGCGGAACCTGAGCGGCGCGGGTCAGAAGAAATCGGTGACGACGGACAAAAAGGAAGTGAAGTTCATCATGCGGGTCGGCAACGATGGCAACGTCCCGGACGAATACCGGGTCTCGGGACTCCGAGGAGGCTCGAAGTCCACCCATCGGTATTTCTCCCTCTCGGGTGGCAAGGTGAATCTCACTGCCGCGGTCGTTTCGGGCGCGCATTTGACCGGAACACTCGCACCCGGCGGGATCCGCACCTACGAGCTGCGGATGAAACCCAAGGGAAAGAACCGCGACCAGCGGATCACCGTGAAAGCCTGGTTCCAGGGCATTTCCACGACCGACGGCGAGGGCGACCGCGTCCTCGGCGAGATGAAGAACCGGCCGTAAACCGCGGTGCGCCATGAGAGTTCGTGCTTGAAGTTTTCCCGGAGATTTCGATGATCGTCCCATGATGAGATGGGGCAGAGTGGTGCTGATGGCCGGCATTTTGACAGGGATGCCGGCCTCCGGGGCGAGGGCGGGATGGACCGATGGCAAAGCGGCGGCGAGCGTGATCGGTCAGCCGGATTTTACCTCGGGCTCCGACAACCAGGGCGGCTCCCAGCCCACTGCGGCAACGCTGAACTCGCCCCAGGGTGTGGCGTTGGATCCCACCAGCGGGAAGTTTTTTGTCTGCGATACCCTGAATCACCGCGTGCTCCGCTACGCTTCTCCCACTGCTTTTGTCATCGGAGGGGCGGCCGAGGCGGTCTTTGGTCAGACGAATTTCGCCGCGGTCACCTCCGGGAGCCAGAGGAACAAGCTCAACACTCCGGCGGGAATTTTCGTCGATCGCGCGGGAAATCTCTGGGTCGCGGACAGCTCGAACAACCGGCTCGTCATGTTTCTGAATGCCGCGGGTCGCGCGAGCGGCGTCAACGCCGATGGGCTCATCGGCTCGGCGACTTTCGACGTGACCGCGGCGGGAAACAGCGAAGGACAATTGCGCCAACCGCAGGATGTCGCGGTCGATGGATCGGGCCGGGTCTGGGTCGCTGATTGGCAGAATCATCGCATCCTTCGATTTGACAACGGGGCGGCCGACGCCGTTGCCAATGCCGATGACAGCGGCGACAATCTCGCTCTCGCCGACGGCGTGCTCGGCCAATCCGGGTTCGGGCTTTCGCAGACGAATCGGGGCAGCGGCACGCCGGTGCGCAACGGGCTGAATCAACCTTGGAAACTCGCCCTCGATCCCGCCGGAAATCTCTGGGTCTCCGACGGGGTGAACCAGCGCGTGCTTTACTTCGAGGATCCCGCTTCAAAGGCGAACGGGGCGAATGCCGACGGGGTGCTGGGACAGGTCAATTTCACCACCAACGCCGCTCCGGAAATACGCGCCGATCGATTCTGGGGACCGCGGGGACTGGCGGTGGATTCCCTCGGGGCTCTCTGGGTGGCGGAGGAGATCAATCACCGGGTCGTGCGGTTCGACACGCCCATCGCCACGGCTACGGCAAATGCCAATGATAGCGAATTGACTCCGCCAGCGGCCAACGGCGTGCTCGGGCAAGCGGATTTCGAAACGAACGGAGCCAACAGCACCGCCTCGGGTCTGACCGCGCCCCGTGATCTGGAGACCTCGGCCTATGGCGATCTCTGGGTGGCGGAAAAGGGGGACGCGACCGGAGGCCACCGGGTGAGCCGTTTCACTCCCGATGCCGATTCCTATCGCAGCGACGGCTCGGTCGGCACGAAGGAGACGAATCTGAAGGGCAACCAGCTCTACAATCTCACCGGCGCCGGACAGAAGGTGACGGTCTTTTCCGAAAAGCGGAAGAAGGCCGTGATGTTCGCCGGTGCGGACAACGATGGTGAATACGCCGATGATTTCCGCGTCCTCGGTTCGCCGGGCGACAAGGACTTCAAGGTGAAGTATTTCTCGATGAAAAACGGAAAGCGGAACATCAGCGGTGACGTGAAGACCCGGGGATTCATCGAACGCGCCATCCTGGTCGATCAGGATCGCGAATACCTCATCGAGGTGAAACCCAAAGCCTCGACCAAAAACAAGGTGAAGCTGTGGCGGATGTCGCTCGACTTCGTTTCCCTCCGCGGTGGAGGCACCGACCGCGTCAAGGGTACGGTGAAAACGAGGAAGTGAACCGGCGGAAAATTTCGTCAACCTTTGCGGTAAGGTCGGAGTGGATCGGGTGAATCCCGATGCATGAAGTTCGCGTGTTTCTTTGGGAATGTCTTTGTCACGGTCGTGTTGCTGGCTTCTCCGCTTCGGGCGGGGGAAGCCTGGCGTCTGAATCCGGAGGCGCGCCTCGTTCTGGGACAAGCGGACTTCACCGCCAACGGTGAAGGAGCAGGCAACACCGGCATGCGGCGGCCCTCGGATGTCGCGGTCGATCCCACGACCGGGAAAGTGTTTGTCGTCGACTACGCGAACCACCGGGTCCTCCGCTATGCCGCTTTTGCCAGCCTCCAAAATGGCAGCGCACCGGAGATCGTCCTCGGTCAGCCGGGCTTCGGTGCCACCAGCCCCGGACGCTCGGCCACGAAGTTCTCGAATCCCCGACAGGCCACCGTCGATCACGAAGGCCGTCTCTGGGTCGCGGATACCTTCAACGGACGCGTCCTGCGCTTCGACGCGGCTTCGGAAAAAGAAAGCGGAGCACCCGCGGACGGCGTCCTCGGGCAGATCGATTTTGTCACCGAAGCCTCGCCTTCGTCCCGCTCGGTCATGACATCGCCCTTCGGTGTCGCGGTCGATGCCGCGGGGACGCTCTATGTCTCGGAGGCGCTCGCGCACCGCGTCCTCGCCTTTCACGATGCGGCCACGCTCGCGAACGGGGCGAATGCTTCCTTCGTCCTTGGCCAGCCCAACTTCACCGATCTCACCGACCGGACCACGCGTGACGGGATGGAGGGGCCGCGGGGGATCGCGGTGGATGCCGACGGAAATCTCTATGTCGCCGACGCCTTCAACCACCGGGTCCTGCGCTTTGACGACGCGGGCACCCTCTCCAACGGAGCCAATGCCAGTTCGGTGCTGGGGCAGGAGAATTTCACCGCGAGCACCTTCGGCGTATCCACGCAACGGTTCTCACGGCCCTTCGATGTGGCGATCGACCGCGAGGGGCGGCTCTGGGTCGCCGACCTGCTCAACAGCCGCGTCGTCGGATTCACGGGCGCGGTGGATCTCCCCGGATTTTCACCCGCCGACCAACTCATCGGACAGGAGAGCTTTACCGAAAAAGTCGTTGGCGCCTCCGAGCGCCGCCTCGCCTACGCCGATTTCGATCCGGTCACCAGCCTCGACAGCTCCTTTGGCGTGGGGACAGGGATCGACGGTCGCGTCTGGGTCGCCGACTCGGGCAACCACCGTGTCGTCGCCTTCGACGCGGACCGCCATTTCCCCGATCTGCGGATCGGAAAGAATGCCTCCGCCACGCGCGGGAACAATCTCTACAACGCCTCCGGTTCCGGACAGATCCAGACGGAAACGAGCGTGAACGGGAAAAAGATCCGGACCTTCGTCCGACTCGAGAACGACGGAAACGTCGCGGAGACTTGCGCCGTAAAAGCGCTTGGCCGGCATGCGCGTTTTGATCTCTCCGTGTTTCTCACCACCGGAGGGCGCCGCAACGTCACTGGCGCGGTCAAATCCGGTGTTCATCAGACCGATTCAATCGCACCGGGATCCTTCCGCCTTTACCACCATGAGATCCGTGCCAAAGGGAAGGAGAAATCGAGCCGCGCCACGGTGCGGGCGTGGATTCAGGCGAGCTCGACGGTCGACGGCCAGATCGATCGCGTGATCTCCTTGGTGAAGAACCGCCCGAAGTGAGCGGGTGGTGCTCCCGGATCACTCACATCCCCAGACCGTATTTCAGCAGTGCCTCGGACTCCTGCCAGACGGCGGGGCTGCTGCTGCCGAGCATCACGGCGACGACGGTCTTGCCGTTCGCGGTCGCGGAGGAGACGAGGCATTTGCCGGCGGCGTTGGTCGTGCCGGTCTTGAGTCCCGTGCAATAGGGGAAGTGGTGCAGGACTTGGTTGGTGTTGGTGAGAGTGCGGACCGAGCCATTGGCGAGGCGGAAGGTGTAGCTGCGGGTCGAACAGATCTCGCGGAGGGTGGGATTGCGCAGCGCGGCCATGCCGAGTTTGGCGAGGTCGCGTGCAGTGGAGTACTGGCCGGGAGGCGAGGGGAGTCCGTTGGAATTCGTGAAGTAGGAATTCGTCATGCCCAGTTGGCGGGCCTTCGCGTTCATGCTCGCCACAAAAGCGGCCTCGCTGCCGGAATGATCGCGTCCGAGAGCCCGGGCGATGTCGTTGCAGCTGCGGATGAGGACGGCGTGGAGGAGTTGGTCGCGGGTATAGACCTCGCCGGGTTTGATCCCCATCACGGTCGGCTCGGCCCAGGTATCGGGTTCGGCGATGGTGACGGGAGTGCTGAGCCCACCCCGCTCGGCGACGAGAAGACCGACGAGCAGTTTCTGGGTGCTCGCGGCGGGAAGGCGGGCGTCGGCGTTGCGCTCGAAAAGGACGCGGCCAAAGCCATCGACGAGGATGGCCGCTTTGGCGGTGACCTTGGGAACTCCGGGTGCCGAAGGCGTGACCGTCGGGGCCGGTGAGCCATTCAAGGAAATGGGAGTCGGTTGGCCGGGGACGACCGTGCCCGGGGCGGAGACAGCGGAGCCGAATGCCGCCGATCCCGCGCCTCCGGTCGGAGCGATGCCGATGGGATCGGGATAGGGAGCGTTCGTCGCGGGCAGCGAGGCAGCCTGCGGGGGTGTCTGATACGACACCGGCTCATTCGTCTGGCAGCCGCCGAAAAAGCCAGCCAGCCAGATGCCGCCCATCGCCAGAGCGAGGGTGGGTGAGAGGGCGGCGGTGGAGAAATGGAGACGACCAAAAGTCATGGGCGTCCCCATGCTACGCGAATTTTCCAGGTTTGCACCCCGAACCTCACTCCGTGGGTTTCAAAATCGCCTCGATCTCGGGCGAAGGGGGCGTGCCCAGGTCGATCGCGGCGAAATAGTGCCGTCTCGCCAGCTCGAGCTTCGGGGGATCGGCCCCGAGGTAGGTGACGGCGAGATTGTAATGGGCCGAGGCGAGCTTGGGATTGATCTCGACCGCACGCTGCAGCTCGGTGAGGGCCGCCTCGGGCCACCCGAAATCGCGTGCCACCGCCGCCAGGATAAGGCGCGACTCGGCCTCGGAGGGATCTTCGTGAATGGCACGCGTCAGAGAGGAAAGGGCGAGGGCGAGCTCGCCGCGTTCGTATTGGATGAGACCGAGGGTTTGCCAGTTCCTTGCGATGTGGGGATTGAGGGTCGTGGCCTTGCCGAGATTTCCGGCGGCGGCGAGGTGATTTCCGAGCTGGTGCTCGGCGACCCCCAGATTGGCGTAGGCCAACGCGTTGTCGGGCGCGATCTTGACCATTTCCAGATACAAATCGCGGGCGGTCTCCCATTGCTCCGCGGCCACGGCGAGAGCCCCTTCCCGGGCAAGCTCGGCGACCTCGGGTGGCAGGGCGACCGGGTCCATGACCCGCCCGATCCGGAGAGAACCCTCCGCGTTGGTCGTCTCCTCGCCGGCGGCGGAAGGCGTTCCTCCCGCCGCGCCGGTGGCCGTGTCGGCCGGTTGCGGAGAGGCGGCTGTGGCGCCCGGAGCCGCATTCTCCCCGGGCGAAGATTTCGAACTGAGGCGGAAGCCCAACTTGCGGACGCGCTCTACCGCTTCGGTGCCGGGGGCGGACTCACCGCCGGGAGACGCGGGCGCATCGTCCTTTTTCTCCGCTGAGGTTCCACCCTCCTGGGCCGGGCTGTAGCCGGACAGAGCCGTCACCCACGCGAACCAGAAAGCGAAAAGTCGGGGAATCGAGCTCATGACAGGAAAATTTCGGAAAGATGAAATAAAAATCGGATTTTCCCTTGCGCACGGGCAAAAAATGGAAATGTTCTCGCAAACAGTGTTCATAATGAAGTTAACTGCCCGCCAACAAGAAGTCCTCGACTACCTCCAGTCCGAGCATCGCCGCACCGGTATCATGCCCTCCACGCGTGAAATCCAGGAGCATTTCGGTTTCGCCAGCCAGACGGCCGCGGTGAGTCACCTCCGCGCGCTCGAGCGCAAAGGGGCCATCACCCGTCGCGAGGGCGATGACGAGCGCCGCCGCGCCCGTTGTCTCATCATCGCCGGTACGGCGGATCGCGAACCCCTCGTCGATCTTCCTGTCTATGGGTCGATTCCGGCGGGTTACAGCGATGATACGGCGCCCGTTTCGAGCGGCACCCTCTCCGTTGATGTGAAATCCCTGGGATTGAGCGAGCGCACCAAAGGTTACGCCCTGAAGGTGCGTGGCGAGTCGATGATCAATGCCCACATCATGGATGGTGATCACGTCATTCTCGAATATCGCGAGCCTCGTGATCAGGACATTGTCGCCGCCCTCATCGATGGCGAGACAACGCTGAAACGATACGTGATGAATGGACGCCGCCCCTTTCTGAAAGCCGAAAACCCTGCCTTTCCGGACCTCATTCCTGCTCACGAACTCGTCATCCAAGGGGTCATGGTCGGCCTCGTCCGAGGCGCCGTGAAACGCTGGTGATCCGGTCACGGGTCACGGGTCACGGGTGGGGCGGTCGTGGGCGCTTGAAAGAGCTTCGCGATCGACTCCGCCGGCACTCCGGCTTTCACGACCATCTGCAGGTTCTCTTTCCGGCCTTCGGATTCGTTGTAGTAGATCGAACTGGTCGAGGTGACGAGGCCGACGAGCTCGCCCCGAAGGTTGAAGATACCGCATCCGCTGGAGCCTTTGGCAAAGTCGGCCGTGATCTGCAATCGCGGCGCCCGCTCCTTTGGCGTGAGGTATTTCCTGGCGAGAATCCCCTTGGTAAGGGTGTAGAAATGGCCGTCGGGATGAGAGATGACGAACAGGTCGTCTCCGCTCTCGATCTTCGACTGCAGGGTCACATGGGGCAGATCCTTCGCTCCCCGCAAGCGGACAAGGGCGATGTCATCGCTTTTGGAAGCGGAGAGGACTTCATCAATCGCGAAGACTTCCCCCGAATCGGTCATGGCTCCAAAAACGATTGCTTCCCGAAAATCGAGGACGTGGTAGTTCGTGATCGCGAGACCGTCGGCGGAGAGCAGAATACCTCCGGCGAGATTGGCATGATATTTGTCGCATTTGCCGCACAGATAAAGATGTCCGAGCACGAGTGTGGCGGAGCGAGCGCTGGCGAAGGCGGTGGAGAGATTCGCCGCGGTCGGTAGGGCGGCCGGGTCGGTGGCTGCCGGGAGGGAAGGAGCCGGTGGCAGCGGGTGTTTGCCACTACCCGCGACTTTGCGAAGCTGGTCCGCGGTTTTGGCTCCCGTAGGCAGACCACCACGCTGGTAGAGGGTGGTGAGACGGGATTCGAAGTCCGCTTTCAGCGCGGCGTCGTCGATGAAGTCGTCTCCGTAGGCGAACGCCATCACCTGCCACGCGACGGCGAGGAGAAGGACAGGGCGCGACTGGAGGTGCGGGCGTTTCACTTGAAATTGATCTTCGCGCCCGGCAGGGCTTGTCGCAGCGCCTTGACGCCCGCCTCCGTCGCCTTCGATTGCCAAAGGTAAACGGCCTCGAGGGAGGCAAGACCTTCGAGCGCTTTCAGGCCGGCGTCCGTGACCTGGGTATTGTGGAGATTGAGGTAACGCAATTCCTTCAGTTCCTTGAGATTCGCGAGTCCGGCATCGCCGACGGCGGTGTTGCTGAGATCGAGTCGGACGAGACGGGGTGCCGCAGCGGCGAGGGCGAGAGCACCATCGGTCGCCGCACTTCTGGAAAGATCGAGGTGGGCGAGGTTTTCGGCGACGACCTTGGCAGAGAGGATCTGCTCGTCGGTGGCCGGCTCCGGAGCGAGACGGAAATCGACCGAAAGGAGCGGACTCGTCTGGGCGAGGCGGGCGACGCGGCCACCGGCCGCGGTGACGGATTCCCACGATTTTTCTTCCGGCATGGCGAGTCCTTCGGCCAGTCGCTGGTAGATCTTTTGCGTTTCCGAGATGGTGATGTGCTTGCCCGTATTCGAGACGTCGGCAGGCTTCCCTTCGAGATTGCCGCGCCATTCGCCGAATTCCGCGCCTTCATCGATCCACTGCTTCAGTAAGGCGACTTCCGCGTCGGTGAGCGGATCGGCCTTGTCTTTCGGAGGCATGAAGTCATCGTCCTCCGGCGGCAGGGTGACCCGTTGGTAGAGTGCGCTTTCACCCGATTTTCCAGCGACGAGGACGGCCCCGTTTTCGCTGCCCGCCTGGATCGCCCAAGCGGCATCGAGACGAAGTCCCGCCTTCGGTTTCACGGATTTGCCATCTTTCTCGAAGGGGGCCTTGTGGCATTGGAGGCATTTGCTCTCGAGAAAGGGAAGAATCTCCTTCTCGAAATTGACCTCGGCGCGGAGCGGGAGGGCGGCGGCAAAGGCGGTAAGGGTGAACGCGAGGGATTTCCAATGCATGGCGGGATGATGCGGAGTCCGCGTCATTTCTGCAATGGAAATTCTCGGGGGGAGCGGCACCGCAAATGCGGAAAGGGCCTCTTGTCAGGATTCGCCGAGCTCGAGGATCCAGGCGACGAGTTCCCAGATCTCGTCTTCACGCAGGGAAGCCGAGTAGCCCAGCATGGGGGTGCCATTGAACCCGGTCGCGATGGTGCGATAGAGGTCGCGCGGCGAGTCACCCGATTTGTGGTGGGGTGCCGCGAGAACGGCGGGCGAAATCGGATTTCCCCATCCATCGATGAGGCCCTTGCCGGCAGGGCCATCGCCTTTGCCATCCATCCCATGACAGGTGGAGCAAAGGGCCGCAAAACGGGTTTTACCTGCGGCAGCGTGTCCGCGGCGATCGGTCTCATCGGCGAACCATTCGGGAAGGTCGGGTATCGGCACGGGTTTGGCGGCAAGAGCGGGATCTTTCCAACTCTTCGAGAGATTCTTCAGATAGACGATAAGGGCATCGACTTCCTCGTCGTGCAGTTGGGCGAAGATGGGCATCGCGGTGCCCGAGATCCCGCTGCGAATGGTGCGGCGGAGGTCGTCGTCCACGGGCAGCGATCCGTAGGCGGTGGTACGCAGCTTGAAAAGACCCGAGCGGAAATTGCGGGGTTTCACATCCAGTTCCGGAGCCCATGGCCCGTTGCCGCGCCCGGTCGTGCCGTGGCATTCCACGCAGTGCTTCTGGTAGACGTAGCGCCCCTTCATGTAGAGGTGCAGTTCCTCGCGCTTCGCTTCATCGGATTCCCCGGTGGCGGCGGGCTCGTCCGCGCGGGCAGGGCCAACGCCGTTCGAATGAAACATCAGAAGGACAATTGCCGGGAGAAGGAAGGTGCGGCTGAGCATGGGAGAAGAAGGATCGTTATTCTTTTCGCAAATCAGCCCTTCCACCGCGCCTCCGTTGTCGAAGAGCGGGCGTCATTTGTCTTGGTCACGATTCTCCAGGACTCATCCTGACTATTTCCGGATACCAAGGGCGGCGAGGTGATGCCTCACCACATCGCGTTCCGCCTCATGAAAGCGGTGGAAGGGTGCGGCCATGAAGTCGTCGCAGACGCCGAGGATCGAGAGCGAACATTTCAGTCCCTTGATGATGGCCGAACCATGTCGGCCCACGCGGTAGATCGCCTCGCTGAGGTCCATCACCTGCGAACTGAGCTCGCGCGCCTTCACGACGTCACCCGATTTGGCGGCTTCGTAGAGCGAGACGTAGAGCGAAGGATGCAGGTTCGCGCCGCCGTTGATCCCGCCGTGTCCGCCGAGGAGGACGGACTCGGCGAGCAATTCCTCGGGCCCGACGAGGAAGGACCAATCGGGACGTGCTTCCGCGGCGAGTCTTCGCATCCTCCGGAAGTAAACGAGATCGCCCGAGCTGTCCTTGAGGCCCACGATCTTCTCCTGATCGAGCGCCCACGAGACGACCTCGCCGGAGAAGACCGTCTTGGTGAGAGCGGGCATGTTGTAGAGCATCAGGGGCAGCGGCAGCTCCGGGAGCAGTTGCTCGATGAATTCGCGCAGCTCCGGTTGCCCCGCCGGAAAGTAGAAGGGCGCCGAAGTGACCACGGCATCGGCCCCGCAATCCGCGGCGTGATGCGCCAGCGCCGCCGACTCGACGAGCGAGGTATCGGTGATGCCGACGAGCACCGGGATCCGGCCCCTGACAAAACGACAAGTGTGTTCGATCAATTCGCGCCGAAGCCGGTAGCTGAGGCTCGGAGCTTCTCCGGTGGTGCCAAGCGCGAAAAGGCCGGTCACTCCGCCGCTGATGAGGCGCTCGATGAGCCGTTCCAGGCCTTCGACGTCGAGGTTGTCGCGGTCGGTGAGTGGCGTCACCATCGGTGGGATGATGCCTTGGTAGCGGGGACTCATGGCTTTTTCTCCGGGGTGGGAGTTTCAGGGTCGAACGTGCTGATCGCCTGGCTTTGAATCTTCGCCGGATCGATCACGACGTGTTTCACCTTCTTCCGGTTCCAGGTGTAGGTCATGTGCACGAGGCCGTTCTTGGTCTGGATCATCGCAGGGTAGGAAAATTCGCCCTTCTCCTCCTTCTCGATGAAGGCGACGGCCTCCCAGGTGAGACCATCCTTGCTGACGGCGAGATTGAGGACGTTGCGTTTGCCCCAACCGTCGGCGCGTTCGCCGCCGAGATGGTTGTAGAGGAGGAGGTGCCGTCCATCCTTCAGGGTGAGTCCCTCGACGCCGGAGTTGTTGTTGGGCAGGTTCGTTTCCTCGAGCTCGCTCCAGGTCTTGCCGCCATCGGTGGAGCGGTTCGTGATGATCCTCTTGTTCTTCGAGCGATAGAGCGTGCGCAGACTGCCGTCGGCGAGAGTCAACACGGTTGGTTGGATGACCTGATAGGGTTGGGTCTCCGGCTCGTGGCGTTCCCACGAAGTACCGAGTTCGGGTCGGTCGAGGTTCTTGAGAATCTCGAAGTGGAAGCGCCAATCATTGCCGTGCTCGGTCGAGGAGGGACAAAGCAGCGTCCCGTTCGGCATTTGGATCGGTTTCCCGCGCACGGGTCCGTCGATGCCCTCGGGGAGACGGCGTCGATCGCGGAAGGAACGTCCGTCGTCGTAGCTGACGACCATCTCGCCCCACCAGGTCTGCGGATCGGGACCGACCTTGAAAAAGAGGTAGGTCGCTCCGTCGCCCGGGGCCTGCCAAAGCACGGGATTCCAACAGGGATGGCGTTTGCCTTGATACTGGATGCCGTTCGCCCACTCGGCTGGCTTCGACCATTCGGCGCCATCGAAGTAGCTCGACCAGATGCCCACGTCGGGATTTTTCTCGGCGGTGCCGCCGAACCAAGCGGCGACGAGGCCGCGGTCGGTCTCGGCGATGGTGGAGGCGTGGCACTGGGGGAAGGACGCCTCGTTGTAAATGAATTCCTCTTTCACGAAACCGGGGAATCGGGGCTCTTTCGCCTTGTCCGGCTCGCGGGCCTGGAGGTCTTTGTCAGGGTAGTGGATGCCGTCTTTCTTTGGCAGGTAGTAGATGCGTCCATCCTCGGCACCAAGGACCAGCTCGGGCTCGCCGTCGCCGTTGAAATCCGCCACGGTGGGGCAGGTGTTGTGGCCGGAGACGTCGCGCTCGGTCACGTTGCCGATCTGTTTGAGAATGACCTTGCCATCACGCTCGCCGACGTTGCGATACCAGACCGCATTCTGCGAATTCACGAGGAGATCCAGCTTGCCGTCGCCGTCCCAATCGACCTTGGCGAGCTGGGCGCGTCCGCTGCGGCCACTGGAGCGGCCGTTCAGGCTGAGCGGACGGAGGTCTTCATCGACGAAGAGGCGCTCGGCGGACTTCCCTCCTCGACGCAGGGTGAGGAAACCTTCCTGATCGAGTGCGACGATGTCCAACTTCTTGTCTCCATCATAGTCGATCACGAGCGGCGTGGTGCGCCATTGGGTGAGAGTGTCGCTTGCGGGCGACTGCCACCATTGCCACTTCGGGGGGAATTCCTTGATGCCGGTGTCGAAGGGCGCGGGCTCAACGCGCAGCGGATCGCCGGTGCCGCGGAGGAGGCCGATGCGGCCGAGGATGGAATTGTAAACGATGTCGAGTTTGCCGTCGCCGTCCCAGTCCCCGGCGGACACGCTGGTGTAGCCCCACTTCGCCTCGCACGGACCCTGGATCGATCCATTCGGCCCTGCCATGACGCGGAAGGGTTTGCCTTCGGCAGTTTCAATGAGCACGGGCGCGTTCCACTTCGGCGTGCCGTTTTCCGCCATGCCCAGATTCTCGAAGAAAGCGATGTTTCCAGCTGTGTTGCCGCAGAGAATATCCTGGTCGCCATCGCCGTCCCAGTCGATCACGAAGGGCGTGGAAAGGGCGCCAAACTTGAGGGTGTCGGCCTCCTGCTGGAAATAGACGGGTTGGTGAAAGACGGGGAGTCCGGCGTGGACCTCACCGGTGTGTTCGATCAGGGCGACACGGCCGTCTTCGTCGCCGGTGATGAGATCGAGATCACCGTCTCCGTCCCAGTCGAAGGCCGTCGGCGTGATCATCTGCAGGTGCATCACGAGCGGCGCGGCGTCGGACCCGGAAAGTCGGCGACCGACGCCGTAGGCGGGCTTTTCACGGGTGCCGGTGTTTTCGAAGTAGGTGAAGCCATCGAGGAACTCGCCGCAGAGCAGGTCGAGATCCCCATCGCTGTCGAAGTCGCCGAAGTTCGGCGAGGGCCAACCGTAGACGTCGATCGGTGACCCGCCCGCCTCGATTTTGACGGGTTTGTCAGAGTACTTTCCGTCCTTGTTCTCGATCAGGTAGACGTAGCCGTGGAGCGGACCGTTGCGCCAGCGTCCCTCGGAGTCGTAGGCCTGATCCCACACGTAGTCGCTCCAGTCGCCGATGCCGACAATCAGGTCCTGGTCGCCGTCGCCCTCGTAATCGACGTAGCGCCACATCCGCGCCCGCGTGTTGCCGGGGTGGAACTTGCCGTTCTTGTAAACGGTCTCGGGCTTGTCGAAGCCCTTCGTCTTGAAGTCGACATACTCCTGGTTCTCCTTGAGGATGCGCGGCTGCCCGTCGACGTAGCTGATCTGCACGTTGTGCCCGGTCGATCCGAGACGGACGCCCGGCTTGAAGACGGGCATCTTCACCTTGGGATCCTGGGTCGGGTTTTCAAAGTAGTAGATGCCGTTGGAGGGTTTGTCAGGACAGGAGACGAGCAGATCCATGTCCCCGTCGCCGTCATAGTCGAGCGGCAGGGGCCAGGCCCAGAGGCCGACTCCAAGATCGACGGCGAGGCCGGGATGGTTGTAGGAGAGCCGTTTCAGCTTCCAGTCGGTCTCCTCACCGCGCGACGGGAGCGCGGCGAACAGGGCGGCGAGGGCGAGGATGGGAGTGGTTTTCATGGGGGAAATGGCTTTCTGAAGGGAGGAGGTTCGGGATGCTTGCAAAGGGAAAATCAGACGTTACTATGAACAGTATGGAAGGCGAAACTCTTGCCCAACGTCTCGGCATGACGGTGCCTGTCTCGCCCTTGTTGAAGAAGGCGGAGCGGATGGGCTTCGACACGCCCGAAAAAATCGAGGATCTCGCGCGGGAGCGGGGCCTTCAATACTATTCGGACCCGGTCTGGGAGGTGAACGAAGAGGGGGTTGGATACGTTGCAGGAGAGAGTCTTTCGAACGAGGAAATCGCCATATGTCTTCTTTCCGTGGCTCTTCCCTATTCTCAGCAGCGGATCCGGATGGGGGGAGCCATGTTGGCGGCGTCGGGAAATGATCCGGCGTTGCTCGCTCGACTGGCGGTAGGGGAGCGTTGTGAACGGGTGGTTCATTACATCGCGAGTCTTGGTTTCAAGGTCGAGCCGCAGAATCCGTTTTGGGACGAACTGTTTCGTTTGTTGCCGGAGTTTGAACCGCCTCGTCCCGATCTGTTGCCGCACATCACGCGTTTTGTGGCCATGACAGGTGTCACGCGGAATGGTCGTGAGACGGTGATGCAATGGATTCGACCGCGTTCGGCCAAGGTGGAATGATGAGCTGCCCCGACAATCCCTCGCTGATTCTTGCCACTCTTGACTAGGAATTGAATTCCCCGGTTTCGCTTGTTCTCTACGGTCGAGGGGCGATCTGCCTGGGCTTCGATGGGATTGCCAGCGCCCATCGGACGACCCGGGATGTGGATGCGATTCTGCGTATCGGTCAGATCGAAGCGTTTGATTCCGATCAGGCATTCTGGTTTGCCGTCGAGAGAACGAATGTGCAACTCGAGCCCTTGGGACTCTACATCACCCATTTGTTCACTGAAGAGCAAGTCTTCCTCCGCCCGGATTGGGCCGATCAAATCGTGCCGGTCCTGCGTCCGCCGACCCATCACCTGAAGCTCTTCCGCCCCCATACGATCGACCTCATCCTGACCAAGATGATGCGTGGCGACGACCCGCAGGACATGGAGGACATCGACTTTCTCGTCCGGCATGACGGCATCACCCGGGATCAAATGGAGCCCGCCTTCGCCACCGTCCGCATGCCCGATGTGGTCGAGCTGCACGACGCCTTCGCGCGCGCTCTGCCGGTGGTTCGTGGGATTCTGGATCGGCATGCTCATTCGGCTTGAGAGACGATCGGTCGGCCGGGCATGACCACCGCTTCGAGGTCGGCGAGTTTCACTTTTAAGACTTCGACGGTCTGCTTGCCTCCGGCAAAGGCAATGAAGAGACTATCGTCGTGCTCGATCACGTGCGGGTAGTCGACGTGACGCCCGCCGACGAGGTGGATCATCTTGGTGAAGACGAGTCCGTCCTCACTGATTGAGAGGGTGAGGGGATCGCGCTTTTTCGGGTTGGGGTTCGAGACGAGGACGTAGCGTCCGTCGGCGAGTCGCAAGCCGCAGACCTTCGAAGTGGCGTCGGGAAAATTCGTCCGGACCGGCTTGCTCCAAGTGCGCCCGTGGTCGGTCGAGAAAGAGCGGAAGAGGAATCCACTTTTGCGATTGTCGCGGAAAATGGCAGAAAGATTTCCATCGGGGAGGATCCACCAGTCGGGCTCCTCGGCGGTCAGCTCGGAGGCGCTGCCGAGGACGGGAAAACTCTGCCAATCATCCAGCGCTTTGACTCCGCCGACGAGGAACTGGACACCGGCGCTCTTGTAATCGTGGGGCCTCCGCGACATCATCCAGTCGCCGGTGGAAAGGCGCAGGGGAGGGAAGTTGTTGATGGTGTCATCGTGGATGAGACCCGCATCTTCCCAGGTTTCGTCGTCTTTCCAGCGGAAAGCGCGGAGTTCGAGGCTTTTGCCGAAGAAACCCGCCGCCTCGTCGAGCGCGGCGAGGGCGAGCAATTCGCCGTCGCGCTGCCAGAAGCCGCGGGCGATGTAGCGGAAGCCCTGGTCGGTGCGGGTGCCGTAGTGCGGCGAGCCAGGGCCCGAGTGCGGCGGTTCGGGCCTGAGAAAACGCGGCGCCTCCCAAGTGAGGCCATCCGCGCTGGTGGCGAATTTCACGCGCTGACCGACGCGGTCCTCGACTCCGGGGCCATCACTCCACATCGCGAAGAATCGGCCGTCGTAATGGGTGAGGTAGTTGTGCTGGTTGACACCCTTTTCCTTTCGCACGTCGCTGACCACGGCGTGCTCGTGGTTCACGAGAGGGAGCGAGGCAAAATCAATCTGGTGCGTGTTCTCCGGCACCCACGGCCCACCGAGCATGAAGGCCGATTCCGGATTCGTCACCGGATGCGGATCGGCCGCGGGAAGGGCGGCGCCTGGAAGCAGAAGGAGAGCTGTGGCGAAGCACTTCATCGGGAATCATTCCGCCCACCAGCGCTCGCCCGTTCCGGGACCGGCTTCGGCGAGGGTAAGCTCGAGACTGTTGCGAATGTGGCGGCGCATCGCTTCCTCGGCGGTGGCACCGTCGCGGTTTCCAATGGCCTCGGAGATGGACTCGTGTTCGGCCTGGGTGGTTTCGAGGATGTCGAGCCGGAAGGAGTGACGGTCGGCTTGGAAGATGCGGGTGAGAATGTGGGAATCACCGACGACCTTGAGCATGCGGCGATTGCCGGCTGCTTCGAGCAGGATCATGTGGAAAGCGAGGTCGAGCGCATGGAAGGGGGCGGCGACGGATCGGGCCGCCGCCTTCTTTCCGGAGCGGCGCACCCTGGCTACCAGTTCGGCGGAGGTATGAAGGTTCTCGACGAGTTCGGCGAGTTGGCGGGCGGTCATGTTCTCAGCGGCACGCCGCACCGCGAAGGTCTCAAGGGCCTCGCGCAGCTCATAGAGCTCGACCGCTTCTTCACGGGTCAGGGTCCTGACAATCGCGCCAAGCTGTGGCACGAGTTCGACGAATCCCTCGCTGGCGAGTTGTCCCACGGCCTCGCGCACGGGCGTGGCACTGACGCCGATCTCGCGGCCGATCGATCCGTAGGAAAGCCTCGAGCCTGGAGGCACGGAGCCGTCGAGCAATTTCTGGCGGAGATGGCGGTAGGCCCGCTGGGAATGATTGTCGGCCATCGTATGGAGCTCTATAGAGGTCTATGCAATAGACCGGGCGTGGGACCCGCGAAAGAGCGCGATCGCGGAAAATGAAGCGGAAGGAGCCGGACGGGGCCGGCAATTGACAAAGGGGCGGTGAAGATCGAGTCGTGACCATGCTCCCGACGCCTGATCCTTCCACCCTTCCTTGCGGCCCTCTCGAGGAGACTGCGGGACTCGCTTATTTCCCGCGCATGATCGGAAAGATCCGGCTCCACGCCGCGGGCCGTCTCTGGGAGGATCTTCACGCGAATCTGGGTAAAGGGATGGATGCGACCCTGCTGGAATTTCTCCGGATCGACTACGAGACCTTGCGTGGACGCGTGTTGGAAGGCGGCAGCGATGAGGAGATCCTCTCGTGGTGCGAGGCGCAGGGGCGTCCGCTGAATGATACGGACAGGCGCCTTTGGAACTACTATGCCGCGAAGCTGGGCTGGAATGATCACATTTCCGAAATCCTCGCGAAGCGCAAGGCGGACGCCGGGCTTGGAGACCGGGACGACATCCAGACGATCGTCCATTACATCGATATCGACGAGGGACGCCGGGCTTGAGAAGATCAACCCCTTATCACCGACGTGGACCGGAACACACAACTCGACCGCCTCGGGGATTCCGGTGAAGTCTGGGATGTGATCGTGATCGGTGGCGGCGCAACGGGCCTCGCGACCGCGCTTGATGCCGCGTCCCGGGGTTACCGCACGGTCTTGCTCGAACAGGCGGATTTCGCGGAAGGAACGTCCTCGAAAAGCACGAAGCTCATCCATGGCGGCGTGCGTTATCTCCGGAACGGCGAGATCGGACTGGTGCGCGAGTCGCTCCGCGAGAGGGGTCGGCTACTAAAAAATGCGTCGGGTCTGGTGGAGCCGCTCCCGTTCGTGGTGCCTGCCTACCGGTGGTATGAGCGGATGTTCTACGGCACCGGACTGACGATCTACGACGGTCTCGCGGGAGATCTCGGAATCGGCCGCACACGGCATCCCGGAGCGGCGGAGACGAAGCGTCGCGTCCCGAATCTCCGGCGGAAGGGGCTGCACGGTGGCACGCTCTACTGGGACGCCCAGTTCGACGATGCGGCTTTGGCGCTGGCGATGGCCCGCACGGCGGTGGCGCAGGGTGCGGTGGTTTTGAATCATGTCAGGGTGACCGGTCTCATCAAGGAGCAGGGGCGCGTCGCCGGGGTGGAGGCGAAAACCCGTTTCAAGGGACGGGAGCTGGTGCTCAGGAGCCGGGTGGTGGTGAACGCGACGGGGGTCTTCACCGACGAGATCCGGCGGCTCGACGAACCGGAGGCGGAGGAGTCGGTGCGTCCGAGCCAGGGCATCCATCTGGTGCTCGACAAACGATTTCTGGGAGGCGGGACGGCGGTGATGATTCCGAAGACCGAGGATGGCCGCGTCCTTTTCCTGATCCCTTGGAAGGATCGTCTCCTCCTCGGCACGACGGATACGGAGGGAGTCGAAAACTCCCTGCATCCCCGTCCGCTCGCCGAGGAGATCGATTATCTGATCCGACACGCGGCACTGTATCTGGATGAAAAGCCGTCCCACGACGACATCCGCGCCGTCTTCGCGGGGCTGCGGCCTTTGGCGAAACCTCCGCGGAGAAAGCCGGGAGCGGCCTCGACGGCATCGCTCTCGCGCAGCCATGTGCTCTACTCGAGCGAGTCCGGCTTGGTAACCATGACCGGTGGAAAATGGACGACTTGCCGGCAGATGGGCGAGGAGGCGGTGGATCGGGCCGCACAGGTCGGGGGACTGCCGGCGAGACCCTCTTTGACGGCGGACCTGACCCTGTTGGTTCCGGAGGAAGGGGAAGAGTCCGAGGCGCTCGATCCGAATCTACCCTATCAGATGCACCAAATCGACCGCGCGGTGCGGGAGGAAATGGCGATGACGCTGGATGACGTGCTCAGCCGGCGCACCCGTTCTTCCTTTCTCGATGAAGCGGCGACGAGACGATGCTCCCCGAAGGTGGCGGCACGGATGGCGGCTCTGTTGGGGCGTGATGAGCGGTGGATCCGGGAGGAGCTCGCCGCTTTCGCGATCGATTGCTGAGTGATGCGGCGATGGCCGGACCTCACATGCTGCCGACGTCCCAAAGCCCATCGGTGGTGGAGCTGGAGGGATCGTAGGTGGTGGTGCCCTGCCTCAGCACGGGGGGCATCACCTGGATATTGATGTTGAGTTCCTCTCCGTTCTTGCCCGTCTGCACGGGCATGGCTCCGGGGCGGCCGGGGAGATAAGGGATCAAGTCCGCATCCGTGAAGGTGGCGTAGCTTTTCGACGGCTGGTCGGCGAGAAAACTTTTCTGGGCCATGTAAACGGCGCGAAGTTTCTCGGAGGCATCGCGGCCTTTTCTCCAGTCGGTCAGCGAACCGACGGAATAGGTGACGATGGAGGCGAGGGCCAACATCAGGCCGATGACGAGGGTGATCTCGACGAGCGAAAGGCCGCGGCAGGATCGAACGATGGAATGGCGTGGCGTTTTCACGAGATGAGGAGGAGGGGATGAAGGTCGGAAGGTCAGCGTTTCGCAGGAGCGGTCGCCGCGGGTTTTTTCTTCACGGGAGCATCGTCTTCGGCAGAGAGGTGGTTCCAAATCCGCACGGGTATCCCTGAAAACGCTATTGCAATTATGATTAATATAAAAATCATCCAAGCAACCTGTAAAGAGAAACTTTTCTCGGGGTTGTTGAAGAGTTTCCCGGCGGTGCCGTCGCGTTCGGAGACGCGGGAGGTGTAGGTGATGTTTTCGACTTCGAGGAGCGCGGTGAGTTCGCTCATTTGTTTGTCGTTGAAAACGGTGAAGCAGTAACGGTAGCGGCCGGCGTTGTCATCGCCGGATTCCTCGAGTTTCACGCCGTCGGGGACATGGTGTGGAAGAGTGTTGCAGAAAACCTTGCAGATGTAGACGAACTCCTTGCGGAGCCAGCGATCGATGGTGGTTTGTTGCATGGCGGTGGTGGGTTGGGGAGGAGGGAGAGGCGAGGGTCAGAGGCCTTGGCCGTTCATCATCTTCGGACCCATGAGGAAGATGGGGAGGAAGGCACCGATGAAGACCATGGTGATGAGGATGGCGGCGGCCATGAGAACGAAAATGTTCACGATCTGGGCGAATTCGGAGACGATCTGGTCGACGTCCTCTTCATACATGTTTGTCAGCAGCTTGAGCTGGGCGGCAAGCGAGGACGAACGTTCGCCGATGGAGATGAGGTGGGATACCTGGGGATCGCAGGAGGTGAACTTCCGCACTGCTTCGGAGAAGGGAAGACCGGTCTCGAGGTAACGTTTGCCCGCGTTGATGAGTTCATCATACATGGGCGTGCCCTTGAGAGACTCGGCGGAGATCTCGACGGCCTTCGACAGGTTGATGCCGTTGGAGTGGAGCATGTCCATGGTCCCGAGGAAGAGGAGCTGGCGCATGCCCATGACAAGTTTGCGGAGAAGGCGCCAGCGCGCCATCATGAAGTAGATGACGGCGTTGCGCACCTTCTCGACCATGAGGAAGGTCATGACGGCTCCGATGATCCCGCCGACGACGAGGACCCAGATCTTCTTCGTGATGTGGCTCATCTTGAAAAGGATCGCGGAGAGGGCGTCGGGCTCCTGACCGACGTCTTTGATGATCTTTTCGATTTCGGGAATGATGCGGAGCTGGGCGCCGATGAAGAGCATGATCAGGGCGAAGATGATACAGGCCGGCATGAGGGTGGCCTTGCGCATCTTCGATTTGAACTCTGCCTCTTTCTTGAGGCGGCCGGCGATGGACTCGAAGGCCTGGTCGAGCTGACCGGCGTCGGTCCCGGCGCGGATCAGGGAAATGAACTTGTCATCAAATTTTCCGCTCTTGGCGAAGGCGGCGTGGGCGGGTTGCCCGGTGTCGATGTGATCCCGCACGACTTTGAGAGTCGCGCGCACGAAGGGCGAAGGGTGGCCGTTGGAGTAGTATTTGAGGGCGTCGGCGGTATTGATGTTCGCCCGGAGCATGGAGGACATCCCCCTGCAGAGTTTGATGAGTTCCTTCTGCGGGAATTTCGCGTTCTTCTCGTTCTTGGCGAAAAGCGGCTTTTTCCCCGGACCGTGATGCCCGGAGAGGGAGGCGTTCTTTTCCTTGATGCGCGCGGCGAGTGCGGCCTGGGCGGCGGACTGGGGAGCGGCTTCGGTTTCTTTCATGGGGAAGATCGGGTGGAGGAAAAGGGGGGCGGCGATCAATCGGTGACGGACATGTCGATGGCCTTGCGGAGGGCATCGAGATCGGTGCGTCCTTCACGGACGAGCTTGAGACCGCTGGTGCGGAGGGAGGGGAGGATGCCCTGCTCGCGCACGGCGAGCTCGAGCTCGTAGGGGCTGAGGGTGCCTTTGGAAAGGGCGTCCGACCATTCCGGAGTAATGGGGATGATCTCGAGGATGGCGGCCCGGCCGAGATAGCCACGGTGGCCGCACTCGTTGCAGCCGTCGACGCTGCGATGGAAGATGGGGGTCTCGCGCCACTCCTCGCTCATGTTGAACTTGCGGATCTCGCGTTCGGTGAGGCCGGGCTTGCGAACCTTGCAATAGGGGCAGAGCACCTTGATGAGACGCTGGGCGCAGGCGGCCTTGAGGGTCTGGGCGATCTTCCAGCGCTCGATGCCGATCTGTTCGAAACGCTCGATGATCTGCGAGGCGCGCGGGGTGTGAATGGTGGTGAGCACCTTGTGGCCGGTGATGGCGGCCTCGATCGCGAGTTCGGCGGAGTCGTGGTCGCGCACCTCGCCCATGAGGATGATGTCGGGGTCGGAGCGCATGAAGGAGGCGATCATGGCCTTGAACTCCGCGGGACGGATGTCACAGTGGATCACGCCGGGGATTTCATCCTCGACGGGGTTTTCGAGGGTGAGGATGTTGTCCTCGGGGCGGTTCAGCTCGCGCAGCATCGCGTTGAGCGTCGTCGATTTGCCGGACCCGGTGGGGCCGGACATGACGATGATCCCGGAGGGGATGGCCATGACGCGCTCAAGCTCGAAGAGGGTGGCGGCGTCGAAGGCGAGCGAGCCGACTCCGAGTTTGGCCTCGAAGTGGCTCTTGTCGAGAATCCGCATCGTGACGTGGTAGCCGCGGTAGGTGCGGTGGCGCTCGAAGCGCATGTCGATGGAGCGGCGCAGGTAATTGACAGTGAAGCGGCCGGAGATGCCGGGACGTTTCGCGCGCTCCTCGGGGGCGAGACCCATGAGGTTGAGGAGGAAGGCGTCGACCCGGTCTTTCAGCTTCCACGGGATCTCATATTTCTCGCCCATGTCGCCGTCGATCCGGTAGCTGTAGTGGACGCGGTCTTTCTCGCATTTCACGTGGATGTCCGAGGCGCGGTTCTTGATGCCGTCGGAGACCATCTTGGCGATGAGCTGGGCGAGCGGTTCGTCGTGTTTTTCGGACACGTTGAAATCATTGATCTCGTCGGATCCTTCGTCGACCTCGATGGCATCGATCTCGGACTGCGAGGGGCCCGTGGTCCGGGAGATCATTTCGATCGCCTGGGTGATCTCGGCGGCGGGCGCGAGGATCTTCGTGACCTCCAGCTCGGGATACTGTTGCGAGATGCTGTCTTCGGCGGTCGGATCCCAGGGATTCGCGACGGCGATGTAGACCTGCTCGGAATCCTTGTAGAGCGGCACGAACATGCCGCGGTTGAGGAGATTCGGATCGCTCTGCTCGAGGAGGTTCCGATCGACGAAATCCTTGATCTTGAGGAAGAGGGGCAGGCCGGTGATGGTCCCGACGGCGGAGAGGATGCGCACGGTGGTGCAGGTGCGCGGGATATCTTCGCGCGAACGTTCCCCCAGGGTGGGATCGAACGCGATCAACTGATCCAGCACCGCTTCGGTGATGGTCTCATTGAGTGGGAATCCGATGTTCAGGTTCATGCTCCGAAGTGCCTGCCGAGCAGGTATTTCCAGGCGTTCATGTCCGTGGTGGTGATGAAGAAGAAGGGCTTGCGTCCGACTTCGTGCTGGATCTCATTCGAGATGAGACGTGCCGTGGCGGTGGCGGTGAAGGGATTGATGCAGGTGACGGTGAAGAAGTCTTTTTCGTTCACCTGGATGACGGGAGTGCCGAGGAGGCGGCTGATCTCCGAGATCGCGGGGAAGGAGTTGTAGAATTCGATCGGGGTGTCCGTCTGGTGGGCGAAGGCGAGATGGGTGATCTTCGTCTTGGAATAGGTGGTGAGCGATTTGGTGAGGCGCACGATGGTGTCGCGGGCGTCGAGCTCGGGTCGTTTCCAGCCCTCGAAGTAGAGGAAAAGGAGGGCGTCCATGAAGGGCCGGCCCTTTTCCGCGGTGTTGAGATACTTCAGGTATTGCTGGGTGATGCGGCCGGTGTCCTCGACGCTGAGTTTGCCGATCTTGTTCAGCGCTTGGAAGGTATACTCCCCGCAGTGCGCCATCTGACGCCGAAGGAGATCCGTGGTGGGGATGCGGCTGGGCTCCGGAGCCGGCTCCGATCCCGTGCCCCCCTGTGGTGCGTGGTGGGCGGAAGATTGAGGTGTCGGGGATGTGGCCGGGGTCGCTTGATTCTTGGGAATGGTCGCGTGGCTCATGGCACCTGGTTCTTCTTGTTGCCTCCGAACATCTTGCCGAAGAGGCCCCCGTTCTTTTTGCCTTCACCGACGGGGCGCACCGTCACTTCGGGGCTCTCGCCCTGGGCGAACTGAGGCTCGCGATCGTAGTCCTTCCCGTGGACGGGGAGGGATTCGGGGCGGTTGTAGGGATGCTCGGGGTTGAGAAGGTTCGAGGGAGCGTCGGGCTCGTAGCGGTTGAAGGTGTTGTTCACCGTGTTGCGCATGTTCGGACGGTGGTTGAAGCCGGGGTTGCGCCGATCGGGGTAGTCGTGGTTCGAGGGCAGGATGTGGCTCTCGTGGATTTCGTGGCTCGTGATGTCGTTCTCCGTCGTGATCTCGGGGCGGTAGAGTTTCGGTGTGACGATGAAGACGAGGCTGGTGTGTTCCTTCTCGGTATCAGTCGACTTGAAGAGGAGATTGACCGCGGGGATGTCGCCGAGGACGGGGACTTTGTTGGTCTTGTCCGACGAGATCTCTTCGTAGAAACCACCGATGAGGAGGGAGTGTCCATTGGGGACCCGTGCCGTCGTCGTGACGGTGGATTCGTTGACGCGGGGGTAGAGGTTTCCGGTGGGGCCTTCGACATAGTCGACGACCTGGGCGGAGCGCGGGCGCAACGACATGCGGATCGTGTTGTCGGGCAGGATTGTCGGAGTGACCGCCACGGAGACACCGACTTCGCGGGTATCCGATGGGTTGCCAGCCGGATCCTCTTCATCGATCTTGTAGCGGACTTCTTCCGTGATGTTCTGCCCGGCGGAGGTCTCGCTGATCGTCGAAGTGATGATCGGAATCCGGTCGATGATGGAAATGAGGCCTTCCTCGTTGTCTTCGGCGATGAGCGTGGGGCTCGACTCCTGCTCGGCGAGGCCACCGGCATTCAGAGCACGCAGGACCGCGCTGAGCTGGAGGGGGTTGAGGACGAGGTTCGCTTCGTTGTTGGTCTTGGTGCGGTCGCTCGTGTAGTCGTAGTTGAGGTTGTTCTTCACCACCTGCAGCGGAGTTCCCGTTCCCGTGGCCGTGAGCACCTGGGTGACGGTATCGAGCTCGGGCAAATTGAAGAGGGCGTTCAAGCTGGATGCGCCGCTGAATTCGATGCCTTCACCGAGCACGGCGTTCCAATCGACCCCGATGCGGTTCCGCGAGGAGCTCGAGACGCGGAGGATGCGGGTCTCGATCGCGATCTGCTGCTTGGGCTGGTCGATCTGATCGAGGAAGATGGCCAAGGCATCGAGCTTGCGGGAATTGTCCATGACGATGAGCGTGTTCGTTTTCGTCTCATACTCGATGATGCCGGAACCCGGGGTGAGGAAGGGCTGGAGAATGAGCTTGATCTGCTCGATGTCCTTCGGACGGAGATACTTCAGCTGGTAGCGGAAAGGCTCGGTCGGCAGTTGCGAGAGCTGCGCGGAATTGAGAGCGTAGACGGTGTTGCCCTTCTGGTGGATGGTGATGCCATACATGAGGGCGAGCTCCTCCATCTGGTTGATGGGGTCGTCGTTCATGAGCTGGCCGGTGACGACGAAGTTGGGGGCCTCGAGCTCGGTGTTGTGGAAATACTGCATGTCGGCGAGCTGGGCGAGGTGTTGGAAGACGTCGTTCAGCTTGGCGGACTTCAGCCAGAAACCATCGGGCGTTTCTTCGATGATGGAAGGCTGGGCGGCTCCTTCTTCCCCTGTGCCGGCTTCGGCGGTGGCATCGCCAGTCGCCTTGTCGGTGGCGGCGGCGACGGCCTTCAGGAAGTTGTCGGAAAGATCTCCTTCCGGTGCGGGAGTGGCACCGGTAGCAGGCGTGGTCGCATCAGGGAGTTCAACGGGGGAGGTACCGTCGGCGGGCTCGTCGACTGGATCGGCGATCCCAGCCAGGGGAGTGCTCGTACCACCCGTTGGGGTCGGCTCGGCTCCTCCGGCGGGAGCGGGCGTGGAGCCTTCAGCCAAAGCGGGCTCTGCCGGCTCTCCAGCAGGGGCGGAATCCTTTTCTTCATCACCGCCTTTGGCGGCATCAAAGAGCATTTCCTTGAGCTTCGATGCCGCATCCGTCGCGGCGGTGGCGGGATCGGTATCGACGGGCTCCACCGGGGCCGGTTCGGCCGCGGCTGCTTCACCTGGCTTTGCCGGAGGCTCGGCCGTCGGGGCAGGGAAGGAGTATTCGATCAGGCTGGAGGTGTCTTCAAAGTCGAGCGAGGCCAAGGCCTCCGCGTCCGCATGTTTCGAGCCGCCGGTCTCGAGGACCAGCACGGCTGCGAGTGACAAAATCCCGGCGCCGACCAGGGTTGAGATTTCTTTGATTCTCATGAAGTGGGATGGGTGAAGAAGATTGAAGATCCGATAATAATCACAAATACTATAAATATGAGTATTAAGCAAGGATTAATGAAAAATTTTTATAAAATTTTTTAGTTCGCGATGTAGAGGTCGTTCATCGGAACGATGCCGGATCCGGGAGCGCGTTTGGAGCCTTTCACCATGGGCTCGAACTCGGCGGGGCGTGTATTGAAGGGCACGGAGGTGACCTCGCGGGTCTCCATGTCCTTGAAGAAGACTTCGCCATTGCGGATGCCCTCGAAGCGGAGGCGGATCGTGAGATCCTGGAGTTTCATGCCGAACTGATCACCGACCTTGAAAGAACGGGCCCCGATCACGAGCTGCTCACGTTGGGGATAGACCCCCGTGATGGGCAGCGTAAGGAGGGCGTTCTTGAGCATGGAGTTGTTCACCACGGTCGTCTCTTCCGCTTCCTGATATTGGTCGGCGAGGAGGGGGGCCTCTTTCGCGTTGGCCGGGTCCATCGTCAGGCCGAAGGGATCGACGGCACGCTCGCTCTCGAGGAGTTTGGCGAGGACGAGGTTGGAGCGTTGAAGGAAATCCACTTTCGCACCGGTCTCTGCCGCAGCTGCTTCTGGCAGGCCGGGGGGAGTGTTCGACGGAGGAACGGGGGCTTCGTTCGCCGAAGCAGGTTCGGCAGGTTCGGCGACGGGTTCCCCACCGGGGGCCGGGGACTCTCCGCCGGCCGGGAGCGCGGCGAGGCTACCCGAGACGATCGTGCCACCCGTGATGTCGGTAGTGGAGCCCTGGGCGGCCGGGGCCGAGTTGGGAGCGGGAGGCATGGCTCCCGGCTGGGGAGGTACGCCTCCCTGTTGGGCGAACGCCGGAATGGCGAGGACAAAGAGGGAATGAAGGATCAGAGGAAGCGGTTTCATTGCGGTGCGGTGGGCGCTTTCGGTTTTTCCCAGCAGAGGTAGACGACGCGGAATTGAAGCGTGCTCTTGTCGGCCTCCGAGGTGGCGGGACGGGGGGTGACGGCCATGCTTTCGAGAACGAGGTGGGGCATCTCGGTCTCCAGTTCGGCGAGGAGCAGCTGCATCGGCTTGAATCCCCCTTCAAAGCTGAGCTGCATGCGGGTGTGGGGATGTTTGGACTTGGCTCCGAGGCCGCTGGCTCCCGTGGCCTGACCCATTTCCGTCTGCCGGAGGACTTCGGGGTCGTATTTGGCGAGGATCTTGTCGAGATTCTCCGTGAGGGATTCGACGACGTCTTTCTCCACCTTGGAAGTCCAGTAGGCGGTCTTCTCGCGCCGGTTCTCCGTGGTGAGGAAGGCCTCGAGTTCCTTGACCTGGGCGTCGGCGGTCTGGAAACGCTCGAGCGTCTGGACCTTCATCTCAAAGCTCGTTTTCAGTTTCGAGCTGCCGATGAAGGTCGCCACGGAGACGGCGATGAGGAGGAAGGCGGGGGCGGCGATGCCGAAAACAACGATCGCCTGGCGGTGGGGGGAAATGTTCATTCGCTGGCTTTGGAAATGTTGATGGCGAGATCGTCCTTCGAACTCAGGCTCTGGGTGATGTTGAGTTCAAAAGCGGTGCGGAAGTGGCGGGCGACTTTGGCTGGGAATTCCCGGGTCGGTGGCATGGTGCCCTGCTTCTGCTGCAAGGTGACCTGGAGGTCACGGGTATCGGTGTTTACGGCCAGGTAGGGCGCGTGATTCCGCTCTGCGATGCCATTGAGGAGTTCGGCGACGCGGGTGCGGCTTCCAAGCGTCGGCAATGACGCGGCGAGCTCGGGGTTGGCGAAGCCGGCGATATCCCACTGCCGCTTCAGGCCGAGAGCTTCGACTTCCTGGGTGCGGGCGGTGTCCTCGGTCTCCACCCGGAAATTGGCGTCACGAAGGATGACGCCACCATCGGCAGGGAATAGTTCGAGAAGGGCTTCAAGGGCGAGCCAACCTTCCGAGCGTTTCTCAAGAAGCCGGTCCCAGTGCTGCCACTCGCGGCGTTCTTTCTGCAGGCTGGCGAGCTGCGTTTCCATGCGCTGCGCATCGTCGGGCGACAGTTTCCAGGCTTCGGAACGCATTTTGGTGACGAAGTCCATTCCGGTCCACCCGCAGAAGGCGAGAATCGCGACAAAGGCGATTTTCTGCGCGATGCCGCTGAATTTCAGAAGTTGAAGGTCCGCCCGCTGCGGGATGCGGGCCTGCTCCTCTTTGGAAGGCCCGTAGAAGTCCTGGCGGGTCCAGCGATCGCGGAGTTGTTTCTGGAAGGGGGCCTCGTCGGTGCGGGGAGATCCCTCGATGACGGAGACGGCGAACTCGAAGCGGCTGCCGGGGATCCCCTCCGTCAGAGGGCTGTTGCGAAGATCGAAGCAATTCACCCGGGCGTTGGGGAATTGCTCGCGATAGGGCTCAAGGAGGGCTTGGAGTCTCTCCTCGGTGAGTCCTGAAACCGAGGCGAGCACGATCGTCGCATCCTTGATGTTCAGGAGGGCTGCTGTCTGTGAAAGAACCTCGTGGGTCTCCGTCGGGGACAGGTGAGGCGTGCCCCGGTGCATGAGCGGACGGACGAGCTGGAGCTCTCCGCGATTGCCAATCGCAAAGAGCAACGTCATCGTCTCGTACTGGATGAGGGCCAGGGTCGAGCCGGCGCCCACGGAAAGGATCTCGGGAAAGGCATAGGCGAGTCCCGACAGCGACTCGAGCTGGGCCGAGCGCGTGTTGACGACGACGGGGATGTTGCGCATCTCCCCGTAGTTTTCGATCTCATCGGCAACGATCTTCAGCTTGGATGAGACCTGGACCGCAAGGGATCGCTTTGGTCCCTCCTGGATGCCGGCGAGGGGAAGGATGCGCCATTTCCCCTCGCTCGTATCGATCGAATCGTCACCCAGGGCGACATCGGGTGCGGAAATGAGGAGTTCGTTGAGGCCGTCGAAGTCGTCGTCACCGGCGAAGTCCGGAGAAAGATCGCGGATCCGGATGCCATCGCCGAGGTGGATGACTACGCCGAGGGATTTCGCTTTGGCACCGAATTCCTTCGCCGCGAGGATTTTGCGGATCAACTCGTGCACGGCGTCGCGCGAGCCCTTGTCGAGGCCCTGCTGGATTCCATGTTCGTCGACCTCGAGCGAGACGGAGGGAAGGTCGGGGCCGGTCCACCACTGCCTCAGCGAACGGCTGTAGATCGCGCTGACGCCGGAATGCGCTCCGATCCAGAGGTGCCACTGGAGATTCAGCTCGTGGGCGGGCTTGTACCAGTCCGGCTCTTTCGCCCTGCTGGTCGACTTGAGGATGCGCTTCGCCTGGCTGTAGATCTTCAGGGGCGAGGCGTTGACGGGAAGAAGTTCCATAAACGTCAGGGAAGGTTGGGAGAGAAAAGAGGGAGGGCGTCGTTTGCCGAAGGAAAAACAGGCGTTGTCTGTGCTTGCTTCAGGAAAGGGCGTTCCGTTCGGACCTTTGGTCGGCCCGGTCCCGGAAGCGGACTTCCGGGACCGGGAACGAATCAATCAAATCAGGGCTTCGTTGCCGGAGCCCCCGGGGAATCACCAGCCGGCGGTGGTGGTGGGCTTGTGGTCACCATCGGCGACGGCGGCCTTCGAGCAGGTGAGGTAGGCGGTGCCCACGGCGGGGACGGTGCCGAGCCAGGTGTAGGTGCCGCTGCTGGGGCAGGTCGGGACGGTCTCGAGGAGCTTGCCGGATCCGGCGAGCGTCGCTTGGACGAGGGCGTCACCGACGGCCTTTTCGTAAAGGTTCTGGTAGGAACGGACGGCCTTCTGGACGTTGGAGATGTTCAGGATGCACTTGGAACGGTT
>JAEUHI010000022.1 GCA_016795385.1 Verrucomicrobiales bacterium | reverse complement strand
GAAGGCGGAGGGGATCGACAACAGCAAAGAACGGAAGCGAAAAGCCGGACGAAAGGAAAAGGCGGAAAAAGAAGGGACCAATTTCGTGGCCACCGCGCTCCAGCGCTTCACGGTGAGGACTTTGAAATTCATCCGTTGGCTTAGGAACTTCGTCTACCGCCCGACTTCCTGGGAAGCGGCTCTGGCCCGGCTACGCCAGGTCTACGCGACTTTTTAGGGCGGAGTTTTCCACACCGTTCCGTCGTCGATAGACCTGGTCTTTTACCGTCGTCGGTCGTTTTCGCATCCAGCTTCCGCTTTCGATCGTGTCAGCGTTGTCGCGCGGGACTTTTGCTTGTCATGATTGCGTCCTTGCGAGGGAATTAAGGAGCGTGGCATGGTAAAGAATGATCCGTCGGTTTTGTCTGGTGGCCATGCTGGCGGCGTGGCGAATGTTTGGTTTCGCGACGGACGGAGTGGAGCCAGGTGATACGGAGGTCGTCCTGACGCTTGCGGTCTCTCAGGGCAATCCACGGAATACGGAAGGGGATTTCGCGGTTCTGAAGGATGGGCGGGTCCTGCTGGTCTATACCCGGTTCACGGGAGGGGGGAGTGATCATGATCAAGCGGATCTGGTTTCCCGAGTTTCGGATGATGGCGGGAAGACCTGGTCGATGGAGGATCGGGTCGTCGTCGCCAACCGGGGCGGGCTGAACGTGATGTCGGTTTCGCTGAACCGGCTTCAGGACGGGCGGCTCGCTCTCTTTTATTTGGAGAAAAATTCGCTCACCGATTGCCGCCCCGTGGTGCGCTTTTCGGCCGACGAGGCCACGACCTGGAGCGAGCCTGTCACGATGATTCCGGAAGAAGACTGCGGATATTTCGTCCTCAACAACGACCGCGTCGTGCAACTCTCGGACGGGCGCTTGCTCGCGCCGCTTGCCCTCCATCACCGGCCCGATTGGGAAAAACCGGATTGGAGCGGTGAGGTGGGCGCCTATTTTTCGGATGACGCCGGTGCCACCTGGCGGCGTTCGCAGGAATGGCAAAAGGCATACGATGCCGCGGGTAATCGAATCGCAGCGCAGGAACCCGGCGTGGTTGAGCTGAAGGACGGACGGGTGCTGATGTATCTCCGTACGAGTGCGGGCGAGCTTTACCAATGTCATAGCCAGGACCGGGGCATGAGTTGGTCGGCACCTGTCACGATGGGGGTGGCTTCGCCTCAGTCGCCCGCCTCGATCGAGCGCATTCCTGACAGTGACACGCTGGTGATGGTTTGGAACGACCATACAGGGATGCCTCCCGCCGAGCGAAAGGCCCGCACGCCCCTCAGCCTCGCCCTTTCACGTGACGAAGGGCGGACCTGGACCCCATCGTTCACACTGGAGTCCGACCCCCGCGGTTGGTACTGCTACACCGCGATGGAGTTTGTCGGCGACGACCTGCTGCTGGCCTATGTCGCTGGCGATCAATCACCTGGGAAACACCTCTCCGCGAGCCGGGTGAGGCGTGTTTCCCTGTCCGCGCTTCGTTGATCTTTTTTGGCCCCGAAATTGCCAAAATCGGCGCGGAGATTGCCGTGGCGCCGCAGGTGCGTTGTCCCGCGCCTTGACCTCGGGCCGGTTTTTGACGACAGGTGCCTGATGAATCTCACCAAAACCGCCTTTGGCTCCTGGAGCGGGGGCCGCTTCATGCACTTCGGTCAACGCCTCGAGGAGGACCGCTGGAAAAATCTCGCGCGTCAGGCTTACGAAGAAGGCGTCCGCACCTTTCTGACCTCCGATGTCTACGGCATCGGCAAAGGGGATGAATTGCTGGGGGAAGCCCTCGAGGGCTTCGACCGTGACAGTTACTGTCTCGTCGCCATGATCGGACACGACATCTATGATGGCGTCCGAGCGGGAGCCAAAGGCTACGCGCGTTTCACCGATCCCGAGCTGCGTGGACCCGAGGGTTACGCCGAGTATCTCGAGCGGGCCACCGCAAAATGCGCCGAGCGTTGCCGCACCGATCATTTCGACGTGGTGATGCTCCACAATCCTGACTCAATCGGCTACTCCAGCCCCGAGGTCTGGGGAGCAATGGCAAAACTCCGCGAAAAAGGTCTCACGGAAATGACGGGGATCGCTCCCGGGCCCGCCAACGGCTTTGCCATCGACATGGCCTATTGTCTCGAGCACTTCCATGAGGACATCGCTTGGGCAATGATCATCCTCAATCCCATGGAGCCCTGGCCGGGGCGTTACGTCCTGCCAGTGGCGAATGAGTTCGGCGTCGACATCCTTGCCCGCGTCGTCGATTTCGGAGGCATTTTCCATGACGATGTGAAGCCCGGCCATTTCTTCCGCGACGGCGATCATCGCACCTATCGTCCCGCCGGCTGGATCGAGCACGGCAATGAAAAACTCGAGCAGATGCGTCCCATCGCCGAGAAATACGGCCTCACCATGCTGCAATTCGCTTGCGCGTGGAATCTCAGCCAGGCCCCGGTGAAATCCGTCGGCCCGACCTTCATCCAGGAGGCCGGTGAGGACGCCCGCCCCATCGAGGAGAAAATTTCCGAGTTCGCCGCTCTCCCCGACGTGACCCTCACTCCCGAGGAAGTGCAGCGGGTTCTCGAGATCGGCAACAACGAGGGCTGCATGGAACTGAAAGGTGCCAGCATCCGCCACGAGGGGCTCGATCCGCAGCCCGATCACTGGCCGATGCGCCCGGAACTTGAGCCTTTCGCCACCAAGTGGCACTTGAACCCGTCTTGGTAAGGGCCTTTAGTGCCCTCCGGGCGCGATCCAATTCCGTGTGAGCCCCGGTCCACCCGTTCCGGAACGGCGTTCCGGGGCTTTTGCCATCGCATGGAGAATCTTACCGACATCCAGAACCAGCCCGATTCCCGCAACCTCGCCATCGACCGTGTCGGGGTGAAGAATCTGCGTTATCCCCTCCGCATCCGGGACAAGGCCAATTCCGAACAAGGCACCGTGGCGACCATCTCCATGGCGGTCGATCTGCCCCAGCAGTACAAGGGCACCCACATGAGCCGGTTCGTCGAGGTGCTGAATTCCCACGGGCCGGTCCTGGACGTGCACACGATATCCGGCATCCCCGCCGAGCTTCTCGAGCGTCTCCATGCCCAGCAGGCCCACGTGGAGTTCCGCTTCCCCTTCTTTCTGAAAAAGCCCGCGCCTGTGACGAAACGCGAGGGCATGCTCGACTACGAGGTGATCTTCGATGTCGACGCCTCGCGCGAGCGCACTGATTTCACCGTCACCGTGCTGGTGCCGGTCACGACCCTGTGCCCGTGCTCGAAAGCCATCAGCGCCCGCGGTGCCCACAACCAGCGTGGCATCGTCACCTACGCGGTGAAGTTCAGCGGAGAGCCCATCTGGATCGAGGATCTCATCCGCCTCGTCGAACGTTGTGCGAGCTGCGAGCTTTACAGCGTGCTGAAGCGTCCCGACGAGAAACACGTCACCGAGCAGGCCTACGACAATCCCGTTTTTGTCGAGGATCTCGTCCGCAACGTCGCCGCCGCTTCGAACCAGCAGGAGGGCATCGCCTGGTATCGCGTCGAGGCGGAGAATTTCGAATCGATCCACAATCACAACGCTTATGCGGTGATCGAGAAGCATTTGTGAGCGGCCTGCGGCCGGGGCGCAGCAAGGATTCTTGCCGAATGAAAAAAATCGGCGATTTCTTTCTTCCATGCGATCCAGCCTTCTCCTTCTTGCTTTCGCCCTGTTTGGTGGCGTCCGACTCTCCGCCCAGAGCTTCGAGCCCTATTCCTACACCGAGCGCGATCTTTTCCCGAGCGCGCTCATTTCCACCGCCACCGTCGATTGGAACGGTGAGGAGGAAACGGCGGAAGATCAGAAGACCGACGATGATCCCGAACTCGAGGAAGGGGAATTGGCGGTCTACGGAGATGAGAACGGATGGATCGGAGTTGCTCTCTACGACGTGGCCGCGGATTCGGAAGTGAGGGTGGAGATTTCCATCGACGGCTTCCTCAATCCCTCGGTCTGGGAAGGCACGATGTACGACGACTATGAGGAAGTGGCGATCTACCCCAAGGCCGCTTGGAATTTCGAGGCCCTTCACAAGAACCGCGAACAACGTCCCGTGACCGCCACCTTCAAGGTGACGATCGACGGGGAAAAGCTGCCCGTGCAGAACGAGACCTTCACCATTCGTTCGCTCAACGACTGCCCCTTTTATGTCATTCTCGACAAGGAAAACGACGAATACGAAAGCTACTCGGAGCTTTTTGCCGCCTACGTCAACGAGAACCATCCCTGGGTCGATGGCCTTCTGAAGGAAGCGCTTGCGACCGGGGTGGTCACCGGATTCACCGGATACCAATCGGGTGATCCCGACGAGGTTCTGGCCCAGGTTTTCGCGATTTGGAATGTCTTGCAGAAACGCGGCGTCCGCTACAGCGATATCTCGACGACGACTCCGAGCGAGTGGGTCTACAGCCAGACCGTTCGATTCCTCGACGACTCGATCGACGCGACCCAGGCGAACTGTGTCGATGGCACCGTCCTGATGGCATCGATCCTCAGGAAAATCGGGCTGAACGTCTATCTCGTCATGGTCCCGGGCCACTGTCTTCTCGCTTTCGATCTGGGTGAGGGGGACGACGATCCCATCCTCGGTCTGGAGACGACCATGCTCGGCGAGAAGGACCTCGGCGATGCCGGAAAAGACATCGAGGTGCCCGAGTCCATCGCGGGCACCCCGAATGAGGCATCCTTCAAAGTGCTCGCCGCTGCCATCGGAGTCGGAACTCAGACACTGGAGGAAAACGCGGAGGCCTTCGACGACGAGGAGGAGCCGAACTTCGAGCTCATCTCGGTGTCCGAAGCCCGCGAAATGGGCATCATGCCGATTGCTTCGGGTCGCGAGAAAAAGTGATTGCCGCAACCTGTCAGGGAGCGATCACGGGAACGAGTTCGCCGAGCCAACCCCGGTGATTCAGCACGAGTGGTTCGCCCGTTTCATCCGGTGAGATCAGCACGGGATTGAAGCCAGCTTCGGTCGCCTGATGGATCAAGGTCACCTCAGTGGCCCGTTCGTTTCCACCGTCCGGTGGCTGCATCGCCCAGATCTTTCCGGCACCCCAGTCGGCGAACAGGTAGCGCCCGTGGAGACCCGAGAGCCGTGTCCCGCGGTAGACCATGCCTCCGACGATGCAGATGCCATCGCCGTCAAAGCGCGAGTAACTGTGGACCGGATCGTGGTAAGGCGTGGTCGGAATGACGGGAGGCTGGTCTTTCCGGCTCTCGAGACGTTCGGTCCCATCGCGTTCGCTCCATCCGTAGTTGCCGCCGGCAACGATGCGGTTCACCTCCTCGAAGCGGTCCTGGCCGACATCGGCGGCCCAGAGTTCACCGGTCTGGGGGTCAAAGGAAAGCCCCCAGGGATTGCGGAACCCGAGCGCGTAGATTTCACCGCGCCACTCCTGCTGACCGATGAAGGGATTGTCGGCCGGGATGCGGTAGGGCCGCTCGTCGTCTTTGGTGTTCACGTCGAGACGCAGGATCTTCCCCTGGAGCAGGAAGGGATGCTGCGCCATGCGCATCGGATCATCCCGGAGACCACCGTCGCCCACGGAGAAATAGAGCATGCCGTCGGGACCGAAGGCCATGCTGCCGGAAAAGTGGTCGGCGAGCTGGTGCGGGATTTCCATGAGGACCCTTTCGCTCGACGGATCCGCGGCAAACGTGCCCTCCGGCACCGTCATCACGCTGAGAACGTTGCGGCGCGGATCGGACTGCGAGTAGGAGAGGTAGACCCGGCGGTTCCGCGCGAAGTCGGGATGAAAGACGACCGCGTGCAGACCCGCTTCGAAGTGAATCTCGTCCTTCAAAAGAGGGCGCAAATCGAGAAAAACGGGGGAAATCGCCGAGCTCCGGTCCTCGGGAAGGACGTGTATCAATCCCCTCTGCAGGGCGACGATCCCGCGCGGCGGATCCTCGGCGGTGAAAGCGATACTGACGGGGCAATCCGGATAAGTGATGGCCGGATACGCCGGTCGCACTTCGAAAAGATTCTGAGCCGTGGCCCAGGCGGGTAATCCGAGGAGGAGGAGGAGAGCGGAGCGGAAAGAGGCGTTCATGATCTTGCGGGATGGCGCAATCACGTATAGCAGGCAGCGTTCCGTTTGCCCACGGCTCTTTCGGGTCATTTGTGTTTCGTGGCGATTCCGCCCTCACGCGAGCAGATCCGTCACGACATGTCCGTGGACGTCGGTCAGTCGGAAATCCCGGCCGGCGTGGCGGAAGGTGAGGCGCTCGTGATCGATCCCGAGTTGGTGGAGCAGGGTCGCGTGGAGGTCGTGGACCTCGACCGGGTTTTCCACCGTGTATTTGCCGATCTCATCGGTGACGCCATGCACGTGCCCCCTTTTGAATCCTCCTCCCGCGAGCCAGACACTGAAGCAATCCCGATGATGACCGCGGCCGTTCTTGCCCTCCCGTCCAGGCGTGCGCCCGAACTCCGTGGCCCAGAAGACGATCGTGTCGTCGAGCATGCCGCGTTGTTTCAGATCGATGAGAAGGGCGGCGGTAGGCTGATCGACATTGGCCGCGAGATCGGCGTGTTCCTTCATTTCCCCGTGCGAATCCCAGTTGGGCCGCGAACCGGTATCGATCAACTCGATGAAGCGCACCCCCCGCTCGGCCAGCCGGCGCGCCACGAGGCACTGCCAGGCGAAGTCCGCGCCGGGTCCCTTCACTTTCCGATCGAGACCATACAGCTCGCGGATGTGGGTGGGCTCTCCGGAAAGGTCAAAGGCTTCGGGTGCGGCCGACTGCATGCGGAAGGCCGTCTCGAAGCTTTCGATCCGTGCCGCGAGAGCGGTATCGCGCTCGCGTCGAGCGAAGTGGCGGGCGTTCAGTTCCGCGACGAGGTCGAGCTCCACCGCATGCCATTTGCGGGCCGCGGCGGGCGTCTCGAGATTGGCGATGGGGCGGTCGCCGGGGATGACGCGGGTGCCTTGATGGATGGCGGGGAGAAAGCCGTTCGCATACACCTGCGTGCCGCCATAGGGCAGGTGGGGCGCGATCACCACGAAGGAAGGCAGATCGCGGTTCATGCTGCCCATGCCATAGCTGATCCACGATCCCATGCTGGGGCGGGCGAAAGTGGGAGAGCCGGTGTGCATCCCGAGCGTCGCTTCGCTGTGATCGAAATGCGAGGCGTTCATCGAGCGGATGAGGCACACCTCGTCCATCATGTCGCGGAGCTTGGGAAAAAGATCACTCACCTCGGTGCCGCAACGCGGATTGCGCCCCGAGCCGAACAGATTCCCCATGAGCTTTTCATTCCCGGTGCCGTCGCGCCCGTTTTTCGCGGATTTCGGGTCGAAGGTGTCGATGTGGGAAACGCCGCCGGTGGCGTAGATCATGATCACCCGCTTCGCCTTCGCCGGAGGCTGCGGCCGGGTGACGCCTTCGGCGAGCAATTCGGAGAGCATTCCCGGCATGAGGAGGGAACTGCCGAAGAGAGACCGCAGGGTTTGGCGGCGGGTGGTCATGTCAATCGAGATAAAGGAATTCGCTCAAACGGAAAAGGGATCGGGCCACGCTGGTCCAGGCCTCGTCCTCGGTGCCGCCTTCCGATCGGGTCGCGGTGAGGTGGGCGACGAGGAGACCGCTTTCCTCCTCCGTCGGCTTCCGGGCGACGGCGGCGAGAAAGGCACGTTCGATCCTCTGCCGGTCGTCGGTCGCGAAGGATCGGAGGGATTTTGCAAAGCCGGCAGCCGACTCGTGGATGAGGGCATCGTTGAAAAAATAGAGCGCCTGCAGCGAGGTGACGGAGCGGTCGCGTGTCGCCGTGCAGGCGTTCGGGTCGGGGCCGTCGAAGGTCTGGGGATACGGATCGGCAGTGAGGCGTTTTGTCATCTGATAGACCGAACGTTTCTTCGAGGGATACTCGTCCTTGAACGGATGATGCTGCGTGTACTTCCAATCCTTCGCCGGAGGCAGGGGATAAGGTTCGGTCTGGGGCGAGAGATCGAGGGAACCTCCGAGGAGGAGCAGGGTGTCGCGCAGGGATTCGGCGTCGAGACGCTGACGGTCGAAGCGCCAATAGGTGTGATTGTCAGGATCGGTGGCAAGATTCTCCGCCTGATCGGCGCTGGAAAGGCGGTAGGTGCGGGAGGTCACGATGAGGCGGTGGAGCTGTTTGAGGGACCACCCGTTCCTCACGAAATCCGTCGCCAGCCAATCGAGCAACTCCGGATGGGTCGGACGTTCGCCGCGGAGACCGAAATCGCCATCGCCGGGCACGAGTCCGGTGCCGAAGTGACGCTGCCAGACGCGGTTCACGATGACGCGTGCGGTGAGAGGATTGGCGGGATCGGTGATCCACTTCGCCAACTCGAGACGGCCGCTCCCGGCACGGGCGATGTCCTCCGGCAAGGTCGCCCCTCCGAGGATCCCGGGGAACTTGCGCGGCACTTCGGCGCCCGGGCGATCGGGTTCGCCGCGCACCTGGATGTGTGCGTTCACGGGCTTCGCATCCTGCACGGCGTAGGCCACCGGCAACGGCGGGCGTTTCTTCAGGTGTCCGGCGAGGCGTTCGCCGGCCTTGCGCGCTTTCATGAGAAGCGCGTCGAGCTCATCCCGGCGGCGCCTTTGTTCGTCGAGTGACCAATCGGACTCCTTCTCCGCGTGCTCGCGGGCCATCGTTTCGCTCTCTGCGAGGAGTTTCTCCAGGTCGGCGGTGAGCCGGGTCGTCTCCGCCTCAAAAGGACCCCACGTTTCCTTTACCTTGGCCTCCTCGACGAGGGGAACGAAATCCCGCTGGGTCTGGAAAAGCTCGATCCCGGGGAAGGGGTAGCGGGTGCTCGCGAAAAACCCGTAGAGCCCGTAGTAGTCCCGTGTCGAGATCGGGTCGAATTTGTGGTCGTGGCAGCGGGCGCAGCTGATCGTCAGCCCCAGCACGGTGCGTCCGAGATTGTCGATCGTGTCCTCGATGGTGAGGTGCTGCGGGTAACGCTCCACAAGAGAGCCGAAACGACGCGCCATTGCCAGATATCCGGTGGCGATGGTCTGGCGGTTGCGTTCCTCGAGGTCCTCCGCGGGCAGGAGATCACCGGCGAGCTGCTCTGTCAGAAACCGATCATAAGGCACGTCGTCGTTGAGGGCGTCGATCACGTAATTGCGATAGAGGTAGGCTTCGGGAATGGGGAAATCGGAATTGTCGCCCGCGGTATCGGCGTAGCGCGCCCAATCCAGCCAATGGCGGGCCCATCGTTCTCCGTAGGCGGATGAGGCGAGGTAGCGATCGACCGCGCGTTGATAAGCGCCTTCGAACCCCTCCGGTGTGGACGCCTCCGCGACGAATTGCGCGACCTCCTCCGCCGCGGGCGGCAGACCGGTGAGATCGTAGGCGAGCCGGCGCAGGAGGGCTCCCGGGTCCGCCGGCGTGACGGGTGCGAGACCTGCTGCATCGCGTCGGGCGGCGATGAATCGATCAATGGGATGAGGCCTCCAGAGAGGATCCTTGCTCTCGGGCAGGGGCGGTTCCTTCACGGGTTGAAAGGACCAGTGATCGCTCCCGGCCGATGCCTCGCGCGGAGGGGGCGTCGTTGCATCCGGCCAATCCGCCCCGGAGGCGATCCACTCGCGGATCATCGCCGTCTCCCCTTCGGTGAGACGATCCCCTTTCGGAGGCATCCGTTCGTCCTTGTGGGACGAGAGGACGCGACGGAGGAGTTCGCTTTCGTCCGGTTTCCCCGGAACGATCGCGGGGTCGCCGGAGTCGCCGGGCGAAAATGCATCCTCGCGACGGTCGTAGCGCGTGCCTCCACTCTGTTTTTCGGGGCCGTGGCAATCGAGGCAATGGCGTTCGAACAGGGGAGCGATGTCCCGCGAAAAATCGGGGGCCGCCGTCGCGGAGGAGGCGACGACGGCAGCCACTAAGATGAAGGGCCGGCCTTTCATGGATAGCGAAGTGGGTCGCCGCGCGAAAGGATCTGGCGTTTGCCGGCTTCGAGGTGTTCGATCAAGGCCCTTTCCGCTGCCGCCGCATCTCCATCCATGATCGCGTCGAGGATGGCGGCATGCTCGCGGACACTCTCCTCAAAACGTTCCCGGCGCAGCGAGGAGACACGCACGATGACGAGGCGGATCTTGTCGCGGAGTTGTTCCATCGTCGCCAGAATCTGCCGGTTTCCCAGGCAGGAGGCGAGGAGGTAGTGAAAGGACGCGTCGAGTTCGAGGAGAGTGGAGGTGTCGTCGGCGGACAGAGCTGTCGTTTGATCCTCCAGCGACCGCTGCAGTGCGGCGATCTGATAGGGGTCGAGTCGGCCTGCCAGGCGACGCACGACAAAGCTTTCGAGGGCTTCCCGGAATTCGTAGTGGTCGAGGATGTCCGCGGGGGCGAGGCCCCGCACGACGATTCCCTGCTGCGGGGAGATCACCACGTATCCCTCCGCTTCGATCCGTTTCAAGGCGATGTGCACCGGCGTTTTGCTCATTCCCAGGCTCTGCGCCAGCTGACGCTCCGAGAGAAAAGAGTCCGGCGCGAAGGTCCCGGAAACAATGCGTCGTTTGATCTCCTCGTAAGCCCGCTGGTGGAGGGCGGAGGACGGGACGAGCGTCTCCCGGGAAGGAGCTGACGGCAGATTCGAGGTCGGCATGGATCGGAATTCGGGCCGAGTATCACACTGGTATACCAGTCGTGTCAAGGCCTTTGGAGAGCCCCTCACGGCCCCTCTGCAACACCACCTCCCGGGTCCCTTGCCGGGGATCACATCCCCTTCGCGAGGGCGTAACCGTCACGGTCCGCATTTTGCCGCACCTCGCGGAAAAGCCGGTCGACTTTCATCGCGGTGAGCTGTCCGAAATAACGGACCGTGCCCACCAGATCCTTGCGATCGCCTTTTCCCGACGCGACGAGCTGGCCTGCGTAAGCCATCGCCGCGGTCAGGGCAAAGAGTTCCGCGCCGATATCGACGAAGCGGCCGAGAAGCACCTGCTTCTTTTCCAGTTTCGGACCGTGGCGCAGCATCGCGTGGAAGAGAGCCCGGGCGAGGCGTCTCGAGCTTTTGCGGACGAAACGCGAATCGCCGCGGAATTCCGGCAGCACCCCGCGATCGCCGCGCAGGGTGGGAAGCCACAGCGTCGGATACCAGCGTCCGTAGAACCACGCCGACCGCAGCGCGGCCTTGGCGCGATCCTTCAGCGGAAGGGTCGAGTTCAGGACGGGACCGCCCATCTTCAGGTGCGGATCGAGTGCCTCGCGCGCGATGAGGAGGCGCATGATCTCGCTCGATCCCTCGAAGATCGTGTTGATGCGGCTGTCGCGGAGGAAGCGCTCCACCGGCACGGGCTCCTCGCCGCGCGCGGCGAGCGAATCCGCCGTCTCGTAGCCCCGTCCGCCACGGATCTGCATCGTCTCGTTGACGAGGTCCCAACCACGCTCGGTGCCCCACATCTTGGCGAAGGCGGCTTCGATCCGGATGTCGGCCTTTTTGTCGCGGTCGACGAGCAGGGAAACGTAGCGCACCATCGCTTCCATCGCGAAAGTCTCGGCTTTCATCTTTGCCAGCTTCTGGGCGATGGCATCGTGGCGTCCCACCGGAGCGCCCCACTGGACCCGCTTCGTGGCCCAATCCGTCGACCATACGAGACAGCGTTTCGCCATGCCGACGCAGGCGGCGGGCAGGGTGATGCGCCCCGTGTTGAGGGTGGTGAGCGCGACCTTGAGGCCGCGTCCTTCTCCGAGGACAAGATTCGCCTTTGGCACCCGCACGCCGTCGAAACGGATCACCGCGTTGTAGAGGGCGCGGAGTCCCATGAAGCGGCAGCGATGCGTCACCTCGACGCCGGGGGTGTCCATCTCGACGATGAAAGCGCTGATCTTCGGTCGATCGGGCGGCGAGTCGGCCATGCGGGCCATCACGATGATGACGCCCGCCTTCACACCGTTCGTGCACCAGAGTTTTTCCCCGTTGATGAGGTATTCCCCTGCCGCGGCGTCGTAGGTTGCGGTGGTCTCCATCTTCGCCGGGTCGGACCCGACGTTTGGTTCGGTCAGGGCGAAGGCCGAGATTTCCCCCTTCGCACAACGCGGGAGGAATTGGCGCTTTTGTTCCTCCGTCCCGAAGACGAGGAGAGGCTGCGGCACCCCGATCGATTGGTGCGCCGAGAGCAAGGCGGTGAGGTTGCCGCAATGGGAACCGAGCAACATCGCGGCGCGGGAATAATTTGTCTGCGAGAGCCCCAGGCCGCCGTATTCCCTCGGGATCTTGATCCCGAAGGCGCCCAGCCCGGCGAGGCCCCGGATGACGTGTCCCGGGATCTCGCCCATGCGGTCGATTTCATCGGGATCGACCTCGTTTTTCAGGAAGGTTTCGAGCCGCGCGAGGAAGGCGTCGCCCTGGTCCTCGTCCTCCACCGACTGGGCCGGGAAAGGGAGGATCGTGTCGAAGCGCGGCCGCCCCATGAAGAGCGAGCCTCCGAAGCTGCCACCGGGTCCGGCCTGGACGCGGGCTTCCTCGGCCAGTTCGAGCGCGGCGCGTTCGGACGCCGTCATCTTAGAAGTATCGATGACGGAGGTGGGTTTGTCAGGGGTGTTGGTTTTCATGGGGGATCCGTTAAAGATGGGGTTCGTTCGGGGTGGTCCCGTGCAGCGGACCACCGCGGAAAGGCGCGTAGCCCGTTCCGAGAATCATGGCGAGATCGATCATGGCGGCGTCGCGGACGATTCCCTCGTCGAGGCAGCGTCTCGACTCCCCGGCCATCAGTTCATTGAGACGGTTGGCGATGGCGGTTTTGTCAGGGAGGTCGCGGGGAGCTTTTGCAAACGTGTCGGGGACGGCCTTGCCGCGGTCGTGAAGGTAGAATCCGCGTCCGCTCTTTTTGCCGAGATGTCCGGCCCGGACGAGGTCCGCGAGGAGCAGGGGCGGCTCGAAACGGTCGCCGAAGGCGCTCACCATCGTGTCGGCGACATGGTTGGCGACGTCCAGTCCGATTTCGTCGAGGAGGCGGAGCGGCCCCATCGGCATGCCGAAGTCGAGCATCGCCTCGTCGATTGTCGCGACCGGGACACCTGATTCGGCCATGCGTCCGGCCTCGATGAGATAAGGCATGAGGATGCGGTTCACGAGGAACCCGGGTGAATCCTTCACCACCACCGGCGTCTTGCCCAGCGAGCGGACAAAGGCGAGGGCGCGCTCGACCACCTCGGGAGCGGTGAACTCCGTGGTGACGATCTCGACCAGCTTCATGCGGCTGACCGGATTGAAGAAATGGAGCCCGATGACGCGCTGCGGTTGCGTGATGCCCTCCGCCTTGGCGAGTTCGGTTACGGAAAGGGCCGAGGTGTTGGTGGCAAGGATGGTGTCCGGCGAGGTGCGCGCACAGAGGTCGGCAAAGATCTTCTTTTTCACCTCGAGATCCTCCACCGCCGCCTCGATCACGAGATCGCAGCGATGCAGCGGCACGCGGTCGGCGGTCGGGGAAACGAGATCGAGCTTCCGGCCGGCTTCGTGTTTCGTGAAGACCCTTCGTTTCACGCCTTCGTCGAAGAGAGCGGCCACCGACTTCATCCCTGCGGCGACGGGCCCGGGATCGAGGTCGGCGAGCACGACGGGGAAGTCGCGCGAGGCGATCATCTGGGCGATACCCGCCCCCATCACTCCCGCACCGATGACGGCGGTGCGTTCGATCCGCGGAAGCGACTTCACATCCACCGACGGATCGTGGCGGTCGTGTTTGGCTTTCTCCTGGAGGAAGAAGAGCCGCAGGAGATTTCGGGCGGCGTCCGTCTCCGCCAGCCGCACGAAAGCCTCGCGCTCGCGGGCGAACGATCGGTCGAGATTGCCACCCGTTACCCACGTCCCGCGTCCCGCGACTTCGAGCGCCGCCAGTGGAGCCGGGTAGTTCCCCCGCGTTTTCGCCAGCAGTTGGCGTATTGTCAGGAAGCGGATCACCGCGGCGGAGGCCGGGTTTTTGGTCAGGAAGAACGATTTCCGCTTCGGGGCCGGTTCGTCGAGCAGCGCGAGCGCCCGTGCTTTGAGACGTTCCTTCGGAACTACTTCATCGACGAGCCCGAGCCTGCGGGCGTGTTTCGCGGTCACTTGTTTGCCATTCACGATCAGGTCGAGGGCCTTCGGCAATCCGATCAGCCGGGGCAGCCGGGTCGATCCGCCCCAAGCCGGGAGCAGTCCGAGTTGGGTCTCGGGCAATCCGAGTTTCGTGGCGGCTTCGTCGCTCGCGATCCGGCGATCGCAGGCGAGGGCAAGTTCGAGTCCGCCGCCGAGGCAGGCACCGTGGATCGCGGCGATCGTCGGGACTCCGAGTGACGCGATCTTCGCAAAGACGTTCTGGCCCCGAGTAACGACGTGTTCGAGAGCTTCCCCGTGCAGCCTGCCGAGCGATTCGAGATCGGCCCCGGCGAGGAAGACGGAGGGTTTCGCGCTCAAGAAAACGAGGCCCTTCACCTCGTAGCGCGAGACCGCCCGCAGGGCCGTTTCCAGTTCATCGAGGAACGCCGTGTCAATGACGTTGACGCTTTTGTCAGGACGATCGAACACGATCACGGCCGCCCCATCGCGCAATTCGAGATGGAGACGTCGCTTTGCCGAGGGACGACGCAGGGGAGCGGTCGCGCCGGGTTTCAAGACGGGGGGCATCGTGTTCATGTTCGTGCTTTCTTCAGGTGAGGGTTTCGAGCCAGGCGGCGCCGCCTTGTCCGCCACCGATGCAGAAGCTGACGAGGGCGCTTTTGCCGCCGTTGGCCTTGAGTTGTTTCAAGGCCGTGAGAACGAGGCGCGCCCCCGTCGCTCCAACGGGATGGCCGAGGGCGATGGCCCCGCCCTGGGGATTGAGACGCTCCTCGGGAAGGGCGAGTCCGTCGAAGGGCGATGTTTTGAGCAGCTTCATCACGGCGAGGACTTGGGCGGCGAAGGCTTCGTTCACCTCGACCAGATCCGCGTCCTCGGGGCGCAGGTCGGTGCGTTCGTGGAGGTCGCGGATCGCAAAGGCGGGGCCGAGGCCCATGCGTTTCGGATCGCAGCCGCTCCAGGCAAAATCGACGAGGCGTCCGAGAGGGGTGAGGCCGAGCGATTCCGCCCGGGATTCGCTCATCACGAGGAGGGCAGCCGCGCCGTCGCTGATCTGCGAGCTGTTCCCCGCAGTGACGGTGCCGGTCGTCTTCTCAAAGACGGGGGCGAGCCGGGAGAGGGCCTCCTTCGTTTGGCCCTCGCGGATGCCGTTGTCGCGGTCGGCGAAGCCGGATTTCGAACCGGGAAGGTAGACCGGCACGATCTCACGGGCGAGGGCGTCGCGCGCCGCGGCGGCCTTGAGATGCGATTGCAGTGCGAATTCATCCTGCGCCTCGCGACTGATGTCGAACTCGCGCGCGAGCCGTTCCGCGGTCTCGCCCATGTTCAGGCCCGAGACCGGATCGGTCAGGCCGAGTTTCAGTCCCACGACCGGAGCAAAATCGGCGGGACGAAATCCGAAGGCCGCGACCGCCTTTCCGCCCGCTGATTTCGCCCGCGACAGAGCCGCGAACTTGGCGGCCGCGACCAAAGTGAAGAAGAGGGGAATACGCGTCATGTTCTCCGTGCCCCCGACGATGAAGACGTCTCCGCGTCCCGCGGTGAGACGGTCCGCGGCGGCGGTGAGGGCCTCGAGTCCGCTCGCGCAGTTGCGATGCACGGTCATGGCCGGGACATGCTCCGGCAGCCCGGCACGCAGGGCGATGACGCGGGCAACGTTCGCCGCGTCGGCGGGCTGGGAAACGCTGCCGAAGATGAGTTCGTCGACGATCGCGGGATCGATCCCGGTGCGAAGCAAGAGGGTCTGCACCACGACCCGACCCTGTTCGGTCGCGTCGATCGCGCCGAAGTCGGTGCCCATCTTCAGGAAGGGCGTGCGCACGCCGTCGATGACGACGAGGGTTTTGTCAGGATCGCGTTTCATGATTCGGCCAGGGTGGTGGCTCCAGGTTTGGTGCCGGTGGCGGCTTGGTCGCGCCGATCGACGAGCTTTTCCTCCTTCAGAGCGCGCCCCACGCCGTGGAGGCACCGGAGCGTCTCGGCGTTGTGGAACTCGATCCGGTTCGGAGTCAGTTCGGTCGCCTCGCGGAAACGGTCCTCGATTTCGTGGGCGAGCGACGGACGCGAAACCCGCCCGCGCGGGGCGACGTGGACGACGATCTCGTCGACTTCGAGCGGGTCGTCGTTGCGTTTGCGCAGCTCGATCTGCCAGGAGCCGACGCGCTCGAGGTTGTCGAGGAGGTTCTCGAGCTCGTTGAAATTCACGAGGGTGCCCTTCACCTTGCCGAGACGGAGTCGTTTCATATCCGTGACCCGCGAGATCTCGCCGACGAGGCGGGGCATCGAGCGGCCGCAGGAGGGACAGGGCGTGTGAACGAGCCCGCCCGAGATGCGGTCGCCGGTACGGTAACGCAGGACGACGCTGCCACGGCTGTCGAGGGGGGTGAAGACGATCTCGCCGGGTTCACCCTCGCCAACGGTGAGGCCGGTTTCCGGATCGATGATCTCGACGATGCCGAGGTCGGGCGAAAGGTGGTATCCGGGCGGCGTGTCCATGCCATGACCCGGGCATTCGGGCCAGGCCATCTTCGCCTCGGTGAAACCGTAGGTCGCCATCACGTCGACCTTGCCGGCACCGAGTTCGGCACAGAGGGCGCGCAGCTTGCGGCGCGTTCCCGACGGCACTTTTTCCCCGCCGAGGACGATCTTGCGGAGATTCGGCACGGAGAGCCCACGCTCCACCGCGAGGGTGAGGAGATGGTAGAGGAAGGTCGGCATCCCGATGATGGCATCGGGTTTGATCTTTTCGAGAAAGCGCACGTTGCCTTCGGTGCCCATCACCTTGCCGCCGCCGCTCGAGAGCATGAAGGTGCCGTAGCCGAGCCCGGCGTGATGCGACTGCCAGAAGGCGAGATGCGGGGCGAAAGGAAAGAGGTTGAGATGGCGGAAGGCGGGATCCGATTCACAGACCTCCATCATGCGGCGGCCCGTGATCGAGAGCACGTCGAGGTCGTGCGCGGTGTAGAGGAAGGGGACCGGCTCGGTCGATCGTCCCGTTGTGCTTGTGAGGAGAATGGGGCGGTATTCGTGCTCGAATCCGGCCTTCACCGCGGCACGGCCGTGGCACAGGGCGCGCAAGATGGTGGACGGCCGTTTGCGGAGGACGGCCTCGTCGGGCACGAGGACAAAATCCTTCGTGCGCGATCCGGTCTCGGGATCGTCGGTGAGGTGCCGTTTCGAGGTGAAGGGAATCTTCGCGAGGTCTTCGATCGAGCGGATCGCGCGCGGGTCGATCCCTTCCTTCGCGAAGAGGTCGTGGTAGTGCTTCGAAAAGGGGACGACGTGATCGGCGAGATAGCGCCCCAGTTTCAATCCCTGGAGATGCCGCCGTTCGTCGGTGGAGAGCCGGTCCCAATGTTTGGTGAGGGTGCCTGTGTTCATGACGCTTTGCGGGTTGGGGTTTCAGAAGAAAGACCGGCCAGGGCGCGGATCTCGGGGAGACACGCCTCGGCGGCGAGTCGTCCGAGTTCGATGTAGGAGCGGTAGCTCGTGTAGTCGTGCCAGCGCGGCATCGGGCTCACCGCGCGGATGACGAGATCGGCGTGCGAGGCGCTGCGCTCGACGAGGCGCATCTGCGATCCCATCGCGGCACCGCGGAGGATGTCGAGGAGGTTGCCCCGGGCGAAGAGATTCACCTTCTGATTGAGCCACGAGCAGGGATTCCGCCACGGTTTGTAGTTTTTCGGCGTGTGCTTGAATCGTCGCGCTTCGCCGGGGCGCGGCAGCACGTTCACGGCGATGATCTTGTCGACCAAACCTGTCTCCCGCAGCGCGTTGACGGGGAGTGGCTCGGAGACACCGCCGTCGATGTATTCGATCCCGTCGCGCATCACCGGAACGACGATGCCGGGGATGGAAAGGCTCGCGAGAATGGCCGAGGCGACATCGCCTTCGTGTAGGACGGAACGGACGTAGCCGTTCAGCTCCGTGGCCACGCAGAAAAAGGGTTTGGCGAGATCCTCGAACGTCTTTTCACCGAGGGTGTGCCGCAGGCGCTTGAGAATTTTCCGGCCATGGATGAAGCCCCGCCGCGGAGGCAGGGCGGGATCGACAAGACTCCAAAGGTCGCTCCGCTGCACCATGGTCGCCGCGAGGGCTTCTAGTTCCTCGCCGTTCAGTCCGGAGGCCCACATGCCTCCGACGTAGGCGCCCATGCTCGTGCCGGCGATCGCCGTCACGGGAATCCCATTCTCCTCCAACACCTGGATCACCCCGATGTGGGCGAGGCCCTTGGCACCGCCCGCGGAGAGGGCCACGCCGATGCGGGCGTGAGAGTGGGAATCCTTGCCGGGCGTGACGAGGCCTCCGAGAGCGGGAGGAGCTTGGAGATGGAAGCAGGCTGCCATGATGGTGTTGCTCTGTCGGCAACCGGCAGCCCGTCTCTCGTGGGTTCCCCGGGATCGGCCCGGATCTTTGGTTCCATCCGGGATTTCCTCGGTGAGGATTCTGTCTTCGATACTCTTGTCTTCCGGGGGACCCTCGTCGCGATGCGGGCGGCATGTCGCCGGGGTTTTGGGGTGTTTGTCAGATGAGGATGGAAACTTCCGCGCCCCCTATTGAAGGCGCTCTATGGGATTAGACGGACGGGTTCCGGAATTCGTTCACTGATTTTGATCGAATTCGTCGAAGGATGGGTTTTTGATAGGACACCCCACTCTTTACATCCATGCGCAACCCCGATTGGCTCCGGCTTTTCCCCGACTCCGACTTCCGTTGGTCGATGAATCTGCGTCCGGGGGATGCGGCCGACTTTTTCTCACCATCGGAGGAGTCGGTGGCGGTCCTCAGGGAACGATCGGACCTGCTACGTGACGCGGCCGATTTTTATGAATGGCTGCCGGGATCGGAAAAGGAACTCATCTCCCTGGCTCTCGACCGGCTCTCTGCATGGACGGGATTGAACTTCGCGGACGGACGCGAGGCGGGATGCCGTTTGGAGCCCGATTGGGTGCTCCTGCGGGAACGCGTGGACGGGATGCCTCGCGTCGTGGCGGGGTCGGTGTGTTTTCCCACGGGATGGTCGTTGCCGGAGAAGGCGGGTCTGCCTCTGGATCAAGTCCACGGCAAGGTTCCGCGACTGAACGAGGCGCTCGGCCGGCAGATCGGGACCTTTCTCGGGAAGCTGGTCCCGGGTGTCGCGTGGGAGCGGGAAAACTGGGGCTTCAGCGCGGATCCGTCGCGGGACCATCATCCGCGTCACCGGAGAAGGAGGCTCGACGGCGGCGAGAAGCTCGACGAGACATGGATCCGTCTGGAACGCCAGATTTTGGTGCGTTTGTCAGGAGGCGGGATCCTTTTCGGAATCCATGTCGGCAGTCACCGCCTTGATGAGGTCGCGGGCCTCTCGGAGGTCCTGCCCGCACGCATTGCCCGTGCCTTGAGGTCGATGCCGGAGGACGCCGCTGAATACAAGGGTCTGCCTGCCGCGCGGTCGGGAATCGCCGCGCGGCTGGAGGCCGGTGCGTGAGTCACTTGGCGAGCGAGGCGGGGATGCCCAGTTCGGCCAGATCCTCGGGAGCGAAGCCGGTGCCGAGGGTCAGAACCTTCCACTTCCCGCTGGGGAGGGCCTTGAGATAGGCGATCGCCGGATCGGTCGCACCGGATTCCGAGGTTACCTTGACGCGGGCATAACCATCGACGGCCTTTTCGATCGCGACGACCGGGTCGCTGACTCCCGCCTCCTTGAAGACGAAGCGCATCGTCGCTTGAGTGATCTCGTCTTCAGGATCCCCCGCATGGATGCCGGGCAGGGAAAGGAATGAAACCACAAGAATTGTGAAAAGGGCGATGGATGACTTCATGTTGGATGTTGCGTTGGCTTTGACTCCGACATCATGCATGACTGCCCGCCTCGGGTCAATCTCCCGGTGGGTCAAACCACGGGCGGCGGCTTTACGCGAGAATGCCTTCGATCACATGCCCATGCACATCCGTGAGACGCATGTCGCGCCCGCTGAAACGGAAGGTGCTCCTCGTGTGATCGATTCCCAGAAGGTGCAGCATGGTGGCATGGAGATCGTACATCTCGAAGCGGTCTTGCACCGCCTTGTAGCCCCATTCATCCGTCGCGCCGATGCTGACGCCGCCTTTCACACCGCCGCCGGCCATCCAGACGGTGAAGCCGAAGGGATTGTGATCGCGCCCGTCCTCGCCTTGCGCGAAAGGGGTGCGTCCGAACTCGCCCGCCCAGACGATGAGGGTGGAGTCGAGCAAGCCGGTGCCGCGCAGGTCTTTGATGAGCGCGGCGATGGGCTGGTCGACGGTCTTGCAATTCTTGGTGTGGCCGTCGTGGAGTTTGCCGTGTTGGTCCCAGCGATCGCCGTTGCCGTTCGGGCAGGTCAGTTCGATGAAGCGCACGCCTCGCTCGACGAGTCGTCGGGCGAGGAGGCATTGCAGGCCGAAGGTGCGGGTATTCTCGTAGTCGGCGTCGAGGCCGTAGAGCCTTTTCACCGATTCGGGCTCGCCGCGGAGATCGGTCAACTCGGGCACCGAGGACTGCATGCGGAAAGCGGTCTCGTAATTGCCGATCATGCCCTCGATCTGCGGGTCGTGTCCGCTCGCGGCGAGGGTGGATTGGTCGAGCTGGGAAATGAGCCGCAGTTTGTTCCGCTGCAGATCGGGATTCGACTCGGTGGGGCGGATGTTCGCGATGGGCTGTTCGCGCGGCAGGAAGACCGATCCCTGGTAGGCGGCGGGAAGGAAGCCCGATCCGAAACAATCGAGTCCGCCCGGGGGAATGAGCCCGCCATTGAGGACGACGAAGCCGGGCAGGTTACGGTTCATCGTGCCAAGGCCGTAGCCCATCCAGGCACCCATGCTGGGGCGGCCCTGAAGACCGCTGCCCGTGTGCAGGAAATAATTCGCCGAGGTGTGCTCGGAGAATTTCGAGGTCATCGACTTGACGAAGGCCAATTCGTCGATCACCTCGGGATCGGCGAGATGGGGAAAGAGATCGCTGACCCAGGCGCCGCTCTGGCCGCGCTGCTTGAAGGCCCACTGGCTCTTGAGGACCTTGCCGACATTATCGAACTGCGTCGGAGCGAGCTCACCGATCACTTCGCGCGGATCGCGGCCGTGGTATTTTTCGAGGAGCGGCTTGTAATCGAACGTGTCCACCTGAGAGGGACCCCCGTCCATGTAGAGGAAGATCACGTTCTTCGCCCGCGGCGGGAAATGAGGCGTGCGCGGAGCGAGCGGATCCGCCGGGAGCGAGGTCGTGGCAGCCAACGTCTCCTCGTGCATAAGGGCCTGCAGGGCGACCCCGCCGAAACCCAGGGCGCAACGGCGCAGCAGTTCGCGGCGGCTCTGCGGGCGAGTGTGGAAGTTCTGGCAATGCATGGGTAAAGGAAGATTAGCGAACAAAAACAAAATCCTTCGAATTGAACAACGCATGCGCGAGATCGGACCAGACCCTCTCGTCCCGGGCACCGTAGAGGGTTGACTGTTCATCGAGGAAGATGGCGAGGGTATCGATGGTGGTTTTGTCAGGCTCACGTCCCGTCGCGGTTTCGACCATCCGGGCGATGCGGGTCTTGTCGTCGATGTCGGTCTCGGCGAGGGCGCGGGTGGCCCACTTTTTCGCCTGGTCGGCGACGAAAGGATCGTTCATCAGGGCGAGGGCCTGGGCCGGGACGTTCGAGACGCTGCGGGCACCCTTGGGACCGAAGGGATTCGGCATGTCGAAGGTCGTGAGGAGCGGCGGGAGGAAATTGCGGTAGATCGATCCGTAGATCGTGCGGCGTCCGTTCCCGTCGAGCGGTCCGCTGGGACGCGCACCGCGGCCGGTCATGAAATCGGTGCGGTGAGTCGCGATGGAAGGGCCGTGGAGCGTGCGGTCGAGCGATCCGGAGACGGCGAGCAGGTTGTCGCGGATCGCCTCGGCGGTGAGACGGCGGACGGGCATGCGGTGGAGCAGGGCATTGGTCGGATCGGTGGTGGCGAGGAGATTCGCGTCAATGTCAGGATGTGCCACCGAGCTCTGGGCGTAGGCGTTTGTCAGGACGAGGGAGCGGATCGTCCGTTTGAGCGACCATCCGTTCGCGACGAAGTCTTGGGCGAGCCAATCGAGCAGTTCGGGATGGGTGGGCGCCTGCCCCATGGGGCCGAAGTCATCGACGCTCGCGACGAGGCCGCGTCCGAAGAGGTGATGCCAGAGCCGATTCACGGCGACCCGCGAGGTGAGCGGGTTCTCCGGCGAGACGGTTTCCTCGGCGAGGGTCAGGCGACTGCCTTGCTTGCCGCCAAGGGCGGTGAGAAAGCGGCGCGGCACCTCTTCGCCGGGACTGCGGTGGCTGCCGCGACCATAGACCCGTGCATTCTCCGGCGTTCCTTCGGCCATCGTCAGGGCGAAACGTTCGGGCGGCAGTGAGCCGGCGAGACGGCGCCCCTCGGCGATGAGGGCGGCGGCTTCCGGAGTGGCCGAGGGAGCTTCGGTGGCGGGACTTTCTTTCGAGGGGGCGGGGTCGGCAAAGCGGATCTCGTCGATCTCATAATAGCCCGGACCCGGATCGACGAACTCGAGGTAGGCGCGGTGTCCGCGATATTTTTTCAGGTCCGCATCGAACCGCATCCAGGTGAATTCGCCTTTCGTGTCCGGATTCTTGTGGATGGTGCCGCGGAAGAGGAGCGGCTGGTGCACCGCCATGTGGTAGTTGTCGATGACGACGCGCATCATCCCGCCGCGGGCGCGAAGGCGGACGTGGATGACGTCGCTCCCGATCGTGAAGGTGGGCGAACGCAGCACGCCACTGTGGGCCTCGCCGAGGCGCGCGCTCGAGACGGTGCCGGGAGTGGTCAGGGAGCGTCCCTCTTCCAGTGTGAAGCGCGGCGAGGTCCCGCTCGGAGAGAACGCTTCTCCCACGATCGACCAGCCGGGAGGAAGATCGTCACTTTCAAAGTCGGCGAACAGGGCGGAGTCGGGCTCCTCTTTTTGCGGCGGAGCGGACGGACGTTCCGGCAAGGTCGCGTCGGCCTTCGCGAGCAGTTCCCGCTGCTTCGCCGCCGCCGCGGCGCGTTGGCCACCCGGGTCCATCGACCGCTCGGTGCGGGCGCTGCTGTGGAGGTATCCGGTGAGGGCGTAATAGTCGGCCGTCGAGATCGCGTCGAACTTGTGATCGTGGCAACGGGCGCACGAGACGGTGAGCCCGAGAAAGGCCTTGCTGTAGACATCGATCTGGTTGGCCTGGTGATCGGACTCGTCGGCGAGCACGTCGGTGGGGGCGTGGGTCGCTTCATTCAGATACCAGAAGCCGGTTCCGAGGATCGATTCGTTGAAACCCTCTCTTGCGTTCCGCCGCGGAGCGGCGAGGAGATCGCCGGCGATGTGTTCCTTGGCAAAAAGGTCGAAGGGCACGTCTTCGTTGAAAGCGCGGATGAGGTAATCGCGGTATTCGAAGGCGTGGTCGATCGGGTAGTCGAATTCATGACCATGCGTCTCGGCATAACGCACGAGATCCATCCAGTGACGCGCCCACTTCTCGCCGAAGTGCGGGGAGGCGAGCAGGGCATCGACGACTTTTTCGCGGCGCTCTTTTGAGGTGTCTGTCAGGAACGCCTCCATCGCCTCCTTGGTCGGAGGCAGGCCGGTGAGATCAAAGGAAACACGGCGCAGCCAGGTGCGGTCGTCGGCGGGTTCGGCGGGACGGAGGCCGGCGGCCTCGATCTTCGCGAGGAGGAAAGCATCGATGGGAGAAGTTGCCCAGTCGCTATTCTTCACCGCGGGAACCGCCGGGGAAACGACGGGACGCCACGACCAATGCTCCGAGCGCCGTTGTTCGAGGTCGAAGACATCGCTCTTGCCGGCCTGTGGGACCGGCTCCTCCGGCCACGGGGCGCCGCCCGCTACCCATTTCCGGAAATCCTCGACCACGCTCGGGGTGAGCCTTTCCTTTGGAGGCATGCGCAGGTCGGGATTGCCGTAAGCGATCGCCTCGATGAGGAGGCTGTCGTCCGGTTTGCCGGGAACGAGAGATGGTCCGGTATCGCCTCCGGCGAGGAGGTGGGAAACGTGATCGACCTGCAGCGATCCTTTCAGCTTTTCCGAATCGGCGCTGTGGCAGGAATAACATTTCTCCGCGAGAACCGGCCGGATCTTTTCCTCGAAGAAACGGACTCCGTCCTCCGGCGAGGAGAATTCGGCGCGGACCGGGGCCAACGAAAGGGCGAAGACCAAGCAAGCAGCCGACGCGACCGCTCCTCCACGGGGAGCCCTCCGACCTGGCTTGTTCGCAACGCTTCGCATCCTGTTGAATCTTACGAAGCTTCCCCCGGATCCGTCGAACTCACAAATCCGCGAAGGACACAAATTGATACGATTTTCTCACGATAGTTGCCAATTCGAGGCGTTTTGACGTAGATTGGCCACCAGTTCACGCGATTCCGCCATGGCCCGCCCTCAATTGGAAGTGATCCCGACCGGCCCGACCCAGGCCTTCGTTTACAAAATCGATCAGGATATCTGGCCGGTCTATCACTACCACCCCGAGTATGACATCCTCTTTTCGCTGAAAGATCACGCGGGCGAGTTTCTTTCGGGCGATCACATCGGACGCCTCACCCGCGGGACCCTCATCATGAACGGGCCGAACATCCCGCACGCCCTGCATTCGGGGAAGCCGGACGAGAGTGATCCGGCACGGCCTTCTCTCGCGGTGATTCAGTTTTCCCGCGAGTCGCTCGGCGAGGATCTCCTGCGCAAGCCCGAGATGCAGCCCGTGCGGGAGTTTCTCCAGGCGGCGAAGCGCGGTTATGAATTCTTCGGAGCGACCGCGCGGCGTGCCGGGGAATGGATCGTCGCAATGGAGACGCAGACGCCCTTCGAGCGTTTCGTGCAATTGCTGCGTCTCCTCCACCACTTCGCGGCCTCGGAGGAAAAACGTCCTCTCGCGAGTCCCGCCTTTTCGCCCTCGCTGAAAGCGAGCGACATCTCGCGGCTCGACGAAGTCCTCGCCTGGTTGCGGCGTCACCGGGCGGATCCCATCACGCTCGAGCGAGCTGCGGCAGTCGCGAAGATGAGCCCGAAATCCTTCTGCCGCTTCTTCAAGGCGAATACCGGCAAGACCCTCGTCGAATACCTGCACGAGCTCCGCGTCGGCGAGGCCTGCCGTCAGTTGCTCGAGACCGATCGGCCCGTCTCCGAGATCGCGCTGGAATGCGGCTTCAACAATCTCTCGAACTTCAACCGCCGTTTCCGCGAACTGAAGGGAATGACGCCCCGGGAATTCCGGAGGCAGACACCGATCGATCCCGCGGAGCAGGGGAGGGAGTTGCCGGTGTCGGGGGGAGGGAGGTAGGGTAATGACGGGCGGATTTGCCCTATTGCAGCCCCGCTTTTTCCGGCTTACCTGAGCCGCATGCCAAATCCATGGACCGGGGTGGGCAACCCCTACACACGCCAGGAAGTCCTCGACCGGCTCCGCGACACGCTCTCGCGGGGCGAGGCCATCATCGCCGCGGGCGCGGGCACGGGGATCAGCGCCAAGTTCATCGAACGCGGCGGCGCCGACCTCATCATCATCTACAACTCGGGCCGCTACCGCATGATGGGCCACGGCTCCATCGCCGGCATCATGGGCTACGGCGACGCCAACGCCACCGCCATGGAGATCGGCGAGTTCGAGGTGCTGCCGGTGGTGAAAGAGATCCCCGTGATCTGCGGCGTCCACTGCACCGATCCGCGCCGCCGCATGTGGCACTGGCTGCAACAGGTCAAGGCGATGGGCTTCTCGGGGATGAACAACTTCCCCACCCACACCATCATCGACGGCTCCTTCCGCCAGCAACTCGAGGAGACCGGCATGGGCACGGACAAGGAAATCGAAACGGTTGCCCTCGCCCGCCGCATGGACCTCTTCACGATCGTCTACGTGGCCTCGCCCGCCGAAGCGAAGGCCATGGCCGAAGCCGGAGCCGATGTCATCATCGCGCACGTCGGCTGCACCGTGGGCGGATCGATCGGCGTGACGAACGCGGCGATGTCACTCGAGGACGCCGCCGTGGCGACGCAGGCGATCATCGATGCGGGCAAATCGGTGCGCGACGATGTCATCTACCTTTCCCACGGCGGCCCCATCGCGACGCCCGCCGACGCCGCCTTCATCAACGAGCGCACCGATGCGGTCGGATTCGTCGGCGCCTCCAGTCTCGAACGCATGGCGGTCGAGGAGTCGTTGACGCAACTGACCCGCGAGTTCAAATCGATTCCCCTTCACCGCACGAAGTGACATGCCCGGAAAACGCATCGCGGTGATCGGCACCCTCGACACGAAAGGCGCGGAACACGCCTACGTCGCGGATTGCCTGCGCGAGTTCGGGCACGAGCCGGTCCTGATCGATCTCGGCACGGGCGGTCCCGCCACGGTCAGGCCCGACATCACCCGGGACGAGGTGGCCACGGCCGGCGGAATCGATCTCGCCACACTCGCCGCCACGGGCGACCGCGGCACCTGCATCACCGCGATGAGCGAAGCCGCTCCCGTTCTCCTCGCGAAACTTGCGGCCGAGGGAAGCATCGACGGCGTCATTTCCCTCGGCGGCGGGGGCGGCACCGCCCTCGGCACCGCCGCGATGCGCGCCCTCCCGGTCGGCTTTCCGAAACTGATGGTCTCGACGATGGCGAGCGGCCACACCGCCCCCTACGTCGCCAGCAAGGACATCGTGATGTTTCCCAGCATTGTGGATGTGTCAGGACTGAACCGCATCTCCCGCCCCCTCTTCCGCCAGGCCGCCGCCGCGATCGCCGGAATGGTCGATGCTGAAAAAGTTGAAGACACGGAAGACCGCCCCCTCATCGCCGCGAGCATGTTCGGCAACACGACCCGGTGCGTCGATCTCGCCCGGACCGTCATGGAGCGTGCCGGCTACGAGGTGCTCGTCTTCCACGCCACCGGCACGGGCGGCCGCACCATGGAAACCCTCATCGGCGACGGTCTCATCAGCGGCGTCCTCGACATCACCACCACGGAATGGGCCGATGAACTGGTCGGCGGCGTCCTCACCGCCGGACCTCACCGTCTCGAGGCCGCCGCCCGCGCCGGAGTCCCCGCCATCGTCGTTCCGGGATGCCTCGACATGGTCAACTTCGGGGCCCGCGACACGGTCCCGTCCCGCTTCGAGGGTAGGAACTTCTATCAACACAATCCCCAGATCACCCTGATGCGGACCACGCCGGACGAAAACGCCGAACTCGGCCGCATCGTCGCGGAGAAGGTCAACGCCTCGACCGGTCCCGTCCGCGTTCTCGTGCCGACGAGGGCCATCAGCCTCATCTCGGCTCCGGGGCAGCCCTACCATGATCCGGAGGCGGATGCGGCGCTTTTCGGCTCCCTCCGCCGCCACCTCGATCCCGCGATTCCGCTGGTGGAAATCGATGCCGCGATCAACGATGAGATCTTCGCGGAGGCATGCGCGGGAAATCTGCTCGAGCTCCTCGCCTCCGTGAAAACGTCCTGACAAACCCACTTTTCCCCGTCTCCGCCATGGAAGACCATTTCGACCCCCGCTTTCCCTCGATCGAGCATCTGCGCGAGCGCGCCGCCCGCCGGCTGCCGCGTTTCGTGCTCGAATACCTCGAGGGCGGATGCAATTCCGAGATCAACCTGCGCCGCAACACCGACGAGATCCGCGAGGTCCGGCTGATGCCGCGTTACCTCGGCGAGTTCAAAGGCGCGGACCTCAAGACCGAACTCTTCGGCGAGACCTACGAGGTGCCCTTCGGCGTCTCCCCCATCGGCCTCCAGGGCATGATCTGGCCGCGCGCCACCCAGATCCTCGCCGAGGCGGCGACGAAACACGGCCTGCCTTTCATCCTCAGCACCGTAGCCACGGCGAGCATCGAAACCGTCGCCGAGATCACCGGCGGCAAGGCCTGGTTCCAGCTTTATCATCCCGTCGAGGAGGATCTGCGGAACAAACTGCTCGACCGCGTCGAGGCGGCGGGACTGCCCGTGCTCGTGATCCTCGCCGACACGCCCGTCTTCGGCTACCGCCCGCGCGAGATCCGCAACGGCCTCGCGATGCCGCCGAAGATGACCCTGCGCAACATCGCCCAGATGATGACGCGGCCCCATTGGTCCCTCGCCCAGCTCGGCAACGGAGTGCCCGAGTTCGCCACCCTGAAGCCCTACCTGCCCGACGGGCTCGACATGAAACACCTCGGTCTGTTCATGAACCGGACCTTCTCCGGCCGGCTCAACCCGGCCAGGCTCGCCTCGCTGCGCGATCGTTGGAAAGGGAAGCTCGTCGTGAAAGGCCTCGTCAGCGAGGAGGACGTCGAGACCGCGCTCGGCATCGGCGTCGACGGGATCATCGTGTCCAATCACGGCGGGCGCCAGCTCGACGCGGGTGAGTCGACGATCGCGCCGCTGACTCGGCTCGCGCGGCGATTCGGCGACCGCACCACCCTCATGCTCGACAGCGGCCTACGCTCCGGCCCCGACATCGCCTGCGCCCTCGCGAGCGGGGCGCGCTTCGGCTTCCTCGGCCGCAGCTTCATGTATGGCGTAGCCGCGCTCGGTGAGAAAGGAGGAGACCATACCATGACGATGTTGAAGCGGCAGCTCCGGCAAGTCATGGAACAGCTTGCCTGTGAGCGGACGGGGGACTTTCCGCGGCACCGAGTGGATGGGGCGAAACCGGATTGAAAGGCGGAAGCCTTTCAGCAGGTCCCGGCCTATCGTTGTAAATCTCATGGAAAAGCAAGGAGTCGTCGTCTTCCGCAACCTCGTGTTCCGCCTCGTGTTCCGGAAGGGATGCCGGAGGCATCCAAGCCATTAGCCGGTGGTTGAGCGAGGAACGAGCGACACCACCGGAATGCCGATTGATCAAGCGCGCATCCCGGAGGGATGCCAGCAACGGTACGCTTCGACGCGGCAGTCGAGGTCGTGGCAAATGCCTGCTGGCATCCCTCCGGGATGCGCTGCCCATCTGATCCCGGGTCCGGTGGTATCGCTGCGCTTCAACCACCGGCTAATGGCTGGGATGCCTATGGCATCCGATTCTCCCGATTCACGCGAGCAAGGACTTCACGACCTCACCGGCCACCCCGGTAAGCCGGAAATCGAGTCCCTGGGCGCGGACGCTCAGTTTCTCGTGGTCGAAGCCCAACAGGTGCAGGATCGTCGCGTGGAGGTCGTGGACGTGGATCTTTTCCGACACGACGTTGAAACCGAATTCGTCGCTCTCCCCGATGGTCTGGCCGGCCTTGATCCCGCCGCCGGCGAACCACATCGTGAAGGCGTTCGGGTGGTGATCGCGCCCGTCGTTGCCGCCCTGCACCATGGGAGTGCGGCCGAACTCGCCGCCCCAGATGACGAGGGTATCCTCGAGCAGTCCGCGTTGTTTCAAATCGGTGACGAGCGCGGCGCTGGCGCGGTCGGTGGCCTCGCACTGCTCCTTCAGTCCCTTGGTGAGGCCGCCGTGGTGGTCCCAGGCCTCGTGATGGATCTGCACGAAACGCACGCCGCGCTCGACGAGACGGCGGGCGGTGAGACAGGCGTTCGCATAGGAGGCTTCGCCGGGCTTGGCGCCATAAAGCGCGAGGGTGTCGGGATTCTCCTTGGCGATGTCGATGGCCTCGGGCGCGACCTGCTGCATGCGGTAGGCGAGCTCGTAGGAGCCGATCCGCGTCGCGATTTCGGGATCGCCGACGAGACCGAGACGCTTCTGGTTGAGGGCGCGCACGCCTTCGATGGTGTCGCGCTGGAAGGAATCATCGACTCCCTCGGGATTCGAGAGGTAGAGCACGGGATCACCGACGCTGCGGAAGGGCACCCCGCCATAGGAGGTGGGGAGGAAGCCGCAGCCGTAGTTGTTGGCCCCGCCGCTGGCACCCTTCTTGCCGGTGGAAAAGACGACGAAGCCGGGCAGGTCGCGGTTTTCCGATCCGAGTCCGTAGGTCACCCACGATCCCATGCTGGGACGCCCGAACTGCTGCGAGCCGGTGCTCATGAAAATCTGCGCCGGGGCGTGGTTGAAGGCGTCGGTGACCATCGACTTCACGATGCAGAGGTCGTCGGCGATCGCGGCGGTGTGGGGGAGCAGTTCGGAAATCTCCGCACCGCTCTGGCCGTGTTTGGCGAACTGGTATTTCGGTCCGAGCAAGGTGCTGTTCGGTGAAATGAAGGCGGCGCGGTAACCGCGGAGGAGCTCAGCGGGCGGGAGCTTGCCGTCCCACTTGGCGAGTTCGGGTTTGTTGTCGAAGAGCTCGAGGTGACTCGGCGCGCCTCCCTGGAACAGGAAGATGACGCGCTTCGCCTTCGGGGTGAAATGGGGACGCTGCCCGGTGAGGAGTGATGCGGCACCGAGGGCTTTGTCCTGTCCTAACAAGGATGCCAAAGCGATGCTGCCGAGGCCGACGCCGCAGTCGCGGAAAAACCACCGGCGGGTGTGGAAACGGCGCTGCTCTTCGAGGAGTTCGGTGAGGTGTTTCATGGCATTGGCGGGTTTGGACCACGAATGGAACGAATCTAACGAATGACCGAGGCTTTGCGGTGGCTCGGAATTCGTGAACTTCGTTTCATTCGTGGTTGGAAACTCATTCCTTGGTAAAAGTCTCGTCAAGATTCAACAGCACTCGCGCGGCGAGGGTGTAGGCGGCGGTCTCTCCTTCGGGGCCGGCTTTCGTGGCGCGTTGTTTTTCCATCAGGGGAAGAAGGGCCGCGACCTCGTCGGGCTGCGGCGGTCGCGCGAGGGTGAGACGCCAGGCGTAGTCGAGTCGCTCGGACTCGGTCTTGCCGCCTTCCTTGAGGATGCGTTGGGCGAAGGCGCGGGCGGCTTCCATGGAGAGGTTTTCATTGAGCGCGACGAGCGCCTGGATCGGCGTGTTGGCCCGGGTGCGGCGGACGCAGGCGACATTGCCCTCGGGTGTGTCGAAGGTCTGGAGGAAGGGATAAGGCGTGGTGCGGCGGCGCCAGGTGTAGACGGCGCGGCGGTAGCGGTCCTTGCCGGTGGCTTCCTTCCACGGGAAGGGCGCGTAGCTCGCGGGCGGCTCGAAGAGGAACTGCGGCGCGGGCGGCATCACGGCGGGTCCGCCGACGTCGAGCTGGAGGAGACCGCTCACGGAGAGCTGGATGTCGCGGATGATCTCGCCCTCGACGCGGAAGCGCGGACCGCGCGCGAGGAGGCGGTTGCTAGGATCACGTGCGAGCAGTTCCGGAGTGACGCGGCTGTCCTGGCGATAGGTGCGCGAGGTAAGGATGAGCCGGTGGAGGTGCTTCAGGCTCCAGCCGTGTTCCATGAAATCGACGGCGAGCCAGTCGAGCAGTTCGGGATGGCTCGGAGCCTCGCCCTGGGTGCCGAATTCCTCGGGAGTGGCGACGAGTCCGGTGCCGAAGTAGGCCTGCCAGACACGGTTGACGAGGGCGCGAGCCGTCGTCGGCGAGCGACGATCCACCATCCATTTCGCGAAGGTGAGGCGGTCGTCCCCGGCGTTTTCCGGCAAAGGATTCAACACCGCGGGCACGCCGGGAGTGACGGATTCGGCCGGCTTGAGCCAGTCGCCGCGCTTCAACACGCTGGTGAGGCGCGGCTCCTCGCGGGCCATCAGGGTGAACTGGGTGACACCCTCGGGGTGCTGTGCCCATAGCGCCTCGATCGCCGCATTCGCCTTCGCGTACTTCTCCGCGATTTCGGGATGGCGTTGGCCGGCGACGCCGCGCCAGTGGCTGAAGATCGTCGCGACCTGATGCGGGGTGCGTTGGTCGCGCGGCACCGCGAGCGCGGCCTGGACAAGCGGGGGCACGGGATCGGCCGCAGGGGCCGGCGAAGTCGTCGCGCTGAGGCGGAAGCGTCCCATCTGCGCGGCCTGGAGGTCGTCGGCGTTCCACCCGCCGATTTTCTGCGAGAGCTTGAAGGTGAGTTCCGTCCCATCGACCGGCGCGGCGGCGGTGAAGACGGCGACACTTTCGAAATTGCGGCGGCCGGGGCCAAGATCGGACGACCAGCCGGTGTCGGGATTACCGTCAATGGCGTAGCCCGCGGGACCGAAGTAGCGCTCCTTCGGCTCCTTCTCGTTGAAGAGCGGATGCACCTTCGTCTTTTCCGGAGCCTGCAGATCGGCGGTGGCTCGGGCGAATTTCACTGGCGCGGGTTTTCCGTCCGCTCCGGTGCTGTCGACCTCGAATTCGGAGAGGCCGAAGGAGCCCATGAAGGAGCGTCCCGGTCCGTTCGCAGGCAGGTTGGGATCGTTCAGCATCTCGAGACGGAAGCCGGTGATGCCCTTCAAATCCGACTTCAAGCGCAGCACCGTGGTGCTTTTGGTCGGCTGGAATCCGGCGGCGATGAAGGAGCCATCCGGCTGAGGAAGGATGCGCTGGCCTCCGGTGGCGTTCTTGTCGACCTCGGGACGGATCACGGTCCATTCCGGCTTCGCGGCGGCGCGCCATTCGTCCTCCCAGACCGCGAGCTTCGCCTCCCAGTCGGGCGTTTCCTCGCGGAGACGCGTCTCGATCGCGGCGATGTCACGGAGGACATTCGCGCGCTGCATCTCTTCTCCGGGAGTGTAGACGCGCGGCTGGGCCTCGTGGTCGCTGTTGAGGAAAGCGAAGATCTGGTAGTATTCCTCCTGCGAAATGGGGTCGTACTTGTGATCGTGGCACTGCACGCAGTTCAGCCCGAGCGAGAGGATCCCCTTCCCGATCGCGTCCATGCGGTCGAACATCGCCTCCATGCGGAACTGCTCGGGATCGACGCCGCCTTCCTCGTTGAGCATCGAATTGCGGAGATAGCCGGTCGCGACGATCTGCTCCTGGGTCGCGCCGGGCAGGAGATCGCCCGCAATCTGCTCGATGATGAATTGGTCGTAGGGCAGGTCGCGGTTGATCGCGCCGATAACCCAGTCGCGGTAGAAGTGATTGATGCGCGGCTTGTCTTTCTCATAACCATCGCTGTCCGCGTAGCGCGCCGCATCGAGCCAGTGACGCCCCCAGCGTTCGCCGTGGTGGGGCGACGCGAGCAACGTATCGATCACCTTGTCAAGAGCGTCGGCGGCGCGTTGTTCTTCGATTGTCGGAGGCAGGCCGGTGAGGTCGAGGTGGATGCGGCGGAGCAGGGTCGTCGGTGCGGCCTCGGGGGAAAAGTCGAGGCCTTCCCGCGCGAGGCGGTCCTTGATGAAGGCGTCGATGGGATGCGTTTCGCCGTTCTGCGGCAACGGGGCCTGCACCGGAGCCTGGAAGGACCAGTGATCGCGTTTGTCCTCGATCGTGACGCTCGCCTCGTCGGGGAAGTCCGCGCCCTGGTCGATCCACGCACGGAGGATGCCGATCTGCTCGGGCGTCAGCGGATCGCCCTTCTTCGGCATGCGGCCTTCGGGACGGAGTCCGGCGACGAAATGGATCAGGGTCGAGGCGGCACCGTCGCCCTTCACGAGTGCCGGGCCGAGGTCACCTCCCGCAAAGAGAGTCGGCTTGTGATCGAGCCGGAAATTCGCCTCCTGGTGTTTCGGACCGTGGCAGTCGTAGCAGGCTCCCGCGAAGATGGGCTGCACGTCCTTCACGAAATCGATCTTGCGGTTCGCCGCGGGAGGCAGTTTCGCGAGATCGGCCTGGGTCAATTCGAGCGCGGTCGTGTCGCGAATGACAAACCCCTCGGGCCAGGGAGCGCCCGCGTCGATCCAGGCGCGGAGTTTGCCGACCTGGTCCGGCTTCAGCGCCTGCGATTCCTTCGGAGGCATCGCCTCATCGGCGTCGAGGCGGGCGACGCGGTGGATGAAATCGGCCTCGGCACTCTTGCCATTGGCGAAGGCCGCTCCGTTTTCACCGCCCTTGCGGAGATGCTCGGAGGAGTCGAGGCGGAACCCGCCCTTCTGCTGGCGCGGCCCGTGGCAGGTGACGCAGGAGTTCTCGAGGATCGGTCGGATGTCGCGCTGGAAATCGAATCGTTCCGCCGCGGGCGGGAGATCGGCGGCTCCAAGGGGACTGATGCCGAGAGCCAGCGTCAGAGCAATCCAGGCAAATCGGTTTCCGGCATTCATGGGGGCAGGGTTTTGGAAAACCTGCCTGCAAGATCGAATCGGGGCGTTTGCGAGTCTTGGACGCATGACCGGCGTTTTGGTATGAATCGATCATTCACCCGGTCCGCGATCAAGGCGGCCGCGGGTCAAAGACCTGCCGCCTTCACCTCTGCCACCGCCGCATTGACGGGTTCCTCGGCGACGCCACCGTCGATGAGAAAGTCGTCGAAACGCGAGAAGTCCTTCGTGAGGACGCAGACCGCGTAGGCCCGTGACTCGACTGTCGGTGAATCGAGGGCATCGCGGAAGATCGGACGCACCGCCTCGCTGGTTTGGTCGAGGAGCAGGGCGGCGTAGGCATCCTTCGTGTCCCAGTCGAGATTCGCGCTCCAGTCCGAGGCGATCGTGCGGACGAGGTCATCGGTGAGGACGTCACGCAGTCCTTCGATTTCCTCGAAGTCATGCTCCGCGAGCGCGGTGCGGATTCGTTCAAGAGTCCCATCCGTGACGGGACGCGGGGTGTGTTTCGTGGGAAGCGGTGGCGGCATGACCGGAGCAGCCGGACGTCGTTGCAGGATTTCCTCCGGAGTAAAGATCCGCCCACTGAGCCGTTCCTCGTTCGCCACCGCCCGGAGCCAATCGCAACCACAGGCGCGGAGATGTTCTTCCCAGCGATATTCGGTCGCGCCCTGCAGGGTGAAGCCTCCTCCGGTCGATTGCGTGCCCCAGCGCTCCGCAAGGCTGATGGGAGTGTCGGGATACTCCGGGAGGAGATGCACTTCGAGCGTGGTTCCCCCGGCGTGATTTCCCGGGAGGGGGCCGGTTCCTAGCATGATGGCAGGCATGACAACGAGACGAACGGGGTCCAATCTCAGGCAAAATCCGACCGAGGCAAGCCCCCGGCTCCTATCTGAGGCCGTACAATTCTTGTCGCGGCCGGGACAAGAATTGTACGCCGGGCGGGAGTTTTTTCCGTGGTTGAGTTCCGCGGGGTCTTTCGAGTAAAGGGTGGGGATGCCTTTCGTTTTCTCAGACCGCCTCATTCCGATGGTCGGGATCGGGAAGCGACTTTTTATCCCTTTGCTCATGTCTCAGGTGATTCCTTTATCCTTTGGCGGGGAGCGGTCCGATGCCGCGCTCGATGCGGCGCTGGACGCGGTGGCACCGGAGTTGACGAAACTCGCGGTGGTCTGCCTGGTGCGGGACGGCGGGGAGAAGGGAGCGCCGTGTTTCGATTGGATCGAATACCGAGACACGGCCGATCGGAAGGACTTTTGGCCTGCCAGCACGGTGAAACTCTACACGGTGATCGCGGCGATGGAGCGGGTGCGGGAGGCGGGCTTCGACCTCGACGTGACGGCGACCTTCGAACACCGGGAGGCGGACGGGAAATGGGTCCTCGACTCCAGCCGGACGCTGCGGGAACTGTCGAGCGAGGTCTTCCGCCGCTCGTCGAACGAGGATTACACCCTGCTGCTTCGGCTCGTCGGAATCGACTGGTTGAACACGAAGTTCCTCACCGCGGAGCGCGGGTTTCCGAACTCGGCCTTGATGCGCGGATATGTGCGGACGCGGCCCTGGGTTTACGAACGCGAGGAAGCCCAGCGGATCCGTCTCACCTCACACGACGGCAGCCGCTCCGTCGTGATCGAGCACACCTGGAGAGGGCGATCCTATTCGGAGGAGCGTGGATGCACGGTGATCGACGCCAAGACCGGAAATATGACGACCCCGCGCGAACTGGCCGACTGTCTCAGGCGGGTCCTCTTTCACGAGCATCTTCCCGAGTCGGAGCGGTTCCGGATCAGCGACGAGCAACTGCGCTTCCTGCGCGAGGGCGGCGGCGGACTCAGCGGACTCGCCACGGTGGCGGCCGAATCGGGTCCGAGCGGTTGGACGGGCGCGGCCGGCGAGGTGTTTCCCAAGGCGAAATACTTTCACAAGAGCGGGCTCATTAGCGATCACGCCCTCGAGCTGGGGTATGTCGTCGATTCCGGGAACGGGGGACCGCGCTACTTCTTCGTTCCCGTGATCGGGGCCGGACACGCGACGAAACCGGTCGATGGAGAGACCCTCGTCGGCCGGATGTCGCTGGAAATCGCCCAATGGGTGAAGGCCCTCACCAAGTGACGACCCACCTGCCTCCGGGAGTCGATCACTCCGCTCCACCCACCGACTTCCAATCGGGCTCGGGCACCTGGATGGGTTTGCCGCAATTCACAAAGGGGCAGGGCATCTCGGTGCCGAACTGGTCGGGCGTGGCCGAGAGTTTGCGCCGGCAATGCGGACAGATGAATTTCAGGGTGTGCGTCGGCAGCTTGATATCCTCGGGGGCCGGCACCATGAACTCTTTGCCGCAATCGGGGCAATCGAGGATGGTGTGGTAGAGCTCGCGACCGGCGGAGAGGCGCGAGGAGCAGTGCGGGCATTCGAAACGGAGCGGCATAAGCGTTTGAAGGAGCATCTTTTATACCGCCTCCCGCGCGATTGCACAGGGGAAAAGTTGAAGCGTGGCGGAATTGCCCTAAAGAATGGAGAACGATACGATGAGCGATTTGCAACTTTCCGGCTTTTGCGGCGGCTTATTCCAGACAAACGGTTACGTCGTCACGACGGGCGGGAAATCGTGGGTCTTCGACGCGCCCGAGGGGATCACGGAGTGGCTGATGGACCAGGGCGTGCGCCCCGAGGCGCTGATCCTGACACATCAGCATCACGACCACGTCCTCGATGTGGGAAAAATGCAGGCCGCCTTCGGATGTCCGGTCTACGCGCATTCGGAGCCTTCGGAGGAACTGACCCTTTCAAAACGCCTTGAGCGCATGATGGGCATCCCCTGTGAGATCGATCCCTACACGGTGGACCATCGTTTCGACGGACTTGACGCGATCGATCTCGGCGGACTCGTGCTCGATCTTTATCATGTGCCCGGTCATTCCCCGGACAGCGTCTGTTTCAAACTGCGCGGCGTGCCGGTGCTGATCGGGGGCGACGTCCTGTTCGCCGGCAGCATCGGGCGGACCGATTTCCCGAACGGCAACCACGAGCAACTCCTCGCCGGGATCCGGGAAAAGCTGTGGCCCTTGCCCGATGAAACGGAGGTGCTGCCCGGGCATGGCCCGGCGACGACGATCGGCCGGGAAAAGGCGACCAATCCCTACCTGGCCTGAGCGGCGTTTGTGGAAAGGGCGGCGAGAATGCCAAGATCCGCGGAGCGCCCGTCGTCCGGATCCGGCATAATGGCCGGGTATGAATCCGCAAATGCTGCGCGTCCTCAGCGCGATCTTTTTCCAAGCCGGGATCTTTTCGATCCTGCTCTCCGTCTTCATCTGGTGGTATCTCGGCAGCGACGAGCCCGAGGCCCAGGCGCACGCGGAGCGCTTCGGCATTTTCGTCGGGCTCTGGGCGCCGACCCTGTTGATCCTCTCGAACCGCTTCGATCGCTTCGCCGACAAGGCCACCGTCGTGCCCGCGCTGAAGCCGGAGCATCAGGAGGAGCGCGGCGAGGGGTGAGTTCGTTCGGGAGTCGTGGGAGAATCTGCCGGCATTGACAGCGATGCTGGCAATGCGTACATTTCGTCATGTCCACGACACTGACGATCCGGAATCTGGACGAAAACGTGAAGCGCTTGCTGCGGATTCGTGCCGCCACTCATGGCCGGGCGATGGAGGCTGAGGCGCGTGACATCCTGACCCGTGCCGTTCTTGGTTTGGACGACGTGCCTCCTGTCGTCTCGGTCAAGGTGGGGGAGCGGCCCGGCAGTGTCTGTGATTCCGTCAGGGGGATCTGGAAGGGGCGGATCACCACCGAGGAGCTCATGAAACAAACCCGGGAGGAATGAAGCCGTGGGCAGGATCCTCGACAGCAATGTGATTCTGGATGTCGCCACCGACGATCCCGTCTGGGGTGCCTGGTCGGACGCTCAGATCTCCCGTTATCAGAAGGACGGACTGCTGATCAATCCCGTGATTTATGCGGAGTTGTGTGCGGGTGCGGAATCCATGCACGAGGTCGACCACTTGATCGAACCCTTGGGGCTGAAGTTCGAGGAGTTGCCCCGTGAGGCACTTTTCCTTGCCGCAAAAGCCTTTCTCCTCTATCGCCGGAACGGAGGAACCAAAGTGCTGCCCCTGCCCGACTTTTTCATCGGTGCCCATGCCGAATCGCTGGGGATCGCGATCATCACGCGGGATCCCTCGCGATATGAAACGTATTTTCCCAAGGTCAAACTGATCAAACCCTAGCGGGACGTGCGTTCAAAAAAAGCGCCGGGCTCACGCCCGACGCTTTCTTGAAAAGTCGGTGTTTCCCGACCGGGGATCAATCCTTCTTCTCGAGCGGTTTCTTCTCGAGGACCTTGTCGATGAGGCCGTATTCGGCGGCGACGGCGGCGGGCATGTAGTTGTCGCGGTCGGAGTCGCGCTCGATCTCCTCGATGGTCCTGCCGGTGTGGTGGGCGAGGATGCGATTGAGGCGTTTCTTCAGCGAATACATGAACTCGACGGTGCGCTCCACGTCGGAGGCGGTGCCCTGTGCGCCGCCGGAGACCTGGTGGATCATGATGTGCGCGTTGGGCAGGGCGAAGCGTTTGCCCTTGGTGCCAGCGGTGAGGAGGACGGCGCCCATGCTCGCCGCCATGCCCATGCAGTAAGTGTTCACGTCACAGGTGACGAACTGCATCGTGTCGTAGATCGCGAGACCGGCGGTGACGGAGCCGCCGGGGCTATTGATGTAGACGTTGATGTCCTTGTTCGGATCCTGCATCTGGAGGTAGAGCATCTGGGCGATGACGTAGTTCGCGAGGGGATCGCTCACCTGTTCGCCGATGAAGATGATGCGATCCTTCATCAGGCGGGAGAGCAGGTCGAACTGGATCATCGTGTTCCCCTCCTTCTCGATCACGCTGACGTTTTTCATCGGATCGATGATGCGCTGCTGGAGGTGCGGCGGGAGGAGCGGGGAGTATTCCTGGACGGAGTCGAGATCGGGAGTGCGCATGGGCGGATGGATTGGGGTGATGGATCTGGGGAATCTGGAACGATGGGACGTTCCCGGGGAGCGGAGCTTACTCGCCTTCTTTGGGAGCCTCCACTTCGTTGATGACGGCGTTCTCGCGGAGCAACTGGATCGTCTTGTTCACCCGGATGTCGTGGCGCAACTCGGGGAAGGCGTTCCGGTCGCGGAACTCGCGGGCGACTTTCTTGAGGGGACGGCCCTGGCGGTAGGCGATCATGGCGACGTGGCGGGTCAGTTCGTCGTCGCTGACGGTGATGCCTTCCTTGTCCGCGATCTGGTCGAGGAGGAACATGACCTTGACGTTGTTCTTCGCCTGCTCTTCGGCGCTGCGGATGAGGTCTTCCTGGTTGTTCGTGATGTCCTCCTCGGACATGCCTTGTTCATAGCCGCGCGAGACCATCTGGTTCACCTGGCGCTGGGTCTCGTTGAAGACGATGTGCTGGGGCACGTCGAAGGAGGCGTCCTTCGTGAGCTTGCCGAGGATCTGGTTGTCGATGATCTGGGTGCGCATGCGCTCGCGCTGTTGCTCGAACTGGCCGCGGACGCGCTCTTTCAGCTGCTCGAGCGATTCGAGGCCGAGGGTGGCGGCGAAGGCGTCGTTCAGCTCGGGAAGTTCTCGGGCTTTCACCTGGGTGACGGTGACTTCGTAGCTGACGGTCTTGCCGGCGACGACGGCCACGGGGAATTCCTCGGCGAAGGTGGCGTCGAAGGTCTTCGTCCCGCCCTTGCTCATGCCGAGGACGGCGGCGGCGAGCCCGGGGATGAATTCGCGGGGCTCTTGGCCTTCCTCGGGGAGATCGACCCAGTGATCGCTGCCGGTGGCGAGGGGGCCGACTTCTTTCTCGACCTGATCGGCGAGAGGTTGGCCGTCGAGCGAGGCGGTGTAGTCGATCACGGCGAGGTCGCCGGGACGCGCGGCCTGATCGACATCGACGGGCAGGGCATGCTGCTTGCGGGTGTTGTCGAGGTAATTGTCGACCATCTCGTCGGTGACTTCCATCTTCGCGACTTCGACGGTGATGCCCTTGTATTCGGGGACTTCGACGTCGGGCTCGGTCACGACTTCGACGGCGAGCATGTAGGAGCCGTCGGCTTCAAATTGTTCGCGCTCGACCTGGGCGATGCCGAGGATGGTGAGGGATTCCTTGGTGCGGGCCTCGCTGTAGGCGGAGCGGGCGAGGCGATCTTTCAGTTCGCCCTCAATGGAGTCGGCAAAGCGCTTTTCGATCACGGCGGTCGGGATCTTGCCGGGGCGGAATCCGGGGACTTTGGCCTGGGTGGCGTAGGCGGAGACGATCTCCCGGCGGGTTTTCGTGACCGTATCGGCCGGGATCGCGGCGGAGAGACGGGCTTTGCACTCGGGGAGACGTTCGACAGTGATGTTCATGGGTTTCGGCAGTCCTCCCGGGATACGATCATCCGGTCCGGGAGGGCGGGGAATTTAGAACACCCCCCGGGAGTTTGCACCCGATAAATTTGCGGCTCTCCCGCCTCCGCTTCCCCGCAAAAAGACGCGAGATCGGCCGGGATCGGGCAATGCCATTCGCGATCCTCCCATCCCAACATGGCGGCGTGGAGAGCCTGCCGGTCGAGGAGGAGGCGGGCCGCGAGACCGGGCGTCCAGCCGGTCTCGATGAAGTCGAGGTAACAGCGTTCGTCGGGGCCATAGAGCTTGTCCCCCACGATCGGATGCCCGGCATGGGCGGAGTGGACGCGGATCTGGTGCATGCGTCCGGTGAGCGGGTGACAGCGGATCAGGGCGAATCGCATGCCGGCCTCCTTTTCAAAGCGACGCACCACCTCGAAACGGGTGAGGGATTCCTTGCCGTCGGGATGAACGATTTGTTTGACCCACACGGGCGATTCGGCCACGTCGCCTTTGCGCAGGAGCGGTCCGTCGACGAGGAACTCGTCGCGTTCCGGCCATCCGTGCACGATGGCGAGGTAGGATTTGCGGAACTCCCTGCGTTCCATCGCCTTGCCCAGCATGCGGGCGGCGGCCTTGTGTTTCGCGACGAGGACGATCCCGCTCGTCTCGCGGTCGAGCCGGTTGATCAGGGAAAGATGGCCGCCGCAGGCCCGTTCGTAGGCGCAGAGGGCCTCAAGACCATCGAGCAAGGTCGGCGGATTCCCCGGAACGGAAGGGTGCACCATCAGATGCGGGGGCTTGTCCACGACGAGGTAATCCTCGGTCTCATCGAGGACGGTGAAATCGGGGCTGTAGAGGCGAAGGTCGATGGTTTCACCATAATCGGTATCGGATTGCTTTGCCCGCGGATTTCCCGGCGCGCCGTCCGAGGGGCATAATTGCTGGACGAACTCCGCATTTGCGCTAGAGGTTTCACCCCTTTCCCTTCCCACGGATCCCCATCCATGTCGGCTCAGAAACAACAGACTCTCGCGACCTCCGCCGCTCTCACCGGCACCTCGCTCCACACCGGGGCGCAGGTGACCCTGACGATGACGCCCGCTCCGGTGAACACCGGGATCAAATTCCGTCGCGTCGATCTGCCCGACAAACCCTTCATCGACGCCCATGTCTCCAAGGTGCAGACCGTCGAACGCGCCACCACCCTTGCGGAAGGATCCGTGAAGGTCCACACCGTCGAGCACGTCATCTCCGCCCTCGTCGGCATGGGGGTCGACAATGCCATCATCGAGATGGATGCGAACGAGCCGCCCATCGGCGACGGCTCGGCCCGCCCCTTCGTCGATTGCATCAAAAAGGCCGGCATCGTCGAGCAGGAGGCGAACCGCCGCGTTTTCGAGATTCGCGAGCCCATCCATCTCGAGACCAAGAGCGGTTCGCTCATCACCATCGTCCCGGACAAAGGCTTCCGCGTCTCCTGCACCCAGGTCGGTCCGAACGGGCGCATGACCCAGTATTTCTCCACCGAGATCACTCCTGAGACCTACGAAAAGGAAATCGCCCACGCGCGGACCTTTGTGTATTACGAGGACGTCCAGCCGCTTCTCGAGAAAGGCCTCATCAAAGGCGGCAGCCTCGAAAACGCCGTCGTTGTGAAAGGCGAGTCCGTGATGAGCAAGGAGGCGATGCGCTATCCCGAGGAGTTCGCGCGCCACAAGATCCTCGACATCATCGGTGATCTCATGCTGAGCGGAAAACGCATCATGGGGCACGTCATCGCCGTGAAACCCGGCCACGGGCCGAACACGCAGATGGCCGAAAAGCTCGCCAAGACTTTCGCCCAGACCCTCGCCGCGATCCCTTCCGTGAGCATCCCGACCGGGGAAGGGGTGATGAGCAACCTCGAGGTGCAGAAGGTGCTGCCGCACCGGTATCCCTTCCTCATGGTCGACCGCATCGTCGGATTCGAGACCGAATTCAAATGCACCGGCGTGAAGCAGGTGACGATCAACGAGCCCTACTTCCAGGGGCACTTCCCCGGTCATCCCGTCATGCCCGGCGTGCTCCAGGTCGAGGCGATGGCACAGGTCGCGAGTATCTCGCTGTTGCGCCAGCCGGCGAACCAGGGGAAAATCGGGTATTTCATGAGTGCGGACAACGTGAAGTTCCGCAAGCCCGTCTTCCCCGGCGACACCCTCATCATCGAATCCGAGCTGACGAAGGTCCGCGGCAACATCGGCGTCGCCAAATGCCACTGTAGCGTCAACGGCGAGACCACTTCGGAAGCCGAGCTGAAGTTCGCGATCATGGATTGAATATGGCAAACGAGATCCATCCCACGGCCATCATCGATCCGGGCGCGGAGCTGGGGGATGGCATCGTGATCGGGCCCTACTGCGTGATCGGTGCGGGCGTTAAACTGGGCGACGGCTGCCGTCTCCACAATCATGTCACCCTTGCCGGGCCGAGTGAGATCGGTCCGGGCAATGAGTTTTTCCCCTACGCCTCTATCGGGCAGCGGAGCCAGGATCTGAAATACGCGGGCGAGCCGACCTACTTGAAATTGGGCGAAGGCAATGTCTTCCGCGAGTTTTGCACCGTGAACCGCGGCACCGCGCCGGAGTCCTACACCAGCGTCGGCAGTCACGGCAATTTCCTCGCCTATAGCCACATCGCACACGACTGCATCGTTGGCGACCACGTCATTTTCTCGAACAACGGCACTCTCGCCGGTCACGTCACCGTGGGAGAACATGCCATCATGGGCGGGCTCACCGCCGTGCACCAGTTCTGCCGCATCGGGGCGCACGCCATCACCGGAGGCTGTTCGAAGATCGTGCAGGATGTCCCGCCCTTCATGATCGCCGATGGGAATCCCGGCAAGGTCCGCGCCGTGAATACCGTCGGTCTGGGTCGTCGTGGTTTCTCCGAAGACACCGTCGCCCGAATCAAGAAGGCGCATCGGGTGTTGTATCGCGAACAGCGGAACTACCGCGAGTCGCTCGAGATTCTGCGCGCGTGGCCCGATCGCTGTCCCGAGATCGACCGCCTCATCGACTTCGTCGCCGCCTCGGAGCGCGGGATTAGTTGAGGGGGAGCGGAGCTGTGAAGCCGTGGGGGGACGCCGGCCGTAAAGGTCCGCGCAAAGTATCGAGATTCATCTTGTTGAATCAGAAAGATCCAGTGATCGTGGAATTCTTGCTATGCGCAGATCGAGCCATTGGATCTATACGCTTCCGGTTTGGTTGATCTTGATCGGTTGCGATCGCTCTCAGGAGTCGAGGGAACCTGAGGTGTTACCGATGGGGGGAGTTTATGTGGAAGAAGTGTCTTTGGATCCTGCGATTTTGATCCAATTGGAAAGTCCTGATCAAAAAAGGATAGAAGATTTTGTTTCTTCAATTCGGGTTCCAGAGGTCGAGTTTTCGCAATCGGATTTGTCGGAGGCCCTTAGAGCGATCCAATACAAGGCCGCCGAGCATTCGGCTTCCCGTCAAGGTTTTTCCATTATTGTTGAAGGGGGTGCTGCGGGACCTGCTCCTGACCCCTTTGGATTCGATAAGGATCATGAGGGCACCTCATGGGTGCATTCGAAGGAACATCCGTTTTCCGGCGTCTATCACGATGTCCTGATCACGACTTTGCTCGATGATGTGACCCAGCATTTTTCCTGTTGGTATGAAGTCACGCCGTATGCGGTCATCATACGCCCTGTGTCCCTCCCCAGGGAGGTCTCCCGAATCGCCGCTTTTCCCGTGGATCAAAGATTCTTTGGAAAGGAGGGAGATGAAGGCCCCCTGACGGCGGTCGATGTGCTCAGGGAGCACGGCTTCCTCTTTGGTGGCGACGGTCACGCCTTTCACGACGAGGCCAACGCACGACTCATCGTCAAAGGCAAATCGAGGGAAATCGAGCGAATCGGCCGGCTGCTGCAGGCTATCGCCGGGAACCAGCCTGACTGATTCGATTCGGAATGAATGGCCCCCGTCGAAAATCTCCTTGCCTTCTTTCTCGGAATAACATACCAACTGGTTCGTATGACGCCACTACCCTCGAAACCCCGTCGAAATCCTGCCGAGACGCGAGAGCGCCTCATCGGGGCGACGGTCACCTTGATGCTGAGGCAGGGGTATGCCGGGACTTCCGTCGATGACATCTGCGCCGAGGCCGGAGTGACGAAGGGGAGTTTTTTCCACCACTTCGAGAGCAAGGAAGCGATCGGCAGGGCCGCGGTCGAGTGGTGGGGCGCCTTCGGCACCGCCCTCTACGCCGAGGCGTGGCAGGACGAGGCGCTCGATCCGCTCGAGCAGATCCGGCGCTTTTTCGCGATCATGATCGGCTTCACCGAGCGCGAGGATCAGGTCTGCACCTGCATGGTCGGAATGATGTCGCAGGAGCTCGCCCAGACCCATCCCGCGATGCGCGAGGAATGTGCCCGCCAGCTCGATCTCTGGACCGCCAACTGCGCGAAGATGCTCGCCGCGGCGAAGGAGAAGCACGCCCCCGACGCTCCCTTCGATCCCGAGGCGGTGGCTTGGTATCTCAACAGCCTCTGGCAGGGGTCGATGCTCGTCGGCAAGGTCGAGAACCGTCCCGACATCATCCGGTCGAATCTCCGGCTTGGTCTCGCCTGGGTGGAATCTCTCCTGACAAAGACACAAACATCCTGACAAAGCCACCCATGGAACGCCTTCATCGACGCCGGTTCCGGATGAAACTTTTGTGGCCCGTGGGCACGCGTCTTTGCCGGGAAAAAAATGTCACAGGCGGCCTTGGTGAAGGCAAGTCCTGCAAGGACGCCGCTCCCACCGCATGAGCGATTTCAGCTACCATCTGGCACGAATGATTGCCGCGCCTCCGGCGGAAGTTTTCCGTGCCTGGACGCAAGCTCCCTTGCTCGCGGAGTGGTGGGGGCCGCACGCCCTCTTCAATCCCGAGTGTGAGATCGAGGCGAAGCCGGGAGGCCGCTTGCGCATCCTCATGCGCGAACCGGGAGGGACCGATCTCCTCGTCACCGGCACGGTCCGTGAGTGTCTCCCGGAACGATCCTTGCATCTCGATCTCCGCGTTCCGTCATGCCAGGCAGGCCCGGCGGAGTCGCCCACCGATCTCACCGTCACGGTGACCTTCTCCGATGCCGACGGATCGACCCAACTCGCCGTGCGGATTCATTTTGAGACCCCTGCTTCGCGCGAACGCTGTCTCGAGGCGGGCCTCGCCACGGGCTGGGAAGAAGGTCTCGACAGTCTCTCCGCTCTTCTCCGGACCCTCCTGACAAACCCACCTAAGAACCGCCCCAATCCATGAAAATCGCCGCCATCATCGCCGGGATCCTGCTCGGACTCCTCTTCATCATGTCCGCCGTCACCGTGCTCTTCAAGCTCGTCGACATCCCCGCGCCGCCCGAGGGCACCCCTGTCGCCTCGTTCATGGCCGCCTTTGTCCCCACCGGTTACATGACCTTCGTGAAGGTGATCGAATTGCTCGGTGGCATCCTCGTGGCGATTCCCAAAACCCGGAATCTGGGGCTGCTGTGTCTCGGTCCGGTCATCGTGAACATTCTCGTCTTCCACCAGCTCGTCGCCGGTGACGGCATCTTCCAGATCATGCTCCTCGCGATCGTGGCGCTCTCGCTCTTCCTTCTCTGGGTCGAGCGGCGGGCGTGGAAGGCCCTCGTCGTCCGCCCCTGAAAAAAAACCCATCCACAAACCAAATCCGGAATCCGAAATGAACCCTGAATCCTACGTCGACGGCTTCTTGCTGCCCGTCCCCCGCGCCAATCTCGAAGCCTACCGCGCCATCGCGACGATGTGTGGGGAAGTCTGGAAAGAGCACGGTGCCCTCCGCTACGTCGAGACCGTGCTCGATGACGCGAACTGCATGGACATGCGACCGTTTCCCACCGCCGCGGATGCCGGTGACGACGAGGTGGTGATCTTCGCCTGGGTCGAGTATCCCTCGAAAGAAGTGCGCGACCAGGCCAACGCCAAAATCATGGCCGATCCGCGCATTGCCGAACTCGGAGAAAAGACCGCTCCGCTCTTCGACTGCAAGCGCATGTCCTTCGGCGGCTTCCAACCCATCGTCATCGCCTGAGAACCTGGAATGCAGGCTCACGGAATCTCACGGAAAACGACGCCGACCCGGAGGCTTCAATCCAAGAGGTGCCACCTCACCACGGCTCACCACCTGTCGCATCGATCCCGGTCATCTGTCATTCCGTGTTTTCCGCGTATTCCGTAGGCCGCCTCATCGTCGCCCCAATCCGCAATCTGAAATCCGCAATCCCCATGACTCCTCCCTACGTCCAGCCCTACCTGGCCTTCGCCGGAAACTGCGAAGCCGCCCTCGCGCACTATCAAAAACACCTCGGGGCCGAGGTGCAGATGGTGATGAAATTCAACGAAAGCCCCGAGCCCTGCGCCGAGGGGCAGTTGCCCGAGAACTGGGGCGACAAGGTGATGCATTGCGGATTCACCATCGGCAGCAGTCTCCTCATGGGCTCCGACGGATGGAGCTCCGAGAAACCCGACAACGGCCACTGCATGTCCCTCACCGTGGCCGACGCCGATGAGGCGCGCCGCGTCTTCGACGCCCTCGCCGAGGGAGGCAATGTCTTCATGCCGCTGGGAGAGACCTTCTGGTCGCCCTGTTTCGGCATGGTCACCGATGCCTTCGGCATCTCCTGGATGGTCACCACCCCGGAAATGAAATGAGCGAGTCCACGGAATCCTTCGACCTGGTCCTGCGTCGCGAGATCGACGTGCCGCGGGAGAAACTCTGGCGTTGCTGGACGGAACCCGATCTGCTCAAGCAATGGTTTTGCCCCAAACCCTGGGGCGTTGCGCGGGCCGAGCTCGATCTCCGGCCCGGTGGCTGCTGCAATGTCACCATGCTCAGCCCCGAGGGTGAGGAGTTTCCCAATGCGGGAATCTATCTTGAGGTCACGCCGAACGAGCGCCTCGTCTTCACCGACGCCTACACCACGGGCTGGGTGCCCTCGGCGAAACCCTTCATGACCGGCGTCATCACCTTCGAAGACCTCGGCGGCGGACGCACTGCCTACACCGCGATCGCGAAGCACTGGACCGCGGCCGATCGCGACCAGCATCTCGAGATGGGTTTCCACGAAGGCTGGGGCAAGGCCACCGACCAACTCGCGGAACTCGCCGCCACCCTCTGACAAAACCACATGAATCCCATCGTCCCTTGTCTTTGGTTCGACCGCAACGCCGAGGAGGCCGTCGAATTCTATCTCTCGGTCTTCCCCGATTCCCGGATCGTCGAGGTCACCCGCTATCCGGAGACCGGACATCCCGCCCACGAAGGTCGCACCGGTGAAGTGCTGGTGATCCTCTTCGAGCTCCGTGGCCAGCGCTTCATGGCGCTGAATGGAGGACCGTATTTCCACTTCACCGAAGCGATTTCCCTGCTCATCGAGTGTGACAGCCAGGAGGAGATCGACCGCTACTGGGAGCTCCTCGGCGCGGGCGGCGATCCCGAGGCGCAGCAATGCGGCTGGATCAAGGACCGCTTCGGCCTCTCCTGGCAGATCGCGCCGCGGAATGTCTGTCGCCTTTACCAGAGCGACGACCTTGCCGCGAACCAGCGGGCGATGAAGGCGATGATGGAGATGAAAAAACTCGACGTCGATGCGATCCGGGCCGCCGCCGCGGTGGTGCCCGATCGTCCGGGAGTGCTCCGCTTCCACCGGCGCCTGCCCTTCCCGCCCGAGGTCGTTTTCGCCGCCTTCACCGATCCGGATCGTCTCGCGCGCTGGTGGGGACCGAAGGGATTCACCAACGAATTCCGCATCTGCATCATCGCGCCGGGAGGCGAGTGGGAATTCGACATGATCGGTCCCGACGGGACGCGGTATCGGAACGAGAGCCGCTTCATCGCGGTGGAGCCGCCCCACCGCATCGTCATCGAGCACCTCCGCGAGGTGCATCATTTCCTCCTCACCATCACCCTCTCGCCGCGGGAGAACGGCACCTATCTCGAATGGGAAATGGAGTTCTTCGAGCCCGGCGAGGCGGAAAAGGTGCTGGCCTACGTGCCCCGTTGCAACGAAGAGGTCTTCGACCGTCTCGAAGCCGAACTTTCCCGCTGATCCAACCCTGTTCACTCCCTCATCCGACCCTGTCATGTTCAAAAAGATCCTTCTCGGCCTCGTCGCCGTCATCGCCATCGTCCTCGTCCTCGCGGTGTTCCAACCGGATACGATGACCGTGGAACGCTCCGCCACGATGGCGGCTCCGCCCGCCGCGGTCTTCGCCGTGGTCAATGATTTCCGCCGCTGGGACGAGTGGTCGCCCTGGGCCAAGCTCGATCCCGAAATGAAAAAGACTCTCGAAGGTCCGCCCACCGGGGTCGGTGCCGTCTACAAATGGTCGGGAAACAACGAAGTCGGTGAGGGAACGACAACGCTGATGGCGGCCGTGCCGAATCAGAAAGTGGAGATGAAGCTCGCTTTCGTCCGGCCGTTTCCCGGGGAGGCGGATGTGCAGTTGAGCTTCGTCCCCGAAGGTGATGGCACGAAGGTGACCTGGGCGATGCAGAGCCCGCAGCCCTTCATGGGCAAGGTCGCGGGTCTGTTCATAGATTGCGAGAAAATGTGTGGTGACCAGTTTCTCGAGGGTCTCGCAAACCTGAAACGGGTCGTCGAGCAGCCGCTCGGGGCCACCTTCTGATCCCCTCTTCCCGTGAGGCGGCGGACTGGACGGAATCGGCGGATCGGATAGAGTTCCGGTCGCCATGTCCCGATCTCTGCTCGCCGCCCTCGCGCTCTCCGTCCTGTCCGCTTCCGCCCAGGAGACGGCTCCGCCCGATTACCGCTTCCACTTCGAGGTCCTCGCGGAGAGCCTGCCTCAGCCGATGACGATGCAGGAGGCGGCCGACGGCCGCATCTTTTTCCACGAGATCGCCGGCAAGGTGAAGGTCTTCGATCCGAAGACCAAACTCGTCTCCGAGATCGGCGAGATCACCGTGACGACGGCGCAGGAAAACGGACTGCTCGGCATGGCGCTCGATCCGGACTTCGCGACGAATTCGTGGATCTACTTCATGCATTCGTCGCCGGATTACGACGGCCAATACATCAGCCGCTTCACCCTGAAAGACGGCAAGCTCGACATGGCTTCGCGCAAGGACCTGCTGAACTGGCCGGAGCAGCGCGAGCAATGCTGCCACCATGCCGGTGCCCTGCGTTTTGGTCCCGATGGCAATCTCTACATCTCGACCGGCGACAACACGAATCCCTTCAACGATTCCGAGGGCTATGCCCCCATCGACGAGCGTCCCGATCGCGGCCCGTGGGACGCCCAGAAATCCTCCGCCAACACCAACGACCTGCGCGGCAAGATTCTCCGCATCAAACCGACGCCGGAAGGCGGCTACACCATCCCGGAGGGAAATCTCTTCCCGGAGGGCACCCCGAAAACGCGGCCCGAGATCTACGCGATGGGTTTCCGTAATCCCTGGCGTTTCCACATCGATCCGAAGTCCGGCTACGTCTATGTCGGCGACGTCGGTCCCGATGCCGGCGGTGACCGGGAGGAGCGCGGCCCCCGCGGCTACGACACCGTGAACCAGCTCCGCGGTCCGGGGAACTACGGCTGGCCCTACTCGCGCGGCAACCGCGTCTACATCGATTACGACTTCGCCGCGAAGGTGCCCGGGGCGGTTTACGACAAGGCCAAACCCTCCAACAAAAGCCCCAACAACACCGGCCTCGCCGAGCTGCCGCCGGTGCAGGCGCCTTTCGTCTTTTATCCCGGTGGCGAGTCGGAGGAGTTCCCCATCCTCGGCAAGGGCGGACGCACCGCGTGCGGCGGTCCCGTCTTCCACTACGATCCCGCCTTTGAGAAGACCGGCGGCCTTCCCGAATACTTCGACGGCATGGTCCTGTTCTACGACTGGCAGCGCCCCTTCATCCACTGGGCGCGCCTCGATGACGGAGGGAACCTTGCGGAGATCCTGCCCTTCACCGCCGCGGCCCGCGTCGCGCAGGGCGACGACGACGGCAGCGGTCGTTTCCAGATCAAGCGTCCCGTCGATTTCTTCTTCGGCAAGGACGGCGCGCTCTACATCATGGACTACGGCGAAACCTGGGGAGCGAACGCAGATTCCCGGCTCGTACGCATGAGTTATCAGCGCGGCAATCTCGCGCCGGTGACAAAGGCGACTGTCACCCCGACGGCGGGTCCGCAGCCGCTCGAGCTCACCCTCTCCGCGGCCGGCTCGAAGGACCACGAAGGCGACGCCGTGACCTACGAATGGCGCGTCGGGGATCAGGTGTTGGCCAAGGGCGAAGAGGCCAAGGTCACGATGAAAGACGCGGGCGACTTCCGCATCGAGCTCGTCGTCAGCGACGACAAGGGCGGCGTCGGCAAGGCGGTCGTGCCCGTGACGGTGGGCAACTCCATCCCTCAGGTGAAATTCCTCTCGCCTCAGGAAGGCGACTTTTTCACCCCGGGCGAGCCGGTGAGTTTCCGCGTCGAGGTGAGCGATCCCGAGGACGGCGCCTCGACCGGACGCGAGGCCGAGTTCTCGGTGCGGACCCTCGTCAGCTCCTCGTGGGCCGCGGCCGATGGGAAACTGAGCGACGTCGATCCCGGGCTCTCCCGCATGAAGCAGTCGGATTGTTTCAACTGCCACTCGGTCGACCAGAAACTCGTCGGCCCCACCCTGATGGACATCGCCAAGAAATACAAAGGGCAGCCGGGTGCGGTCGAGGTCTCGGTCGATCGGGTCATCAAGGGCTCGGCAAACGTGTGGGGGCCGATCCCCATGCTGCCGCATCCGCATCACACCGCCGACGAGGTCCACATGATGGTGAAATGGATCTACTCGCTCGCGGAGGGCCAGACGACACCCACGGTGGCGCGCGGTCTCGAGGGACAGATCACCCCGCCGAAGGATGGCAAACTCGCCACCGGTCTGGTCGAGGCGACCTTCACCGATCTCGGCAAGGCACCGGCCGGTTCGCTCGCGGGCAAGGCGACGGTGAAGCTGCGCACCCGCAAGCTCGAGGCCGAGCAGGCCGACGCGCTGGAGGGACCGAAGAAACAAGGCAAGGTGATCGGCTCGACCGCCCATGGTCATGTCGCGCGTTTCCGATCCATCCATCTCGCCGAGGTCGGAAAGGTGAAGGTGCGCGCTTCCTCGGGCAATGTCGGCGGCACGATCGAATTCCGCGCCGGGGCGCCCGATGGACCGCTCCTCGGATCAGTCGCGGTGCCGAACACGGGGGGCTGGGACAAGTTCCAGGATTTCGAAACGACCCTGACAAAAAGCCAAGACCGCGCCGACGTCTGCCTCGTCTTCGTCAATCCCGGCAAGGGCGGCCTGATGAACGTCGACTGGGTCGAGTTCCGGAAGTGACCAACCTGAGAGACAAGGAGGGGCGACCAATCGCCATTCGGAAGTGACCCTCTTCACTCCCCGGGGTCGGTCATCATCAGCACGATGTTGGCCGCGTTGAAAAAGGCGTGCATGCCGATGGGCACCCAGAGGCATCGCGTCGCCTCGTAGGCGAAGCTCAGCAGCAGGGAGAAGACCCAGAGCGGGAGCAGGGCGGGGAGATTGCCATGCACCACGGCAAAAAGGCCGCCGATGATCACCGCGGAAAAGACGGGATGGGTGAGTTCACGCAGGGTGCCGTACATGTAGCCGCGGAAGAGCATTTCCTCGACGATGGGGGCGGCGACGCAGGCCATCACCACGGCGAGGATGAGATGGACGGACGACTCGGACTCGCGCAACATCTTCACGGGCTCCTGCAGATCGAGCTCGCCGAAGAGACTCTCGAGATACCGGTTGGCGAAGTCGCCGACGATCCAGCCGCAGAGCAGCAGGGAGAAAATGCCACCGATGATGGAGAGCACGATGATGTTCGCGACGCGGAGCTGGCGCAGACCGAAGAGCCGCGAGACATCCCGGTTCCTCACCCAGGCGATGAGTCCGTAGGTCATGATCCCGACAAAGCCGAAATAGCCGAGATTCATCACGATGGCGAAGATGCCGTTGGCGTCTTCGGTCGTGGCGGCTTCCTCCACCTCCTTCCCGTCGCCCAGCACGAGGACCTCGGCGATGGGATTGATGAGGAAGAGCATCGCCGGGAAAAACATCAGGATGAGATCGAACCCGTCGAAATCGCGCGGGGGATCCTCCAGCCCGGAGCGATGCCGTTTCACGCGTCGGACCAGCGCATAAGCGAACACGCCCATCGCGAGCGCGATGAGCGTGACCAGTTCGAAGTCGAGCAACACGTGCTTGGCGGCGATCTCGTCGTCCATGAAGGGACAACCGCTCGCCTACGCACGCACCGGTGACAACCCCCAAATCTGCTCCGCGTACTCGCGGATGGTGCGGTCGCTCGAGAATTTCCCGACCCGTGCGGTGTTGAGGATGGCCATCTTCGCCCAGCGGGTGGGGTCGCGATAGGCTTCGTCGACCTTGGCCTGGGTCTCGACATAGGCGCGGTAATCGGCGAGACAGAGGTAGGGATCGCCCCCATCGAGGAGACTGCCGCGGATCATGTCGAAGGAGCCCTTCGGCGCGAACGTCGTCGAGGTGAGCCAATCGATCACCTCTTTGAGCTCGGGATCGGCCCAGTAGAGATCGTAGGGATTGTAGCCGTTTGCCCAGAGCGCCTCGACTTCCTCCACGGTGAGTCCGAAGATGAAAATGTTCTCATCACCGACTTCCTCGCCGATCTCGACATTCGCCCCGTCGAGCGTGCCGATGGTGAGGGCGCCGTTGAGGGCGAGCTTCATGTTGCCGGTGCCGGAGGCCTCCTTGCCCGCGGTGGAGATCTGCTCGGAGAGATCGGCCGCGGGGATGATCACTTCCGCGGCGCTGACGCCGTAGTTCGGGATGAAGGCCACCTTGATCTTGCCCCCGATGCGTTCGTCGTTGTTGATCACCTTGCCGACGGCGTTGATCGCGTGGATGATCTGCTTCGCGAGCTGGTAGCCCGGGGCCGCTTTAGCGCCGAAGACGTAGACGCGGGGCACGAGGTCGAGCCCGGGATTCTGGAGGAGGCGTCGGTACTGTGTGAGGATGTTCAGCAGATTCAGGTGCTGGCGCTTGTATTCGTGGAGACGCTTGATCTGCACGTCGAAGAGGGCGTTGGCATCGACGGTGATGCCGCAGCGCGATTCGATGAGGCGCGCGAGGCGCACCTTGTTGTTGAATTTCACCGTCATGAATTCCGCCTGGAACTGCGGGTCGTCGGCAAAGGCCTCGAGACCGCGGAGGCGGTCGAGATTGGCCGGCCAATCGGATCCGATGGAGCGGTCGATGAGGGCGGAGAGCCCCTCGTTGCAGGCCTTGAGCCAGCGGCGCGGGGTGATCCCGTTGGTCTTGTTCTGGAAGCGTTCCGGGAAGAGCTCGTAGAAGCTCTTGAAGAGGTAACGTTTCAGCAGATCGGTGTGCAGGGCGGCGACCCCGTTGGTGGTGTGGCTGCCGACGACGGAGAGATAGGCCATGCGGATCATCTTCGGCGCGCCTTCCTGAATGATGGAAAGCTCGGCGAGCTTGCCGATGTCGCCCGGCCACTGCTTCGAGACGTGATCCTCGAGGAAGCGGCGGTTGATCTCGTAGATGATCTGGAGATGGCGCGGCAGCACCTTTTCGAAGAGCGGCACGCTCCATTTCTCGAGCGCCTCGGGGAGGAGGGTGTGGTTCGTGTAGGCGAAGGTCCTCTGACAGATCGCCCAGGCATCGTCCCAGGCGAGATTCTCATCATCGACGAGGAGCCGCATCAGTTCGGCCACGGCGATGGCGGGGTGGGTGTCGTTCAGCTGGATTGCGGCGCGGTCGGGCAGCATCTCCCAGCTGTTGCCGGCGGCGAGGTGGCGGCGGACGATGTCGCGGAGCGAGCAGGTGACGAAGAAATACTGCTGCACGAGGCGCAGCTCTTTCCCGGCCTCGGTCGAGTCGTTCGGATAAAGCACCTTCGAGACGGATTCGCTGAGCGATTTCTCGCGCACCGCTTCGACGTAGCCGCCGCGGTTGAAGACATCGAGATCGAAATCGCGCGAGGCCTTGCTCTCCCAGAGGCGGAGGTAGTTCACCGAGTTGCCCCCGTAGCCGACCGCCGGGATGTCCCACGGCACGCCGAGGATCGAGCGCGTTCCCGTCCAGACCGGGCGGCCGTTGCCGACCTCGTCGAATTGCATCTCGACATGCCCGTAGAGCGGGATTTCGACGGCGTACTCGGGACGGCAGATCTCCCACGGGCTGCCGAAGCGGCGCCATTCATCGGGCGACTCGGCCTGCTGCCCGTCGATGAATTTCTGGCGGAAAAGACCGAATTCATAGTTGATCCCGTAGCCGACGGCGGGCAGATCGAGCGTGGCGAGGGAATCCATGAAGCAGGCGGCGAGACGGCCGAGGCCGCCGTTGCCCAGCCCCAGATCGGGGCCTTCGTCGACGATGTTTTCGAGATCCTGCCCCATCTCCGCGAGCGCGGTGCGGCACGAATCGAGGATGCCGAGATTGACGAGGTTGTTGACGAGGAGTCGGCCCATCAAGTACTCGAGCGAGAGGTAGTAGGCTCGTTTCACATTCTGGTATTCGCCGGAGCGGCGGGCTTCGTAGGCGCGCTCGAGGATGCGGCCCCGTACCGTCAGCGAGACGGCCCGCCACCAGTCGTTGCGGGTCGCGGACTCGGCCCCGTGGGCCTGGTCGCGGATGAGATGGTCGAGGATGTCGCCTTTCAGGCACTCGATTTCGCGGCGTTTTTCTTCGGTCAGTTCCATCGGTCGGGGAGGTCTCGGGGGGCGGAAACGATTGTTCCAGGATTTGGATAAGGGCGTTCCCGGGAAATGCAATTGGTTCAGCGGGAGGAAGTTTTGTCACATCCCGGCTGCCATAAAGCAGGGTTAGTTCCATTTGTCGGAGAAATCTCGCGTTTTCCCCGATGGATCCGGGGAAAGTTCCGACCAGGAACGGAGCCGCGCGGCAGAGACCTCTGAGGCCGCGGCGGAGAAAAGAAGAGTCAGCGCGGCCGTCCGGTGAGGACTTCGGACCGCGGGATGAAAAGGCGAGCGCTCTGGAAGAGACCGGATCCGCCGATCAGATGCACGGCAGGGACCAGGCGCTGGAGATGCAGATATCCTTCACCAGTCCGGCTTTGAAAATCTTTTTCGCGAAAGCCACCTCGTCGGAGTCTTCGGAGTGGACCGCGATGAGGATTTGTCCGTCGTGGAGCCGGCTCTCATAATGGCGGGCGTCCTCCTCGGGGATGCCGAGACGGATCAATCCTTCGGCGATGCCGCAATCGGGGTTCTCTTGGACGATGGCATCAACGAGGGGACCCGCGGCGATGAAGGGACCGTAGTCGGGCAGATGGATCGTCTCCACCTCGGGCAGGTCGGCGAGGGTGCGGGAGAGGGAGCGGCCGGAGGTCATGGCACGTTCTTCGTTCGTTTCCGTCTCCTCGTGGGCGATGAGCACGGAGATGCTCTCATCGGCAAAGAGCGAGAGGCGCAGGTCTTCGACAATGTTTTCCGCTTGGCTGCAGGAAGTGGCGAGACAGATGACGGAGTGGTTTTCCATAGGGGAGGGTCTGGTGGTTGGATTCGTGTTGGCCGCGTGGGCCGCGTACTTGGTGCAAAACGGATGCCACGTCCTCCGACGAATCCGTGGGTGATTCATGGTCAACGTTTTGCAAATCTCACGATCCACGTCACGTGACGAATTTGCCGTCATCCTGGCTGCAAGATGCTCGCTTCACCGTGCAGGTCGCATGGTCCCCTCATGGTGGGTGGAACGAGGCGAAAATCGGTCCCTCGATGAGGAGATGGAATCGCCTTGACGCACCTCTCCGCAAATGCAAGATGAAGGGCCGGTGGCGGAGCATTCCCGGACCTCGTCGGGGTCCACTTCGCGTGGCGGGTCTCTCTCTCTTTTTTGCAGTCTCGTGATGAAATGATTTCGGGAACCTCTCATCCAGACCGCCATCTTCTTCCGGTGGAAAACGGCGTGTGCCGTGTCTCTGCCATCGCGGTCTGGATCACGGGGCTCTACGCGGTGGTCGGTGGCATCTTCACCCTGATCGGCTGGGCCATCCCGTTTCCGAGATTCACGGATTGGGCGGATCTCGGGATCTCGATGTTTCCGAATGCCGCCGCGTGCAGTATTCTCGCGGGTGCCGCGCTCATCCTGATCTTTCTGGGTGGCGGACGAAGGATGTCGGCGAAGGTCGGGCGCGTCTTTGCCCTTTCCACCGGCATCGTCGGAGGGTTGACGCTCTTCGAGCACGTCACCGGCGTGGATCTCGGGATCGATGAAATCCTCTTCGAGGGCACCTGGGGGCAGACCGCGGCCGCGGCGCCGAACCGGATGGGGGTGCCAGCGTCGAGTTCATTCCTCGTCCTCGGCTTCGCGATGGCGATGACCGCGGGCACACGGCGCTGCCGGTGCGTCGCCAGTGGCCTTGCCGTGATCCCGCTCGGCATCGCTTCGCTCTCGATCGTCGGGTATTGGTTCGGAGCCGACCAGCTCTTCGGAGTGGCCCGTTACACCGGGATCTCCTGGCAGACCGCCACGATCATCGCGGCTCTGGGTATCGGATTGATGGCGAGTCTGCGCGAGTGCGGATTCATGGCCATCCTTTTGCGCTCGGATGCCGCCGGCATTGTCTCGCGCCGGCTCGTCCTGCCCATTCTCGTCATCCCGCTCCTGCTCGGGTGGCTGCGCATCATGGGCCGCGATCTGGGATGGTTCGATGATGATTTCGGCACGGCCATCCGCACCCTCCTCGAGATCGCGCTTTTCCTGGGATTCCTCTGGTGGTCGGCGAAGCACATCGCGCGGCACGAGGCCGCGGCCGCCGAGGCGGTCGAGGCGTTGAGGGTCAGCGAGGACCGATTCGCCCGCTTCATGCGGTCGCTCCCGGGGCTGGCGTGGATCAAGGATCTCGAGGGACGATATGTCTATGCGAACGATTCCGCGCTGCGAGCCTTCCGGCAGAATGCCGGAGAAGTCTACGGTTTCACCGACCGCGATATCCTGCCGGCCGAGACCGCGAGGGAATTCATGGTCAATGATCGCCTCGCTCTCGCCGATCCGGGGGGACGGCAGTTTGTCGAGACCCTGCGATCCGAGGATGGCACCTTGCATTCCTCCATCGTCAGCAAATTCCCCATCCCGGGACGGGACGGCTCTCCTGTCGGCGTCGGCGGCATCGCCATCGACATCACCGATCGCCTCCGCGCCGAGGAGGAGTTGAAAGAGGCTCACCGGAGAAAGGACGAGTTTCTCGCCACACTCGCGCACGAGCTGCGCAATCCGCTCTCCCCGATCCGCTTTTCCGTCGAGATCTGCCGCCATCAGTCCGACCCCGAGGCCGGTGCGCGCGCCCTCGATCTCATCGACCGGCAGGTCGCGCAGATGTCACGGTTGCTCGAGGATCTCCTCGATGTCTCGCGCATCTCCTATCAAAAACTCGACCTGCGTCCCGAGGTGGTCGATCTCTCGGCCATCCTCGCGAGGGCCGTGGAGGTGACCCAGCCGCTCCGCGACGAGGTGCGCCAATCGATCCATCTCGATCTGCCTCCCGGCCCCGCCCTGGTGTATGGCGATCCCGTGCGGCTCGAGCAGATCTTCGGCAATCTCCTGCACAACGCCGCGAAGTATGCCGGCCGCGATACCCGCGTGTGGCTCGGGGTGAAGCAGGATGATGACGGACTCGTCATTTCCGTGCGCGACGACGGCATCGGCATCCCCGCCCATCGCCTCTCCGATGTCTTCGAAATGTTTTCGCAGGTGAAGACCCCTTCCGTCGGACTACAGGGCGGACTGGGCATCGGGCTGGCTCTCGTGCGCGGCCTCGTCGAGTTGCACGGGGGGCGTGTCGAGGGGCGCAGCGAGGGGCCCGGACAGGGGAGCGAGTTTCTCATCCATCTGCCCTCCCATCAGCCGACCCTGACATTGACCCCTTCGCCGCGCTCGCCGCAGGAGGACGGGGCTGCCGCCGCACGCGGTGACGGACGACGCCTCCTCATCGCCGACGACATGAAGGACAATGCCGACAGCCTCTGCACCTACTTCCATGCGATCGACTGGGAGGTGCGCGCCGTCTATGATGGCGAGAGCGCGCTCGCCGCCGCCGCGTCCTTCCGGCCCGACGCCATCCTCCTCGATATCGGCATGCCCGGCTTGGGCGGGCACGAGGTCTGCCGCCGTATCCGCGACGAGCCCTGGGGCAGGGAAGCCCTCATCATCGCCATCACCGGGTGGGGACGCGAGGCCGATCGACGTCTCACCGAGGAGGCCGGCTTCGATCACCACCTCGTGAAACCCGTCGATGTGCGCGAGCTTGTCGCTCTTTTGTCCACTTTCCGGAGGGATGAGCCTTCCCACCAGCGGCGGGGCCTGTTACAATGATGGTCCTCCTCCGATGATGACAGAACGCACCCCCTCCACCGATGAATCCGGCTCTGTCGACACCGTCGCACTCGTCCGCCGCCATGCCCACGATGTGCGCAACGGCCTGAACGGCTTCGAGATCGAGACCTCCCTCCTCGAGATCCTGCATGGCGATGCCAAAACGCAGGAATGCCTCCGCCGCCTCAGGGCTCAGGGGGCCGCGATCGATTACGCGGTGAGATTCCTCCTCAATCGCTTCGCCGAGCCTGCCGCCGAGCGTGTGCCCGCGGTCGATCTGTTCAATCTCTGGCAGTCGCGCAGCAAGCGGCTCTCGCTCGGTCGATGATGTCATCCTCCACGTCGATGCCGGCCTCGTCGCCGATCTTCTCTGCGAGGTGCTCTCCTGTGCCCGGGGCGAATTCCTCGAGGCCGTCGCCGTCCGTTCCGATGACGGCGTTCTTTTTGAAGTGCGCCGCGTCGCCGGTGCGGGCGCCAAAGAGCCCGGCCCCGTCCATGCCTGGCCCCTGCTGGGGGAGATCGTCACCCGCTGCGGTGGACAGTACGGGGCCGTCACCGGGGACGACGGATCATTCAGCCGCAGCCTCTGGTTTCCCGCCGATGCCGCCTGAACGGTGTCGCTGATGCCCTTTCCGCCGGCATCCTGACAAACCCACCTCAGCGTCGCGCCGCCTGGCCCGCGATGAGGGATTTCAGCCTCGTCACATCCACCGGCTTCACGAGGTGGTGGTCGAATCCGCCTTCCCGGGATTTCGCCTCCTCCCCATAGCCCGAGACCGCGATCAGCAGCGTGTCGTGGAATCCCTCCCCGCGCAACGCCGCCGCCACCTCGTAGCCATCCATTCCGGGAAGCCCGATATCGAGGAGGATCACATCCGGACGCATCGCCCGGCTGCAGACCAACGCCGAAGTTCCATCGTGCGTGACCCGCACCTCGTGGCCGTAGAGCTGCAGCAGCTCGCCGAGAGAGAGGGCCGCGTCGACGTTGTCGTCGACGACGAGGATGCGGAGCGTTTCCGTCGAGAGGGCGGGCGTGGGTATCATGGGTGTGATCGGCCCCGTGGCTCCGGGGCGGGAAAGGGGGAGGGAGACGACGAATTCGCTCCCGAGACCGGGTCCGTCGCTGTGCGCCGAGATCGTGCCTCCGTGCATCGCCACCAGCGAGCGCACGAGGGTGAGGCCGATCCCCAGCCCACCTTCCGATCGCGCGATGCCACGGTCGCCTTGCACGAAGAGCTCGAAGGCATCGTCGAGGAGATTCTCCGGCATGCCGATACCCGTGTCCCGGATCGAGACCACGAAGCGCCCGTCGCGCACCTCCGAGGAGAAGAGGATCGTGCCGCCGGGCTCGGTGAATTTGGCGGCGTTGTTCAGCAGGTTCACGAAGATCTGCTCCAGCCTCGTCGCGTCCGAATAGCTCGGGAAAGCGCCCTCCGCGAAGCGCAGGATGAGATCGTGGTGCCGCTCCTCCATCAGCGGACGCGCGGTCGCCACGGCCGAAGCGAGGACCTCGGCCAGATCGATGCGCTGGCGTTTCAGCGTGATCTTTCCCCGGGTGATCCGCGAGACGTCGAGCAGATCATCGATCATGCGCGAGAGATGCCCCACCTGCGCCGCCATCACCTCCGTCGCCCAGTGGTGGACTTCGTCCGAGACCGGATCGCGCACCAGTTGCACACAGTTCGCGATCGCCGAGAGCGGATTGCGCAGCTCGTGCGCGAGCATGGCGAGGAATTCATCCTTGCGGCGGTCGTTATCGCGCAGCCGCGCCTCCGTCGTTTCACGATCCTCCAGGTGCTGGCGGATCTGATACTGCCGCATCCGCGAACGCACCGCCGCCTGCACCGCGCTCACCAAGGTGGGGATCCGCACGGGACGTTCGATCAGCGTCACGTTGCCCATCGTTTCCATCGCCTTCGCCGCCGCGAAGGAATCCTGCCCTCCGCGCGTCAGGATCAGGATCGAGAGGTCCGACCACGGGGGCTGCAGCTTCAGCGCCTCCACCAGCAGATGGAAATCCGGCCGGTGGAGAGCCTCTTCCGCGAGCAGGATCGCACCCGTCCCGTGCGCGACCTCCTCGCAGAGCACCCGCAGGTCCGCGCACATCGTCAGCGGGATCCCGGCTTTCTCGAAAAGGCTCGCCGTCAGGTTCGAATCCCGCAGCGTCGGGGCGAGAAATACCACCCTCCTTTCGCGATCTTCCACCTTCATTGGGTCGCCGATGTCACCGTCTGCGGAGGCACGTCACTTTCCCAAGGGGTCCCGTTCAAGATCCCGTGGTATCCGCGGAGCGGTTCGCCCAGGGTGAGGCGGCCCTCGATCGTGGAGAGATCGCGGATCGTCCGTTCGTGGGGACCGCTGCGCTTTTTCACTACCGAAATCGCCTGCCGCACCTCGCCATGGGTCTCGAAAAAGCGCAGCAGGATCACCGTGTCGGCGAGATAGCTCGCGTCCACCGGTGTCATCATCTGGCTGCCGAGCAGTCCGTGCTGCGCCATCACCAGGATCGTCACCACACCCTGCTGGCCGAGATACGAGAGCAGTTCATGGAGCTGGACGATGAGGAAACGCTCCTCCGGCATCGCATTGAGGTAGCCGTTGAGACTGTCGATCACCACCACCTTCGCCCCATCCACCTCCACCGCCTTCCGCACCCGGTGCGCGAATTCCCCAGGCGAGAGCTCCGCCGGATTGATGAGCTGGATCGCCGCCCGGCCACTCGCGATGCTGTCGTCCAGACCGATGCCGAGTGCTTCCGCGCGCGCGAGCAGCGTGTCGAGACCTTCCTCGAAGGTGAAGATCGCCGCATGCTCCCCGCGCTCCGTCGCCGCATGCACGAATTGCGTTGCAAGCGTCGATTTGCCCGTGCCCGCCGGGCCCAGCACCAGCGTGTTCGTGCCGCGCCGCAGCCCGCCGCCCAGCAGCAGATCGAGCCGCTCCAGGCCGCTCGAGACATCCTCCTCCGCGTATTCCTCGTGATGCTCCGATGCGACCAGCCGGGGAAAGACCTGCAGCCCGCCCGTCTGGATGATGAAGTCGTGATAGCCGCCCCGATAGCTGCGGCCGCGCATCTTGATCACCCGCATCCGGCGTCGCTCCGCCCCGTACTCCGGGGCGAGCTGCTCCAGATGGATCACCCCGTGGGCGATACTCTGCAGGTGCATGTCGGTCGGCTCCGAGGTGCCGTCGTCGAGGAGGAAGACGGTCGCCTTCCGCCCCGTGAAGTATTGTTTCAAGGCGAGGATCTGGCGGCGGTATCGCAGCGATCCCTGCGCCAGCAGACGCAGCTCCGAGAGCGAGTCGAAGACCACCAGCGTCGGCTTCACCCGCTCCACCTCCACCAGCACGGACTTGGTCGTCTCCGTCAGCTCCACCTCCGCCGGGTGGAACATCGTGAACTGCGCCTCCTGGTCGAGGATGCCTTCCGAGGCCACCACCTCGCAGATTTCGAAATTCGCCCAGGCATCCAGATCCCATCCGTGCGAGCGCGCCACATGCCGCACCTCCTCCCTCGATTCCGAGAGCGTCACGTAGAGGCAGCGCTGACCCTGGGCGGCGCCCGCGATCAGCAGGCTCAGAGCCAGCGTCGTCTTGCCCGATCCCGGATTGCCCGAGATCAGATAGAGCCGGTGCGGCGTGAATCCCCCTTCGAGGACGTTGTCGAGACCATTGATCCCGGTGGTGATGAGAGAGAGGGTGGGGGGCTCGCCGGGTTCCATGCGCGCGATCTTATCGGTTCCTCCATTTTTGGCAAGGAGGGGATGCCCTTCATTTATTTTTGACTAACATTAATACCATCCGCACCGACGCCTTGGTGGCGGATGCAAAAATCCCTCCCCCGCGGAGGAGGCCGCGGGGGAGGGGGTGAGGGCGATCCGGCGGGGCCGTGGGATCGATGCCGGAACGCCCGGCCCGCCGTTCGCCGCGTCGCCATTCATCGCACCGCCAGGGGCACCGTGCGCACGATCCGGTAGGAGGGATCCATGTAATAGGCCGTGTTGTTGTAGTAGCGCACCGTCACGCCCGAGTCAGGGGCCGGCACCTCGACGAACTGCGTGCGCCGCGCCTCGGGGATGACGTAGCCCGTCACGTAGACCGAGTCTTCCGACGAGACCTCCACCGAAGGATCCACATCCACCACCCGCACGATCGACCAATCGTCCTGGTTGATGTAGTAGGCGCGGCCCGCGCGGTAGCGCACCACCACGCTGTCGCGCTCCGCCACCGGCACCTCCGTGAAGTACTCGCGGTACTCATCCGGCACCGTGTAGCCTTGCACCCAGGCCGAGGTCACCTCCGGCTTCAGCAGGTCGCGGGCCGCCTTGCCTTTGACCTTCACCTTGTTGTTCTTGATCTTGATCTTCGATTCGCCGTCGCCCTCCTTGATCTTCACCTTGTCAGGGGCGTCCTGGGCTTGGATCGACGGGAGGGCGAGGCCGAGGCTCAGCAAGGTCAGGGTCGCGACGAGGATACGGGGTGTGGTTTTCATGTTCATGGGTTTGTCAGGATTGGGTTTCAGTTGCTTCTGGTTTTATGGGGGGAGATTCGGTTCAGCCTTGGCCGCCGCGGCCGCCGCCTTGGTTGCCCTTCGCGGGCTGCCAGCTCTGGCCGCCACGACCACCGCCCGGGCGGAAAGGCAGGCTCCTCACGGTGACGCGCACCGCGTCCACCTTCGTCGGATCCGACACCGAGCGGGCGAGGATGCGGAAGCTCTGGCGGGGGCGGATCTTCGGCGATCCGTACTTCACCCAGCCCTGGTAGCGGATCACCTGGCCGGGATCCACATCCGTCTCCAGCAGCGAAGAGCGGCCGATCTGGTTCGTCACATTCCGGCGGCCGCCCGAGAGGCGGAAATACTTCGTCCGCACCTTGTTGCCGCCGCGCAGCTCCGTCACGCGGATGTCATCCACCGCGTTGCCATCGTTCTCGAGGGCGAAGTGATAGCGCGACCACTTCAGCTTTTCCAGTTTCAGGAGGATGCCTTGGCCGCGGCCCGTTTCGTTGTAGAGACCGTCGCCCTTCATCTGAGTGATCGCCGGACCGTGTCCGATGCGGAGATCCGGCTGGTACTCGAGCACCGTGTCGAGGATCGTCAGGTAGAAGCCCGCGTCCGTGGCAAGGCCTTCCACCTCGCCGCTCGCCTCCACATCCGTCACCGCCACATCGATGTGCAGCGTGTTCGCGCTGGCGATCACCACTTCCGTCATGATCCCGTCGTCCTCCGAATTGCTCTGGTTCAGCGTCGCATGGGCCACGATGTCCGCCGCGACACGTCCTGCGAAAGCGCCCGTCGATTGGATCGTCACCCGGTAGTCGCCCGTGGCGAGGCGTGCCGAGGTGATCGTGCCGCCGTCGAAGGCGGAGCCGGTCGAGAGCAGATTCCCCGCCGCATCCACCCGCACGCTGGCGATCAGCGCCGAGGTATCCGACGTGCCCACCGGCATCGCCGTCGTCCGAAAGACGGTGAAGAAGAAAGGCCGCGTCGCCGCCACCCCGTCCGCCGCATCCACGATCGCCTGCACATCGTCCGTGCGGATCGTCAGGACGACGGTGTGGTCGTCCACCACGTTCGTCACGTCGCCGCGGATCGCGTAGCCCGCCGCACCCGAGCCTTCCAGCGTCAGGGCCAGCACGTAGTCGTTCACCGCATCACCGACAAAGCCGCCCGGATTCGTCAGCGTCACTTCGATCTCGCCGACCGCGTTCAGCACCGCGCTCGCCGTGATCCCGTGCCGGCCCAGCGAGGCGACCACGCTGCCCAGCACATCCACCTTGCCTGAGGCGAGGAGGTAGGGCGTCGTCGCATCCGCCACCGCCGTCGCCGGGATGCGGAAGACCGTGAAAAAGAAATCCGCGTCCGCCGCGAGATGTCCGCTCGGATTGTTTTCCACATCATCGATCTGCACTTCGATGGTCACCGTGTTCGCCGTCACCGCGCTGATGTCCGCCTTGATCGTATCGTCGCCCGATACCGATGAGGCGATCGCCGCCTGGATCGCGAAGTCGTTCGCGTCCGTGCCCGAGAAGGCGCCGGCCGCCGTCAGCGTCACCGTGTAATCGCCCGCGGCGTTCCGCACCGGCGTGATCGTCGCGCCGACGCTGCTGGCGCCGTTGACGAGAGCGCCCGCGGCGCTCACGCGGCCCAGGGCGACGATGTTATCCTGGGCCTGGAGCAGCCCCGCGCTCGTGAGGAGCAGAGAGAGAGTGGCCGCGAGGCCACTCCGATGGAGGAGAGATGAGGAGGGGAGGAGGAGTTTTCTCATGGAGGGTTGGGGGGTGGTTTTCAACGGGGCCGCGATCCACATCAGCCAGGTCACATCCCAGAGGAGCCCCTGCGCAATCCCCGCACCATTCCGCCTGCCAAGATCTCAACCCGTTGAAAGACAAAGGATTGAATCCGTTGGCAATCCCTCCCCCGCACCCCTCGGCGTGCCATTCTCCGGGGAATCTGCACGTCCCGTCTTGCACTTCGCGAAGGGTTCCCGGCCCCGTTTCGCGGAAAAGGTGCGGCTCGGGCCGCCGTCGGCGCCTGCTCCGCTACCTCCGCCACTCAGCGTTCCAGCGCCCAGATCAGGGCACGGCCTCCGTCCTTGCGGCGCACCAGGCCGATCTCCTTTTCGAGCCGGCGCGTCCATTCCGGACAGGGCCGCTCATAGGGCAGATCCAGGGCATCGCGCAGCTCGCGCCACGTCGCCCCCTCCCGGTGTTTCGCGAGATGGTCGGCGATCCGTTGCTGATATTTGGCGTAGACTGTCTGCCAAAAGTCCGTTCGCAAATCGGATTCTTCTTTGGGTTTGGATTCTTGCTCGCTTCGCTCGAACTTCTCTCCAAACCGGCCGCAATTCGCGCTTCCCGCGTTGCTCCCGGGGCGCCGGTCCGATCGGTCATGGAGCCCGCTCCACGAGGAAACGCGGAACGTCGAGCACTCAGCCCTGACGGAGAGCGCGGTTTGATTGTGGATTAGCGCGTGGAGTAGGAAATTCATTTCGACTTGGGGCGGTCAGGGGATAAGTGGCTCTGCTTGCGCCTATGCCCAGAAACCCGAATAGACCCTTTGCCAAAATTTTCTGCCGAAACCCGAATTATGACTTGTACGGATGTTTGTGTCTGCAATAGTGATGGATCGCACGCCCCCACCAGCTTCCGAATGTAGAGAATTGCTCCATCGAAGAGTTGGAGCAGGCGAT
>JAEUHI010000004.1 GCA_016795385.1 Verrucomicrobiales bacterium | reverse complement strand
GGGCGGTGGGCGGTGGGCGGTGGGCGGTGGGCGGTGGGCGGTGGGCGGTGGGCGGTGGGCGGTGGGCGGTGGGCGGTGGGCGGTGGGCGGTGGGCGGTGGGCGGTGAGCGGTGAGCGGTGAGCGGTGAGCGGTGCGCGGTGAGCGGTGAGCGGTGAGCGGAGGTGAGGACTAAGGACTAAGGACTAAGGACTAAGGACTAAGGACTAAGGACTAAGGACTAAGGACTCTTTACCTTTTACTTTTTACCTTTTACCTTTTACCGCGCCGTCAGGCGCCCGACCTTCCCACTTTTTACAGCGCCCTTGGCGCTTGAGGCGCTCCGCCGCTAGCCGGTCACGGAGAGCCATTCGGGATGGGCTTCGGCGAAGCGGGCGATTTCTTCGCAGAGGTCGGCGAGGGTGGTGCCGGGTTCCCAGGCCCATTGTTCCCGGGCGCGGGTGTTGTCCATCACGAACCAAGGCAGGTCGAAGGCGCGGACGGGCGGCGGGCCTTCGGGCAGCGGAATGCGGGTGGCGGATTCGGGAAACCGGGCGCGACACCACGCGGTCAACTCGGCGAGGGAAGCGGATTGATCGCGTCCGCCCCCGAGATTGGTGATGCGGGCTTTGCGGGTGTCGAGGGGTTCGGCGATCTGCTGCTCCAGCAAGGGCAGGAGATCGCGGGGATGGAAGCCGTCGCGGACCTGGTGACCGAGACCATCGAAGCCGATGTATTTCAGTGGACGCCCCTCGCGGAAGGCGTGGATCCAGAAACCGAAGATGCCCTGGGCGGGATGGGCGAATTGTCCGGCCCCACCCATGACGCTGCAACGGTTGATCCAGACGGGAAAACCGCTCATGGCGCCATATTCGAGGGCGAGGTATTCGCTGGTGGTTTTGGTGGTGCCGTAGAGCGAGGCGGGCGGCGCGGTGGAAAGGTCTTCGGTCGCCCCGGCGAGGGAAAGCCCGAGGGGAAAGGTGGCGGGATCGGCGGGCTCGTAACGGTCGATCGAGGTGCCAAGAGGGCTGGAGGTGTCGGCGGAATGAACCACTTCGACGGGGAATTGGGTGAGGGCGGCGATGGAGTAGACGCGGCTTGTGGAAAGGAGGATGAAACCGGCTCCGTGAGTCTTGCAATACTCGAGGAGATTGATCGTGCCGCCGAGGTTGTGCTCGACGAGCTGGCGGGTGCTGGTCTTGCCATCGACGCCGGCGAGGACGGTGGGGTTGGCGGCGGCATCGATGACGAAGTCGCACTTCGGCAGGGTCTCGAGATCGGAAGGATGGCGGATGTCACCGCGATGGAACTCGATGCCGAGGGTTTTCTCGATGAGCGGACGGTTCAGCTCGGACCCGACCCGGCAGAAGTTGTCGATCCCGACGAGATCCCAATCCGGATGCGCCTCACGGATCGCCCGGACAAGGGTCGACCCGACGAATCCACAGATGCCAGTGATGAGGAGTTTCATGGAGGCGCGCCTTCGGCGCGGTGGAAAGTAGTCGACGACTTTAGTCGCTCGGAGGTGGAGGGGCGGAGTGGTGGGCACGGTGCGATCAGTGCCAGAGACGAAGTAAAAGGTAAAAAGTAAAAGGTAAAAGGTCGGCGTGCGATGAAAGCTGAGGATTCGATGAGCACGCCATTCGCCAACATTCGCGGTCATTCGCTTCCATTCGCGTTGAGAAAATCGGAACCACGAATGGAACGAATGAAACGAATCCCATTCTTCGCGTTCACCGGGCCTTCGCGTTGAAGCTTTTTTCGAGCTGGATCGTGACATCCACGCCTCCCAGAGGTCAGAAGTCAGAAGTCAGAAGTCAGAGGTCAGAAGTCAGAAGTCAGAGGTCAGAGGTCAGAAGTCAGAAGTCAGAAGTCGCACCAAGCACCAAGCACCAAGCACCAAGCACCAAGCACCAAGCACCAAGCACTTCTTACCTTTTACCGCGTGCTCTGGCACCGAGTGCGCCCTGTCTCAACTTCCGCGCGCTTTCCACGCTACCGCCCTTGGTCGTTCCCCTTGTGCGGGGAGACCTTTCGATGGGGACGGGGGAATGGAGGAACGTCGCGATGGCGCGGTCGTTCAGGGTTGGTCGTCGGACGGAGGCGGCTCTTCGGAGGAGCCGCGGAGAAAGCCGAAGGGGAAAAAGGGCGCAGGCAGGGAGAAGAGCTTGTCGAGGAGGGGCAGGAGAACGAGGGCCTTTTCGTTCCACGCACGGAGCGACGCGGCGCGGGAACGGTAATGGTCGGCGCTGCCGCCGAGGGTGGTGGCATGCGCCTCGATGCTTTCCTCCAACTGGGCGACGAGACGGCTGTTGCCTTCGAGATGGGGACGGAGCGATTCCTGCAGGGCGTGGCTGAAGAGCTGCCGCATGCGGGTCTCGGCGACATAGAAGGTGCGGCGATCGCGCGGCACATAGACCTGGGAGACGGCGCCGATCTTGGTGAGGAGCCGCAGGCCCTGGCTCGCCGATCCCTTGCTGATGCCAAGCCGGGCGACCACCTCGTCGAAAGCGATGGGCTGATCGGCGGCAAAGAGAAACCCAAAGATCTCCCCCACCGAGCGCGGCAATCCGACCGTGGTGGCGAGGTGCACAAAAAAATGCACGAAACCAGACTCCACGGCATGGAGTCCCTCGGCCACCTTCGGCTCGGACGCGGGTTCAGACATCAGTTGCAGATGAGATTAACACATCCAAAACGGTTGGTTCAATCTTTTTTGAACTGAATGAAGCGAAGGAAGCGCCAAGGGCGCTGTAAAAAGTGGGAAGGTAAAAAGTAAAAGGTAAGGAGTCCTTCGTCCGTCGTGCTTGGTCCGCCAACCGCCAACCGCCAACCGCCAACCGCCAACCGCCAACCGCCAACCGCCAACCGCCAACCGCCTACCGCCTACCGCCAACCGCCAACCGCCAACCGCCAACCGCCAACCGCCAACCGCCAACCGCCAACCGCCAACCGCCTACCGCCTACCGCCCACCGCCCCATGAGCACGCCAAACCTTTTACCTTTTACTTTTTACCTTTTACTTCGTCTCTGGCACTGACCGCTCCCATTCCACCAACCCACCGCCTACCGCGCCTCCACCCCCCACCGTCTCCCCGATCCATCCCGCGACGCGTTCGATCCCGGCTTTTCTTGCCTGGGCGATGCGATCGGCGAGGGTGCCGTCGGCGGTGATCGCGGGGCGGGTGTTCGATGCCAAGGCGGCGACCTCGCGAGCGAGCGACTGCGACTCTCCGGGAGCGACGGCGTGGTGACCTTGTTGGCGGAGCCATTGGGCGATGCCGCCATCCTCACTCCCCACCCACAGGATGGGACGCCCGACCAGCACGGCCAGGGCGAGTTTGCTCGGCCAGAGGCAGCCGGCCGTTTCGGGACGCTGGGTCGCGACGAGGGCATCCGCTGCGAGAAGTGAATCGATGAGTCCGGACTCGGGCGCATAGTCGCGCCAGTGGCAACGGCGCAGGCCGAGCCCGGCAGCGTGGGCCTCGGCGGGGATCCGCTCGGCGCCTCCTCCTTGAAAAACGAGATCGACGGCGAGTCCTTCCGCCTCGAGCCGGGCCTGGGCTTCGAGAAGGGTGCGCCATTCGTGGGCCCGTCCGAGGTTTCCGGAATAAAGCCAGGTGAACGGGCGCTCTCCCCTACCCCGTGCCGCCGTTTCGTCGACCGAGGGACTGAAGAGGGTTGCCTCGGGCGGCCAAGGGGGTTCGATTTCGATCCGTTTGGGACCAGGACCGACCCGGGAGGCCATCTCGCGATCGAGGACGATGACAAGATCGCAGGCACGGTAGACCCGGCGCATGAAGGCGGCGGTGAGGCGGTGGAGGAGCGATCCCTCCCGGACTTCGCCGAGAGCAACGGCGACATCGGGATAGAGGTCCATCGCCCAGTGGATGAGCCGGGCGCGCCGATGGCGGAGCCGGGCAAGCGCGGCAACGACCGGCACCATGGGCGGAGAAGTGAGGACGACGATGGCATCGGCGCGGGGGGCGGTCGCCGCCCGGAAGAGAAGGCGCAGGAGCGAGCGGGCCTCGCGCAAGGCCCGGCTCCCGAGAAGCGTTTTGCCCCCGCGGTAATCGACGGCATCACCGACGAGGGAGGTCTCGTAGCCCTGATTCCTCAAGGCCTCGGCGACTTCTCCGAGAAGCCGGGCCGTCGGGGCCGGATCGGGCGGGACGAATTGATTGAGAAAAAGGATCCGACGGCCGCCTCGGGCGTCGGGGGAACCGGATGGAGCATTTGGAACTGGCGGCAGCGTGTTCGTAGGCGGATTGATCGCACCAGTTCGCCTTTCCGCCAAGTCGTCGACGACTTTAGTCGCTCGGAGGTCGGAGGTCGGCGGTCGGCGGTCGGCGGTCGGCGGTCGGAGGTCGGAGGTCGGAGGTCGGCGTGCGATGAAAGCCATGGATTCGATGAGCACGCCATTCGCCCACATTCGCTTCCATTCGTTTCCATTCGTTTCCATTCGCTTTGAGAAAATCGGAACCACGCGTGAAACGAATGGAACGAATGCCTTTCTTTGGATTCACCGGGCCTTCGCGTTGAAGCTTTTTTCGATCGGGCACCGCGACGACGACGTCGCCCCCTCCCCCGGCGGAATGCCATTCCGCCCTACGCCGTTACGCTTGCGCTGACCGCGGACCGGGGGACAAGCCATCCGAAAAACTTCCGTTTTCAAATAATTTATATTTACTAATTATGGTTTTTATTGCAAATTTGGTAAATTTATTCGACATTCTTTCCAAATGGCCCTTTTCCACAGCCCCTTTGAACCCCTCCGCCGCCGGGGGAGTCGTGTGGTTTTGGCGGCGCTGGGCCTTGGAATGATGGTGCCGGGTCCGCGGATCTCGGCTTCGCTCATCATCAATGAGATCTTTCAGTCGAGCCAATCGCGGCGGGAATGGGTGGAATTCCTCGTCACGAGCGACCTCACGCTCGGCCAACTGGATTCGTTCTGGTTCGGGAACTCCACGACGAGCGGAAACGCGATCCAGACGATGTCGCGCTTCAATTCGACGGAAATCATCAATACCTTTTCCTACTTCACCTCGACCTCCGACATCATCAAGGCGGGAACGCTCATCGTGGTGGGCGGCACGGACGTGGACCCGGACTTCACCTACAATCCCAATCCCCTCTCCACGGACGCAACCCTGTGGAATTTCTCCCTCGTGGGCGGCAACGGGATCTCGGGAAACACGAACCCGTTCAATCTCGAACGTGATTTCGGGGCGGTGTGGGTCTCGTCGGCGCAGCCGATGAACACGACGGATGTTTCGAACTTCGTCTCGGCGGTGGCCTACCTCGACAGCAACAACCCCTATTCGGGCGGGGTGATCACCGACTACATCACGACCCAGGCGCAGACGAACGGCACGTTCCAAACCCTCCACACGGGTCCGGGAGGAGGCTTCGACGGAAATCTCGGCAACAACCGTTCTTTCGCGAACACGGGGACGGGCACGGACATCTCCTTCGGCAACAGCGAGAGCAACAACGAAACGATCGGGGTGCTGAACGGCGGATTGAACTCGACGGCGATCGGCGAACTGCGCGCGGTGCCGGAACCGACCACGATCATCCCTCTCGCCCTGCTCCTCGGCGGCGGCGGATTCCTCTACTGGCGCCGGCGGACGCGACGCGAGGCCCACGCCTGAACCCCGCCAACCCGGCCGATCCTGTTTTCCCGAGACCCATGCCCTACGTCCGGAACACGCTGATGAGAAGGATCTTCCGATGCCGGAAGCGCCGTCTCCTCATGCCCGGCATGGTGACCGCGATGGCGGCCTTGGCGGCCCTGCTGTGGCTGAAGCGTGACGCGATCGAATATCGCGTCGGCATGAAGAAAGCCGACGTCCTGTTGGAAAAATCGCGCTGGGCGGCGGAACGACGTGACTGGCGGGAGGCGCAGCGGACGGCGCACGAGGCTTGGAAACTCCATCCCGGAGAAGTCGGCGCGCTGCGGCAGCTCTTCGAGGTGCTCGTCGGTGGCAAGTCGGGCGAGGCGGTGGCCGTAGGCAAATCCCTCTTCGAGCATCCCCGGGCCACGACGGCGGACCGCCTCGCGGCGATCGAGTCGGCGCTGCAGGCAGGAGACCTCGTCGCGGTGGCTTCGATGTTCACCCGGCTCCAGACAAGCGAACGGGAAACGCCCGAAGCGATGGAGCTGGGCGCCCGGTTCTTCCTCGCCCGGAATCATCCGACAGGCGCGCTCTCGCTGCTCGACCGCCTCCGCCTGAAACGGAACGAACCGGGGGATCTCCTCCTCGCCGCCGATGCCCTGACGAGGACGCCGACGGAGGGCAATGTGGCGCGGAGTGAAGCGCAGCGGATCATCGGGGAGCTGTTCCACGGCCAGGGGACGCCAGAGGTGTCATTGCAGGCCTTCGGACTGCTGGCGCGCATCCCGATGGCGGAACGGGAGCTCTATCATTTCGCCGACGCGAGGAAGCGGCTCGACGTCCTCTCGGCGGAGGGCGCGAAGGTGCCGGTGGAGGCCTGGCTGATCGCGGATGAACTGGAGCTGGCGGCAGCGCCGGACCGGCGTGAAGAAATCCTTTCCCTCTCGATGGACCGGTGGTTCGCGACGGAGCCTGAGGTGCTCGGAAAGTGGCTCCTCGGTCTCGGTGAATCGAAACGTTTCCTCGAAAACGTGCCGCGCGCGATCGCCTTGGAGAACCCGGAGATGCTGCCGGTGGTGACCCAGGCCCTGATCCTCGAAAACCGCTGGGACCGCGCCCTTTCCCTCCTCGACCGCGCCCCGCATGGCACGGATCCCGTCGTCCTGCACAGCCTCCGGGCGATGATCCAGGGTCGTCTCGGCAAAACGAAGGAGGCGAACCAGAACTGGGCCCGGGCCTCGCGTCAGGCCGAGCTGGTGACGGGCCGCGGCGGTCTCCTCCGCTTCGCGCAGCTCGCCGCCCTCGGAGGCAAGACGGACTTGAGGGATGAAGCCCTCGCCGAGGCGTTGAAACGTCCCTCTTCCCTCCAGATCCCGGCCGCGGATGTGGCCTTTCTTTACCCGGCCCTCGCGCAGAAGGATCGCAACGGCGATCTTCTCCAGATCAGCGAAGGCCTCCTCGCCGCCGAGCCGGAGAACCCGCAGGTCCTGAACAATGTCGTCTGGCTGGAGCTGCTCGAACGTCAGGCGGATGAATCGCGGGTGAAAAAGCTCGAGGAATACGCCGCGCAATTCCCCTCGGTGATCGCGCTGCGGTCGACCCTCGCCTTCGCCCATCTCCGCGCGGGACGCGACGAAAAGGCGCTCGAGGCCCTCGCTCCTTTGCGGGAGCGGATCGAAGCGGGTGAAGCGGAGACCGCTCCGACGGACCGGGCCCTCGTCGCCCTCGCCCTCGCCCGCCTCGGCGAGACGGAAAAATCGCGGGAACTCTCGAAGACGGTACGCTGGGACAAGCTGATGAAAGCGGAGCGGGAGTTTTTCACCGCGGCGATCGACGAGGCGATCGATGATCGATTCGGACTTGATGACCGTGCCCTTTCGGGCGGATACTGAGGCCGGTCCGCGCCTGCGGCCGAAGCCGAAGCGATGAAGTCCTCCCCATCCCCCGCCAGCCCCGAAACGCGCGGCTCCTGGCAATCCCTCGCCGGGACTAGGGCTTTCGCCTTTTGGGCCTTTCTCGCGGTGATCTACGGGCAATTGGCGCTCTCGCTGATCCCGATCTGGTCGGACGGCACCTACTACGACTACGGCTGGCTCTCGCTGGTGCTGGTGCCGGTGTTTTTCCTGGCCCGCTGGCGCGAGGTCGGACTCGACGAGGCGACGCTGGAGGAACGGCTCCGCCGCCTCGCCGTCTCGCTGCCGGTGATGGCGGTGGTGCTGACCTCGATCGTGGTGATCACGCTGCTGCGGATGACGCAGTGGGCGGACTCGAGCTGGCGTCCGCCGCTGATCCTGCACGGCTTCACGGTGCTGGCGCTGACGGCCTTTTTGCTCTACCGGCTGCAAGGCCGCTCGATCAGCGCCTACTGGGGCTGTGCCCTGGTTGTCCTGCTGGTGGTGCCGCTGCCGATGCGATGGGAATTCGTCCTCATCCACTGGCTGACGGAGGGAGTGATGGAATTCGCCCTCTTCGTGAACCGGATGATGGGGCTGCCGCTCATCAGCCAGGGCGAGACGATTTTCGCCAACGGCATCCCGCTGCAGGTGAGTGATGGATGCAGCGGCATCCGATCCTTCCAGAGCGGGATTTTCGCGGGTTTCGCCCTCGGTGAATTCCTCCGCCTCCCTCTCGTCTCGCGCCTCCTCCTCCTGGCCTCGGGGCTGGGTTTCGCTTTCCTCATGAATGGATGCCGGGTGATCTACCTGGTGCGCCACGCGGTGGCCCATCCGGACTCGGATCTCGACAAAGTCCACGACATGACGGGATACGTGACGCTGACGATCACCTTTCTCCTCATCGCGGGGACGGGCTGGCTCCTCGCCCGGATCGATGAAGGAATGAAGAAGCGCCGCGCTCAGGCGTGAAGCCCGCGGGGGTCGTGGTGGTCCCCGGGATCGTGGTGGTCATGCTCGTGGTGCTCGTGATGACCATGGCCGTGATGCACGTGCGGCCGACTCCAGCCGAGGGCGAGGTAAAACACGAAGAGCCACTGGAGCGACGGGATCTGCAGCGGGAAATCCGCGACGGCGTGCAGCAAGACGAGAAAGAGCGCGAGCAGGGCGACGCTGCAGGAAAGCTCGGTGCGCTCCTTGCGGGAGGCGTCGCGGCAGCGTTTCCAGAGCCTGACAAACGCCCCTCCGATGACCGTCGCCCAGGCAAGGAAGCCGAACCAGCCCCACTCGATGATGGTCTGGATCCAATCGCTGTGGGCGTAGTGCCAGTAACCGACGATGCGATCCTCGAGCTCGAGGGTGTAGTAGGGAAAGATGAAACGGAAGGTGCCGGCACCCGTGCCCCAGAGCCCGTGATCGGCGATGGCTCCCATGCTCGCGCCGTAGGCGAGGAGACGACCCGTGAGACTGCCGGGGTTTTCGGCGAAGGCATTCCAGTTCGCGATCACGTTGAGAAGCCCGGGCATCACGAAGACCCCTCCCAGAACGATGAGGAAGAGCGCGAGGACGAGCATGCCGACGCGGTTCGTGCCGGCGTTGGTGAGGAATTCCGCCCGGAAGCGCCAGGCCGCGAGGACGACACCGACGAGGCCGAGGATCTGTCCGGCCTTGGAGGAATTGACGAAGACGGCGGCGGCGAGAAGGAAGAAGACACAGAAATCGAGCGAGGCGACGATGGACCCCGGCCGGAGGAGCCGGCTGCGGAGGTAGACGGCGAGCGCGGCCGGCCAACTGAGATTGAGGAACGAGGCGGCGTTGCCGTGGTAGCGATAGGCGGCGAAGAACTTGGTGCCTTCGAAGGGACGGACTTCGCTCCAGAGCATGGCCTCGGCGTGGGAGGCCTTCTGGTAGATGCCGATGAGGGCGATGACAAACCCGGCGAGGGCGATGACGCGGAAGAGGAGCCATCGCACGCGCGTCCCGGCGAGGGCATCCTGCAAGACGAGACCGCCGAGGGCGAGCGCCCCGAGATTCACCAGGATGGGACGCGTCGCGTTGGCGCTGATGGTGCCGGGGAGAAAGGTCAGGGCACCTTCGATGGGCCGGATCTCACCAAAGGTCTGATCGGTGACCGCCTTGGCATTCCACCACTGGAAGGCACCGAGCACCAGGAGCACGAGGAGCGGGATCCACAGCGCCAAAGGCAGACGCGGCAAACGGCGCTCGAGGACGAGCACGCAGACCCAGAGGAGGAATCCGTGGAGGAGAAGCCAGTCGAGGACGCGCACGCTCTCCGGCGTGGTCCCCCCGAAGGCAAGCGGGACGTAGAAAAAGGCGGCCACCAAGGGGGCCAGCGCCACGAGCCAACGCGTCGGGGGGAGTTGATCAAGAGTCCACCTCATGAAAAAACAAGCGGCTTCCCCGTCACCCGGTGAAAGGGAAGAAACCTAGATTGGCACATTTCGCTCCCGCGCGCGAAACAAAAGCGATCGACCTACGCAATTCCACGTATGGATCCTGACATTCACCCCATCCGGTGCCATATGGAATTTTTCCACCCATTCCCCGCGGGCGACGCGGGTGCCGGGATCAGCTCTCCTTCGTGCTGTAACCGGAGTAGCTGCCGGAGCTGGAATAGGAGTAATAATAGCCGTGCGCTCCCATCGTGCGGGTGCGGGGCAGGCCGTTGGCCACGACTCCGACGGGATGCGAACCGTTGTCGGTGAGGAGGCGGATGGCGCGTTTGATCGCGCCCTTCGGCGTGCGCCCCATGCGGGCGACGAGGACGACGGACTGGACGAGCTTGGCGATCGGGATGGTGTCGCTGACCGGCACGAGCGGCGCGGAGTCGATGACGATGCGATCGAAGTATTCGCTGAGTTTTTCGAGGAGGGGTCGCAGCGACTTGCCGGAAAGGAGCTCGGCGGGGTTGGCGGACCAGCTCCCTGCGGGAATGAGGAAAAGATCTTCCGAGACCTCGGAGCGGAGGATGACCTCCTTCAGGGGAGTGCCGAGGGAAAGGACGTCGGAGAGTCCCTTCGGCTCGCGCCCGTAACCGAAGACCTCTCCTTGGACGGGACGGCGCATGTCGGCGTCGATGAGCAGGGTGCGGTCGCCCTGGAGCGCGAAGGAATGGGCGAGATTCGAGGCGACCCAGCTCTTGCCTTCGCCGGGCACGGAACTGGTGATGAGGAAGGTGCAGCGCTCCTCCGCGGTGCCGAGGAAGGTGAGCCCCGCCCGCAAGGTGCGGATGGCCTCGGAAGGTTTCGACTGGGGATCGATCGCCAATTCGAGGGAACCGGCCCGGGTATCGCGCTTTTTGAAAGCGGGCATGCCGGCAACGACGGGGATGCCGCAGAATTGCTCAACTTCGGAAACGGTGCGGAGCGTCGGATCGAGGAAGCCGAGAAGGAGGATGATACCGAGACCAAGGGCCGCTCCGCCGCCGGCGAATTGGATGAGCATCTTGCTCTTGATCGGCGAAACCGGCATCGTCGGGAGGGTCGGCGGCTGCACCACTTCGAACTGCCGGCTCGCGAAACCGCGGGTCACGTTCCCCTCCTTGAGCTGGAGGATGAGATTGTCGTAGACGGATTTTTCGGCATCACGCTCGCGCTCAAGGACGCTCGATCGCGTCGAGACGACCTGGCGTTTCGCCTTGTTCAGCTCTTCCGGAGAAGCGTTGGCGAGCGTAACGGCGCTGCTCTCCCAGAACTTGCGCTCCTCCTCGGAAAGGGTCATGACCTGGTTGAACTCGGTCACGAAGCGGGTCTCGAGGATGCGGAGCAATTCCTTCGCCTCGACGAGGGCGGGCCATTTCGGGAGGTAACGTTTCTCCATCTCGGCGACCTGGCGCTCGGCCTCATCGATCTCCTTGCTCAGGGCGAGGCAACGCTGATAAAGCTGCAGGGTGCTCTCAAGGCTGAGAAGGCGATCCTTGATCTCGGCGGAGCTGTCGAGGATGTAATCGAGGACGTATTCCGAGGAGCCCTCGACACGGCTCTCGCTGAGCTGTTCGTAGGCGCTGAGGACGGCGGCGAGGGAATCGCGGGCGATGGCGGGATCGGTGTGGGAGGAGGTGAGATCCAGCAGGGTGGTGTCGGTGCGCCAACGCACGGAGACCCAGCCGCGCAACATCGCACCGAGGACCTCGGGGCTGAGCTCCTCGCTGGAGTAATGGAGCGGCTTCACCCAGGGGAAACGCTTCTGGGCGGGGAGAATGTTTTCGCGGTTGGCGAGGACCTGGCCCTTCGCCGCCTCGATGTAGATCTGGGGCAGGCGGATCCGCTCGGAGGCCGAGAGCATCTCCGCGGCTCCCGTCATGCGGATCTTTTCCTCCTCGGCGATGTCGGCGGCGTCACGCTTCACCCGCAGGATCTCGATCGTGGCGGAGGATTGATAGGTCGGAGGCGTCACCGAATAAAGGTAGAGACCGAGGAAATAACCGCCGACCAGCGCGATGAGGAAGATCCAGAAGCGACGGAGGAACCAGCGCAAGAAATCCTGAAGTCCGCGCGACTGGCCTGCATCGTTCGCGTCGGGATCGGAGGAATAGGATTGGCTCATGCGTGAGTCGGAGGAGCGGAGGAGACGCGGCCCTCAAAAGACACTCTGCGGCACCGTGACGGTGTCGTTCGGCTGGAGGAGGAAAGGCTGGGAATTGTCCTTCTGCATCTTCGAGACATTCACCTCGATGGATTGCACGCCGGCCTCGGTGTTGCGGCGGACGATGACGCGCGAAGGCCTCGCCACGTCGGTGAAGCCGCCGGACATGGCGATGGCGGTGATGATGTCGAGCGGTTGATCATCCTTCAGGGCCACCTGCCCCGGATTCTTGACCTCGCCGATGACGGTGATGGTCTGGATCACTTTCTCCGCGATGATCTTCTCGGGAAGGGCGTGGACGATGACGGTATCCTTGTCGCGGAGCTTGAGGACACGATCGCTCTCGAGGTTCAGCATCTGGGTGCGCAGGTCTTCGTTTTCGCGGCGCTTCAGCTCGATGCGGAAACGGTCGCCCCGCTCGGTCAGTCCGCCGGCGGAAGAGATGGCGGTGAAGAGATCCATGGGCGTGTCCTTCTCAAAGGCGACCTGCCCCGGACGCATCACCTGTCCGATCACGGTGATGGTATTGGGCGCGAGCTTCGCCTCTTCGGCGATGGCGACGGAAACCTGGGCGCTGCGGATGTAATCGGTCTCGAGGAGTTCCTTGATCCGCTGACCCAATTCGACCGCCGATCCGCCCGCCGCGGGAATGCTGCCGAGAAGGGGGAAAACCACCTCACCACCGGGACCCACGGTGAAGGCACCCGTCAGCGAGGCTTCTCCGAAGACGTTGATGGAGACGATATCCCCCGTTTTCAGCTTGAGATTCTCGCGCACCTCGCCGGGGCTGGTGCGTCGCACGGCGACGGGATCGGCTGCCGGATCGACGACCTCGGCCCTCGGTGCGGGCGGGGCATCCTGGGCGGCGAGTGGCGCCGCGAATCCAGCCAAGAGAGAGAAGACCACGACGGCCGACGCCTTTTTGCCGCCGATTTTCGAAGTAAACCATTCACTCATGAGGAAATTCAAGGGCTCTCGGAAAGAGCGCCAGTTTACCACGCTTTTGAAGATTTGGAAACCGCTTCCGACAGGGAGCGAGTCGGAAAGCGGGCTCCACGACAAGCCTGCGCGCGGTCGCGGAAGCAGGCCGGATTCCCGGCAGGATCAGGGAGCCGAGGGAGTCGTCTGCTGATCCTGATCGAGGTTCGCCGGATTGGGCGTGGGCGTGAGCTGGGGATATCGGTTGGCCGTGGAGGGGGTCACGTAGGGAATGTTCGCGTTGAAGGGGGCATCACTGTTGCCGCCGATCGTGAAGGTGCGGGTGCGGACGGCGAACTTGTTCGCGTTGTAACGCACGGAGATGAAGTATTTGCCGGTGCGCACGTTCTTGAAGGTGTAGTTGCCCGCGGCATCGGTGGAGACTTTGCCGACTTTCCGCTTCCTCCCGTTGGGAAGGACGCGGTAGAGCCACACGGTGGCGGGCTGCCCGCCCTTCTCGTTGTTGTCGAGCCGGTTGTTGCCGTTGGGGTCGTTGTAGATGGTCCCCTTCACATCGCGTCGCTTCGCGGCTTGAAGGTCGGCGGGCACCACCATGAGCATGGCGAGGAAGAGGAACAGAAAGACGGGGAGCTTTTTCATGACGAAGTGGAGAGGGGGATTTTCAGAAACGGAAAGACGTCAGTACACCAGGGCGAAGCGGAGACCCGTGATGGTCTGCTCGAACTCATTGATCGCCTGGGAGGAATCGTTCTGGTTGTAGTTCACGAAGAGCGCCCACTGTCCGCGGAGACGTTCGGTGATCATGAGGGGGTGGGTCAACTCGAAGGAAAGGCGGACGAAATCGTCATCGCGGTTGGAGGCCGCTCCGGCGGTGCCGGCGAAGTACTCGGCGTTTTCGTAACCGACGCGGGAACTGAGTTCGAAGAGGCCGGGGAGGTTGTTGCGCATCTGCAGGGCGACGCCGGTGTTGGTGGAGTCTTCGCCGGTGAGAACGTAGGAGGGAAGGACGTTCCGGTAGTAGCTGAGGTCGAAGCCGGTCTTCGACGTGGCCGCCCAACTGATGCCGCCGTTGTAGACGAAATTCTCGGAATCGACCGATCCGGGAGTGTCGATGGAGCGGAACTCGTAACCGAAGGAATTGTGGATCGAGGTCTTGCGCGAGACCTTGTAATTCCAACGGAAGGAAGGCGTCGTGAAATCCTGCGAGGGATTGCCATCATACTCGTCGGAACCGAAACGAAGACCGAGGCCGACGGACGACTTCGGGGCGAAGGAGGGAGAAGTCATCCACGCGAGGTCGCCGTAGACGTTCTCGCCATCACCGAATCCCGTCCCGGGATCGAAATCACGGAGGGTGTATCCGGCCCCGAAAAGCAGTTCGCCACGGAAGAGGTCGCGTGCGCCGCTGAAGGCGAATCCGTAGTCATGGCTCGCGGCCCGGCGGGTTTCCCGCTGGATGTTGTCCCACTGGATCGAGTTCCCGTTGTTGCGGTGGTAATTGACATCAAGGCGGAGTCTCGTCTTGCCTCCATTCACCCCGACGGCACCACTGAAATATTGTTCGTAGGGATCGCGGCCGAAGTCATCCGCGGAGTCGGTGTAATAGAACGCCTGCCCGTTGTAGTTCAGCGAATAGTAGCCGCCGGGATCACTTTCCTTGCCGGCTTTGGTCACGGCCGAAAAGCCGAAGGCGAAGACCGAGGCGCTGTCGGCGACGGGAGTCTGCGTGGTGTTCGAATCGAAGATGTAGGAAGCCGATCCAATCAGATCGATCTTCAAAGCCGGGAAGAGAGCGAATCCGCCCGGAGAATCCTCCAGGCCGGTCGGCGCATCGCCTTCGAGGAGCGAGTCGGCGTCGTCGTCGAGATAGGAGGTGACTTCCTCGTTCACGGCGGCGGCATCGATCTCCGCCCCGGTCTCCTGTGCGAGGACGGGGAAAAAAGGCGAAAGGCCCAGGGTCGCGATCAAGACCCGCGATATCAATGAGGTAGACATGTTCCGGCGGACGGAATTACAACAACATTGGAGGCGAAACGTCAAGATTTGGTAGCGAAAAATAAAAATCATTTCGCAGAAGCGAGAAATTAGCTTTCCGAGGGCAAAACCCGCTCGGAAAGGCCCGTGGCGGCGACCTGGATCGCCATGAGCGCGGGCTCCGCACGGAGTGAGGCCTCAATGGCACTTAATTCGGCCTCGTCCGAAACTTCGATAAATCCGAGAGACGCGGGGAGCGTCCGGCCCCAGCGCGCCCGGGCTCCCATGATCGCGGAGAGGAAACAGCGGGCGACGCGCTCCCAACGCCGGCTCGATCCTTCGGGGCGAGGGCAGACGAGCCCCCAGAGGGTGCGGTCGTCGATGCGGAGAATGACGACTTTCCGCTCGGCGGTCGTGGTTTCGCCCGGATCGCCGGTCCGGGGGGTGATTCCGAGACGACCGAGAAAGATCCGGAAATTCTCCCAGAAGACGTCGGCCGAAGCGACCCGCTCGAGGTCGTGCTCGAGGACGAGGGACATGGCGTAAGCGTAGCGGACGTCCGTCCGGGCCGTGACGATGTCGCGCAGGACGCGCTTCATTTCGCTGAGATTGTGGGGCAGGCCGACGAAGCGCATCGTCTGGATCACCGCGATGGTCGCGACCATGCCGACGATGGGCAGGGTGTAGCCGGCGGAGAGGAAGACACTCAACCCGAGGAGGGACAGACCCGCGAAGACGCCGTAGAGAATGAAGAGGATGTTCCGTTTGGAAAATCCGAGGGTGAGGAGCCGGTGGTGAAGGTGGAGCGCATCCGGCCTCATCACGGGCAGGCCCGTGAGCCCCCGCCGCAGCATGGCGAGGGCGGTATCGAGGATGGGAAAGCCGAGGGCGATGACCACGACGAGGAGGGCGCCGAAAATCGATCCTTTGTTCGAGGTGAGGAGCGAGGACCCGGCGATCACGAACCCCAGCAGATAAGCTCCCCCGTCGCCCATGTAGATCTTCGCGGGCGGAAGATTGAAAACGAGAAAGGCCACGATCCCTCCGACGAGGGTGACATGGAGAAGAAGGAGCTCGGTATGACCCGAGAAGGCGCCCAAGGTCGCGAGCGTGAGCGATAGGAAAAGGGCGATGCCGCCGGCGAGACCATCCATCCCATCGACGAGATTGATGAGATTGGGGATGGCGACGAACCAGATCACGGTCAGGACGAGGCCGAATCCCCCGGTCTCGATGCCACCGCCTCCGAGAGGGTGGCTGATGAGGTCGATCCGCATTTCGCAGAGGTAGGCGGCCACCCCCACGGCGATCTGCACGAAGAGGCGCACGAGGGCGGGCAATCCGAAAAGATCATCGAGGAAACCGAGGAGGAACATGGTCGTCCCAAGGAGGAAAAACGGCCAACCGAGGAGCGAGACCTTGTCGGGATGGGCGCCGCCCGTCGCGACGAGGCAGGCAAAGAGAAACACGACAAAGAGGGCGATTCCCCCGACGCGGAGGATGGGCTCGGTCTGCAATTTCCGCACTCCATCCCCCACGTCGCGTCCGCGATCCCAGACCCAGAGGCGACGAAGCAGGGCGATGGTGGCGAGACCGATCACGAGGGCGGCGAAAAAGACCGCCGCCTCGCGAAGGTAACCGAGCGATTGTAGGACAGAGGTCATCAACTTTCCGCAGAGCGGAATTGGTTCCAAATCGAGGAAAAATCAAGGCCGGGCCGTGGCATCCTGGAGACGGCGTTCGAGATCGGCTGCCTGGGCCGCAGAGAGGGCGCCCCGCAGTTTCGCGGCAAGATCTTTCCCACCAGCGGCGCCGGACCGTTCCGCCCGCGCCGCCCAGTAAGCGGCCTCGAGGGCATCCCGTGCCGCCGGATCATCGCCCTCGCTGTAAAGGCGGGCGAGCCGTTCCTGCGCGACGGCATGTCCGGCCTCGGCGGCCGCCAGAAAGAGCCGTTTCGCCTCGGCCGGATTCGGGGCGAGGCCGATCCCGTTCTCGAGGAGCAAAGCCAGGTTCACCTGCCCGTCGGCCTGACCCTGTTGCGCCGCCTTGGCGAACCAGGTGGCGGCTTCGGCGGGATCCGAGGCAACCCCGTAGCCATTGGTGAGCCGGAGCCCGTAGGCATTCTGGGCCGGTCCATGACCGAAGGCCGCGGCGATGCGGATCCAGGCCGTGGAGGCGACGGGATCCTGAGGGAGGAGATCGCCTTTTTCATAAAGCGCGGCGAGACGGAGACAAGCCTCGCCATCTCCCAGACCCGCGGCCTCACGGAGGAGGCGGGTGCCCTCGGTCGCATCGACCCGCCCGAGCCGGCCCTCGAAGGCATAATCGGCGAGTCTCACGGCAGCGGGACCATGCCCGCCCTCGAGTCCCTTTTTCAACCATTCGGCGGCGCGGCTCCAGTTCGGAGCGCCCTCGACGTAACGCTCGTAGAAAACGCCCATTTCGTAGGCCGCCTCGGCGCTACCCGCGTCGGCGGCGGTGCGGCCCTGGCGTTCGGCTTCGACGAGGTCGTGGGCTCCCCCCTGCTCATCACGGTAGAGCCGGTGCAGGGAAACCCTGCAGGCCACCGAGCCCGCCTCCGCCCCGCGGAGATAATATTCGATCGCGAGGGCGACATCGCGCGGCATCCCCTCCCCTTTCAGCGCGAGATCCCCGAGGAGACGGTGGGCCTCCTTCGCTCCCGGCATCTGACGGGCCTGACGCAGCAGGGCCACGGCTTTCTCCGGATCCCGCTTCCGTCCGTAAAGTCCCTCGAGAAGAACCAGCGCGGACGTCTCCGTCGCCGCGACCGATCCTCCTTCGACCGCCTTATCGAGCAAGGCCAGGCCGTCGGCTTGGAAATCCGCGACACCGGCCCGGAGGATGATCATCGCGAGGAGGCGTGCGGCCTCGGCAGCCCCCGCCGCCTCGACCTCCGCGGCAAAAGCGGGATCGACCCTCGCTGGCATCGCCGCGAGGAGCCGGTCGGCGAGCGTCTTCGCCGCCTCTTCGTTGCCATCGTTCGCTTTCAGGGCGAGGGCGCGGAGCAGCGCCGCGGGATCGGTGTCCTGAGCCGGGAGGGCCGGAGAGGCAAAAAGAAACAAGGCCAGGCCGCCAAGAGTGAAACTCTTGCGAAGGCACCCGCCAAGGGGAGGAAGACCAGGAAGTCCGGAGAAATTCATGAGTGTGTCGATCCCGGCACCATGCCGAGCATCTTTTCCATCGTCGCGCGCCGCACCGGACCGATCCCGGTCCAGCGCAGGCCGGCCCTGAGGGCGGCCGCCTCGGCCTTGGATCCGGCCCGCTCGAGCGCAAGGGCGTAGGTGCCCCGGGCGACGGAGTCGGCTTCATTCCAATTCAGATCCGCCTCGCGGAGAAGGGCGAGGGCTTCCTCGTTGCGCCCGGCCCGCATCAGCCAGAGGGCGTGCGTCGCCCGGAAACGGGGTGCCCCGGGGAAGCGGCGCACGATCATCCCGGTGCGCTCGAGGTGTCCGGCGGCATCGATCTCTCCGTCGGAACCGAGTTCGAGAAAGGCGACTTGATCGAGCGCGAACGCATCGCCGGAGCGGGCCCTCGCGATGCCACGCCAGAAGTCCAGCCACTCGCCCGGGCGCGCGGCGAAACGCGGCTCGAGAAACTCCAGCATCTCGCTCGGAGGCAGGCGATTGGGCGGAAAAGAAACGATCGCCTCGACGACATTCTGCGCCGCCTCCTCTTCGCCGAACTTCTCCGCAATCCGCAGGACGGAGAGACAATCTCCGTAGATCTGGAGCGAGGCGGCCCGATCGATGACCCGACGCCACGCCGAGAGCGCTTCACTGTCCCGTCCGGCACGACGGGCGAAGACCGCGGCGAGACTGCCGGCGACACTCTCGGGGAAGCCTTCCGGCGCTTTCTCGAGCCAGGCCTCCGCCTCCACGAAACGTCCGAGGTCGAGATAGACCTGCAAGCGGGAACTGAAGACCGCGACCTCGGCCAAAAAGGGTTCTTCGGGGAGCTCGAGCAACTTCTCCCCCGCCCCGGCCTCGAGATACCAGCGCACCACCGGCGGCACCGCCCCGGGGTCGGAGAGGAGCTCGCGCGCCGCGGCCTCCATCGCGGGGATCCGACCGGACGGCGGGAGCCGGTCCACCTCGAGACGCCGCGCCATGACGCGATCCTCGGCCGTGGCCGAAGGCCGCTCCGCGAGCCACGACTGGGGCGAAAAGTCGGGGCCGGGATCCCGCTGACCGGCCGGGAGCAGGGCGAGGCTGCGCCACGCCCGGAGGGAAATCGATTCGTCCGCGTGCCCGAGGAGCGCGTGGAGCCGTTCGCGGGCCTGTCCGCGGGCGACGGGATTCTCGGTGAGGCGGCTCAGCATCGTGGCCAGAAACAAGGAGACCTCCGCGGCGAGAGCCTCGTTTTCCTCCAAACCCCGCGCGACTTCGACGGCATCAAGAATGCGGCCCTGGAGCCCCAGCTTCCGGGCATGGAGGAACTGGATCTCCGGATCGGGCAACTCCGTCTCGGTCAGATTCGGATAGAGTTGGTCGAAGAACGCGACATCGCCCCGCTCGAGGGTCCAGCGGAGGATCTCCTTCCGATCCTCGAGGGTGTGCTCGTCGTGGAAAAAGACGAGCAAGGTGACGGCTGGCAACTCCGGCAGCCCGACGACCCGACCGTGTTGCATGAGGCGTCGAAGAGTGTCCAGTCGCTTCGGATCGAGCTGCGCCGCCGCGGTCGCGAGTTGCACGGATTCCCGACCGAGCTTTTCCGCGGCCGCCTCCTCGGCTTGGGAAATGAGGGATCCGGCCCGCCATTCCTTCACCGCCGCGACGATGGGACGGCGCGCCAGCCACAGTCCTCCGAGAAGGAGGACGGCAACTCCGGACAAAAGGAGAAGGCGCAGGCGCATGGCAGCGGGAAACGTTACGGACCGGGGGAGTCCGCGGGATATTGAGGGCAGGATTTTGGGGGAAGTAGCGGTCGGTCGGAACCGGCCACCGAAAAGGCCCGCCTCCCCCGAGGGGGCTGCGAGCCTTTCACGCGAATTCTACACGATCCGGAGAAAATCGGGAGCCGTTTTTTGTGCCGGATGCCCCGATCGTTCCCCGATCATGCCTCGTCGGAGACATCGCTCCGGCGCTTGCGGAGCCGACGGAAGAAGAAGCCTCCGAGGGCCAGACCGAGCAATCCGAGCGTGCCGGGCTCGGGCACGGCGGTGAGGGTGATGGCGTTGGCGCCGTAGCTGATCTGGTAGCCGGAAATGACCGCGCCCTCGCCGAGACCGTTGAAGGTGGATCCGCTCAGGAGCGAACCGTAGCTGGCGATGGTGTAGGTGTTCCCCACCGTGAAGTTCGTCACCGCGAGACTGAGGGTGGCGTTGTTCAGATCGAGGGAACCGATGCCGAGATTGACGAGGTCGGACGATCCGTTCACATCACCGACCAGATCGATGAGCCAGGTGGCCCCCGTGGCGTTGGTGAGGGAGCCGCTGAAGTTGATCGTGCCCACGGTGCCGTCGGTGCCGCCGGTGAGGACCGCACCGTTGCCGATGGTGGTGTTCCCCGAGATCGTTCCCGTGCCGCCGAAGGTGCCGTCGGTGATGTTGACCGCCCCGGTGCCGCTCGTGGTGCTGTTGATGTAGAGGGCGCCGTCGCCGGTTTTGGTGAGGGCTCCGGTGAGGACGATGGGATTGGTCGAAGCAACGGTCAGCGCCGTGCCCACCGCCGTCTCGATCGTGCCGCCGGTCGCGCCCACGGTGATGCCGCGGTTCGTGTCGTCGATCGTGAACGAGGCGGTCGTGAGGAGGGTGCCTCCATCGATCTCGAGCTGGGCCGCATTGAAGGCCACCGGATTGTCACCGAGGTTGTCCTCGGAGGAGATGGAGAGAACTCCGGCGCTCACCACGGTGCGTCCGGTGTAGTTGTTGTCTCCAGCCAGGACGAGGGTGCCGGCGGTCGTTTTGACGAGGTTGCCACCTCCGTTGATCTCACCCACGTTCTGCAGGGTGCCGGACTGGGCGTTGAAGACGATCTGGTTCGTGGCGCTGCCGATGGTGTTGCCATCCATGTCGAGGTTGGCTCCGTTCAGGTTCACCGTCCCCGTGGCGGTGCCGCCTCCCGCGGCATCGGCGCCGCGGCTGATCGCCCCCGAGAAGGTGATGTTGCCACCGGTCAGATTGGCGGTGGCGACGGCGGTGCCTGCCCCGGAAGCGCTCGCAAGAGTCCAGGCCCCGGTGGTGACGGTGCCGCCGCCGATATTGATCGTCGTTGTCGTGGTGGATCCGTTCGCTCCCTTGGTGGAAGCGGTGAGGCTGCCGATCTCCAGCGTGCCGGTGTCGAAGCTGAAGACGTTGACGAGATCGGCGTTGCGGTTCTGCGTGCCAATGTTCACGGTCGAGAACTTCAGGTCGGCATTGTGGCCGGTGACGTCGAAGGTGTTCTGATTCCCGGCGAGCGCCACCCCGGTGTTGGCGGTGCCCGTGCCCATGTTGAAGGCGGCGGCGGCGGTGCCGTCGGCGGCCCGCACCGTGACGGTGCCACCAACGTCCTGGAAGGTGATCGAACCGAGATCACGCGCTCCTGTGCCGATGTTGATCGCATTCACGTTGAGGACGTTCGCCGCCGTTCCCAGCTTCAACTGATTGACCTGGTTGGCGTTTCCTCCAAAGGTGCCACCGCCGCCCACGGTCAAGGCATTGGCGGTGATCACGGTCGTATCGGCGAGACGGATCTCCGCTTTGCCGGTGAGGTTCGTGCCCGAGCTACTGCTGACGAGGAAGGTGCCACCGGTCGTGTTCAGGGAAACGTTCATGGAAGCGAGCCCGCTGAAGTCGGCGAGCGTGTTGTTGCCCGTTCCGGTGCCTCCGACGTGGAAGGTGTTGCCGGTGTTGGTCGTGTTGCTGACCGAGAAGTCACCGCCGCCCGTCGCCGTGAAGTTGGTGACGCTTGTCGCCGCGTCAGTGCCGATCACGACATTGCCGTTGATGGTGAGGGCTTTGGTCGGATCGACGACGACGTTGGCATCTCCGTTCGGCCGGACGAGGAGGGAACCGAAAGCGGAGCTCTCCTTCACTTCCAGCGTCCCCGTCGTGGTGATGGCATTGATGCTGCCAAACTGGAGGGCGCCGGTCATCGTCTGGGTCGCATTGAGACGGAGGATCCCGTTATCGACCGAGGTGGTGCCGGTGTAGGACTGCGACTGGTTGTAGGCCCAGGTGTTCGCATCCGTCTTCAGCACCGAGAGCACCGCCCCCACTTCGCGGATCTGGCCGGTCGCGTTCTCGAGGCCGGCCGCCGAACTACCGCGCAAGGTCAAAGTCTTGTTCCCCGCGTTTTCCGTGCGGACGCCGCCGAGGACGAGGGCGCCGGTGCCATCGGCATCGAGCGTGACGCCTCCGGTCGTTCCCTGCATGCCGATGAGTCGGTCGCTGGTATGTCCGGTGCCGGTGTATTGCAGGGTCGTCGCCGCGGTGGTCAGACCCATGCGGATGATGCCATCCTCGACCGTGGTCGGAGCACCGATGGGGCTGGCCCCTCCCCCGACATTGCCGATGCTGGCAAGGCTGAGGGTGCCGTTCTGGATCTCGGTGGTGCCGGTGTAGGTATTGTTCCCGGTCAAGGTGACGGTATTGCTTTGGGCCTTGAGCAGCCCGCCGCTACCCGCGAGGACGGCGTCGATGGTGGTGTTCCCGGTGTGGTTGAGGAAGAATCCGATCGACGCGTTGATCGTGCCGGTGCCAGTGATCGCGGGCGAGACCCCCGAGGTGGTGACGAGACCGTGCTGGATCGAATTCGATCCGAGGGCCAGGGTCGTGCCGCCGGCGAGGGTCAGATTCCCGCCCACGCCCAGGGCATTGGCGGCTCCGATCGTGATCGTCCCCGCGGAGAGAGCCGTCGCACCGGTGTAGGAGGCGGTGGCATTCAGAGTGAGATTGCCAAGACCGGTCTTGGTGAATCCTCCCGTGCCCGAGCCGAGGCTGGCGGCGAAGACGGGATCGTTTCCGTTCGTGTCGAGGGTGCCGCCGCCGTCGCGGAAGATGATGGAACGGGCGGAGAGGTCGTCGGTCAACTCGTCGAACGCCGCCCCGAGGCGGAGGATGCCGCCCGCGAAAACGAGATCGCCGGTGGCGCCCCCGATGTTGTCGAGATCGCCGATTTCCAGAATCCCCTCGTTGAGGAAGGTCTTTCTCGCACCACCCCCGGCCGTGTTCACCCCCGAAAGCACGAGCGCGCCGCGGCCCGACTTCACGAGGTCGGCGGTGGAGGCCAGCGGCGAGGAAACGGTCGCGGTCAAAAGGGAAGTGGTCGCGGCCGAGGAAGGATTGATGACGTGGAAGATGTACTCACCGGCAGGGGTGAGAATGCCATCGTTGAATCCGCCCAACTCCGTGTTGTAGGCGGTGCTCGCGACACCGTTGGTCACGGTGAAGAGGAAACCACCGCTCGTGTTGGTGAGGGACTGTCCGACGCCCGATCCCAGGACGGAGAGAGCGGCGGTGTTGTCGTTGTTGATCACGAGCGAATTCAAGGTGCGGGACGAAAGTCCGCTCAGGTTCGCGTTGAGCGATTCACGGACGTTGTTCGTGTCGCCCGCGGTGGCGTAGGTGGAGTATTCGGTCGTGAGACTGAGGGGACGGAAGCCGGTACCGCTCACGTAGGTGAGGAAGGTGTTGCCCATGTTCCCGTCGCCGAGGCCACCGGTGAGGTTTTCGCCGATGGCCCACGGGGCGATGCTCACGGTCGGGGAATCCGCGGCGCCACCGCCCCCGATGAGACTGGCGATGAAGGCGGTCTGATTGGTCGCGTCCCCGATGCGGAGCTGGGCGCGATCTCCCGTTGTCAGACCGAGGGAGCGCCCGCGGGCATTCAGGGTCGATCCATTGAGACGGAGGAAATTGCTGGTGATGATCGCCGTCACCCCGGTGGTGCCGCTGGCTTCGCCCGAGAAGTAGTTCGCCCCGGAATTGAAGGTCAGGTCGCCCACGGTTTCGGTGGTCGTGGCATTCACGTTGATGCGGACCGCGAGACCGCGCGGGCGGGTTTCACCGGAGAAGGTGCCGTCCGCCGAGTCCAGGACGATCGAGGCGGTGTTGAGGATGCGGGTGCCGGAACGGGTGTTGCCGTTGTTGTCGATCAACAGCGCACCACCCTTCATGACGTTGAACATCGGAGCGTCAATCTGACCGGAGACGCTCAACTGGAAGAGACCACCCTTCACCACGACGTTTCCGGTGAAGCCGGTGCTGATGCCGTTGAGGTTGAGGTTGCCCGTGCTCGACGGGCTCATGACGAGAGTTCCCGAACCGGTGAAACGTCCCGCATAGGTCGTGCTCGCGCTTTGATTGAGGGTGAGGGTGTGGCTGCCGATCTCGACGACGCCCCAGTCGCCGTCGGTCTGGCGCTGCCCGCCTTCAAGCCGGCCGATCGTTTCGTTTCCGGAAAGGCGGAGAATGGAGTTGCGGTGCGAGGCCAGGGTAACGCGGGCGTTGTCGCCGATGGCGTTGGCTCCGGAGAGTTCCACGGTACCGGCATGGATGGCCACATCCCCTGTCGAGGTGTTGTTGCCGGAAAGCAGGACGGTGCCCGTGCCCGACTTGGTGAACGCGGTGTTCGCCCGGATATCGGCACCCAGCTCGAAGGTCGTCGTGCCGTCGTGGGTGAGGATGAGCTCGGGAACGTTCGAAGCCTGGGCTCCGGAGAAGATCGTGCCGTTGAGAATCGAAGGAGTGCCGGCGACCTGGTCCGTCACAAGAAGACCACCGGTCGTGAGTCCGAGGACACCGGTATTGCCAAGATCGATGTCACTCCCCCCAGCCGCATTGAGACGGAGGCTGTTGAGTGCGATGCTCGAGAAGGCTCCGGTAAACCCGGTGGTCTCGTCGGTGACATGATCGCCCGTGAGCCAGGTGGTGACATCGTTTTTCGCCGTGGACACCAGGGCGACGATATTGTTTCCGCTCTTGCCGGCGAACCAGACCCCGGTGCCATCATCGACCGTGGCGTAAGCGGCCGTGCCGAGAATGCCGTTCACCAAGGCGGTCGTGGTCGTGATCCCGTTGGTGGCGCTCTGCGTTCCCGAGGGAAGGACGAAGCGGATCGTCCCCGCACGGGCGTTCACCGCGCGGGTGATGGCCCCGAGATTGAGCACCACCTCCTGGCTCCCCCCGGGGTTCAACGTGATCCGGCTCGAACCCACCCCGTTGGCAAGGGTGATCCCACCCACGGTTTGAGCCGTGGGCGCCGAAGCGTTGCCGTTCAAGACCAGGTTGGATCCGCGCATTTCCAAAGCGGAGGCGGCGCGGAGTTTCGTGGTGTTGCTCGAGGTGTAATCGAGGATGAGGCTGCCTTCGTAATGAAGCGTGACGCCGGTGGAGGCGAGACCGCTGTTGTCACCGCTCAGGGTCACCGTATTGCTGCTGAACTTCTCGAAAGCGGTGCTCCCCGTGCTGGCGAGGTTCGCGGCGATGGTGCCTTGATAAACGTCGAGATTGCCCGTCACCGTAAGGGTTCCGGTGCCGGTGACGTTGCCGGTCCGATCGATGTTGCGGTTGCCGAGCACGAATTCGCTCACCGTCTGGTTCGCGTTCATCACCAGGTTGCCGGTACCGGAACCATCCGTGCCGATGCGGAGACCGTCAAAATCGGTCACCACGACGGCGTTGTTCGCACCGATCACGATGGTGCCGCCACCAAACGAGCGCAACGAGGCATCGGCGCTGAGCGTCGGTGTGCTGAAGCTGAGGGCACCGGTGCCATTCAGGTTGAGCGTACTGTTGGCGGTGACTGACAAATCATCCCGCACCTGGAACAGGCCGCTGTTGAGATTCAGCACCGCATTGGCCCCCGAGGTGGTGAGATCATCCGCGACCCGGCTGGTGCCGGTCTCGTGGGTCCACTCCCCGCCGGTCAGGGCCATGTCGGCGGCGTCCCCCGTCATGAGAAAGCCCCCGCGGATGGTGCCCGATCCGGTGGCATTGCCCGCGAGCGTGAAGGCCGTGCCATCAGCCGTGGCGAAACCACTGATCGCTCCCGAGAGAATGAGGGAAGCACCGGTCTCGCTGTTGGTCGTGATGGTGCGGGCCGCCCCACCGAGATTGATCGCCCCTCCGAGTTCCAGGCTGTTGGCGCCCGCGAAGGTCAGGGCGTTGGATTGCGTGATCGCGTTGAGGACGGCGTTGCTACCGGTCAGGGCCGTCGAAGCGGACACCGTGGAGGCTCCGGAAATGGTCAAGGTCCCCGTGCCGATCGCATCCTTGTGACCGAAACGCAGGTTGCCGGCCGCCAGGGTGGTGCCACCCGTGTAGCTGCTCGCTCCACTGAGATGCACGATGCCCGAGGTACCGCCCCACGCGGTGCCGCCTCCGGCGGGACCATTGATGATGAGAGACCTGGCTCCACCGGTTTCAGAGATGCCGCCCGAGAAGGTGGCCTCGACAAGGGTGGCATTGTCGCGCACGTGGATCGCGGCATTGTTCGCCAAGGTCACCGGACCCGTGAAGCGGGCGACCGAGTTCTCCGCGTCAGAGGCGAAAACACGCAGTTCGCCCGTACCCCCGGCACCACCGAGGGTGAGGGCTCCGGCATTTTCAACGATGAAGGCCCCGGAGCCGGAGGTGCGGTCGATGTTCCACTCCGCGACGGCGTTGCCACCGGCGCGCGCCACGGTGAGGGCCTTGTTGATGTTGTAGGTGACGCCGCCGGCGCCTTCCCACTCGACCTTGCCGAGCTCGATCGTGATCGCACCGGATCCGAGCGTGTCGCCATTGCCGCCACGGGCCGTGACGGTGCCGCTGCGCACGATGAGATCGCCGCTCCATCCGCTGTTGCCGGCGTTCGAGATAACGAGGTCACCCGTGATCTGGTTTCCAGCGGAGGCGGTGTTGATGGAATCGAGGGTGATGTCTCCGGCCCCGGAAAGAACGCCAGTCAGGGTGACGGCACGCGCGGTGGTGGTCGCCACCGCCGAGTTGCTGTCGCGCAGGTTGATGAAGGAATCTCCGCTGAGATTCACGGCACCACTGTAGATCTGGTTCGCCGTGCCCGAAGAAAGCGTCCCGCCATTCAAGGTGAGGGGATTCGGGACCGTTCCGGCAGCGCCGTTATAATAGAAAGCGCCGGTCGAATTGACGATGACGTTGGCGAGATTGCCGTTCACCACCGTGCCAAGAGCCGCCACGTTGGTGAGCTCGAGTGTGCCGGCATTGATCGAGAAATCCGCGGTCTGGCCGGCATTGAAGGTCGCATCGGCGGCTCCGCCGAGGATGACGCGGCCACTGCCGGATTTGATGACATCCCGCTCTCCCAGCAGTCCTCCGGAGAGGGTGAGGGTCGAACCGGCGTCGGCGACGTGCCACGTTTGGTTTGCGCCGAGACGGAAGGGCGCCGAGATGGCAACGCTGGCTGGTCCTCCGGCGGAGATTTCGACGCCGTCGGTCGCCAATTGCGGCGCGACTTCGATCCGGTTCGTCGCGACGGCACCGGGTGCGATGGACACGGAAGTCGGGGTGCTGGTTCCCGCCTCAAAGGTGAGCGAGTTCACCTTGAAGTTCTGTTCAAGAGTGGTGGCGACGTCACCCGAGGCGGAATCGATCGCGAAGATCACATCCGTCCCCTGGCCGGGCGTTGTCGTACCCACGATCGTGTTCGACTTGTCCTGCGACCAGTTGTTGGCATTGGCATTCCAGGTCGTGTCCGTTCCGCCTCCGGCAAGGCCGCGCCAATAGAGGGAACCGGTCACGAGCGTTCCGGTCGTGATCTGGACGAGGTTGTTCGTGACATTCCAGGTGAAGCCAGAGAAACCACCGGGAGTCGCCCCCTGGATCATGTTGCCGGTGCCGAACGCAGTGATGCCGCCATCGATCAGGTTGAGAAGGGTGTAGGTCGTCAGGGGGCTCAGACCGGTGTCCGTGAGATTGAAGGTCACCGAATTGGCGAGATTCAAGGTGCCTCCGGTGAGGAGGGTGAGTGTATCCGTCGCCGAATCGCCGATGTTGAGGTTCAGCGTCGCGGTGCCGGACCCGGCTCCGAGGTTGAGGTTCGTGAGATTGCTGATCGCGGAGCCCGCGCCATCCAGAAGGCTGAGGATCGATCCCCCGCCCACTTCGATGCTGGTGATCAGTCCGGGGTTGGTGATGCCTCCGGTCAAGGCGAGGGTGGAACTACCGATGGCCCGCAATCCGCTCGTCGCATTGACCGGAGCGGCGATCGTGAAGGAACCGCCGCCTTCGCTCGCGGTGATCCCGGCGTGATTGAGAAGGATGCCGGAGTTGAAGGTCGTGGAGGTGTTGCCGAGTTTCACGAGGCTCAGGGCACCCGTGCCCGAATTCTGGATGGAATAGCTGCCGGTGCCCGATCCGAAGTTCACGGTCGAGTTGTTCGCGCCGAAACGGAAGGTCGCCGGACTGCTCGAGGTGTTGTCGAGGACGAGGGTGCCGTTGCTTGTGGCAGTGAGGGCGTTGACGGTTTCCGTCTGACCATTCAAGTCGAACGTGGCTGTGTCCCCCGTCACCGCTTCCGGGCTGATGGTCAGCCCCCCGTAGGCCACTGGAACGGCCTGGGTGTCGACACCGTCACCGATCACCTCACTGGCACCGAGCCGGATCGTCCCGCGATCGAGATCGATGGCCGCATTGTTCCGGTTGAAATTGTTGGCTCCCCCACCCGTTCCCCCAAGAACGAGCACTCCGTTACCCGTTTTGGTCAGGTTCAGTCCACCCGCCGCCGTCTGCGTCGTGGTGATGTCTCCCGCGATGATGGTGGTGCCGGACCCATCGATCGTCCACGTCCGGTTGGCGTTGTTCGGCAGGGAATTGGCGGTGGCACCGGCAAGGGTCAGGGTCTTTCCACTGACAATATTGTTGTTCAAGCCCGTGTTGTTGGCGGCATTCAACAATTGCAGAGGCTGCGTGAAAGCCAGGCTGTAGTCGCCCGACACCGCCGTCGTCGCGTTGTTGGCCAAACGCACCGGGTTCGAGACAGTACGATCCGCGCCATAGGCAAAAACCGTGCCGTTGTTGAGATCGAGATTGCCTGCACCGCTGCCAAGTGTGCTGGACGCGATCCCCAAGGCACCAGCACTGACCAAGGTCGTGCCGGTGTAGGTGTTGGCGCCCGTGAGGATCCAGGTGGCTCCACCGTCAACGGTGACGCTGAGGGCACCGGTGTTGTCCGCAAGAGCGCTTGTAATCATGTTACCAGCGGTATTCGACCCGCGGAGAAACAACGTTTTCGCGGCGGTATTGGCCGTGTTATTGACATTGGTGAGGATCAACGCACCCGATCCGTCCGCGTGAATCTGGGAACTACCCGTTCCACCGTCCACGCCGAGTTGGATGAACCGGTCGCTCGTTTCGCCCGCCCCCACGTATTGGAGGAGACCAGCGTTGTTTCCAGTCCGGCCAAGGACAATGCCATGGGTGGCGAGGTTCGCGTCGGTGCTGGTCCCGACGCTGGTGGCGAGACCGGGAGCACTGCTGTTTCCGAGGGACTGCACCGTGAGGGTTCCTTGAATAATTGTCGTCTCACCCGTGTAGGTATTTGCACCGGTCAAGCGCAGGATTCCCCCGCCCTCCTTGCGGAGTCCGCTCAGACCGGTGCCGCTCAGCACGCCGCTCATCGTGGCAAAATCCGTGCCGGTCGTGGCATTGTCGCCCACGTTGACGGTCCGCACTGCACTATTCAGGTCGATGGCGTTGGTGAAGTTCACTTCCGCCAAAGAGGTGGCCGAGTTGAGGAAAAGGGATTGAGCACCACCCGTGCCCACAAAACCACCGGCTCCCCAGATGATCGGGGTGACGGCGTCGTTGTTCAGGGTGACGGTCAAGGCGGATTCATGTGAGGCAAAACCACCGCCGCCGGTGGTGCCGGTCCAGGTCACCGTTCCCGAGCCCGGAGTCGCCGCGGCGGCGATGCTGCGGGTAAAGTTGCCGCTCATCTGGAGGATCCCCGCGGTCGTCGTGGTTCCCAGAGCGAGGGGGCTGCTGGCCGGCAGCGCTCCATTCTCGTTCAAGGCGAGGACGCCGTTGGAGACCGAAGTGGTGCCTGTGTAGGTGTTGTTGGGATTGCCGAGATTCCACTGGCCGGCGCCCGTTTTGCTAAGGCTGGTGATGTCGCCACCCGTACCGCTGTCGGTCAGCTGCGGATTGAAGGTGTTGTCAGCCGTGGAGGTGCCGGTGAGAATCAGGTTCTGCGGACCGACGATGCCATGGGCGATGGCCCCGGTGTTGCTCCAAACGAGGGCGTTGTTGTTCGTCGCCGTGTTGGAAATCGTCGCTCCCGTGCCGGCAAGGGTGAAGAGGCGGTTGGTGGAGGCGGAGCGCGAGCCGAGGGTCAGGTTTCCGTCAACAATGGCTCCTTGGTAAACCAACCCACCCGTCGAGCCGTTGAAAACAAGGTTGCTGGCAGCATTACTCGACGCCCCGATACCGCTGGCAAGTCCGCCGTCGGCCAAGGTATTGACGGTAACAAGCCCAGTGCTGCCGATCGTGGTCACCCCGGTGTAGGTGCTGTCGCCGAGCCAGCTCTGGTTTCCGGTGCCCACTTTGGTGAGGCTCACGGCACCGCTGACAATCCCCAGCGAAGTCCCTGTGCCATTGGCGCCACCGACCGTGAATGTGGCAGGAGCCGCGCTCGTGACCGTGCCGTTGTTCGTGAAGGTATTGGTGCTACTCGTCGGCGAAATCCCGTTGAGATCCAAGGTAGTTCCCTGCCGCATCGTCAAGGAGGCACCAGCTCCGAGATCCCCGCTACCGGACAGTTGGATTTTCCCCTCGTTCAGCGTGATCGTACCGGTCTGCAAGTTATCCTTGGTCAGGATCAATGTACCAGTCCCGCTTTTGGTGATCCCTCCCGTGGTTCCCGCGGTAAGAACGGTATCAATCGTCAGAGAATTGGCCTCTCCGTTGACGTAGAAAGTAAGCGAGCCACTACCACCTGTGGAGAGTCCCGTTCCTCCTGTAATCATCGAGGATCCGCCGGTGGCCAAGATCGCTCCGTCCGTGTTCGCTGCACCGGTGCGAATCGTAAGCGTCGCCCCGGAAGCAAGCGTGAGGGTCTGCGCGCCGTTGAACTTGAGGGTATCGACAGTCTGGGAGCCCTGCGCCGTGATAGCGCCGTTGATGGAGAAGCTGTCCTGACCTGCGGGCAAGGCCCCGCCCGTGGGAGCATTGACGAAACCCGAATCCGTTCCGTAAACGGGAGCGCGCATCACTCCACCAGCGCCTCCAAAAGCAAAGTCACTTCCTCCGAAGAAAAGGCGGGGAGAGGCGTTCAAACCGGTCTGCCCGGTCAACGTCACCGTGTTGGTGACACCATCCGATCCCATGATGTTGACCGTGGCTCCATCTCCAATCGTACCCACCGAGCTGAACACCATAGAGGCCGTTCCGCCCACACCGGGGCTGAGTTTCAACGTGTTGGCACCATCGGTCGGCGTCAGGGCCGCCATCGTTTCGACGTTATTGACGGCAGGCTGGCCGACGAATTCCAAAGTTCCGCCCGCATATTGGTTGATCTGGGCAAAGGTGACCCCCGAAGCATTGTCGATGATGGTCGAGGTAGCGGCGTTGGCTCTCAGTTTCAGAGTGCCATTCGAGATCGTGGAAACTCCGGTAAAGGTGTTGGTACCGCCGAGCACCCAGACGCCGGAGCCAACTTTGGCAAGTGCGGTTGCATTCTGGACATTCGGCGTTGTAATCGTCGCCGTCGCAGTGATTCCCGCCGTCGTCGGCAAGCTCAAGGTGACCACGCGGGTGCCGGTGTTGATAGCGGTGATCGTGGTGCCACCTTGAATGCCAGTCCCCGAAATCACATCACCCACCTGGATGCCCAAAACAGACGCGAGCGTGATCGTGGTGGCCCCGGTGGAATAGTTTGCCGACGTCTGCGTCTGCCCGCTTGCATTGTTGACGATGCTGCCGTTGATCACGTTGTCGACCGAACTCGTTCCTCCCAGATTCAACGTTTTCAGGTTCACCCCCGTAGCAGTGAAGTTGGCGTTCAGAACCACCGGATCGGTACCCGCCTGATTTGCAAGAATGCTCGCCGCGCCGGTAGTGCCCGCCAAATTAATGACCTTGCTGGTGGTGAGACCGGCGGCGTTTGGGGCGGTGGACGTGCCTATGATGAGGGCACCTGCGGTGGTGCCCGTGCCAATGTTGATCGCCGACGTGTTGTTCGTCAGTGACCGGAAATCCGTAATACGAACGGCACCGCCCTGAATGTTGACGGCTCCATCCAGGGTGGAGTTGGTGCCGGTAATGGTGAGTGACCCCGAACCCGTCTTGGTCAGGACATGGTCGAACGAAGCCCCGCCCGAAGCAATGATCCCCCCGTTGATGACGGTGTTGCCATTGCCGCCGATATTCATGGTGCGGACCGCGGCGGTGTTGGCATTGCTCCAGAAATTCCCGGTGAAGGAGAGCGTCCCTCCAAGACTGTTGGTGAAGGTGCTGTCGCCATCCGCTCCATTGACCGGAGCCGTGGTGAAGGCCATGCCATAGCCGTTCCGGCTGCTGAAGGTAACCCCCGCCCCATCCTCATGGGTCAGGATCCCGAGGTTCAGGATTCCATTGATCACACTGCTTCCGGCAGCGTGGTCCGCAAAAATCGTGCTGCCGTTGCCGCGGATGTAGACATTCGCATTGCCCCCGCCCGCCTGGACCGAAGGAGTGTCCATACGGACCTCGAGGATCCCCACGTTCAGATCGAGCACGCTGCTCGTACCTGAAGCAGTGCGAGTACCCAAAACCCCCGGAGTGGTGATCCGGACGGTGCTCTGCTGGCCGGTCGCGCTCGAGCTGACGCGGACCGCACCGGTGAAGCCCGAGGTATTCGAAGGATTCAGCAGCAAGGTACCGACTCCCGATTTCTCGAGGGTGCCATCGCCGGTCAATGCGCCGGTCAGGTTGTAGGTCGAGACCCCGGCCTGGTTCGTGCCCCCCAGAGTGTTGATCGTCGTTCCCGTCGTGCCGATCGCGATCGTGGTATCGACATCAAGGCTGCCGCTGAGGTTCAACGTTCCGTTGGCAGCGGTCATCCGCGTATTGACCCCGGATCCAAACGCCGGCACTCCCATGGAGATCGCGCCGGATACCGTGTTGTTCCCCACACTGATGAGGGCGGCACTCCGGTCGGCGATCGGACCAGTTCCTTGCAGCGAGAGATTCCGGGAAAAGGTGAAACCACTGCTCGTGCCATCCAAAAGGAGAGCACCGCCGCCAAAACCCCGGACGTTCGTCGATGTGGGCACCGGATTGAATCCCGTGACAACAACGGCGGAAGGATCCGTGCCGAGTTGGTTCCCGTTGGTGATGATCAAGGTGCCGTTCGCGATCGTGGTCGTGCCGGTGTAGGTATTGGTGCCACTCAAGCGGATCGATCCCCCGCCCGTCTTCGTGAGACCCGCCGTCCCGAGAAGGTTGCTGCTGATCGTGGCCGAGTCGCCCAAGGTCGCGTGGAGCGTCGGCGCACTACCAGCCAAGGTGATGGCTCCCCCACTGAGCGTGTAACCGCTGCGAAGAAACGAAATGCCGCCGGTGGTGACCCCGCCCCCTGCGACGGTCACACCGAAATTCGAGGGAATCCCCAGCGCGGGATAGGCATAGGTGAAGACCGCGGAATCATCCGGGCTGTTCAGCCACGAGTTGAGCGGGTTCAAGCCGTCCCACCAGTTGGAGGCCAAGGCATCCCACGTTCCGGTTCCACCGAGATTGGCGCCGCCTGTGGTGTTTCCGGAATCACTGCCGTCAACATCCCAGTAAAACAAGGTAGCCGATGCAGGTCCCGAAGAGAGGGCGATCAGGATCAAGGCCATCGCGGTCAAGATCCGGCTGCGGAGGGCGCGGAGGAAACGAGTATACGCGGACATACGATAATGCAGGGATGCAGCTTCCCCCGGGGGAGGGGAATCTGCGTTGAGGAGGGAGGGTTTTTGGGGGTAGGCCCGTCTTAGGGCGAAACGCAACCAACCCGGAAAGGGCATGGAGCGACGCCATAATTCGTTTGGCCTCACGGATTACTAGCCAAAAAGCGGGAAGAGGGTCAACAAAAAATCAGCATTTGGTGCCAAATTCGAAACTTTTCCGAAAAAAAGCCCGCAGCGCCGGGAATGAACGCAAAAAGGCCATCGAAGCTCGATGGCCTTTGCGCTCGGGAACCAATCCCGATTGGAACGAAACCGATCAGCGGTTGAACAAGGGCAGACGGAAGCCGGGCTTCTTCTCCTCACCACCCGCGGCCGGGGCGGCGGCAGGCGCTGCGGCGGCCGGCATGGCGGCGGGAGCCGCCGCTTCGCTGGAAGCCGTCGCGGGAGCGGCGGAGGGAGCGGTGCGCTGACCGGTGGGCTCGGCCCGCGGTGCGGCCGGAGCGGCACCTTTTTGTCCACCTTGCTGGGCGGCGGGAGCAGCCGTTTCAAGAGCGGCCTTGCGGGCGGCGGCGGCCTCGGCCACGGCGGCGTCGACCTTCTTGATCTGTTCGGGAGTCAGCTTGGCAGCCGCTTCCTTGAGGAGATTCGCCGCGAGCTCGTTGCCGGGGGCCAGTTCGGTCGCTTGCTTGAATTGCTTGTAGGCATTCTCGTAATCGGGGGCGGGCGCTTCGCCGGCCGCCACGAGGGCGCCGCGGAAGTAAATGCCGCCGAGGCGGAGAAGGGCTTCAAAGCGGGTCTGATCGGCCACTTGGGGCGCGTTCACGATTTGCTGGTAGGCCTCCGAAGCAGCCTTGGCGGGCGTGCTCTCGGCGGCGACGGCGACCATGCCGGACTCGGCCATGACGCCGAGGCTGAGGAGACCCTCGGGCAGGCCCATGGCGGCGGCCCGGTTGAACCAACCGGCGGCAGCGATCGGATCGCGCAGGGTGCCGGCTCCGTTCAGGTAATAGACGCCGGCCTTCTGCATGGCGGGCGCGAAGCCACCACCGGCGGCCTGGAGGAAGTGGGCGAAGGCTTTCGTCGCATCCTGATCGACGGCACGGCCTTCTTCATAAAAGATGCCCACGTTGTAGAGAGCGAGCGGCACGTTGTTACGGGCGGCGAGGCGGTAGAGCTCGAGCGCGGCGGCGGCATTCGGAGCCACGTCGATCTTCTGGTCGGCGGGATCGAGGTCCACACCCTGATCGTAGTAGCCCGCGAGCACCACTTGGGCGGCGGCGTCGTTGCCTTGGGCGGCGCGGCTGAAGTATTCCAGCGCCTTGGGGAAATCCTTCTCCACGCCGGCTTGGCCGGAGGCGTGCAGTTCCGCCATGGTGCGGAGACCGGCCGGCACATTCTGCTCGGCGAGTTTGCTGAATTTCTCGACCGCGGCCTTCGGATCGGCTTCGATCTTGCGGGCGCCGAAGGTTTTGCCATCGAAGAGAACGGAGCCGAGGGTGGCGAGGGCGTTCGGGTTGCCGCTGTCGGCGGCTTTGTTCAGCCAATCCCAGGCCTTGTCATCGTCGACCTTTTCGGGGCCGCCGAGTTCCAGATAGAACTGGGCCAGCTCGAACTGGGCTTGCCCGTCGCCTTCGTTGGCGGCCTTCTCGAGCAGCTCGACGGCACCATCGGGATTGCGCTCTTCACCACCGAGACCGTTCAGGTAAATGGCGGCCATGTTGCGGCGGGCGGCATTCAAGCCCCCTTCGGCGGCTTTCTTGATGAAATCGAGACCTTCCTTGGTTTTCTCCACTTCCTGGCTCGAGCCGGCGAGGATGAAACCGTAGTTGTTCATGGCCTGGAGCTGGCCGGCGTCGGCGGCGCGCTTGTAGTAGGTCATCGCCTCGGCAAGGGCGTTCTGCTGCTGGCTCTGCTGCATGAGGAAACCCATCGCGAAGAGGGCGTCCTTGTCGTTGCCCTTGTCGGCCAGCTCGCGGATCTTGTCGATCGCCTGCTGCAGGGTGACTTCGGGAGTCTCGCCCTTGGCCATGGCCGCCATGGCCTTTTCCATGGCCTCCACCTGAGCCACCATTTCGGCGCTCGGCTTCTTCCATTCTTCAGTATTGAGGCCCAGCGCGGAAGCGCCCATGGCCTGAACGAGGGTGATTGCCGACAAGGCGGCAGCTACGAGGGTGGTTTTCACAATCATGATCGATGGCGGGTCTGCCGCCGGGGGTTTGTCGGGAGAATGGAGGCTGTGACGCCAGACCCAAAAGGTAAAAATTTACCGTCGAGACTGGAGACGAGCGCGGAAATTACGAAAAACGGGCCGAAATTGCAAGAATTCGCTCAACAAAATCACAAGCCTCGCAGATCTGAGAGTCGACCGTGCCAGTCCCCCGGGGTCCCGCCTTGCGCCTCGGAGACGGCTTGCGGGCGAGCCGAGAAGCTGTCAGTCTTACGAAATGCTTCGATCTCTCTCCGTTTTCCTGGCGGTCGCCGCGCTCCTCCTCCCGACGGATCTCCGGGCCGATTACATCAAGAGCCGCATCCCCTCGCTGCAGCCGGATCGGGTGATCGTTTATAAAAAAATCGCCGATCGCGAGCTCGAGCTCCGCGTTTTCCTCCCGGAAGGGTGGAAGGCAGGCGACCGCCGCCCCTGTTTCCACATCATCCATGGCGGCGGGTGGGGCGGGATGGATCCGAGCCGGATGTATCCCTTCGCCGCCGACTTCGCAAGACGTCACGGCATGGTCGGCATCAGCGTGCAATACCGGCTCTACCAGCCAGGCATCGCCACCGTCTTCGATTGTGTGAAGGACGCCCGCTCCTCGGTGCGCTACGTCCGCGCCCATGCGGGAGAACTGGGAATCGATCCGGCGAAGATCGTCGTCAGTGGCGGATCCGCCGGGGGACATCTCGCCGCCTCCACCGCCGTCTTCGACGCGGTGAATGAAGAGACGGACGACCTCGCGGTCTCCTGTCGACCTGATGTGATGATCCTGCTTTTCCCGGTGATCGACACCTCCGCCGAAGGATATGGCCAAGCGAAAATCGGGGAACGCTGGCGCGAACTCTCCCCCCTCCACCACGTGCGTGCCGGCCTGCCGCCGACGCTGACCTTCCACGGCACCGGCGACACGGTGACACCCTTCGCTGGGGCCAAGGCGTTTCACGAGGCGATGCTCGCCGCCGGAAACAAAAGTGCCCTCGACGTGAACGAAGGTGGCAAACACGGCTACCTCATGTTTGAGGAATCGCTCTACGAGGACACCCTCACCAAAGCCGCCGCCTTTCTCACCCAACAGAAGATTCTCCCCCACCCTCAAGCGCCCCCACCATGAACCTTTCCCGTCGTCACCTCCTCCGCGGCACCCTCGCCTCCGGTCTTTCCGCCGCCCTTCCTCCCCTCGCCCGTGCGGCGGAGGGCAAAATCTGGACCGTCGGTGTCATCGGCGATACGGACAAAGGAGGGTATGGTCACGGACTCGACACGGTCTGGTCCGGCCTGCCCGAGACGAAAATCATCGGCGTCTCCGATCCCTCGGAGACGGGCCGCACCAAAGCGATCGAGCGGCTCAAGCTCACCCCCGGCGATGCCTATCCCGGTTATCGTGAAATGCTCGAGGCCAAGCGCCCCGAACTCGTCGCGGTCTGTCCGCGTCACATCGACCAGCACCACGACATGATCCTCGCCGCGATCGAAGCCGGTGCGAAAGGCCTGTATGTGGAGAAACCGTTTTGCCGCGACCTCGTCGAAGCGGACGCCATCGTCGCCGCCTGTGAAAAGAGCGGGGCCAAACTCGCCATCGCCCATCGCAACCGCTACCATCCTGTGCTGCCCGTGATCGCCAAGCTCGTCGAGGAAGGCGCGATCGGACGCTGGCTCGAGATCCGCGCCCGGGGGAAGGAGGACGCCCGCGGCGGCTCGCTCGATCTCTGGGTGCTCGGCTCGCACCTGCTGAATCTGACCCGCTATTTCACCGGCGAAGCACGCAACGTTTCCGCGACGGTCCTGCAGGAAGGCCGACCGGTCGTGGCGGCTGATGTGAAGGAGGGTGCTGAAGGGATCGGCCCCCTCGCCGGAAATGCGATCCACGCCCGCTTCGAGACGGAAAAGGGCATTCCCGTGTTCTTCGATTCCATCGCGAATGCCGGCGTGCGCGAGTCCGGCTTCGGGATCCAGCTCATCGGCACCGAAGGAGTCATTGATTTCCGCGCCGATGCCGAGCCGCTCGCCCATTATGGGAAAGGAAGTCCTTTCCGTCCCACCGCCGAACCAAGGAAGTGGGTGCCGATCACGAGCGGTGGCATCGACCAGCCCGAGCCGATCGCCGACATCAAGGCCCTCGTCGCCGGACACCACGGCCCCTGCCGCGATCTCATCGCCGCGATCGGAGAAAACCGCGCCCCGCTCTGCTCCGATCGCGATGGGAGAGCCATCGTCGAAATGACTTTGGCGATTTTTGAATCGCATCGCCAGGGCGGTCGTATCGTGAGCATGCCCCTGAAGGAACGCAGGAGTCCGCTCGCGCTGCTCGAATGAATCCCCTCCCCCGCAGGCTCGAGCCCGAATGGCTCGACTCGCTCGATGCCGACGACCCCCGCGCGGTGCGGGCGAGACGCGACCTCCGGGTGATCAATGCCTTGATGGGCAACGAGGGCTGGATCCTGCGCCAGGTATCGCAACGACGAGGGATGGCCGGGCGAGGGATCGTGGAGATCGGTTCGGGTGATGGACATCTCCTGCGCCGTCTCGCCCGATACGGACCGGCGACCGGCTGCGACCTTGCCCCGCGCCCGGTGGGGCTGCCATCGGAAATCCACTGGAAACAAGGCGATCTTTTCGCGGCGAGCGAACCGATCACAGGAGGCCTCCTCGTCGCGAATCTCGTCCTCCACCATTTCGATGAAAAGGGCCTGCGCCGGATCGGCGGGATCGCCGCCGGGTTTGAAACGATCCTCTTCGTGGAGCCCCATCGCTCGCGGGGCGGACTCGCCCTCGCCCGGCTCTTGCTTCCCTTCATGAGCGAAGTGACGCGTCACGACATGCCGGTGAGCATCCACGCCGGCTTTGCGAAAGGTGAACTGGCCCGGGACCTTGGCCTTTCCTCCGCATGGAGCGTAACCGAATCCAGCCACTGGCGCGGTTCGCTACGGGTGGTCGCGACACGGTATCCATGAAACCGCTCACCATCGCCGGCGGCGGACTCGCCGGACTCGGTCTCGCCCACGGCCTGCGCCGGCACGGGGTGCCCGTGACCCTGCACGAGGCCGGGCGCTACCCGAGGCACCGCGTCTGCGGGGAATTCATCTCCGGCATCACTCCGGAAACGCTCGCGGCGCTCGACATCAGCGACGCTTTCCATGACGCGCGCCGGCATCTCGATGGCACTTGGTATGCGGGAGGAAAAAAAATCCTAACATTCACCCTACCGGCCCCCGCCCTCGCCCTCTCACGCCATCTCCTCGACGACCGTCTCAGCCGATCGCTCGCCGCGAAGGAGGGCACCGTGATCGAGTCTTCGCGACTCGATCGGCAGCCTCGCGAAGGTCTCGTCTGGACCGCCGGTCGCCTCCCGAGGCGCGGTCCCTGGATCGGACTGAAAGCGCACTACCAGGGCCTCGATCTCGCCGAGGGACTGGAGATGCATCTCGGTGGAAACGGCTATGTCGGGCTCACCCCCGTGGAGGAGGATCGCGTCAATGTCTGCGGTCTTTTCCGCCTCGATCCCCGACGCGCGGGCAAAGGATCCGATCTGTTGCTCGATTACCTGCGCGCCGGTGGCAACCAGGCTCTCGCCGAACGACTCTCCGCCGCGACGATCGACGAGAGCTCCTTTCTCGGCGTCTCCGCCTTCGAACTCGGCTGGCAGGACGGCGATCCCGCGCTCTGCGCGCTGGGCGATGCCGCGGGGATGATTCCGCCCTTCACCGGCAATGGCATGACCATGGCCCTCCAGTCGGCCGAACTCGCGATCGAGCCACTTCTGCGATGGAGCCGCGATGAGACCGGCTGGGCCGAAACCGTCGCCTCCATCCGCCGCAATCTGCATCGGAAATTCTCACGACGCCTCGCCGCCGGCGCCGTCCTCCACCGCGTCCTCCTCGACAAACGCGGTGTCTTCGTCGCGCGCTCCCTCGCCACACTCGGGCTGCTGCCCTTTCGTCCGCTGCTTGCGATGGTGCGGTGAGTTCTTTCGGTCGATCGTTGTGCAAGGTGGTTTCGACTTCAGTCGAATCCGATTCCTCGGCTCCTGCGACTGAAGTCGCAGCCACATTGCCCTCACATTCACCCCATCCGCTCGCGGTACTCGGTCGGGGTCATGCCGATGCGCTTGCGGAAATGCTGGGCAAAACTGCTCGCATCGACGAAACCGCAGAGCTTCGCGATCTCCGAGGCATTGCGCGAGGTCGACTCGAGGAGCCGCTGCGCCGCGAGCACGCGCGTCTTGAGAAGGAATTCCTGCGGCGAGATCCCGAAGGCGGTCTGGAAGCGACGTTGCAACTGCCGCAGTGACTGGCCGCACGCCCTCGCCACGTCCTCGATCGTCACGGCTTTCGCGAAATCGCGCCGTAACATCTCGGCCGCCCGGGCCACGGTCTGGAAGACGGGCAGCTCGCGGTCCGCTTCATCCGGACGCCGCAAGAGACCCATCACCCCCGCGATTCTTCCCTTCCGGTCGCGAAGGGGCAGCTTCGTGACCATGAACCAATCCGGCATCCCCTGGCTGTCCCACCACAGCTCGATGCGCTCGATCACCTCCACCTCGCCCGCGAGGAGTTGCCCGTCGTCGCCGACGTAGGCCTTCGCCATCAGATCGGGATTCAGATCAAAATCCGTCAGACCGAGGATCTCCGACTCGTCGCGCATCGAGTAGCGCTCGCGCAGTCCGCGGCTCGCAAACATGAGGTGGCCGGAACGGTCCTTCGCAAAAAAATGGAGACCCGGGAGATGATCGAAGAGCCGGTGGAAGTGACTCGTCGGATCGATCGAGGCCACCCAGGTCTCGCGGCGGCGCTCCCACCGGCGGATCTCCGGAGCCGGTCGCTCCCGTCTTCCGAGCGGTTTCAAGGGTGACGCATTTCCCATAGCTTTTGTCGCGACGAACCTCGCCGCTTCTGTCATCGTTGGCAAGCCCCGCGCAGTCCCCCCGACATGAAACCCATCGTCCAGATCTCCCTCGACCTCACCAACATCGACGAAGCCCTCGAAACCGCCGCTCTTGCGATGCGCGCCGGGGTCGACTGGCTCGAGGCCGGTACCCCGCTCATCCTCGCCGAGGGACTCCACGGCGTCCGCGCCCTCCGCGCCGCCTTTCCCGACACGCCCATCGTCGCCGATCTCAAGACGATGGACGGCGGTTACCTCGAGGCCGAGATGATGGCCAAGGCCGGCGCCACCCACGTCGTCGTGATGGCCCGCGCCCACGCCGAGACGGTCAAGTGCGTCGTCAAGGCCGGCGCCGACTTCGGCTGCAAGGTGATGGGCGACAACATGATCTGCGAGGACATGGTCGCCGGCGCAAAGTGGCTCGAGGACCTCGGCTGCGATTACATCATCCACCACATCGGCTACGACGAACGAAGAGGCATCGCCGCCGCCGGTCACCGCATGCCGAGTCCGCTCGATCAGTTGCGCGAGGTCGTGCAGGCGGTGAAAGTGCCGGTGCAAGCGGTCGGCGGACTGACTCTCGAACAGGCGATCCAGTGTCCGCGGTATGGGGCGCCGCTTGTGGTGCTGGGCGCACCGCTGACGATCGATGCCGATGCGTTCAAGACGGCGGACGGGGATTTGGAGGGGTCGCTGCGGATGATTTGTGAGGCGGTGCATGCGCAGGAGGTGGCGAAAACATTTCAGTCTTAATCTGCGATCATCTGCGGATCTCCGCGGCCATCTGCGTTAGACTTTCCCTTACCCATGGCTGACTCCAAACTCACTTACGCTCTGATCGGATGCGCCATGCGAGTTCATAATTCCCTCGGTCCCGGTCTTCGCGAGAAACCCTACGAAAACGCACTGGTGATTGAATTGGAACGAAGCGGCTTTTTTCCAGAACAGCAGAGGCCCTACCCCATCCGTTATCTCGACAAGATCGTCGGCGACTGCATTCCCGATATCACTGTGAACGGAGAGATTCTGGTGGACGCCAAATCGATTGACGTGATCGGGGAGAACGAAATTGCGCAAATGCTGAACTACCTCCGCATCTCACGTTTGGAGCTTGGTTTCGTTATTAACTTCAAAAATCCCAAACTGGAAGTGAAGCGCGTGGCGCGATCGACCGGCAATGATAGTGTGTTTTGAACTTCAACGCAGATGGCCGCGGATATCCGCAGATGGCCGCAGATTTTTTTGAATTGATCCCCCATGAAATCCCCCGCCGTCGTCAACTACGCCCCTGACAAATACTCCGTCGAAATCCGCGAGATCGACAAACCCTCCATCGGCCCCGAGGACGTCCTCCTTGAAGTCGCCAATGTCGGCGTCTGCGGATCGGACCTCCACCAGTGGACCGCCGATCATTCTTGGCCGGTCAACTACCCCGTCGTCCTCGGCCACGAGTTCGGTGGCCACATCGTCGAAGTCGGCAAGGAGGTCGAGCATTGGAGGGAAGGAGACCGTGTCGTCTCCGAGACCGCCGCGATCATCTCGAAGGACAATCCCATGACCCGCCGTGGGCTCTACAACCTCGACAACACCCGCAAAGGCTTCGGCTACGGCGTCAACGGGGCGATGACCAAATACGTCCGCGTCCCCTCGCGCATCCTCCACCACGTGCCGGACCACCTCCCCTTCGAACAGGCCTGCCTCACCGAACCCTGCTGTGTCGCCTACAATGCCGTCGTCAAAAACGCGCGCATCGAGCCCGGTGATCGTGTCGTCGTGTTAGGACCCGGCACCATCGGCATCCTCTGTGCCGCCATGGCGAAACTCTGCGGGGCCGAGGTCGCCATCGTCGGGCTCGAGCAGGACGCCCACCGCCTCGAGATCGCGCGCGGCTATGGCTGCGAGGTCATCATCGGCGACGCCAAACCCTGGGCCCTGCAGCGCGATGGACTCGGCTGTGATGGCGTCATCGACGCGGCCGGAGCGAGCATCACGCTGAAGATCGCCCTCGATCTCGTCCGCCCCGCCGGATGGATCAGCAAGGTCGGCTGGGGACCGCAGCCGCTCGGTTTCAACATCGATCCGCTCGTGCAGAAAAACATCACCCTCCAAGGCAGCTTCAGCCACAACTGGCCGATCTGGGAGCGCGTCATCGCCCTCCTCGCGAGCGGACAGTTCGACGTCAAACCCATCATCGGCGGCGTCTGGCCGGTCACGGAATGGCACGAGGCCTTCGAGAAGATGCACAAGGGCGAGGTCGTGAAGAGCGTGTTGCGGCCGGTGTGACGGTACGGGCTCACCGCGAGCTTCCGGTGTCCTGACAAAGTGGCTTCGGCTTTAGCCGAAGTGATTCAATGAATGCGGCTGAAGCCGTAGCCACTTTTTCCACATCCTGCGCATCGTCCAGACTTCGCAATCATCGCGAGCAGTGCTACCACTTGAACCATCGGAGCACCTTCGTCATGCCGACCACCCTCCACGTCATCGACGCCTTCACGGACCGGCCCTTCGGCGGCAATCCCGCCGCGGTTTGCCTTCTCGACGAACCCGCTGATGAGACCTGGATGAAACTCGTCGCCCGCGAGATGAACCTTTCGGAAACGGCGTTCCTTCATTCCATCGAAGGAGGTTTCTCGCTCCGCTGGCTCACCCCCTCAGTCGAGGTGAAGCTCTGCGGTCACGCCACCCTCGCCAGCGCCTTCGTCCTTTGGGAAACCGGCGTGCTGAAGCCGGACGAGGAGGCGCGCTTCCACACCCAAAGCGGCTGGTTGCGCTGCTGGCGCGACGGTGACGGGATCGCGATGGATTTCCCCGCGAAGACCTGCGAGCCCGCGCCGGTTCCCGAGGGTCTCGCCGAAGCGCTCGGATGCGAGGTCTCCGCCTGCGGGCTCAACGGCATGGATTACCTCGTCGAAGTTGCGGATGAAATAACGCTGCGCGGGTTGAAACCAAACTTCACCGCCCTTGCCGCCCTGCCGGTGCGCGGGGTCATCGTCACCTGCCGGGGCGACGGCAAGCCTTACGACTTCCTCTCGCGATTCTTCGCCCCGGCCGCGGGCGTGAACGAAGACCCCGTCACCGGATCCGCACACTGTGCGCTCGGTCCGTATTGGCAGGGAGTGCTCGGGCAGTCCGACTTCACCGCCTACCAGGCCAGCGAACGCGGTGGAGTAGTGAACTTGACGGTCCAAGGCGACCGGGTCATCCTTCGCGGGAAAGCGGTGATGATGAGCCGCGTGGAGTTGATGCATTGAACGAACCATGCCCCTGATCGACCTCAGCCACACGATCGAGCACGGCATGATCACTTATCGCGGTCTGCCGGCCCCCCTGATCTGCGATTACCTCAGCCGTGAGGCGTCGCGGCAACTCTACGCGGAGGGCACGGAGTTCCACATCGGACGGATCGACCTCGTCGCGAACACGGGCACTTATCTCGACTCGCCCTTTCATCGCTACGCCGAGGGCAAGGACTTGTCGGAACTGCCGCTCGACTCGCTCGCGGGGCTCGCGGGCGTGGTCGTCCGCTGCGACGCGATTGCCATCACTCGCGAGGCCTTTTCCGGCCTTGATCTCCGCGGCAAGGCCGTGCTCGTGCAGACCGGCTGGGACCTTCACTGGCGCACCGACGCGTATTTCGAAGGGCACCCCTTCCTCACCGCAGACGCGGCGCTTCATCTCAAAGAAGCCGGCGTGAAACTCGTCGGCATCGACTCCTACAACATCGACGACACCCGTGGCGGGACACGCCCCGTACATAGCACCTTGCTCGGCGCCGAGATCCCCATCGTGGAACACATGACGGGACTCGCCGGACTGCCCGAGACCGACTTCCAGTTTCACGCCGTGCCTCCGAAGATCAAAGGCTTCTGCACCTTTCCGGTGCGGGCTTTTGCGATGGTTGGATCGAGGAACGGAGAATGAGCTCCGATCCCGACCGGATGGAGGCAATTCGACACGTCGCTTTTCACACAGGATTTGCCGCACGGTCCCGGGGTAACTTCTGCTAAAGTGTCGGCGCCATGAAAACCCTCCAAACCGAAGTCCTCGTCTGCGGCGGCGGTTGCGCCGGCATCGCCGCGGCCCTCTCCTCGGCCCGCAACGGGGCCCAGACGCTCCTGATCGAACGCGCCGGCTTTTCCGGCGGCATCATCACCACGGTGGGTCTGCCCTATTTCGACGGACTGATCGACAAGCCGAGCGGACGCTTCGTCGTGAAAGGCATCGCCCTCGAATTGCTCCAAAAGCTGGGCATCGCGAAAGACGGCGCCAAACACATCGACGACCTGCCACCGGAGCTCGTCACAAAGTACTGGGGCAGCATGTGGATCCCGAACGTGGAGCATTTCAAGATCCTCACCGACGAACTCATCCTCCAGCACGCGGACAAACTCTCGGTGCTCTACCACAGCATGGCCTGCGATGTGGAGGTGAAGGAAGGCCGCGTCGCCGCGGTCATCGTCGCGAACAAGGACGGGCTCGTCCGGATCGAGGCGCGACAGATCATCGACTGCACCGGCGACGGCGACATCGCCCACTGGGCCGGCTGCCCCACGACTTCATCGAAACCGCTCATGCCCTTGACGATGCACTTCCGCATCGGCAACGTCGTGCCGGTTGCCGAGACGAAACCCGCCGCCAAGAAGGTCCTGATCGAGGCGCACGAACAGGGACGGCTCGCGAATTTCTACGGACCCGGTCTCATCTTCGCCTTCGCGAAGG
>JAEUHI010000001.1 GCA_016795385.1 Verrucomicrobiales bacterium | reverse complement strand
ATAAACGACGTTCGTCCCCCCCATGCGCCTCGCCATCCTCATTCTCCTCCTGGCAACGAGTTGGGCTGAAGCCCAAACCACTTTCCCTGCCGCGGTCGAGCGCTATTGCCTCGATTGCCACGATTCCCTCAGCGAAAAGGGAGGCATCGATCTCGACGCGATCCTCGGCGACGACCTCGCCGCGCACCGCGGAACCTGGGAAAAAGTCGTCAAACAACTCGCCGCCCGCCACATGCCGCCGGTCGGTAAAAAACGTCCTGACGAACCCACCTACGAGGCCATCCTCGCCGAACTCACCAACTCGCTCGATACCCAACCCGCCGAGCCCGTCGCGGGACCCACCTTCCGCCGCCTCACCCGCACGGAATACCAAAATGCGGTGCGCGATCTCCTCGCGGTCGAGTTCGACGCGAAGGCCGCCTTTCCCACCGACGAGATCAGCCATGGCTTTGACAACATCACCGTCGGCGACCTCTCGCCCGCCCTCCTCGACCGCTATCTCAGCGCCGCGAAAACGATCTCCCGCCAGGCCGTCGGCGCCTCGACCGAGACCGGGATCACCGCCATCCGGGTGCGTTCGGACCTCACCCAGGAATATCACGTACCCGGACTGCCCCTCGGCACCCGCGGCGGGGTCCTCGTGAAACACGTCTTTTCCCAAGGGGGCGAGTATGAGGTGAAGGTGCGCCTGCAACGCGACCGCAACGAGCAGGTCGAGGGCATGAACGGCGAGCACACCTTGCAGATTCTCCTCGACCGCGAAGTGAAGGCCGAATTCACCGTGAGGCCGGCGAAGGACAAAAACTACGAGAAGATCGACGCTCATCTCGAAGCCCGCTTCCGCGTCGAGAGCGGCGAACACGATCTCGGCGTCACCTTCCTGCCGAACGGAGCTCCCGTGCTCGAGCGTCTCCGCCAGCCCTACCAGACCAGCACCAATCTGCACCGTCATCCGCGCCTCAACCCCGCCGTCTACCAGGTCACCATCACCGGCCCTTTCAATCCCACCGGCGCGGGCGACACACCGAGCCGCCGTTTGATTTTTGGCGAAGGGAAAACCGATCCCGCCGCCATCCTGAAACCCATCCTCCGCCGCGCCTGGCGCCGCGAGATCACCGACGCCGATCTCGAGCGTCTCCTGCCCTTCGTGCGCGAAGCGGAGTCCCTCGAAGCCGGCATCGAGGAGGCCCTCGCCGCCATTCTCGTGAGCCGCGAATTTCTCTTCCGCACCGAATCCTCCGGAGACGACGACGCCCTCGCCTCGAAGCTCGCCTTTTTCCTCTGGAGCAGTCTGCCCGATGAGGAACTGCTCTCCCAGCGTCCGCTCGATCTCGCGGGGCAAACCCGCCGGCTCCTCCACGATCCGCGCGCCATGGCCCTCGTCACGAACTTCGCCGATCAGTGGCTCTACCTGCGCAACCTCGACTCCATCACGCCCGACGCGCGGCTCTTTCCCGACTTCGACCACAACCTGCGCGAGTCGATGCGGACCGAGACGAGCCGGCTCGTCGCCGATGTGATCGAACACGACCGCAGCGTCCTCGCCCTGCTACGCACCGACCGCACCTGGCTCGACGAACGCCTCGCCGCCCACTACGGCATCCCGCACATCCACGGCAGCCGCTTCCGGGAGGTCAGTCTCGCACCCGAGTGGCAGCGCGGCGGCCTGCTCCGCCAAGGCAGCATCCAGACCGTGACCAGCTACGCCACCCGCACTTCGCCGGTCATTCGGGGGCATTGGATTTTGAAGAATCTCCTCGCCTCCGATCCGCCACCGCCACCGCCCGATGTTCCGGCACTTGATGGCGTCGTCGCCGAAAGTCTGCCCATCCGCGAGCGCCTCGCCAAGCATCGCGAGATGGCCGCCTGTGCGAGCTGTCACAACCTCATGGACCCCGTGGGTTTCGCCATGGAGAACTTCGACGCCATCGGCCGTTGGCGTGCCGAAGCCGATGCCCGCGGAGGTTTCGCCGACGGCAGTGAATTCGACGGCATCGTCGGACTCGAGGAGGCCATCCTGCGGCGCCCCGAACTCTTTGTCACCGCCCTCACCGAAAAGCTCATGACCTACGCCCTCGGCCGCGGACTGGAGGCCGAAGACATGCCCGCCGTGCGGAAGATCGTGCGCGAGGCGCGGGAGAAAGACTGGCGCTTCAGCGAGATCGTCGTCGGGATCGTGAAGAGCGCGCCGTTTGGAGGTGAAAGAAAGTAGCTTGGGCTTCAGCCCAAATCACCTCACCCCGCTTGGGCTGAAGCCCAAACTACTTTCTGTCAGGATTTCCCCCGCATCCCCGTTCCCCCTCCGACATGAGCACCTTCACCACCCGCAAAGTTCTCTCGCGCCGGCATGTGTTGCGTGGCCTCGGGGCGACGCTGCCGCTGCCCTTTCTCGAGGCAATGATTCCCGCCGCCACGGCCGCATCTCGCGTCCCGACTCCCGCGAAACGGCTCAGCTACATCTACATGCCGATGGGCTGCGACCATTCGCGCTGGAGCCTCGGCCAGGCGGACACGCTCGACCAACTCTCGCCCATCCTGAAGTCGCTCGAACCGGTGCGCTCGCAGTGCACCGTCATTTCCAATCTCGAGCTCGAGCCCGCCTATCCCGGCACGCACGCCACCTCGAACGCCTCCTTCCTCAGCGCCGCGCGGGTGAAGCACACCGAGAGCAGCGACTACTACAATGGCACCACCGCCGACCAGATCGCGGCGAAGGCGATCGGTCAGGAGACGCAGTTGCCCTCGCTGGAACTGGCGATGGACCTGATGCAGGTCGTCGGCCAGTGCGACAACGGCTACGCCTGCGTCTATCAAAACAACCTTTCCTGGTCCTCGCCGACCACGCCGCTCCCGGCCGAAGCCCATCCGCGGCTCGTCTTCGAGCAACTCTTCGGCGACGGCGGGAGTAAGGCCGACCGCCAGGCCGCGCTGCGCCGTCGTGCCAGCCTCCTCGATTTCGTGAAGGACGACATGCAGCGGCTCGCCCATCAGCTCGGGGCGTCGGACCGCGACCGGGTGAACCATTACCTCGACAGCATCCGCGAGGTGGAGCGGCGCATCGAAAACGCCGCTGCCGCGGTCGAATCGCACGAGATGCCCGACCTGACGCGTCCCAGCGGCGTGCCCGCGAGCTACGCCGATCATGCGCGGCTCATGTTCGACCTCCAGCTCCTCGCCTTGCAGGGCGACGTCACCCGGGTCATCACCTTCCAGCTCGCCCGCGAGACCTCGAATCGCACCTATCCCGAGATCGGCGTGCCCGATCCGCATCACCCGCTCTCCCATCACGGCAATGATCCCGCGAAGATCGAACGCATGTCGAAGATCAACGCCTTCCACGTCAGCCTCTTCGCCGAATACCTCGGCAAGCTCGCCGCGGTGAAGGAGGGCGCGGGTTCGCTCCTCGACCAGACCCTCTTGCTTTACGGCAGCGGCATGGGCAATCCCAACGTCCACGATCACACGAACCTGCCCATCATCGTCGCCGGCGGCGCGCAGGCGGGAGTGAAGGGCAACCGCCATCTGCGGTATGAGAAGACGGTGCCGCTGGCGAACCTGCATCTCACCCTGCTCGACAAGGCCGGCGTGAAATTGGATCAATTCGGCGACAGCAACGGAATCATCGAGGTGCTGTGATGAGTCTGAGCAAAGTCGTTTGGGCTTCAGCCCAAGCCCGCGAATCGAATTGGGCTAAAGCCCAAGCTACTTTTTTTCTTGTCCTCTGCCTCGCCGCTCCCGCCTTCGCCGAACCCGTCGAGAAGGACGGCACCACCGCGCTGCATTGGCCCGCCTATCACGATGATGCGGAAGCCGTCGAAACGCTCCTCGCCTCCGGAGCGAAGGCCGAGACGCCGAATCGCTACGGCATCACGCCGCTCCTGCTCGCCTGCGAAAACGGCAACGAGACCATCGTGCGCGCGCTCCTCG
>JAEUHI010000019.1 GCA_016795385.1 Verrucomicrobiales bacterium | reverse complement strand
TTGCATCTTCCCGTCGAAGAGGAAGAACCAGCGTCCGATCACGGCATCGCTCAGGTTCGGGAGCAAGTCATCGGCGGCGAAAAGGCCGGGCGAGACCTCGCGCCACCGGGCGGGATCGAGCGGGTCCGAGCCCTCCAGGGTCGCTCCATGACCGTCGAGGGTGATCGGTTTGCCGGGCTCGCCCTTTTTACCGTAGAAACCGGCGTAGTCGCGGTAAACCTTGCCCGGCTCCAGATGGATCGTGTCGCCGGGCTGGGCGAGCTTGATGGCGTGGTGGATCGTGGGCACTTCCGGTTCGACGCCGACGTGGAGATCGCGTGCGTTTGCGCAGAGATATAGCGAGAGGAGCGCGGGCACTCCTGCCCGCAAAAGGAAGCAGGAACGACGACCTCTGCGGGCAGGAGTGCCCGCGCTCCGATTTTTCTTCATACCTGATCCTCCCAGTAAAGGAAACCGCTGGTAAGACGCGCCTTCGCGGGATTCTCGCGGATATAGGCGAAAGTCTTCGCAAGATGTTCCGGGCCGCGGATCAACCGGTCGAAATAGTCCGGTTGCCAAAACGGATTCAGAATACTGAGGCCTTCCCGATGCACGAGACGACTCGATACGCCCTTCCAGCCTTTCAAAGTATCCGGCAGTAATTCGCCATCCAACGGGATAAAAAGCGCATGCACATGATTGGGCATGATCACGAAGTTCAGCAGCCGATAACGATTCTCGTGAAACTTCATCAACCGCTCCACGACGATCGCTTGGACACGAGATTCCCGCAGAACGCAGCAACCGTGGGCGGCATCAAGTTCAGCGTCGATCCGGTCGGAAAACTGACGGTGAAAGTCGTTCTCCGTCTCGTCGTCCCAGGGTTCCGGGTGCGCTGCCAGAAAAGCTTCCCGACGATCCAGCCAAGCGTCGTAGATCGCTTTCGGTAGTGAATCCGAGAGGCGAAAGGTGACGAAAACCGGGACTTCCCCTTGCCGCCAGTGGGGTAGACGGTGCCTTGTCTGGTCGAACTCGTCCTGAGGGTTGAAGTATTCCATCGGAGATGGCGGGCGGAGCGCGGGCACTCCTGCCCGCCGTTTTCGTGTTTGTCGTTCGTAGGTCATTGCGGGCAAGAGTGCCCGCGCTCCTTTCGATTAGCTAAGCCGGTGGCGTCATCGTGACCGCGGCCGTGTAGGCCGCCTTCAAAGCCGGATCGGTCTCCGTGTGGCTGCCGCGGAAGACGAGGATAAATCCGAGGCGCGGGTGGTCCGTCGTGTTCGGCGCGGAATAGTGGATCGTGTCGCAGTGATGGATCGTCGCGTCGCCGGGCTCAAGCAGAGCGACGAGCCGTTCCTCCTCCGTCGCCGCGGGCATCTCGGCGAGACCGATGCTGTTGCCACGCACTCCCGAAGGTTTCGTTGGAAGCGGTCCGAGCCGATGCGATCCTTTCACGTAGGTCACCGGCCCGTTCGCTTCGGTCACCGGGTCCATCGCGATCCAGACGGTGAGCATGTCGGGCGGCGTCTGGCAAAAGTAGGCGTTGTCCTGATGCGGCGGCACGCCTGATCCGATCCGGGCCGGTTTGTTGAAGGTCTCGACACCGGCGAGGACCGGCTCGCCCTTCACCAGCGGCGCGATGAGGCTCCGCAGATCTTCGCGAGCGGCAAAGTCGCGGAAAAACGCATTGTGTACCTCGAGGCGCCAGAGATTGCGGACCGTCGTTTCGTCCGCCTCAAGAGTGCGGGCATCGGTCGGCTTGGAGGCGAGGTCTTCGCGGATGTAGCGATCCAGTTCCGCGCGGATCGCACAAACTTCCTCCGCGGAGAGAAAGCCGCGCACCAAGGCGACGCCATCGCGTTCGTAGTCTGCCAAAATCACTTGAGAATCGAGCGCCTTCATCACCATTCGCCTTCGCTGGAAAATTTCGCCCTCAGGTTGTCGCGGAACACGCCGATGGCCGCCTCCATCTTCGCGAGCTTGTTCTCGAGATCGTCATCCTCCGCATCGCGCGCCGCCGGGATGACCGTCTCGCACTCGTTGCGATCCATGAAGGTCGCGGCGTCGAGGAGGCGCTCCTGCTCCTCCGGCGCGATGACGAGAAAGCCGTGTTTGTCCGCGTGAATGAGATCACCGGGCTTCACCTTGGTTCCGAAAACCTCGACCTCGCAGCCCCAGCGCACTGGGTGGACGAAGGCATGCCCCACACAGAGCCGCCGCGCGAGGGCCTTGAAACCCGCGTCGGTCATCTCGTCGATGTCCCGCACCGCCCCGTCGGTGATCGTGCCGACGCAGCCGAGGGCGCGGTGCATCGTCGCGTTCACCTCGCCCCAGTGCGATCCGAGGACGCGCGGTTTGTCGAGATCCTGCACCACGACGATTTTCGGCCCCGGCACGCTTGCGATATAGCGCCGGTATTCCTCGCCCGCGTTCGGATTTGCGGCGCGATGTCCCGGATTCGAAGGCTCGATCACGAGGGTCACCGCGTAGCCGACCATCGGCCCCATCTGCGGCATGAAATCGCGCGTCTCCTCGTGACTGATCCCGTCGATCGCCGGATTGCGTTTCGTGACCTGCTCCCAGCCATTGTAAATCGTCGGCGTGTTCCAGCGTTTGAGCTGATGGAGGATGCCCGGAGGCAGGGTGCGGGGAGAAGGATTCGCTTCGCTCATGAATGCGGGCATTTTCGCGCTTGCCTGCAAAGCATGACAAGACAAGCTTTCTGGTCAACTCAGCTGACCAGATGCAGGAATCTGCCGAAGAATTGCCCCGCCGTGTCCCGCTCGCCGTCGAGACCGCCAGGGCCCTTCGTCTCGCGATCTCGCGAGGGACCTGGGTCGAGTTTCTCCCTGGCGAAAGAGATCTTTGCGCCCGCTTCCAGGTAAGCCGCCCGACCCTGCGCGCCGCCCTCGAGGAACTCGCCTCCGACGGAGAAATCGAACGTTCGGCGCGGAAACGTTGCCGGATTCTCGCGAGCCCCGCACCCCGAAAGCGGCCACGCCGCCAGAGCCGTGTCATCGCCGCGATCGCATCGCGCCCCCTCCTCGCAATGCCGCCCTCCGCGGTCGTGATGGTGGATGAGTTGCGCGCCAATCTGACCCGCGCAGGCTTCCAGTTGGAACTGATCGTGAGCCCCGCGTGTTTTTCGAAACGCCCCGAACGGGCCCTGCGCGAACTCACTTCACGAATTGATGCCGCCGCGTGGATCACTTTTGGTTCGCGCGAGCCGATGCAACGCTGGTTCTCGCGGAGTGCCCTCCCCTGTCTCGTCGCGGGATCCTGCGCGCCGGGCATCCCCTTGCCCTCGGTCGATCTCGACTATCGAGCCGCTTGCCGTCATGCCGGCGGTTTGCTGCGGAAAAGCGGGCATCGCCATATCGCCCTGTGCCTCCCGGAGGGAGCCACCGGAGGGGAAGCCCTCAGCGAAGAGGGGCTGCGCGAGGCGCTTGCCGGAGATCCATCGGTGCGATTGACGGTATTCCGCCACGACGGCACTCCGGAGAATCTCCGTGCCCATCTCGACGCGTTGATGGCCAGGGCGACACCGCCCGGTGCCATCCTGGTGGCACGCGCCGCGCATGTCCTCACCGTATTGACCCATTTGCAGCGCAAGGGACTCCGCATCCCTCAGGATGTGGCAATCGTCTCACGGGATGACGAGTCCTACCTCGCCCATCTCAGTCCCGCCATCGCCCGCTACCAGGTGGATCCGGCCTTGTTTCCAAGGCGGCTTTCCTTGGCCGCACGTCAACTCGCCGAGACCGGAAGTTTCCCCCCTCATGCGGTCCGCTTGATCCCCCGATACCTGCCGGGCGAATCCGTTTGAGGACGGGACCGAAACTCACTTCGTGGAGACCGTCGTGGAGGATCCGCCCGTGGCCTTCGCGATCGACGCGAGACGATTCTCTCCGGATTCCTTCAAGTCCACTCCGATCGTATTCACCTTGATTCCCGCTTTGGCGAGAGCTGCCACGTCGTCATCGAAACGGTTGTTACCCGTGGGCTCTCCATCGGTCAGAAAAAAGACGGTTTCCGGCTTGGTTTTGAATTTCAAGGGCACTGACAAAGCCGCCTCGTAATTGGTGCCCGATGAGGTCTTGAATCGGTCGACTTCCTTGATCATCGCCGCTTGTGATTCGGGGGTGAGCACTTTCAGGTCCCAGGATCCGTCATACCAGACGAGATTCCCCGCGAAGGTCACCACGTTGAACTTCGTCCCCGGCCGGAGACGCGCGATCGCATCGATCAATGCATCCTGCACAAGCCGGAACCGGGTGGTGGAACCCACTTTCGCGTTCATCGATCCCGAGGCATCGATCACATAGAGAACCAACCCGTCTCCCGGATCGTCGAAGGTGAAATTTGCACCGGCAGAGGCATTGGCGGACGGACTGTCGAGGTAGACGGTGGGATCATTCGCCCGGGCGTAGGCGTAAATCGTGAATCCGGACGGGAATTGGGTGGAGAGTGCGACAATGTCTCCGTTATACGGGATCCAGGCCTTTCGATCGCCGGGTGCACCGCCCGGTTCGACGAGGTTGTAGAAAAGCCGGGAGGAGTCCGGAGGATTCGGATTCGTCAGCCGCACGCCGATCGTATCGAGCTTGTCCGTGAACTCGACCGCACTGAGCTGGATCGACGGAGCCACCAGCGTTTCGCGGAGCGGACGATACGTCTCCTCCAGGCGTGCGCTGCTGGTGTAGCTCTCCTTCAGCGGCACCGTCTGTGCGGCAAGGACAAAACCGGGCTGCACCGCTACCGGCCCGGTGTAGCGGATCCAGTTGCCATAATTGATGGAGTAATACACTTCGCCAGCGCCCACAGGATTCGGGTCGGTGAGTTTGATCTTGAGATCGAAGCTGCTCTTCGGGAAGTCCCCTCCCCTGAGCGAATAAACCGGTGGATCGAGAGGCGTGGTATTCGTGCGCGGCGGAACCACCGGAGGCGGTGGCAGGTTCGAATCCGGATTCGGCTGGACGTCGAGGTCGCTGATCCGATTCGGATCAGGCAAAGGCACGTCCGCATAGTCCCAGATCCAATTCCCGTCCTTCGCGTACAACAAGGGATTTCCCCGTTCATCCGTCCCATCCCCTGAAGATGAGTCGTCACCGTCGAGGGAGATGGAAACAATACCGGGTTCCTGGCGCCCGCTACCCACCTCGAATCGGCGGGTTTGTTGATTCCAATACATCCTTGGACCGCTCGCCGCGGTGCCGTTCCCTGTATCGTAGACGAAAGCCACCCTCGAATCCACCATGGAACCCGAGAGCCCGGGGGTGCGGCTCCCCGCGGCAGCGTGCCGCTTCATCGCATAGAGAACATCGTCAGCGGTCGCCGACGCCGAAAGATCCCCGCCGGCAGCGATGTAGGCCATCACCGCGCGATTGAGCGTTTCCGCATCAGAACTGAGCTTTTGCTCCTTCGAGGTGCTTACGACCCGGGAAATGGTAACGAACGCCAAAAATGCGAGAATACCTGCCACCGACAGCGCGAGGAGAACCTCAACGAGGGAAAAGGCGTTGTTTCTCGGGCGGCGCATTTGGTAGAAATCAACACCGATATTATTATTTTTATGATATTTGTAAACAAATTTTTAAATATTTTAATAATTTTCATTTGACACAATCCTTGTGCCATCTTTGACGACGAGCGCATCCTGTTTGCGCATAAGCCCCTGCCTCTCAGGGCCTAGCCGCTTGGGGCCATGACGGGAGGGTTTGCTTACGCGAGAAGGTCTTTGACCGCTTTGGCCCCCTCGACGCCGGTCAACCTTTGCTCCAGCCCTTGGAACGGGTGGCTGAACCGGTTCGCCTCGATCCCCATGCAATGAAGGATCGTCGCGTTCAGATCATTGAGATGGACCGGATTCTCGATCGCGTTGTAGCTGAAATCGTCGGTCTCGCCATAGGTGAGCCCCGCTTTCACTCCACCCCCGGCCATCCACATGCAGAAGTTCTTCGGATGGTGGTCGCGGCCGTAGTTGTCTTTGGTCAGGGTGCCCTGCGAATAGACGGTGCGCCCGAACTCGCCGCCGAAGACGACGAGGGTGTCCTCGAGCATGCCGCGGAGTTTCAGGTCGCGGATCAAGGCGGCGGTCGGCTGATCGACGTCGCGGCATTGTCCGGCGATGAGCTTCGGCAGGCTCCCATGCTGGTCCCAGCCGCGGTGGAGGATCTGGATGGTGCGCACCCCGCGCTCGGCGAGGCGACGGGCCATAATGGCGCTGTGGGCATAGCTGCCCGGGGTCTTCACATCAGGACCATACATGGCGAGGGTGGCCTCGCTCTCGCCGCTGAGGTCGGTCAGCTCGGGCACGCTCGCCTGCATCCGGAAGGCCATTTCATATTGGGCGATGCGGGTCTGCGTGTCGGGATCGGCGAGACGCTCGAAGTGCCTTTGATTGAGGCGGCCCAGCGCATCCAGCATGGTGCGCCGGTCGTCGCGGTTCACGCCGGGAGGATTCTTCACGAAAAGCACCGGATCCCCCGCCCCGCGCAGGGCGACGCCGTCGTATTTGGTCGGGAGAAAGCCGCTGCTCCACATCCGCGTGAAAAGCGCCTGGGCCTGGCTTTCCTTGGGGAAGCTCGGGGTGAAAACAACAAAGGCGGGCAGATCATTGCTCTCACTGCCGAGGCCGTAGCTGATCCACGAGCCGAGGCTGGGTTTGCCCGGCACCTCGGATCCGGTCATGACAAAGGTGCAGGCCGGATCGTGGTTGATCGCGTCGGTCTGCACCGTCTTGATCATGGTGATGTCGTCGGCGATGCCTTGCATGTGGGGGACAAGTTCGCTCATCCACATGCCGCTCTTCCCGCATTGCTTGAAAGCGAACTTGCTCGGCGCGACCGGCAGGCGCGCCTGACCGCTCGTCATCGTGGTGATGCGCTGGCCCTTCCGGATCGAATCGGGCAGGTCGGTGTCGAAGAGCGCCTGCAGGCCCGGTTTGTGGTCGAAGAGGTCGAGCTGGGCGGGACCTCCGTTCATGTGCAGGTAGATGAGCCGTTTCGCCTTCGGCGCGAAGTGCGGGAAGCCCGGCAGGGCCGGATGCACCGAGTCGGATGCCGGCGCACCCGATGCAGCTCCGAAGGCCGAACGCCCCGCGAGCGTAGCGAGGGCGAGCCCACCGAGCTTCAGGCCCGCGCCCTCGAAGAAGTTCCGGCGCGTGAGGAGTTCGTGGTAGGAGATGGCGGGGTTCATGGGAAAAGGATTGCGGGCGTTTAATCGGCCAAAGGTTTCAGGCCATATTTGCTTCTCAGCTCTTCCAGAGTGATCACTGCTTCGGGATTGGCGAGATATTCTTTCCAACGTTCTTCGAGCAGTTTCCCGAGGGCTTCCTCCATTTCCGGATCGGACCCGAGTTCATCTTCTAGGTCACCGCCGGGGAGAACCGGCACTTCATTTTCCGATTGGGTTTCGATGTCTTTGGAAGAATCTGAATGTGGCATGGGCATCTTGCCCATGCACCACGCCCAGATGAACGAAGAAGGCTGAACTGCAGGACGCATTTCAACATGTCGCCTAATATCCGATGCCCGTTTCTCGGACTCCGGCGTCTTCCCACGACGCATGGGCAGGATGCCCATGCCACTTTCTGGTATCTCGGCCTTCACTTGTCTTCAATTCTTCACGACGACCTCATCGAGGTTGAACAACAGATTCGCGACCAGGGTGTAGGCGGCAAGTTCGGACGGAGAGATCGCGGCATCGGCCTTGCTCTCGCCGTAGCCGACCAGTTCCTTCGCCGCGGCCGGGTCGGAATCGTAGCGGTTGCGGTGCTGGTTCAGGGCGTTCATCACGACTTCGGTCTCCTCGGCTTCGGGCATCCGGGCCGTCACGACGCGCCAAGCCCAGCGGATCCGATCCTCGGGCGTGGCCCCGCCCTCCTTCAGCATTCGCTGCCCGAAGTGGCGGGCCGCCTCGACATGCTGGATGTCGTTCATCAATTGCAAAGCCTGGAGCGGCGTGTTGCTGCGCCCCCGCACGGTGCAGCTCTGCTCCCGGTTGGGCGCGTCGAAGCTGCTCATGAAAGGCGGCGGCGCGGTGCGCTTGAGGAAGGTATAAAGACTGCGCCGGTAAAGCGCCTCGCCCGTGTCGGCGGTATAGTAGCGCGTGTTGCTGTTCCCGAAACCGACGGGCTCCCAGATGTTTTCCGGTTGGTAGGGTCTCACGCCTTTGCCGCCCATCTTCGTCACCATCAATCCGCTCAAAAACAGAGTTTGATCGCGCAAGACCTCCGCATCGAGACGGAAGCGCGGGCCACGGGCAAGAAGACGGTTCTCCGGATCGCGCTGGCGCAGCTCGGGCGAGGCTCCCGAATGCCGGCGGTAGGCTTGGCTTGTGACGATGCGTTTCACCAGCTTCTTCATGTCCCAACCGTCCTCGACGAAGGTCACCGCGAGCCAGTCGAGCAGCTCGGGATGGCTCGGCGGTTCGCCTTGGGAACCGAAATCCATGCTCGTCTTCACCAGACCGACCCCGAAGAACTGCTGCCAGAAACGGTTCACCGTGACCCTCGCGGTCAGGGGATGATCGCCACTGACGAGCCAGTTGGCGAAATCCAGCCGGTTGTAATCGCGATCGGCCGGTTTGGCCGGGAGTGGCGGCAGGAAAGACGGCACGCCGCGCGAAACCTTCTCGCCCGGCTTGTCGTACGCGCCACGCTCCATCACAAAGCTCTCGCGGGGCTGGGGCAGATCGGCCATCACGAAGGTGATCGGTGTGGCTTTTTCGATGCGTTCCTTCTCCTGCGCGAAGGGTGCCTTCTCCGCCTCGAGCGGGGCGAGCTGGTCGCGGGCTCCGGCGTAGAGATTGCCGAGCCAGAAATCCTTCACGCTCTTCGCTTCGGTCTCGCTCCAATCCTCGGGCTTCTTGCCGCGGACGAGATCGCGCAGGGCGTCGGGAAGCTGGTCGTTGCGTTTGCCTTGGTTCTTCTCAAGCCAGATTTTCCACGACCAATCCGGATCCTTGGCTGGATTGGTCTCCGCGGCGACCCCGAGACGATCCCAGCTCACCGTGCCACCGAATTGGGTGAAGGCGTAGCCGTCGACCTTCATCCCCGCCTTGAGTCCGAGCTTGTCGGCCGGAATCTCCAGACGCACCCATTCGCCCGCCTTTGGGAGAGCTCCAATCGCGACCCGCTCGATCGTGCCGGCTTTTCCGAACCCGATCTTGTCGCCGTTGCCCCAGACCGCGCGGTGTTTCCAGCCCCCGGTGTGGAACTGCACCATGATCGCCTCGGGCGGACTCGTCGGATCGAGGTGGGCGTGGACGAAGATCGTGCCATTGACCGGCACCGTGAAACTCGCCCCGCCGCTCCAGAAATCCTGCGCCACCGCCCCGGGCGCGCTGCGGACGAGGGCGCGGTTGCCGCTGTGGACAGGACCTTTGCCCTTCTCGTTCCAGCGCAGCGGGTCACCCGAAGCCTGGGGGCTCGTGCCTTTCGGGAAATCATCCTCAAACCACACGGTCTCCGCCTTCGTCACCGGCGGAGCGGGACTCAGCGTCGCGGGATCGACATAGTCCAGCCCCGCCACGACCTGCGCGATCCGGTCATCCACGGTCCGGATCTTCGCATCGAGTTCGACGAGGCGCTTTTCATCCTCCGGCGTCGTCAGCTTCAGGATGGGCGGCGTGTCGATCCGATTGCCATCCATGGCCGGATCGGCGGCGCTGTGGAAAAAGGCATACATCGAATAATAATCCTTCGCCGAGAGCGGGTCGAACTTGTGGTCGTGACAGACCGCACAGCCCGCCGTCAGGCCCATCCAGACCTCGACCGCGGTGCTGGTGCGATCGACGGCGTAGCGGTAGACCCATTCCTCCGCGATGCTTCCGCCTTCGCTGGTGGTGACATTGCAACGGTTGAAGCCCGAAGCGACAAGCTGGTCGCGGGTCGGCTTCTCCAGCAAATCCCCCGCGAGCTGCCACCGCGTGAAATCGTCGAAGGGCACGTTCTCGTTGTAGGCCTTCACGACCCAGTCGCGGTAGGGCCACATGGAGCGTTCGTTGTCGAGGTGGAGGCCGTGGGTGTCGGCGTAGCGGGCGAGGTCGAGCCAATAGCGGGCCATGTGCTCTCCGTAGGTGGGACGCGAAAGCAAACCATCGACGAGCCGCTCATACGCATCCGGACGGGTGTCGGCGAGAAACGCCTCGACCTCGGGCAAAGTCGGTGGCAGGCCGGTCAGGTCGAGGGTGACGCGGCGGATCAAGGTCTCCTTGGTAGCCTCCTCAGCAACCTTCAAGCCTTCATTTTTCAACCGCTCTTGTAAAAACAAATCGATCGGATTGGCACCCTCTTCGACCGTCGGTGCGACCGGTTTCTCCGGCACGACGAACGACCAATGAGCCTGATACTCCGCCCCCTGCTCGATCCAGAGCCGGATCGTCTCTTTCTGGGCCGTCGTGAGAGGTTTGTGGTGCTCCGGCGGGGGCATCACCTCCTCCTCGTCCTCCGAGAGTATGCGTAGCCATGCCTCGCTCTTCGCCGGATCGCCCGGGACGATCGCCGCATAGCCCCCGAGATCCGCCCGGGCTCCCTCCGCCGTGTCGAGCCGCAAGTCCGCCTTGCGCGATTTGGCATCAAATCCGTGACAGGCAAAGCACGCGTCCGAAAGGATCGGCCGGATATCGCGGTTAAAGGTGAGTCGCTCCTTCCCCAGGCCCGGGTGCGGGAATAAGAAACCCATCAGGGCCGGAGCCAGAAGCACGGATCGGTGCATAGAGATCATGGGGGATGCAACAGGGTCGAAAGCCGGACTCGACCCTCTCGTGTCCGAAGGTAGAATCCGTCCCGCCGGGCTCAAGAACGGGTTTGCGTAGCGGCCATTCACACCTTGGTCGACCCGCCCGATGTCACGCGGAGAGGGTGAAACGACAAACAGAGCTTGTCAGCCCTCTTTTCCTCGTTCAGAATCCGGGCGTTCCCGTTTCCGCGGGGCGCCGACTTTTCGATCTCATGAAACTGATTTCCCCCACCCGATTGATCTTCGCCGGAGTCCTTCTCGGCCTCTCTATTTCTCCCCTTTCCGCGGAAAACTACTCCGGCGTCGTCCGCCTCCGTGGCGAAATGCAGAATGACGCCAAGCCCGGCTCGATCTCCATGCGCCTCGACGGCCAGCTCACGGGCAAACGTTCCGGCGACAAGGTGAACATGACCGGCGGCGGGCTCTTCCGCAGCACGACCGACGCCATCGTCGATACGACCTTTACCGGCCGCCTCCGCACGAACATGCGTCTCACCTCCCGTCCCGGCGCGCCGGGCAAACTGATACGCACGAACGATCTCGTCGTCGTCCGGGTCACGAAGACTCACGTCATCCTCCCCATCGGCCGCATCAAGCTCGATCGCCCCATCGACGGATCGCTTATCACCAAACAGCGGATCAAGGGCTTCGGCCGGATCACCTTGAAAGATTGACCGGCCGATCGCCGGTGAATCAGAGAATCTCAAAAATCGCCTCGACCTCCACGGCTGCTCCGGTCGGGAGAGCGGCGAAGCCGAGGGCGCTGCGGGCGTGGTAGCCGTCACCGTCCTTGCCATAGAGCTCGTGGACGAGATCGGAGGCTCCATTGATGACGAGGTGCTGGTCGGTGAAGTCGCCGGCCGAATAGACGCAGCCGAGCAGCTTGAGGCAGCGCAGTCCGTTCAAGCTGCCATGGGTGTGGTGGACCGAACGGAGGATCTTCTCCATGCAGTTCTTCGCGGCGGCGTAGCCGTCTTCGACGGTGAGATCCTTGCCAAGCACCCCTTTCAGGTCGCTGACATGCCCCGAAGTGAGTAGTTGGTTCCCGCTGCGGATGCAAAGGTTGAGGTAGCCGGGGGTGATGGGAGAAAGATCGATTCCGAGGGACTGGGCTTTTTCTTGGGGTGTCATAGATGCAGGGGTTTTACCCGGATTTGGCACCATTTTCCAGTGCGAGTTGTAACGTGATCGGGTGCCGGGGAACTCCTCACTCCGGAACGGGCCACGTCGTGCCGAATCGATTGCTCGGAGGCATCTCCGGGAAAACGACCTCGCCGATTCCGCCGCTCTGGAGCCCGTCGGAGGCTTCCACACCGTTCAGCTTGCCCTCGTAGCGGTTTCCCCGCCACTCCACGCGGGTGGCCGGCTTCTCCATCCGCACGGCCTCACGCCCCTCGCGGGCCTGGATGCGGTTGCCGGAGATCACCACGCCGTCGGGTGCCAGCGTCGCCTCTTCCTCATCATTGTGAGCGATCAACAGCGAGTCTTTGCAGTTGATGACGACGTTGTCCCGGATCGTCGCGTTTTTCACCTGATGGTAGCCGTTTGCCGGGCTGTCGGGGATGCCGTTGACGAGACAAATGGCACTACGGAAATCATCACCCTCGAGGTCACGGAGAAAGTTGCCCGCCACGACGTGATCCTCCCCGATCACGCGGATGCCGCCGGTCGAGGAGCGTTTCTTGCCGAGGAACACATTGCCCTCGACAAGGCAGCCGTTGCCGTGTCGCAACGTGAGGGTGCCCTGGGTCTCGACAAACCAGTTCCCGAGGTAACGGTTGCCACAGGATTTGTTCGAGATCGCCTCGGTCTCGCCATCACATTGGTGGAAGAGATTGCTCTGCACGAGGCAGCCCGCCTGCTGCATCGAGGTCTTGCTGTCGCCAACCCGGATCGTTTCACCACCGTTTTTGCCAAGGCGGGGACGTTTCCCGAAATGGTTCCCCTCGATCCGGTGCGAGCCGGTGTCCTCGTCCCCGAGCCAGACCACGACGGTGGTGCCCTTGTTCTTCTTGCCTTCGATCCGGCAGCGATCGAGGACATTGTGGCTGCCGTAGATCCCGATCCAGCGATTTTCCGACTCGGCGGCCGTGAAGTCCTCACTCTCGGTGAAGGCACAATCGGTGACACGGCAGTGGCTGGCGCGGCGCTTCGAATCGATGCGGTATTCGAGCCAGTCGGCTTTCGCCCCGGAAAGATTCTTCAGCCAAAGACCGCTCACGACAAGGTGCGAACCTCCGAGCCGGATCCGCGAGGCTCCGGTGAAGACCGTTTTCCCCGGCTCCGCGGCGCGGATCGTGATGGGCTGCTCCGCGCTGCCCTCGCCATCAAGACGCAGGTCGGCGTCTTTCCATTCGCCCGCCGCGAGGACGATGACGTCCCCGGGTTTCGCGTCTCGCACCGCCTTGCGGGCCGATTCGGGATCGGAAACGGTGACTTCGGCGGCGAGGGAGGAAAGGGTGAATGAGATCGTGGCAAGGAGGGAAACCAGGTTTCGAAAGTCGCTCATCGTGTTGGGAACTTGGATTTTGACCACGGATGGGCACGGATTAACACGGATGGAGAGGATTCAACCCGGCGTTATCCGTGTTGATCCGTGCCCATCCGTGGTTCCAGCTTCTCTTTATTTCTTTTTCCTGACAAACACCCGCAGCCGGGCCGATTCGAAGCCTCCGGCATTTCCCGTGAAGGTCCAATCGCGCGTCTTGGGATCCATCGAGCTGTTTCCGATGCCCAGATCCGCGGAGGGACCGCCGCGCCATTGGTTGATCGCGAAGACGGTCTGCTTCGCCGCGACCTGGTGGACCTGCATGCAGCCATAACCCTCCGCGGGCGGCATCGGCGCGTCACCGAAATCCCAGATCTCCTCGGAGGCTCCGGGCACCTTCGCGGCGTTCATCGGCCCGTAGTTGTGTGGCCAGAACTCGAGCTGACCGACGAGACCCTCGCCATTCGTGAGGCCATCGACGTTGCCGAGCACCTTCAGATTCTGCACCCCGGTCTGATGGACAACGCCTGACTTCAGGGTCGGCAGGCCAAGCTTCTTCGCCTCGCCGGTGAAGGCATCCATCGAGGTCCAGACCCATTGGCGGCCGCCGCCGGAGGGCAGCAGTTCCATGAAATACCCGACCCGGTCGAAGGCGCCCGCGATCTCCGCACTGCGATCGACGGTGTAGCGGATCTCCGGACCGAGGGTTTTCAGGTCGAGATCGTAGACGAGTTCATACTCGGCCGCCTCGGGCACCTTCAGGGTAAAGAAATCGTAGTCCGGCACCGTCCCGGCGCGGAAGGCCGAAGTCGGGAGCCATGCTCCGTTCGCCAGATTCGGCTCGGCCAGCTTGTGCCAGCCGTAGCGCATCGCGACGGGCTCCTTCAAGCCGGCGGCGGAGAGCACGACGGTGTCCGTGCCCTCGATCGTGGCGGTCGCGGTGACAAATTCGGCCGTCTCCCCGATGATCTCGAAATGCGTCAGCGGCTTGCCGTCGCGTGATTTCAATCCGCCCGCAACGTTGTCGAATTTCACCAGCAGCCGACCCGGCTCGACGACGAGGTCCTTGAAGACCGGACCCGAGGCCACCGTGTCGGGACGGCCGTAGTCGTTCTTCAGCGCGAGGAGGGCGAGGCGGCGGCCGACCTCCTGCTTGTTCTTCGGGTGAATGTCATTCACGTCGCCGATGTCGTTCGTCACGACCATGCCCGTCTTCGGGATCGCGAGACAGGCCGCCTGGGCCTCCCAGAAACGCGGCAGGATGGTCGGATCCTCGTTGCCATACATCCAGGGCGCGATCTGCACGAAGTAGAAGGGAAACTCACCGATCCCCCACTGCTCACGCCAGCCGCTCACGAGCGCCTGCTTCTTCTCGGGATAAAGCGGCTCCGCGTGATTCGACTCGCCCTGATACCAGATCGCCCCGCGCATCCCGTAACCGACGAGCGGATGGATCATCGCGTTGAACAGCGTCGTCGGCGCGGTGTGCGCCGTCAGCGGGACCAGCGCCGGGGGAAAAACCGGCGTCATCGGAGCCGCGGTTTTCTGCGCCAAGGCCTCGGTCGCGGCCTTTTGCCACGCCGCCACCGCGTCGAGGTGGGCTTTGAGGGTTCTTTGATAGGGTTCGCTGCCGGGCAGCGTGTTCGTCACCTGCGCGTGGATCGCGGCGAGCGCCGGGACCTTGGCGAAACCTTCCACCGGGGTCCACGGTTCGATCCGCGTGCCGCCCCACGAGCTGTTGAGCAGTCCGATCGGCACGCCGAGTTCGCGGTGCAACTCGCGGGCCATGAAATAGCCGGCGGCGGTGAAGTTACCCGCCGTCTCGGGGGAACAGACCTGCCAGACCGATTTCACGTCCGCCTGTGGCGTGGCCGCGGTGAGGTGATCGATCTTCATCTGCCGGATCGCGGGAAAATTCGCCGCCGCGATCTCCTCGGCCGGGTTGAGGCTGGCCGAGACCGACCATTCCATGTTCGACTGGCCCGAGCAGAGCCAGACCTCGCCGACGAGGACGTCTTTCAGCGTGATCGTTGTTCCGCCAGCCGCGACGGAGAAATCGAGACCCGTCGCGGTCGCCGGTGTGGCCGGGAGTTTCGCCGACCAGCGGCCGTCGTCACCCGCCTTCACCGTCACCGCCTTCGCCGCGTCGGGGCCGAGTTGGGCGACCACCTCCGTGCCCGGATCCGCCCAGCCCCACACCGGAATCGGCGCGTCGCGCTGGAAGACCATGTGGTCGCTGAAGAAAGCCGGCAGGCGCAGATCAGCCCGGGCGGTGACGGCAGCGAAGGCGAACGCGGCGAAGAGGAATAGACGGAGGTGCATCGGCGCGAGAATGTCGCGGAGTGCCCCGATTGGCAAGATCTTGTTTCGCAAGGTGGAGCGCACACACGAAGCCCTCCCGATTGCGAAGGTGATCAAGTAGAAGCGGCGGCCCCCCCCGGGGTACACCGGGGCAACCGGCGGGGCCCCCCGGCAACCATACCCAAAAAAAAA
>JAEUHI010000084.1 GCA_016795385.1 Verrucomicrobiales bacterium | reverse complement strand
CGTCGGCGGAAAGGGTGTTGCCGAAGATGATGTTGGCGATGTCCTGGCCCTTGATGAGCATGTCGGCCTTGCAGATGGCGTAGGACTCGGGATTCAGCTCCTGGCCGTACATGACGAGCCGGGCGTCGGGATTGATCTCGGCGAGGTGCTCGCCGGCGACGCTGAGCATGCCGCCGGTGCCGCCGGTGGGATCGTAGATCGACCGGACCACACCGGGCCGGGTGAGGGCCTCGTCGTCCTCGATGAAGAGGAGGTTCACCATCAGGCGGATGACCTCGCGCGGGGTGAAGTGCTCCCCGGCGGTCTCGTTCGAAATCTCGGCGAACTTGCGGATGAGCTCCTCGAAGACGGCGCCCATCTGCGCATTGCTTACGACCTCGGGGTGCAGGTCGATGGTGGCGAACTTCTCGGTGACCTGGTAGAGCAGCCCGGCCTTGTCGAGGCGGTCGATCTGGGTGTGGAAATCGAAGCTGTCAAAGATGTCGCGCACAGCGGGCGAGAACCCGCGCAGGTAGGCGCGGAGGTTTTCCCCGACGTGGTCCTGGTCGCCCATGAGGGTTTTCAGGTCGAGGGGGGAATCGTTGTAGAAGAGCTGGCCGGCGATCTTCAGCAGGAAGGGCTCGGGATTGAGCCCGGCGGCCTCGCGCTTGCTCTTTTCGGCAAGGACGGCGGCCTTGGTGGGCTCCAGCACGCAGTCGAGGCGGCGGAGGACCGTGAAGGGCAGGATGACCTTGCCGTAGTCGGACTGTTTGTAATCGCCGCGGAGCAGGTCGGCGACGGACCAGAGGAAGGAGGAGAGGTTCGGATCGGCCATAATAGGAGGGAACGCATCGCCCGGACTCACACGGGCGCGTTTTTTTACTCCGTTCGTCCAGCCGGGGCAAGGCCCGAATGGCGCGAATGTCAGGGACCAGCAAATCCGGACGGCCTTTCACCAGGGCGTCGGACCACCGCTGGGGGAGTGTGGGACCATGCGAACCCGCCCCGGATCAAAGTGAGGGCGATCGATCAGTTCCGACGCCCCCCCGTTCACCGCGGCAGACCTTCCTCCCGGCCGAGGGCGCGCTTGGCGAAATGACGGATCTGCTTGTCGGACTCGAGTCCGGCGTGGCGGAGGCGGTTGCGGAGGTCGTCGGGCATGAGACGCACCGACCAGACGTGGTAGGCGGAGTCACCGGCGAAAGCGCGCTTGTATTCCTCGTCCCCCGCGAGGAGATCGAGGGTATGCACCCCGTCCTCGGCCGCCCATCGGTCGATGCGGCGCAGGAGGAGACATTTTCCCGGGGCGAGACGCCCGTAGTGCGGATCGAAGGCGGTGAGATATCCGTAGTAGACCCCGCCCCTGACAAAACCAAAATCAACCGCGAGCAGATCCCCGTAGAGGGTGAGAAAGGCGAGTTGAAATCCCACTTCCGGGTCTTTGGCGACGCGCCCGAAAAGATCGATGAGCCGGTGATCGGCGAAAGGACTGACGCCGTCTTTCCGGAAGTGCCCGATATGGAACGAGGCGGCGTTCCACAGATCATCGACGCGGATCTCGTAATCCCGCAGGATCGTCACCCGGACATCGGCGGCCTCGCGTCCGAGCCGGTTCAACGAATGCCGGAAATCCTGACGCCATTTGCGGGGCAGGCTCGAGAGGTAGCCCTCGAGACCACCCCGGAGCGGAGTGAAGGGGCACGGGGCGAACGATTTTTCAAAACAGCGCGAGTGCCCGGGCAAACCGCCCTCGGCATGGATCTGCCGGTAGAGCTGTCCGCGGCAGGAAAGTTTTTCGAAGCGGCAATGTCCTCCGTGTCCCTGCTTTCCGACCCAAGCGAGCACGGCTGCGAGCAGGGCCGCGACATCATCCCCATCCCGGGCGATGGCATCCTGATAATCACAGATGCGGTCCCCCGCGAGTCGCACTGTCCGGCCTTCGAGGTAGCAGGGCAGGATCGCCCGCACTTCCGCGCCGCGTCGCCATTCAAAGAGGAGGGGCCTTACCCGGCCGAGAGCGTAGGTCCGGTACCACGCGTGATTCCAGGTGAAGGTCTGGAAGGGTGCCGCTTCGGCCGGAGTGAGCGCCCGCCATTCGGGCTCGAGGCGATCGAGGGCGTCGAGGGCGTCGGGACCCTCATGCGCGATGAGCTCGCCACCGATCGCGGGGCTGGTTGTGACTCCCGATCCGGAGGAAACGCGATCTTCCTCCTTTTCAAGCAATCTGACGCGGAATGCCTCGCTCATGGCTCCAGCGCGGCGGGATCGGATCCCCCCGGATTGAAACGGCGGCGCAAGGCGTCGAGGCGCCAACCGATTTTTTGTTTCAAGCGCCAGAGCGGGCCACCGAGATGCCGGAGCCGCGGAGGAGGTTCGCCGAAGCGATCCCGATAGGTCTGCTGCCAAGCCGGCACCTGGCAGATGAACCGCCAGTCGGACTCGATGAAGGATCGCAGCACATACATCGGCGAAGGCGATCGCAGCGCAAAGAGACGAGGATTGAAAGTCGTCGCGAAGGGGCACGAGGGAAAGAATTCCCCGACGAGGATGCCGCGTCGCAGCAGTTCATTCTTGATCTCCCTGCGGGGCTCGGTTGCCTCGAGGAGCCTCCCGCCCCGCACATCGGGGATCACGACGACGAGGCATTTGAGACGGGGATCCGGGCAGTCCACTTCGCTTTCAAATCGGTCCGCCGCCTCGCGCAGAAGATCGTCGAGGCGATCGAAGGAAGGCTCGCGTTCGCCGATCGGCGCATGGGCGAAGCGCAAACCACGCGAGGTGAGCGACGGTGCCAGCATCGGGCAAATCGCTTCGACACGACGACGTTTTTTCACCCGCTGCAGCGGATAGGTCGTCGTCCACGCCGCGCAGCGCCGCATCTCTTCGGCCTCTTCGATCGAGAGTCCGGCACGGAACAACGAGGCCTCGTCGAGGGCGCATTCCACCGTCAACAGCGTCATCCCCAGGGAATCACGGGCAGGAAGGGTGGAACAAGTCGGCATGATTTGATATTATTAAATTTATCAAAATTATCATTTTTTACAAGGGTTTTCACCGCCGTTTTCCGGTGTCTTTGAGATCGACAAGGGCGCCTCTTTCCGGGAAGATCGGCTCCGGATGCAAGCTTCGAGTCTTTTCGAACCGGTCCCCGCCTCGATGCCGGAAGAGCTCGTCGAGGTGCTCGCGGAAGGCCATGGTCACCTCCGCATTGTGCGTCTCGTCTCGCAAGGACACGCCTCTCCGGATGGCTTCTGGTATGATCAGGATGAGCACGAGTGGGTCACACTCCTCTCGGGTGGGGCGACCCTGAGCTTTGAAGACGCAGTGACGGGAGCGGTGAAGGTGGTCGTGATGAAGCCGGGGGACTGGCTCCACATCCCGCCTCACGTCAAACATCGGGTGGAAAACACGAGTCGTGACGAAGCGACTGTGTGGCTGGCCGTGCATTGGGGCTAGATGCGGGGGGAAGCCGGGACAGACGTCCTCGCCGCATCCATGGTATTTTTGCCGCATGCATGTAAGTTCCGGCCTGCCTCATGACTTTTCCGCGCGTCATTCACGCCCTTGCCTTCGCCCTGATCGTTTCCCAGATCACGCCTCTCGCCGCGCAGACGGCAGGGCCGCCATCGTCCTTGGGAAAGGGTCCCTTGACGACGGATCGGCTCCGCCAATCGATCGAGGAACTGAAAACCGATCCTTCGCTCGACGATGCCGCCCGAGCGGCGGTTGGAACACGCTACGAAGAAGCGATCTCCCATCTCGAGGCGGCCGCGAATTTTGACGCGCAGCGTCTCTCGTTGAAATCCGATCTCGAGCGAGGGCCGGGCGAAACCTCCGCGATCCGCAAGGATCTCGAAAACCGGCGCGCCGGCCGTCTCCCCGAATCGTCGGATGCCAGCCTCGAGCTTCCCGCCGATGCCGGGCCGGAAATCATCGAAGCGCGCCTCACCGCCGAGCGGACGCGGATCTCCGATCTGACCCGCCAGGTGCGCGACGCCGAGAGTGCCCTGACAGAATTGGAAGCCCGACCGACCGCCAGCCGCGAGCGGATCGTCGCCGCGACCCGGGAGCTCTCTGAAGCGGAAAGCGGCTTCGGCAAATGGAACACCACTCCGCCCTCGGATCCGCAGTCGCGTGCCGATTTCGCGGTGGAGCAGACCCGCGTCCGCATGCTCCGGGCCGAACTCGCCATGCTGGAGCAGGAAGCGCTTTCCCTGGATGCGCGGCGGGATCTCCTCCAGGCGCGCCGCGACCTCGCGAGCTCCGATCTCGGTCTCGCACGCGAGCGGGCGACGCGGCTGGAGAACCGCAGCGGCGAAATCGTCAGCGCCCGGATCACGGAAGCAGGTCGCCTCATCAATGAACTCGGATTGCAGTCCGTCTCCGACGATCCCCGGATCAACGCCCTGATCCAGGAAACCCGCGATCTCGCCCAGACAAATCAAAGCCTCCTCGCGCGGATCACCGCGGCCGACGCCGCGAAGAACCAGTCCGAAGATGAGCTCGAGCGTCTCCGACGCGAATCCGAGAGCATCCGTGCCCAGATCGAAATCGGCGGGCTCGAGGATTCCTTTTCCGAAATCGTGCTGGATCTGCGTCGCACCCTTCCGACCCCGCAGACCCTGCGGAATGAAATGCTGGAACGTCGCCAGTCGATCTCCACGGCGAGACTTGAGGCGTTTCGCGCCGACCGCGAACTGGATGCCCTCCCCTCCCCCGAGGGCCAGGTCGAGGAATTGATCGATCTCCTGCGATCCAAAGGCGTCTCCGAGGAGGACCTCACCAAATTGCGGAAGGCCTTGACCGAGTTCGTCGCCAACCGCATCAAACTGAGACGCGATTCCATCGACGCGAATCGTCGCCTCGCCACCTTGTTGGGTGAAACGGATCTCGTCGTGAGCGAGATCCTCGCCGAAGCCGCGACTCTGCGGGACTACCTCGGTGAACGACTCGTCTGGACCGCCAGCGCGCCGCCCCTGGGGAAAAACGCCTTCACCGGTCTGCGCACCGCCTTTCTCTCCCTCGTGGGCCCCGAGGCCATCCGCGATTATGGACGTGCCGTCCTCCGCATCCACCCGGGCTACTGGATGCTCGCGTTTTTGCTGGCGGGGATCCTTCTGCTCCCCCGCCGCCGCCTGCGCCGCCGCCTCGCCGAATCCGCCGCGCAGACCAAACGCATCTCCAGTGACCGGATCGGCAACACGCTCGCGGCGATGCTCATCTCTTTTTGGTTGGCGCTGCCCGTGCCCATCCTGCTCTGGTTCTTCGGCTGGGTCTTCACCCAGGATCCACGGAGCACGGGCGTGACCTTCGCTCTCGGAAAAGGGCTCATGGCTCCGGCCTCGCTCCTGCTCGTCCTCCGCTTTTCCTCCGTCATGTGCTGGACCGGTGGTGTCGCCGAAGCCCATTTCCGCTGGCAGCGACCCGTCCTCGATCCGCTCCATCGCGCCCTCATGGGTTTGATTTTCCTCTACCTCCCCGCCCACCTTCTCCTCGCGGTCTGGTGGTACAATGGCGGGGATCTCGCCGCTTTCCAGGGACCGGGGCGGCTCGTCTTCATCATCGCGATGTTGTCCCTCTCGGCCATCCTGCGAGCGTTCTTCCAGAGCAACAGCGGCGTCCTCGCCCAACTCGAAAAGCCCACTTCGCGCTTTCTCAAACTCCGTAGGATCTGGACGACCTTCTTTGTGCTTCTGCCGATCGTCCTCGCCGTCCTCGCCGCGATGGGACATTTCCTCACCGCGGTGGCGATGGCCTACCTGATGCAAAAGACCGGGTTTGTCGTCATCGCCGCGACCCTCATTTATGCCGTGCTCACCCGTTGGGCCGCGCTGAAGGGACGCCGCATGGCTCTGGCCGACGCCATCGCCCAGCGCGAGGCGAGGCGAACCGCCTCCGAGGCCGCCGGAGAGCATCCCGCCGAGGAAGTCGACCCGACCCTGAGGGAGGAAGTCATCGCCATCCCGGAAGACGATGGACCCATCGATTGGAATCACGTCGGAGAGCAGACCCGCCACCTCATCCGTGCAGTCGTCACCCTCGCCGCACTCTTCGGTTGCTGGCTGGCGTGGTCGGAGGCCCTGCCCGCCCTGAAATACCTCGACACCCGCAATCTCATCGGTGGCATCAGTGCGAGTGACGTGATCTGGCTCGGCATCATCAGCGTCATCACCGGGATCGTCTTCCAGAATTTGCCGGGGCTCCTCGAGCTGGGCTTCCTCCGCGCCCTCGAACTGGAGAGCGGCGTTCGCAATGCGGTCGTCACCCTCTGCCAATATGTCGTCATCGCCATCGGTGCCGCGGTCGCCTTTCAGACGATCGGTCTCGATTGGTCGAGGTTCGGCTGGATCGCCGCCGCCCTGTCCGTGGGACTCGGTTTCGGCCTGCAGGAAGTCGTCGCGAATTTCGTGAGCGGACTCATCCTCCTTTTCGAGCGCCCCATCCGCGTCGGCGATATCGTCACCGTCGGCGGCGTCGATGGCGTCGTCACCAAGATCCGGATCCGGGCGACCACCATCACCAATTGGGACAAGAAGGAGTTCATCGTGCCCAACAAGGAATTCGTCACCGGCACGATCATGAACTGGACGCTCTCCAGTCCTGTCACCCGGCTCGTTTTCCCCGTCGGCGTCGCCTACGGCACCGACATCCACCGGGTCCGCGAGATCCTTCTCGATATCGCGATGAACCAGCCCGAAGTGCTGAAAGATCCGGCTCCCGCGGCGGTCTTCGAACAATTCGCCGACAGCAGCCTCAACTTCACCCTGCGGTGTTTCCTCGGCAGCACCGAACAGCGCCTCGAGATGACCCACCGCATCAATTCGCTGATCTACACGCGATTCGCCGAAGCCGGCATCCAGATCCCCTTCCCCCAGCGCGTCGTGCACCTGCGGGAAAACGCGAAGGGACGTGAAAACGCCGAAGAACCCGAAAAGAATTCTTGATCGGCCCCTGGTCCTTACGGCATTCTCAAGGAAGCCTCCATCCGCCGTACCATGCAGATCACCGATGCCACCGTCATGATGGCCTTCCAGGTCAGGAAGAAAGAAACGACCGTCGCTTTCCTCCTCTGGTGGTTTCTCGGAATGTTCGGAGGACACCGCTTTTACCTGAACCGGTCCGGCTCCGGTGCCGCCATGCTCGTGACCGCGATCGTCTCCATCCCCCTCTGCTACCTTTGCGTCGGCTTCATTTCATTGGCCGCCCTCGCGATCTGGTGGATCATCGATGCCTTCCTGCTCGCCGACTGGGTCCAGCAACACAACCAGGAGGTCATGAACCAAATCGAATACGCCCGCCTCACCCACCAGCAGGGCTATTCGCTGCCGATGCACTGACGGATTCCGACAGTGCCGTATTCCGCACCGGTTCCCCTGATCGCGCCTCGCCCCGCACTTGCCAGCGGGGTGGGATTTCGGCTTCCCTCACAGGGATGAACCGCGCCACCCTCCTCCTTTGTGCCATTTTCTTTCTTTCACCCGCCCTCGTCTCGGCGGAAGGCTGGAAAGCCGGGGCCGCTTCCGTGGTCATCACGCCCTCGGATGCCCTCTGGATGGCGGGTTACGGATCACGCACCGCGCCTGCCGAAGGCAAGGAAACCGACCTGTATGCCAAGGCCCTCGTCCTCGAAGATGGAGAGGGAAAACGCGGAATCATCCTCACGCTCGATCTCGTCGGGATCGACCGCGGTTTCGCCGGACGCGTCACGGAGGCCCTGACAAATGCCCAAAAACTTCCCCGCGAAGCGGTCGCGATCTGCACCTCCCACACCCACAGCGGCCCCGTCGTGGCCGGCAATCTCGCCCCGCTGCATTATCAAAGCCTCCCCGTCGAACAGCAGCGGAAACTCGATGCCTATGCCGGCGAACTCCTCGAAAAGATCATCGCCCTTTCCGCGGAAGCGGCCGGAAAACTCGCCCCGGCCCGCCTCCAATGGGGCAGCGGCAAATGCACCTTCGCCGTGAACCGCCGCGAGAACAAGGAACCCGAAGTGCCTGACAAACGCACCAAAGGACTGCTCGCCGGCCCGAGCGACCACGATGTGCCCGTCCTCTCCGTGCGCGACGAGGCCGGCGGACTGAAGGCCGTGCTCTTCGGTTACGCTTGCCACGCCACCGTCCTCTCCGGCCAAACGTGGAACGCTGACTACCCCGGCTATGCCCAGATGGAGCTGGAGAAGAAGTTCCCCGGTGCCGTGGCGCTCTTCTGGGCGGGCTGTGGCGGCGACCAGAATCCCGTCCCTCGTCGCGAACTGCCTCTCGCCCAGGCTTACGGAGCGGACCTCGCGGCGCGGGTGGGCGATGTCCTGCGGGCGCCCATGCCCGAGCTCGCCCCCACCCTCGCCCACGCCTACCGCGAGATCGAGGCCCCTCTCGATCCTCTGCCGACCGCGGAAGAGATCCGCGCCAACGAACAATCCACCAACCGCTTCGAGGTGGCCCGCGCCAAATACCTTCTCAACCAGATCGAAAAAAAGGGCGGACTCGAGGGCGCTTATCCCTATCCCATCGGCGTCTGGACCCTCGGCGGCGAGATCGATTTCGTCTTCCTCGGCGGCGAAGTGGTCGTCGATTACGCGCTGCGACTGAAAGGCGAGCGGCGCGGAATCAAAACCTGGGTCGCGGCCTACAGCAATGACGTGATGGCCTACATCCCCTCCCTCCGGGTCCTCAAGGAGGGCGGCTACGAAGGCGGCGGCTCGAACGTGTATTACGGTCTGCCTTCGCTCTGGCACGAAACCATCGAGGAAGCGGTCGTCGGAGGCGTGCATGCGACGGCTCCCGCGAAACCCTGACATTCCGCTCAAACGCCACGAATCTCCTCGATGAATCTTCGTTTCCCAAAATCCGCGATCTTCCCGCTCCTCGCGATCGCTTCGCTCTCCGCGGCCGATCCGGACCCGGTGCCCGGTTATCCCGCGGGAGTCCGTGTCGTCCACTATCCGGTCCCGGAAGACCAGAGCGAACAACCGACCCTTTTCTGGACGCCGGAATTGCCGGCCGGAGAAAAGGCCCCGCTGCTCGTGGCCCTGCACACGTGGTCGGGCGATTACCTGCAAGCCGGCGGCGAAGCCCAGTATGCACGATGGTGCCAGCAGAACGGATGGATCTTCCTGCATCCGAACTTCCGCGGCCCCAATCGCACCCCCGAGGCGCTGGGATCCGATCTGATGATCGCCGACATCCGCGCGGTCGTCGCATGGGCGAAACAAAACAGCCCGGTCGATGAATCCCGCATCTATGCCATCGGCGTGTCGGGCGGAGGCCACGCGACACAACTCCTCGCCGGTCGCACTCCGGAGATCTGGGCCGGCATTTCCTCGTGGTGCGGCATCGCCGACATCGCCGCCTGGCATGCGGAGACGACGGCGGCGGGACGCCTGAACTACGCCGGACACATCGTCGGAGCGATCGGCGGCGAACCCGACGCGACCGACACCACCCTTGCCGAAGCCTCGCATCGATCGCCCCTCACCTGGCTCGAGAACGCGGGCTCGGTGCCGCTGGATCTGAATCACGGGATCACCGATGGTCGCAGCGGCAGCGTGCCTTTCTCGCATTCCCTCCGCGCTTTCAACGCCGTGGTGCCGGAGCCGGCCCGCATGGCCTCGACTTCGATCGAAGCCTGGTATGCGGATCCCGCGACCTTGCCGCGCAACGTCACCGGGCCCGACTCCCTCTACGGTGCCCATCCCCCGCTCTTCCGGAAAGCGCACGGGAACACGAGGGTGACGATCTTCGAAGGCGGCCACGAGATCCTCCACGAGGCCGCGCTGAACTGGCTGGCGGCCCAGAGAAAGGGACAACCCGCGAACTGGAACCCGCCGAAAATCGCTTCGCTCAAGGCCAGCGACGCCGATCGCGAAAGCGGCAAATGATCCTGACCTTGTGACAAGACCCTCTTGCCTCATGCATCCGACCCTCTTTCATCGGCTCGTCCTCGCCGGGTTGCTCTTCTTTGCTCCGACGTTCGTCCGGGCGGAAACGTTGTATCTGAAAATGCGCTCCCAGGTGGAGGTGGCGCCGGGGACGCAGCGATACCACACCCTCACCAAACGCACCGAGTGGGACGCCTCCCGCACCGCCGTGATCATCTGCGACATGTGGGACGACCACTACTGCCGCAACTCCGCGAGACGCGTCGCGGAAATGGCCCCGCGCATGAACGAAGTCGTGGCGAAGGCCCGCGCCGCCGGAGCCCTCATCATTCATTGTCCGAGCGGCTGCATGAATTTCTACGCGGACACCCCGCAGCGCCTCCTCGCCCAGTCCGCGCCGAAACTTGGCACCTCGATTCCCTTGGAGGGTTGGTGCCATCTCGACTCGACCAAGGAAGCGGAGATGCCGATCAAATTCGACCAGCCCTGCGACGACAGCGAGCCGCTCCGGCCGCGCGTCCGCTTTTACAACCGCCAGATCGAGACCCTCGTGATCGCGCCGGAAGACGCCGTCGCCGAGATGTACGAGCCCTTTTACCTGATGAAATCGCGCGGCATCGAAAACGTGCTGGTGATGGGCGTGCACACCAACTTCTGCGTGCTGGGACGCCCCTTCGGCATCCGCCAACTCGTCACGCAGGGGATGAACGTCGCCCTCGTCCGCGATCTCAGCGATTCGATGTACAATCCCGCCGAGCCGCCCTTCGTGAACCATTTCACGGGCAACGATCTCGTCTTCTCCCACATCGAGCGGCATTGGTGTCCCACCGTCACGAGCGGCGACATCCTCGGTGATGGCACGAAATACCGCTTCCCCGATGACCGGCGCAAACACCTCGTGATCGTCATCGCGGAAGACGAATATCAGACCGAAGAAACGCTGCCCGCCTTCGCCCTCGCGGAGCTGGGCCGGCATTTCAAGATCAGCGTCGTCCATGGCGACGCCGAAGTGCGCGAGACCCTGCCCGGGGTGGAGGTAGTGAAAGACGCCGACGTGCTCCTGCTCTCCGTTCGCCGCCGCAACCTGCCACCGGAGCAGCTCGATCTCTTCCGCGCCCACATCGCCGCCGGCAAGCCCCTCGTCGGGATCCGCACCGCGAGCCATCCCTTCCACCAGCGCGACCAGGCACCGGGACCCGGACTCGATGAGTGGCGCGACTTCGACGCCACCGTGCTGGGAGGCCACTACACCGGCCATCATGGCAATGAGATCCAGACCTACGCCCGGATCGTGGAGGAGAAGGGTGATCACCCCATCCTCGCCCGGATCGATCCCGCGGAATTCGCCACCTTCGGATCCCTCTATCAAAACACCCCTTTGCCCGAAGGGAGCGAGGTCCTCGCGATGGGCCGCGCCGAAGGCATCGATCAGCCCGAGCCGGTGGCGTGGGTCCGCACCGGACCGGGTGGCGGAAAGGTCTTCTACACCTCGCTCGGACATCGCGGCGACTTCGACCTCCCGGCCTTCCGCGCGCTCCTGCGCAACGCCGTGCACTGGGCGGCGGATGTCCCCGTGCTCGTTCCGGCAAAGCCTTGAGCCGCCTGGCGCACTTTGCGACAATCGATGCGCGGGATCGCGGCAAGCGATGCACGGTGAGGGAATTTCAGGCTCGACCCTCCGCGCAAATCGGATCATGATGAATCATGCCCATTGCCCATCACCCCCTCATCACTGAATTCCCCGAACACCGTGAACTCATCCACTCGCTCAAGGAGGAGAGCGCCCATTTCCAGAAACTGATGGATGCCTACGAGGATCTCGACAAGGAGATCTTCCGCATGGAAGAAGGCATCGAAACCCCGGCCGACGAGGTCCTGACAGATCTCAAAAAACGCCGTCTCGACCTGAAAGACCAAATCGCCGGGATGCTCCGCGGAGCGGAGGCCTCGGCGTGATGCCAACCGGAGACATGAACGAGGATCCCAACGAGCGCTTCGAGTTGAAAGAACGGTTCGTCTGGAAATGGCATCCGCATGGATGGCTCACCGCCTTGTTGATCCTCGTCATCATTCTCCTTTTCCGCGCTTTTGCCCGATGAACGCCGAACGGTTGAACCACTACCGCCGAACCCTCGAAGCCCAGCTCGCCGATCTCGTGTCGGCGACGCGCGAGCACGAAGAGCAGATCGACGGGAGCCGCACCACGGAGGATTTCACCGGTCCGGACCGCGCCTCCGATCTCGAATCCCTCGAGGTCGATGCCAGCGTCACGGCGAGTGAGCGGAAACTCGCCGCCAAGATCCGCCACGCCCTCGAGCGGATCGACCTCGGCACCTACGGGCTCTGCGAGGCCTGCGGTGCCGCGATCCCCGAAGCCCGCCTCGAAGCGAAGCCGAGCGTGTCGCTCTGCCTGCACTGCCAGGAAGCGCACGAGGCGGCGTGAGATTCGCGACGACTTCCCGAAGGCGCTTCGGCTGAAGCCAAAACGACTTTGGGTTGGTCTACTTGAAGGGGTGCTCTTTCAGCAGTTCCTCGGTGGAGTAAAGCATGAGCCGCCCGGGCTGGGAATCGCGCACCTTCTTCACTTGCTCGGCGGTGATGGGATCGGCCTGGTTGCCGAAGCTGTTCCGCACGAACGTGAGCACGTTCGCGATTTCCTCGTCCTTGAGCATGCCACCGAAGGGCGTCATCGGCACGAGACCGTCATACTTCTTCCCGTTCACTTCGAGCGGCCCCATCAGGCCGAACAAGGTGATCTTGATGAGGCGATCGGCATCCTCGGTGACCCAGGGACTTTTCTCGATCGAGGGGAAAGCCGGGTCGAGCCCCTTGCCGTTCGGTTGGTGACAGGTGACGCAAAGTCCCTCGCGGAAGTAGATCTCCTGTCCGGCGAGATACTGCTTCTTCGCGGCATCGCTGAGGTGCGACGGCGCGGGAAGCACGGGGTGATCGGCGACCACTTTCTCGGCGACGCCGGCGAGACGGTCCTTCGCCGTCTGGACGGCGTTTTTGCTCCACTCATCAGTGGGGAGGGCCGCGGCGACTTCGACGATCTTCTTCCCGGCATTCGTATCGGGAATCCAGGAAGCGGCCACGGTCGCCTCGAGACGGACGCGTCCCTCCGCATCGGCGGCGGCTTTCTCGAGGAGAGCCGCGTGATCGGCGAGACGGTGGTGGTTGTAGCGCACCACGCGCACCGCGGCGGCGCGCACGCGGAAGTCGGACGAAGCGAGCAGTTCACGCAGGAGCGACTCATCGACGGCATTCATGCCCCAGGTCACCCAGAGGGCTTCGAGACGGCGATGCTCGTAGTCGGGATCGGCCTTGTCGAGACCGGCGACCCAGGTCTTCACCGCGGGCAGCACTTCCTCGACCGGATAGGCGCGGAGAGCACGACGGCTGCGGTAGCGGGTGCGGTTTTCGGGCAATTTGAGATTCTCCAACAGCTCGTTGATCGAGGCCCCGGCGACCTTCGCGGGCTCGACGAGCGGACGCGAGGGATAGGTGATGCGGTAGATCCGGCCGTGCACGTGGTCGCGCAGGGGATCGCGCGCATTGTGCTGCATGTGGCCGATGAGCACGTTGTGCCAGTCGATCACGTAGAGCGAACCATCGGGCGCGAACTCGAGATCGACGGGACGGAAATTCCCATCGGTCGATTTGAGGAGGTCATGGCGGAAGGTCGTCTTGTAGCCCGTGCCCGCATCCTCGATCTGGTGCTGTTTGATGCCGAGGAATCCGATCGCATTGCAGAGGACGATGTCGCCCTGCACCTCGTCGGGGAAATGGCGCGAGGAGACGATCTCGAGTCCCGAGGTGGGACGCACGCTCTGTCCTTTGGGAACCAGATCCGGAGTCGAGGGCGTCTTGCTGCCGTAGGTCGACTTCACGGAGACGGGCAGCATCCAGTTCATGCTGGGGCCGGAGGTGTGGAGGAAGAAATCCTGGCCCCACTTGTCGAAGACCGCTCCCCAGGGATTCGGGATGGCGAGCTGCGCGGTGCGCTCGAGCTGCATGCGCTGCGGGCTGTAGCGATAGAAGCCACCGTCGACGGCACGGACCGGACCATAGGGCGTCTCGACATTGGTATGGAGGAAGACGCCCTCGCACAGGATAAAGGCACCCGACGGATCGGCGGTGTAGGCGCTGATGGCGTGGTGGGTGTCGTGGGTGTCGAAGCCACCGAGGATGATCTCGGTCGAGTCGGCCTTGTCATCGCCGTTGGTATCGCGGATGAGGACGAGGTTCGGCTCCTGCGAGACGTAGACGCCTTCCGGAGCGAACTCGAATCCGATCGGGAGATGGAGCTTGTCGGCGAAAACCGTTTCCTTGTCGGCCTTGCCATCACCATCGGTGTCTTCATAGATGAGCAGCTTGTCATCGGGCAAGGCATCGCCGGGACGGTAGTGCGGATAGGTCGGCATCGTCGCCACCCAGAGACGTCCCTTGTCGTCGAAGGAGAGCTGCATCGGATTCGCGAGGTTCGGGAACTCCTTCTCCGAGGCAAAGAGCTTCACCTGATATCCTTCCGGCACGGTCAGGGATTTCTCGGCGGCCTCGCCGTAGAGGTATTCCGTGCTGCCGTTCTTCACACTCGGCTGGTAGTTCGTCGGCACGGGCGGCAGCGGATGGGTCTTCGAATCATCGACGGCCAGGTCAGTCTTCTTCCCGGTCGCGACGTCGTGGATGAGCTGGTCGCGCAAGGCCGCCATCTCGCGCGTCTTTTTGACTTCGTCAGGATAATTCTGCGGGCCGAAAGGATTGTAGCGCTGCCCGTGGGTGTGGACGCCGTTGAGGATGTTGTAATCGTTGTTCCAGAACCAGTCCTTCTGCTTCACCGCTCCGTGGACGAGTTCGGGATCGGCCTTGGATTTCCGGGGAGTCTCTCCGTAGAGCCCGTTCGCGAGGATCTCGGCGAGCTGGCGGTAACCGTCCTCCGTCGGGATGAAACCACCTGTGGTGAAGGCCTCGTCGGTCGTTTCGTAGAGGGCTTTCGTGGGGTGGAAAAGGTCGATGTAGGTGAGCTGGTATTTCTTCGCGACGGTCTCCATCGCGGCGGCGTAGAGGGCGAGATTCGCATTCTCTTTTTCCCCCTTCGGCAGATCGCGTTTCGCGCTCTGATCCTCGTAGGCGATCGGAGACACCAGCACGAGCCGGGGCGCCGCCTCGCCGTTGTAGGCCTTTGATAGGGTGTGCTGGACGAAGGCATCGAGCTCGGCCTGGTAGTTCGCGACGGCATCGGCTCCGTCGAAGGATTCGTTGTAGCCGAAGAAAGCGACGACGGTGTCGGCCTTCAGGTGGTGCAGCCACTGGTCCGGCGTGGGGAAGAAACCCTTGCCGTTGTGGATGGTTTTGTCAGGGTGGAATTTCTCGGCTCCGGGGAAAGCCCACTGCGAGACACGCGAGGGATGGGGGCGGAAGCCGGGCGTGTCGCCGGGCTTGCCCATGTTGCGCAGGAACAGCGCGGCCTCGGGGAAACGCAGGTGCAGTTCGGTCTCGAGACGGCTGTAATAGACGTCGCGCTCGGCGAGCCCGTTGCCGATGAAGACGATGCGCTCGCCCTTCTCGGGAGCGCTCGCGGACTGGGGCCGGGCTTTTGCCGCGGCCGGAGGGTCGACTTCGGGCGCGTGCGGGGCGCCGTCGCCGCTGTTGTCAGGCCGCTTTTTCTCCTCGGCCTTGGCGGCTTTTTCGGAGGCGGTCGGAGCCTTGGCCGCGGGAATCTTCAGATCCGAGGTCGCGGGACTTTTGCCAAGGGCGTAATCCTCGGGCTTGCGGTTCAGTTTCTTGTAATGATCGCTGCCGAGTCCGCTGTAGAAGGAAGGGTTGAAGGGATCGACAGGCTCGACATCCGCCTTCGCGGGCACCTTTTGGCCGGTGAGGTGGAGCGACGTATTCACGATGAGACGGCGCAGATCTTCGTCGGAGAAATCGACCGAGGCACCGAGGGTCGTGCAGAAGGCCTGGCCTTTCGTCTTGCCATCGGGCGCGGTGTATTCGCGGAGCCAGGCGAGCGGCATCGGCGGATCGTTCTGCTTCCCGGCGACGGCCTTCGAGGCGGGATCGAGGGACTCCGTCACTTCGCCGCGGAGGAAAAGGGTGACCGCGTAGGGATCGAGATTCGCGATGCCGTAGACATCCGTCGTCGCGAAGATCTCGCCGACGCCGCGCATGATGTCATGGGATCCGTTTGAAGTGATCGTGACGCTCCGCGTGCCCTCCACCTTGTGTTTCCCGTGGTGGTTCACCCACTTCTCACCGAGGATCTTCAGGCCGAACTCCGACCACTTGAAATCGCCCGTCGTCGCGCTGCCGGAAAAGGCGTGCGTCGCCGTGCGGAGGCCGATGACCGGTTTTCCGGCGTTGAGGAACTCGGCGAAATTCGCGATCTGGTCGTCGGGCAGCTGGCGGAAGCGCGTGCCGATGATCATGAGATCGGCGCTGTCGAGTTCCTCCGTGCCCGGGATGTTCTTCTGAAAGTTGGAATCGATGTAGCCGCCCTCGGGATGGATCGCGAAGAGGACCACGCAATCAAAGCCGTATTTCTGGCTGAGGATCTTGCCGAGCATGGGCATCGTCTCCTCGGTGCGGTACTCTTCATCGCCGGAAACGAGGACGATCTTTTTGCCATTGGCCGTGCCCTCCTTCGGCGGCAGGTGGAGACGATCCGCGGCGGAAAGCGCAAGACCCGACGAGAGCAGGGTGGCGAATAAAACGAGAGACAACTTCATGGGGATTTCTCCGGATTTCCCGGGACGCTACCTGTAGCCCGGCCCTCCGTCTCCAGCCACCCAAAAGAAATGCCGAATCCGGCCATTTTTTCGCCGGTGAGATCGCGAAGGGATGAGACGTGTGTGCTTGGTGCTTGGTGCTTGGTGCTTGGTGCTTGAGGGTCGGGATCGGGGTGGCGTAGGGCGGAATTGCATTCCGCCGGGTGGGAGGGAGGCGACGTGGACGTCACCACTACCAGCGGGAAACGCCGCACTCGCCGGAGAGCCTTTGACGCGGTAAAAGGTGGGAAAGTAAAAGGTAAAAGGTGGGCGTGCTCAGAGAACCGTGGATTCGGTCAGCACGCCATTCGCGGTCATTCGCGTTGAAAAAGAACCGCACGAAGCGCCTGACGACGCAGTGGCGACGTGGACGTCACTACTACCGGCAGAAAACATCGCGCACGCTGGTAGTGGTGGTCTCCAGACCGCCACCCGCGGACGGCGCCGGAGCGCCTTTGGCGCGGTAAAAGGTAAAAGGTGGGCGTGCTCAGAGAACCGTGGATTCGGTCAGCACGCCATTCGCGGGAATTTGCGGAAGCGAAGCGCATTCGCGGTCATTCGCGTCGAAAAAGATCCGCACGAAGCGCCTGACGACGCAGTGGCGACGTGGACGTCACCACTACCAGCCGGAAACGCCGCGCACGCTGGTAGTGGTGGTCTCCAGACCGCCACCCGCGGACGGCGCCGGCGCGCCTTTGGCGCGGTAAAAGGTGGGCGTCCTCAGAGAATCGTGGATTCGGTCAGCACGCCATTCGCGGGAATTTGCGGAAGCGAAGCGCATTCGCGGTCATTCGCGTCGAAAAAGATCCGCACGCCGCACCCGCCGATAGTGGTGGTCTCCAGACCGCCACCCCCGGAAGCCACCGTGTCCCCATCGCCCTTCTCCACCGTGCCTCCCCTCTCATCGCGCCAGCGCCCTGGGAGCGCCGGCATCCCTGCCGGCTTGGTTTCGCCGGGAAGACAACATCAAGGAGGGGCGACATTGACTCGCTCCGCTCACCCTACGGGCAGCCTACGGCTTTCTATCTTCTATCTCCGCTTCGCTTCGATTCCCGTCGCCCGACGGACCCGCATGGCGAGGGGATTGGCTCGACTACTTTTCGACCTAAAAAAGCCGTCCACCCCCCACGCATCCGACAAAAAAGCGTTCAAGAGAGCAGTTTTTTCTTGAAGTTAGCCTAGATTTGTCAAATAACGTTCTCATGAACAGATCCCTTTGCCAATCATCCCCCGACGCGCCGGAGGGATGGGATCGCTTCCACCACGTGATCGCCTCCCATCCGCACGTCCGCGCGGTCGCCCGTCCGCATCTCGCGCGATGGGTCGATCGCTGGATCCGCCAGGGCGGGGCCGGGTCCGGAGAGGCCACCCTTCGCTTCTTCGAGGAAATCGGCACCACCCCCGCCCTGAAGGACTGGCAGTTCCGGCAAGCGCTCTTCGCCGTCGAGCTCTGGTGCCGCCAGGTCCAAATGCCGCCTTGGGCGAGCGGTTTCGACTGGCAGGCCATCGCCGACCGGGCCCGGATTCTCGAAGACGACCACCCCTCCCGGCTCCGCGAGGCGTTTCCCGTCAGCCATCCCCGGTTCACCAGCGAAGAACTCCGGCGGCGCGATCGAACTCCCTTCCCCGGTGAAGACAAAATCGTCGCCGACCTCCTCGAACAAGTGAGACGTCTCTGCCGCATCCGGGGACACAAGCCGGCGACCGAGAAAACCTATTTGAGCTGGATTCGTCGGTTCACCTACTTCCGGCTGCGCCGCCTTCGCGAATCGGTCGAGACCCTGCGTGCGGACGCCATCGATGCCTACCTCGAGTATGTGGCCCTCGAACAGGACGGTGCCCCCTCCACCCAGCGTCAGGCGCTCAATGCCCTCGTTTTTCTGGCAAGACTCCACTACGGACTCGGCGACGACCTCGAACTGAAATTCATCGTCGGTGGCAGCGGCCAAAGACGCCCTCCGACCGTCTTCTCCCGCGACGAAGTCAAAGCCGTCCTCGCCCACCTCAACGACCCATGGCGGCTCATCGCCGAAATGGCCTACGGCACCGGGATGCGGGAGGGCGAAGTCTTGCGCCTGCGGGTGAAGGACATCGATCTGGACCGTGGAATTCTCTACGTCTATTATGGGAAAGGCGACAAACACCGCACCGTCCCTCTTCCCCGCAGTCTTGAAGACCGCGTGCGGGCCCACCTCGCCGCCGGGCGGGAGAATCACCGGAGATGGCTCGAGTGCGGGCAGGGCGAGGTCCAGGTGCCGGGTTCACTCCTGCGAAAGCACCCCGAAAAGGCCCTGCAGTGGAAATGGCACTGGGTTTTCCCCGCCAGTCGGCAGAGGATCCACCCGCGCACCGGACGGGTCTCCCGGTATCACCTCCATGAAAAAAGCCTCCAGCGCCGCTTCGGCGACGCGATCCTCGAGGCCGGCATCACCAAGGAGGCGTGTTTTCATACCCTGAGGCACAGCTTCGCCACCCATCTCCTCGAGCAGGGCGTCAGCATCCGCACCATCCAGGAGCTGATGGGCCACGCCAGTGTCTCCACGACCATGATTTACCTGCACGTCATGAAACGTCCCGGTGCCGAAGCACCGGGAGAAAGAGTCGTGAGCCCCCTCGACTTCGAGGGCGGCAGACAGTGAAATCGACCCACTTCCCGCGAACCCGCAAACCCGCCGCGCAAGGCGCCTGACCGGCGCTCTGCGGCCGGTGCCCCCGCGCGGAACCGGTCGAGAAAAGAACCCGTCAAATCACTGAGAAAAAGCTTTTCGGAATTTTTCGGGCGGTTTACGCTGCCTTGAAAATCTCCGCTGCGCCAGCATGCCCCGGAGCTCCGGTCCCGGGTTCTGTTATCGCGACAGTCGCCGATAACTGTTATCGGCGACGGCGGGATAAGAAACTGTTCTCCCCAAAATGAAACTGGCACTCCTAGCTCTTATCGTCATTTCTTCTAATCTTTGCGGCGAGGAACTTGAGTTGGGCTTCTATCCTGCAATCCCGGACGACCAAAGTCTGTCATCCGATGTCATCTTCGAGATCGAACGGAACGCGGACAGGACACTTCGTTACAACAGAGAGAAGAAGTTTGATCTGGGATTGGCCCCACGCGAATTCACGTTTCTTGAGATTAAAAGCTTCCTCGAAGCAGAGAGGCACAAGAACTTGATTGTGGTTTGGTTCGACAAAACCGTGATGTGGAATGAGCAAGAGTTTATTCGCGAAAGAACCGATGAAGTCGTCAGGCAAATGCGCGGCGTTGGATACACGAGAGTTGTAATTCTCGGAGGCCATTCTGCCGGTGTTTATTATGTCGCCGACACAAACCTAACAACGAAAATGGGAGAACAAGACGGCGCTGGACAACCCGCTACCCGCACTGAGTCGAAGTCAGAGGGTAGCGACAAACCTCAACCTAAATCGGAGGGACGCACCCGGTAGCGGGTGCCAGGCCTCGACGTTCTCCTCAAAAACTGACTTAGCCAATGTCATTCTTCGAATGCAGACGTGGGAACCCTTTTATTGCCAGCGCGGCACTCGATACTGAATTCGCTGAGCTTGGACTGCGAGTAGAGCGTGACCAATACATCCAGAAGT
>JAEUHI010000083.1 GCA_016795385.1 Verrucomicrobiales bacterium | reverse complement strand
GTGAGTCGACCGCCTCGTGGCGAATTTCCCGGTTCTCGTCGTCCATCGGCACGGTGGGGTGACGCTTCCGCCAACGGGCCTGGGTGCGGGCGAGGTTGGTGGCGATGTGGAACAGGTAGGTCGAAAAGGCGGCGGTCGGTTACTGACTGCTAGGAATTCCCTTTTTCATCCCCTCGGCTCCCTTCCCGCCGAAGGCCCGGGGTCGGTGGGGGTTCGAGACCGGAGCCCTGCGCACCGCCCTCTTCGAGGGCAACCAGATCGGGAATGGCGGGCTCAGCACCCCAGGTCTCGTCGACGGGGTCCACCTCGATCGGCACCGCGGCGCGGTCGGTTACCGCCTCGTCACCCTCGATGAATCCGGCCGAGAGCAACGCACCGACGTGGATGCGATGCACTGCACCCTCGTCACCGATTACGAGCGGATTCACCAGGCGCGCGGCGTGAGCTGTCTCTACCACGCCGTGAACCGGCTCCTCGACCGCGGCGAGATCCTCGCGGCGACGACGAAGGGGATCAAGCTCTCCTCCCAAGTCGGCTACGTCATCGAGACCGCCGCCGGATCGCCCGGGCCGCAGGCCGGCACGATGGCCCCGAAGCGGCCGCAGACGACCCTGCAACTGCCGAACGGGAAGAAGGTCACCCTGGAGCAGCTTGTCGAGAGCGGGCAGATCGATGAACTGCAGCCCGGGCAGAGCCTGAAGATCCTCCACGACGCCCGCCCGCATCCGAACGTCACCGCTCACCTCGACGGCCTCGTTCGCGACATCTCGATCGGGACCGGCTTCTTCCCCGAAGTCCTCTGGAACGTCTCCGGCCTCGGCGGGGCAAACACCCGCTTTGTCATGGCCTCGGCGCAGAGCCGGGTCGAGGAGCTGCAGGAGATCCTCGTCGAGACCTACTGCGCGCCGACCTATCTCGCCCATACCGCTGATGCCATCCGCGAGGGGGAACTCGAGTTCCATCCCGAGTGGTTCCTCCACACCTGGCTGACTCCGGCCCGCCTGACCGTCGACTTCGGCCGCGATGGCAAGCTGCACCTGGAGCAATACAAACAGGGTCACATCACCCTCCGCACCCTCTACGGTTACCGCGGCGAAGACTGGAAGATCGAGATCGACGACTACGTCGACGAGGTCGCCTACAAGAAGGAGAGAGCCGCGAAGCGAGGCCTCACCCTGGCCGAGGTCTGGCCTGATGTCTACGGCCCAAAGGCAGGAGCCGCCGCTCCCGCCCAAGAAGGAAAGAATCCGGATGAGGAGGATCCCGAAGCGGATCCCGAAGACGACACCGATCCCGAAGAAGACGACGAACCATGAAATACCCGCTCCTCTACCACGCCGTCTACTGCGAACCACTGTGCATCGATCGCGACGTGTTCCGATCGCTTCACGCCACCCTCTGGCCGCGCATTTCGACGGGGCAGGGGATGGATCTCGGTGAAGCACGGGCGGCGGAGAAGCCGACGACGAATCCCGCCTCCGGACGCCGCGCCACCAAGGCCCGTCCCTCGATCGATTACGAGACCGGCCGCGTCAAAGACGATCGCTTCTACAACACCGTCGAGGGCCGCCCCGAGATCGCCGTGGTCCCCGTCTACGGGATCCTCGCCAAAAACGCGGGCTTCATGGAGGAAGTTTGCTACGGCATCACCGACATCAACAGCATCCAGCACGCCATCGCCCAGGCCGCCGCCGCGAAGGAGGTGAAGACCCTGATCCTCGATCTCGCCACCCCGGGCGGCCAGGTCACCGGCATCCCCGAGATTGGCGCGCTGGTGCGCGACGTCACCCAGATTCGGGGCAAGACTGTTTACGGCTTCACCGACGAGCGCTGCTGCTCGGCCGGTTACTGGATCGGGTCGCAGGCCGACGAATTCTACACGACGCCCTCGGCCACGGTCGGCTCGATCGGCACCTACCTCGCCTGGCTCGACGAAACCGTGAAGATGCAACTCGAGGGCGTGCGGCTCGAGTTCTTCGGAGCCGGCAAACACAAGGGGATGGGCCTGCCCGGCAAGCCCCTCAGCCAGGAGGACCGCGCCCTGCTTCAGAGCAAGGTCGACGAGATCAACGGGTGGTTCACCTCCGCCGTGACTGCCGCGCGCAAGAAGGTCTCCGAAGAGACGATGCAGGGCCAGACCTTCAACGGGCCCGAGGCCGTTGCGAGACACCTTGCGGATGGCGTCGTCGGGAGTTGGGAAGAGTTTCTCGCCATCGTGTGAGAACCTCAGACCGACAAAATCTCAAATGCCGGTCAGCTCCAGCAATCGGACGAGCAGCAATCCTTTCAGTTCGTCCTTCTCGTCATTCGTGAGCAGGGTATCCGTCTCGATGTTCGTCCGGAACGCCACGGCCTCCTTTTCGAGGCCCTCAACAATCTTGGAGGTGAGACTCCCGACACGATCAATGTTCGAGCGCATGAGCCTCAATGCATTGGCCGCCGATTGCTTCGATCGGTTGTAGGACGCGATGTCGCGTTTGATCGCTGAGATTGGCTTGTAGGCCTTTCCTTCGTAAATGGCGAGCTTACTGATCGTCGCCGCAACCCCGAGCACATCATCGGGAATTTCATAAGACTCCAATCCGATGGACGTCAAAGTCGAGTTCTTAAGGCTTCCATTCGCCAAGTCCAGCGACAGATTTCCACCGATCTTCACTTTCGACCAAGCATCTGATAACGTCAGAAACGCTTGATTCAACCGGACAAGCGCGGAGCGGCCACTCCCTCGTTTTGTGATGATTGCTTTTTTCCGCCCCCCTGGATACAACTTCGTCGGTGGAGCGTACCTGATTTCATAGACGTCATCGAAGTCAGGGGGGGAGTCGAAGCCAATTCGTGCATACTCCCACATCTTTTGGCTGTGATCCGCTTTCAATTGCTTGATCGCTGCGCCGAGGGAAGCGTTATCACTTTTCCAGTCGTTGATGACGTTCTGCCACCACAAGAATTGTTGGCTTTGAGCTTGAGTGAATGTAATCGCCCCTCCGCCCGTTGCATTGAGAACCTGATAAGGCTGCCCCCAAAAAGAGTAGCAACTGAAAGAAATTGTACCCGTCCAGGCACTGGCCCCCGCCTGCTTCGTCAAGGTTATCGTTCCAATCGCAGGGTGAAGCTCGGTGGATGAGTTATCGAAATTCACGGTGATTGTGTCTCCGGATCGAGTCACGGTCCCGGCAATGCCCCAGGGGTAAAAATAGACGGGATTCGAATCCCAAGTGATCCCGATGCTTCCTGAGATTCGGAGCGTTCCCGGAGCCTGAGGATCGTCCCAGATGTTGAAGGAAACATCAGAGGAGCAAGTCGGGGCATTCCCATTCACAGATGTGGTAGACACATCGTTGGCACCGCCCGATCCGGAGAAAGGAGCCGCAACTGCCTCGCGCGAGAGGCAGACGACTAGAAGAGAGAGGACAGCTGCAAGGACACTTCTTTTCATCGGGCCGAACGTTCTTCGAGGCCCCTCGAAAATGGCTTCGCACCTGCGAGGCACCCCTAACACGCTTTCAGGTTATTCGGCCACGAATTCGGCGTCAACCACTTACTGCTAGGAATTCCCTTTTTCATCCCCTCGGCTCCCTTCCCGCCGAAGGCCCGGGGTCGGTGGGGGTTCGGGGGGAGGTAGGGGGCGATTGGGGCCATCGCGGGCAAGAATCGCCTGAATTCAGCCTCGGAGTCAACGTTTTTCAGGCGAAGCGTGACGGGTTCGCGGGCAATGGACCGAAAAATCGGACGATCAGGGCACGGCGTTTCGCTCCCGCTCGATTTCGCTTTTGAAATCAAGCGGGCGATTCCGGATGGTCCAAGGGGAGGTGCCTTAGTTCACCCCGACGACCGCCCACTCCTCCTCGGGAAACGGATCGGGCGCGTCCAGAACAAGGTGGCGGCCATCGCCGAGATCAAGCTCAGGCGCAATCCATGCCGGTTCTGCCTCAGCCCACCGATCCGGTCCGAAATCGTCGAAGTCGTCCCGCCAGATGGCGTGGGGGGGAACCTCGATGGGCTCCATCGTCTCGAGATCAAATGGCGGATCGGGCGGAGGCGGCAGGGCGACGATTGCCTCCCACAGTCCGTGCAATCGAAGAAAGAACTCGACTTCAGCCCGGCGAATCATTGTCCCGACGACCTTCATCGTGCCGGGACAACAGGGGCACTTGTGCGGGTCCTCACCCCAGACCTTCATGATGAGATCCCGCCAGAGCGGTCGGAGCGCCCGGCCGCTCCGCGGTTCCGGCGCAGGCAAAATGAAGAGAGTCCTGGATGGTGGTCCCTCCTGCCGATCCGCCCTTTTCGCCTCCGCCATCTCCGGTCTCTTTCTCCCGTTCCTCGCCGCCATTCCACGGCTCTTGTTCGAATAGTGCCCGTAGTAGCGGACCGTTTGTTGGTTCTTCGGCGGGATGTGCTCGACGGTCGCGGCGAGGAAGTCCACGGCCTCGAAGATCTGGAAGTTGCGTTTGGTGTGCCAGCTCCGCTTGGATCGGTAGATGACCTTGCCGGTCGATTCGTTCCAAGTGATTTTTTCGAGCGAGAAGGGGGCGCGGAGCAAATACTCGGCAAGCCGTTTCCTTCCCTCGACATCGTTCGGCGCGACAGGCTTTTCCCCGGCATCGAGGCTGAACCCGCTGTGGGTCCAGGCGAGGAGTTGGCGGAGTTTCCGGTCACTGATGAGCTTTTCCCGACGAAGCAGGGCGAGGAACCGGTGCCGGAAAAGTTCGGCGAGCGGTTCGATCGGGTCGGCGGGAAGCACGTGGAAGCGCCCGTCGCGGTCCACGAGTCCAGAGGCGGCGAGGACGTGGAGATGCGGATGGAAGTTCAAGTAGTCGCCGAAGGTCTGCACGGCGGCGACGGCGGCGATGCGCCCATCAGGCAGCCCGAGGCGAGCCCGCATCCAGTCCTGGAGGCTGTCGATGGCCGTGCCGAAGAGATGATCGAGGAGCTTGCGTCGTTTGCGGAAGATCCAGCGGAGGGGTTTCGGCATGGTGAAGACGAACTGGCGGTGCGGCACCTCGAAGCAGAGGACGCGGGCGATCCAGTCGCCGGTGGCGCGGACTTTGCGCTGATGGCAACTCGGGCAGTAGTGCCGCGTCTTGCAGGTGAAGGCGAGGAGGCGCTCGTGGCCGCAGTCGGGGCATTGGAGCCGCGTGAATCCGGCGGCGAGGTCGCCGCAGCGATGGAACTGGCGCACGACATCGATCGCGTCGTGGCGCAGTGGGCCGTGAATGGGGCGGTGGCGTTGTTCGTAGCCGGTGACAAAATCGGACCAACAGTGGTGGACGACTTGCCAGAGGGGAGAAGCGCGGGGGCGACGCGGTCGGTAGATGGAGGGCATGATAACTGTTCTGGTGAACAATTATCATGCAAGATGATCTCAGGCCTGCAAAAATTCGATTGGGGTGCCGCCACCCTACGATTGCACGCAGACCAATCAAAGCAGTGGGCCGGAGTTTCCCCGCTTCGCCCGTCTTGCGTAAAGCGCGGTCGGGATTGGGCAGAGGGATTTGAGCGAGAGTTGAGAAGCAAAGAAACGCGAAGGTCCGTGAATCCTCGGGATCTTCACTCACGGCATGAGTCACCCCACAATCCCGACCGCTTGCCGAACACAAAGCCTCTCGTCCTGGCGGGGTGCCTCCACCTGCGATTCCTGGACGCTGACCACCGCGACCGTTTCACCCACGGCGTTGAACACTTCCAACTCGTAGCCGGACTCCTGGCCGGCAGCACCCGGATACTGTTCCACGACGGTGGCGAGGTCACCCCGGCAGAGTCCGGATTCGGGAAGATCCTCGGTGAGGATGACGTGGCTGAAGAGTTCGTGTTTCATGGGGCTGAGGTGATTTCAACGCAGATGACCGCGGATTTCCACAATCGGAGCGAAGCGGAGATGGATGCCGTAGGCGTCAAATGATCACAGATGCAGTTGGAAGAATTTCAACGCGAATGGGAACGAATGGAACGCGAATGGTCGCGAATCCAAGCCAAGTGATGAGATGGCGCGCCCTCTCTCGTAACCTTTTACCTTTTACTTTCCTACCTTTTACGGGCGCGCGACCGCGACCACTTCCTCCTCGCGCTTCTCCCGCGCCCCAACGCGTTCCACCTCCACCGCCACGACCTTATACTCCGGACACATCGTGTCCTCATCACACTCAGAGCTCGTGACCATGTTCACCAAATGTTCCGGAAAGTGGAACGTCGTATAAAGCACCCCCGGCTTCACCTCGGTGGAGACGCGGGCCTTGATCCGCACCTCGCCACGCGCCGAATAGATCCGCACAAGATCCCCGTCCTCAATCCCCTTCTTCGCGGCATCATCGGGATGGATCGCGAGGAGGTCCTCGCTGACGATCTGCGCGTTGCCGGTGCGGCGGGTCATGGTGCCGCAGTTGTAATGCTCGAGGATGCGGCCGGTGGTGAGGATGAAGGGATACTCGGCGCCGTGTTTCTCGATCTCCTTCGACTCCTGGAAGTTGAAAAAGTGGAACTTGCCGAGGCCGCGCTTGAAGCTGCCGAGGTGGAGGATGGGCGTGCCGACCCCGCCGTCCTGGATGGGCCACTGGGTGCCCTGCTCGGTGAGGTTCTCCCAGGTCGCGCCCTTGAAGAAGGGGACGATCTGCGCGATCTCGGCGAGGACGCCCTCGGGGGTGTAGTCGGGCTGGTTCATGCCCATGCGCTGCATGATCTCGCATAGGATGACGCCGTCGGGTTTGGTGCCCTCGAGCGGGGGGATGACGGCGTTGACGCGCTGGACGCGGCGTTCGCCGTTGGTGAAGGTGCCGCTTTTCTCAAGGAAGGAGGAGGCGGGCAGGACGACGTCGGCGAACTCGCAGGTCGGCGTCATGAAGAGCTCCTGCACGACGAGGAAGTCGAGGGCATTGAGCGCGGCGGTGACGTGTTCGGTGTTCGGGTCGGTCTGGGCGACGTCCTCGCCCATGATCCAGAGGGCCTTGAGCTGGCCGGCGAGGGCGGCGTCGTACATCTGCGGGATCTTGTAGCCGATCCGGTCGCTGAGGTGGACGCCGTAGAATTCCTCGTAGCGTTTATGCACCTCGGGATCGTTCACCTGGAGGTAGCCGGCGCCCTGGTGCGGCTGGCAGCCCATGTCGGCGGCGCCCTGGACGTTGTTTTGTCCGCGCAGAGGGAGGACGCCGACCCCGGGACGGCCGATGTTGCCGGTCATCATGGCGATGTCGGCGAGGGTCATGACGGTCTTCGATCCGTGGCTGTGCTCGGTGACGCCGAGTCCGTGGAAGGCCATGGCGTTGTCGGCCTTGCCATATTCGATGGCGGCGGCGCGGACCTGCTCGCGCGGCACGCCGTGGATGGCCTCGAGCTCGTCGAGATTCAGGGAACGGAGGCCCTTTTCGAATTCCTCCCAGTTCTCGCAGCGTTTCGTGATGAAGTCGCGGTCGATGAGGTCCTCGTCGAGCAGGTAGAAGGCGAACATGTCGAGGAGGGCGACATTGGTGCCGGGGCGGAGCTGGAGGTGGTGCTTCGCGTAGGGGACGAGCTCGATCTCGCGCGGATCGATGACGATGAGCGGCACGCCCTTGAGGACGCGCTGCTTGATGCGCGATCCGGTGACGGGGTGTCCCTCGGTGGGGTTGGCTCCGGTGATGAGGATGCAGTTCGTGAACTCGAGGTCGGCGATGCTGTTGGTCGCGGCGCCGGTGCCGAAGGCCTTCTGCATGCCCCAGGCGGTGGGGCTGTGGCAGACGCGGGCGCAGGCGTCGATGTTGTTCGTGCCGAAGCCGGCGCGGATGAATTTCTGCATCAGGTAGTTTTCCTCGTTGGTGCAGCGGGCCGAGGAGATGCCGGCGACGGCGTCGCCGCCGTGCTCTTCCTTGATGCGGGTGAGGTTCTTGACGATGTAGTCGTAGGCCTCGTCCCAAGTTGCCTCGGTGAAGTGGCCGTTGTAGCGGATCAGCGGGGTGCGGAGGCGCTCGGGGTGGTTCACGAAGCGGAAGGCGTAGCGGCCCTTGAGGCAGGTGTGGGAATGGTTCACCTCGGAGTCGGTCGGGGCCTGGATGCTGAGGACCTCGCGTCCCTTCGTGGCGACATTGAGATTGCAGCCGACGCCGCAGTAGGTGCAGACGGTGCGGGTATTCTTGGTCGCCTCGATCGACTTCGACTGGAAGACATCGCTGATCGCGGAGGTGGGGCAGGCCTGGGAGCAGGCGCCGCAGGAAACGCAGGTGGAGTCCATGAAGGACTGGTCGAGCCCCTTGATGATGCGCGCGTTGAAACCGCGGCCGTGCATGGAGAGGACGTGCTGGCCCTGCACCTCGTCGCAGGCGCGGACGCAGCGCGAGCAGTTGATGCACTTGGAAAGGTCGCTCGTCATGTAGGGATGCGAGAGGTCCTTGGTGCGGTCGAGGTGGTTGGCGCCGGCGGGGTAGCGCACCTTCCGCACGCCGACCTTGGCGGCCACGGTCTGGAGCTCGCAGTTCCCGTTGACCTCGCAGGTGAGGCAGTCGAGCGGGTGGTCGGTGAGGACGAGCTCGACGATGTTGCGGCGCAGGTTCCGGACCTTGGGTGACTCGGTGAAGAGGTGCATGCCCGCGGTGAGCGGGGTGTGGCACGAGGCGACGACGCGGCGCGGACCATCGGCCTGGAGGGCGACCTCGACCGAACAGACCCGGCAGGCCCCGTAGGGCTCGAGCTGGGGCGCATCACACAGCGTCGGGACATGCCCGCGCCCGCGGTGGCGGTCGATGAAGTTCAGCAAGGTGTCGCCTTCTTCGAAGAGCATCGGCTCTCCGTCGAGGTAGGCGGTGAGGGAGGAGAGGTCTTGGACCATGGCGGGGGCGGCCGGAGGCCGGTAAAAGGTGGGAAGATAAAAGGTAAAAGGTCTGAGAGTAGAAGCGGAAGGCCGCCCCGCGGCGTCTCGCCGCTTGGTTGGGGAGAAGGGGTGCCCTACAATTGAGCGAGTTAGGGTGGCCTACGGAACACGCGGAATACGCGGAAATTTTTTGAGGTTTAGTCCAGTTCCAACTTGATTCCCTTTCTGTGTTTTCTGTGTGTTCCGTAGGCCGCCTCTTCTTAGCTCGAAAGAAGGCTGATGTCTTAGATGGGTGCGGCTCCGGCCTGATAGGGTTTGCGGCGTTCGTGGATGTTGCCGGAGAAATAGGGGGCGAGTTCGTCTTCGAAATACCTCAGCGCGTTCTTGATCGGCAGGGGGACGCCGCCGCCGAGGGCGCAGAGGCTGGTCTGCTCCATCGTGTCGAGGAGGTCGGTGATCAGTTCGCGGTCGATCTTGAAGTCACTCTCGGCTCGGGCCTTGGCGATGAGTTCCTTGCCACGGGTGCTGCCGAGGCGGCAGGGGAAACACTTGCCGCAGCTCTCGTCCGAGGTGAACTGGAAGAGGTGCTGGATGTATTCGATCATCGGCATGGTCTCGGGGATGCTGACGACGCCGGCGTGACCGAGGAGGAATCCCTCCTTCTTGAACGATTCGAAATCGACGGTGAGGTAGCCGACCTTGTCGAGCGGGACGATCCCGCCGAGCGGTCCGCCGATCTGCACGGCCTTGACCGGATTCCGGAAGCCGCCGGCCATCGCGAAGACCGCCTCGAGCGAGGTGCCCATCGCGACCTCGTAGATGCCGGGTTTGGCGAAATGCGAGTCGAGCGAGAGCAGCTTCGGTCCGGTCGACTGGGGCGTGCCGATCGCGGCGTAGCCCTTGCCGCCGCGGACGAGGATGGCGTGGAGATTGGCGAAGGTCTCGACGTTGTTGACGATGGTCGGCTTGCGGAAGAGGCCCTCGACGGTGGGGAAGGGCGGGCGCGTCCGCACCTCGGGCCGCTGGCCCTCGATGCTCGCGAGCAGGGCGGTTTCCTCGCCGCAGATGTAGGCACCGGCGCCCTTGATCGACTTCAGATGGAAATCGAAGCCGGTGCCGCGGATGTTTTCGCCGAGAAGCCCGGCGCGGTGGAGATCGGCGATGGCTTCGTTCACCCGCGTGAGGGAGTCGGGGTATTCGGCGCGGATGTAGAGCACACCCGTGTTCGCCCCGGCATACCAGCCCGCCACCATCATCCCGAGGAGGACGCTGTGGGGGCGCTCCTCCATCAGGTATTTGTCGATGTAGGCCCCGGGGTCGCCCTCGTCGGCGTTGCAGACGATGTATTTCACCGATCCCTCGGCGGCGCGGCAGCCGGCCCATTTGAAGGCGAGGGGGAACCCGGCCCCGCCCCGACCGCGCAGGCCGCTGTCCTTCAGCTCGGCCGCGAGGGCGTCGCGGTCGCCCGACTGGATCAGGGCGACGAAGGGCGCGTAATACTCCTCGATCCCCGGAAAGGGCGCGGTGAGGATGGCGGGTTCGAGGGCCGAAACGACCTCGTAGCGGTCGGTCGAGTCGCCTTCGCCGGTCTCGAAGAGGTTTTCCAGGCTCGATTTCGACTGGCCCGAGTAGTTCTTGCCCTCGTATTGGAAGGCCCCGCCCTCGTGGCAACGGCCGAGGCAGCAGATGTGCCCGATTTCCTCCTTGGAAAAATGCGCCTCGATCTCGTGGTGGAGCTTGTCCTGGGTGCCGGCGCAGAGGCAGGCCGAGCCGTTGCAGAGGAAGACCTTCTTGCCCTCGTTTTCCTTCTTGAGGAAGTCGTAGAACGAGACCGCGCCGAGGGTGAGGGCGTCGCCGAAGAGGTATTCCTTCCCGAGGGCGTGGACGGTCTCGGCGGTCTCGGCCGTGCCCTTCGCCTCGGCGGCCTGGACCATGCGTTCAAATAGGTTCGGCTCGAGGCCGCGGCGGAAGGAAAGGGCGCTGAGGTTTTTCGACATGGGGGTGAACCCGGAAAAATACCAAAAAAGCCCGAACCAGGGCAAGCCCCGAAGGAAAGGAGCGCCTCACGTGATGGTGGCGGATCGCCCTTCGGGCGGTAAAAGGTAAAAAGTAAAAAGTAAAAGGTTTCGACCGAGGGCGCGCATGGCTCCCGTCGGGATTCGCGGTCATTCGCTCCCATTCGCGTTGAATCCCTTCTTCATTCGCGTTGAAATTCTTCCCTCCTCATCCGTGGCCATCTGTGGTCATCCGTGGAAATCCGTGTTGAAATCTTCTTCCTTTCCGGATCCGGAATTCGCGGCCATTCGCTCCCATTCGCGTTCCATCCCTTCTTCATTCGCGTTCCAATTCTTCCCCATCTGCGTAAATTGGATGCCTCCGGCATCTATCTCCGCTGCGCTCCGATTGCGGAAGCGAAGCGCATCTGCGTTGAAATTCATCTCCTCCGGTTCCGGGATTCGCGGTCATTCGCGTGTCATTCGCTCCCATTCGCGTTGAATCCTTCCCCCTACCCGGACAATTGAGCCAAACTCTTTCAACGCGAATTTCGCGAATGAGCGCGAATCGACGCGAATCTTCTGCCCAACACGTCGCCGTCTTCTCCTCCCGTAGGGCGGATTTGCAATCCGCCCCTCCCCAAGCCCGGCCACCGAGTTCCGCGTCAGCCCCCCCCCGGCGGAATGCAATTCCGCCCTACACCTCCCCGGCCCCCGCCCCAAAATCCCCGCCCCGCCACGCTCTGTGTCATCGTATCCCCCGAAGAAGGATCGCCGCTGGCATTTTCCCCCCGAATCGGGTTAAGTGCCTCCTCCAACCCACCATCAGCCTCCATCTCGACCACCCCTAATTCCGTGTTTTCCGTGTATTTTGCTGCCTTCGGCATCCATCTCGACAACCTCTAATTCCGTGTTTTCTGTGTATTCCGTAGGCCGTTTCTTTTTCGCTCGATTGTAGGCCACCCCAAACCCGCTCGATTGTAGGCAACCCCTACCCCACTCGATCGTAACCTCCCCTCCCGCAGCCTCCTTTCCCCACCCAGCGGCGACCCGCCGCTCTCCCTCCCCGACCTTTTACTTTTTACCTTTTACTGGATGACCGCTGACCTGACCTCCGAACTCTCCCGAGAACTCTCCCGCCGAATTCTAGTCCTCGACGGCGCCATGGGCACGACGATCCGCCAGTACGGCCTCACCGAAGCCCAGGCCCGTGGCGAGCGCTTCGCCAACAACGTGAAGGACCTCCTCAACAACGGCGACATCCTCTCGATCACGCGTCCCGATGTCATCGGCGACATCCACAAGCGTTTCCTCGAGGCCGGTTCGGACATCATCGAGACGAACACCTTCTCCGGCACCACCCTCGCCCAGAGCGAATTCTTCGTCGAGGACCCCCGCGAGACCGGCAAGGGCCGCAAGGACCCCGAGTTCTTCGCCCGCGAGGTCTGCGACAATCCCTTCCTCAAGGACCTCGCCTGGGAGATCAACTACGAGTCCGCCAAGCTCGCCCGCCAGTGGTGCGACCGCATTGGCAACGAGACCGGCCGCAAGCGCTACGTCGCCGGCGCGATCGGACCCATGACCGTCTCGCTCACGAACTCGCCCGACGCCGACGACCCCGGCTTCCGCGTCATCACCTTCGACCAGGTCCTCGAGGCCTACAAACACCAGGTCCGCGCCCTCATCGCGGGCGGTTCCGAGATCATGATGGTCGAGACCATCTTCGACTCGCTCAATGCCAAAGCCGCCCTCGTCGCCCTGCGCGAGGTCTTCGACGAGGACGGCGTCGAGTTCCCCATCATCGTCTCCGCCGCCGTCGGCCGCGGGGGCGAGACCATGATCTCGGCGCAGAAGACCGAGGCCCTCTGGAATGCCGTGGCCCATGCCAAACCCCTCGCCGTCGGGCTGAACTGCTCGCTGGGCCCTGATCTCATGGAGCCGCACCTCGCCGAGCTCTCCCGCGTCGCCGGCACTTACGTCTCCGTCTACCCGAACGCCGGATTGCCGAATCCCCTCGCCCCCACCGGCTTCGACCTCCTCCCTGATGACATGGAGCGCGAGATCGCCCGCTTCGCCGAGGCCGGACTCGTCAATCTCATCGGCGGCTGCTGTGGCAACACCCCCGAGCACGTCGCCGCCATCGCCCGGGTCGCCGAGCGTTTTGCCCCGCGCGAGGTCCCGGCTCCCGCGCCCGCGATGCGCCTCAGCGGATCCGAGGCCTTCAACCAGACGCAGGAAAAGGGTTTCCTCATGATCGGCGAGCGCACCAACGTGGCCGGTTCGCCGAAGTTCGCCACCCTCGTCAAAAAGGGCCAGCTCGAGGACGCCGTCGCCATCGCCCGCCAGCAGGTCGAGAACGGCGCGCCCGTCATTGACGTCTGCATGGACGAGGGCATGATCGACGGCGTCGAAATGATGACCCGTTTCCTCAATCTCCTCGCCGGAGAGCCCGACGTCGCCGCCGTGCCCATCATGGTCGACTCGTCGAAATGGTCCGTCATCGAGGCCGGTCTCAAGTGCCTCCAGGGCAAGGGCATCGTCAATTCCATCTCGCTCAAGGAAGGCGAGGAGGTCTTCAAGGCCAACGCGCGCACCGTCATGAAATACGGCGCCGCCGTCGTTGTCATGGCCTTCGACGAGCAGGGCCAGGCCGCCACCTACGAGGACAAGATCCGCATCTGCGAGCGCGCCTACCGCATCCTCGTCGACGAGGTCGGCTTCCATCCCGAGGACATCATCTTCGACCCGAACATCCTCACCGTCGCCACGGGGATGGACGAGCACAACAACTACGCCGTCGACTTCATCAACGCGACCCGCTGGATCAAACAGAACCTCCCCGGAGCCAAGGTCAGCGGCGGCGTCTCGAACATCTCCTTCTCCTTCCGCGGCAACAACGTCGTGCGCGAGGCCATGCACGCCGCCTTCCTCTACCACGCCGGACAGGCCGGCATGGACATGGGCATCGTCAACGCCGGCATGCTCGAGGTCTACGACGAGATCGAGCCGAAGCTGAAGGAACTCGTCGAGGACGTGCTCTTGAACCGCCACGAGGGCGCGACCGAGGCCCTCATCGATTATGCCGAGGAGCTCAAGGCCGCCGGCGCGGACAAGAAGGAAAAGGGCGCAACAGCCGAGCTCGCCTGGCGCGGCGGCACCGTGCTCGAGCGCATCACCCACGCCCTCGTCAAGGGCATCACCGACTACATCGAGGAGGACACCGAGGAGGCCCGCGCCGCCCTCGGCAAACCCCTCGCCGTCATCGAGGGCCCGCTCATGGACGGCATGAAGGTCGTCGGCGAGCTCTTCGGGGCCGGCAAGATGTTCCTCCCCCAGGTCGTCAAGAGCGCCCGGGTCATGAAGAAGGCCGTCGCCTATCTCGAGCCCTTCATGCTCGCCGAGAAAAAGGAGGGCGACGAGGACAAGGCCCCCGTCTTTGTCATCGCCACCGTCAAGGGCGACGTCCACGACATCGGCAAGAACATCGTCGGCGTCGTCCTCGGCTGCAACGGCTACAAGGTCATCGACCTCGGCGTCATGGTCGATTGCGACCGCATCCTCGCCGCCGCCGCGGAACATAAGGCCGACATCATCGGTCTCAGCGGACTCATCACGCCCTCGCTCGATGAGATGATCTACAACGCGAAGGAATTCGAGAAGCGCGGCGTCCGGCAGCCCCTCCTCATCGGCGGGGCCACCACCTCGCGCGCCCACACCGCCATCAAGATCGCCCCGCACTTCTCGCAGCCCGTCGTCCACGTCGTCGACGCCTCCCTCGTCGTCGGCGTCTGCAATTCCCTCCTCTCCGAGAATCTGCGCGATTCCTTCCTCGCCGAGCACCAGGCGCGCGAGGTGAAGGAGCGCGAACTCTTCGCCGGCAAGGGCTCCAGCGCCGTCTACGTGCCCTATGAGGAGGCGAAACGCCAGAAATTCGCGATCGACTGGTCCGCCGCCGACATCGCCACTCCGGAATCCATCGGTTCCTTCCTCGAGGACCCCGTGCCCCTCGCCGAGATCGTCGAGGTCTTCGACTGGACCCCCTTCTTCCACGCCTGGGAGCTGCGCGGTGTCTTCCCGAAGATCCTCCAGCACGAGCAACACGGCGCCGAGGCGCAGAAACTCTACGACGACGCCCGCCGCATCCTCGACGACCTCGTCCAGAACCACCGCGTCCACGCCCGCGGCGTCTGGGGCGTCTGGCCCGCCGCCTCCACCGGAGAGGACGTCGCCCTCTTCACCGACGAAACCCGGAAGGACGTCCTCACCACCTTCCACTTCCTGCGCCAGCAGAAGGAAAAGGTCCAGGCAGGCACGCCCTTCCAGAGCCTCGCCGACTTCGTCGCCCCGCTCGACAGTGGCCGCGCCGACTACCTCGGCGCCTTCGCCGTCACCGCCGGCAACGAGGTCGAGGAATATGCCAAGACCTTCCGCGACAAACACGACGACTACACCGCCATCCTCATCCAGGCCCTCGCCGACCGCTTCGCCGAAGGCCTCGCCGAATGGCTCCACCGCAAGGTGCGCCGGTTCATGGGCTTCGGGATCGGGGAGAATCTCAGCGTCGAGGAGCTGATCGACGAGAAGTACCGCGGGATTCGACCGGCCGCGGGTTATCCGGCCTGTCCGGATCATACCGAGAAGCAGGCGCTGTGGGATTTGCTCGACGTCGAGGCGAAGGTCGGCATGCAGTTGACGACCAGCTACGCCATGTTCCCGCCGAGCAGTGTCAGCGGGTTGTATTTCTTTGGGGAGAAGGCGCGGTACTTTGGGGTGGGGAAGATTGGGCGGGATCAGTTGGAGGATTATGCGGGGAGAAAGGGGATGCCGTTGGCAGAGGCGGAGCGGTGGTTGGCGCCGTGTTTGGAGGGGTGAGTAGACGCTGGATGGATGCCAGATCCGGCACGACGCCATACGCAACGATATCTTCCCTATCTTACGAATTCATTTTAATCTGAACCGGGATTCCTGACCCAATAAGCTATAGGCTCGTCCGCTAGTCGGTTAATGATCTTTACTAGTGATGCCACGTGATGAAACTAAGCAACTTTCTCACCTGTTCCTTGTCTCTCTGCCTTCTCTCCGGTCCGGCGATGGGTGGGCATCTCTATTATCTGAGAGACGGGAGCAGCGATCTTGGACTCTACAAACTCGATCCTCTGACAGGAAAAAGCTCTCAGGTCAACCTGGCTACAGGAACCACTGTTGGGAAATCTGGGCTCACGGAGACTGGACACCCATCCCGACTCTTCTTTGCTGGCCCTGGCGGGGGCTTGAGGGAAATTTCCATAGATAGCGGGAAAACCACCAATCGGGGCGGAGACAACGCGGAAGGTCTCGGCTTCGACCCTGTTTCAAACACACTTTACGGATCGCTTTTCACAGGAGAGTTTTTTACAATCAATACGTCAACAGGACTACGCAGTACGAATCTCGCTTCTCCCCCGAATCCCGTCCTGGGTCTTGCAGTTCTCAATGGCGTTGTTTACGGATTGGAGAGTGCTGTCCATGGAGACAAGTTGTATTCATATGATCCCATTGCGAACTCGTGGGCAGTCGTAGGTGGCACCGGGTATTTATTCCCTTCACCAGGACTGGCGGCCGACCCCGCTCGAAACGTTCTTTACGCGATAGGCGTGGCGGGTTCGACAATGCTGTATCAAATCAATCCGGCTACAGCTGCGGCAAGTCCTATTGGTGATGCCAAAACTGGCGGTAATGGAGGCGGGCTCGCCTTCATTTCCTTTTCACAACCTGATGTATCGATTTCGGTTTCTACTGGAAAAAGTGTTGGGGAAGGAGTTTTTTCCCCTGCAAACCAGTACATAAGATTGAACTCCACCGGCATCCATTCTCGAACCTCGCTGCAAATCAAGATCACCAGCGTCAACAGAAACGACCAGTTTGCAGTTCGCCCCCTTTACAACCGTCGGGGGCTCAGGGGATCAACCTTCCGAACGAATGAGGGGAAAATTCGCACGACAACGATTTCTAACGGATTATGGCGAACCCCGGTTTTGGCAAAGGGAGAATCGATAGTGATTTATGCTGCCTTTAGGTGGCGATTTCGCAGCACAAGGAAACAAACGTTTGACCTGCGAGTCAAAGCAACGTCTAACACTGATCACACTCTTACAGACTCAGCGGGCTTGAAGATTAATCAATCACCTTCCGGGCGTTGACTCAGAATCTCTACGGGGTTGCAGTTTCACCTTGGTCGCCCCACCTTCCATCACTTTTTGGGAACCTGGGAGGCGAACGATTTCCGCTCTCGATCCTCCCTCCTTCCTCGCCAACCAAGTCCCCTGCCGCGCCCGATCCGCGTCGCGGCGGAAGCTGCCCTTTGCCACCCAAGTTCCAGGGAACGGTAACCGTCAATAAATTGGCCCCTTGGTCGCGGTGCGCCTGAGCCGGTAGATTCGTCGGATGCCCACGAAGTCATCCCGAGGAGTGAAGGCGAGCCGCGTGAAGCGTGCCGAGTGCGAAAGTGTCGAGTTTGCCGAGGTGGAGTTTTCCGCCCCCGTCGTGCCGC
>JAEUHI010000082.1 GCA_016795385.1 Verrucomicrobiales bacterium | reverse complement strand
GTGAGTCGACCGCCTCGTGGCGAATTTCCCGGTTCTCGTCGTCCATCGGCACGGTGGGGTGACGCTTCCGCCAACGGGCCTGGGTGCGGGCGAGGTTGGTGGCGATGTGGAACAGGTAGGTCGAAAAGGCGGCGGTCGGTTTGTATGTCTTGCGACTGGTGTAGAGGCGGACGAAGGTTTCCTGAGTCAGGTCCATCGCCGTTGCATGATCTCCGACCATGCGGAGGAGAAAGGCCGCGAGACGGTCGCGCCAACGGGAGATCAGATCATTGAGGGCCAGGTCTTCTCCACCGGCGAGACGAAGCATGAGCGCGATGTCGGTGTCCAGGCCCGGATCCATGTGCTGATAGGATTCAGTGGCCACGATGGACCTCCGTCGGTTCGGAGGTCATCGCCATCACCTCGGGGAGCATGGTCTCCAGGTAAGCGTCCGCCTTTTCGGGGGGAAGGGCTCCTGCAGTGACGTAAAGATGCCTCAACATCGCCACCTGGCATTCGGCGCGGAGGGAGGCCTCGTCGCGCAGGGCGGCCTCCAGTTCCGGGGTGACGGAGCTTCCCTCAAGGATGAGTTCCCGCACCTTTCTCCGGGCCTCCGCGATCTTCGCGCAAAGGGATTCGCAAGTGGGGAGGTACTCAAAGTGCAGGGCCGAGACCCGTTCGAATTCGGTCGCGCTGAGGTCGAACTCACGGCGCAACCAGTCGAGTTCCGGGAGATGGTTTTCAGGCTCGTGTGATCCTCTTTCTCCAGCCACCCGCGACTCAGTAATGGAATGAGAAATCAGGAACGCGATTGCCGCGAGCAAGAGTGATCCGATGAGGAAGACGAGACCGCGTTTCATCATCGGGGCGTGTCGCTTTGATGCACGAGCGGATTTATCGAGGCGAGGTAAGTCTCGCGGGATGCGGACGGATTCTGCAAGTGCGGAACACTCGTTCCCAACCCGATTCCGAGGAGGAGCATTACCGCAGCCGTCGCGAACGCCGGGGCCGGACGAGAAAGAGCCCCAAGGACCGCCTCGATCCACGCTGTCAGCCCTCTATTCTTCGCCTGCTCGGCGATGGCGATACGAGCCCAGATCTCTCGTTGAAAGGCGGACTCAAAGTCCGGTTTCGGTGTGGACAGACGGATCAGTTGATCAAGTTCGAGGTCGTTCATCGCCATTTACAGTGAAGGTTGGGGGGAGATAAAGCAACCCGCCAGTGTTCCTCTGACGGGTTGCTGGTGTCGTGCCAGATCATCCCGCGCAGCAGGACTTGGTGGCCGGTTTTGGAGCCGGGGCCGTGCCGTGGCAGCTCGCAGTGGTATCGCCGCAATCACCGCACGTTTCGGACTTGCATCCGCCTTCCGCGTCGCAGCATTTGTCGGTTTCACAACCTGCCGCCGTGTCGCAGCAGGCTTCGGCCGCACAACACCCTTGGGCGGATTTGTCCGGCTTTTGGGCGGTTCCAGCGAGAGCGAGTCCTGCGGCGATTCCGGCAAGGACGATGACGGTGAGGAGAGCATGGATCAGTTTCATGGGAGTTTTGATGAGTTTGGTTTATTTGAGTTCGGACCTACAGCGGTCCTTCATCTGTTCAAACGCCGACCGAGGGAAAACCCCTCCACATTTTTGGACGGTCTCGATAAATGGAGCCGGCTACTGGTTTCCCCGTCCCCTGACCTGGGACATGATAGCTAAAGAAAACCCGCCCCTGCATGCAAGCGAGTTTTCCCGGACCTGACCTCCTTCACGCATTCGGGAGTGTCGGTCGCTGCGGTCACGTTTCGGACGAGTCCGCTTTTTGGTGTTCGGGTTGAGATTGGGAACCCTTGGCCCGCTCGTGCAGGATGCGGTGGCGGACGGCTTCGGCAGGGTAGTATTCACCGTCTTCGATCTGACCTGCCTCATATCGTCGGCAGGCCTCGGCGGCGAGGGGCAGCGCTTCGGCAACCTCTTCGGGCCAGACCTCGGCGTCGTCGGGATGGAGGGCCGCTTCGAGCCAGCAGAAGCTCCACCAGGCGAGAAGGAGATCCTGCTTCCCAAGTTCCGCCAATGCGGTGGGATCGAGGGAGCGGACCGCTTCGAATTTCTGCTTGGCCGTGGCGTGATTCTCGGGAATGAGTTCGGGGATACGCTCGGGATGCAGGGGCTCGTCGCTGTCGTCGGCGATCATCATGGGGTTGGTATGTTAGGTTTGGTAGTGGTGGTTAGCCGAGGTTGAGCTTGCGGCCTCGACGTGAGGGAGTTTCCTTCGCCGACGCATGCCGCGCCCGACCCTTGGCCCAGTGGCGCAGTCGCTCGATGGACTCGCTCATGGACACGGCTAGAGGGACGGACTCGCAGAGCACTTCACCCAGGTCGAGTTCCGTAGGCTCACGCTCTTCGGCAAAACCCCGGTGCAGGGCCTCGACGAAGGCGGCTTCGATCTCGGCTCCGGTGTGGAGCTCGCTGGCGCGGGCGAGGACGACGGTGTCGAAGGCGGTCTTGTCACGACCATACTTCTCGATGACGAGATCCCAAATCGCGGTGCGCTCCCGGGTGTCGGGCAGGTCAACAAACCAGAGCTCATCCCAGCGCCCCTTGCGGAGCATCTCGGGCGGCAGCTTGCTGACATCGTTGGCGGTGGCGACGACGAAGACCGGAGTGGTCTTGTCCTGAAGCCAGTTCAGCATGGTACCAAAGACCCGGGCGCTGGTGCCTCCGTCGGTGGAACCACCGGAGCCGCCGACACCGCCGAAGCCTTTTTCGATCTCATCGATCCAAAGGACACAGGGGCTGATGGCCTCGGCGGTCTGGATGACGGAGCGGACGTTGGCCTCCGACTGCCCGACGAGACCGCCGAAGAGACGGCCCGCATCGAGCTTGAGCAAGGGGACACCGAAGACGCTGGCGGTGGCCTTGGCGGTGAGCGACTTGCCAGTACCGGGGACACCCAGCACGAGCATCCCTTTGGGAACAGGCAAACCGTAGTCGCGGGCACGCTGGGTGATGGCCTCGCCGCGCTGGATGAGCCAGGCCTTGAGAGCCTCCAGACCGCCAATGGAGTCGAGTGACTCCGTGGTCTCGGTGACCTCGAGCAAGCCACCGCTCTTGAGAGCACTGGCCTTTTCGCGAGCGACGAGAGTCGGCTGAATGGAGCCGGTCTCGACGAGGGACAAGGCGAAGGCGTTTTCCGCCTCTATGGTTGTGAGACCACCGGCGGCACGCAGGATGGCCTCGCGGATCTCCGGTGGTGGAGTGGCGATGCCGGCGGACGTCAGGAGCTGGTCGAGGACCATGCCCAGGATGTCGGCACCGGGCAGGTCGAGATCGAGACGGGTGATCTCGCGCTCCAGCTCGGCGGGCAGGGTTTTCCAGACACCGAGGAGAAGGAGCAGCTTCCCGGCGGACTTGGCGTGGTGCAGGGTGTCGCGCAGCTTGCGGATCAGGAGCGGGTCGCGATCCTCCAGCAGGGCACCGAAGTCACGCAGGAGCACGAGGCAGTCACCGGCGATGGATTCGATCTGCTCGAGGGCAGCGAGCGGATCGGGACAATCGCGGACCGTCCCGCTGGTCGTGTCAATGAAGCCGGTGGTGAGGCTCCAGGCATGAAGGGGACGACCAAGGCTTTCGGCGGCGGCCTTGACCTCGGCTTCGGCACGGACCTCTTCGGAGGTGCACAAAAAAAGGCCGGCGTAACCGGCCCTTGCGTAGCGGATGAGTTGGTCTTTCATGGGTCTATTGGTTCATGGGTCACTGGTTGAAGGTTTCACGCTCCCAGCGCAGGCAGGCTTCGCGGGAGGGGTCGGTGAAGACCCGCTCTCCGGTGTAGTCGAAGACCTCCCACTGCTGGGTCGTGTCGTTGAACTCGATTTCGGAGGCGCGGACGACTTCGAGGGTGCCGATCTCACGGAGATCGATGCGCTCGGTGTAAAGTCCGGCTCCGGTGCCGTCGGGCTGGAAGTGCAGCGTGTCGGGGATGTCGGTGGTCATTTGGCTCAGGTGGTTTGGTTTTGTTGGTTGTCGTGTGGGTTCTGGTGGTGGTTGGACTGGCGGCGGTAGTAGTCGCGGGTGCGCTGCTTGCGGCCGACGGTACCGAGGGATTCTTCGAGGAACTTGGTGGCCTCCTCGCAGGTTTTCCCGGTGTAACCGACGGCATCCAGGGTGATGGCGCCCTCGGGGCTGATCCAGACGTCGATGCGTTCTTTCGAATTCATGTCAGGCTGGGTTCAGGCGGCGAGGGTGAGTTTGATAGAGCCGTCGGACTCTTGACGCCGGGTGACGCGGAGGTGCTTCTTGGCGGCCTCGCGCATCGTCTTGTGGACGCCGTAGAGCTGGAGAAGACGGCCGTAGTTCGGGCCGACCTCCGCCTCGACGTGACCGTTCCACCAGTCAGTGGACAGCTCGTAGGGCTCGGTGGGTGCAGACCGGTTCGCGGCGATGTCGTAGGGGCCTTTGAGGCGGACGACGAGTTCACCGTGGCGGGTGCTGTTGGCGAAGCCGCGGGCTTCGGTGTCGAGGAGCATTTCCACGCCGAGTTCGGCGCAAGCAGCTTCGAGGGCATCTACGTCGCGGATCTGGGTCAGGATGGTGGTGAAGTGGGACATGGTTTTGGTAGGGTTTGAGGTGTTGAGGTATTTTGGGGATTAAGGTTGGGTTTGTTTCGGAGAATGGATTGGACAGGGTCGGGGGTGGGACCTGACCCTGTCATGTGTGGTGGTGCTGTGCTTGTCAGTGGACACGATGCTTCACCCGGCGAGCTGGAGCTTCCTCCGGCCCATCTGGCCGAAGCGCTCGACGAGGTCGCGGGCATCCTGCGAGGCCAGTTCCCGGGCCTGGTCGCGGAGCTGAGTGAGGCCGGTCTCGAGGCTGCGCGTCGCTGTGAGGTTGTTGCGGTAGTCTTCGGCGCTGCGGGTGAGCAGTTCGCTCCGGACGCGGTCGAGCTGGCTTTCCATCTCGACGTCCCCGGCGAAGTTGAGCTGCTTGAAGTCGTCGATAAACTTCACGAGACGGTTGAGGGTCTTCTGGTGGACGCCTTCGGTCTTGCCGGAGCGCATCGAGGAGAGCATTTCATCGCAGAGCTGGGCAGTCTGGTGACGCAGCTCGGTGATGCATTCGCCGACAAAACCTTCCACGCCTGTGCGTATCTGGCGGGCGGCGGATTCCGCAGCCTCACGTCGGGCGACACGAACCTCTTGCTGCTCGGCAAAACTCACCAGTTCCATGCCGAGAGACTCGGGCACGGCGATCTGGAAAAGATGCACCTCGAAGGCAAAGCGGTCCGCGAGCTTTTCACGGGCGGGGAATGACTCAGCGATCTGCGCATAGAGGCAGGCGGCTTCGTCGCGAGAACCGGCGAGATGCCGGATCGCGACTTCCCATTCGTTGAGCGCTTCGCTGCGCAGATCGCGGTAGGCGGCGAGGAAGTTTTCCCTGGCCTGCTGGAAGTGACTCCGCTGGGCATTGAGTTGCTCCTGCACGTCCACGAGCTTGCCGTTAGGCAGGAAGTGGCCGAGGCCCCCGAGGAAGGGGAAGGTGCCCTGGTCGATGATCGCATGGGTGCGACCTTCGACGAGGGCGAGTTCGGCGAGGGCCTCCCTGGGCAGGAGCTTCTTGTGGCCGAGACTGACGAGACGTTCGCTGACCTGGTCGGGGGTAAGGCCGAGGTCGGCGGGGGCGAGTTTCTTGTGGAAGCGCGGGTAACGCACGCTGGCATTGATGAGAACGCCTTCCCGGGTGAGGACGGCGAGGAGGTCTTGGGATGTGTTCATGGGTATGAAGGGGTTGAGGTATTGAGGATTTGAGGTTTAGGGGAAAGTGAAGGCCCGGGCTCCATGTCTGCGGTCGATCATGGAACCCGGGCCTGGGGCGGCGCGGCTGGTGGTTGGAGCAAGGTCTGACTTGGGGCGGGTCGGTCAGGAGGCCTTCTTGGCCTCGTGCTTGCGGCCACGTTGCAGTTTCCGGAGGAGTCCGCGGAAACCGCCCAGCTCGCGCTTGGTCTCGCTTCGCTGCGTGCGGGCGGCATGGAGCGAGCGGCGCACGCCCTTGAGGGTTTTGCGTGCCGTAAGGAGGGCCTCGTCGGCTTCGGCCACCTGCTGTCTCGCCTGGACGAGGGGATCGGCAGGTTTGGCCGGTGGGGTGGGTTTGGGTGCTTTGGTGGGTTGGTCAGGACCGGTCGGCTTCGGTGGAAGCGGAGCGGGAATAACAGGCCTGGGCGGAGTCGACGGAGCGAACTGCTCCACCGCTGGTGCCAAGGCCGGACGTTCGATGCGATTCGGATCAATCGCCCGCACCGGCATGACGACCATGAGATCGCCCCCCCGGCTGAACTGCACCGCACTCATCTCATCGCTCATTGAGATGCGATGCAGCCCGAAGGCCGCCGCCTTTTCGAGGTAATCGCGGTTGAGGAAGGCCGTGGCATCCGGTCCCTTCATCTCACAGCGATCGATCGGATGGAGGATCCACGGTTCGTCGTTCTCACCGCGGGCGAGCAGACCGATCCGGCCCTTCTCGCAATGCAGTCCAACAGGGCGATTGGAGAGCTGTTTGCCGGGGAGGCGGGGGATGAGACGCGTGATGGCTTCGAGGGCGGCTTCACTCAGGGTGACCATCGTGGTGAACTGGTCTTGTCCCGGGATGACCTGCCGGTAGTTCGGATAGGGGCCGTCGAGAAGACGACCCGTCACCGACCACGCGTGCTCCGGTCTCTGGCCTTCCATGCGGAAGACCTCCGCCTCGTGTTTGTCCTTGCCGAGACGCAGGGTCCACGGCCGGGCCTCGGCGAGCGGCTTCCACTTCCACAGGGGATGATCCGGCAGGATCACCGACTGCTTCAGCGGCAGATGCATCGAGTTGCTCGAGAAGAGGTGCCGTCCGTTGGTGCCAACGATGCGATGCGCCTTTTCTCCGGTGCCGCTCGTGTCGAGGCAGGCACTGCGCAAGACCACGCGGGTGGGATCGTTGGACGCACAGGCGAAGGCCCGCAGTAGGCTGGTGACGACGGGCTCCGGCAAGGTCAGGCCCGGCGTGCGGACCTGGGGGATCTCGGGGAACTCGCCGACGGGCGGCGCCTTGATCGAAGGACTGAGCGGCACGACTTCATCCGAGCGCAAGCCGGTGACCAGCTCGCGCAGGCGCGCCAGCGGGAGGAGGAAGGGAGCGAGGCCCTTCTCGGCCGTGGACAGCACATCGACGCTCAGGGTGAGGTCTAGATCCGTGGCGGTGAGGCGCACAGATTGCGGTCCCCACGCCTCCACCTTCACACAGCCGAGGACGGCAAGGGAAGGAGAGCGGGGGATGAGTTTGCCAAGACCGGCGACCACAGGTTTGAGGTCACCGGCCAGGAGCTGGATGGGAGGATGGGTTTTCATTGGAATGGTGGGAGTGATCGATTTCATGAGTAATAGCCCTCCCCGCGACGGCCGGATCGCCGACGAATGACCCAGCGAGCCATGAGGAAGGTGAGGTAGAGGATGCCCAGACTGATGACGACCGGCGGGAGGCTCGTGAGGATCCCGAAGAGATCGTGAACCACGGCCGCGACCCAGTGACTGGACTGAGCCAGTTGCCGGAGCACCCGCTCTGCCGGTGGCATGAGAAGCACTCCCGCGATCATCAAGAGCACGGACAGGAACAGGTTCAGCCGCAGCCACGCCCTGAGCCAGCCGCTCGCACTGAGCCAGTATTCGAAGCGGGCCAGCGACCAACCGAGCACCTCAGCCCCGCGCTCCACCCAGCTGTCCGGGGTGAGTTCGAGATGATTGGCGGTCGGTCGGTCAAGTGGCTCCTGTTTCCAGAGTCTTCGCAGTTCACGATGGTTGGGTAGATCTGAGAATGACTTCATTTGGAGGATTTTTTGGAGGATTTGGTGAGGGCTTCTTTCCCCTGAGTTGAATCGTCACCGGCGAGACAATCGCGCCGCGCTCGTGAACCAAGAGCGGCACCACCCACGAGGGCGAAGAACACGAGCAGGGACAGAACGACGGAGGTGATCCTCCAGAAGTCTGCTCGTTCCGATTGGTCGCGATGGCGCTCCATCTGGAGGTGAATCCGGTCGACTTTGGATTCGAGGTATTCGGTCCGATCTTTCCAGCCGGGCTCTTCAGAGGCGAAGGGGTTCCAGGAAGCGGAGGAGTTTCCGCAACCGGCGGTCGTGGAAAGAATCAGGGCCGTACAAAACAAGAGGGCGACCCGGGAAAGAGCCGCCTTCGCGATCGAGGTGAGATGGTTCATGAGGTATTGAGTTAGGTTGGGTTTTGGTTCGTTGAGTTTGGGTTCAGTGATTGATGGGAGTGAGGTCGAAGCGAGACCGGCTCCCGGTGGCGAATGTTCACCGGTCGAGCGGTGAGCCTTTGAAGCGCTGGCACTCGGCGAAGTAGTCGCACCAAGAGCAGTGCATCCCGGGCGAGGGCACGAAGTCCTTCGCCTCGATACCGCGCACGTAGCTTTCCATGATCCTGACAAGCCTGCGGATCTGACCCGGGGCCATTGGACTCAGGGGGGTGACGATGAGCTTCGGTTCCTTGGTTTTCACCAGGTGGTGAAGCTCGAAGCCCGACTCCGCCTGACCGGTAGCCTCCCGGTAAAGGAGGGCGTAGCAGCTGAGCTGGATCTCGTTCTGATGAGCGGCCATGGAGGTATCGGGAGATCGCGCACTCGTTTTGAAGTCCACGATCTTTCCGCCGGCCCGGACCAGGTCGATGATTCCGACGAGCGGAGGCAGGCCGTGGGCATCGAGATCGCGCTCGACGCGCACCTCGACTGCCTGCGGTTTCTCCTCCTGCGGGATAGGCGTGTGGGTGAGGTAGTGCCTGAGGATACTCAGGGCACCGGCCTTTTCCCTGGCCTCCTCGTCTGCGGAGTTCCAGATCATCGCTTCTTCCTCGCACCCGTGAATCCAGCAGGCTTCAAAGACGAGGTCCATGCGTTCGAGGGAGGAGTCTTTTCCCCGCCAGCGGGCGAGGTTCCAGGCCTGCAAGACCGCATGCACCACCTTCCCCACGAGCAAGGACGGGGAGACCTTGCTCGGGAGATGCTCGATGTAGCGGAAGTAATACTGGAGCCGACAGGTGTGGAACGACTTCAGGCGCGAGGCGCTGAGGTATTCGAGCGGGTCTTTGGTCACCTTGGCGGAGGAGGGAATCGAAGGCAGGGGCCCGGGAAGGATGTTGGTGGCGTTCATCGCTTGGCTTCCCTCCTTCGGTTTCCATTGACCTGCCGCTTGTCGCTCTTGCCGCAGAGTTCGAGCAGCTCAGCGATGAGACCGGAGGCTTGCAGTTTGTTGAGCTGCTTCACCCCGACGCCGAATCTGTCGAGTGCGATCTCTTCCACGCTATCGCGGTCGAGGTCGTTCTCGGTGACAAGCTTCAGGATGAGTTCCTTCTGTTTGTCGGAGCAGGACCAGCGAACTGCACTGTTGCCGTTCAAGTCCTCCCGTTTCGGAGAATAGCCGGAACCGTTGCCGTTTTGGCGAGTCGAGCTGTTTTCCTGCAAACCATACGATTCGCCCGGAACAAACCCGGTTTGCTGGATTTCGTGATCCACGGAGTTTTGGAGCATCGAGTAAATCTTCGAAGCTTCCCGCGGAATGTCGTTCGGATCAGAAAGCTCTGTTTCGACCGAGATGCTGAATTGGTGACTGGAGTAGCCGGGCAGGCCGAGTCGTTTGGCGTAATTACCGATGAGTTTGATTGCCATGATTCTGTTCTTTCTGTGATTTGGTTCAAGTTTTGCCCCAGACACGAAAAAGCCCGATTCCGGTCGAATGATCGAAATCGGGCGAGTTCCGCGAAAGGGGCGTTTCTGTTCAACAATCGGCTTTGCGCCGATCCTTGTCTTTCGGGGCCGAAAGCTCCGACTCAGCGATCTCCCATCCAGGAGTCGCTTTCAGTGCATCCGTGAGAAGTTCGTCCACCAACCGGGTCATCGGCATTTTTCGCCGTTTTCCCTCAAAGTAGAGAACCTTCACAAGATGCCTCGAAACCTCCGGGACATAATAGTTGGCACGTGACATGAGTTTTGACGTGGTTTACGAAAAAGGGCCAAGACAACAGAGTCTCGACCCTTCAAGGATATATGACGCGAACTCCGTGTGGATTGCGTCGGAATGGGGGGGCTTATGGCCCTTTTGGCAATATCGTCAATTTAATCTAGGAGGATCATTAAATAATGATCTTCTAGTCATGAATGACAAAAAGCCAAAAGGGCCAGATCTTTCAGACCCCGTCTATCATCCGGACGGATTCCCTCGGACGCCCTTGCGTTGGCTCTTTTACAAGCTCAAGATCACTCGCCTCATCGACGAGCCGCCGAATTTCCGACGCCGAGCAGCCCACCCGCCGCGATAGATCTCGGACAGTCAAGCTGCCCGTGGGGTTGCAGGACAAGATGTCACGAATCTTCATTTTCAACTTTCCTTTCCCTTCCTGAATACTCGCCGACAACAACTCCTGCTGCTGCACGCCAAACCAACGAACCACTTCGATCGCTTTGTCCACATGGTATTCGGAGATGACATGCTGATGAGCTGCCCCTCCGTAGTGAGCCAGATGCAAGCAGAGCGCCACGCGAAAAGCTTGCTCTACCCATCTTCTGGTGCACGCCGAGATTTCGGGGAAGCGATTCCCATCTCGCTCGGCTTCAAACTTAAACACTTCAAGTTTGAACCTCGCCCTCTCCTCAAGATCAACCCTAACTGGATTCGGACGAAATCGGTAGGTGTCAAAAATCCCCCTTAGATGTTGATCATAGTTATCGAGAACCCGTTGGTCCAGCTGTCCGAACATCCCGAACACGCCCGGCACGCTCTCAACCATAACCGGTAGAATCCTGGGGAGAAATCCACTCACCAGAAACCCCGGGCGTGAGAAGATCTCCATGAAGAGATCCGGCTGCACGCTCAGGAACATGGCCAGGCAGGGATCGTCAATCCACAAGGACCGCGACACACGCATGACGATGATCTTGTCTCCGGACCACGCTTTGATGAACACGTCCTCCTCGGTTGCTCCTTTCCGATAGCGTCCAAAGATGTTCTTTGAGACAGAACGGGCATCCGTCGAGATCAGCGCGACCGTTCCATCTGCGGAAAAGGCCTTTTCCAGCGCTTCCTGCGTGCAGTCCTCCACAACAGTCTGTGGTGCCTCCAACTCTGATTGAAGTTCACACTGCAGTTTGCTCAGACGCTCAAACTCGGCGATTGAAGAATTAGGATTTCCGTCCAACCGCTTCAACTGAGCCTCGGCCTGTCGTAGTTTCGCACTAACCTTAGGTTTTTGATCGAAAAGAAAGGATCTAAGGCGTTCGTTTGCCACCGCGTAATGCGGCGCGAAAACCCGTTTCCCCATTTCCGATTTTCCAAGCCCACTGGAAGCCCCTACCAATACGTAGAGATTTGCCCGGCAAGTGCGTCCTCCTGTACTGACCACTTCAATACCTTTCCCGGCCGCCATGGAGACGGCCGAGAGAATGGTCGAAGCAACAAACTCCGCAGGAAGCCCGAGAGCCCTTTGCAGATTCTCCTGCATCTGCGCGACCGGTGAGTTAGCGAAAATCTTCGAGGGGAATGGGAGGTCAATGTCGTCGTTCATGAAAACAGCCCTCCATATCCAGGGTTAAAGAAACGGATTGCCTGAGTAACCCCATTGCTCCGCATCCCCCCCGGTAACCGCACCGCTTGGCAGCGAGGCCAGGTGGCCGGATCAGCTCCAAGTCTGACCGCGTGCTCCATGAAGAGTCGGAGTTCGGATTCCGTCCTATTCTCGGCGTAATACCAACCGTGGAGCGATTTTCCACCCGAATGTACGACTGCCGAAAGGGGCAATCTCGAGTCGAGATGGGCATGAATCGCTGCCTGCACGTCTTCCGGATGTTTGTCGAACTCGACCACGGCGAAACGGCATTTTCCCGTGTTGTCCAGGCACCGATTCGATTTCTCTCCCTTCTGATTCACTCCAGTAAGAGCGTTCATTGGAGAAGGAACGACGAACTGCATCTTCCGCCAGGAATCCCGCCACGCTTCGAGGGGTTTCGTCTCCATCCGCCGGATATCATCCCCCATGCAGACAAGTGGATTTCCGGGAAAGAGCCTTTGGAGAACACTCCATCCATTCAGCTCTATGCCCCCGAAAAAGTCCTCCGCATCCGGATGGTCCTCGACAACTTTTCTGACCATAGCCCAGTCGGTTTCAGGCCATCGTGGTTTAGATCGAAAGGCAGGCGGACCCTCCTGGCTTTGGGATGCCGGGTGATCCGAGGCAGCAATCGCATCTGAGATTTCACGATCATGTACGGACCGCCCGCACTCGGACACTGCTTCCCGGATAACTCGGAATACCAGTGGCTGCTGGTAGTGCTCTTTCAGAATGCACGCAGCTTTGAATATCCAGCGATGTACGCCATCACCGGACTTCGGAGGCAGACCAAGCCTCCTCCGAAGATTTACCGGGAGGTCTCCGAAGAGCCCCCCGCCATGAGTTGTAATTTTCATGATTCTGTTTGGTTGGGTCTGTTCTGGCCATTGGCCGAAGCCGACCCCGCTCTCTTTTGGGACACCTCTGCTCCCTTCATTTCGACATTCCCGTCGATTCCTTCCAACCGGACACAGCAAGGCAAGGAACTTCCCGCGCCTTGCGATTCGTCGACATGACGAGTCTGAGTTGGACTCTCGGCATTGACCTCACTGGGCCTGTCGGATTTCACGGGGACCTCGAACGCCTCGAGATCCCGCAATACCCGCGTCGCGTCGAATCTGATGACCTTCCCGATTTTTAGGTGGCCGATGATTCCCTTTTGGACCCACGTTTGAATGGTCCTTTTACTGACCCCGACAAACAACGCGATTTCGCGTGTCGTCAAAAGCCTTGGATCTGGAACTTTCACTCTGTTTCATAGTGGTGAAAGTTTCGGAAGCCCGAAGGCTTCCACTAGCGAGGCACCTTACTGCCTGGCCGGAACTACAAGAGTTCCATTCTAATCCGTTTCCGGCGATACTGAGCGGGAGGGCCCGCTACCTTACGTGGAGCTCTTTGTTGGAGAACCCGACGCACATGTAATGTGATTTCCATTTCCGTCTCCGCAAGTTGAAAATTCAACATGGAGAAAGCAACGGCCAATTGGAGTGATCACCGAATTCGCCAATCCCCTCCGCGTGTCCATGCAGACGGCGAACACGATGCTCGCCAACGGAAGCACCCCTCTGTGCGAATCGGGCGGAGAGGGCTGGTCAACGTCGCAACGATAACGGATCCGCTCGAACGCCCGGGGGAGGCGGAAAGGGCGTTTTCGTGGCTTCGGCGATGGCCTAGCTGGCCTTCCCCATCGCCACCACATTCCCCGCCGCCTCGGGGCGGATGCTCCAATAGGCGGCGGCCTCCTGCTCGGTGGCATCCACGTTGCGGTAGTGCTTGAAGATGATCGAGCAGTCGGTGTGACCCATCTCAAGTGCGAGCGCTGCCGCATCCTTGTGGTGGAAAAGGTGATAGGTGGCGAAGGAATGGCGCATCCCGTTCTCCGGCCATTCCCTGAGAACCGGCTTCTCAGGATCCTCCTTGTTCGTCTCGATCGATTTCTCCACCTCCTTGGGGGCACCGAATCCAGCGGCTCGGCGTGCGGCTTCTAATCGCTTGCGGCCGTTTCCCGGCCAAACGGGGCCGCCGGATTTTACGTGCGGCGTGAGCCAAGCCACGAGGTTCTCACTGATGGCCACGCTCCGACTGCGGGCGCTCTTTGCCTTGGATGCCCTCACCACAACTTTCCCCGCGGCGAGCCGAACCTCTTTCCAGTCGAGTCGCTTGAGTTCGGAGTCCCGCAAGCCGGTGAACAGACCTATGGCGACGACTGGCAGGATCTCCGCATCCGCGCCTTGGAGGAGCTTCTCGGCATCCCCGGGGGAGAGAATGGAGACTTCGGACTCTACCTCCTTCGAGCGGATCACCTTCGCCGCAGGGTTCTCCGTCGTGAATTTCTTCTTGATGGCATCATTGAAGGCCAGGACAAGCATCCGCCGGTAGGAGTTCACGGATGAGGGCGAAAGCTCAAGCCCATGAAGCCAGTCCTCAATCTCTTGCGTCGTGATCGTAGCCACTGATCGCGATCCGAAGATCTCATTGAAGCGCCCCAGGCGTCCCTCAATGCCCTTGATATGAGCCTCCGAAAGTCCGGCCCGCTTCCGTGCGGCAATGGCATCCTTTACGAGTTCGGCCATCGTGCATGACCGCAAAGAGCGCCGGCGAGAATCAATGGCAAACGCGACGGCCTCCCGCAGAGACATCCCCAGCTCCCCAAGCTCCGCCCGCGTGTCCAGCACGGCGGCACGCTCTGCGGCGGTTAGGGCGGAATCTGTGCCATGGGCGCGAGCCTCCTCCAATCGCGTCTTTTTCCACTCTTCAGCGGCCTTCTCGGTTTTGAAACCCTTCTTCCGATACTCGCCTCCCTCGATGAATGTGGCACGCCAGCGATAGACGGGATGCCCTTTCATCCGCTTGATGGTGACTCCGTGCCCGAGGCGTGCTCCTGCTTCCTGACTCTTACCCGCGGTTTCGCTCATGAGGAAAATCAGCACACGCAGGGAGCCCAAACAAGCGGAATCCGCTCACTAACCGCTCAAGGGAGTCTTGATGATCGCTGGCCGAGCTCTGTAACTCGTTGGCTATCAAGGAAGCCGAAGGGGGGAATTGAACCCCCGACCCACGCATTACGAATGCGTTGCTCTACCCCTGAGCTACTCCGGCGCGATTCCCGCCACGAGGGACGGGCCGGAAACCTAATCGAGAGTCTCCGGCTGTCAATGGCGGCGATGGAGTGGCGCAGAGAGGGATTTCAGGATAAAGTGAGGGGAAAACCGGGTAAATTTGTCACGTTCCGACACCGAGGGGACAATTCCGGTAGAGAACCCGATATGACGTCCACCGACCGGGAGCAGTTCATCGAGCAAGTCCGCGAGCATCACGCGGGCCTTCGTGGGTTCGTGCGGTCTCTGGGGGTGGATCCGCTGTGGGTGGATGACGTGGCGCAAGAGGCGTTCATCGTCGCCTACAACCGCCTCGATGAGTTCGACCGCACCCGCGACTTCGGAGCCTGGTTGCGTGGCATCGCCCGAAATTTGGTGATCAACGAGCGGCGCAAGGACGCGCGTCGGAAGCGGATTCTGTCCGACAACCTCACCGAGGTGCTCCTTGCCTCCTCCTCGGCGACAGACGACGAGCCCGAGGAAATGGGCGATTACGCTCTCGCCCGTCTCAATGCCCTCAAGGAATGTGTGCGGGGGCTGCCCGAAAGGAGCCTCCGTCTCCTGAAGAGCCGCTACGAGGAAGAGCAGTCCGCCCAGGACATCGCCGAGGAATTCTCGATGAATCCTCCCGCCGTGCGCAAGGCCTTGGAGCGTCTCCGCACCGCTCTCCGCGAATGCATGGAGGAGCGCATCGCACTTTCACCGGCCCATTGAAGTTTTGGAAATGAATCCGGCATCCAACGAAGACCTTCTGCAGCGCTTCCTTCACGGGGAGCGCGAGGGTGGGCTAGCGTCGGATTTGGGCGAGCGTCTTGCGACGGATCCGGCGTTGGCCGCGGCTTGCGCCCGGGAATTGAGATTTTCGGAGATGATCCGCCAAGCCCTCGCCGGGGATCCGGACGCGGCGGGCCAAACCTTGGGCGGTGCCCTTGCCAGCATCGGACTTCCGATGGAGGAATTGCTCGACCGCATCCGGGAGGGAACGGCGACGACCTTCGAATGCGATCAGGCCGTGAAGCACCTCTGGGAAGCTCCCGATACCGTGCGCGACTTGCGCCGCCGTCTCGCCGAGGAGGAATGGCTGCTTCTGGCGGTTTCGGAATCGAAAAGCGAGCAGGCCTTCATCGAATCGCTCGAGACGCGGATGTGGGCGGAGACGAAGCAGGATCATTTCGTGGAGGACTTCACGAAGCGGTTCGAGCGCGAACTCGCGGCGTCGGGCGAGCATGATGCGGCGGAAAAAATCGTGCCCTTCCCCGGCGGGTGGACCGGACATGTGGTACGGCTCGTGGCCGCTGCCGCCGCCATCGCCGTCGGGGCATTTGTCATCGGCCAGGTGGCGGCCGGGAGATTTGCCGCGACACCGGCATTGGCTTCCGTGGTGAAGGCGACACCCGATGCGATCTGGGTCGAGGGAGCCTCGCCGCGCCACGATGGCACCTTGAGCCCCGGACTTTATGAACTGAAGAGCGGGGTGGTTTCGATGCGGCTCTCGAGTGGCGGCGAATTGACGGTGGAAGGACCCGCCCGCTTCGAGGTGGGCGAAGACGCCTCGACGGAAGTGCATGCCGGCATCGCGCTCGCCCGGGCACCGAAGGAAGAGGACGGGATTTCCCTGCGTTCACGCGGACTGCATGTTTCCGACGCGGCGCGCCTCATCGGCATCGATGCGCGGGCCGAGGGCGCGACGGAAGCGATCGTTTTCAATGGTGATGGCGGGATCTGTCTCGATGGCAGCGGCAAATGCCGGGATCTTTCGGAGTTCGAAGCGGTCAAGGCGGATCATCGCCGCGATCGGCTCGTCGATGTGCCGTACAATCCGCGGGCCTTTTCGAAGGCTTGGGCAATGGTCGCGGGAGTGGAAAACAATCTTGGTCCGGTGAAAATCGAGCTCCCCGGTTCCGTGATTTCGGCGGCAGGCGGAGTCGAGGGCGAAGTAAGGGTTTTTGTCGAGAACGAGGCCTTCCGCCCGGAAGGCGGGGTGGAGGTGGATCAGATTGCCGTGGGTGCCTTCGCCTCGGCCAAGCCGAATCCCGGGGAGGCGCTTCAGGCGAGCGGAGAACTGCGCAGCTATTTGTTGCAACTCACGCCGTCGGATGGCACGGGCGCGAAGGAGGACGTGGAGACCTCGCTGACCTTTGATCATCCCGTGGTCGGGGTGATTTTCTCCTCGGATCGCCTCGAGAATTCCGATGCGGCGGTCGGTTCGTCGCTCCCGGCGGCGCAGGAGCGGCGTGGGCTCGATTCCGGAGAAGGCGAGATCCTTCTCAGCGATGATCGCCGCACCCTGAATCTCCGCTTTCACGGTGGGAGCGACCACGCCGAGCAGGTGCGGGTGCTTGTGGCCTTGAATTGAGGCCGTCGTCCCGACGAGGTCGTCGATCAACCGGGCTCGGGCGCCGTGAGGATGATTTCGATGGCCTCGGCGGCGGTCGCGAAGCCGAAAGTGCCCGTCACCGGTGTGGCAGAGCCAAATCCGGTCTCGCAGTTGAGGCGGAGGTGGCCGCCCGGTTCGGGATCCTCCCGCACCGTCCCGTCGGCCCAGGGATAACGCGCGTTTTCGATGCTGAAGACCGCCCTGACGCCGAAGGGGGTGCGGCTCGATTCGTCGGCGTAGCCATAGTGCTTGCGCAATTCCTTCCGGACGAGGCGCAGCAATCGATCGTTCGTGGCAAAGGCGAGATCGTCGGCGCGCACCGCGGCGGGATTCCGCTTTCCGCCCGCGCCTCCGGAGACGACGAGGGGCAATCCGAGGTCGCGGCAGGTGGCGACGAGCAGCGCCTTCAGCCGGACATCGTCGATCCCGTCGACGACCACATCGTAGCCGCCCTGCAACAGCGAAAGGGCGTTGCCCTCCATGAAAAAGGAAGCAATTTCGACGACCTCGATCCCGGGATGGATCTGTCGCAAACGCTCCGCGATGACCTCGATTTTGGGTCGTCCGTAGGTGCCGGAGAGGGCGGGGAGCTGTCGGTTCGTGTTGGTCACACAGATCTCGTCGGGGTCGATCAGGGTGATGCGGCCCACCCCGCTCCGGGCGAGGGCCTCGGCCGTCCACGATCCGACTCCACCCGTGCCGATCACCGCGACGTGGGCACGGTGGAGACGTTCGAGCGCGCCTGCTCCGTAGAGCCTGGCCAGACCCGAGAATCGATCGAGATAGTCCGTGGAGAGTTCTTCGTGCAAGCGGGCACCTTGCGTTGGAGGCGCGACCGTTGCAAGTTGGCGGGATGAGAAAGTTCCTCCGATGAAGTGGCAGATCCTCGCCATTGGCAAACCTTCCCTGGCCTATGCCAAGGCCGGGGTGGAGGAGTACCGCAAACGTCTCGGTCGCTATGCGACGGTCGATCTGATGCACGATTGGAAGGATGGCGGATCGGAGAAAAACAGCGAGGTCCTCCTCGGCGCCAGCGAAGGAGCCATCCGCATCGCGCTGGACGAGCGCGGGGAGTCATGGACGACCGCGACCTTGGTCGAGCGGGTCCGTCATTGGCAGATGGGCGGGGTGAAGCGGGTCGCCTGGCTCATCGGCGGGGCCGACGGCCACACTCCGGCCCTGCGCGAGAGGGCCGATCATGTCGTGGCCATGAGTGGGTTCACCCTCCAGCACGAACTCGCGCTCGTCGTGCTGCTCGAGCAGATCTACCGGGTCCACACGGTGCTCAAGGGCGAGCCCTACCATCGCTGAATCTTTGAACTCCGTGATTGGCTCGCCGTGGGGAATGTGGTAAAATTCCGGCTGTTATGATCGGACCAGACGACTTCGGAGACCGGCGATCGGCGAATCACACCCCCACCATCGCTCTCAGTATCGCGGCGGTGTTGCTGCTCGTCGTAGGCGCGATGAGCTATCGCGAGTCCGTGCGATCGACCCTCGAAAAAGAGTACGCCGAAAAGGAAGCCCGTCTCATGCAGCGGCAGGGGCTCGCCCCTCTGCCCGCCGCGCCTGCCGCACCGGCGCCGGTTGCCGGTGCTGCGCCCGCGGCGACCGGGACGGTGCTTTACGATGCCCAGGGCAATCCCGTCTACCTCACGGGATTGCCGCCCGCCGCGGCCGCGGCCCCGGTCGCCCCGGCACCCGCTCCGGTCGCGAGCGCCGCGCAGGTGGAGGCCGAGACGACCCTGCCCGCTCCGGAAGATCCCGACATCGCCCGGTTCCAGCAATCGCTCGAACAAGCCCGTCAGCAGGGCCAGGCCACCGACCAGCGTTTCAACCAGCTCGCCGGCAATGCCGCGACTGCCCCCGACGCCGCACCCGCGGCTCCCGCCGGCACCACCGGCAGTGCCGAGATCACTTCCGAACTCCCCGATTTCCTCCGCGATGCGGTGAACAACCCACCGGGCGGCAGTCCTGAGATGGATGCCCGGCTCGATCGGATGCGCTCCCAGATCCTTGCGGCTGCCTCGCTCGGCAAGGTCACTAGCTATGACAAGGATTGGGGCATCGTCACCTTCAACGCCGGTGCCGCCCAAGGTGTGAAAAAAGACCAGCGGTTCGCGGTGCGTCGCGGTTCGGAAGTGCTCGGATGGGTGAAAGTCGACCAAGTCGATGAGGACCAGGCCATCGCCGTGCTCGTCACGAAAAACCGCGACAGCGACACCGCCGTGAAGCCCGACGTGGGCGACGATCTCATCGATTTCGAATTGTTCTGACCTCGGTTTCCCCGATCAGGACACGAGCGCCGTCGTGCTGAGCGTCGAGAGGGATTCTCTCAGGGAATTCACGCCGTAGGGCTTCTGGAGGAAGCCAATCCGCGGGATGCCCCCGAGGCCGTGATCTTCCGGCAGGTCGCTGTAGCCGCTGGTGAGGAGGATTCCCAGATCCGGGTGGCGGTGGTGCAGTTCGCGGGCGAGATCCCAGCCCGAGACGCCCTCCGGCATCACAATGTCGGAAACGACGAGGGAGACCCGGTCGCGGATCTCCGGCCACAGATCGAGTGCCTCGCGGCCCGAGACGGCTTCGATGACCGAGCAGCCGAGCACTTCGAGGAGTTTTCGCACCAGCTTGCGCACCGCCATTTCATCTTCGACGAGGAGGATGGTCGTGCCGCGCAGGCGGGCCTCCGCGAGCGGTTCACAGGGCGTGCGTTGGCAGCTGCCCGCGTCCGTCGCGCACGTTTGCGGCGTCCCCTCATGGGCGGGGAAAAGGAGGTGGAGACGATTTCCCGGACCGGAGTGTCCACCCACTTCGATGCGTCCGCCGTGTTCCGCGATGATGGAGGCAACATGGTAGAGTCCCAGACCGGACCCTGTTGCATCCACCTCGATCAAATCGGGAGATTCGAGCAGGGCAGGCAGTTGCTGGCTGTGGCGGGTCGCGCCGTTGTCGAAGACCGACAGGCAGACAAAAGGGAGCGAGGGGTTCTCTTCCCCCTCCACGGCGTGGCGATATTCGGCGCGCGTGCGGATCGTCACGATGCCTCCGGTGGACATGGCATCGCGGGCATTGACGATCAGGTTCATCAACAGCTCGCGGAGCATCGCTTCGTCGGCCCGGACCGGAGCGATGAGCGGGTCGAGCTCGAGGACGATCTCGATGTTTTCCTCGAGGACGCGGCGCATCATCGTCACAAAACGCTCGACGATGCGGTTGAGATCGCAGATCCGCGGCTCCATCGGCTTGCGGGCTCCGAAGAGGACGAGCCGCTCGGAGAAGTCGGCCGCCTGTTCCGAGGTGTGACGGATCTGGGCGAGGGGCTCGGCGCCCGCCTTCCAATCCCGCGAGGCGAAGGCCTCATCGAGGAGGTGGAGATGTCCCTGCACCAAGGTGAGGAGGTTGTTCAGATCGTGGGCGAATCCTCCCGTGAGGCGTCCGAGACTGGCGAGGCGCTGCGCTTGCCGGAGTTGTCCCAGCAAGTCGCGCCGGTAGGATTCTTCCTGCTCGCGGCAGATCCTCGAAGCGGTGAAGCTCGACGCGAGGGAGAGGAGGCAATGGAAGCGGCGTGCTCCCGTGCGCCCGCGCGAGGTGCGGAATCCCGCACAGAGGACAGCCGCGATGCTGCCATTCGGCATCAGCACGCATTTGGCCGTCACCCACGGGTAGTCGGCTTTCGTCTCGTCGAGATCGAGCTCGAACACCGATCCCACATTGCCTTCGTCCTGTGCGGCAAGCGCTTGGCGGAGCGGTCCGCCGAGGTCGCCCACGCGGAAGGCGTCGCCACCTCCGCCCGGGGTCGTCATCCCCGTGACGTCGAGGCGGGAATCGAGTCGCACGAGGGTCACGGTATCGGCCCGGAGGGTCTTGCGCAGCAGCTCGAGGAGCGGCTCGGAATTGGGCGTGGAGGAGAGGGCGATGGCACCATTGAGAAAATCGCGGAGACGGTTTTCGCCCTCGATCATTTCCGACTCCATGCGTTCGAGGAGGGTGCGGGCGCGCTGCGGAGGAGAAATCAACTCCACCATTCCGGAAATGGTCCGGACCCCGCCGGAGATGATGAGGCCGCCGGTGTGGCGAACCCGGATCCAATCCCCCTGGCGGTTCGCATTAAAGCGATAATCCACCGACACATAAGGCGGGGCGGGCTGCCAATCCTGATCGAGAAAGCGGGAAAAGGCGGCCTGGTCCCGGGGATGGATCCGCATGATCCAGTCCTTCAAGGAGTCGCCTTGAAAGGTGCCGTGCGTGACGAGCGTGTCCGTGTCCGGCCGCCACCGCCAAAACGAGAAAGCACCCCCGGTGTAGAGATCCAGAATTTCCCCCGCGAGACCGCGGCCCGAAGTGGCCACCAAGGGTTCGGAATCCGAGAGACGGCCCTCCAGCCCTTCTCCCACCCGGGGATGATCCGCTTGGGGCATCGGTGCGATGAAGCCTTGGAAAATGGGAGGGTTTGATTGCAAATGAATAAAACTATAATTATCATAACTATAATATTTGAGATCGGTGAATGCAAGATCAAAATCCCCCGGTCCGCCTCGTGACGGAGATCGGGTTCGATCGGCCATTGCCGGAAACGAAAAACCCGGATCGCACGAGGCGAGCCGGGTCGGGAGACTTCGAGGATCGGTGAATCCGATCAGTTCTGGGGTGCAGGAGCCTCAGCAGGCTTTGGAGCTGGAGCTGGAGCAGCCGTCTGGGGTGCTTCTGGAGCAGCCGTCTGGGGTGCTTCTGGAGCATTCGCCGGAGCAGCTGCAGGCGCGGGGGCTTCTGCCTTGGGAGCTTCTGCCTTGGGAGCCTCTGCCTTGGGAGCCTCTGCCTTGGGAGCCTCTGCCTTGGGAGCTTCGGCCTTGGGAGCTTCAGGTGCCTTCTCAGGAGCGGGCGCGGGAGCCTCGACCTTTGGCGCTGGCGCCGGCAGACCCGGCAGCGAGACGCCAGGGGCGACTTCCTGGGCCTGGCCCTCTTCGGCCTTCTTCTCCTCCATCAGCTCGGATCGCTTCTTCGTGATCGAATCCACGATGTAGCTCCGCACCTTGAAGACATGGCCTTCCAGCTTCTTTTCGGCGTCGAGTTTCTTCTGCAAGGCGGCGACCCGGTCGGTGAATTCCTGATCGAGCTTCTTTTTCTCCTCGTCGCTTTCCTCGGCACCGGGTTTGCGCTCCTTGGGAAGCTCGGCCGTGACCTTGAGCGAGAGAGGCAATTCGTTGAGGTCGTTCTTCGCACCCACCGAGATCTCATACTTGAAGTCATCGAAGGTCACGATCTTGAAGGTGGTCACATCCGTCTTCTGTTGACCCTTTTCCTCGCCGATGAAGACGTCCTCGAGCTGGGGATTGGCAAACGCGGCCTTCATGCTCGAGACCTTGTTTGGATCGAGTTTCTCCGTCGCCGCGGCGTTGGCGAGCGTGAAATCATCCGCCTCGGCGGCGCGCTCCAGTTTCCAATCGTCAGCCTTGTTCGCGCTGACGATCTCGATGGATTTGATTTTCTCGACCTTGAAGAAGTTTTTGTCGATCCACTCGGGGGCTTCGATCTTCACATCGGAGAAGGTCTCGCCGACGAGGTAGACCAAGTTGCCGTCGCCGCGCTTCACGTAGCGGCCCGCATCGGTCGTGGCCATGCCCCCGCCGAAAGGATCGGGGCGGCCTTCGTTCCGCGCGTAGACCTTGCCGAGCCAGAGCGAGGCGAGATCCTTGCCTTCCTTGTTCTGGAAGGTCAGGAGGGTGGCGGCTTCCTCCGCCTTCGAGTCCGCCGCCGCCGGATCGAGCAGTCCGAGGCGACCATACTGCGTGCGACCGATCGTGATCGGCTGGACGATGTTCAGATCCCAGATCTTGCGGAGCAGTCCGACGATGGGCTCGACATTGGCGGGGTAGCCTTCACGCTCGGCGACTTCCCAGCTTTTGGCACCCTTGTTCAAGGTGATCGAACCGTCCTTCTGCTTGATCACCACTTTGGCGACGTCATTGATCGGGAAATCTTCGAAGACCTTTTTCTTGGTCGTCGAAGAGCTGACTTCGGAGACGGCTCCGCCGGATCCGGCGAAGTGGAGGATCGCGGCGATCCCGCCGAGCACGGCGAGGGCGATGACCAGACGGATCAGTGTTTTGGTTCCCATGATTCGTGTTGGATGAAAGGGTTTTGGTTTCCAGGACTGGGTTTCAACGGGCCGCGATGGTGCGGCGTCGGAAGATCGCGATGAGGATGCCGACGATGATGACCACGACCGGCATCAGGAGGGTGTTGCCGAATTTGTAGGTCGCGAGCTTCTGGCGGAACTCGCGGGTCACTTCCTTCTGCAGTTCGCGTTCCCGTTTGCGGAACTGGGCTTCCTCCTGCTGCAGCTTCTTGAGCTCGGCCTGCACCTCCGGGGAAAGGAGGGCTTGGTCGATGTTCTCGGGCGTCTTCTGGATGATTTCGTTGAGTTTCGCCTCGGCTTCCTTGGCCTTGGCGCTGAATTCCTGCACCTCGGCGGAGTATTTCTGCTGCGCCTCGCGATACCATTCATTCTGCTTCGTGAAGGGGCGGCTCACCCCGATGCGGCTGCGCACGTTGATGAGGTCGGGATCGCCCGACATCTGTTCGGCGGCGTTCTGCACGAGGGTCAGGTTCTCGTTCAGCATCTCGGGGATGACCATGTTCAGCCCGGGGATCTGGTTGCGGCGCACCACGTTGGCGTCGTAGATGAAGTCGGTGTCGGCGATGAGGAGGACGCGGCCCGGCGCGGTCGCCTTCTTCAGGGAGTTGTCCTCCTCTTTCTTCGCCTCCTCCTTCTTGGCTTCTTCGCCCTCTTTCTTCTCCCCTTCGGCCGGAGCTTCCTCATCGGCGGATTTCGCGGGATTCCCTTCGGGGAAGGCGGTGGAGAATTCCCCTGACAAACGCACCACAAAGGCGCGGCGTTTTCCATGGGCCTGGAACTTCTCGCGGATGCGGTCCGATCCGCCCTCGGCCGTCGGATCGGCGTCGAAGGATCCGACAAGCTCGTTGTTCTCCGAGGAAAGAACCAGATTGTCGACCTGGATGCCGGCCGGGGCCGAGACTTCGAAGGCACCGGGGGTCAGCATGTTCATCTGGTTGAGCATGCTCGTCATCGGATCGTTCAGACCGGGATCCTTGGGATCGGAGCCCAGCGATGCGCGGGTGAGGGTGAGGAAGGTGGGGGAGAAATTCCCGCGGCGGATGATCTCCGATCCGAAGTCGAGATCGGCGAGGACGCGGTTCATGTCATATTTCACGCCCCAGGCCTTGAAGAGCTTGTCGAGATCGGACGAAGGTCCGGGTCCTCCCTGCGGAGGCATGCCGGGGATCTGCGGCTGGCCCTGGGCCATGGCGCGGGCATAGAAGAAATTCGGATCGACAAAGGCGATCACGTTGCCGCCCTTCAGCAGGTACTGGTCGATCGCGAACTGGCCCTCGTCGGTGATGTCGAAGGGATGCACCACGATCAGGGTCGTCGTGCCTTCGGGGATCTCCGTCGAGGTCGTCGGGATCAGCTCCACCTGGTAATCCTTGCCGAGGAGTTCGTAGAACATCCAGGGCTGCTGCGGCGGGGCCTGGAAGTTTCCGCCGAAACCGCCCGCGAGCGGCATGCCCGACATCACGACGATCTTTTTCGACTTGCCGCCATGCACACTGGAGATGGCGCGGGCGAGATCATACTCCAGCATCGTCTCGGGCTTCGCCGGGATGAAGGGGATCGCCTCGACCGCATCGAGACACTGGATCGCGATGCCGAAGTAGAGTTCGTTGTTCGTCTCGCCGGAGACGCCGGCCTGGAGACCGTCGATCATCGCGGAATCCTCCGCGTCGGTGTTGGGCTCGGGGTTGAGCTTTTTCACCGTCAGCATTTTCACGTTTTTCTTCACGAACTCGCCTTTTTCATCGGTGACTTCGATCTCCTTGGTGGGGGCGTTGCGCGCGAATTCAGCGAGCAGGTCGGAGACCCGGCGGGCGCGGGTGCGCTCGCTCGGGCTCATCACCTTCGAGTCGTCGGTGACGTAGTAGCGCAGCTCCACCGGCGTCTCAAGGCGCGAGAGGATGTTCGAGGTGCCCTCGGAGAGGGTGTAGACGCCGTACTCGGTGAGGTCCGCGCGGAAGCTCATCCGGTTGGCCACGAAGTTGACGAGGAGGACGATCACGAAGGTGACCGCAAGGCCGATGAGAGCGGCGGCGCGGCGGCTCAGTTTGGCGGGAGAGGATGCTTTCGATTCGCTCATGGGAATGGATCGACAGGTTTGGGGGAAAGGGTTTCGTTCAGGATGGCGTCAGGCCCGCTTGAGACGGATCGCGACCGAAGTCGCGAAGAGGCAGAAGGCAATGAAGGAGACGAAGAAGACGATGTCGCGCAGACCGAGGACACCCTTCGCCAGCTCCGTGAAATGGGGCATCACGCCGACCATGTTCACCAGTTTCAGCACCGGCCAGGCCACGAGCCAGCCGCCTTTGAGGTTCATCAGCATCTCGCTAAGATGGGGCAGTCCGCCGAGCCAGAGGACGAGGCAGATCGCCACCGAGACGAGCAGCGCGACGAGCTGGCTGCGGGTGATGGCCGAGATCACCGAGGTCACCGCGAGGAAGCAGAGCGCCACGAAATAGGTCGCGACGAAGCCTGACATCAGCACCCCGTTGTCCGGCTCGCCGAGGAAGTTGACGGTCCAGACGATGGGGAAGGAGAGCACCAGCATCGTGAAGAGCACGACCGCCGCGGCGAGGTATTTGCCGAGGATCGCGTGCCAGGGGGCGAGCGGCATCGTCAGCATCAGCTCGAGGGTGCCGAGGCGCTGTTCCTCGGACCAGAGGCGCATGCCCACGGCGGGGGCGATGAGGATGAGATACCAGGGCAGGTATTGGAAATAGGGGAGGAAGAGATCCGCCTCGCCGCCCTCGAGCACGCCCGTGAAGAAGAACGAGAGCGCGTTCGAGATGCCGAGGAAGACGACGAAGAGCACGTAGGCGATCGGCGAGGTGAAGTAGCTCTTCAACTCGCGTTTGAAGATCGTGCGGACTTCGCGCGGCAGCACGTAAAAGAGCAGTGCGACGAAGATCGCCGCCACGATCGCCGTGGGGATCGCGAATTCGAGAATCAGGGTAATGAAAGCGTCCATGGGGGAAGAATGCGGGGAAAGTTTCCGGATCGATTATTTGTCGGCGTCCTTCTTCGTGATTTCGCGGAAGAGCAGGTCGAGCCGGCCCTCTTCCACCTTCAGTTCGTGAACGGTCAGGTTCTTTTCCTTGCACACGCCGTAGACGGCGGCGCTGAGTTTCTCGGCCTTGCCCTTGGCCGGAGCGATGCGGGCGGTGATGCCGTCGTCGCCCGACTCGATCACCTCGACCTTGGAGGACTCCGAGAGTTTCTCGAGCTCGGCCTTGATCCCCGAACCGGCGAGACCGGTCGCGCGGAGGAGGACGGTGCCGGCGTTCGTGGCGCGGGCCTTCAGCTCCTCCGGCGTGCCGTCGGCGACGACCTTGCCGCGGTCGATGATGATGGCGCGGGTGCAGGAGGCCTCCACTTCCTCGAGGATGTGGGTCGAGAACAGGATCGCCTTCGTCTCGCCCATGCGGCGGATGAGCTGGCGGATCTCGTGCTTCTGGTTCGGATCGAGACCATCGGTCGGCTCGTCGAGGATGAGCACTTCGGGATCGTGGATGATCGACTGGGCGAAGCAGGTGCGGTGGCGGTATCCTTTCGAGAGGGTGTCGACGCTCTGGTGGCGGACCGGTTCGAGGAAGGTCGTTTCGATCGCCTTGTCGACCGCTGCCTGGATTTCCGAGGCGGGGACGCGGCGCATCTCGGCGGCGAAGCGGAGGAAGGCCTCCACCGTCATGTCCGAATAGAGGGGCGCGGCTTCGGGCAGGTAGCCGATTTTCGACTTCGCCTCGATTTCATTCTCCTCGATGTCGGCACCGCCGATGCGGACGCGGCCCTGGGTCGCGGGGAGATAACCGGTGACCATGCGCATGGTCGTGGACTTGCCGGCTCCGTTGGGACCGAGGAATCCGAGGACCTCGCCCTTCTTCACGGTGAAGGAGACTCCGTCTACCGCCACCTTGGAACCGAAGTGTTTATGGAGATTTTCGACTTCTATCATGGATGAAACCAATGGATTCGGGTTGGAAAGCGTAGAGCCTGCGCCGATTTGTTTGGAAAAATCGCGAAAAAAAAATCGGGATTTTCCGGCCGGGGCCGGGGCCGGGGGGAGGCGGGGGCCTTGCGCCTGTGCTATGTCCGCGTCCCGCCGCGATTCGCAAGGGAAAAAAGTTGCGGGATCGGGGGGCGGGCCGAAGCGTAGCGATTCTCCCGCCATGAAACTCATCAGTTGGAACGTGAACGGCATCCGCGCCGTGCTGAAAAAGGGCTTCCTCGACTTTCTCGAAGAGCAGCGTCCCGACGTGCTCCTCCTCCAGGAAGTGAAAGCCAATCAGGATCAGGTCGAGCACGATTTCGCCGCCACCGGCTGGGACGTTTGCTGGAACGGTGCCCAAAAGAAGGGCTACTCCGGCGTCGCCACGCTGTCACGGACGCCCGCCCTCTCCGTCCATCACGGCATGGGTCTGCCGGGGCATGATGACGAGGGGCGAGTCCTCACCACCGAGTTTCCCGACTTCTACGTGGTGAATGTCTACACTCCGAACGCGCAGGATGATCTCCGCCGTCTGCCCTACCGGATGGAGTGGGATGCCGCTTTCCTTGCCTTTGTGAAAAACCTCGAAACGCGCAAGCCCGTCATCTTCGCCGGCGACCTCAATGTCGCCCACCGCGAGATCGATCTCGCCCGTCCCAAGCAGAATCGCAAGAACGCCGGATTCACCGACGAGGAACGCGCCGGCTTCGACAACATTGTCGCCGCCGGATTTGTCGACAGCTTCCGTCACTTTCATCCCGATGAACCCGGTCATTACAGCTGGTGGAGCTATCGTGGCGGGGCGAGGGAGAAGAACGTGGGATGGCGGATCGATTACTTCTGCGTGTCCGCCGCGCTCCTGCCGCGGGTGACGAAGACGGGGATCCTGCCCGGCGTGCTCGGGTCGGACCACTGCCCCGTGGTGATCGAGGTGGAGTGACGGTACGGAGATCGCCGTAACGTCGTGCTCCTCACTCCCCTTCGACCTCCGTCACCTTCTCCGCCGGCACCCCGAACTTCTCGCGATAGACCGAGGGTGGAATGTCGAAGACGGCTTCGAATTGCTTCGTGAATTCGCCGGTGGTGGCCCAGCCGAGGGCTTTGGAGATGCGGCGGGGCTCTTCGTGCGTGGTGAGGAGATGCGAGGCGGCGTGGAAGACGCGGCGGCGCTGGGCGTAGTCGACCATCGTCATGCCCGTGAGTTCGCCGAAGGCCTGCTCGATGGCGCGCTTCTCGAAACCGCCGCGCGACATCGCGGTCGGGTCGAAAGGCTCCGCGCGGTGGATGCAATCCTCGATCTCATCGAGAGCGTGGGCAGCCTCCGGCAGGATCTCGATCTCGGAGACCCCGCGCCAGAAACGACGGTATTCATCGGCCAGCAGCATCATCAATTTCAACACGGAGACGCGGGTGATGGGCTCGAGGTGGCGCTTGTCGCGGAGGAGGCCGCGCAGGTATTCGAGTTCACTGCGCACGCGCGAGGCACCGTCGCCGCGGGTCGTGAAGACGTGGAGATTCTCATCCCGCGGATGCCGGAACCACGACTGGTCGAAAAAGAGCGAGAGCACGTCCGGAGACCGCATGATGATCTCGTATTCCTTCGCGAGCCATTCAGGGAGAAAGCGCACCCGGGTGATGACGACCTCGTCGGGCTGCTTCACGGTGTGGCGGTGGCCGGGATTCACCATCATCGCCACCCCCTCGCGTACCGCTTGGGTGCCCGCCTCGGTCTCATGGAGGAAATTGCCTTCCTGCACGAAGAAGATCTCGGGGAAGTTCGTCGCGGGGAATTCGTAATCGTCGATCAACTGGAATTGCGTGAGCCGCACCGGCCAGCGGCCGGAGTTCTCGATGCGGTTTTCCGCGATGCCGGATTTCTTGAAAAAGAGGGCCATGTCTGCAACGTGGGGCGGTTCAGCGGGGTTCGCGGGGCGGAGCCGCGAATCCATCCGGATAACGGACCTCGAGGAGCGTGAGGCCCGCCGCCGGGGCGCAGTAGGGAGCCTTCGCCCCGCCTCCGCCATCGACAAAGAGTGCCTCCAGATCCGCGAGGGAAATCCGGCCGTGCCTAACATACACCGCGGTGCCGACAAGGAAACGGACCATTTTATAGAGAAACCCGTTTCCCCGGAATCTCAGGACCAGTCCGCCGCCGCCTTCGAGGGGCCGCACCGAAGCCTCGGTGAGGGTGCGCACGGTATCGCGCTCGTCGTCGTAGCCGTCATGCCGCTTCGCGGAAAAAGCGCGGAAGTCGCGCGTGCCGAGGTAGTGCTGGAGAATGGGAGCAAGCGTTTCCGCGCCTCCGAGGTCACGCTGGTGCCAGGCGAGTCCGTGCCGCAGCGGGGGGAGGACGGGGCCGGTCGCGATTTCGTATTCGTAGGTCTTCTCGACGGCGGAAAATCGTGCATGAAAAGCGGGATCAACCTCGCGACAGGCCATCACGCGGATCGTCGGCGGGAGTTTCGTATTGAGCGCGCGCAGCCAGTCGCCCCCTTCCATGCGCCAGTGCGGCGGAGTATCGAAATGGGCGACCTGGCCGAGGGCCGAGACCCCCGCGTCGGTGCGGCCCGATCCCTGCACCGAAGTCACCTCGGGGCACACCGCGGAGAGAGCGCTCTCGACCGCATCCTGCACCGAGCCCCCGCCCGGCTGGCTTTGCCAACCGGCGTAGGGCCGGCCATCGTAGGCGAGGTCGAGCCGGAAGCGGCGGGGGGATGGGGGCGATGGCTCCATGTCGGGAAGGGCGGCTAGTTTACCGCAATTTCCGGGTGCGGCGTTGCGAAATCCGCAGGCTCGGCTTCTATTGCCGTGTGCTGAAACGCCCTGTCTATTTCGATGTGAAGGAGCATCTCCGGGTGCTCCATCGCCATGTTTTTCCGCTCTTTTTCGCGCTCTGCGGTCTCGTGATGATCCTCATCATCTCCATCCAGGCAGGGAAAAAAGGTGCGGATCTGCCTCCGTCGGATTTCATCGGGGCGCGCATCGGGTTGGTCCAGGCGGTGCAGGGCGCGGACCTCGATCCCACCTTGGCCGTGCTCTCGCCTATCGAGATGGTGTTGGCTCCTGAGAGTGTGGTGTTTGAACCGGCGGACACGGGGGCTGCGCCGGACCTTTCCTCCGGGGGGGATCACGAGGTGAAGGCCGCGGCGGATGGCCGGGTCGTCGTCGCGGCGAATGGCACTGACGGTGCCACCGTGATCCTCCTCCATGAGCGCGAGGGAAGCATGGTCGGGACCGTTTACCGCGGGCTTGTTTCGTTGCGTGTGTCGGTGGGTTCGCAGGTGCGGAGAGGTCAATCCTTGGGTGTTTTGTCAGGGGAGAAGGCGGCGCTGTTTTCGATCATGCGACGGGAGTTCCCGGCGCTCGCGGTGGCGCCGTCCGCGGAGGAGACGAAGGGCATTCCCGAGGCGTGGCGCGGCCGTGAAGGCGATCGGCTTTCCGCTCCGCCCACCGGTGAGCCGCTCGAGCCCTCGGCCCTGAAACTCGAGGCTCCGGCAGCACCCGCGGAGCCCTGAATTCGTGGGCGGGGTTCAGGCGACGGGTTTGTCTTCGCCGAAGGCGTCTTCGTAGAGGTAGGCCGAGGCGATCGTCGTCCAAGCTCCGGTGATGAAGACCCCGAAGTAAAGAGCGAGCATGCCGGCGTAAGTGAGGAGCAGCCCCAGAAGCGAGAAAAGTCCGATCTTGATGAGGTGGGGGCGGGTTGCGGTCCAGGCGAGGGAGATCGCGCGGCCGGCGGGGACCTCGCTCTCGAGGATGATGAGGGTCGCAAAGTAGCCGACGAAGCTCAGGATCATGAGAGGGATGAGCAGGATGAAGGTCAGCAGCACGCCTCCTCCGATGACGCCGCCGAGGACGAGCGGATTGTCTTCGGCAGCCTCGAAGAGGTTCGTCCCGGCACCGAGTCCGGCGAAGATCAGCCCGAAAATCACAGCGACGACGATGAAGAGCCCGATCCCGTAGGCGCTGATGATCAGGTTGGCGACGGCGAGTGCGCCGAACTGCCGGCGGAAGCCCTCAAACACCATTTCGAAGTTCGCGGGTTCGTTCCGGGCCACTTTCAGGATGTACCAGTAAAGGCCGCCGATCAGAGGCAGGGTCAGAAAGAGGGCGGGGATGTAAAACTGGTAGGCAACGCCGAGGATGAGGGTGATCAGCGCAAAACAACCGACAAACGGCCAGAACCGCGATTTCAGCAACTCCCAGGCGCGTCCGTAGCAGGATCGGATCGAGGGACGGAAATCCGGACGCAGCCGGACTTCCCGAGGCGCGAAAGCCATGGCGGAGTAAGGCACCGGTGGTGGCATCGAAGGCGCGCGCAAGGGCTCGGGGGGAGGTCCGGAGGGACCAGCTGAATCCGGCATCAAACCGCTGGCGGAGAAGGCGATCCAATCACTCAAGCCATCACGCCAGACGAGGGTTTCGGCGGTGATCGTGCCCTGCTGATGCAACGCGAGCAATTCCGTTGCCGCGACCGGTCCACGACGTTCTCCGCCGCCCTCGTAAAACCAAAGGATCTCTTCGCTCATGTCTACCGTCATGAAGCAGGATTCCCGCCCCGGGGGCAAGCGCATTCTCGATCCGGCGTCTGCGACTTTGGTCGCAGGGGGGCGGCGCGGGTCGTCGCGAATCCGTCACTGCGCCGGTGCCGCTGCCGGAGTGTTGGCGCCCGCCGCCGCCGCTTCGGCCTTCTTCCGCTCCTCTTCGGCGGCGCGTTCGGCGGGTGCTTCATCGAGCTTGATCAACTCGGAGATGGTCAAGAACTCGTATCCCATCGCGAGGAGCTGATCGAGCGTGCCGGGCATCGCGTCGACAGTGGGTTTGTGCAGATCATGCACGAGGAGGATCCCGCCGGGGCTCGCACCGTTGACGAGCCGGCTCGTCACCACCGCCGGACCGGGGCGTTTCCAATCCTCGGGATCGACCGACCAGAGGATCGTGGGATAGCCGAGTTCGCGCAGCATCAGTTCCTTTTGATCTTTCTTGATCGCGCCGCCGGGCGGACGCATCGAGATCGGAGCGACGCCGCAGGCTTCGATGATCTGATTGTGGGCCGCCCGCAGCTCGGACAGCAGCGCCTCGTCGGACATCCGCGAGAGGGTCCCGTGGGAAACGGTGTGATTCCCGATTTCGTGCCCCTCGTCGACCATGCGTTTCAAGAGATCGGGACTGTATTTCACCATGTCGCCGACGACGTAGAAGGTGGCTTTCACCTTGCGCTCTTTCAGCATGTCGAGAAGGCGCGGCGTGTTTTCCGGATGCGGACCGTCGTCGAAAGTGATCGCGATCACCTTCCGGCTCGTCTTCACGCGGGTGTAGGTGTCGTCGACGGGACCCGTCCATCCCGGCGCGGGCGGGGTCTCTTCTTTCGGAGGCGCGACGCCCCAGGTCGGAGCATCGAGGCCGGCGAAGAGCGGGGGCGGCGATACCTTTACCTCGCCTGTCAGCAGCGGCGAAGCGGCCTGCCTCGACACGGACGAGGGCACCTGGCACGAGGTCAGGAGAAGCAGGGTGGGGAAAGTGAGCCAGAAAGATCGCATGCAACGACTGGCGTGAGTTTCCGGTGGTCCGGCTTGAAATTCAAGACCCAAAGTGATCGATTCACGTCCGACCCGACCCTCTTTAATGGCCCATTGGACAGGGTTGGATGGCACGCCATCGCGCCCTCATCGCCATTTGGAAAAGGTGCCGTTCGATCCGAATTTGGACCTGACAGAAGTACGAAGGGTCAAACCTTCGTCGTCAGTTCGCATGAGACGTCCTCCCCTCTTTTCCTTCCTGATTTTTTCCCTCGGCCTGCCCGCGGTCGCTACCGCCGCGCCCGATTGGAAATCGATCGAGCCGATGCTGGCGGCGAAATGCTACAGCTGCCACGGAGGTGAGGACATCAAGGGCGAGGTCGACATGAATGCTCTCGCCGCCGATCCGAAAATCGACGAGCAGTTCGAACTCTGGCACCGCGTCCTCGACACGATCGAAAGTGGCGAGATGCCTCCTCGAAAAGCCGAGCCCCTCACCGAAACCGAGGAATCTTCCATCACGGCCTGGGTCACCCACGAGCTCGATGCCCTCGCCCAGACGAATTCCGGCGATCCCGGCCCGGTGACGATGCGCCGCCTCACCAACGCGGAATACGATCGCTCGATCCGCGACCTCACCGGACGCGACTACGGGCTCGCCAAGGAGTTCCAGACCGACGGCGGGGGAGGGGAGGGATTCTCCAACACGGGCGACGTGCTCTTCCTCAGTCCCGCCGCGCTCGACAAGTATTTCAATGCGGCGCGCCAGCTCGCTGATCACGCCACGATCATGCCGGGGACGGGCATGGTGTTCCATGATCACCGCATCGGTTTGCGCGGCCCCGAGCAGCTCAAGGCCCACGCCGAGCAGGGGCTCTACGTGTGGTACCAGCAAAAGGCCGCTCCGCACCTGCCCGCCGATTTCGACGACATGCGCGAGGGCGATTACCTGCTCGCCTGCTGGAAGCACCAACATTTCCAAACCCCGCTCGACGTCCTTGCGAAGGAGACGGGCTTGAAGCTGCCCTTCCTGCAAAATTGGTGGAATCTCGTCACGAAGCCGGAGCCGAAATCGCGTTTCCTCGATCTGGTGCGTGTGCCTTGGCGTGAACTGCCTGCTCCTGATGCGGCGAAGCCGAAGGAGGTGCCCGCCACGGTGAACTCGCGCATCGCGCAGATCGAGGCCGACCTGCTCTCATGGAACAATCCCAAAAAACCCGGCAGCGGGGTTCAGCGCCAGCAGCAGGACTCCGACGGCATCCGTCCCTACCCGATGAACGCGGAGGTGAAGGGAAAAAACCAGGTGCACCTCTGCTTCGGCGACATTGGCGACGGCAACGCCGGTGACATCGCCCTCGTCACGAAGATCGACGTGAAGCTTGAGAAAGGTGGCGTCAATTATTTCAACTGGCTCGAGAAGACGATTGGAGAGCTGAAGACGCAGACCGCGGCAAATCCCGCGCCCGCGAACCTCGACGAGCTGAAGAAACGGCTCGCCTCCCTCGAGACGACTCGAGGCCTTTTCGGCAAACATCCCAAGCCCGACCGCAAGATCGAGCCGCAGGTCCTCGCCGTCGCCGCACCGAAGGTGGTCACCCTGCCCCTCCCTCCCGGAGCGGTCTCGCTGCGGGCGGAGACGAAGCTCGACTACGAGAATCCGGAGGTCGATCAGGCCACGATCCAGTGGACCGCGACCACCGGGACCCCGCGCGATGTGACGAAGATCATCCCCGGCGTGCTGACGATCTGGAAGATCCAGACCGAGGCGGCCCGTCGTACGATGGGTGAATTCCACGTTTTCCGCGTCGCCTTCCCCGACATGTTCGAGCGCCGCCTCGAGGAAGTGGCGCGCAATCTCTATCGCGGTTCGCCGGGATACACGGTCTACTATTTCAGCGACGACCAGCTCGGCCAGGTGCTTGGCGAGAAAGACAAGGCCACCCTCGCCGCGATGAAGAAAGATTGGCGTCTCGCCGCGCCCAAGCAATTGAACGACCAGCTGAAGGGGGAGTTCGATGGGGCGATGATCTGGCATCTCCATCAGTTCGCTTCGCGGGCGTGGCGCCGTCCGCTCGCCGAGACGGAGAAACAAACGCTGGCGGCCTTCTACCACGATCGGATCAAACAAGGCCTCGACCGTGAGTCCGCCGTGCGCGAGGGGATGGTGCGGGTGCTGGTTTCGCCGCATTTCATCTTCAAGGCCGAGACGCTGCCCTCACCGGAGACCCTGACCAACGCACCCAACTCCGGTGGCGACCTGCCCCTGTCCTCGTGGGAGCTGGCCTCGCGCCTGAGTTATTTCCTCTGGTCTTCGATTCCCGACTGGGAACTGCGCAAGGCCGCGGAGGACGGCAGTCTGCGCAAGCCCGAGGTGCTCGCGGCCCAGGCGAAACGCATGATGAAGGATCCGCGGGCTGGAGCTCTGGCCGAGGAATTCGCGGGACAATGGCTGAAGTTCTCGACCTTCGAGGAACACGACGGCGTCGATACGATGAAATATCCGGAGATGACTCCCGAACTCCGCGCCGACATGAAGCGTGAAGTCGTCGAATTTTTCGGACGTCTCTTCCGCGAGGATCGCCGGATCATGGATATCGTCACGGGCGAGACGAGTTTCCTCAACGAGCGGCTCGCGAAATTCTACGGCATCCCGAACGTGACGGGACCCGAATTCCGCGAGGTGAAGGTCGCCGATCATCACCGTGGCGGACTCCTCGGGATGGGGGCGATCCTCACCAAAACGTCTCGACCGAACCGCACCAGTCCCGTCGTGCGCGGCGAGTTCCTCTATGCGGTCGTCCTCGGCCACAGCTCGCCGCCACCGCCGCCGAACGTGCCCGAGCTCGAGAAGGGACTGAAGCCCGCTTCCCTTCGCGAAGCACTCATGAAGCACCGGGAAGACCAGGCCTGCGCCGTCTGTCACGACCGCATCGATCCGCTCGGCTTCGCCCTGGAGTCCTTCGATCCGATCGGACGCTTCCGCGCCGCCGACGAGGCGGGCGGCGTCATCGATGACACCGGTGAACTGCGCGACGGCACCAAGTTCAAGGGCATGGCCGGCCTGCGCGATTACCTCGCGAAGAACAACGGCCAGTTCACAAACCACTTCAGCCGCAAGCTCCTGGGTTATGCGTTGGGCCGCAGCGTCCTCCCGAGCGACAAGGAACTCCTCGCCGAGATCACGAAGGCGATCGAATCCAACGACGGCAAAGTCTCCGCCGCCGTCACGAAGATCGTCACCAGCCGCCAGTTCATGAACCGAAGAAACGAAGCGCCCGCCTTGGCGGTGAATCCGTAAACCTCTTACTCCTACTCCTACCTCTTACTCCTACTCAAATCGGCAGCCAATGGACGTTCGCTGAGTATGACTATGAGTAGGAAGTATGAGTAAGAGTATGAGGCTGAAACCGAACGACTATTCTCAGCTGAGCTACTTTTCAATTCCCCTTACTCCACCACTCCATGACCTCTCTCTCCCGCCGCCGTTTCCTCCGTGGTACCGGGGTCGCCCTCGGGCTCCCCTGGTTTGAATCGATCTCCGCCTTCGGAGCCGAAGCCGCCAAGCCGGGTGGCGCGCCCCGCCGTCTCGCCGTCTGTTTCACCGGCAACGGGGTGAACCCGCACCATTGGGGTGCGAAGATGGGTGCCAACGGGATCGAGTTCGCCAATTCGCTGCGTCCCCTCATTCCGTTGAAGGACAAGGTCGCGGTCTTCACCGGGCTCTGGAACCCGACCACGGTCGAGGGCGAAGGCGGGCACTACCCCAAAATGAACGTGCTTTCGGGGTTGCGCGTGAAGAAGACCACCACCGACGTCGAGGTCGGCATGACGATGGACCAGCTCATCGCCGCGAAGGTCGGACGCGAGACGCCCGTGCCCAGCATCGTCCTTGGCACCGAACGCCCCAGCTACGCGACCGACTCGGGTTTCACCTCGATCTATTCCGCTTACATCTCCTGGAGCACTCCGACGACACCCGCGCCGAAGGAGATCTTCCCGCAGCAGGCCTTCGATCAGCTCTTCGACGACGGCAGCAAACGCCAGCGCGACAAGAGCATCCTCGATCTCGTCCTCGACGATGCGAAGGGCCTCCGCACCCGCCTCAGCCAGCGCGACAGCCAGAAGCTCGATGAATACCTCAGCTCCGTTCGCGAAATCGAGAAACGCGTCGAGCAGGCGGAAAAGATCAGCCAAGCGGAGACCGGCGGTCAGGGCTGGCAGCCGACGGTGAAGGCTCCGACGATCGGACGTCCCGAGTCGGGCATTCCGGCGAGTTCGGAGGATCACCTTCGCCTCATGTTCGACATCATGCTGCTCGCCTTCCAGATGGATCGCACCCGCGTCGCCACCTTCATGCTGAACAATGACCTTTCAAACATGCGTTTCCCCAGCCTCGACGGAGTGACCTCGGGCATCCACGAGCTCTCGCACCACGCCGGTGACGAGACCCGTCTCGCGCACTACCAGAAAGTGAATGAATTCCAGGTGAAGCTCTGGGCCGAGTTTCTCCAGAAGATGGCGGCGACGAACGAGGGCGAGCGCTCGCTCCTCGACAACAGCATGATCCTCCTCACGAGCAGTCTCATGGACGGCAACGCCCACGATTCGCGCCAGCTCCCCGTCGTCCTCGCCGGGGGTGGTGGCGGCACGATCAAGGGAGGCCAGGCCTACGACCTGAGCCAGGATCCGAACCGCAAGCTCTGCCGTCTCCACCTCGCTCTGATGGACCGCATGGGCGTGCGGGTCGACCGGTTCGGCGACGCCGAGAATGCCCTCGCTATTTGAGGCGCGGGTCGCGTCGGTGAAAATTCCGCCCCTTTCCGTGTAAAAATCGGTTGCCCCGCGGGCGAGTTTCACGCATTTACCGCCGCCATGGCACGGATCAACGAAAACTTCCTCAAGCTCAAAGCCGGTTACCTCTTCCCCGAGATCGCCCGGCGCGTCACCGCCTTCACCGAGGCCAATCCCGAAGCGGCGAAGCGGCTCATCCGCTGCGGCATCGGCGACGTCACCGAGCCCCTCCCCGAGGCCTGCCGCCAAGCCATGCATGACGCGGTCGATGAACTCGGCAGCGCCGCAACCTTCAAGGGCTACGGACCGGAGCAGGGCTACGCGTTCCTTCGCGAGGCCATCGTCGAGAACCAGTTCGCGGGACTCGGCATCGCCGCCGACGAGGTCTTCATCTCCGACGGCTCGAAGTGCGATACGGGCAACATCCTCGACATTTTCGGCAAAGGAAACGTGATCGCCATCACCGATCCGGTCTACCCTGTCTACGTCGACACCAACGTGATGATCGGCAACACCGGCGACGCGGACGAGACCGGAGCCTACGCAGGTCTCGTCTACCTGCCCTGCACGCCGGAGAACGGCTTCGTGCCCGCGATCCCCGATCAGAAGGTCGACCTCATCTACCTCTGCTATCCGAACAACCCGACCGGCGCGACCGCGACGCGCGCCCAGCTCGAGGCCTGGGTCGCCTATGCCCGCGCCAATCAGGCGATCATTTTCTACGACGCCGCCTACGAGGCCTTCATTCAGGATCCCGAGCTGCCGCGCTCGATTTTCGAGATCGAAGGCGCGCGCGAGTGTGCCATGGAATTCCGAAGCTTCTCGAAGAATGGCGGATTCACCGGGGTGCGTTGCGCCTACATCGTCATCCCGAAGACGCTCAAGGGTTACACCGCCGATGGCAAGGAACAGGCGATCCATCCGCTCTGGTCGCGCCGGCATAGCACGAAATTCAACGGCGCGAGCTACCCCGTGCAAAAGGGTGCCGCGGCCGTTTTCTCCGAGGCGGGCAAGGCGCAGGTCGCCGCACTCATCGAGGGCTACATGGGCAATGCGAAATTGCTTCGCGAAGCCTGCGCCGCAGCCGGGCTCCCGGTCTTCGGCGGGGTCAATGCTCCCTACGTCTGGGTCGGTTGTCCGGCGGGTCTCACCTCGTGGGACATGTTCGACAAGATGCTGAACCAGGCCAACGTCGTCATCACTCCCGGTTCGGGATTCGGTGCGGCGGGCGAAGGTTACTTCCGCATTTCCGCGTTCAACACACGGGCGAATGTCGAGGAAGTCTGCCGACGGATCCGGGCGACCTTCGGCTGAGGTGTCGGGGTTCCCAGTCCGGGGTCGGCGGGGCGAGCTTCCGGAATTCGGTGGACACTTGGTTTGCTGGACAGTATCCTGTCCAGCATGAAAGCGATTTCCTACACAGCGGCCAGGGAAAACCTCGCCGCGACGATGGAGAAGGTCTGTGAAGATCACGACCCCGTCATCATTACCCGGAAAAGGAGCCAGTCCGTCGTTCTGCTCTCGCTGGAAGATTATGAATCCTTGCAGGAGACGGCCTACCTGCTCCGCTCTCCCGTCAACGCCGCGCGTCTTTCGGAATCCATCGCCGAGCTTGAAAAGGGAGGTGGGATCATCCGGTCACTCGATGAATTGAGCTCATGACGATCCAGTTTTCGTCTCGTGCCTGGGAAGATTATCTATATTGGCAGCAGCACGACCGGAAAATCTTGAAGAAGATCAACCTTCTCCTCGAGGATATCGGCCGGGGCGATCCCTACGACGGCATCGGAAAGCCCGAACCCTTGAAACACTCCTTTTCGGGATTTTGGTCCCGGCGAATCACGGACGAACATCGACTCGTTTATCGGGTCTCCGATCAGATCATCCAGGTTGCCCAAGCCCGATATCACTACTAGTAGCGGAAACGAATGAACAACCCCGTCCCCACTCCCCGCCACCGCGTCCGCGTCGGCATCGTCCAGCTCGCGATGCGTCCGATGAGCGGACCGGAAGCGTTCTACGAGCACGCTTCCTTTTTTCTCGAGGCGATGGCGGGCTACGGGGCGGACTTCGTTTGCTTTCCCGAATACGTGAACGCCCCGCTCATGGCGCCTTGGAAAGCCGACGGTGCTCCGGCCGCGATCCGGAATCTGGCGGAACTCACCGCCCCGATGCGCGATTTCTTTTCCCGCGAAGCGGTCGCGAAGGGGCTCAACATCATCACGGGCAGCCTGCCCTTGGTTGAGGACGGCCGGCTCTACAACGTCGTCTATCTCTGCCGCCGCGACGGCACGGTCGAGGAGCAGCGCAAGATCCACGCAACTCCGAGCGAGGAATCGGAGTGGCAGATGAGCGGCGGCGACCGGCTCGAGGTTTTCGAGACGGATGCGGGCAAGGTCGGCATCCTGATCTGTTACGACGTCGAGTTTCCCGAATTGGGACGCCTCCTCGCGGCGGAGGGCATGCAGATCCTTTTCGTGCCTTTCTGCACGGACACCGCCTCGGGTTTCCACCGCGTCCGCTACTGCGCCCAGGCCCGGGCGATCGAGAACGAATGTTATGTCGTCGCCGCCGGCAGCGTCGGGAATCTCCCCGGGGTGGCGAACATGGATTTCCAATATGCCCGTTCGGCCGTTTTCACCCCGAGCGACTACGATTTCCCCGAAAACGCGATCCTCACCGAGGCTCCGGCGGGGCTGGAGACGGCTCTCATCGCCGATCTCGACCTCGCCCACCTCGAAAACCTGCACCGCCGCGGCAGCGTGCGGAACCTGCGCCAGCGCCGCACCGACTTCTATCGTGTCGAACGGGTCGCGAAAGGGGAGTGAGCCCGGCAAATCGCCTTCCCGGGAGCTTGTGAAATTTTTCACAATCCCCCCTTGCCCCGTCCCGGCGGAGACGTAACCTTGGCGGAAACGAAGCCTCCACCCGGGAAAGACCATGCCTGAGACGATCGAGCAACATGCCGCCTACGATTCCAAGATCGAGGGCAATATCATCTTCACGAAGGTGGATACCGCGATCAACTGGATGCGGAAGAACTCGCTCTGGCCGATGCCGATGGGACTCGCCTGCTGCGCGATCGAACTGATGGGCACGGGGGCCTCGCGCTTCGACATCGCCCGCTTCGGCGCCGAGGTGATGCGTTTCTCTCCCCGTCAGAGCGACGTCATGATCGTCGCCGGCACCGTCACCTACAAAATGGCCCTCGCCGTGAAGCGGGTCTGGGATCAGATGCCCGGACCGAAATGGTGCATCGCGATGGGGGCCTGCGCTTCCTCCGGCGGGATGTACCGCAGCTACGCGGTCCTACAGGGGATCGACAATCTCATTCCGGTGGACGTCTACGTTTCCGGCTGTCCCCCGCGTCCCGAGGCACTTCTCGAGGGGCTCATGAAACTGCAGGACAAGATCGCGAAATCGCAGTCCGCGGTCGCCCACTTCGACAGCGAGAAGTCCGCCTGATCCCAGCCTTCCCACGATCCATGACCACCGTCCTTTCCATTCTCAAGGATCGCTTCGCCGGAGCCATTCTCGACACCGTCGAATTCCGCGGCGAGCAGACCGTGATCGTCGAGAAGGCCAAAGCGCTGGACATCCTCCGCTACTGCCGCGACGAGCTCGGTTTCGACTACCTCATCGATGTGAGCAGCCTCGATCACCTCGGCACGGAGCCGCGCTGGGAGATGGTCTACGAACTCTACGCGCTCGGCAACGGCGCCCGCCACCACCTCCGGGTAAAGTATTCCTTCCCCGAGGGAGAGAAGGCCGATTCCGTCTCGGAGATCTGGCCCACGGCCGGCTGGCACGAGCGCGAGGTCTACGACATGATGGGGATCGAGTTCGAGGGGCTCGCCGATCATCGCCGCATCCTCATGTGGGAAGGGTATCCCTACTTTCCCCTCCGCAAGGATTTCCCCCTCGCCGGTCGTCCGAGCGAGATGCCCGAGGTGGCCTTCACGAACCGCGCCCCGCTTGCCGGGGGGCCTTTCGTGACGTCGCCGACCTCGGCCACGACGGTGCATCGCGAGCCCCGCTCGCGCGAGATGGATTGAACGGCCGCGCACCACGCGCGTTCTCAGCCCCTGCATGGACTGGCTCGACGAGCTCTGGACCCGCTTGCGCGAACACGAGGAATGGCTCGCCTGGATCGGCTTCGCCTCACTCGCGACCGTGATCATCAGTGCCATCGCCGTACCCATCCTGATCCGGCGGATGCCGGCCGATTACTTCCTCGAGGACAGCGCGGGGTCCGAGTGGATGCGTCGCCAGCATCCGGCGTGGCGCGTCACGCTGCTGATTTTGAAAAACGTCTTTGGTGCCATCCTCGTGGTCGGCGGTCTCATCATGTTCGTGACTCCGGGACAGGGCATCCTCACGCTCGTCGCGGGGATCCTCCTGCTGAATTTCCCGGGGAAACGGCGCTTCGAGATCTGGCTCGTGAGTCGCAAGCCGGTGCACCGCGCGATCGACTGGATCCGTCGTCGCGCGGACCGTCCGCCCATCCTCCTTCCATCCGATCAGTCGAAGATCGGGTAGAAGGTGTTGAAGGCTTTTTCCCCGAACTCCGCCGGGTCGTTGAAGCGGCGACCGCGGTCGAGACCGTCGATCTTCGTCATCTCTTCGGCGCCCAGCTCGAAGTCGAAGATCGCGAGGTTTTCCCGGAGATGGGCGACGGTCTGCGTCTTCGGGATCGTCACGGTGCCGCGTTGCACCGCCCAGCGCAGCACGATCTGGCCGGGCGTGCGGCCGTGGGCCGAGGCGATCGCGGTGACGACGGGATCGGCGAGGACGTTTTCGTTTTCGCCCGCCATGTTCAGCGGCACGTAGGAGCTCGCGCCGAAGGGTGAGAAAGCGGTGACGGCGATGTTTTCATCCTGACAATAACGCAAGAGCCGCTGTTGGGTGAGGTAGGGGTGCATCTCGACCTGCAGCACCTGTGGTGCGATCGAGGCGTAGGCCTGGAGATCGCGGATCATCCCGGTGGTGAAATTGCAGATGCCGATGCGTTTCACGAGCCCGGCACCGACGAGATTCTCCATCGCACCCCAAGTGTCGGAAAGGGGGATTCGCACCGGTTTCATCGCGGGATCCGGGGCATTCGGGTCGAAGAACCAACCGGGAGGATAACGTTCCTCGAAGGGCACGTAGGCGAGGGTGACGGGGAAGTGGATGAGATAGAGATCGAGTTCGTCGAGGCCAAGATCGCGGAGACTGCGTTCGCACGCGAGGCGGACGTGATCCGGATGATGGTAGGTGTTCCAGAGCTTCGAGGTGATCCAGAGATCGTCACGCGAGCAGGCGCCGGCATCGAGGACGCGCTTCAGTCCCTCGCCCACGGCCGGCTCGTTGCCGTAGTCGCAGGCACAGTCGAAGTGGCGGTAGCCGATCTCCACGGCGGCCGGAATGAGATCGGGCAGGACCTCGGAGGGAATCTTCCAGGTGCCGAGTCCGACCGAGGGAAAGGCACCGCCGTCGGCGGTCTCGAGGAAATGGGGGGATGCGCTCATGGTGGGTGGAGACTTATGCGGGAGCAGGCACCGAGGCAAGCGACAAGCGCTCGCGCGATGGCGTTTTCCGCCTATTTCGAGCCCAGTTTCGCTCCAAGGATTTTCGTGACCACGGCAAAGAAGTAGGCACCCGAGAGGCTGCTCATGAGGATCCCGGTCATGCCTTCGAGCGGAGCGAGGAGTCGCCAGCCCGGTGGCAGGACGAGATCGCCGTAGCCGATCGTGGTGTAGGTCGTGCCGGAGAAATAAAAGGCCGATCCGACATCGGGCATGCAGCCGAGCAGCCAATAGGCGAGGGCCCAGAGCGAGACGCCGACGCCATGGAGCGCGATGAGGATCCAGGCCGTGCGGATGAGCAGCCACCCGAGCCCCTGGTATCCGGTCACCGCTCCCGCCGTGGCGACGAGATGACGGGTGAGCAGGGTGAGGCCGAAGGCATGCACCGTCACGTTCGCTGCGACGAGGAGGAAGCCGATGAGGAAATCGGGGATCATTGGGCCCAAGAGTGCCATCGGTCGGCGGCGATGGCACGGGAAGATTTGAGGAGATCCGCTTCCTTCGCCCTTCAATCCGTCTTCGCTCCGTCCCAGATCCAGCGGATCACGGCGAGGGTTTCCTCGGGGGTGAGACGGTCTTTCCCATCCGGAGGCATCGCCATGTCGTCGTCCTCGGGTAGGGTGATGGTCTCGATGAGGTAACTTTCCATCGGACTCTTTTTCACGATGGGATCGAGCTCGCTCTCACCCGCGGCGAAGAGGCCTTCGACCGTGTCCATCCGGTAGTCGCCCTTCTGCTTTTCAGGCCCGTGACATTGGAAACATTTTTTCTCGAAGATGGGTCGGATCACGGTCGCGAATTCACCGCCGCCGGCGGGCGCGCCACCCTCCGCATGACCCTCTTGATCCGAAGACTCGACCCACTCCTTCACCCATCCGGGGGCGTTTTCGGTGAGATACTTCGATCCATGGGTGAGATTCCCCCCGCCGTGGCCCGCCACGGAAAGAAGAACGAGATCTCCAAGGAGCATCGCGCGATAGAGCGCCGGTCCGGCCTTTTTCCCCTCCGTGCGGAAGACGAGGGGATGCACCAGCGCGATCACGATCGTGAGCGCTCCAACGGCGATGCCATACCAGCGGTGATGCTCGAGCGTCTCGGGCTCGTAGCCGCCGCCGTCGGCGCGAAAAATGCCTAGCAACACCACAATCACGGCCGTCACGGCGCTGAAAGCGAGAACGACACCGATGGCGTTGCGGAGCGGCCGGCTCGGACGAAGGAAGTGATATCCCTCCAGGATCGCCGCCATCATCACAAAGCCGATCGGCAGGTGCAGGGTGACCGTATGGAAAGGCGCGAGGAAGGCGCGCAGGTCGAAGGCTGCCTTGGCTTCCGGGGCGGCTTCTGCCGCGAGCGCGAGAAGGGGAGAAAGAATTGCGGAAAACAAAAGCAGTCGGATGAGTCGGTGCATCCCGCCCTTATGCCGAAGTCGGTTCCGCCTTTCAACCGCATCGCAAATGGTGCGCGGAAAAGGCAAAGATCTGCCTATCAACGCCATGCGGGTAAGGGTGGCCTACGGAATACGCGGAAAACACGGAAGGGACGGATTCGTCGGCATGGTGGCGGCCGACCACCATGCTGCACTTTTAAAACGGTACCAGATCTCGAATTCGGTCATCAGTAATTCCGCGTTTTCCGTGTATTCCGTAGGCCGCCTCTTCCTAGCTCGATGGTAGGCCACACTTCCTTCGCTCGATGGTGGGCCGCCTGTGCCGACGATCAAACCAGCTCCCGGATCGGAATGGGGCCGGTCATCGCGGTGAGGAGTTCGTTGGAGAGGCCTTCCATCACGCGGACTTCGCCGAGATCGAGGAGGGCGTGCAGGATCGTGGCGGTGAGGTTCTCCATCTCGATCGCGCTGCCATCCGGTTCGCCGCCGCGGCGGTCGCTGCGGCCGATGACCTGCCCGGTCTTCAAGCCTCCCCCGTAGAGGATGAGAGGGCTGAGATTGCCCCAGTGATCGCGTCCGCCCTTGGCGTTGATCACCGGATTCCGCCCCATTTCGCCACAGCAGACAAGGAGGATCTTTTCGGAAAGACCGCGCGCCTCGACATCCTCGATGAAAGCGCTGACAGCGTGATCGAAAGGAGCGCCGACGTACTCCATACCCTCGACGATCGTCGCGTTGTTCACGTCGGCGTGCATGTCCCAGACGAAGTTCGTCGTCACTGTCACGAAACCGGCGCCCCGTTCGCAGAGACGGCGGGCGAGGAGCATCAGCTTGCCGATCGTTTGGCCGTGGTCGCGGTAACGCTCGTGGTTTTTCCAGACTTTTCGGATTTTGTCAGGGTGAACGAGCGGAGCGGTGTCGTAGCGGGCGAGGGTGCGGGGATCCTCCTTCGTCACGTCAAAGGCCTCGGCGATGCCGCCGAGGACCATGTCGAAGGCCTGGCCCTGGAATCCGCTGAGCCCGGCGGCGCCGGTCTCGTCGAGATGACGCCGCGCCGTGTCGAGATCGCCGAGGAGGAGGCGGCGGTCGTCGAAACGATCACGCGCGAGGGAAAGGGTCATGTCGGCCTGCATCTGGGCCCCTTCTCCCGGCTCGTAGGGAGCATAGGCCGCCCCGAGCGGACCCGGCGAGGCGAAGTCGCCGAAGGTCTTGATCATCGGCATGGCCGCGGGATCCACGGCCTTGGGATAGAGGGCGATGTTCCGTGGCAGGCCATTGGGATGGTTCGTGCCGGCGGCGCGGGCGTAGAGCGATCCGAGATTCGCGCCGAGAGAGTTTTTGCCGACGATGGGTTTGATGTCGTGCGCCCCCGTGCCGGTTCGGAAATTGCGGACGATGGCGAGCTTGTGGGCGAGGCGTGCAAGCTTCGGAAAGGAGGAGCCGAAGGTGACACCCGGCAGGCTGGTGGGAATCTCGCCCGTGGCCGATCGGATCCCGGCGGGTTGATCCATCTTCGGATCGAAGGTCTCCGTCTGCGAGGGACCACCGTGCATGAAGAGAAAGACGACCGATCGGTCTTTCACGAGATGCGGTGCTGTCGCCTTCGCGGCGAGATAGGCGGGCAGCGACATGGCGGCTCCACCGAGGCCGAGGCTGCCGACCTTGAGAAACGAACGCCTCGAGCTGTCGCCGAATTCAATCATGTGCGAAGGATTCCAGTATCCCGGGACGGGGTTCCCGCGACAATCGCCTGATCGCGGGAGTCCTTCCCCGCAACCGCGCCCCTCCGGCGGTTTTTTCCCTCACGCAGACTCGGGACTCGCGTGGTCCCGCCTCATCTGGCACAATCCTCTCAGATGGTCCCCCGCCGCCTTTGCCATTTCTTCTGGATCACGTTCCTTCTTCCCGCGGAGAGGGAGGCGGCGGCGGTCGATTTTGAAAAGGAAATCCGGCCGATCTTCGAGGCCCGCTGCCTCGACTGTCACGATCGCGAAACCCTGAAAGGCGGGATCGGTCTCGAGACCTATTACCACGCCCAATTGCCCACCGATGCGGGTGAGCCGCTGTTTGTCCCGGGCCAGCCGGATCACTCCGTTCTGCTCCATGTCGTGAAAGAGACCGATCCGGAAAAGCGCATGCCTCCGAAGGGCAAGCCGCTGGATCCCGCCGAGATCGACCTGCTCGAACGATGGATCGGGGAGGGAGCCGTCTGGCCCGACGATGGCTGGCGTCCTCCGAAACACTGGTCCTACGTCGTGCCGCAAAAATCTCCCCTCCCCGGGACGGGCGCGACGCTCACCGCTGGTCGGGAGGGCAACGAGATCGATGCCTTCATCGCCGCCCGTCTCGCGGAGCACGGACTTGGTTTCAATGTCGCGGCCGATCCGGCGCGTCTTCTGCGCCGTGTCCACCTCGATCTCACCGGCTTGCCTCCCACCGTGGCCGAAGCCGACGCCTTTCTCGCCGATCCTTCGTTTGAGCATTATGTCAGGATCGTCGATGCCCTTCTCGCCTCGCCCCATTTCGGGGAAAAATGGGCCGTGCCGTGGCTCGATCTCGCGCGCTATGCCGACTCCGAGGGATACCAGCGCGACGCGCCTCGCAACATGTGGCCGTGGCGCGACTGGGTCATCGCCGCGTTGAACAGCGACCTGCCCTTCGACCAGTTCACGATCGAGCAGCTCGCCGGCGATCTTCTGCCCAACGCCACCGAGGCTCAGAAAGTCGCGACCGGATTCCATTGCAACACCCCGCTGAATCTCGAAGCAGGGACCGACCCGGACGAGGATCACTACAAACGGGTCGTTGATCGCGTCAACACCACCGGCACGATCTGGCTCGGCAGCACGATCGGGTGCGCCCAGTGCCACAATCACAAATACGATCCGATCACGACAAAGGAATACTACGAGCTTTCCGCCTTCTTCAACCAGGCACCGCCCGAGTCGCGGCAGCAGGGGATGGAAATGGGCATGTTGGCCATGGTCGCGATCGGCCCCACCCTCGAGGTCGCCCGCACCATGGAGGACATCGACGCCGAGCTGAAGGCCGAAGCCGAGTTCGAGGCCGTGCTCGCCGGCATCCGTGGTGATCTTCTCAAGGCCGTCGATCAGAAATTCGCGAAAAATCCGAAGGCGCGCGCCGCCCTGCCCAAGGATGTGCAGGCCATCCTCGCGCGGGAAGACGACATGGATCTCAACCAATGCCGAACCCTCAACGCCAAACTCGCCCTCAAGGATCGCGGCATGGGCCGCCGTCTCGAGGAGGCCGAGATCATGGAGACTCGCTTGAAGGAACAGCGCAAGAAGGAGGTGCGCGTGATGGTCGAGCTGGCCCAGCCACGGGCCACGTTCGTGGCGAAGCGCGGGGACTTCCTCGCGAAGGGCGAAGAGGTGCGGCCCGCGACGCCGGCCTCACTCCATCCTTTCGGCAAAGACCTGCCCCGCAACCGGCTCGGCCTCGCGAGGTGGCTCGTTGATCCCGCCAACCCGCTCGTGGGTCGCGCCCATCTCAACCGGATCTGGATCGAACTCTTCGGACAGGGGCTCGTCACCACGCCCGAGGATTTCGGCGCGCAGGGCGAAAAGCCGACCCATCCCGAGCTGCTCGACTGGCTCGCCGCGACCTTCGTCAGCGACGATGGTTGGTCGACGAAACGCGCCGTCCGCCGCATCGTTCTCTCGGCGACCTACCGGCAATCGATCGTCGTGAACGACAAGACCGCCGAAGTCGATCCGCGCAACCAGCTCCTCTGGCGGCATCCGGGGCAACGCCTCGGCGCCGAGATGATCCGCGACCAGGCGCTCGCCATCAGCGGATTGCTCGACCGCCGTCTCTTTGGGGTGAATGTCAGGCCCTACCAGCCTGCGACTTTCTGGCGGAAGAGCGCCGGTGCCTCCGAGACCTACTACGTGCCTTCGCAGGGCTCCGACGCGCATCGTCGCGGGGTCTACACGCTCTGGCGGCGCAACGCGCATTATCCCAGCTTCGCGAATTTCGACGCGCCCGACCGGACCGCCTGCGTCGTGCAGCGCGATGTCTCGAACACGCCGCTGCAGGCGCTGACCTTGCTCAACGATCCCGTCTACGTCGGGATGGCGACCGCATTCGGCCAACGCATCTCGAAGGAAGGCGGTGCCACCACGGAAGATCGGATCGGGTGGGCCTTCCGGACGGCCCTGACACGCCACCCGACCGAGCCCGAGCGCCAGCTCCTGCTCTCCGCCTTTGAGACGGTCCGGGCCGCGTCGGGCTCCGAGGAAGAAGCTTGGCGCGAGGTCGCGACGATCCTGCTGAACCTGCACGAGACGATCAACCGCTCATGAGCTCTTTTTCCCCATCCCGCCGCCGTTTCCTCTCGCGCACCGGAGCGGGACTCGGCTCCATCGCGCTCGGATCGCTCCTGCAGCGCGATCTCTTCGGCGACGTGCCGCCAGCCCTTCGTGCCGTCGCGCCGAAGGCCAAGAGCGTCATCTTTTTCCACATGACGGGTGCCCCCTCGCAGCTCGATCTTTTCGACGAGAAACCCGTCCTGCGCAAATACGACCGCCAGCCCGCCCCCGAGTCGCTCTTCGAGGGAAAACGCTTTTCCTTCCTCCGCGGTCATCCCAAGCTGCTCGGATCACCCTATCAATACCACCAACACGGCAAGAGCGGCCTCTCCCTCTCCGAGTTGCTGCCGCATCTCGGCAACGTCGCCGACGAGATATGCCTCGTGAAATCGGTGCACACGACCGAATTCAACCACGGCCCCGCCCAGCTCGTCTTCCACACCGGGGTGAACCGCCAGGGCAATCCCTCGCTCGGATCATGGACGACCTACGGTCTCGGGAGCGAGTCGGAAAACCTGCCCGCCTACGTCGTCTTCCTCACCGGCAACACGCCGGGTGCCGGGGCCAGCCTCTGGAAGTCCGGCTTCCTCCCCAGCGTCCATCAGGGCGTGCAACTCCGCGGAGAGGGCGATCCCGTGCTCTTTCTCAACAGCCCGAAGAATGTCACGCGCGACGAGCGCCGCCGCACCCTCGACAGCATCGAGGCTCTCAACCGGCAGTATTTCGAAAGCGTCGGCGATCCCGAGATCGTCACGCGGATCGAGCAATACGAGATGGCTTTCCGCATGCAGGCCTCCGTGCCGGAACTCGTCGATCTTTCCCAGGAAGGCGTGGCGATGCGTGAACTCTACGGCACGGGTGAATTCGCCACGCAATGCCTCCAGGCCCGCCGCCTCGTCGAGCGCGGGGTGCGTTTTGTCGAGCTCTTTCATGGCGATTGGGACACCCATGCGGCCCAGAAAGGCCGCCTCGCCTCACTCACGAAGGAAGTCGACCAACCCATCGCCGCGCTCATCGCCGATCTGAAGCAGCGTGGTCTGCTCGATCAAACCCTCGTCGTCTGGGGAGCCGAGTTCGGCCGCACGCCGATGTTGCAGGGAGAAGAATCACCCGACAAGTGCGGGCGCGACCACCAGAAGGACGCTTTCACCGTATGGATGGCCGGCGGCGGCGTGAAGGGCGGCATCAGCTACGGCGCGACCAACGATCTCGGCAACGAGGTGGCGGAGGATCCCGTGCAGGTCCGCGATCTCCACGCGACCATGATGCATTTGTTAGGGATCGACCACGAGTCTCTCACCTACCGCTACCAGGGCTTCGACCAGCGCCTCACCGGCGTGGAGGAGGCGCGGGTGATCGGGGAGATCCTGGCGTGAGACTCACTTCCTCACCCCGAAGGTCAGAGGCGTCTCGGGCGTTTCCTTCGGCAGCCGCCCCTGGGCCTCGTTCAGCTTCACCGTATCGAGCCGGGGCAGGACATGCTTCGCGAAGAGGTCGCACTCGTCGAGGTGGGGATAGCCGCTGAGGATGAAGGCGCGGATGCCGAGGTCGATGTAGCGCTGCAGCTTTTCGTAGACCTGGTCGGGATCGCCGACGATGGCGCTGCCGCATCCGCTCCGGGCGAGGCCGACGCCGCTCCAAAGGTGGGGCTCGAGGTAGAGATCCTGGCTCTGGGCGCGGAGTTCATCCTGGCGCATCACCCCGAGGCTCTTGCTGTCCATGCTGCGCTCCTTGATTTCCCGGCCCTTGTCGAGGTCGAGCTTCGAGATGAGACGATCCGCGGCGGCGCGCGCCTCGGCTTCGGTCTCGCGAACGATGACGTGCGAACGGAAGCCGAAGTCGATCTGCCTGCCGTAGGCCGCGGCATTTTCGGCCATGCCGCGCATCGTCGCCTCGATGCGGTCTTCCGTCTCGGGCCACATCAGGAAGACATCGCAGTGTTTCGCACAGAGTTCCTGCGCCGCGGGCGAGATGCCGCCGAAGTACATGAGTGGACCGCCCTTCTGCTGATAGGGTTTGGCCGCGTCGGTATTGGGCAGGCTGATCTGGTAGAATTCCCCTTTGAACTCGTAGGGACCGTCCGTCGCCCACATGCCTTGGAGGATCTGGATGATCTCGCTGCTGCGGGCGTAGCGGACCTCGTTGCTTTCCTTCGTTCCGGGCATGTCGGACGAAATGATGTTGATGCAAAGACGACCCTTCGCGATGTGATCGAGCGTGGCGAGGGCGCGTCCGAGCATGGGTGGCCAGACCTCGCCCATGCGGAGGGCGACGAGCTGGTTGATCGACTCCGTCTGCGGGGCCATCGCCGAGGCGAAGGCGAGGGCATCCTGTCCCACGATCCAGCCGGATGGCAGGAGAATGTTCTGATACCCGAGCCGGTCGGCCATCCTGACAATATCACCACAATGTTCGTAGCTGCTGCGGAGCGCACCGTCGGGCACGCCGAGGTATTCGTAGTCGTCTCCGCAGAGCGCGGAGAACCAGGCGACCTCGACTTTGCGATCCGGGGTGCGGATGGGGATGGGGCGGGAGGAGGCGGGGGAAGCCATTTTTTCACAAGCGGTTCGGCGTTCAACGTTCCATCGCGGCGATGCGGGCCGCGGCTTCGGCGAGGATGGGGAGTTCCTTGGCGAGAAAGGCGAGGCGGCGATGGATGTCGCCATCGACGGGCAGACTGTTGTCGGGATTGAAATCGGCCCGGCTCACGTAGACGTAGCGCGGCGAGACGAGGCAGCGGTAGTCGGTGGCGAGACTGTTCATGAAACCAAGAGGGGAAAGGTAGCTTTTTTCCGCTCCGGCGGTGCAGACGAGGCCGATGGCCTTGCCCTTCCAACTGTAGCCGGTCAGCTCGATGAGGTTCTTCGCCGCCGCGTTCAGGTCGTAATTGTATACAGGTGAAACGAGGACGAGAGCATCGGCCTTCGCCAATTCAGCGGTCAGGGCGATCGTCTTTTCGTGTTTGTAGCAGGTAATCCCATCACAAGCGGGGAGGTCCCATTCCGCCAGCGAATAGACCGTCGCCTCGTGTTCCCCTTGTCCCAGCAAGCCTGCCACCACCTCGGCCAGCGTGGCCGCTTTACCGCCGGGAGCGAGATTCGTATTCAAAATCGCTACGTTCATGACCTAGGACAAACAGGCGATCCACCGGTGGATCAACCAGTAATTGGCATTTGATCCCGTATAAAAATTCGTTTTGCAACTTAAAACAAGCTCGCCAAGTCACCGGGATTTTTGCAGTGTCGGGTCCCGATGAACCGTGAAACTCCCGAACTTTCCAGTCGCCGGACCTTCCTCGATCGCTCGATCCGGTCCGGAGCGGCCCTTTCCACCCTGGCCCTCGCCGGCGGACTCCCCGTCCACGCCGCCAATGGCGACGGGAAGCTGAAGCTGGGCCTGATCGGCTGCGGTGGACGCGGAGCAGGGGCGGCGAACCAGGCGATGAAGGCCGACGATGGTGTCGTGCTGCATGCGATGTGCGACGTCAATGGCGAGACCCTGACAAAGGCACACGAGTTGATCTCGAAAGGCAAGCCGGAGCGTGTCGACGTACCCGAGGAGCGTCGCTACGGGGATTTCCAGGGATACAAACGAGTCATCGCCGACTGTGATGTGGTCATCCTCGCGACATCGCCGGGCTTCCGTCCCCTGCATTTCGCGGAGGCGGTTGCCGCGGGCAAACATGTCTTCATGGAAAAGCCGGTGGCGACCGATGTGGCGGGGATCCACCGGGTGATCGAGGCGGCGGCCGTCGCCAAAGCCAAAGGTCTGAAGGTGGGGGTGGGGCTCCAGCGTCGGCACCAGCCGGGCTATCAGGAATGGATGAAACGCATCCACGATGGGGCGATCGGGGAGGTCCACACGATCCGCGCTCTCTGGAACGGCTCGTCGCGACCGGGCAAGCCGCGCCTCGAAGGCGAGAGCGAACTCGAGTATCAGATCCGCAATTGGTATTACTTCACCTGGCTTTCGGGCGATCACAACGTCGAGCAACACGTCCACAATCTCGACGTGGCGAACTGGATCAAGGGCGACCAACATCCCGTGATCGCCCGCGGCATGGGCGGGCGCGAGGTCCGCGACCAGCCGGAGAACGGCCAGATCTTCGACCATCACTTCGTCGAATACGAATATGCCGACGGCACCCTGCTCTACAGCCAGGCGCGGCAGATCGCGAATTGCTGGCGCAGTGTCAGCGAGTCGGCCGTCGGATCGCTGGGCCGGGCCGCTCTTGAGGCGCGCGAGTTCACCCTCACCGGACCCAAAGCCGATACCTTGCGGTTCCGCCAAGGCGAGGACGGTCACCAACTCGAGCACTATCCCTTCTTCAAGGCGATCCGCGAGAATCTGGAGTACAACGAAGCCGTGCGGGGTGCCATGGCGACGATGACCGGCATTCTCGGGCGCATGGCCACGTATTCGGGGCAGGAGGTGAAATGGGAGGACGCGATGGCCTCGGGCCAAAAACTCGTGCCCGATGATCTCGTCGATTTCGCCTCGGCCGCGCCGGTGCAGCCGGATGCGGCGGGGCGCTATCCCGTCGCCGTGCCGGGCGTGACCCAACCCTTTGAACTCTGGTATTGATCCTCGTTGCCCGACCCCCCATGATGACGGGATCAAAGAGGGTTTACCCGGCCATGATACCCTGTTAGATCAAGCATTCCCATGACGATGAATTCGATCAACGACTCCTCCGGCCCGTGGTATCGCGGGGTGACCCGTTATGAATGGCTCGTCCTCATCATCGCGTCGCTCGGATGGATCTTCGATGTCTACGAAGGGCAGATTTTCAATCTCACGCGCAATCAGCTCCTCCAGGAAATCCTCGGAGTGGAGCCGGGCCATCCGGATCTGAAGACCTATGGCGACCGGCTCCTCGGCATCTTTCTCCTCGGGGGCATGTTCGGCGGCGTGCTCTTCGGATCGCTCGCGGACAAGTATGGACGCCGCCCCATCATGATCATGACGATCCTGATGTATTCCGTCTTTGCCGGGCTCACCTATTTCGCGACCAATCTTGAGCAGGTCATGGTGCTGCGATTCCTCGTGGCGATGGGGATCGGAGGGGAATGGGCGGTCGCCGCGGCGCTCGTGGCCGAAGTTTTCCCGACGAAGGCCCGAGCCCATGCTTCGGGGATCTTCCACGCCACCTCGGTGATCGGCACCTGGACCGCGACTCTCGCCGCGCTCTTGGTCGGGACGGAGTGGCGGTACGCCTACCTCATCGGAGTCTTGCCGGCGCTGCTCATCGTCTGGGTCCGCATCACGGTGAAAGAGCCGGAAAAATGGCGGCAGGCGAAGGTGGAGCCGACCAAGACCCGCGGCAGCCTCAAGGAGCTCTTTACCTCGTCGCCCTGGGCGAAACACGCGGTGCTGGCGATGTGTCTCGCCGCGGTCGGCCTGGGTACCTTCTGGGCGCTCGTCGTGGCAGGTCAGAATCTCGCGCACGAGCGGATGCTGGCCGACGGCGTGCCGGAGGAGGTGGCGGTGGAGAAGGCGAAATTCGCTTATGGCATCGTCCAGACCGTCGGTGGAGGGATCGGTCTGGTCCTGTTCGGGCCCATTGCCGCCCGCCTGGGGAGGAAGAAGACCTTCATCCTCTATCACCTCGGGGCCGCGGCGATCGTGCCGATGACGTGTTTCCTGCCCCAGAGTTACGGGATGCTGCTCCTCTTCCTGCCGGTCTTCGGCTTTTTCACGCTGGGCATGCACGCGGGCTACGCGGTGTATTTTCCGGAACTATTCCCCAACCATTTGCGCGCCACGGGATCGAGCGTCGGATTCAACGGGGGACGCATGCTCGCCTTCGCGGTGCTCTGGTATCTGGCACCGTGGCTGAAGACGGAACTCCCGCTGCCCCATGCCCTGACTTGCCTCGGAGCCCTCTTCCTCGTCGGGGCCGTGTTGATGTTCTTCCTCCCCGAAACCAAGGGCAAGGAACTCCCAACCTGAAGATTTGTTAAAATACGCAGTTTTTTTGCCACAAAATGCTCAAGACAGGTTAAGGTCCGTGGATGGACCCGGCAACACTGGAGAGGCTTATCGTCAAGGAGATCAGGAAGGCAAAGGAGATATCGAGGCGCGACCTCGCCGATCGTTTGGGAATCGCAAAGTCCACCGCGGGTCGTCGCATCGACAGCATGATCGAGCGCGGCATCGTCCGCGAGACCGGGATCGAGGAGCGCAAGGAGGTGGGGCGTCCCCGCCGCTTCCTCGACCTCGAGGGAGGATTCGGGGCTTATGCCGGATTTGATTTCGATGGCCGCCATCTGAACGGAGTGCTCATCGATTTCGCGCAACAGGTGGTGGAGCGTCGCAAGGTGCGTCTTTCGGCGGCGCCGGAGCGCGATGAGGTGCTCGGACATCTGCGCCAGATCATCGCGGAATTCCAGCGACACCCGACCGTCTCGCCCCTCATTGCCGTGGGCGTCGGTGTGCCGGGACACGTGCGGCGCGACAGCCGCATCTCGGTCTATTATCCCTTCATCGCCGATTGGCGGAACGTCGACCTCTCCGATGAGCTGGAACTCGGCCCCGATATCCTCCATGTCATCAACAACACGCGTGCCATCCTCCTCGGTGAATATTGGCTCGGACCTCTCGCGGCGGCGGAAAATCTTGTTTGTATCAATGTCAGGACCGGGATCTCCGCGGCGGTCATCGCCAACGGTGCCCTCGTCGCGGGCGAGCACGAGATGGCGGGAGAGATCCGCGGATGGCCCGTCAATGGAGACGATTGGCTCGAAAAAGTCGCCTCGGTTCGTGCCGTGATCGATGGTGAGCCGCCCGGCGGCGATCGCTGGGTCGAGTTCGTCAACGAATGCCGCGATGGCAACGAAGCCTCCCTCGAGACCCTCTCCGCCGCGGCCGCCCATCATGGCGCCGCCGCCGCACGCCTCGTGCAGATGCTCGATCCGCGGGCGGTTTTCATGGCCGGGCCGTTCACCGAGCTCGAATCGCTCTACCTCGACCGGGTGCGTGCCGCCGTCGCCGCGGGGTTGGAGGGACATTATTTCAACGCCCCTCCCATCATTGCCGCGAGTCTCGGCGATACCGCCGGTGCCCATGGTGCCGCGGCGCTCGCCGCCGCCCAGGTCCCGCTGCCCGCAGGAGCCTGAAAATCGAGGGCTACCGGCGCGGAAAACGCGCCGCTCTTTGGCTGAAAGGGTGTTGAACCGGCCCGGAACGTGCTTTAAGCTCCGGCGCTTTTGTCCGGACCCGCTTTCCCCGGCTGCCGTCGAGGGAATCGGGTCTTTTCTGCCAACCCTGTCGGGTCCGACCCGCGATCCTTATCCCCAGCACCTGAATAAAGATGAGTCTTGATGTTGTCCGCCATTTCACCACCGGTTCCGGAGCCGAGGGCAAATTTTACTCCCTGCCCGCTCTCGCCGAATCCGGCGTGGCCGCGAATCTGAGCCGCCTGCCTGTCAGCATCCGCATCGTGCTCGAGTCGGTCCTGCGCAACGTCGACGGACGCAAGGTGAGCGAGGCGGACGTACGCAATCTCGCGAACTGGAACGCGAAGGCTCCCGGCGAATACGAGATCCCTTTCACCGTCGCCCGCATCGTCCTCCAGGATTTCACCGGGGTGCCGCTGCTCGTCGATGTCGCCGCGATGCGCGACGCCGCCGTGGCCCGCGGGGCCGTCGCCTCGAAGGTGGAGCCGCTCGTGCCCGTCGATCTCGTCGTCGACCACTCCGTGCAGGTCGATTTCGCCGGTTCGCAGCTCGCCCTCGACCGCAACATGGCGATCGAGTTCATCCGCAACCGCGAGCGCTATGAATTCCTCAAGTGGGGCCAGCAGGCCTTCGAGACCTTCTCCGTCGTGCCTCCCGGGATCGGCATCGTCCACCAGGTGAACCTCGAATACCTCGCCAAGGGCGTGCTTTCCAAGAACGGCGTCTATTATCCCGACACCCTCGTCGGCACCGACTCGCACACGACCATGATCAACGGCCTCGGCGTCGTTGGTTGGGGCGTCGGCGGGATCGAGGCCGAGGCCGGCATGCTGGGCCAGCCCGTCACCTTCCTCGTTCCCGAGGTCGTCGGCGTTTACCTCCATGGCGAACTGAAGGAAGGCGTCACCGCGACCGACCTGACCCTGCGCGTCACCGAGATCCTGCGGAAGCACGGCGTCGTCGGCAAGTTCGTCGAGTTCTTCGGACCCGGCGCCACCGCCCTTTCCCTGCCCGACCGCGCCACGATCGCGAACATGGCCCCCGAATATGGCGCGACGATGGGTTTCTTCCCCGTCGACGGCGAGACGATCAACTACCTCCGCGGCACCGGCCGCAGCGAGGAGCTCTGCGCCACCGTGGAGAGTTACTACAAGGCCCAGGGCCTCTTCGGCATCCCCGGCAAGGGCGAGTGCGACTACACCGACCTCATCGAGCTCGACCTCGCCAGCATCGTTCCGTGCGTCGCCGGACCGAAGCGTCCGCAGGACCGCATCGACGTGCCCGTCCTCGGCGAGAAGTTCAACGCCCTCCTCACCGCTCCCGCCGCTTCGGGTGGCTTCGGCATCGAGGAAGCCAAGCGCGGTGCCGTGGCAGCGCTGCACCTCGATTCGCCTGCCGGTGAATTCGAGAACCCGCTCGTGGCCGGGGAAACCATCACCGCGATCAGCGTCGATACGCAGATCAAGCATGGGTCCGTCCTCATCGCCGCGATCACGAGTTGCACGAACACCTCGAACCCGAGCGTGATGCTCGCGGCCGGCCTCCTCGCGAAGAAGGCGAATGCACGCGGCCTCACCGTGCCGCCCTTCGTGAAGACCTCGCTCGGGCCCGGCTCGCGCGTCGTCACCGACTACCTCGAGGCGACCGGGCTCCAGAAGGAGCTCGACCAGCTCGGGTTTGAAACGGTTGGCTACGGCTGCACCACCTGTATCGGCAACTCCGGTCCGCTCCATCCGGCGATCGAGGACGCCATCAAGGCGGGCGATCTCGTCTGCGCCTCGGTCCTGTCCGGCAACCGCAATTTCGAGGCCCGCGTCCACGGCTCGATCCGGGCGAACTTCCTCATGTCGCCCCCGCTCGTCGTCGCTTACGCCCTCGCCGGGCGCGTCGATCTCGATCTCACGACCGAACCGATCGGCATGGACACGAAGGGCGAGCCCGTCTTCCTCGCCGACCTCTGGCCGACCCAGGCCGAGATCCGCGCCGAGCTCGATGCCGCGCTGAAGCCCGAGGTTTACGCGAAACTCTACGGCAACGTCGACACCGCCAATCCGAAGTGGGGCGAGATCCACGGCACCACCGGTGCGACCTACACCTGGGATCCGAAATCGACCTACGTGCAGTCGCCGCCCTTTTTCACGACGAAAGAAGGCGCCAGCACCGACATCGTCGGAGCCCGTCCCCTCGGCATCTTCGGCGACTCCGTCACGACCGACCACATTTCCCCGGCCGGCTCGATCAAGGCGACCTCGCCCGCGGGCAAGTATCTCCTCGAGAACGGCGTCGAGAAGGCCGAGTTCAACTCCTACGGCGCCCGTCGCGGCAACGACCGCGTCATGACCCGCGGCACCTTCGCGAACGTCCGCATCAAGAACCTGATGTGCCCCGGCGTCGAGGGAGGTTACACGCAGTATTTCGGCAAGAGTGACGTCGCCGCGCCCGACACGACGATCGCCCCGGTCGCCGGAGCGAAGCCCACCTTCATCTACGATGCCTCGATGGCCTATCAGGCCGAGGGCACGCCGCTCGTCGTCATCGGCGGCGAGGATTACGGGATGGGTTCCTCGCGCGACTGGGCCGCGAAGGGCACGCGCCTCCTCGGCGTCAGCGCCGTCGTCACGAAGTCCTTCGAGCGCATCCACCGTTCCAACCTCATCGGGATGGGCGTGCTGCCGCTGAACTTCGCCGACCCGGCCGACTACGACCTCGTCAAGGACCTCGCCGACGCGACCTTCGACATCGTCGGCATCGCCGGTGAGCTGAAGCCCATGCAGACCGCGACCCTCGTGGCTCATAAGAGCGACGGATCGAGCCTGACGATCCCGCTCAAGGTGCGCCTCGATACGCCCGCGGAGGTGGACTACTACAACGCCGGCGGCATCCTGCCCTACGTGCTGGATCAGATTCTGGCGGGGTGACGGGAACCGTGATTGCCTTCCGCTGGGATTGAGGGTCAAAAACCGCAGAAAGCTGAAAGGCTGGGATCTTTGCCCAAAAAATGGACATGGGGCGTGGTTTCGTGCCCAAACTCCACGGAAAAGGGCCGTTACGATTCCGCAAACCAGTTAATTTCGGGAGACCGGTTGACCAAGGGACCGATTTCAGCGCAAAATGCTTCGAAATGAAGCCCGCTTTGCCGTTCCTCCGCCTGCTCCGCCCCCTCCAACCCAGCCCAAAGGGTGGCGAGAAGTCGAAAGGGATGAAAGAGCGAATCCCTAGCAATTACTGATGCGTTTCAAGGACTCCGTCGCCTTCGCCTTCCCCATGCTCTCCCTCCCCGGCGTCGGCACCTCCGGCGGATTCACCTTCATGCTGCAGGACCGCGGGGGCGTCGGTTTCGAGACTCGCCAGCAGGTCGCTCAGGAGCTGATCGAGGACGGCAACGCCCAGAGCGGTCTCGCCGGCATGAGCACCACTTTCCGGGCGAACGTGCCCCAGCCCCTTGTCGACATCGACCGCGACCAGGTCCTCCGCACCGGCACGCCGCTGCCCTCCGTCTTCGAGACCCTCCAGGTGAATCTCGGCTCCGCCTACGTGAACGACTTCACCCTCCTGGCCGCATCTTCAAGGTCTACGCCCAGGCCGACGCCCCCTATCGCGCCGATCCCGGGGCCATCCGCCGGCTCGAGCTGCGCGGCGCTTCGGGAAAAATGATCCCCCTCGGCTCCCTCGCGAACGTCGAAGAGACCTTCGGGCCCCAGACCGTGACCCGTTTCAATCTCTACCCCTCCGTGAAGATCCTCGGCCAGCCCGAGGGCGGTTTCAGCTAGGGCGAGGCCATGGGCATCATGGAGGACATGGCCGCCCGCAAGCTGCCCGAGAGCATGGGCTACAATTGGTCCGGGCTCTCCTTCCAGGAGAAAGCGGCCACCGGCACCACCGGCCTCATCTTCCTGTTCTCGATCATTCTCGTCTACCTCGTCCTCGCCGCCCAGTACGAGAGCTGGACCATCCCCATCTCCGTCGTCCTCTCCGTCCCCACCGCCCTCCTCGGCGCGTATCTAGCGATCCGGTGGCGCGGCATGGAAAACATCGTCTACACCCAGATCGGCATCGTCCTCCTCATCGGGCTGTCAACGAAGAGCGCCATCCTCATCGTCGAGTTCGCCCAGGTCCTGCGCGAGAAAGGCAAGACCGTCCTCGAGGCGGCGATCGAGGCGACGAAGCTGCGCTTCCGCGCGGTCATGATGACGGCCCTTTCGTTCATTTTCGGGGTGATCCCGCTGCTGATCGCGAGCGGGGCCGGGTCGGAGAGTCAGAAGGTGATCGGGACCGCCGTGTTCGGCGGGATGATCGCGGCGACGTTTCTGAGTTTAGCGGTGGTGCCGATGTTGTACTATGTGGTGCAGACGGCGGTGGAGAGGGTGGAAAAGAAAGCGTAGGTCTTTGCGGGCCTTGCGATCTGCGGTCATCCGCGGAAGCGCAGCGATTCTGCGCAAATCCGCGTATCCGACTTCTTCCACCCGCAGGATTCGCGGAAATTCGCGGGCTTCCGCGGCCATTCGCGTTGAATCCGCACCCGTCCATCCGACCTTGAATCCCGGCATCGGATCGCCTAAACTTCCCTCCATGAACCTGATCGAATCCCGCCCCGATGTCATGATGGGAAAGCCGGTCGTTGCCGGAACGCGCATCACCGTGGAGGGCATCCTCGACCGACTCGCCGCCGGTGAGACGATCGAGGGGATCGTCGAGGAGCATCCGCGTCTGACGCGTGAGGCCGTTCTCGCGGCGATCGAGTTCGCGGCGGAAGCCTTGCGGGCGGATGTGGTCTATCCGGCCCCACCTTATGCGGCTCCCCATCGGGCGGCATGAAGCTCGTCGCCGACGAGAACCTCGACCGCGGTGTCATTCTGAAGCTGCGCGAGGCCGGACATGAGGTGATTTCAGTCGCCGAAATGGAGCCGGGGATCTCCGACGAAGTCGTCCTCGCCACCGCGAATTCGGCCGAAGCCATGCTGATCACTGAAGACAAGGATTTTGGCGAGCTCGTCTTCCGCCGTTCCCTCGTCCATCACGGCGTGATTCTCCTGAGGCTGGCAGGGCTGCCCGTTGCGGCAAAGGCCGGGCTGCTCGTCGCAACCCTCGCGACCCATGAACGCGAGTTGAACGGTGCGTTCGCCGTCGTGACGCCGCGGGCCATCCGCATCCGGCGAAGCGGGCCGGTTTCTGAGGATTGAGGAAAATCGGGTTTGGGAGCACCGACGGATCCTGATTTCAACTTCCCCTTGCTTGCGAAAATTGGTCGTTTCGCGAGGTGGCCCAAACTCTCGAAAAGAGTTCTCGTGAACACTCTTTTCTGATAACTGTTCTCACGAACAGTTATCATGCCCTCCGTCTACCGCCCGCGCCGTCCCCGAGCCTCGCCGCTCTGGCAAGTCGTCCACCGCTGCTGGTCCGATTTCGTCGCGGGCTACGAACACCGCCATCGCCCCATCCACGGTCCCCTCCGTCACGACGCCGTCGAGGTCGTTCGCCAGTTCCACCGCTGCGGCGACCTTGCCGCCGGTTTCACGAGGCTCCAGTGCCCCGATTGCGGGCACGAGCGCCTTCTCGCCTTCACCTGCAAGACGCGCCACTTTTGTCCGAGTTGTCATCAGCGCAAAGTCCGCCAGACCGGTGATTGGATTGCCCGCGTCCTCTGCTTCGACGTGCCGCACCGGCAATTCGTCTTCACCATGCCCAAACCCCTCCGTGGCATTTTCCGCAAGCGGCGCAAGCTGCTCGACCATCTCTTCAGCACGGCCATCGACAGCCTCCAGGACTGGATGCGGGCGAGGCTCGAGTTGCCGGATGGCCGACTCGCCGCCGTCGCCGCAGTGCAGACCTTCGGCGACTACCTGAACTTCCATCCTCACCTCCACGTGCTCGCCGCCTCCGGGCTGGTGGACCGCGACGGGCGCTTCCACGTCCTTCCCGCCGACCCGATCGAACCGCTCGCCGAACTTTTCCGGCACCGGTTCCTCGCCCTGCTTCGTCGGGAAAAGCTCATCAGTGACCGGAAACTCCGCCAACTCCTCGCCTGGACCCACAGCGGGTTCAGCCTCGACGCCGGGGAGAAACCCGTCGCTCCGCAGGATGTCGAAGGGAGGAAACGTCTGGCGGAATACCTCTTGCGCGCCCCCTTCTCGCTGGAAAAAATCACCTGGAACGAATCGACCGGCAAGGTCATCTATCGATCCAAGCGGAGCTGGCACACCAAACGCAACTTCCAGATCTTCGAGGCCGTGGACTTCCTCGCCGCGACGGTGGAACACATTCCGCCCAAAGGGCAGCAAACGGTCCGCTACTACGGGCTCTATTCAAACAAGAGCCGGGGAATGGCGGCGAAGACGGGCAGGAAGAGGCCGGAGATGGCGGAGGCGAAAAGGCCCGATCGGCAGGAGGGACCCCCATCCGGGACTCTCTTCATTTTGCATGCGCCGGAACCACGGAGCGGACGCTCCCTCCGTCCTCTCTGGCGCGATCTCATCATGAAGGTCTGGGGTGAGGACCCGCACAAATGTCCCTGTTGCCGCGGCACGATGAAGGTCATTGGGACGATGATCCGGCGAAGTGAAGTTGAGTTTTTTCTGCGACTTTACGGATTGTGGGAAGCGATCGTCGCTTTGCCACCTCCGCCGGACCCGCCTTTCGACATCGACACGATGGTGCCGATTGAAGCTCCGCCTCACGCCATCTGGCGGGACGATTTCGAGGAGTTCGGACCGGATCGGTGGGCGGAGGCAAACTCTGCCTGGGCTGCGCCCGAACTGGACCTTGGCGACGGACGCCGCCTCGTCCTCGACGCGCCCGATCCGTTTCCCGAGGAGGAGTGGTCGGTCGCCGGGGTGAACTGAAGTCCCCTCCGGAAGGCTGCACTGGAAAACCCACTTGGTTTCGAAGCCGGAACCGAGCGGGAGCGTCTACCCATGCCCCGAAAGCAAGATTTTCGGGCGTTCTTTCCGCGAACCTGCGAAACCCGCCGGAAAATCGTTGACCTGAGGGCCTGATTCGGGCGATTCTTGCCCTTGATGGCCCTGAGCGCCCCCTACCTCCCCCCGAACCCCCTCCGACCCCGGGCCTTCGGCGGGAAGGGAGCCGAGGGGATGAGAAAGGAAATTCCTAGCAACAGGGGATGAGAAAGGAAATTCCTAGCAACCGAACCCCCTCCGACCCCGGGCCTTCGGCGGGAAGGGAGCCGAGGGGATGAGAAAGGAAATTCCTAGCAACCAGGCCGGGAAACCCATTCCGTCATTTACCGGCAAGCTGAGTCAAGGCTCCGGGAGCATTCCCCGTGCTGGCTTCATTGGCAAACCCCGAGAAGGGAAATGGCTTGCCTTCCCCCAGCCGGAACGCATGCCACGTGCCCTGCCAGTAGGTGCCCACCACGGCGATTCCCCCGGAGAGAACGGGAATCATGCATCCACCACCACCCCGAATCGGAGCCGATTTCCAGAGTTCACGCCCATCTCGCAGATCGAGGACGAATAAGTAGTTGGGCGTATCCGGGCCCGCACCGCCATCGTGAGTCATGACAATTCCATAGTCGCCGCTGAGGACCACCTGTTGCCAAGGACTCTTTTCTCCTTGGCTCACACCGCCTGTCAATGTCACTTCCCGGATCAGTTTGCCCGTTGAGGCCTGTAACCAACGGACTTTCCCATTCATAGCGGGAACAATGAGGGTGTCTTTTCCTTCCCACAGGCTGGCGTGTTTGATGGTGTGCGGCAGCTTCACGGACCATTTCGTCTGCCCTGCGTGGGGACCCTGGTCGTAAATGGCACTCAAACTACCGTGATTGACGGGGTTGCCTTGTAGGTCGGCTTCTCCCTGCCAGGCGGCGAGAAAAATGAGTTCGTCTCCGTCCCCATCCACCCCCTTTGAAAGGTAGGCAAAAGGCACCTCCGGCATCGGGGCGGATTCCCATATTTTGTGGGCTCCTTCCGGAGTGGGAAGATACTTGTAAAGCTTGCGCTGGTTCAAATCGTAACCTGACGCGGGGTAACGGGTGTCGAAGACATAGAGGTGTCCGCCCGCGGCCATGGCTTGTCCCCAACCGTAATTGAAGTGCGGAAGCCGCCACTTTTCCTTGCCGTTGGCATCCACGGCATGAACCCGTTCCGAGGCGCTGAGAAAGAACAGTCCCGAAGCGGGGTCATACGCCAGCGCTTCCGGCCGGTCGGTGCCAGGAGCGGGAACTTCAAACAACTTTACCGCGCGGGGAGTCTGAGCCTTTTCCAGCCGATAAAACCCGCGATCCGCAAAGACGTAAAGTTTGCCATCGACCATCAATGGGGCGCTGTATGCGCGATAGTCACTCACCGGCCAGTCCGCCTGAAGAGCGCCGCTCGCCAAATCGAGTTGGTAGACGTGGCCGTTATAACTGGAGACGTAGAGCTGGCTTCCGGAGATCATCCCGAACTGGGCTGCCTTACCGTTGTTGTTCTGGCCATACGCGGGAGTGTCATCGTCATCCGCCGAGAAGGACCACAACGGCGATGTATTGGGAGCCTGCGCTTCGGATAGCTCGGCGCTCCCAACCAGGAGAGCGAGTCCGAGAATCCTGCAAACGTTGGGGGAAAGCATGCTCCCAGAGTTAAACTGAGGCGGCGGCTGGGTCAAGCCGATTCGGATGGCGAGTGGCCCGTCAGTCCGCGTCGTCCTTGGTGGCAAAACGCCGCAGGTGCCAGAGCAGCCAGAGGATCGCCAGCCCCCCCCCAGGCCCAAGCCGCATAGACGTGGTGGGAAATGGTCGTGGTGGGCCACCATGCCGGAGTGGCGCGGGTAATGGCGGCTAGGACAGCGAGGAAAATCAGAAAGCGCGCCCACTTTGATTTGGCGTGGAATCCCGCCCGATCGCCGGAGTGACCGAAGAGGACACGGGATCCGACCACGAGCATGAGGAGGCCGAATCCTCCGATATAGAAATTTAAAGGGACGGGAAAATTAAAGGCGAAAACTCCTTGCGCTCCTCACCGTTTCAGCTTTGGTGGCCATGGCGCCCCTTTCCGCCTCAGTCGCACTTTCCGATCCATTTCCCCCGCCCAACGCCCAACTCTCATGCGTCAACCCCGTCTGCTTCAACAACCCGGCGTGGATGCCTACTACCATGTGGTCTCCCGCGTGGTCGATAAGCGATTTATCTTCAACGCCAAGGAAAAGAACCATTTTCGCCGGTGGATGCGGAAGCTGGAGGCCTTTTGCGGGGTGGAGGTGGTGACCTTTTGCCTGATGTCCAACCACTTCCACCTGCTCGTCCGGGTGCCGGACCGGGATTCGATGCCCCGGTTGACCACGGAGCGGCTCCTGGAACTGCTGCCGATTCTCTACGACGCCTCGCAGCGGCTGGGAATCGAGCAGGAGATCGCGAGGGCGACGGCTTCGGATGACCCGACGTGGTTGGCGGGGATTCTTGAGCGGTTCGAGAGTCGTCGCTATGACCTGGCGAGCTTTGTGAAGGATTTGAAACAGCGATTTACCCGCTGGTACAATCGCGAAAACCATCGCAAGGGCACGCTGTGGGAGGATCGCTACAAAAGCGTGCTAGTGGAGGGTTCGGAGCGGGCCTTGCTGACGATTGCGGCCTACATTGACCTGAATCCGGTGCGGGCCGGCATGGTGGCGCGTCCGGAGGACTATCGCTGGTGTGGCTACGCCGAGGCGGTGGCGGGGCGACGCCCGGCGCGACGGGGGCTTTGTACGATCTTAAATCACACCAGCCACGGGGTGAACCGGGACGTGACTTGGGACTACACGGCCGGAATCTATCGGATGCTGCTTTTTGGAAAAGGACTGGAGCAGGAGGCCGATGCGCAGGCGGCTCGGAAGGCGCGGCGGGGATTCAGCGCGGAACAGATCGAGGCGGAGGAAAAGCGGGAGGGCAAGTTGTCGATCCCGGAGATCATCCGGTGTCGGGTGCGGTATTTCTGCGATGGGGCGGTCTTCGGCTCGGTGGAGTTTGTGAATGGCGTCTTCGAAGCGAATCGCTGGCGCTACGGTCCGAAGCGGGAGAGTGGCGCCCGGAAACTGCGGGGCGGGGCGGACTGGGGAGAGTTGCGGACGCTGCGTGATTTGCAGGTGAGGCCGGTGGGGTAGCCTCTTTGCCGAAAGCCAGATTCGGCATTCGTTGAATCGGCTCGCTCTGTTCGGCGGGTGGCCGCAGAAAGACCGGGATACCAACTGGTGCCGGTTCAATCCGCGAACCGCGCCTCGACCTTCTCAATTTCGTCCGTCACCTTTGACCAGGCGGAATAGGCTTCTTCCACTTCGGCATCAATGGTATGGAGCCGCTCGCTGGCGACGCGCGCTTCTTCCGGCTGCTTTTTGAAGAAATCCGGATCGATCAGGCGCCGGGTCAACGACTCCTTCTCCTCCTCCAGGGCCGCGATGCGGGCCTCGGTGTCGGTGAGGCGCTGGCTCAGGGGCTTCAGGGCCTCGGCCTTCTGCTGGCGACGCTGGGCCTCCACCCGGCGCTGATCCTTCCGGTTCAGACCCGCGTCGCCCGGCGCGGCCGAGGCCGCGGAGGCAGTCAGGGTTCCCCGGGCGGCAGCAGGTCCCGCGGCGGCGGCCATCTCGGCGGCTTTTTTCTCCAGGTAGTCGCTGACATTCCCGTGATAGACCCGCATGGGGCGGTGGGGGATGAATTCCAGCACCTTTGTCACGATGGGATCCAGAAAGGACCGGTTGTGCGACACGATCGCATAGGTGCCGGTGTAGTCGGCCAGGGCGCGCTGGAGCACCTCCTGCGATTGCATGTCGAGATGGTTCGTCGGTTCGTCGAGGATCAGGAAATTCGCCGGTTGCAGAAGCATCCGGGCCAGGGCGAGGCGGCTGCGCTCCCCGCCGGAGAGCACGCCGACGCTTTTGAAGACATCGTCACCGCGGAACAGGAAGGCCCCCAGCAAAGTCCGCAGGTTCATCGTGATCGCGGCCGTCGTGGCGCCCTTTTCGATCGTCTCGAGCACGGTCTTGGCCGGGTCGAGTTCGTCGGCATGGTTTTGGGAAAAGTAAGCCACGCCCACCTTGTGACCGACCTTGCGCGTGCCGGCGGTCGCGGATTCCACTCCAGCCACGATGCGGGAAAACGTCGATTTACCCGCCCCGTTCACTCCGAGGATGGCGATCCGGTCGCCCCGCTCGAATTCGAAGTCCAGCCCGTCGAGCACCTGATTCTCCCCGTAGCGTTTGCCGATGCCCTCCAGTTTCAGCACACTCTGGCCGCTGCGCTCCGGCTGCGGAAAGCGGAAGCCGATGCCTGACTCTTCGGTCTCGAGTTCGATCCGCTCGATCTTGTCGAGTTGTTTGATGCGCGACTGCACCATCTTCGCCTTCGTCGCTTTGGCGCGGAAGCGGTTGATGAGTTGCTCGGCCTTTTCGATCTCCCGCTGCTGATTGCGGAAGGAGCGCTCAAGCTGTTCGCGCCGCGACTGGCGTTCCTGGAGGTAGAACGAGTAATTGCCCGAGTAATGCTGCACCTGTCCGCTCTCGAAGGCCAGGGTGCGGTTGCTCAGCGCATCGAGCAGGCTGCGGTCGTGGCTGATGAGGATGATCGACCCGTCATAAGTGCGCAGCCACTGCTCCAGCCACTGGACTGTCTCGATGTCGAGGTGGTTGGTCGGCTCGTCCAACAGCAGCACGCTCGGCTCCTGCAGCAGCAGCTTGGCGAGGGCGATGCGCATCTGCCAGCCGCCGGAAAAGGTCTCGGTGGGCCGGTCGAAGGCCTCCGGCTTGAATCCCAGACCGCCCAGCACGGTCTCGATGCGGGGTTTCATCCGCGCCACATCGTGATGTTCCAAGCGGATCTGGAGATCGCCCAGGACCTCCAGCGCATCGGCATAGGCCTCGGCATCGGCGGCCGGGTCGAGTGATTCCAACTCCGCCTCGACCTCGGCGACCTGTTTTTGCAGCAGCAATACATCGCCGAATGCCTTTTTCGCCTCGGCAAACAGGGTGCTGCCCGCGTGTTTCACGCCTTCCTGCGGCAGATAGCCGACGGTGGCCTGTTTCGCCTTCACGATGCGGCCGGAGTCGGGATTCTCGATCCCGGCGATGATCTTGAGCAGGGTGGACTTTCCCGCGCCGTTCGGTCCCGCCAGGGACAGGCGGTCCTTGGCGCGCACCGTCAGCGACAGATCGCGAAACAGGGTGCGGCCTCCGAATTGGATCGAAACTTTGTCTACGGCGAGCATGGGCGGGGAAAGCGGCGAATGTAGCCCGGATTCTGCCGGGGGAAACCACTTCCGCCTGACCGGGGGGAATCGCGGATTTCCGATGCAACAGGGTCTGATCGGCGATGCAACAGGGTCTGATCAGAATCGGCGGCCGCGTCAAAACGGAAATTCGTCCTGTGCCGGCGGCTGGGGCGGGTGATTCCGCTTGTTTCCGCTCTTTTTGGCAACGGTCTTCCTCGTCGCCTTCTTCCTGGCGGATTTCTTCTTCGTCGATCTGGGGCGGCTGGACAGGATCCCCTCGATGAACGACTGCAACTTGGAGAGGCGTGCCCGTGCCTCGGCGATGGCTTCGAACAGGTCGTCACGCAATCTCTGGTAGAAGGCTTCTGTTTTCTCCCGAATGGAAAATTCCCACCCGGGGTGTTCTCTGAACTCCTCCAATTCTTCGCGCAAAATCTCGTCTTCCCGGAACAACTGGTCGCGGTAGGCCTTCAGCGCGGTGGCCTGGGCGGCTCCGATGGGCTCGCCGCGGATGATCGACAGCCGCACGTCGAGGATCTCCAGGCCTTCGGCATTGTGCATTTGATAGGCGATCGCGGCCTCCTCCCAGATCTGCTTTTCGGCGGGAGTGAAATCGCCGTGGTGATCGGGGTGGAGCCGTTTGACGAGTCGGCGATAGATGGCTTTGGCTGCCGGCCTGTTCTGTTGCTGGCCTTGCGCCAGGATGTCCCTCATGGCGCTTTCGAAGCCGGTGCGGTTGCCTTCGCGGGCATGGCGGAAGGTCTCTTCGAAGCGGCTCCGATACTGTTCGTGCTCTTCCTCGGAAAGGCTGTCGGGATCGACGCCGAGGACGTCGACCATGAAGCTGGCCATCAAGTCTTCCGCCAACTCTTTGTCCATTTCGTCGCCGTTGCCTGCGATCTCGTCCGCGATGTCAGCTTCATCTTCGGAATCCCAATCGACATTGTCGAAATCCCCGTACTCTTCAGCATTCCGGTAGGCCCGCATGACGGCCTGCCGGAAGCTTGATGCCTCCCCATGGGACATGATGTAATCAGCCTCGTCGACGATGGACTGATAAACATCATGCTTTTTGGTCAACTCCTTCAGCTCTTTTCTCTCTTCGGAGAGGTTCTCGCTCACCCAACGCTCGAATTCGGGCAGATCCCGGTCGCGAAAGCGCTCCATCTCTTCGCGACAGGTGGCGACGCGTTGCTCCATTTTGGAGACTTGCTCCACCATGCGGTCCAACTTTTCCGCGGTCGAGGGCCGGAGACGTTTGGAGGTGTCGCCGCTCTTCTTTCGCTTTTTGGGTCTGCCCATGAAAGTGGATAGCCGATCTCGAGGGCCGGTAAAATCAAATCATTCCCCGTTCGCCTCCGCTGCCTTGCGGCGGCGGGCGATGAGGGAGACGACGACGGAGATGACGAGGATGCCGACCACGGTGCCCATGGAGATCTCCCGGGGGATGTGGAGGTAGTGGGAGAGCAGCATTTTCACCCCGATGAAGGTGAGGATCGCGGCCAGGCCGTATTTCAGGTATTCGAAGCTGGTCATCATGCGCGCGAGCAGGAAATACAGGGAGCGCAGCCCGAGCACGGCGCAGATGTTCGAGGTATAGACGAGGAAGGGGTCGGTTGTGATGCCGAAGACGGCCGGGATGCTGTCGACGGCAAAAATGAGGTCGGTGGTCTCCACCACGAGCAGGACCAGGGCCAGCGGTGTCAGCAGCAGCCGGCCGCCCTCGCGAACGGTGAAGCGGGCGCCATTGTAGTCGGTGCTCAGGGGCAGGAAGCGTCGGAAAAAGCGGATCAGGGCGCTCTTGTCGGGATCGACGCCCTCCTCCTTGCCGAGGCCCATCTTGATGCCGGTGTAGACGAGGAACAGGCCGAAGACGTGGATGATCCAGTGAAAGCGCTCCAGCAGGGCGACGCCGGCGCCGATCATGCTCGCCCGGAGGACGATGGCACCGAGGATGCCCCAGAAAAGCACGCGGTGCTGACTGACAGCGGGCACCTTGAAGTGGGTGAAGAGCAGGATGAAAACGAAGATGTTGTCCACGCTGAGCAGGTACTCGATGCCGTAGGCGAACAGGAAGGTGGTCGCATCGGCGGGCCCCCGGGTGGAGCCGATCCAGACGGCAAAGCCCATCGACAGGCTCACCCAGAAGGCGACGAGCAGGGCGGCCTCGCCGGCTTTGACCTCGTGGGCTTTGCGCTGGAGGATGAGCAGATCGGCAGCCAGCAGCACGATGACGACGGCATTGAAGATCCAGAACCAGTTTTGATCGAGCATGGGACGGGCAAAAAGAGAAGCGCGGGCCGTGGAACAGCCCGCGCTTCGGGTGAGGGATCAGGGGGCGAGGGGCGGTCGGCGCCCCCGGTGGGCATGGTGGCTGGTATCTCAGGCGGGATCGAACTCCTCGCCGGTGTCGAGATCCTCGGGCAGGGGTTTGCCCTTGGTCTCATGGAGGAAGAGGAGCGCCACCAGACCGACGAGGAAGACGAGGCTCATCCACTGGCAGGCCTCGCGAAATGCGGCCAGCTTTGCCTCGGGCGTCGTGGCACCGGCGGCGAGGGACTGCTGCAACAGCCCCATGGTGAAGGGACCGCTGGCGGCGAGGAACCGGCCGACATTGTAGCAGAAGCTGGTGCCGGTGCTGCGCAGGCGGGTCGGGAACAGCTCCGGGAGGTAGATGGCGAAGCCGCCGAACAGCGCGAGTTGGAAGAAGCCCATCACCGCGCTCATCCAGATGTCACCGACGCCGCTGAAGAATTGAAAATAGCTCCAAGTGGCGGCCATGGCGCCGATGAACGCGAGGGCGAAAGCCGGCTTGCGTCCGGTGCGCTGCGCGAGCCAGGCGAAGGCGATCATTCCGAAGAAGGAACCGAGGTTCTGCACGATGCCGTTGATGCCGCGCCAGTGATTGACCTGGCTGTTGATCTCGGTGTCGGCGACGCCTTTTTCGCGCAGGGAATTGGTGATGACGTCGGTGACGAGTTCGGGAGAGAAAAAGCCGATGCCCCACAGACCGATGACGCCCGAGATGCAGAGCATCATGCCGAGCAGGGCCGGGCGCCGCCAGCGGGCTTCGCCGAGCAGGCTGACGTAGGAGCCCATGCCTTTCCCCGCCGCACGGCTCTGGGCGTGGGCTTTGACCCATTTCTCCGGCTCCTTCAGGCGGACCTGGATGAAGACGCACAGGAAGGCGGGCACCGAGCCCATCAGGAAAGCCCACTTCCACGCGGTGGCGGCGTCGACTTTCCCCGTGGAGATCATCCCGCCGATCCACATGCTCACGAGGCCGGCCATGATGTTGCCCAGGGCGGAGAGTGCCTGCAGCAGGCCCAGTGCGCCGGTGCGGGAGTGGTCGGGCAGGGTGTCCGCGACCAGCGCCACCGCGAGGCCAAAGACGCCGCCGACGCCGAGACCGGTGATGAAGCGATAGATGGCGAAGTCCAGCCAGCCTTTCGACAGGGCCGACAGACCGGTGAAGACCGAGTAAAGCAGCACCGTCAGCGTGAGCATCTTGGCGCGGCCGTATTTGTCGCCCATCGATCCGAAAATCAGTCCGCCCGTTGCCCAGCCAGCCACAAAGATGGAGGTGGCATAGCCGCCGAATGTCTTGATCTCGGTCGGGTCCGTCCCGGGCGGCAGCAGGTTCTTCAGCGCATCATTCCGGTAAAGGATGAAGATCTGCTGGTCGAAGCAGTCAAAGAGCCAGGCCAGCGAGGCCATCGCGAAGACGAACCAGTGGTAGGGAGTCAGGGCTTTCCACCACGGGCCGTGATGGTCGGGCAGGGAGGGCGAGGCGGATGGGCTCATGATGACGCGATGGCTGGGTGATGAAAAGAGGAGGATGATGGGCCGGCCCAGGGACAATCAATGCTCGTCGAGGTGCTCCTCCTTCGGCTCGGGCAGCCAGAAGCTGAGGATGACACCGATGAGGGCATAGACACCGGCGACGATGGCGCCATTTTTCGCCATGGCGGCCACCGGCTGGCCGGCGGACAGGGTGATGGTGATGAAGGCCGCCGCGGTGCCGAGAATGCGGCCGCCGATGTTCGCCGCAAAGCTCTCACCCGTGCCACGCAGGTGGACCGGGAAGACCAGCGGGATGTAGTTTCCCCAAAAGCTGAACTGCGCCACGGTGAGCAGGCCGGCGAGGAAGATGCCCCACTTGATCAGGCCGAGCGTGCCTTCCTTGTCCAGCGAACCCGACACCCACCAGAAGAAAAACGGCACGAAGATCATCGCCGGGATCAAGAACAGACGCAGCATGGCGCGCCGGCTCACGATCCACACGGCCAGCAGGGCAAAGATCACCCGTCCCACCAGGCCGCCGACTTCCTGCCACTTCGTCACGGTCGAGGTGACCTTGTCGCTGGCATTGCCACCGGCTTGCTTGCCGATTTTGGTCAGCAATGGCGCCGGGGGCTCCGGCTGGCCCTTGGCTTTGGCTTCCTCAACCGCCTGGGTCTTGGCCGCCGCCTCGGCCGCGTCGCCGATGGCCTTGAGTTCCACATGGCCGCGGGGCCAGGAAAGGATCTGCGGCAGTTGCTGGATCGCCCCGAAGGCGATGCCGTAGCTGGCGGCAAAGATCAGGGTGGTCACGATGGTCGTTCGGGCCAGCTCCGGGCTGAACAACTCGCGGACACTCGGGCGCTTGAGCTGGCCCGAGGCCTTTTTCTTGGCCCACGAGGGCGATTCCGGCAGGAAGGGCCGGATCAGGATCAACGGGATGGCCGGAATGACCCCCGAAATGAGCGTGTAGCGCCAGGCTTCATGTCCGCCGTGGATGGCGGGGAAGCTCGACGCGTAGGTAGCGGCATAGTAATTCGCCAGCGCTACGAGCAGGCCGCCGATCGAGGAGAAGGCCTGGGTGTAGCCGAGCACTTTCTCGCGCTGCTTTGGCTCGGTGAAGATCTCCGCCAGCCACGCCACTGCGGCGACGAACTCCACGCACACGCCGATGAAAACGAGGCAGCGGAAGAAAAGCAACTGCGGCAGCGTCTGGGCGAAGGCGCCCGCCGCAAAGGCGGCGAAGGCGTAGAGGAGGATCGAGAAAGTCAGCACCCGCCGACGACCGAGGTGGTCGGTCAGATAGCCGCCCAGCAGGCCAAAAATACCGCCCGCGATCGCCGGCACGAAGAAGAGGATGCGCGCCCACTTCACATACTCCGCACCACCCGGCGCCCACAACTGCGCGGCGTCGGCCGGAGCCATGCCCCCGGCGATGAGTTCCTGCACCAGCGGCGCGCTCAGCGAGGCGATCACCGGCTTGATGATGAGGGGCAGCATCAGCAGCTCGTAGATGTCGAAAGCGAAGCCGATGGAGGCGATGATGCAGATGAGCCAGCGGGTCATGCCCATGCCGGAGGATGATGTAGAGTTGGCGTTCAAGGTGGGCCGATATTAGCAGTGAGTCCCCCTGCGGCAATCAAAAAGGCGATACTTCATGCGGGTATCAGCCCACGCGAATCCGGGCTTTTCCGCGAACCCCGGCTCGGATAGGATCGCTGGCCCCGATCCAACCCTGTTTCATCGATGACCAGACCCTGTCTCTTCGGAATCGCCGCCGTCCTGCTCGCCCTCACGGCGACGCCTCCTGCCTGGGCGCAAAAGGACGAGGATAACAAGACCGATCCCACCGAGGGGCACTCGTTCCACGGCGAGGTCTTCAACGAAGGCCCCCGCCAGGCGGCCGTGCTCATCCCGGGGACGGGCGACGTGCGTTTTCCCATCACCACGAAATCGCCGGAGGCGCAGCGCTTTTTCAACCAGGGCGTCGGCCAGTTGCATGGCTTCTGGTATTTCGAGTCCGAGCGCAGTTTCCGCCAGGTCGCCGCGATCGATCCGGACTGTGCCATGGCCTACTGGGGCATGGCGATGTCGAACTTCGACAACCAGAAACGGGGAAAGGGCTTCATTCTGGAGGCCAAGGAGCGCCGGGACAAAGCCGGCGAGCGTGAGCGGCTCTATATCGACGCGCTGGCCAAATTTTTCGAAGACACCAAGGACGAGAAGGCCCGGCTCCGCGATCTAGTCCGCGCCTACGAGGGCATCATCGAAAAGCACCCGGACGACCTCGAGGCCAAGGCCTTTCTCGGCTGGCAGTTGTTCACGAACAACTCGAAGGGCCTGAATTACCAAAGCCACTACGCCAACAATCTCCAGCTCGGCGAGATCCTGACCGAGGATGCCGATCATCCAGTCCACCATTACCGCATCCATCTCTGGGATGGTGAAAAGCCCGAGCGGGCGCTGGCTTCGGCGGCGGCGTGCGGTCCCGCCGCGCCCGGCATCGCCCACATGTGGCACATGCCCGGCCACACCTACTCAAAGCTGCAGCGCTACCGCGACGCCGTGTGGCAGCAGGAGGCTTCGGCCCGCGTCGATCACGCCCACATGATCCGCTATCGCATCATTCCGGATCAGATTCACAACTTCGCCCACAACAACGAGTGGCTGATTCGCAACCTGAACCACCTCGGCCAGGTCAGTGCGGCGCTCGATCTGGCCCGCAACATGGTCGAGTTGCCCCGGCTGCCGAAATTCGGAGGGAAGGAAAACAAGGAGTTCCAGGCCGGCGGGAGCTGGAAATACGGTCGCGAACGGCTCCGCGACACCCTGCTGCGCTTTGAGATGTGGGACGAGCTGATCCGGTACGCCGAGCATACCCAGTATCTTCGGTCGGATCGGACCGTAATCCCGGATGTCGAGTGGCACCGCCTGCTCGCCATCGCGAAATGTGAAAAGGGCGACCTCGCCGGGGCGCGTCCGCATCTCGATAAGATCGAGGCTTTGCTCGCCGAGGAGACCGGCCGCCGCGACAAGGCGGTCGCCGACGCGGAAAAAAAGGCGAAGGAAGCCAAAAAGGCGGCCAAGGACATCGACGAGGCGAAGAAGGCCGCGGAGAAAAATTTCGCCAATAAAGTCGAGGATCTCGAGCACACCGCCAATGAAGTGCGCGTTTATGCCGCCCTGGCTGCCCAGCCTGCCGATCAGCCGAAGGCGCGTGAGATCCTGCCCAAACTGAAGCAGCTCGCCAAGGCCCGCCATGCGACGCTGTGGCAACGTGCCGGTGACATGAAGAAAGCGGTGGAAGTGGCTGCCCAAGCGGTGCGCGAGGGCAAGAATGAGGTGCATCCGCTCGCAGTGCAGGTCGCGCTGCTCCACGCCGATGGACAGAAGGACGAGGCGCGCAAGGCTTTCGACCTGTTGCGCACCGTCGCCGGCGGAGCCGATCGCGAGGTGGCCATGCTGAAGCGGCTCGATCCCATCGCCCGCGAGTTCGGCTACCCGGAGGACTGGCGCACGCCGGCTCCCGCTGCCAAGGATCTCGGCCCGCGCCCGAAACTGGATGACTTGGGGCCCTTTCGCTGGAGTCCTCCCACGGCGCCCACCTGGACGCTTCAGGATTCCACCGGAAAGTCGCATTCCCTGACCGACTACGAAGGAAAGCCGGTGCTGGTGATCTTTTACCTCGGCAAGGGCTGCGTGCACTGCATGGAACAGCTCAACAACTTCGCGCCGGTGACCGAGAAGTACAAAAAAGCCGGCATCCCGATCGTGGCGATCAGCACCGACACGACCGACGGTCTCGCGGGAACGTTTCAGAAAGCCGCCGCCGAAGGCGCGAAGGCCGACAATCCCTTTCCCTTCCCCCTGCTGTCGGATGCCAATCTGGATGTGTTCAAATCCTACCGCGCCCATGACGACTTCGAGAAACAGCCGCTCCACGGCACCTTTCTCATCGATGGGCAGGGGCGCATCCGCTGGCAGGACATCGGCTACGAGCCGTTCATGCACACCGAGTGGCTGCTGGAGGAGTGCGGGCGCCTGCTGAGCTTCACGGATGCGTGATCTGGCGCAGGCTGCGGTCTATTTCTCTGCATCCTGGAGCCGCCTGACCAAGCCCTTGATCCGGTGGGCGGCATAGACATCGACAAAGGCGACATCGACGGCCGCACCCCCTGCACTGGCAAACTCCACCGTGCCGACGCCAAGCAGACCCGGGAGGCCTGACTTGCGCACATTGATGGCCCGGATGTCCTCGATGCGGACTTCGTGGGAACTTTTCGCGATGAAGCCCGTGATCGTCTCGACCCGCCGCGGAGTGACCACGTAGAGCCGCAGGGACCGCTGGAACAGGATCCATGAAACGCCGAAAAGCGCCGCGACCAGCCCGGCAAACAGCCACCAGCCGCTGTTCTCGCGCGCCCAGACGCCACCGGCGACGCTGCCCAGGATGAACAGCACGGTAACGGGAAAACTGAGCACAGACGGATGGCCCGCGTATAAAATCAGTCGCGGATCGCGTGGCGGTCCGACTGGTCGGCGAGGCTCCCTCGGGGGTGCGGGAGATTCTTCCACCGCATCATCGATTTCATCCTCATCCTCTTCTTCCCAAGCCTCATCGTCTTCGTCCGGTTCGTCCCCGTCCAGAGAGGCGACCGGCTCCTCGCCGGGCGCTGACGGTGGCGCGGCTCCGTCCTCCCAATCGAGCACCTGTCGGACTCGCTCGCAATCCACCGCCCCTTGCCGCAGGCAGAGATCATCGTAGCTGATCTCGCCACTGTCGACGAGGTCGAGCAGATCATCGACCGTGAACGGTCCGAGCCGGGCGCCGCCTTTCAGCACGTAGATCGGGGCGGCGGGATCACTCATGGCCGGTAGTTTTCGCCAATACGTTTGCCGCCATCAATCTCCCGGCAGCAGATCCATCCGGCTCAGCAGAGCGGGCAGGTCGATCCCGGCCAGAGCCGGCCCCTCGGCTTGGGAGAGCAAGACGATGAGGGGGGAAATGCGGTCCATTTCCAGAATGGTCGTGTGAACGAGTCCCCGGACAATCGCCGGATCGACCGCGTCGGAGGAAAACAGGTTCGTCACCCGAAACAGCGCACGTCCTGCATCCCAGTCCATTTCAAAAGCGCCGACCGTGAGCGTCTGGTCGGTGCGCAGGAGCAGTTCCGCCAGCCGTTCGCGGCGCGCTGGATCGGGCAAGGCCAGGGGAGACTCCGACACCACCGACAGGGCATTCAGCTCGGGAAAGGCCTGCACGTGCAGCTCGACGCGGGTGTGATGGGCTTCGAAGCCGGACTGGATCACAGCCCGCCCCGGCACGGCGTGATACGCCCAGCCCTCGGCATTGAACACGGCTTTCACCGCGTCGAATAGCCGGGAATCCTCGGGACGGGAGGGCGTGGCGGGCGGCTGGGACATCAGTGGGGTAGGGGCGGAAATCAGGCGCCGATCTGGCGGAGCCAGTCGGTGAGGTTGTAGTAATTCGTCACCCGGGCGATGCGTCCGTCCCGGATCTCGAAGAAAGCCCCCACCCGGAGCCAGTAGGTCTGTCCGTTGGCCTCGGGCAGCCCCTCGTCGGTGGCGAGATAGGTGCCGCGAATGAAAAACTCGGCCGCTGCCCGCGTGCCGTCGCCGGTGGCCATCACCACGAGTTCCTCCACCTGCTCGCGGTAGGCCCGGTCCATCCGCTCCAGAAAGCGGGCGAAAGTCTCGCGCCCCACCTCGGTGGCGCCGTGGTTGATGTTGTGGACGACGTCATCGGTGAGCAGATCGAGCAGACCGGGACGATCGCCGGCATTGAACAGGTCGTAGTAGTGGCGGATCAGGGCAAGGGTGTCGGTGTCGGACATGGTGCCCCACCCTAGCGGGAGCGGCGGGATTTTCCACGGCGAATGTGCCTGCCGCTGCTGCTATCCACGAAACCGCTTCCGATAGGCCAGGGGGGTCATTCCGGTGACCTTGCGGAAGCGCTTGGTGAAATGGCTCTGGTCGTAGAAGCCGGTGGAGACCGCGATGTCGCCGATGCCGCGGTCGGTGGTCATCAGGCGGCGCTGGGCCTCCTGGATGCGCAGGGAGAGCACGTATTCCATCGGGGAGATCCGCATGAGCTGGCGGAAGCGACGGTTCAGGTGCGGCACGGAGATGCCGGCGATCCGGGCGAGGCTTTCCACGGTGATCTCGTCGATAAAATGGGTCTCCAGATGAGCGATGACACGCTGCAGCTCCTGAAAGTGCGCCCGCTGATCCTCCGGTGTGGCGATCGGGTGCATGAGACCGGCGAGCCCCATGATGCGGCCCTGCAGGTCGTAGAGCGGCGATTTTCCGGAGACAAACCAGCGCGGGGTGCCACGGATGTGGGGCACCAGCCAGACCTCGTTGCGCAGGGATTGCCCGGACTCAAAGACCTTGCGGTCGTTGGCCTCGTAGGCCTCGGCGAGCAGGTCGGGGAAGAAGTCGCGCGCCGCGCGGCCGACCAGGCCGTCCTCGCTGGTCAGGTCGTAGGTGACGAGGTGAAAGGGGTTGCACATCACATAGCGGCTCTGGATGTCCTTGACGAAAAAGCTGGCTTGTTGGGCGGTGCGCATCAGCTCCAGAGGGGCGCGCAGGCCGGGATTGGCCGCGAAGAACTCGTCCTGAAACTGACGGGCGGAAAAACGTTTCATGATTGGAATATACCAAAAGACACCCCCGCTTTACAAGACAGCGCCCGCGCTCCAGGCGAGAATTCATCCGTATTGTGGCGTGGTCGCGTAACCTGTCGGTGGCGTGCCGGTTGTGATACGATCTTGCGAAACCTCCACCCCCTTACGGTCATGCTCGATTTTCTCTCGGAAACCAACGCGCCGATCTGCGGGCCGCGTCCACTCGGGCCGTCGCGCCGGGAATTCCTCCAAATCGGAGCCCTCGGGGCGATCGGCCTGTCGCTGCCGCAGTACCTCGCCGCCAAGGAGGCGGGAGCGGTGAAGAAATCGGCTGATCACCGGTCCTGCATCCTCCTGTTCAATCTGGGCGGTCCCAGCCACCTCGACCTGTGGGACATGAAGCCGGAGGCGCCGTCCGAGATCCGCGGTCCCTTCAAGCCGATCCGCACCAAGTCCCCGGATATCGACATTTCCGAGATTCTCCCGCTCCACGCCCAGGTCGCCGACAAGTTCTCGCTGGTGCGCTCCTGCCACCACAGCGGGGCGGCCGTCCACGATGCGGGCTGGCAGATGATGCAGACGGGACGGCGCTTCACCGGCGGCATCCAGACGCCGCACATCGGTTCGGTGACCAGCTATCTGAAAGGGCGCAAGTCGGACCTGCCGCCTTTCGTGGTGCTGCCGGAGCTGATGGGACGCGGCGGCGGCAACCTGCCGAACGGTCAGGCCGGCGGCTTTCTCGGCAAGGCGCACGATCCCTTCGCGCTGATGGCCGATCCGTCGCAGAAAGATTTCCGTGTGCCAGACCTGCTGCCGCCGGACCAGTTTGGCGGCCTGCGGCTCGACCGGCGAAAGCAAATGCGTGCGCTGGTCGATGAGACGGTGAAAAACTTCGAGGCCAGCGAGGACGCGCGCCTGCTGGATGAGAATTTCCAGGCAGCCTTCCGGATGATGACGAGCGAGCAGGCCCGCGCCGCCTTCGACCTGTCGCAGGAGCCGGACTCCGTCCGCGAGCGCTACGGGATGAACCGCGTGGGCCAGTGCCTGCTGCTGGCGCGACGCTTGGTGGAGAGCGGCGTGCGTTTCGTCACGGTAAACACCTTCCTCACCGTTTTCAACGAGCTGAGCTGGGATATTCACGGGTCGAAGCCCTTCATGTCCATCACCCAGATGAAGGAAATCGTGGCGCCGATGTATGACCAAGCCTACTCGGCCCTGATCGAGGATCTCTACCAGCGGGGCATGCTGGACGACGTGCTGGTGGCGGGACTGGCCGAGTTCGGCCGTACGCCCAAGGTGAATCCGGCCGGCGGGCGCGACCACTGGCCGCAGTGTTTCACGGTGTCCTTTGCGGGCGGCGGGGTGCAGGGCGGCCGGGCGATCGGCAAGAGCGACCCCATCGGTGGCTTCCCGGCCGAGCGGCCGGTCGAGCCCGGCGACATCGTGGCGACGATTTTCCACAGCCTCGGCATCGACCACACCAGCCACCTGCCCGGACCGGCCAACCGGCCTTTCCCCCTCGTCGATGTCGGCCGCGAGCCGATCAAGGAGCTGTTCGTGTGAGGCGTCTCAATTCTCACCCCCCAAGAAAGATGATGAAGCACGATCCAACAGGGTTTGGTTGGAGAGGCAACAGGGTCTGTCTGGCGCTGGCGCTCCTGCTGGGAGCCGCTCCGCTGTTTCAGACGGCTGCGGCCCAGGCTGGTCGGCTCACGCTGCTCCCGGCGGAAAGCACGCTCTCAGGGCCGGAGGGCTACCAGCAAATCCTCGCACTGAAACTGAACGAAGCCGGCGATCTCGCGGGCGAAGCGACCGGGGTGGAGTGGGTCTCGAGCGATCCCAAGGTGGCCGAAGTCCGAGAGGGCCGGGTAGTGGCGAAAGGCGATGGCTCCACGACGATCACGGCCAAGGGCGCCGACGGCACGGCCGCCACCGCGCGGGTGACGTTGCGAGACTTTGCTGCAGGACACGCCTGGAGCTTTCGCAATCACGTGCTGCCGGTGTTGTCCAAGGGCGGCTGCAACATGGGCGCCTGCCACGGGGCTTTGGCGGGCAAGGGCGGCTTCCGGCTGAGTTTGCGCGGGTATGATCCGGAGACGGACTGGCACCGCATCACCCGCGAGGCGCGGGGTCGCCGGGTGGAATTGGGCGATCCGGGTAGTTCACTGCTGTTGATCAAGGGCACCACGGCGGTGAAACACACCGGGGGCAAGCGCATCGAGCCGGGCTCCCACGACTACCGGGTCATCGCGGAGTGGATCTCGGCCGGAGCGGCGGCGCCGAAGCCGGAGGATGCGCGGCTGGAGTCGCTGGAAATCTTCCCGCCGCTCTCGACCCTGAAGCCGGGTGACGCGCAGCGGTTCACGGTGCGGGCGCGGTACTCCGACGGGCGCGAGGAGGATGTGACCGAGTGGGCGAAGTTCACCTCATCCAACGAAGCCGTGGCCACGGTCGATGATGATGGGAATGCCAACGTGATTGGACATGGCGAGGGCGCGGTGACGGCGTGGTTTTCGGCCAAGATCGTGATCGCCCGGATCTCCTCACCGTGGCCCAACGATCTGCCCGCGGAGATCTTCACGGACGCGCCGCGGCGGAATTTCATCGACGACCTGGTGCTGGCGCAGTTGCAGCGGTTGAACCTGAAGCCCTCGCCGCGGGCCGACGATTCCGACTTCATCCGCCGGGCCTACATCGACACCATCGGGCTGCTGCCGACGCCGTCTGAAACGCGGGCCTTCCTCGCCGATCCGGCCCCGGACAAGCGCGAGCGGCTCATCGAGGCGTTGCTGGCGCGGACGGAATTCGTCGATTACTGGGCCTACCGCATCTCGGACATGATGCTGGTGAATGGCCGCAATCTGCGCCCCGAGGCGGTGAAGGCCTACTACACCTGGGTGCGGGAGAGCGTGGCGGCGAACCGGCCCTGGGACGCTTTCGCCCGCGATGTGGTGACGGCCAAGGGCAGCAGCGTGAAGGAAGGGGCGACGAATTTCTACGCCGTCCACCAGGACCCCGAGACGATGGCCGAGAATGTGAGTCAGACTTTCCTGAGCCTGTCGCTGAACTGCGCCAAGTGCCACGATCATCCGCTGGAGAAGTGGACCAACGACCAGTACTACGCCTTCGCGAACCTCTTCTCCCGGGTCCGGGCAAAAGGCTGGGGTGGCGATTCGCGGAGCGGTGACGGCGTTCGCACCGTCTACGTGGAGCCTCGCGGGGATCTGATCCAACCCCGCACCGGCAAGCCGCAGGCACCGGCGCCGCTCGACGCGGAGCCGGTCGATCCGGAGGCATCGGAAGACCGCCGCGAGGTGTTGGCCGAATGGCTGACCTCGCCGGACAACGACCATTTCAGCCGCAGCATCGTGAACAAGGTGTGGGCCAATTTCTTTGGGAAGGGCCTGGTCGATCCGGTCGACGACCTGCGGGCCTCGAATCCCGCCAGCAACGAGCCGCTCCTGGCTGCGCTGGCCGACCATCTGGTCGAGGAGCGCTTCGACCTGAAGGCGCTGATGCGGACCATCCTGAACAGCGAGACCTACCAGCGTAGCAGCGAGGCGCTCTATGAAAACCGGGAGGACGACCGCTTCTTTTCGAGGCAGTATCCGCGCCGGCTCATCGCCGAGGTGCTGCACGACGGGATCGCCGGGATCACCGGCGTGCCGACGGACTTCAACCAGATCGCGAACCGCGACGGGAGCAAGGAAAAGACCGAATTCTATCCGCAGGGCACCCGGGCGTTGGAACTCTATGACTCGGCTGTGGATTCCTATTTCCTGAAGACCTTCGGCCGCAACGAGCGGGAGATCTCCTGCGAGTGCGAGCGCAGCAACCAGCCCAGCCTGGTGCAGGTGCTCCATGTGGCCAACGGTGTCACGGTGAACGACAAACTGGCCGCCAAGACGGGCGCGGTCGAGGCCCTGATGAAATCCGGCAAGGCCGACGCCGATCTGATCGACGAGGCCTACCTGATGTGCCTGTCGCGACCGCCGACGGACCGGGAGCGCCAGGGATTCCTCGACATCTTTGGCGGCACGCCGCCGGCCGAAAAGCGCGCTGCGGTGGAGGATCTCTTCTGGGCGCTGATGAGTTCGCGCGAGTTTTTGTTCCAACACTGAGCTGATCGTCATGAAGTCTTCCGCTTTCTTCCACTGGTCGCTGGCCGCGATGTTGGGATGCGCCGCTCCTGTCGCCGGTGCCGTCGATTACCATGCCGAGATCGCCCCGCTGCTGCGGCAGTACTGCGCCGGCTGCCACAATGACGAGGATTTCGACGGCGATTTTTCCGTCGAGCGTTTCGCCGACCTGAAAGAGGGCGGCTCCAAGGGTGACATGATTGTGCCCGGGCGTCCCGATGAGAGCTACCTGATCAAGCTGCTCACCGGCGGCACCTCCGAGCCGATGCCGCCGAAGGACGAACCGCAGCCCGCCGCCGCCGAGATCGATCTGCTGAAGCGCTGGATCGCGGCCGGGGCGGCGGGGCCGAAAGGCGAGGACGTGTCGATCCTGAGCCTGCTGACTGTGCCGGCCCTGCCCAAGGCGCCGGGAGCGCGGGCGGTCACCGCGATGGAGCACAGCGCCGACGGTAAACGGCTGGCGACGGCCCGTCATGGCGGCGTCGAGATTCGCGAGGGTGACAAGCCGGTGCGGCAACTGGAGATCGCGAGCGGCAAGGTGAACGCCCTGCATTTTTCCCAGGACGGCGGGAAACTGGTGACCGCGGCCGGATTGCCGGGGCTCAACGGGGTGGCGACCCTGTGGGACCTCGGCACGGGCCGGCCGCTGCGGGAATTCGGCGCCGGCTACCACCGGGATGCCCTCTACGACGCCGAGTTGTCACCCGACGGGACGCGACTGGCGACGGGTGGCTACGACGCGAAGATCGGCATCTGGGACACCGCCACCGGTGAGCGGCTGCACGGGATCGAAGTGCACAACGGAGCCATCTACGACCTGGCTTTCAGTCCCGATGGCAGGGTGCTCGCCAGTGCCAGCGGCGATTTCACGGTAAAACTGTGGCGCGTCGCGGATGGAACCCGCCTCGACACGCTGAACCAGCCCCAGGGCGAGCAGTTTTCGGTGACCTTCTCGCCGGACGGTCAGTATCTGTTCGCCGGCGGGGCCGACAACCGGGTGCGGATGTATCGATTCGTTTCCCGGGAAAAGCCGGCCATCAATCCGGTGATTCAGGCGCGCTATGCCCACGAGCAGGACGTGGTGAAGCTGGCAGTGTCGCGTGACGGCAAGTGGCTGGTCTCCTCCGGCGACGACCGGGCGGTGAAACTGTGGTCCCTGCCCGAGCTGAACCAAGTCACCGCCTGGGAACGCCAACCCGATGTGGCCGCCGCCCTCGTGCTGGAGACGGGCCGCGTCCGGGTCGGTCGCCTCGACGGGTCGACTGGCGAACTGGCTTTTGATGCGGAAAAATTGGCAGCCGCCGTTCGTCCGTCTGCGTCCGGGACCGGGACGACGAAGCCCGGCAAGCCAGTTTCCCAAGCCTCCGGTCAGGCGGCGGCGAAGACCGAGGCGCAGGAGCAGGCGGCACCCCTCGCGGTGACGTTCCCGGCCGACATCGGTGGAAAGATCGACGCGCCGGCCGACACCGATGATTACCGCTTTTCGGCAAAGGCCGGAGAGCGCTGGGTGCTGGAGGTGAATGCCGCGCGGATGCAATCCCCGGTGGACAGCCGGATCGAAGTGCTGACGGCCGATGGCAAGCCGGTCGAGCGGGTGCGGCTCCAGGCGGTGAGGGATTCGTGGTTCGAGTTCCGCGGCAAGGATTCGCTCCAGGTGACCGACTTCCGCGTCTTCAACTGGCGCGAGATGGAATTGAACGAGTATCTCTATTGCAATGGTGAAGTGGTGAAGCTCTGGCTCTATCCCCGCGGCCCGGACTCGGGCTTCACCGTCTATCCGGGCTTTGGCAACCGGCACACCTATTTCGGCACCTCTGCCCTGTCCCACGCCCTGGGAGCACCCTGCTACGTGGTCAGGCCGCTGCCGCCGGGCGAGGATCCGGTGCCCAACGGGCTGCCGGTTTACACCCTCTACTACGACAACGACGACGACCCGCAGCGCCGGGCGGGGAGTGATTCGGTGCTCGATTTCACCGCGCCGGCCGATGGCGACTACCTCGTCCGGGTGTCGGACGTGCGGGGATTTGGTGGTGCCGGATTTGGTTACCGTCTGATCGCCCGTGCGCCGAAGCCGGATTTCGCGGTGCGCATCGAGACCGCGAAGGACCTCGCCTTCGTGCCAGGTGGCGGTCAGGAGTTTGTGGTCAAAGCCGACCGCCTCGATGGCTTCGACGGTGAGATCGAAGTGACGGTGGAGGGCTTGCCGGCGGGTTTCACCGCCAGTCATCCCATCGTGATTGAAGCCGGCCAGCATCAGGCGATGGGTGTCATCCATGCCGCGCCGGAGGCATCTGCGCCGGCTCCCGAAGCCGCCAAGGCCGTGAAGATCGTGGCGAAGGCCGGCATCGGCGGACGCACCGAGATGCGCGATGCCGGCATGTTGCCGGAGTTCAAGTTCAATCCGAAGGGCGCCAAGTTGCTGGTCGAGATCCAGCCCGATGGGAAGTCTGGCCAGCCTGTGTCCGAACCCGGAAAGCCGCTCGAGTTGACCATTCATCCCGGCGAGACGATCACCGCGATGGTGAAGGCGACGCGCCTCGATTTCAAAGACCGCATTGAATTCGGCACCGACGACTCCGGGCGCAACCTGGCCCATGGCCTCATCATCGACAACATCGGGCTGAACGGCCTGATGATTCCGGAAGAGGCCACCGAGCAGCGCTTCTTCATTACCGCCGCCAAGTGGGTGCCTGAATCGACGCGGACCTTTTTCCTCCGGACCAAGAATGGTGCCGGTCAGTCCACCCGCCCCATCATCCTGCACGTGAAGAAACGGCCGGCGGATAGTTGACCTCTCGATTGGCTTACTTTTTTCTTTTCATCCGTGCTGTAACTGGTTATATGGTTCGGAAAGCTGGCCGAGGTCGGGATCGTCGCGCCAGATCTACGCGAAATGAGATCAGTTGCTCCGGTTTTCCTTTGGATCTTGTCCTTTGTTGTCTGCCTTTCCGCGACGCTTCAGGCAGCGGAGAGGGAGTCAGGGGTCGATCAATCGGCGGGTGATGTTGCGTTTTTTCCTGGAGTGAAGATCGCCGAATCGGCGTCGCAGATGACAGGCGTTGCCATATCGCCCCTTCTGGGTATGAGCCTGATGGGCGCTTGGTATTACTTCAGTCACGCCGAGGCAGATCGGGCGGCGCTGCCCCTTTTTTGCCATCCGTTCGTCTGGGGTCCCGGCTTATTGATCATCGGCCTCTGCTTTCTCAAGGATTCTTTCGGGACGGGTGCACCGGCTCTGTTGAAAAAGCCATTCGATGTGGCTGAACTGTTTGAAAACAAGCTGAGCGCGTTGTTGGCCTGCGGTTCCGTACTTCCCTTTCTGTCCTCTGAGCTTTCTTCGGTGACATGGGCAACAACAGCCGCCGGGTCCGCTCCCATCGGTTTTGCGGCCATACCGGCAAATTTGGGTGGTTGGATTTGGTACCCGCTTCTTCTTGGCGGATTTTTGGTGGTCTGGGTGGTCAGTCATGCCATCCATGTTTTGATTCTGATTTCACCTTTTGCCCTGGTCGACTCTGTGTTGAAGGGAGGTCGGACTCTTTTCCTGCTTTTGTTGGTGACCGTCTCGGCAATCAGTCCGGCGGTCGGGCTTTTGCTTTGCCTCGCGATTATCGCTGTATCCGCGTGGCTGGCGCCCGCTTGTTTCAGAATGGCTGTGTTCGGTGGCGTCATGTCGGCCGATCTCATTCGGTCCCTGCTTTGGCGTTCCCAAGCGCCGGAGGAGACAGCGGTGGGATTTGTGATGAAAGGTTCCGGCTTTGAGATGCCCGCGCGGAGCATGGGCCGGGTCTTGGTAGATGGCGATCGTGGCATTCGGTTCGAAAGTCGTTCATGGTTGACCGGTCGATTGCGGGTTTTGAACCTGGGAGATCCAATGGATGTAGCCATTGAACGTGGGCTTTTGTTTCCCAGTTTATCTGTTTTTGATCGAGAGGGAAAAAGGCGGACGGCGTCAGTGGCATTGTTGCCGAGGTATCGTCCGCATGTGGAAGTGATTCAGAGGAGGTTTCGTTTGGGAAGCCAACAGGAACACTCGGTTTTGAGAGGGCTCAGGGGAGTGTGGAATTGGTTTGCGGGATTTTTCACGAAGCTGCCTGCGGATCGGAGGACTGTTGAAATTTTCGAGAGGGAGAGGGTGAAATGAGAACGGTTCTGATAGCCCTGATTCGCACCTACCAAAAGGTGGAGGCGCCGCGTCGAACTTTTCCGCTCTGCGGTAGGCGCCCATGTTGTTCTCAGTTCGCCATCCGTTGTCTTAAACGGTTCTCGTTGTATCGAGCGGTGAATCTGATCCTTGAACGTTCGAGGCGTTGTGGGACGGCTGTTGTCAGAATGCCTCACCCTTGCACCGAGATCGAGCCATGAGGAATTATTTTTATAGCACTGATCGACAGGAGAGCCGGGGGCCGGTGACGCTTCCGGAATTGGTGGAATTGAACCGGAGAGGTCTCGTTGATTCCGATACGATCATCTGCGCGGAAGGTACGGCTGAGTGGGTTCGCTTTGGGACCCTCATGGCAGCCGAGGAGACCATCGTCGAGCGTCAGGAACTCGTCACGACAGGAAAGCGATTTATGAACCATCAATACAAGGTCACCATACTTACCACTGGGTGCTTCACTCGGACGCTGGACCCGATGAAGTTGCAGCAAGTTCTCAATCAAGAAGCAAAGGGCGGCTGGCGATTCGCCAAATCCATCCATGAGGAAAAGAAGGTGTTGGGCATCTTTTCACGGGAGGCCCACTTCCTCATTTTCGAAAAGTGTGAATGATTCAATATCGGGGCCTTTGATTCAAAACCCCGCGTGCCAGGCACGCAGGCCCTTTTCCATCGTTCTTGGGCCCACGGCGGCGGTGACCAGACCGTCGGCGCGGAAAATCCGGTTCGCCATGGCGCGGACCTCGGACGGGGTCACGGCGGCGAGCCGCTGGTGGACGATCTCCGGGTCGATGACTTCGCCGAAGCTGAGGAGACATTCTCCGGCCCACATCATCTGCGAGGCGGTGTTCTCCAGGGCGATACGGCTTTGGCCGATGAGGTAGGACTTGGCCTCGTCGAGGGATTCGTCCGATGGCGGCCGGTTGACGAAGTCGGCGAGGATGGCCCGGAGGGTCTTCAGCGCGCGGATGGCTTCGGCCGGGTCGAGGGCCACGTAGATGTGCAGCAGTCCGGCATCCTCGAAGGACATGATGTCACTCTGCACCTCGTAGCAGAGGCCGTCGCGCTCGCGGAGTTCCTGGAACAGGCGGCTGCTCATGTTCTCGCCGAGCAGGACATTGAGCAGCTTTTGGGCATAGCGGGCTTCGTCATGCCTTCCGCAGGCGTGAAAGCCGACGGCGAGGTGTGCCTGCTCGAGATCGTCGCGCCGGGCAAAGCCGAATCCGGGGGCCGGGGCGGGCGCGGGCTCGGCCACCAGCGGCGTGCCGGCCGGCAGGTCCGCCAGCCGGGGAGCGATCTGGTCGAGCACGTCCTGATGGGTCACCCGTCCGGCGACCGTCACGATGGTCTGGCCGGCAGTGTAAGCCGCGCGGTGAAAGCCGGCCACGGCGCTGCGGTCCAGCGAGGCGAGGGTGGCCTCGGTCCCGGTGATGGGACGGCCCAGCGGATGATCCGGCCAGGCGGCCGCGCTGGTCAGATCCTCCAGCCACTGACTGGGCTGGTCGCGGACCATGGCGATCTCCTCCCGGATGACATTCCGCTCGTTCTCGAGGTCGTCGGGGTCGAAGCGCGGGTGCTGATAGAGGTCCGCCAGCACATCGACGAGAGGTTCCAACTGTTCGGCGGGGCCCTTCACCTGATAGGCGGTGTGATCCTCGGTGGTGAAGGCATCGATCGAGCCGCCGATGCGCTCAACCTGCCGCGAGATTTCCTCCGCCGTGCGATCCGCCGTGCCCTTGAAGAGCAGATGTTCGATGTAGTGGGCGATCCCATTTTGCCCGGCGGATTCGTGCCGGCTGCCGGTGCCGGTCCAGAATCCGACCGCGACGCTCTGCATGTAGGGCATCTCGATGGTGGCGAGGCGGATGCCGTTGGGTAACTCGGCGAGCTGGGGGGCGGACTGGCTGCTCATGGGGCGGCGGTAGGGTGGGGAAGGTGACACAGCCGGGTGGAATTGGCGAGCCCGGCTTCGGCAGGTTGATCCCGGCGGCTTCCGGGAGTAAAAGAAGGGGAAGAACATGAATTCCGACCGCCACTTGGAACCTGCGGAGGACTCGTCCCGGTCGCGCGGCCGGCTGTTGACGATGGCGGGGCTGGCGCTGGGTGGCTTTCTGGCCTCTCTCGCCACCCTCTATGCCACGCCCATCGAGGGGGTTACCGATCTTGGCTGCGGACCGCGGGTGGTCGATTGCGGCAAGGCTCTGGGGAGTGCCTGGTCGAAGGTTGCCGGGGTGCCGCTGGGGGTGATCGGTGGCTTTTACTTTGCGCTGTGGGGCCTGTTTACGGTCTGCCGGCCGGCGGGATATTGTTGGGCAGTGAGCTGGATCCTGCTGCCCGGGGCTATCGGCTCGCTGGGTTTGCTGGCGGTGCTGGCCGGGGTGGTCCAGGCGCCCTGTCTGTGGTGTCTGCTCACCCATGCCTGCAATCTCGCCGCCTGCGTGGTGTGGTGGCCGCTGCGGCGCTGGCGACCGGCCGGCCTGTGGGCGGGCGGGGCGGTGGCGGTGGGCATGGCGGCCCTGCTGGCGGCGGCGGGCCTTTTCGGGCTCTACCGGCTGCGGGTGGAAAAGGAGACAGCCGCCGCGGCCGAGCGGACCCTGTGGTGAGGGCACGAAAAAGGGCCCGGATCACACCGGGCCCTGTCGATGAAAGAGGGTCTGATCTCCGATCCAACAGGGTTTGATCAGCGATCAGACCCTGTTGGTGCGGAAACGGGCGGTCACTTCAGCGCATCGACGCCGAAGCTGGTGAAGGCGATGGCCTCCGGGTCGCGGTCCGACGGGGCGGCGCCGCGCTCGTAGACGACGAAGACCGTCTTGCCGTCGCTGGCGAGGTCGCTGTAGCCGGACACGCCCTCGTCGATGACGTGGCTCTTGGGCCAGGTCTTGCCGCTGTCGCTGCTGAGGCGGGCGGTGAGGGATTTGCGCATGATCATGTTCGCGGGATTGGCGAATATGAGCCCGGCATCGCCGGCGGCGGTCAGGCTGCCCTGGCAGATGGGCTCCATGAGGCCTTCGACGAAGACGGCCTCGCTCCAGCCGGTCGCGCCGTCCGGGCTGCTGGCTTGGGCGCGCTGGCCCTTCAGGGCCTTGTTGCGGATGTTGAGCACCACGGTGCCGTCCTTGGCCTGGGCGATGGCGGATTCGCTGGGCAGTTCGACGGGGGTGCCGGTCTTGGTGTTTTCGAGGGTGAAATGTTTGGCGGCGATCTCACCGCGCTTCCAGGTCTTGCCGCCGTCGTCGGAGAAGACGGTGCTGACCGCGGCGGCCTGCAGGCCGATGCCTTCGTTGCCGTCGGACACCCAGACGGGGACGACGAGACGGCCGCTGGCGAGCTGGATGCCGTGGCCGGGGCTGGGAGCGGCGAGTTTCCACTCCACCTCGCTCTTGAATTCATCGAAGGTCTTGGTGATCTCGACGGCGTCGCCGGCCGGTTCGCCCTTGTCATTGGTTTTCACGTAGAAAAGGCGGCTGAACTCGACGGCGTAGAGCCAGTGGACATTGCCGTCCTTGTCGGCGGTGCCGCTGAGGTTGTGCACGCCGATCTGGCCGGCTTCGGCGGCGCCTTTTTCGACGAGCACGGCATTCTGCTTGGCATCGGCCGGCGGCTGGGCAAAGGGCTTGGCGTCGCTCCAGGTCTTGCCGCCGTCGGTGGAGACGCGGAAGAAGGGACGTGTCTCGCTCCAGCGCATCTCGGCGTTTTTGCGGCCTTCGGCGTAGGCGATGAGGTTGCCGGTCGAGGTGCGGACGAGGCCCGGAGCGCGGTAGATGCCGTAGTCGGCGTCTCCCTGCTTGAACAGGATGGTGGGCTCCTGAGCCAGTGCGGGAGTCAGGAGGGCGGCGGCAAGGCCGAGTAGGGCGGGCAGGTGTTTCATCGATCTGTCTGGGGAATACGGTTTTTCTTGGGGAACAAGGGGCGAAAAGAAAGGCCCTTTCCGGGGAGGCGCAAGCGGGGAAATCGGGCGGGGGAAGATGGCTTCTTTGGGGGATCGGACAGGGCTCTGGGAAAATAATGCAAATGAGCCGCTTGATTTTTATAATAAAAACAATAAATTTCACAATTCCTTCCCGTCTCGTTCCCTTGACTCTCGGATTCAACGGATGGTCACGGGTTGGAAGAGTCCTCCAAAATCGAAAAACGTGATCACAACGACCCAAAAGACCGTCTCTCATCGTGCCCATGCCTTCCTCGACGGATTCCTCCATCCCGATCTGCTCGGGGATGAGGAATCACTGCGGCGCGGGCGACTCCAGATCCGCTTCGGAGTCCTGGGTGGCTTCATGGCCCTGGCGTATGCGGGCTTTTTCTTTCTGCTCGGACATTATCTGGGCGGCTGCATCGTGGCGGCGTGCGGCTTTTCAATCATGCAGGTGCCCTGGCTGATTCGTCGGCGGGGAAATCTGAGGATCACCGGCCACATCTATGGTGCGGCGCTGGTGGTGGGATTCGCAGGGCTTTGCGCGGTCGGCGGCGGTCTGGAGGGACCGATGACCGGCTGGCTGGCGGCGAGTCCGGTGTGCGCGCTGCTGCTGATGCGGCTGCGTGAGGGGGTGATCTGGAGCGCGGTCAGTCTGGCGATGATGCTGGGCTTTGCCTTCATCGACGCGAGCGGTGCGGCCTTTCTGAAGTCCTACAGCGCGGATGTGGACATGCCGATCCGCACCGCGAGCCATGTGGGGCTGGTGACTTTTCTCGCCTTTCTGGCGCTGTTGTTCGAGCAGGCGCGCATCGAGGCCTATGCCCGTCTGGAGGTCGCCAATGCCAATCTGGCGCTGGCCAATGGGGAACTCACCGACCTGAACCGGCAGAAGAACGAATTCCTGAACATCGCGGCCCACGACCTGAAGAACCCGCTGACCATCATCTGCGGGTACGCCGACCTGCTGCGCGAGCTGGAAAGCCCGACCCTGAAGGAGATCCGGAACAAGGCCTCCGAGATCCTGCGCTCGGGCAATCACATGCTCGACATCATCCGCAATATCCTCGACGTGCGGATGATCGAGGACGGCCGGCGGCGCATGAGCTGGCGGCGCTGCCGGGTGCAGGACATTGCGACCAATCTGGTGACCGACTACTCCGCCGCCGTGACGGCCAAATCCATCGCCATCAGCCTGACGAGTGGCTCGGATGTGCGCGACGCGTGGGCCGATCCCATGGCGACGCGGCAGATCCTGGACAATCTGGTGTCGAACGCGGTCAAGTACACCCCGCGCGGTGGCAAGGTGGAGATCGTGCTGGGGACGGTGGCGAATCATGTGGTGGTGGAGGTGCGCGACACCGGGCCGGGTCTCAGCGAGGATGACCAGGGCCGGCTGTGGGAGAAATTCGCCCGCCTGACCCCGCGCCCCACCGGCAACGAGACGTCGAACGGTCTCGGCCTCTGGATCGTGCGCAAGCTGGCGGAGGACCTGCACGGCAGTGTCTTTTGTCACAGCACGCTCGGAAAGGGATCGGTGTTCGGGGTGCGTCTGCCGATCTGGGATGGGCAGGAGGAAGCCGACGAGGCCGCGGACGATGAAATATCCATCGATGAGGCCACGGCCGACTTCGAGCGGCTCATCGCCGATCTCGAGGCCCGCTCGCGGGGCCGCGGAGTGAGCGCCGGCGGCGTCGCCCTGCCGGGCTGATCGATGGCGCGAACACGGAGAGCGACAGGTTTCCCTAATCCGGGCCGTTCCGCTAGTATCGGCGGGATGAAGCACTCCCTCTTGTTACCCACTCTGTTGTTTTCGCTTTCTCTGGCGCCGGCGTCCGGCACCCTGGCACAGGATGCCAAGCCGAAGGTCTCGCTGAAGGAGACCGAGGGCGGCCTGCGGGTGGAACTCAACGGCGAATTCTTCACCGAGTATCGCTACGGCGACGAGATCCTCACCTTTCCGGTGTTTTATCCCGTGCACGGCCCCGGCGGCGTCCCAATGACGCGGGACTATCCGTTCAAGGAAAACGAGGGCGAGGACAAGGACCACCCGCATCACCGCTCGCTGTGGTTCACCCACAGCGTCATCAATGGCAGCAATTTCTGGGCGGTGAACCGCTACAAGGACCGCGATCCGGGCCGGACCGTCCACAAGGGCTTCACCCGGATCGAGAGCGGAGACGAAGCCGGGCGTTTCACGGTCAAAAACGAATACGTGTCCCCCGAGGGTGCCGTGGTCTGCACCGACGAGCGCACCTTTACCATTCCCGCGATCAAATCGCCCACCGACACGCGCATCCTCGACGTGGCCATCACTATCCACGCTTCCCACGGACCGGTCGTCTTCGGCAATCAGAAGGACGGCGGCATGGCCATCCGCGTGGCTCCGAGTCTGCAGGTGGTGCGGCAAAAAGGTGCCGAGGGCGGCGTGGCGCCGACCGGCAAGATCGTGAACAGCGAGGGAAACCTCAATGAGGATGCCTGGGGCAAGCGGGCGAAGTGGGTCGACATCTCCGGCAAGGTGGGCGACCGGGCCGTCGGTGTGGCGATCTTGGATCATCCGTCGAATCCGCAGCACCCCACCTGGTGGCACGCCCGCACCTATGGGCTCACCTCGGCGAACGTGTTCGGTCGCGGCACCTTCGAGAAGTTGCCGGACCCGGCGAGTGCTGAATTCAAGATCGAGGCGGGTAAGTCGGCGAGCTTCCGCTGGCGTTTCTGCTTCCACCAGGGGGACGAGAAACAGGCTGGCGTGGAGGCTCTTTTTGGCCAGTTCGCCGGACAGTGAGGAGGCTTCTCCCCTCTTGCGTTCCGGGCGGGATTCGCGTCCCGTATGCGCATGACGCTCGTCGATTGGGTAAAGGATAATCAGGCCCTGGCCGGCTGGCTGGCTTTCGCCTCGGTGGCGATGCTGGTCGGTTCGGCCATCCTCGTGCCGGTGCTGGTGGCGCGGATGAGCCCCGACTATTTCATGCCCCATCGCGACCGGGAGGAAACGCTGGCCGGGCGGCATCCGGTGATCCGGTGGAGCTTCCTGATCCTGAAGAATCTGGTCGGTGCCGTCCTTTTTCTCGCCGGCCTGGCCATGTTCGTGACGCCGGGGCAGGGCATCCTCACACTGTTCATCGGCCTGATGTTGCTCAACTTCCCCGGAAAACGGCGGCTGGAACTGCGGCTCATCCGCATCCCGGCGATCAACCGGGCGATCGACTGGATGCGGCGGAAAGCCGGGCGCGAACCGCTGCAACTGCCGCCCGTCGTCGAGCCGGCGGCCCGTGGAGCCGGAGCTGGAGCCGGAAACGAAAACAGGCCGCCCGCGTAGTGCGGACGGCCTGAAGAATTCGGAGAAAGGCGTTTTGCCGGGCAGGACCGGCCGGGATTCCGATGAGACCCTGTTTGATCTCCGATGAGACAGGGTATGATCGGAAACCGGCCCGGGATCCCGGGGGCGAGACATCAGCCCAGTTCGCCGAGCTTGGCCTTGATGGCGGCGAAGTCGGGGAGTTGGCCGGGATTGTCGCTGCTTTCGGCGTAGGCGATGGTGCCGTCGCGGGCGACGATGAAGGCGGAGCGCTTCGGCACGCCGCCCATGGTCAGGTTCTTCTCGGGCAGGAAGCTGTCGTAGGCGACGCCGTAGGCTTTGGCGACGGCATGCTCGTAGTCGCTGAGCAGGGTGAGGCCGATGCCTTCCTTGTCGGCCCAGGCCTTTTGGGCGAACGGATTGTCGCCGCTGATGCCGAGGACCTTGGCGTTGAGGTTCTCGTACTCGGCGAGTTCGCTGGTGACCGAGCAGAACTCCTGGGTGCACACGCCGGTGAAGGCCATGGGCACAAAAAGGAGCACGATGTTCGACTGACCGATGTGGTCGCTGAGCTTCACCAGTTCGGGGCCGTTGGCGCCGAGGGTGGTGAGTTGGAAATCAGGAGCTTTTTCGCCGATAGAGAGTGCCATGTTGGGATGGTGGGTTGGATGGTGTGAGGTGGTGACGATGAGCCCGGTTTTGGGGCTCCGGGATTATAGGGGGACACCCGGCCGGGTCAACCGAAACGGGGCGTCATTTCTCCGGGTGACGGCGGGCGATTGCCGGTTACGGTGTGCGGGTATGTCGATGCCCGACGATTTTCCGCTTCCCGCCGGCCCGGACACAGGCTGTCCGAAACTGGACGCGCTCTCGCTGCGTCTGGCCGCTGCCAATGCCCTGATCCGCCGGCGACGGACCATCAAGCCGTCCGACATGACGGTGAAGCCGGTCTCCCATCTGCATCTCGCGACCATTCTGGAAAATGCCCGCTGGGCGCCGACCCATGGGATGACGGAGCCGTGGCGTTTTTTTGTCTTCAGCGGCGAGAGCCGGCAGCGGCTGGCGGATTTCCTGACCGCGACTTATGAAAAGCTGACGCCGCAGGCGGAGTACCGCCCGGACAAACTGGAAAAGCTGGGCGCCCAGCCGCTGCAGGCGCCGCTGGTCATCGCGGTGGGGATGAAGCGCCAGCGCGGCGGGAAAATCCCGGAAATCGAGGAGGTCGAGGCGGTGGCTTGTGCGGTACAGAACATGCACCTGACGGCCTCGGCCATCGGGCTGGCGGCGGCTTGGCTGACGCCGCCGATCGTCTACAGCGAGGAGATGCGCGAGTGGCTCGGGATGGAGCCCGGCGACAAGTGCCTGGGCCTGTTTTACCTCGGCTGGCCAAAAAGCGAGACCTGGCCGGAGACGGCGCGGTCCGATCTGGCGGACAAAATCGTATTCCATCGGTAACCTGAACTGCCCGATCCTACCATGACTCTGCTCGCTGCCATCCGTGACTGGTTCGACTGGTTTCCCGCCGGGGAGACTCTGACGGTGCTGAAGGCGGTGCTGGTCGGGGCGCTGATCCTGGTCGGCTTTTTCGGCACATTCTTGCCGGTGCTGCCCGGGACGACGCTGATTTTTGTCGGGATGCTGGCCCATTATTTCCTGTTCGGGATGCAGGCAGAGTCGGGACTGACCTGGCAGAGCCTGGTAGTGATCGGGCTGCTGTGGGTGGTGTCGATGGGGATCGACTGGGTGAGCGGGGCGATGGGGGCGAAGTATTTCGGCTCGAGCAAATATGGCATGTGGGGGGCGTTGATCGGTGGTGTCGTGGGGCTGTTTTTCTCGCTGCCGGGCTTGATCCTGGGGCCGATCATCGGGGTTTTTGTGGCCGAGATCTATTTTGCGAAGAAAGAGTGGAAGCCGGCGGCGAATTCGACGGTGGGCACGGTGATCGGGGGATTGGCCGGCATGGTTGCCAAGATGCTGGTGGCCATGGCGATGATCGGTTGGTATGCGGCCGATGTGTTTGTCTTCAATCCCGATCCGGCGCCCGCGGCGGATCCGATGCCTGCGGTGGAATCGATTGAGCCGGCGCCCGGCGCGTGATAGGTTGCGCGCGCGAAGGCCGGTCCGTGACGATCGCTGGTCGCCATGCCGCTCCGGCGGTGATGCGCGGTCAGAGGAAAGTCCGAACTCCACAAGGCAGCGTGCCTCGTGAAAGCGAGGGAGGCGGAGGGCGCAAGCCACCGCCGACGGACAGTGTCGCAGAAAACAAACCGCCACCCGCGTCAGCGGGACCGGCAAGGGTGAAAAGGCGAGGTAAAAGCTCACCGCCCCGAGGGTAACCGAGGGGGCACGAAAAACCCCGCGCGGTGCAAGACAGAACAGGGCAAAATCCGGGCCGCCTGCCCGGGTCCGCTTCGGCGGAATAAGCCCGGGTATTGGTCGCACCCTGCTCACAACAGGGAGTCCCGGCTTCGGTCGGGGCTAGAAAAATGATCGTCCAACCCGCTTCGGCGGGGGGAACAGAATTCGGCTTACGGGACCGGCCTTCGCACCTGTCGTTCCGGAGTCGATGGGCGATGGGCGACTGATTTGCCAGACTTTTTTGAAAAATCTGGAGCCGCTGGAAAGGTTTCAGTGGACAAAAATTTGCGGGAAATTTAAAATGTTTAAGATTTCCTGATATTTCGGGGAATTCTTTTCACGAAACACTGCTTTCTGTCACCCACCCAGACCTCATGAACGCGCTACTCTTCGGTCAATCCCTTCTCGCCACCACCGGTTTCGACTACGCGCTGCAGCAGCCGGTATTTCCGGGTAAGCTGCTGCTCTGGGCTTTGTTCATGCTGTCGCTGCTGAGTTGGGGCGTGATTGTCTCGAAGGGCATCACCCTGTTTCGGATGAAGCGGTCGGACGAGGACTTTTCCCGGCGATACCGGGCCAGCCGGCAGCCGTTGCAGATCTTTGAGCGGAACTACGAGGACGATCTGTCGCTGCGGTGGATGATCTATGATCAGGGTGCGCGGGAGGCGGCTTTCCAGATGCTGGGCTCGGCGGAGCGTGATGAGACCTTTGCCGCCCGCATCCGGGCCAGCGTGGGCCTGACGCCGGTCCAGATGAAGGCGGTCCGCGAGGCGCTGGACCGGGGAGAGGTGGCGGCGGCAGCCAAACTGCGCGATGGCATGCCGATCCTGAATCTGACGTCGATGGGCGCGCCGTTCATCGGTCTGCTGGGGATGTCGTGGATCCTGATGAAGACGTTTTCCCAGCAGCCGGCCGGCGTCACCCTGACAGAGGTGTCGCCCGGCGTCTCGGGCGCGCTGGCCATGCTCGTGGTCGGGATGATCGTCGCGACTCCGGCGCTGGTCGGGCAGATCCTGCTCGGTTCGGTCTGCCGGCACCGCCTGCGCGACCTGGGTGATTTCCGCTCCGAGGTCGGGCGGTCCATCGAGCATTTTTACGTGACCGGCGGCAGCGAAGTGCCCCTGTCGCTGTCGTCCTCGAACCACCTGCCGAAAGCGTCCTCGCATCACATCCAACCCGGGGTGGCCTACGGCCCGGTCGGTGATTTCGACGGCGTGGCCATGGAGCATGCGGCGGCCTCGCTGGAGGCATCGTCCGAGCGGCTTCCCTACGGCGAATCCAGCCCCTTTGTCCTGATCGACGAAGCCGAAGCGCCGGAGGGCGAGCGGCCGATCGCGGCCTTTGCCAACGCGGATGACGAACTGGCGTCGATGGAGCAGGAATTCCTGTTCCGCACGCCCTTCGCCGAGGCCGAGATGAATCCGATCGCCCGCCGCACGGCTGGCATGGTGCCCTCCCAGGCCGCGATGGTCTGACGGACGGTGCGAAGCCGTGACCGAGTGATCCCCTTTCAGCCCCGCCCATCCACCATGTCGATCGAAATCCAACGCCGTCAGCGGAGACCCGCCAGCCTGTCCGAATGGTTGGCCAAACTGGCTCCCAAGGGATTGAACACGAACACGCAGTTCTTCCTCGTGTTCCTGGCGGTGCTGGCCCTGCACCTCGTGCTCGCGCCGGTGATCCGCCGCGCCGCGACCCATCCCGAGCCGGGTGAGCCGCAGCGTTACCTGACCTCTTCGGGTGGTGAGGCAAGTGCTTCGGCCGTCAAGACCGCCGCCCAGAAGCCCGACACCGGCGCGTCGGTGCCTCCGGTGGAAACGCTGGTCCTGACCGATGGAAAAGCGAAGGAGGCGGCGCCGGCTGCCCAGTCGGATGTCCCGAAGCCAAAGGCCGCGCCGATCCCTGCGCCGAAAATTCCCGCCACTCCCGAACCGGCCAAGCCGGCGACGGTGGCCAAGCCGGTCGAGAGTGCCACCCAGTCTCCTGTGGATGGTCCGGCTGTCGCCAAACCGGTCGCCACGCCGGTGGAAGGGCCGAAGATCTCCGACTTGATCGAGTCGGCGGGAGAAAAGCCTGCCGCAGAGCTGCCGGCCGTCCGGCGCCCTGTCCGGTCGATCCCGTAATTGGCCGGGCTCTGCGTCGCGCGGTTTCTCAGGCTGATCACCCACGAAATCACACGTCACGAGTCTTCCCCCGGGGATGACCGTTTCAGATCAGCCGGCGAGATTGTCCGTTTCCGGTCTGCCCGTTTCCCATCGCACTGTCTCTCCAGTCTCAACCCTCCCGATCCCGATGTATCCTCTGGTGATTTCCCACCGGCGCCTCTCGCTGGGCACCTTGTTCACTGGTCTGGCCGCCATTGCCCTCGGTGGCTGGCTCGTCACATCCGACGCGGTTTCGCCGGGTGCGGCCTCAAGGCCTGGGCAGATGCCCGTCACCGTGGCGCCGTTCGAAGGACCGGGCGGGATCGAAGCCACGGCGAAATTACGGCAAGTGATCGGCCGGACGACGCCCTTTCAGATCGGCCAGACGCCGGCGGGCAATCCGGTGGTGGCCGGCAAGATCGGCTCGGGATTCATCGAGGGGCGTCTGATGGCGGGAAATGGCCGGGCCCTGTTTGAAAAGCGCTATCAGCAGGGATCGCTGGATCTCGATCTGCGCCAGTTCGCGGACGATGTCGCGCTCACCCTGACCAAGCGCCCCGGCATCGCCACCAGCCAGATCGCGTTCACGTTCATCGAGGCCGGCCGGCCGCACCAGATCTATCTCTGTGACTTTGATGGCGGCAATGTGCGCCGGGTTCCTCTCCAGGGAATGCAGGTGGCGCCCGCGCTGAGCCCCGATGGCACCAGCCTGGCGCATGCCACTCTGCGGCCCGATGGCCTCGCGGCGGTGCATCTGACCGAACTGGCGACGGCCCAGTCCCGCGCCGTGCCCGGGGCGATCGGAAAACGGATGGAACTGGCCATTTCCCCCGATGGCGAATCCCTCGCGATGTCCTTTTCGCCCGATGGGGGACCGAACAGCGACCTTTACCTCGCCACCCTGCCGAGGGGCAAAGCCAGCGCGGTGACCCGCACGCCGGTGCCCGAGTCGTCGCCGAGTTGGTCGCCGGATGGTCGCCGGATGGTCGCAGCCTTGTGTTCGCCGCGGCACCGGCGCCTGGGCGGTCGGATCTGTTCATCTACGATCTCAGGAAGAAAAGCACCACGCCGCTGCCGACCGGTCAGGCTGTCGCGATCGATCCCGCCTGGTCGCCCGATGGATCTCAGATTGCCTTCGTAGCCGTGGAAAACGGCGGTCGCCACACCGTTTGCGTTCGCGATATCGCTTCGGGTCACACCCGGCGACTGACGAGCGGTAGTCAGCCGGTCTGGGGCGCGGATTCCCGGCATCTGCTCTACGTCGAGGGAAACGGCCTGTCGATGCTGCGGGTGGATTCCGGAGCCAGGTACCCGGTCATCCTCGGTGGGGGACGCGCGCTCGATCCGGCGTGGACTCGCTGAAGCGGCAGTCCTGTCAGAGCAGGCGTTTCACCACGAGGCGGAAGCGGTAGGGGCTGTGCGGTCCCCCGAGGATGAGCGTATTCTCCCCCTCTTCCAGAGTCATGGCCATCCACTCGGTCCGGCCGCCGATCAACATGCCGTTGACGACTGTTCCCAGGGTGCTGGACTCGTCCACCACGTCGAGACCGTCTTCGCTGGGGAGGATCACGCAATGGTTGCGGGAAACGACATGAGGCACGCGGTCATGGACGTAGTAGGTCGGACCGCCGAGGTCGGCTGCCGTCAAATCACGGGTGTGTCTTCCGAAATGGAACGGGAAACGACGGATCTCGATGCCTTCGGCCGCCCGCAAATGAGCCGGTCGGTCGTCGATCGGCTCCACCCAGAGGCAGTATGGAGTATGGACCGTCGCCTCCGGGATGGGGAAGTGATGCGATTGCCTCCCCCTGTCCGGGTGGTTCCGGATACCGAGATACTCGGGAAGACTTTTTAGTAGAGACTTCACAGTGACTCAATTGTTCGAAAAACTTGAATTTCCGCAAGAACAAAATTCACTTTTTTTACAATACATACTTGAATACGTGAGGGTTCCGGAGAGCTTGGTCGGGTGCCGCAATGGGGTAGATGTTGGTCCCGGTGCCTCGGCAAGCTGCGAAACTCGAATTCAATCCACTTGAATGACCATGAAATTTGAACCCGGCGGCGCACAGGGAGGCGAATTGAAATTTCTGCTCGGGCTGGCCATGTCGCTCCTCGGCTTGTGGTTTTTCTTCGATTCGGTCAGGCTGACCACCGGGCATCCCGGGCTGATTTCTTCGGCGCTCCATCGTGGACGCGACCTGCAGCCGGCCGGCGGAGGCGGTGGTGGGGGAGTCGGACAGACGGTGTCGATGGGCATCGTGCTGGTGCCGGTTTTCATCGGGGTGGTGGCGCTTTTCTTCGATGTGCGGCGGACCTGGGCCTGGGTGGTCACCTGGATTGGGGTGGGCATCCTGCTGATCGAGATCGTCAGCCGGATGCGGCCTGAGTTTCATGTCAAAGCCAGCCATGCCATCCTCATGCTGGTGCTGATCGCCGGTGGATTGGGCCTGATGCTGCGGGCCTATGTGGAGGACCGGAGTTCAGACCGGGGCAGGAAAGACGACGGGGCTCCGTAGGCAGCCGGTTGCCAGATTTTCCGCCTGACGAGGTGGATTCGATCGTCAGACCGCACCCTGTGAACCGTCGATCCGGATGGTTGGTGATGGCGGTGTCGGACGTCCGCATCTTGATGGGAACATGAACCGTTGTTGCGATGAATCGCTTCTTCAAATACCCGCGGACGCCACACCTGCCGTGGTCTCCGGGAGCCAGTGACGATGACAAACGTCTCGCCGACACGGCGCATTTTTCGGGCCGGACGGTCGTGGTGACGGAGAAGATGGACGGGGAAAATACGTCCATTTACTGGGACGGGCTCCATGCCCGATCGCTCGATGGGCGGCATCATCCGTCGCGCGACTGGGTCAAGGCCTTGCAGGCGAGGCTTTCCCCCGAGATTCCCCCGGGCTGGAGGCTTTGCGGGGAGAATCTCTATGCCCGGCACTCCATCGCATACGACGATCTGGAGTCTTACTTCTACCTCTTTTCCATCTGGACGGACGAGAATGTGGCCCTGTCCTGGGCCGAGACGGAGGAGTGGGCCGCGTGTTGGGGCCTGCCCACGGTGCCGGTGTGGCGGATTGGGCTGTGGGATGAAAAGGCGATGCGTCAGTTGTCTATCGAGACGGGCCGCCAGGAAGGTTATGTGGTTCGGGTGGTTGATGGGTTCAGCTACGACGACTTTTCGGTTTCCGTCGCCAAATGGGTCCGCCCTTCGCATGTGGGGACGGATGGCCACTGGATGCATCAAGCTGTCACGCCCAATCGACTGAAAAGCCACGAAAGGAGGCCGTTGTGAGCGTGCTGGCTGCCAACCGATTGCTTGAACAGGCGCGTCCCGATCCGGCGGCCCTGCTCGATGCGCTCGAGCCGATCTTTCCCCTGATCGGTCTCCTCGACAGCACGCCGCAGGACCCGGAATGGCATGCCGAGGGCAACGTCAGAATCCACACGGAGATGGTGATCGCGGAGACCCTGCGCCTGCTCGAATCGGAGGGCGATGCGTTCACCCCGCAGGATCGGACCGTCCTCCTGCTGGGGGCCGCCCTGCACGATGTGGGCAAGGCCCTGACGACCGGCGAAGCGAGCATCGATGGGCAGATCCGCGTGGTTTCGCCCCATCATGCCGAGCGCGGCGCCTCCCATGTGGCCCCCCGGTTGGCGGCGCTCGGTCTCGATGATGCCACCGCACGTGCCGTGATCGGTTTGGTGGCCTTTCACCATCATCCCACCAAACTCGTCAGTCGCGAGGCCCCCTCATCCCAGTACGCGCGTCTCGCGCGGGAGGTCGATCCCCGGCTCATCTATTGGTTGGAGAAAGCCGATCTCCGCGGGCGCCACACGGCAGAGTCCCACCGCAGCCGGGCTGTGGAAATGCTGGAGTTGTTCCGGATCGAGTGCGAAGCCACCGGGAACTGGGGCGGCGTGCCGCGGCTGTATGAGACCTGGTCGCATCGTCTGGAGGGCGAGTTCGGGATCGCCAGCCCGCTCGAGCGCGGATACGTGTGGCATTGGGCCATTGCCGACTATGAGTCTGGCCGCATCTCCAGCCTGGAAGAGGCGCTGGCCCGGACCCATCCACACCGGTCACGGCATGCGGTCCTCATTGTCACCTGCGGTCCCAGCGGTTCGGGAAAATCGAGTTGGTGCGCCCGCCAGCCGGGTGACTGGGTACGGATCAGTCTCGACGATCTCCGGTGCTCGATTGCGGGCAAGCGGAGTGATCAATCCCGGAATGGCGAGGTTATTCAGGAAGCGAAGCGCCTGTTGCGCATCGCCCTGAGGGACAAGCAGACGATCATCTGGGATGCCACTTCCCTGCGCCGGGATGGGCGGTCCGTGGTGTTGGGCCTCGGCACTGCTTACCATGCGCTCACCCGGATCCAGGTGTTCGCCACGCCGCCGGAGCCGCTTTATCGCCGGGATCGCGAACGCGCCGATTCCGTGGGGAAGGCCATCATCGACCGCCAGTTCGAGAGTTGGCAGTGGCCCGGCGCATCCGAGGCTCACGAGATCGGGATCGACTGGGCGAGTGGCGCGTGAGCGGGTGGGCTGCCGCCATTCACTCAAAAAATGATGATCGGCGGCGGCACGATCCGCACCGTGGGCGCCTGGAGGTTCAATCCCTCGCTTTCCTCAATGCTGGAGACGACGCCTTTCTCAAAAACGATGGTCGCCTTGCCGGTTTCCACCATCAGGTAGGTGACTGACTGGTAGGGCCGCCCGAATTGGTCGAATGCCGTCTGGGTCTGCGGCACTTTCTGGTAGCGGATGTATTCGAACGTGTCGTTGCGCCCGTCCTTGTCGACCTTCGAGTTCCGCTTGTCGGGAGGCCCTAGGGAGGCCATCACCTCGTCATTCGTCATTCCCAGTGCCACCTGTTGCTTGTCGATCAGGTCATTGACCAACAGTTGCCGCTCATGCAATTTCGCCAGGTTCTGCTCCAGTTCGGGGCTCACGCCCTCGACCATGGCCTTGCCGATCCAGCCGGCCACCTGCCCCTGCTTGGCCTGTCCCCGGACGCGATAGGCCTTTTCCCCGATCGCCAGCAGGGTGACCTCCTGATTGGGAAACAGATTCCCCAGCCAGCGCTCCCCGGTGAGATTGGCGTAGATCGGAGCGGCCTGGGTGACTTTCACTTTGATCTCCCGGGTCACGAGACCCTCCAGATAGACGGCGCCTTTCTCCTGCATCAGACTGCTGCCCTCCCGGTCGGCCTTGGACTTCCGGATCGGGATCAGCCGTTGTTGGGCGGGCTGGAGTTGTCCGGTCTGGAGTTGGGCTTCGACGAGGGAGAGCCCGGCTGCCAGAGTGGCCAGCGACAGCACTGCGAGGCGCCATCCGGGAGAGTGTGACTGCTTCATGGTCAGGAGGTGGGAGGGCGGGGAAAAAGCGGTGAATTCACAGCGGGCCGGCCGCGAAACGGGCAAGACCCCGGTTTGACGCTTGAGTGAGCCTACTATTCATTGCGTCCTTCAGAAAGCCCGAAATCTTTTCCCCACCACCGATGTCCGACCGCTCCCTGTCCCACAAACTCTTTACCGCTGCCAAGGAAGTCATTCCCGGCGGCGTGAATTCCCCTGTCCGTGCCTTCCGCAATGTCGATGGCGAGCCATTTTTCGTCAGCCGGGCCCGCGGCAGCCGGATTTGGGATGTCGATGGCAATGAATACATCGACTACGTCGGCACCTGGGGCCCCGCCATCCTCGGCCATGCCCCCGCGGTCGTGCTAGACGCCCTTCATCAGGCTGCCAAGGCCGGGGTGAGTTTCGGTATTCCGAATCCCCAGGAGGTCGAGATGGCCCGCCTCATCGTCGACTGGGTGCCCTCGGTGGAGAAAGTCCGGATGGTCAACAGCGGCACCGAAGCCACCATGACCGCCATCCGCCTGGCCCGCGGCTACACAGGGCGCGACAAGATCGTGAAATTCGCCGGTTGCTACCACGGCCACGTCGATTCCCTGCTCGTCGCCGCCGGGAGCGGCGCCCTCACCCATGGGCGGCCCGACAGCGCCGGAGTCCCGGGCGCGTTTGCCGACGAGACCATCGTGCTGCCCTACAACGATCCCGAGGCGGTCGAGCGGGCCTTTGCCGCCGAGGGCGAGACCATCGCCGCGATCATTCTGGAGCCCTATCCCGCCAATGCCGGCCTCGTCTTCCCACGGCCGGGCTACCTGGAGTTCCTGCGGGAGATCACCCGCAAACACGGCGCGCTCCTGATTTTCGACGAAGTCATGACCGGCTTCCGCGTCGCCAAAGGCGGCGTGCAGTCGCTCACCGGCGTGACGCCCGACCTCACCGCGCTTGGCAAGGTCATCGGAGGCGGCCTGCCGGTTGGAGCCTTTGGCGGACGGGCCGACATCATGGATCACCTCGCGCCCGACGGACCGGTCTATCAGGCGGGCACGCTGTCCGGCAATCCGCTCGCTCTCGCTGCGGGCCTGGCACAGCTCCGGGAAATGGAGAAGCAGGATGGCTGGAGCCGGCTGGAAAAGATCGGCGCCGCCTTCGAGCACGGCGTGCGCGATGCGCTCGACCGGGCCGGCCGGCCGGCCACCTTCCACCGGGTCGGCTCCATGTTCTGCCTCTACTTCAGCGACCGGCCGATGTGGAATGTCGACGATGTGAAACAGTGCGATTTCGACGCCTTCAGGCGCTTTTTCTGGTCGGCTCTCGACCGCGGCGTCTACTTTGCCCCGTCACAGTACGAGGCCGGCTTCATCTCCCTCGCCCATAGCGAGGAGGACATCGCCCGGACTGCCGAAGTCACCGCAGCCGCCCTGCTCGACCTCGCGTAGTCAGGGTGTGACCTGCCCAGGCAGCTTGACGGCGGCTTTCTGAAACGCGAGCCGCATCGGCGAGGCGTCGCCGTTGGGCAGGCCAGCGCGCTGGATCAGGAGGATGTAGATGGCCTTCTTCTCCGGATCGATCCACCCCTGGGTGCCGTGAGCTCCTCCGTGGCCATAGGTGCCGGGGCTGAGCATGGCCGTCACCCCGGTTGGCTCGCGCACCACCTGGAATCCCAGCCCCATGCCCATCCCGTCGGTAAAGCCCGCCTTGAGCCCGCCCGCGTGGTCCATCGTCATCCGGGCCAGCGTCTCTGCCTGGAGATAGCGCTTCCCGGCTGACTCGCCTCCGTTCAGCAACATCGTGTAGAGCTTGATCAGGTCACCGGCGGTGGAAAAGAGGCCGCCCGCAGCCAGCGGCGCCCGTTTCTGGTTCGAGTAGGGCTCGGACAGGTAGCGGATCGTGGTGCGGGTCAGCGGACCGCCGGCTTTCTGGTCGTAGCTGGTGGCCAGACGGGCCAGTTGGGCCTCGGTGGGCCAAAAGGTGGTGTCCGCCATCCCGAGCGGAGTGAACAGGCGCTGCTGGAGGAAGGCCGAATACTCCTCGCCGCTGGCGACCTCGATCAGCCTGCCCAGCGTGTTGATGCCGGGGTTGCAGTAGGACCACTTCGAGCCGGGTTGGAACAGGAGCGGCGACAAGCCGTAGCTGATCACCGCCTCGCGGAGCGACAGCACATCAAGGGCGTTGCCATCCAGGGGCGACTGCGAGACCAGGCCGCTGGTGTGGGTGAGCAGGTCGCGGATGGTGACGGGACGCCGCGGCTTCACCAGCACCGTTCTTTCGGCCGATCGCTCCTGCTGCAGCAGTTGTCCGCGGAATTCCGGCAGATGTTTCTCCACCGGGTCGTCCACATGCAGTTTGCCCTCCTCCTGGAGCATCATCACGCCGATGGCGGTGATGGGCTTCGTCATCGAGGCGATCCAAAAAAGGCAGTCCTCCGTCATCGCCGTGCGGCTTTCCAGATCGCGGTAGCCGATCGATTCCCGGCACAGGATCTCGCCGTTCCGGCTGTAAACGGCCACGGCTCCGGCGAGCGAGCCACCCTCGACAAAGGGTTCCAAGGCCTGTCGCACCGGTGATGGCGCGGTGGTCTGGGCGGTGGCGATGGGGAGTCCGCCGGCGACGAGGGCGATGGCGGCAGCCAGACGAAGGAATTCGGTTCTTTCCTGTTTCAGCATGGGCGGCAGCCTAACAGGACGACGGGAGGGGGCGTCAATGCCGATGGCTCAAATCCGGATCGCGCGATCGCGGAATGGGGGCGGCACCGGGGCGGGCGAACCCGGCGGGGTTTCCGATGCAACAGGGTCTCATCTCCGATGCAACAGGGTCTGATCGGAAACCCCCGAGTCGATCAGGCGATCCGCGCGTCGAGCCACTCGCGGAGGCGGGCCATGGCGCGGGCGCGGTGGCTGAACTGGTTCTTCACGGACTCCGGCAACTGGCCGAAAGTCTCGCAATGGCCCTCGGGGATGAACAGGGGATCGTAGCCGAACCCGCCTGAGCCTTTTTCCTGATTGGTGAGGACGCCCTCCACCGATCCGTCGAAGGTGGCGAGGACTTCGCCTCCCTGGGCGAGCACGAGGGCACAGCGGAATCGGGCGCTGCGGGCGGGACCGCGGGCGCCGACGTCCGACAACTCGGCGAGGAGCTTGTGCCGGTTGTCGGCGTCGGTGGCTCCGGGGCCGGCGTAACGGGCGGAGTAGACGCCGGGCCGCCGGTCCAGGGCATCGACCTCGATGCCGGAGTCGTCGGCGAGGACGAGGGCACCGGGCAGCGCGGTGCTGATAGCGAGGGCCTTCAGCGCGGCATTCGCCTCGAAGGTGTCGCCGGTCTCCTCGGCGGGCGTGAGATCGGGGTAGGCCCGCAGGTCCAGCACCTCGTCGAAGTGACCCGACAACATCACGGCGATCTCGCCGGTCTTGTGGGCGTTGCCGGTGGCGACGACGAGGGTGGGCATGGATGGCGGCGGCGGATGTCCGGCGATGGCTTACTTCAGGTGTTTGTCGAGCTTTTTGGCGATGTCGGCCTTGGGCACGAAGCCGACGATCTCGTCGACGACCTTGCCGTCCTTGAGGATCTTCAGGTTCGGGATGGCCTTGATCTCGAAGCGGCGGGCGAGGTCGGGGTTTTCATCGACGTCGACCTTGGCGATCACGGCCTTGCCCTGATAGTCCTTGGCGAGTTCCTCGATGGTGGGCGCGATCAGCTTGCAGGGACCGCACCACTCGGCCCAGAAGTCGACGAGCACGACGCCTTTGCCGGCTTTGGCTTCGAAGTTGTCCTTGGTCAGGGCGACGGGTTTGTTGTCGGCGGCTCCGGCGGCGAGGGGCAGCAGGGCGGCGGCGGCAAGGAGGGGGAGCAGGGCGGCTTTCATGGGTGAAGGAAACGGTTGGATTGGGTTTTTGGAGGCAGCGCGGGGCGCTCTTTTTTCGACGGACAGGCGCCGGGTTTCTTTCAGGAAATTTTCGGCGCCGCGGGCCGGGATTTCAACGGCGGATGCCACGTTTTTGCAATTTCTGCCGCAGGGTGAAGCGGGAGATGCCGAGCCACTGGGCGGCGCGGGCCTGATTCCCTCCGCTAAGCCGCATGGCCTCGGTCAGCAGGGCCTGCTCCATGAGTTCCTGCATCTCGGGATAGGCGGCGGCGATCTCTCCCTGCCGCGCGCGGTCGAGAGTGTGGCGGGCGAGACGCTCCAGCCCGTCGCGGGCGCCGGCGAGGCTGTCGGCGCTGGCAGAGGGGCTCGGGGACTCGGTCTCGCGGAGGATTTTTTGCAGATCGGGCGCGTCGATGGCGTAGCCGCGGGCCTGGAGCAGGGCGCGGCGGATCACGTTTTGCAATTGCCGCACATTGCCCGGCCAGGGTTGCTCCTCGAGGTAGCGCAGGGCGCGTGCGGTGATGGCCGGGCGGGCGATGTCGAGCTCCCGGCCGTGTCGCTGGAGGAAAAAGTCGACCAAGGGGGGGATGTCCCCGGCCCTCTCCCGCAGCGGGGGCAGGGAAATGCTGGCGACGTTGAGCCGGTAAAAGAGGTCCTCGCGAAACTCCCCCGCCGCGACCATGCGCTCGAGGTCGCGATGGGTGGCGGCGATGATCCGGACATCGACAGGGATGTCCTCGCGGCCCCCGACGCGCTGGATGCGCCGCTCCTGGAGGACGCGGAGGAGTTTCGACTGGAGCGAGAGGTCCAGGTCGCCGATCTCGTCGAGAAAGAGCGTGGCATTGTGAGCCTGCTCGAATTTCCCCACCCGCGAGGCGATCGCTCCGGTGAAGGCGCCCTTTTCATGCCCAAAAAGCTCCGACTCGAGCAGGTGCTCTGGGATGGCGGCGCAATTCACCGTGACGAAGGGCTGGTGGGCGCGGTGGCCGTGCTGGTAGAGCGCCCGGGCGATGAGTTCCTTGCCGGTGCCGGTCTCGCCGCGGATCAGCACGGTCACGGGGGTGGCGGTGAGCCGGCCGAGGGTTTTGTACACTTCGAGCATGGCCCGACCGCGGCCGATCAGCACGTCGCCGGGCGCGGCATCGGTGGTGTGGGCGTCGCCGATGACGACGGCGGTGGTCATGCGTCTGGCGGCGGCGATGGCCTCGGCGACGACGCGGCGCAACTCCTCGCCGTCGATCGGCTGGGGCAAAAAGTCGTAGGCGCCGGCTTTGATGGCCTCGATGGCGATGCCGCTGTCCGAACCAGCGGCGGTGGCGATGACGGGGAGCCTGGGCCGCGCCTTCCTCAGCCGGGCCACGAAGGAGGCACGCGGATCGAGCGCCGCGTCGCAGATGACGGCATCGAAGCTCTCGGTGCGGCTCAATTCCAAGGCCTCGTCAGGGTGGCCGCAGGTGACGAGATAGGTTTCGTCCCGCGAAAAGGCATCGACGATGCGATCCACGGACGGGGCGTCGGCATTGGCGATGAGGAGTCGGGCAGAACGGGCGGCCATGAGGGTGCGTCAAGATGCAGATGGTAAAAGATTTACCACGCAATGGTAAATCACAAGCCACAGTGCAGAGGGGCCTGCCGGGGTGGAGATGGAAATTTCCGTTTGGGATTCAGCCAGTTATGAAAACGGCGCAATTTTGGCACGGGAAATGCGACTCTGGGAAATCATCCGTCACGAACCCAAAACATCTTCTGACGACCAACCGACCATGAAAAAAATCGAAGCCATCATCAAACCCTTCAAACTTGAAGAAGTGAAGGAAGCCCTCACCGAAGCCGGAGTCCACGGGATGACCGTCAGCGAAGTCAAGGGCTTCGGCAGACAAAAAGGCCACACGGAAATCTATCGTGGCAGCGAGTACACCGTCGATTTCCTCCCGAAAGTGAAGATCGAGATCGTCACCGACGACGAGGACGCAGCCGGCGTGGTGGACACCATCGTGAAAGCCGCCTCGACTGGCAAAATCGGTGACGGCAAGGTGTTCGTCTCGACCGTGGAAGACGCGGTGCGCATCCGTACGGGTGACCGTGGCTCCGACGCCATCGCGGTGAGCGGCGAGTGAGCCCCGATCTGTCGGTATCGTCCCCTCGGCTCCGGTTCCGGAGCCCAGGCCGGTTTCCCGCCACATCCAGACACCGATTTTGAGTTAAAAACGCTCCCGGCGGCCGCCGGGGGCGTTTTTCTTTTCGGATCGGCTTCCTGTGGGGCGGGGGTCATTCGGCCTTTTCGTGGTTTCGCATCCGTTTTTGGTAGGCGGTGGGGGACAATCCGGTGTGCCTGCGAAAATGTTGGGAAAAAGAACTGGCGTCGAGGAATCCCGATCGCCGGGCAATTTCTGAGGCGTTTTCCGAGGTGCTCTCCAACAGGCGTTGCGCTGCGAGAATTCGGGTCTTCATGAGGAATTCCTGCGGCGGAATCCCGAATGCGGCTTTGAACCGTCTTTGTAGCTGCCGCACCGATTGCCCGCAGCGGCGGGCCACATCGTCGATCGAGATCCGTGTGGCGAATTCCCGACGGAGAATATCGACGGCTTTGGCGACGGCTTGGAACACCGGCAAATTCCGGTCCGTGTCCCCGGGGCGACGCAGCAGACCCATCACTCCGGTGATTTCCCCATCCCGGTCCCGCAGGGGCAGTTTCGTGACGAGAAACCAATCGGGCATGCCTTGTTTATCCCACCACAGTTCGACCCGTTCGATGATTTCCACGGTTCCCGATAAGAGCCTCTGGTCGTCCTCGACGTAGGACTCTGCCATCGGACCCGGATTGAGGTCGAAATCCGTCATTCCGAGGATTTCCTCTTCCCGCTCGATCGAATAGCGTTCGCGCAAGCCACAACTGGCAAACATGATGTGTCCTCTGCGGTCCTTGGCAAAGAAATGCAAGCCGGGAAGATGATCGAAAAGGCGCGGAAAATGACAGGATGGATCGAGAGAGGCGGCCCAGGTGTCCCTGGCGCTCTTCCAGAGAGCCTTCTCATTGGCAGAGCGTGAACGGCGGGCCAAGGGTTTCAAGTGTGGGGAATCTCCCATGGCGTTTGATTGGTCGAGCTTCGCCGAACCATTTCGGCTTTGCAAGGCATCCATCGTTGCTGCTCTCGACCACTGGCGGACGAAGTGGCATCTTCGATTTCTCTGGGAGATCCCCATGTCCCGGAGCGGTTTGGAGGGCAACTTTGGCCATAACTGGCCGATCTGGGAACGCGCCATCGCCGTCCTCGCGAGCGGACAATTCGACGTGAAACCGGTCATCGGCGGCGTCTGGCCGGTCGCCGAATGGCACGAGGCCTTCGAGAAGATGCACAAGGGCGAGGTCGTGAAGAGCGTGTTGCGGCCGGTGTGAGTTTGCCTTGTTTCAGGCTTCATCCAAGGTCGAAACGACTTCGAGTCCCGGGACATCCCGAAAATGCGCGTCCGGCGAAATGACAATCGCCCGAACCCGCATCGCGGCGACAGCGATCGCGAGATCGCTGATGGGAGGCCACTTCCCTTTGCGCCCCAGCTCCCAACCCAGTCGACTCGTTTCGCGCCACGATCGGGCATCCGTCGGAATCTCCGGAACGATGTCGAAAAACTCCTCCATCTGGGTATAGCGCTTTTCGATCCGGATTCCCCGCAGAACTTCCGACCGGACGACACCGCAGTTATAGAGTCGGCCGGCCCGCAGCAGGGGAGCGAGGACCTGCCGCGGATCTTGTCCGGCACGCATCAGATCGATGTACGCGGCCGAATCGACGAGGTAGTCGGCGTCTTTCATTTCGACGACGTCCGGGGACCGCGCCGCCGCGCCGCCTTCTTGGGCACATACGAAACCGGCGTCGTGCTGTTGCGGATGGCGATCAAGTCGTAGGCCGGATCCACCGCCTCCCGCGCTTCCTCGGCCGACCAAGGCTGCTCCATGACGCGATCGATGGTGGCAAGCCGCAAGGCCTCATTGAGTGCCCAATCGACGGCTTCTTTCATCGTGCCAATGCCGGTCAAACTCATGATCCGGTTGAGCTTTTTCTCGTCGATCTCGATGGTTGTCTTCATATGGCCGTAAATATGGGCGTATCTTGCCCGAAATCAAGAAAGTGGCTTCGGCTTCAGCCAAGTCGTTCTATTTGAGATTCGGAGGAAGCCTTCGCCCCGGCGGCGGGCGTGAATGAAGACCCGGTCACCGGCTCCGCCCACTGCGCGCTTGGTCCGGATTGGACGGAAAAGACCGGGCACTCCGATTTCACCGCATTCCAAGCGAGCGAGCGCGGCGGTGTGGTGAAGCTGACCGTCCAAGGCGACCGGGTCATCCTCCGCGGCCAGGCGGTGATGATGAGCAGGGTGGAGTTGATGCATTGAACGAACCTTGGCCTTGATCGATCTCGGGCACACGATCGAGCCCGGCATGATCACCTATCGGAGTCCAGTGGTTGGCCAAACCTCATCAAACCAACGCTACCCGTCCCGTCGCTTTTCACACAGCATTTGTCGCACGGTCCCGTGGGCTTTTCGGCTAAAGTCCCGAAGCCATGAAAACCCTCCAAACCGAAGTCCTCGTCTGCGGTGGCGGTTGCGCCGGCATCGCTGCCGCCCTCTCCTCGGCCCGCAACGGGGCCCAGACACTGCTGATCGAACGCGCCGGCTTTTCCGGCGGCATCATCACCACGGTGGGCCTGCCCTACTTCGACGGGCTGATCGACAAGCCGAGCGGACGTTTTGTCGTGAAAGGCATCGCCCTCGAATTGCTCCAGAAACTCGGCATCGCGAAGGACGGCGCCAAACACATCGACGACCTGCCACCGGAACTCGTCACGAAGTACTGGGGCAGCATGTGGATCCCGAACGTGGAGCACTTCAAGATCCTTACCGACGAACTCATCCTCCAGCATTCGGACAAACTCTCTGTGCTCTATCACAGCATGGCCTGCGATGTGGAGGTGAAGGAAGGGCGCGTCGCCGCGGTCATCGTCGCGAACAAGGACGGGCTCGTCCGGATCGAGGCGCGGCAGATCATCGACTGCACCGGCGACGGCGACATCGCCCACTGGGCCGGCTGTCCCACGACTTCGTCGAAGCCGCTCATGCCCCTGACGATGCACTTCCGCATCGGCAACGTCGTGCCGGTTGCCGAGACGAAACCCGCCGCCAAGAAGGTCCTGATCGAGGCGCACGAACAGGGACGGCTCGCGAATTTCTACGGACCCGGTCTCATCTTCGCCTTCGCGAAGG
>JAEUHI010000052.1 GCA_016795385.1 Verrucomicrobiales bacterium | reverse complement strand
GGCAATGTCCGCCCTCCTTAGGCGCTCGCGCGGAGAAGGACGTCCATGGCACGCGGTAGCGAGTAAGGAGGCAGGACACTCTTGTCCTGCGTCGCGCCCCGTCAGTTCATCGAGATTCCCGCTTAAGTCAGCGCCATTCTTCCCTGACCCCGATTTCGATTTCTGACCCCGATTTCCGGCGGCGTTCGTGAATGCGGTCTTCGAGCGCGAGCAGAGACTGCGAAACCGCTTTAGTAACAAGCGTACCACGGGAGCGCGACGGATGCGCGGGGCGGATTGGGGAGAGCTGCGGGTGCTGCGGGATTTGCAGAAGGATGTGATCGGGACTTAGGAAGGCGACCATGTTCGAGATCAGGGCACCGCGAAAAATGACTTGTCGCGAGAAGGATTCAATTCATCCTTGTCGAGGAACCGGGGCATCATTGGGTAGCCCGTCTTGTAACCTTCGCTTTCGTTACCTCCGTGGGAAACAGGCGGAAAGCCGAATGAGGTTGCCCGGAGAAAAGTGGTCTTCTCATCGACTTTCGAAATCTCCCTTACTTCTCATGTCATCAACGCCATACTTGCTCCGCGTCCTTCTGATCGCGATCTTCACTGTTGCGAGCGTTGCCTCAGCGGAGTCTCCCGCCAAAAAGCCGCCCGTGGGTATCCCGGCTGATGCGACCCTCTTTAATGGAAAGTGGTATTACGTCTATCTTCAAAAGATCGGATGGAAGGCAAGCAAGGTGAAGTGCGAAAGACTTGGCGGGCAGTTGGCGGTAATTCACGATGAGGCGACCTGGGCCTTCATCAAGACCCTGAAGCCGGGGGTGCAACTTTGGCTCGGCGCGAGTGACGAGCAACTCGAAGGCAATTGGGTTTGGGTCGATGGAAAACCATTCACCTTCAAATCCTGGCAGCGCGGTCAACCTGACAATGGGCGAGGTGAAGAGCATTTTCTCATGATGGGGTGGAACGGGGAAAACTGGAACGATGCCGGCGAGAGTGCAGGACAATTCATTCAGGTGCAGGGATTTATCTGCGAATGGAGGGACAAATAGCGGTCGGGAATTCAAGGGCCTTCTTCGTCAAGCATGACACTCCCATCTTACCATCTTCAACTGATCGCGGCACTCGCCGTGGGCGTCGCGAGTTCTGTCGCCGCCGCGCCCACGCCCGAGATGGTCGCGGTGCTGATGGATTACAATCAGGAGTTTGAAAGGGCACGTGAATCGAGTGACAAGATCCTGCGGGCGGAGGGAAGCAAGCGGATTGGGAAAATGGTGCGTGAGAGCCGCACGGAGGAAGCAAAACTCGCGGGCGCGCAGCTCGAGGACAAGATCTCCGGAAAGAAGATCGCGGAGGTTCACAGCGAACTCAAACAGCTTTTCGATCAGTACGACAAAGCCGTCAACTCCGCCGCCATCCCGGTCCGCGAAAAGTATCTGAACCGGGTCGACGGACTCGTGAAGGCTCTCGAAGGCAAGGATACCGGGGCGATTCTAGCGCTCAACGAAGCCAAGAAGGCGATCGACTCTCTCGCCCGAGCCGCAGAGATCGAAGCTGTTGTGGCAGGGCACTTGTTCGGGGAATGGAATGTCAACGGCTCCCGGCTCGGGATCCATGCGGATCACACCGCCACCTACAGCATCAACGGCAACACCGGAACCTGGAAACTGGAAGGCACGGATCTGTTGATCGAGTGGTCCAAAGGGCCGGAGATCACCAACAAATTCTCGGTGCTGCAAGCGGGAGACACTCTCGATGGGTCTGAAAAGATCGGCCGGAATGGAAAATGGGAGCCGGTCGCCGGCACGCGAAAACGCTAGGACTGCGCGGGAAACGCGGTCAGGCGACCAATAACCAATTTCGCCCCCCTTCACCCCGAAACAGCCCCTCCCCTCCACCGGCGACGCATCGCCGCTGATCTCCGTCGTCCCATCCAAGAACCGCGCCCGGTATTCCCGCACCTCGGGCTGGCCACGGACGGCGAGGGGGCGGGTGTCGCGAAAGGCCCGGCCGCCGAGGATGCCGATCTCCTCCCCATCGCCCTGGCCGCGGCGGCTCTCGACGAGCAGTCGGGCGTGGACCCAGCGTTTCCCGCGCACGATCACGATCTGGGCATCGCCCGCCAGATATAGCGAGAGGCGGCGCCCGGTCGTGATCCCCAAGGAAACTCCTTGCCGTAAAACGCTTGCAAAAGCGGAGGATTTCTTCCACAACGGAATCATGAAGTTTTGGCCTCTACTTGTCGGGTGTGGCATCCTCCTTCTTTCCGGCGCCCGCTCACGCGAATGGACTGCGACCGACGGCCGCAAGCTCGAGGCCGAATTTGTGTCCACAACGGAAGACTCCGTCATCGTCAAGCGCGCCGCTGATGGACGCACCTTCACGCTTCCCCTCAAAAGTCTATCCAAAGCCGACCAAACCTGGGTGAAGGAAGAGTTGGCGAAAAACGTCAAGCCGGTCGAGGGCCCCTACGCCGCTCTCCTCACGGGAGAATGGGCCTTGTCAGAAGACGATGGGCTCCCCTTCGCTCTCTTTGGGGCCAAAGATCTCGGTGCATCGAAAAGGTATCCCCTCGTCGTCGCCCTCCACGAGCGCAGCCCGAATGCGGAGAATGGGAAGCAGCTCGGCGCTGTCTCGAAATCGTTTTCCGAACCGGCCCGTTACGAAAAGAATCCCTGCATTATTTTTGCCCCGCTCGGCTACCAGCCCTACGGCGGTCAAGGAATCGCGTGGAGCAAAGAACCCGGCATCAAGTCGCTCGCCACGATCCAAAAACTGATCACCTCCTTGCCCATTGACGAGGACCGCGTCTACGTCGTCGGTCACGCAATGGGCGGAATGGGCTCCTGCCAATTTGCCGTGAAAGAACCTCAGCGATTTGCCGCCGTAGTCGCAGCGGCTGGCAATTCAGGACGGAATCCGGTTATGGTCGAAATTTTCAATCGCGTCCCGCTCTGGCTGTTTCACGCCGCCGATGACCCAATCTTCGACGTGGAATACACCCGCAACGTGGTCGACGGGCTGAAGCGATCCGACACCTTTAAGTATACCGAATATCGGTCCGGCGGACACGACATCGCCGAGAGGGTTTTCAAGGACGACGAGGTGCACGACTGGATCTTCCAACAGAGGCGCAAGTGAGCCCGCAGACGGATGTAGGAGCATGCCATTCATGTGTATTCTCGCTCGGTTCACCCCCTCACCCCGAATCCGTCACCCCCTCCACCGGCGACTCATCACCGCTGATCGCCTCCGACCCATCCAAGAACCGCGCCCGGTCGTCGCACTTCGCTCTGGCCGCGGACGGCGAGGAGTTCCACATGGCACCGCCGTTGCAGGAAATTTTTCGGGGAAATGATTGACTCAGCCGGTGAAAACAGGTGACCCTCGACCTCGATGGCCTTGAACACTCCCTGCCTCCCTGCGAACCCCCGCCGACTCCGGGCCTCCGGCAGGAAGAACCGAAGTGAATTGAAAGGAAGCGTGGATAGCCCATCGAAGCACTGCGAAGACAGGTGCCCGAAGGGCGGGCGAAGCGTCCAAAACTTAGTGGAGTCAAACGGAGGCGGCCTGTCGGTTGGGCAGGAGCGAAACGTCGGAGTCAGGGGGATGAGGATGGAAACTTCAGCAAGAATCTCCAGCCACGATCTCTTCGGGGCGGTGGGTAGGTAGGAACTGAACATCCCGATGAGTGATCCCGTTCTGTCGTCCCTGGTGCCTCCGCCGATCCCGGATCGATCGAAGCTGGGCGTGGCCAGCATGGTCCTGGGGTTGTTCGCGCTGATCGCCGCGACCGCTTCGATCTATTTCCTTTTTCAGAGCGAATGGGATCGCGGATTCAGGATCGCGGTGACGGCGATTTCCTTTCTGATCGGGTTGGCGTCCGCCCTCATGGGGCTGACCGGCCTTTTCGGAAAGGCCGCGGGCCGCGGCTTTGCCGCGGCGGGAGTGTTCTGCGGAGCCTTGGCGCTGGTCGCATTGGCTTTTGCGGTGCTTTCGATTCCGGTGCGGAGTCTCCTCACGACGATGCAGGATCTTCCGGTCGTTGCCCCCGAGGATCCGCACTTCGAGATCGCTCCGATCCAGTTGACGGAAGGGGCGAGAACCGCTGCGCAAGTCCGGGAAGCGTGGCGGGTCTGGCTGCTGGAACATGCGATCCAGCCCAAGAAGGCGGCGATCGCCGGCAAATGGAACGAGGAGATCACCGGCCGGATCCTCGACGCCTATCTCGCCGATTGGATCCGCGCTTCCGACCGTCCGACCCAGGAGGATTGGAACCGGCTCCATGCGGAGCTGAATGATGTGCGCCTCTACGGTGAACCCCTCTCGAGTCTCCTCCTCGCCGGAAAGGCCCAGGTGCCGCGTGATCTTGCCGCGCTCAACACCCCGATCGGCCTGCTCCGGAAGAACGAGAAGAATCCGTTCTGGCTGCTCCTCCTCGAGTTGCAATCCGCCGAGGCTTACACGGGGCAAAACAACGCCGCGCGGAAGGAGCTCGCCGACCAAGGGGCGCTCGACGCGTTCGAGCAAATGATCGAGGAAAAGTGGTTCACGGGTGATGAATGGTGGCTGATGGCCGACCTGACGACCTTCGGCAACTTTCCCGGTTTCTTCGAGCGGCAGTCCGAATTCATCGTCGAGATTCTTGAAGACAACGAGGTACCGGAATGGTTCCTCCGCTACATGCGGGGGAGAAGGTTTCAACGACTGGCGTGGAAGGCCCGGGGAAGCGGGTATTCGAACACCGTGACGGAGGAAGGCTGGAAGGACTTTGCCGCCTACCTCGACCAAGCCCGCGGCGAATTCGAGCGTTCCTACGAATTGGCGCCGGAGGTCCCTTTCGCGGCGTCGCGAATGATTTCGGTCGCCATGGGTCGCTCCGATGACCCGGTGACGGAAATGAGAACCTGGTTCGACCGGGCCATCGCGGCGCAGTCGGACTTCTGGCCGGCCTACAACGATTGGCTCTGGGGGATGCGTCCGCGCTGGCACGGGAGCCGCGAGGCGATGCTCGCCTTCGGAGAGCAATGCCTCGCCACGGGTCGTCACGATACCCGTGTGCCCAATCATTATCTCGCCGCGGTGAAAGAAGTCGCCGAAGATTCGGATAACGGGATTTACCAGGACGAAAGGGTCCATCGGAATCTGCGGCAACTTTGCCTCGGTGAGATTGAGCACGCGGAAGATCCCCGGGCCGTTCGAGAGTGGCGGAGCCTCCTCGCCGTTCTGGCCTTTCGGAAGGGGGAATTCGACGAAACAAGGGAGCAGTGGAACCTTCTGAAGGGAGAAATGGAACCGTCGGTCCTGACGTCCTGGGGGGTCCCGCAGGAGAACTTCGATTTTCGCGCCATCGTGGGCGTCGGGAGCGATTTGGTGAATGAAGCGGATACCGCGGAGCGTGCCAGGCACCCTGGAGAAGCGGCGAAACTCTACGAACGCGCCGCGCAGGAGCCGGGAATCACGGAAGCGGAACGGAGTGCCATCCAGCGCAGACAGGCGATCTGCACGTTGGAAAGCCAGTTCGAATCCGGCGACTGGATCGAACTCATCCCGGGCTCGCCCGATCTCTGGCGGGCGGTCGAAGGCGGCTTCACGGTCGCTCCCGACGGCGGTATGATCGTCACCTCCGACACGGCGCGATGCGCGATCGAGCATCCGATGGTCGTCGGTCAACATTGCGAGATCGAATGGGAAATCGACACGCCGGATGATCAGATCGCCGCGATCGGTCCGGGGATCATGCTCAGTTCGAGCCGCTTTGATACGATCAAATGGAATGCCTTCTATGTCGCCCAGGTCGACGGGGAGCGCGCCTACAGGGTGTCACGTTTCCGCTACCGGTCGGATATGTTCGAACAGGCCCCGAAGAAGGACCGAATTCAAATGCGACTCGTCTGTCACGGGCCGAAATGGCTCGCCTATGTCGATGGAGAGAAAATCCACCGGGGCGAAATCGATCTCAACGTCAGCTTCTTCGGTAAAGAGAGCCGCCTCGCCATCGGTGCCTTCACCACCAATCCGACCGACAAATTCGTCATCAAATACCACCGTCTCCGGGTGAGGAAACTCCCCGCACCGGAAACCGGGGAAAAGAGCGGGGGGTGATTTGGCGCGACAACGGCTTCGCGGACAGCGATACCCTCTCCTCGCAGGCGGGTAGGACCACGGATGGGCACGGATGATGGCCAAGGGCGTTGCGGGTGAATCCGGGAGTATCGGCGGCTATCTGGGTTGCGATTCTTTGGAACGCGAATGGAAGCGAATGGGCCGCGAATCTTCGCGAATGCTTTGAGTAGAGAATTTGGTGGAGAGTTCCTGGCGGTGGATGGCGGGTTTGGGTTTTCAACGCGGATGCCCGCGGATGTCCGCGGATGCGCTGCGCGCCACGGATGATGGCAAAGGGCGTTGCGGGTGAATCCGGGAGTATCTGCGGCCATCTGCGGCTATCTGCGGCTATCTGCGTTGCGATCCTTTGGAACGCGAATGGAAACGAATGGGTCGCGAATCTCCGCGAATGCTATGTAGAGAATTTGGTGGAGAGTTCCTGGCGGTGGATGGCGGGTTTGGGTTTTCAACGCGGATGTCCGCGGATGTCCGCAGGTGCGCTGCGCGCCACGGATGATGGCAAAGGTTCAAGAAACGGACGACCCAAAAGGATCTGAAGTTGATTTGGCAACGCCCCCCCCGATTGGAAGAGAAGTCCAAGGCAAGCGAGCTTGCATCTTGGGGGAACTTTCATTAAAAACCGCTGTTGCCCTCGCAGTCCCGTCTGTGACGCTTCATCCTGTAACCGCAACCACAGCCGCAAGTCCCATGAACACCACCCGCCTCCGGGCATTATCCATACCATCCGCCACCCGGGCCTCCATCCACTTCGTGCGATTCGCCGGAGTTTGCATGGCCCTGATCATGCTGTCGGCCACCTCTGCCTTCGCGCAGGTGACCATTTCCGCGAGAGAGACCGGAGGTGATGTGGTCTTCACCGTTTCGGGGTCTTTTGACCCGGGGACATCTTCCAACTCCACCAACTTTGGTCCGGAAACCAAACTGAATCCATCCGGGGGCGAGTTTGAAATTTGGATGACCAATTCCACGGCAAAATCGATCGCACTCGATGCCGCCGTCCCTTTCGGTCCCGGGGCCGAAACACAGGACGTCGGCATCGGATCCGGCAGCAACATCGCGATCTTTGGAGGCGATTTGTGGCTTGATAATGCCTACATGGCGGGAGATCCCCTCAACGGCACCCTCACCTTCGCCGGTGCGACGTTCACCAGCCTCGGCGTGACTGCGCGAGCACTGCCTTATGTGTGGACCGTCACTGAAACGGGTGCCACGATCGCGCTGCGATTCCCTGACATTGAAAGCAGAAAACAGGAGCTCGCGCGGCAGATCCAGAAGGTGCGCAAACAAATCAAGAAGGCCCGCAAACTAGGTCAAACCCCGAAGGTCAAACGCCTCGCAAAGCAGCTCGGAAGGCTCGGGCTCGAATTCAACTCGCTCTGACGTCCGCGTGCGTCACGGGAAGGACGATGTAAACCCCCGGGCTGAAGCCCAAGCTACTTTTCTCCTTCCCCGCCAGCCAAAGTGGTTTGGGCTTCAGCCCAAGCGGACGCGGATCGAAAGAGGTCGAGGGATGAGAATGGCCTTGGGATGTTCTCAAACCCATGGAGAGGAGGAGCGTATCCGGCAGATCCTTGGGCTGAAGCCCAAGCTACATTCAGCCCAAGCAGGGCGCAACGAACCGGTGAAGATCAAAGGCCGCGCAGATCCTCGATCCACGCGGCGACGAGGGGCAATTCCTTCTCGGGGAAGAACGCGTTTTTCACCAAGGCCTCGTAGCAGGAATAGAGATTGGCGGAGACGGCATCGGGACCTTCGGCGAGCGGGAGATGTTCGAGTACTTCGGCGATCCTGGCATTCTGGACGTAGCCGTCGACTTCCATCTCGAAATCCCGCTGCAGGTTGTGGAGATTTCGTTCCTGATGGACCTCGGCGGCGTGGAAGACGAGCCCACAGCCGAGTTCCCAGAGGCAGCGTTGGGCCACAAAGCCGCGCCAGATATCGGTCATGCGAAAGGAGCAGTAGCTCGGCAAGTAGAGGAGCGGATAGGCCACGGGCCACCACCAGGTGCTCTGGCTGTTGAAGGGACACCACGCCCCGCGGGGAAGCCGGATGCTGTCGCGGTTGCGGAAGGTGATGTTCTGGTCGAGGACGAGCCGCCAAATGGCATCGACATCGGGTGAGCCATCCGCCAATCCCTGTTGAATGGGAGCAATCACCTCGGAAACGGGGCCCTCGAATGAGACGTCGCGATGGATCCGATCGAGGGGAAGTCCGCGCGGCCAGATCAATTCGTCGGAGAACCACCGGTAAACATTCACCCACCCGTCGAGGTCGGGCGTGCGCGCCTGGCAACGTTCCTGCCGGAGATTCCAGTCGGCGGGGGCGTTGTCGTCGTCGGTCTCGTAGATGCCGGTGGCTCCTTCCGAAATGACTTTCAGATAGCCGAGGTTTTTCCGGGTGTAGTGGTTTTCGGGGAGCAGTCGGGCCAGCCCGAAATCCATCTTCACCTGGTCATCGATCGACAACAGATCACACGCTTCGAGGGGGTATTGGTAGGGCCCTTTCCGGTCGCCGACCACGGTGACGGTCGACCCCACCCGGATCGCCGTCCGGGCCAGTTTTTCCATGCAGGGCGTCGGAGCCTGGATGGTGGTGACTACGATGGAGGGGGGCTGCGCGATGGTCATGGGAGGGTGCGGCATGGTCTTGCTGACGGGAGAGCTTCCAGAGCAAGGCAAGCGCCTCCCGGATGGGAGCGAGTCCTACGCCCGGGCTCGGATTGGAATAGGTGATGGGGATTTCCACCCAGTTCCAATCGCGCAGCATGTAGCGGATCTCCGTCTGGAAAAAGTGGTAACGGCTCTCGACGCCCCGGTCCAACACGTGCTTGAGCGCGGCATGGCTGAAGCATTCAAAGCCGCTCGTCATGTCTTTCATCTCCGTGTCGAGGAACCGATTGGTGAGGAAGGTCCCGGCCCAGCTCAACAGGGAACGATAGAGGCTGCCCTGGTGGGCGCCGCCACTGGCAAAGCGGCTGCCGGCGGCAAAACTGGCGCCGGCTTCCATCGCGGCGATGAACTTGGGAATTTCGTCCGGGTGGTGGCTGAAGCCTCCGTCCATTTCCAGGATCCAACGACAACCGGCATCGAGGGCCTCGCGATAACCGCGGAAGTAGGCATCGACGACACACCGGTTTTCGGGGGCCCAGACGCACCGGACGCGGTGGTCTCGGCGGGAGTAGTCTTCCACTTTCTCCCGCGTGGAATCTTTGCTGACCTTGTCGAGCACGCAAAAGATCCGGTCGTCCTCCTGCAGGTGCGCGGTGATCGCGTCGAGAAGCGATTCGATGGTGCGTTCCTCGTTCGCGAGAGGAACGACCACCCCCAATCTCAACTGTCCCGTGCTGTCTGCGGTGTCCATCCGATTCATGGCCCCGGGAATCTCCGGGAGCGCGATTCTGGAATAAAACGGGCAACAAGATTAAATCAATCATATTTTTAATAAATTTCACAATAATTGAATTTCAGGATCCCACGCCGCGCTCTCGGGAAGAGGGGAGCGTTTGTTCGGCTAGGCGGGCCGAGGGGAGGAAGGTTTTGTTAGAATTTCTAAAATATTTACCTTGAACACCGAAATTATAAAATTTATAGTACCGTGACTTTTGTTTCGCCATGACCCCTTCCCGCGCCCCTTCTTCTGTGTCTGTTCCTGGAGATGAATCCGTCTCTTCGAAGCAACCGGAGTCCCGATCCAAGGAACTGCTTTGGCTGGCGGGTTTGATGCTGCTCGTCGTCGTTCTCGCGTGGCCGGGGATGAGCGCCCCCCGGATTCTCGACGACCTGATTCAGCTGGATCACGTGGCGAAGTTCGAAGGTGTCTCGCAATGCTTCACCCAGCCCGACGGTTTCGGGCTGTTTCGTCCTCTGAAGAATCTTCTCTTTTACGCGATCCATCGCTCCGGATCCGACTCCCTCTTTCTCTGGCACTCCATCCACCTGGCCACACACCTTGCGGCGGTGCTGGCTCTCTATTTCCTTCTCCGCCGCTTGATGGGGTCGTGGCGCTGGGCGCTCGCGACGGTCGCGCTCTGGGCTCTCACGCCCTCGCTCACGGTCTCCGCCGTCTGGATGAGTTGTGCGAACATCAATCTCGGTCTGACGTTCCTCGCGATCTTCCTGTTGGCGCACGTGCGGGCGCAATCGCCGGAAACCTCCCGGGGGATGTCCTTTCTCGCGGGTGGGCTACTCTTTTTCTCTCTCTTCTTTTACGAGAGTCTGGTCATCGCGGCGGGGTTGGCCTTTTTGTGTGACCGCCTGATATTGAAACAGCGGATCACCCGCGCCCATTGGTTGAGCTACGCGGTCTACGGCGCGCTGACGGTCGCCTACCTGGTTCTCCGCCACCTGGCAAGCCCCGCCAACTCCTTTGCCGGAAGCAATCCGGGGTTCTCGCCCGACATGCCCGCCTGGCAGGTGTTTGTGTCGGCGCCCTGGTTCCTGATGAAACACTTCCTGATGTGGTTGTTCCCGATCGGGCGGATTGAATTCGTGAGTTCGTATCTCTGGGGAAAAAGTGCGGGGATGGGAGAACTGGCGGTTTCCTGGCTGTTGGTGCTCGGTGCCGCAGCCGGTGCCGTCGCCCTCTGGAAACGCAGTCCCTTGCTCGCCTTCGGAATCTTGTGGTTCGGGGTGACGAGCTTTCCTTCGTCGAACTTGGTCCCCGTGTTCGCCGGTCCGATCGCGGATTATTATCTCATCATTCCCAGTGTCGGCTTGGCGATTGCTCTCGGCGCGATGGCGAAGGGTATCTACTCCCTCCGTCATCATCCGGACCTGAATCGTCCGCAACTCGTCGCGGGCGTTGTGCTCCTGGCCCTCTTCGGGTGGCGCGCGACCTATATTCCGCTCGCTCATCAGCGATCGGATCTCTGGAACGATCCGGCCGCGCTCTACCTGACGGTTTCGGAAACGCGCCCTCACCAATACCTCGCGAAGTCGTTCGCGGCGACCGAACTCTACAACCGCGGCCTGGTGAAGGAAGCGATCGTTTTGTCGGAAGAAGCGATCTCGGTGGCGCCTTGGAACAGCAATGCTTATCTCGTCGCAGGGCTGGCCCATTCCCGGCAAGGCGATCTGAAACTCGCCGCCTCCAATCTGAACCAAGCGAGACGTACGGCCGGGCTGACGGCCATGCAGGACCGCACCGCGCTGCGCGAGCTCGCCCGCATCCACATTTCCGAGAAGAAATTCGAGGAAGCGAGAAACGCCCTGCTCCCGCTGCTCGAGACAGCGTACGACCATGAGCAGCGCATCCCGGCGATCCTTTTGATGTCGCAGATCTACCAGGCCCAGGCCAATCATGAAAAGGCGGTGGCGACGCTGGAGAAAGGACTGGGGCTCTATCCCGGGGAATCCAACCTCGTCGCCCAGCTTGGCGCTCTCCGGAAAGACGGCTCCACGTCCGTGACCGCACCGGACTCCCTTACGGATCCCGAGGGCAGCGGAGAAGATCCCGCGAATTCGACGCCGGAGTGAGCGTTTCCTCGGCGGTGACTCGTGAGAGCTTCTCTCGGCGATGTGAGCCGCATTTTCCAGATCCGTTGGGCTGAAGCCCAAGCTACTTTCTTTCTTTCCAGCCAGAGTGGTTTGGGCTTCAGCCCAAGCGGCGGGTGGGGGGGGACGCGCGCGACGTGACTGGAAAGAAATGCTCCGCGAGCGAAGGGTCGTGAGTGCTTCGCGCCCCCACGGGTAAAGCGGAGCGTTTCTGACAGGCCATCGGGCTTCAGCCCAAGCCACTTTTCTTTTTCCCAGGCCAACGAGATCCAATACCGTGAAATCGTTCGATTTGGCAAAAACGGGTGGACATCTGGAACACGATCTGCGCCAATGCGTCGTCGACCTGAATCCCATGACCGAATCCGCCGTCCCGCCCCGCCCCGTCTGGCTCCGCATCCTGCAATCCCCGCTGACCCGTCTGATCGTGCTGGGTTATGGCCTTTTCTACCTGATGGGATGGACCGAGGCCCGCATCCAGCAGTTCAAGGAGAACCCTGGCATCGGGGCCGCCATCACCTTGGGACTCGGCTTGGTGGGATTGGGGATCTATTTCGCGTGGGGCAAGTGGATCGAGCGACGCGAGGTGACCGAGCTTTCGCTGCCGGGAATGCCGCGGCAGTGGGGGATCGGGGCGCTGCTCGGGTTCGGACTCTACTCGGGTTGCGCCGGGATCCTGATGATCCTGGGGATCTATCAGATCGAGGGATTCAACCCTCTGTCCTTCATGGTCCCGGCGATCGCGATGGCGGTGAAGTCGGGGATTTTCGAAGAACTGGTCTTCCGCGGAGTGCTCTTCCGCTCGGTCGAGGACCTCGCGGGCAGTTGGGTCGCTCTGATCCTCTCGTCCCTGGTTTTTGGATTTTTGCATCTATTGAACCCGGCAGCCACGATCGCCAGCGCCGCCTACATCAGCATCGAGGCCGGAGTCCTGCTGGGCGCGGCCTACCTGCTGACCCGCCGCCTCTGGATGGGCATTGGTTTCCACATGGTATGGAACTACGTGCAGTCGGCGGTTTACTCCGGCGTGGTCTCGGGTGGAGTCGATGAGCCGGGACTGCTCAAGGCCAAGATCGAGGGACCCCACCTGCTCACCGGCGGCAGCTTCGGGATGGAGCTCTCGGTGTGCGCATTGGTCCTCTGCACGACCGCCGGGGTGATCCTGCTGGTGAAGGCGGTCCGCCGCGGCCACATCCAGCCTCCTCCGTGGAAGCGGAAGGGGTGAGCGAGCGATGAACGAATTTTCTTCAAGGCCACCCGGTCCCGTCTGGTTCCGCAGGGTCGTGCAATTCCCCTTGACCCGTCTCCCCTTGATGGGCGCGGTCTTCGTGATCCTGATCGGCGTGAGCAATGGCTTCCGGGAGCAGCTCTCGTCGCGCCCATGGCTGGCTCTGGCGGTGGCGGTGGGCATGGCTGCGCTGGGTTTGGCGATCTACCTGGGTTTCGTCCGTTGGATCGAATGGCGTCGTGCGACCGAGTTGGCGCTTTCGAAGGCGGGCCCGGAATGGGGTGCCGGAGTCCTGATGGGGGCGGGACTCTACACGCTGGGAGTGCTGATCCTGATGATCCCCGGGATCTACCGCATCGGAGGATTGAATCCGTGGAATTCCCTGCTGCCGGCCGCGGCCGTGGCGGTGAGTTCCGGAGTGCTCGAGGAGATCCTCTACCGGGGATTGCTCTTCCGCATCGTCGAGGAAACGCTCGGCAGTTGGATCGCGGTGGCAGTGTCGTCCCTCGTCTTCGGCGTCTCCCACTTGCTCAATCCCCAGGCGACGGTGATCGGCGCGCTCGCCATCAGTGTCGAAGCGGGTCTGTTGCTCGCAGCGGCCTATCTCCTGACGCGACGACTCTGGTTGGGCATCGGTCTCCACATGGCATGGAACTACACGCAGTCGGGGATCTTTTCAGGCGCGGTATCCGGCGCCGCGAGCGAACCGGGACTGATCCAATCGGCGATCGAAGGGCCGGAGTTTTTGACCGGCGGTGCCTTCGGGCTGGAATCTTCGCTGGTCCCCTTCCTGCTCTGCACGACCGCGGGGGCGATCCTGCTGGTGAAGGCGATCCGCCGCAGGCATATCATGCCGCCGATTTGGAAACGGAAAAACCCGTGATCCCGCCGGATTTGCGATCTCCCCTGATCCCCGCTTTGGGATTGACGAAAATCGGCCGATTTCCGACCATTCCCGCCATGTCGAGGTCATCCGGAGCCGGTGGGAAGCTCATCTGTCGCGTTGCCGCCAGATTGCTGCCCTTGCTCGTCCTGGCGTTCTCCACCGTCGCGGCGGCTCAGGACACGCCGGATTTCCCCGCCTTGTCCGATCTTAAAGGGAAATTCGAGGAAGCGTTCGCCAAGCTGGAACAACCCATCAACGACCTGAACAGCGCCTTCTCGCAAGCACTGAAGCGCCTGATGGATTCCGAGACGGCGAAGGGACATCTGGACGGCGTGCTCCAGGTGCAGAAGGAGATCGAGGCTTTCGGTGACGGTTCGACTTTCGTCGCTGGTTCTTTCCTTGAACGGGAGACCAGCCACGAAGCGCTCGACCTGCTGCGCACCAAATACCTGTCCGAACGCGAGCGACTTTGGAAAACGGGAGCGAAGGACCGCGACGAGTTGTTGAAGAATTTTGAAAAAGCCCTCCTCGCGCTCGAGCAGGAACAGACCCGCCAGAGCCGCCTCGACCTCGCGCTGTTGGCCCGTCAGACGCGTGAGGCGATGGCACGGGATCCGCGGTTCAACGCGGATGAGGCACCCCGTCCCGGGGCGGATTCGTTCCCCGCCGTGATCCACTTCGTCGGCAAGGGCGAGGTCGAACTCCGGCACAAGGGCGAGAGACTTTCCTATCGCAACATTTCCACCGACCGCGACAAATACATCGATGGGAGCAGCATCGAATTCCAGGTCGAGCCGGGAGACGTGATCCATGTCCGTATGAGGGCGACCGCGGTCTATCGCTCGCTCATTCTGACGATCGAGAGCAAAGCGGGCGACCGCGTCATCCCTTTGGCCCTGGAAGATTATCGTTATCTGGGGGTGAAGAGCGACGCCGCGAAGTCGGAACCGAAGTTGGAGGAGTTGATGAAAATCGACGCCCGGCCGGAGCGCGGTTCGCCGGACGGGGACATGGCCGACATGTGGAACCGCAAGTCGATCTCGAACCTGTCGCGCACCACCGCGGAATGGATCAAATGCGGGAACGGCTCCGATTGGCATGACTATGCCGTGATCGTCCAGCGCGAGATGATGTTGAGCGTGCCGTCGGAGTGAGCGAGTTCCCCGGAGCCGACCCCCTGAAAATGGAAAAACCCCGCCATCGATGAGCGAGATCGATCCCCGCGAACTGGAAGCCTTTTTGATGAGAGCCCTGGAAGTTTCCCTGGGGCGCAGGGATTCGCCGCCGACCGAGGAGGAGTGGAAAGCGATCGCGCTCGGCGGATCCCGTCCCGGTCATCGTGGAGGGGGTGACCACCGCTGCAACGCAAGCGGCGGTGGCAGGCCCTGCGGCCCCGTGAGATCCGGCGAGCCGTCCGGAGAGGGAGAGCCGGAGTCCCGGGTTCCCGGGGGGCTTCAGGACTTCGTGATGCGGACCGCCTTCAACTCCATCACCTGGGCTCCGGGCATTTCCAGGACTTCGATCGTGAGTATGGCGGGGCCTTGCTCCAGTTTCACGGTGCCGAGGTCGAGGGTTTGCCATTGGCGGTTCCGGTATTTCGCATGCCCGTCCTCGTCGCGATGGGGCAGGGGAAGGCCGGGGGCCTCGGCCGCGGGGACGACGGCTTCGAGCGCTGAATCGCCGATGCCCAGCCGGATCTTTGAACCGGCGTCGGCGACGGGACAGGCATACTCGAGAGTGATCGCGTAATCCCCGGCGGAGGCGACGTCGAGGTCGAAGCGGACTTTGGCCTTCGCATCGGTCCAGCCGGTCAGCCAGTCGTTGGCGAATCCGGGGCCGCAGGCGAAATGGAGGGGTTTGTCAGGAAACGATTGCGGGGCGTGCAGCTCGACCGGGTTGTGTTTGGCGTGGCCGATGGGAAGGGGAAAACGTTGCAGGCCTTCGCTGGAAATGTCGTTGAACCAGGCTTCGTAGCGCGACGAGAGTTCGGCGACGAGATCGGGGTGCCCGGCGGCGATGTTTTTCTCCTGCCCGGGATCGGCCTCCATGTCGTAGAGCTGCCAGTCGGAAGCGCTTTGGTCGTTGGCTTTGGCCTTCGAACCGCCGGCGGGGCCTTTAATCTCGCGGACGAGCCGATGGCGCTGGGTGCGGACCGCGCCGGGGTAGCGGTTCGTCTCGTCGATGGGATTGTGGGTGAAAAGGGTCCGCTCGGGCCAATCGGCACTTCCGGCATTTTCGAGAAGGGGGCGCAGCGAGACGCCGTCGAGAGGAGGTCCGTCGGGCGCGGCGACGCCGCAAAGGTCGAGCAGGGTGGGAAACACATCGATGTGCGAGGCGATGGGAGTCACGACATGCGGCGTCCACTTCGCCGCGGGCCAGCGCACGAAGAGAGGCACGCGGGTGCCGCCTTCGTGCACGCTGGTTTTCCCTCCGCGCATTCCGGCGTTGTAGATTTTCGCTCCAGCGGTGCCACCGTTGTCGGTGAGGAAAAGCACGATGGTGTCGTCGGCGACCTTCTCGGTGTCGAGATGGGCGAGGAGACGGCCGACGTTGTCATCGAGATTCTCGCACATGCCGTAGAAGGCGGCGACGTGGTCGGCAAAACCCTGCTCCTTGAACTTGTCGAAGTAGCGGTCGGGCACCTGGTAGGGCGAGTGCGGCGCGTTGTAGGACAGGTAACAGAAGAAGGGCTGCTCCTTGCTGGCGGAGATGAAACGCATCGCCTCGTCGGTGAGGACATCGGTGATGTAGCCCTTGGTCGGCTCGGGCGTGGCACCGCGCAGCAGGACGGGATCGAAGTAGTGGTTCCAGTGACCGGCGTTGAAGCCGAAGCTCTCGTCGAATCCCTGTCCCTGCGGGCTGTAGGGAAATTGCTCTCCATTGTGCCACTTGCCGATGCAGGCCGAGCGGTAGCCGGCCCCGTGGAGCGCCTCGGCGAGGGTGACTTCGGAAGGCCGCATCGCCTCGCGGTTGTGGGTGACCCCGTGGCAACCGGTCCGCAGCGGCCAGCGTCCCGTGAGGAGCGCGGCGCGGGTGGGAGCGCAAAAGGAATTCACGAAGAAACGGTCGAAGCGCACGCCCTCGCTCCCCAGCCGGTCGATGTGCGGCGTCTTCACATGCGGATTGCCGTGGATGGAGAAGTCGCCGTAGCCTTGGTCGTCGGTGATGACGAGAAGGATGTTCGGTTTCGCGGGGGCGGCGTCGGCGGACGGGACGGCGAGAAGAAGGAGGGCGAGAGGGAAAAGAAGTCGCATGGGGGGCGGGGCTTTTCCAAAAGGGTAGCGGTCCCGCCGATGAGGTAGAAGTGTTTTCTTGGCGGGATGGCGGAAGGCTGGATGGTCTGCCAAATCGCCGTGACCGGACCCCGTGCCCCTGCCGGTTCGCTTCGCGGGAAGGCCCGCCTAGTCGGCAATCGCCGGTTTCACAGGTTCGTACCGGCCCATCATTTGAGAATGCCAAGCAACTCGCCGATGCGGTGGGTGGACTCGAGCGGGTGGCGGAGTTTGAAATCGAGATTCAGGTCGTAGCGGTTTCGACGCCCCTCCTTCGATTTCGAGATGACTCCGCCGGACTCGAGCTCGGCGAGAATGCGCTGCACGGAGCGCTCCGTGATGCCGACGAGCCCCGCGAGTTCGCGGACGGTGAGCTCGGGATCCCGTGCGAGGCAGACGAGGATGTGGGTGTGATTCGTGAGAAAGGTCCACTGGTCGACCGAGTGGGATCGCGTGGGTGGTGTCGACAATTCCGGGGGCTGGGATCGTTTTTTCATTTGACCGACATCAAAAACACGTCATTTATGTCGCGTTTTAAATTTCATCACTTTGATTTCCGTATTATACCGTCCCCTTTCGCCTCTTGCAACACCGCTGACTCCCTGACCACATGGATCTGCTCCTCCAGAATCTCGTCTCGCCCATCGTGCTCGCTTTCCTCCTCGGTGCCCTGGCCCGCTGGGTGAAAAGCGATCTGGAGATCCCCGATGCGATTTACCAGGGGATCTCGATCTACCTGCTGTTCGCGATCGGGTTGAAGGGTGGGATCGCGATGGCCGAGACTCCGTTGGATGCGCTCGTCCTCCCGGTGGGTGCCACGATCCTGCTGGGGGTGATCACGCCGATCACGGCCTTCTTTCTCCTGAAGTCCTTTGCGCGGCTCGACCGGATCAACGCCTCGGCCGCGGCGGCCCATTATGGTTCGGTCTCGGCGGTGACCTTCGTCGCCGCGATCGATGCGGCGAAGTCCGCGGGACTGCCGGCGGAGGGCTTCATGCCTGCCCTCGTGGCGGTGTTGGAGGTGCCGGGCATCATCGTGGCACTGCTCTTCGCGAGGCAATCGCGGGGCGGAGGCATCAAGGCGGCGCTGCACGAACTGGTGGTCGGCAAAAGCATCTTCCTGCTGCTCGGAGGGCTCGCCATCGGTGCGCTGTGTGGACCGACGAAGATGGAATCGGTGACTCCCTTTTTCATCGATCCCTTCAAAGGGGTGCTCTGCCTTTTCCTGCTCGAGCTGGGCATGGTGGCGGCGAAGCGGGTCCGCGATGTGCGGGAGGCGGGCTGGAGGTTGATCGTCTCGGGCTGCCTCCTGCCTCTCTTCCACGGACTGCTCGGCACGCTCGTCGGCCACCTCGTGGGACTCAGTCCCGGAGGGGCCGCAGTGCTCGGGGCGATGGTCGGCAGCGCCTCCTACATCGCCGCTCCGGCCGCGGTGCGGATGGCCTTGCCGAAGGCCAGTCCCGGGATTTATCTCACGCTTTCCCTCGGGATCACCTTCCCCTTCAATCTGGGGGTGGGCATCCCGGTGTTCCTCGCCATCAGCAAAACCCTTGAATCCGTCCTGCCATGAAAGTCACCCTCTGCAAACTGACCGTCATCAGCGAGAGCCTCCTCCGTGAGGAAATCGCGGAACTCATCCTCCGGCTCGGGGCGACGGGCTACACGATGACCCGGGTCGAAGGACGCGGATCCCGCGGACGACGGGCGAGCGATTTCGAGGGACGCAACGTCAAGTTCGAGGTGATCGTGTCCGAGGAAACGGCCGACGCGATCCTCGAGGAGGTCGCGGAACGGTATTTCGAGGATTTTGCCGTCATCGCTTGGCTGACCTCCGCAGAAGTGCTGCGCGGCAACAAGTTCGTGAAAAGCTCGTCCGCTCTTCCTTCGGGCGAAGCAACCGGGAAACCCGGACCTGAAAGCGAAGTTTGACCGAGACATCGGCAGGCTCTTTTTTTCCAAAAACATGAATCCATCCCGGCGCGAGAGACGTTCGCTAGGCGCCGACCTCCTTTTCGACCGATGAATCGCTCTACCTCCTCCCTGCTCGCTGCTCTCACCCTGTCTGCCATCACTTTTCCCGCGTCCGCGTCTGCCGACGAGAAAGCGGCGGCGATGCGGCTCGGGCGGATGAAGGCGATGTCGTGTGCCGCCTGTCACGGCATGGATGGAAAAGGCGTTTCCCGCGAGGGAGTGATGGTCGCCCCGCCCTATGGGGACTCGGAACTCGTGAAGCGCAGCCCCGAGGGACTTGCCCTGATCATTCTGAAGGGAATCCAGCGGGAGTCCGAGACCTATTCCACCGCGATGGGATCGATGGCGCCGGTCTACGATGATCGCAGTCTCGCCGCGGTGATGACGTGGATCCGCAATCAGTTCGGAGGCCACGAGGACGTGATCACCGCGGAGCAGGTGGCGGCCTGGCGGGAGAAACACGCGGCGCGTACGGAGCCGGTCACGCATGCCGAGATCTCGGAGATGGTCGATGCGGCACCGTGAGGGGAGGCGCGGTGGAGAGCCACTGGCTTTCACATTTTCACGCCGGGCGCCTCTGGCCCCGCTGGGATCGCGCGTGGCCGCGACCCTTGAGCGGGGGCTTGCGCTTCGTTTGGAAAACTGGCAAGATCCGGGCATGAAGTCGTTCCTTGGTGTCATCTTCCTATTGGTTGCCGTGGCGTCCTTGAAGGCTCAGACAGGGAGGATCCTCACCCCGGAAATGGTGAAGAACTATTGGTTGAACACCTTTCCCCAGCCGGAAAAACTCGATCGGGACTATCACGACAAGAAACGTCGATTCGAGAACTTGAAGCATTCGATCCGGAATGGAGATCTCGATGACGAAGCCACCAAGGCTGCGTTGAAAAACAACGTTGCGGTCCACACCGCGGCTGGTGATACGGCCAAGGCGGAGGCGGCACGCAGCGAACTCGCCAAACTGGAGGCGGCCATCGCCGAGAGGGAGCGCCTCACGGCATTGAGAGAGCTGACGGAGGAGGTGAAACGGCTGCGAGCCTCGATGGAGTCACTTCGCTCGAGTGGATTGATCGAGTAATGGAGGCGGGCGCGTTCGTTTCGATGCCTGGGACGTCGCGATCGCTTTCGAACCCGCCTTCCGGCGGAAGGAACATCATCGCCCCGCGACCGACTCGACGTAGAGGATCTCGCAGGAATGATTGCCGGTATCGGTACGGGTGAGGGAACTGCGCCATGGGGCACCCTTGTTGCCCGCGAGGGTGGCTTCGACGAGTTTGCCCCGTAATTGCACGAGGGAACCCACCCGGAGCGAAGCGAGGCGATCCCTCACCGCATCGTTCGCGGGAATGAGGTGGATGTTTGCGGCATGGCTTGCGATCTCAGCCGGAGAAAGCGGTGTGTTCTGACCAGGTTGCCAATAACCAAAACGCTGACTCTGGCGGAAAGACATCGTCCCGAGGATCGAGCTATCGGACATCGGTCCCCAGCCGACGAGAAAGTCGAGAGGTGAGATCGCCGAGGTGGAGTCGGAGGAGTATTTTCGCTTCGAAAGGACCCGTGCGTGGATCGAATAAGTGGCGAGAGGGGTGAGCGTCCATCCCTTGAGACGAATTTCGGGCGCGTTTTCAGGGAGCGTCAATTGCACCGGATCACCGGGCGCGAGGACACCGGGTGGATGGGAGATCGCCCGGAAAGGCTGGATCAACATCCAGCCGATCAACCCAAGGGCGAGGCAAAAGAAGACGGTTCTCAATTATGGAAATTATACGATGAATTTCGACATCGGGCAAGGCTTGAGGCGAGGGGCGTGGGTGGCGCAAAGAATCCGCTCGGGGCGGTGAAGGCGGTTGCAAGAGACTCGTCGCACGCCTACCGCTTTTCCATGGATTGGTATGCCGCAAAAGAAGGGATCCAGGTGGGACCGATGACGGAGGTCCGTCTCCGGGAAATGCTCGACGCCGGAGAGTTGACCGCGGAGTCCTTGGTCTGGCGGGATGGCCTGCCGAACTGGCAGCCACTCTCATCGGTGTTTCCCGAGGGTTTTTCGGAAAGGGGCGGGATGTCATCGTTCCCGTCCGAAGCGATGGCGACCTGCGCCGTTTCGGGACGGGTCCTGCCGGCGAGCCAGATGCTGCATTATGGTGAAGTCTCGGTCGCTCCCGAGCACAAGGATGCCTTTGTGCAGGGGCTCCGCGAAGGGTCCGCTCCGTCGCTCCAACCGCCGGCCGGTCGTCTGAACGGCTACGCCTATCAAACACCCAAAATGCGTGCGACCCTCGCGAAGTTCGCGATGCTGTCGATGACCGTATCGGGTGCGATCATGCCTCTGATCGAGCTTCTCGCCCCGGAGAGTGATCCGGAAGTGCTGACCCCGGCCGATCTGCTCGCGGCGTTGACGGGTTTGGTGATCCTGATTTCCCTGGTGCTCTCCGCGGTCTTTTTCTCGATGTGGACGCATCGGGTCGTGGCGAATGCTCATGCCTTCGGGGGCCGTTTCAACACCATCTCACCCGGTTGGGCGGTCGGCTGGTATTTCATTCCGTTTGCCAATCTCGTGAAGCCCTATCATGCCTTGAAAGAGGCGTGGCAGACGACTTTCGACGAGGAGAAGGTCCCGTCCTTGCTGCCCGCGTGGTGGGGCTTCTGGATCGTTTCGAACATCATGGGAAACATCTCCCTCCGGCTCACGATGAACGGGATGGAGGAAGCAGCCGTGATGTTGGACCTCGTCACCGTGGCCATCAACCTCCCGCTGCTTGTCTTCGTCTGGCAGGTGGTCTCGCGACTCACCGAGCGGCAGATGCACCGGGGCGAAGGCGGCCAACGGTTTCCCGGGTGAGCCGGCCTCGTTTCATCGGGACCGGTCTTTGGTGACCGGTCGGTAAGTGTTGAGCGCGGGCAGGTAGAGAATTCCCGCACCGATTTCCTCTTTCCTGCCCGACCCCGGACGGGCGTTGCGGGTGAGGGCGGTGGGGACGTCGAGTCCCCGCGAGCGGAAGGCGGCGGCGGCTCCACTGACGAGGGCGGCGGCCTGTGAGGTGCCGTTGCCGATGGCGAGAAGGGCGGCGGATCCATCGTGGTAGGCGGAGGGCACGCCGACGGAAGGCGCGGAGAGGGTGGGGCGTCCGCTGTTGGAAAAGTAGGCGAGGCTGCCATCGGCGGCGACACCGCTGACGGAGATGACGCCGGGATAGGCGGCGGGCCACGCTTTCGTGCCGGCCGCATCGTTGCCCACGGCGGCGACGACGGTGATTCCGCGCCGGATCGCCTCGGCGATGGCTTCGGCGATAGGCCGGGCGTCGCCATAGGTGGCCATGCTGATGTTGATGACATCGGCTCCGCGATCCATCGCCGTGTGGATGCCTTGGGCGAGGAGGAAGCTGTCGCTGAGGCCGTCTTTTCCCGCGATCCGCAAATCGAGAAGATCGGCTCCGGGCGCAAGGCCCTCGGCCCCGGGGGCGCTGCCGGCGACAAGCGAAGCCATCGCGGTGCCGTGGGTGTTGAAAGCATCCTCGCCCGAGGTGAGATCGAGATGGGTGATCTGTCCCTCGCGAAAAGCGGGATGAGGCGAGATGCCCGAATCGATCACGGCCACGGTGACTCCCGCGCCCCAGGTGCTGCGATCGGTGCCGGCTTCGATCCCCAGCGACTGCAACAGCCCTGACTCGAAAGGAGCGGTGCCGGTCCCTCCGGCGGGGGGAGGAGTCTTGAGATCGGGGATGCCCACATGGAAATTCGCGCTGAGGCCGGGACTTTCCCCTTCCTGTGCCGCGAGAAGATTCCGAAGGTCGGCGAAGGATCGAAAGCCGATCCTCAGGGTGAGAGCTCCATCGAACGGCCCGGTCACCTCGAGTCCCGCCTCCGACGCGCGGGAAAGGAATTTCGCGAGGGCTGCGGGATCGCCGAAGGTGAGGAGGGCCTCGTTCGGGCGGGCGTGGGGGAGGGCGAGTTGATCCGCCAAGGCATCAAGCGCGGCCGTGGAAAGATTCGGCGCGAGTGTCGGTGGATTTTCTGGTGGCGAAATTTGGTCAAGGGAATCTCCCGCTGCGTCGATCGTGCGGACGACGCCGGGATCGTCGCCACCTCCGGAATCGGGCCTCTCGAGGGAACGCCACACCATCCACCCGCCGATCGCCAACGCGCTGATCACCAGGGTGATCGAAAGGAGGAGGTCGGTGCGCGGGCGAGAGGACATCTTGAGAGGATCCGAAGAGAACGCTACAGGCGAGGGGGCGGAGTCGCAAATGCCGCTTTGCCGGATCGGTGCGGTGCGAGGGGTTTGCAAGGAGACGGGCTCCCGCATTTGGAACGGGATTTGCTCAAATGGCGTCCCGTGGATCAGAGGTCCCAAGGCTCGACGACAGGAACAACCGGCACCCGCCCCGGGGGGTGGCGTTTTCCTTGCTTCGTGGCGTGTCTTTTCCCGTGCGGAACGATCGCGGACGCGGCGACGGTCACTTGGAATGGGAGCACGAACGTTTCCTTCACCGACGGGGCGAACTGGGATGGCGGGCAGGCTCCGGTGAATGATCTCACCACCGATCAGGCTCTGTTCAATGCCACGCCGGTGACTTTCCAGCCGGAGCTGAGCGGAAGCTATTCGCTGGCCGGCATCACGTTCAGCGGAGGCACGACATTTTCGGGCGGCGGCACGCTCCAAGTCGGCACGGGAGGTGTCTCCGCCGCGGGCACCAATCAGATTTCCGTGGCGAAGATCGTGATGGGAGCGGACGCCACCTTTACCTTGGCCAATACCACGACGATCACCACCGAGATCGATACCAACGGGCGCGCCCTGCTCCTGAGCACGAACAGCACCAACGGGCTCAACCTCTCGAATGTCGTGATTTCGGGCGGGGGCGCGGTGACGCTCCGGGCGGGAGGCTTTGGCAACAGCATCACTCTCGGCGGGGCGAACGCTTTCACCGGCCCGGTCTCGATCAGCCAGGCGAACGTGAACTTCACCACCTTGGCGAATGCCGGAACGGCGAGCAGCTTCGGCGCGGGCGGCGGCGACATCACGGTGGGTGGACTTTCCAGCACGATGCATCTCACCCACACCGGAGCGGGGGGCTCCACCGATCGTTTGTTCAAGGCGGCCGCCGGAGCCACGACGACGCCGGTGGTGCAGATCGCGAACAACGGGACCGGGGCGATCCATTTCAACAACGCCGGATCCTTCGGGAGCCATACGATCCAATTCACGGGCACCTACACGGGCGCCGCCAACACCTTCGCCTCGCAGATCACGGGAGCGGGATCTTTGACGAAGCTCGGGGCCGCGATCTGGGCCCTCACCTCCACGACGAGCAGCTTCACCGGAGCGACGCGGATCAATCAAGGGACCTTGGTCGTGGCGAGTCTGGCAAACGGAGGTCAGGCGAGTTCCATCGGTGCGGCGAACAACACGGTGGGTTTGCTGGAGTTCAACGGAGGCACCTTGCGCTACGAAGGGGCCACACCGCAGAGCACCGATCGTCTTTTCACGATCAACACCAACGGCGCGACGATCGATGCCTCAGGCTCGGGCGGCGGCACGCTGCGCTTCACAAATGCCGGTGCTCTCAGTTCGGGGACGGGTAGTGCGGCGCGTTCACTGGTCCTCACGGGGAGCAATGGAGGCGAAAACCTGCTCGCCGGAATTCTCTCCAACAACGCCTCCCCGGCGGTGGTCTCGCTCGTCAAAAACGGCACCGGTCGATGGATCCTGACAGGGGCGAACACCTACACCGGAGCCACGAACCTCAATGGCGGCATTCTCGAAATCAACGGATCCCAGGGAGCGGCGACCGGGGCGATCGCGATCGCGGATGGCGCCACCCTCGGAGGCACGGGCACGACGGGGGCCACGGTGGTGAACGGGATCAACGGTGGTCTCGGCACCGATCGGATCAGCGCCGGCAGGGTCGTCAGCGGCGACGTCGTGGCGAGCGTGGGGACGCTCACCTTCGTCACGGACGTCACTTTCAATCACGTCACCTGGCTGGTCGATCTGGTGGAGAATGTCAATGGCAGCGCGGACCTCGTCAGCATCGGAGGAGCCTTGACCCTGAACAATGTCTCTCTCGATCTCGCCCGGTTCGGCACCTTCACGCCTTCCCACACCTACACCATCGCCCAATACGCGAGCCGCACCGGCACCTTCAACGGGTTGTCCGATGGGGCGATCGTCTCAGGCTATCAGATCCAGTATGGCCCGACCGCGATCACCCTCACCGCCGTCCCGGAACCGGCAACCTGGCTGACCTTGGTCGCGGTCGGCTCGGCAGTCGGGTGGCGGCAAGGTCGAAAGCGGAAAAGCCGGATCAGCGGAATGGAAGTGAGGCAGTGATCAGCGGAGCGACCATGTGCTCGCAAGTGCATGCGCTTGTTCTCTGCGAATGATCGACATTCGTGTGACGCAGATCATCAAAGCCCGTCTCTGCAACTTTCGCGAAAGTGCCAGGTTATTCTGCGACCCATGGGCCGCGCAGACCTTGTTGCTGGGGATCGATTTCGGGTGGCGGGAGGCCGTGAATTCCCGTCCCGGCATCACCTTTCGGTCGTATCTTGATCGGTCATGCCCGAACTCGCCGAAGTCGAATATTACCGCAAGCAGTGGGATCCCGGAATCGGCGGTCAGGTCGACCGGGTCCACACCCATCCCTCCGCGCGCATCTACCGCGACATCCCCTCGGCGGCCGTGGAGAAAGGGCTGCGCGGGCGCACCTTTCTCCGGAGCCATGCCCACGGAAAACAGATGCTCTTCTCCTTTTCCGGCGGTGCCTGGCTGGGACTGCATCTCGGGATGTCGGGTGAACTCCGCACCGCCCCCGGTGGTCATGACCCCGCGAAACACGAACACCTCGTGCTCGATCTTGGCGATCGATCGCTCGTCTTCAGCGATTACCGGATGTTTGGCAAACTCAGTCTCGACCTCGTCGACGACGGGGAGCCGCCCGCGTGGTGGCGGGAATTGCCGCCGCAACCGCTCGATCCCCGCTTCACCAAAAAGCGCGTGAGGGAATTCGTGCGACGATTTCCAAAGACGCCGCTGAAGACGCTGCTCCTCGATCAGCGTGGTTTTCCCGGCATCGGGAACTGGATGGCCGACGAGATCTGTTGGCAGATGCGGATTCCGCCGCACACGTTGGCGGGCGATCTCGAGGACAAGCGTCTCGACGACATCTGGAAAGAAACCCGCCGTGTCTCCCGCGAGGCGATTCGGGTCATCGGCACGGATTGGGGTGATCTCTCCGATGCCTGGTTGATGAATCACCGCTGGCGCGACGGGGGGATCTGTCCGCGCCGGGGATGTCGGACCCTGCTCGTGCGCGAGGATCTCCGTGGACGCACGACCTGCTGGTGCCCGAAGTGCCAGGGGTGAGGGGCACGGGTCACGGGAACCGGACAGGGTCGACTCGACGACCCAACCCTGTCACTTCAGCGTGCCCAGGAACGCCTTGATGTCCTCGAGTTCCTGCGGTTTCAGGATGAGGGCCATCGGCGGCATGGGTGAAACGGGCGTGGCGGTGTAGTTTTCCGCGAGGACGGCGTTGGGATCGACGAGACTCTGGGCGATGTAGGCGGCGTCCTTGCGCGCGGCGATGCCATCAAGGGCCGGACCGACGGGGCTGCCTTTGCCACCGAGCATGTGGCAGTTCACGCAGCCGGCCACGGGATGTTTCCAGAAGATCTCCTCGCCGCGCTTCGGATCGCCGGTGAGCAGTTCTTCCTTCTCCTCGGCCGGGATCAGCTCGCAGAGGCTGACATCGTCGAAGTAGCTGTCGCCCCAGGCGACGTGGAGCAGGTTGATGCTCGCCTTGGGGAGGTCCTTGCTGTTGAAAATGGTCTCGACCTTCACCCAGTCGGACTGACGGGTCACCTTCTCGGTTTCGGCGCGGCCGATGTGGTCGTTCAGGCTGACCCTGCTCGGGTTCCTGAAACCGTGGGCCTTGACCCAGGCACTGAGCTTGTAGTTCGTGTTCGGCTTCAGGTCGACATCCGCAAAGAAGCTCGTGTCGGCGGGCGCGCGGGTGATGCAGCGGAAGGCGTTCTTGCCGCTCTTCACCATCTTGTCGCCGCTGACGATGGACCACTCGGCGCTCTCGTTGCCGGCCTTCTTCGGCTCGCCTCCGTAGTCGCGGCGAGTCCATCCGACGGGGAAGCCATCGGTGCCGACCTCCTCCATGCCGGGATTGGGGAGCAGGTTCGGTCCTTCGGTGTAAAGGGCGGCGTCGTGAACAGCGGAGAGCACCTTCACCGCTTCGGTGAGCCATTCGTCCTTCTGGGTCACGGTGTCGGTGGCGAGGCGTTTCACCAGCGTCTGGATCTCTCCGGTCGTCGGAAATTCGGCGAGCTTCACGAAGGCGGCGAGCCGGGTGTTGAGGTCGGGATCGGTGACGACGCCGGAGCCGAAGTAGAGTTTCGTCGCCGCGTCATCATTCCCCAGAGCGCGGATCGCATTGCGGCGGAGGCGCGCGTCCTTCGCGAGCAGGGCGGTCTGGTGGGTCTTTTCGTCGAGCTGGCCGAGACCGTGGAGGGCCCAGAGCGCGTGAATCGCGGCGATGTTCCCATCATTCGAAGTGACAAGTTTCACGAGTTCGGGAGCCGCGTCGGCCTTTTTCCCTTCGACGAGGAGACGCTGCGCGGTGAGACGCCAATGCTGCACGCCCGACCCTAACGTTGCCACCAACGTGGCGGTGTCGGCTCCGGCGAGGCTCTTCACCTTGGGTTCGGTCGCCTGGTCCCAGACGACGCGGTAGATGCGGCCGCGCGAATGATCGCGCAGGGGATTTTCATGGGCGCCGCCGACTCCCGTCTTGGCCTCGTAGCCGCCGCGGTCAGGAGTGGGCGTGGGATTGTGCTGGATGATGAAGTTCTGCCAGTCGGCCACCCAGACCGCACCATCGGGACCGACCTCGGCGTAGACGGGCGAGGTCCATTCGTCGGTGCTTGCGAGCAGGTTCATCGCATCGTGGGCGGTGTAGCCGGCGCCTTCCGGGCGCACGTCCATCAAGGCCACGATCTTCATCGTCGGTTCGGTGACCATGGCCATGCCCTGGAGCCGTTCGGGCAGGTTGTCGGAATGGATGAAGGCCGAACCGGCGGCGGAGGTGTAGCCGCCCATCACGTCGACCTGGCGGAAGTTCGGGGTGATGGCGTGGGCGAGATCGACGCGGTTGATCTTCTTCGCGGTCTGAGCGCGCATTCCCTCGGGCACGATGGTCTGCGGGATGCCGCCGAAGAAGATCGGCGCTCCGTTGGCGGTGCCGCCAAAGTTGTCTCCGGCCTCGTTCTGGCTTTGCGCCCAGGTATTGTTCGTGAATTGATGGAGAAACTCGATCGCCGAGCCATCAGGCTTGAAGCGGTAAGTGCCCATCTTGAACTCGTGCTGTTTCCCGCCAACTTCGCCCGCGAAGCCCGAGTAGCCGACCGAGCCGTGGAGCCAGTTGTCGTAGCCGTAGTGCAGGTTGCTGGCCTGGGCGTGGGTGTCGCCGATGCCCCAGCCGGTCATGATTTCCTCACGGACATCCGCGACGTCGTCGCCGTCGGTGTCCTTGAGGAAAAGGAAGCGGGGCGGTTGCGAAACGATGAGGCCGCCATTGCTGAAGACGAGACCGGTGGGGATGTTGAGTCCCTGGGCGAAGACGGTGAATTTGTCGGCCTTGCCGTCGCCGTCGGTGTCCTCGCAGATGCGGATGCGGTCGCCGCCGACACCGTTCTCGACGACTTCGTGCGGGTAGTCGGAGGTCTCGGCGAGCCAGCAGCGCCCGCGTTCGTCCCAGGCCATCGCGATGGGTTTTCCGATGTCGGGGTCGCTCGCGAAGAGCTCAAGTTTCAGATCGGCCGGCACCTGGGTGCGCTCCATCGAACCTTTCGGCGAATAGGGCTTCTGGAAGGTGAGCGGCTCGGGGCGTTTCTCGTAGTTGGCCACGTTCGGATCCTTGACCCGCTCTTCCGTTTCCCTCTGGGTGAGAAAGGACTCATAGGTGGCGCGGCGTTCGTCGCCGATGCTCCAGAGGATGCCCCGCTTGAGGAGTTGATGGAATTCGGGAAGGCTCCAGACGCGCTCGTCATGACCCGAGGCGGTGTAGAAAACGCGGCCTTTCCCCTGCGTGCGGATCCAGGTCCAGGGCTCGGGTTCGGTGATGTTGTCATTCTCCGCCACCTCACGAACCTGGAGGATGGTGCGGTCCGTCGGGTTGTGGTTTTTGTGCACGTAGGTCTCGTCCCAGGCCTCGAAGCCCGGCACGTCCTTGATCGACTCGTGGTCGGGCGCGATCGTCTTCGGACGGAAGACCGCGGTCTTGTGATGGGCGAAACGTCCCCCGACGACCTGGTCGAACTCCGGGATGTTCTGGAAACACCAGCTCGCGCAGTGCACCGGCACGAAACCACGGCCGCCCTCGATGAAGGCCTTCAGGTTTTCCCAATGGGCCGGATCGATCTTTTCATGGTTCGCGTAGAGGAGGACGGCGTCGTAGTTCGCGAGGAAGTCCGCATCGCCAAAGGCGGCCTCTGGCGTGGTGACGTAGTCGAACCAGATCCCGTCGCGGCCGAGGGCCTGCATCAGCATCGGGGCGTAGGCTCCGGAATTGTGATGTTCGGCCTCATGGCCGACGAAAAGGACGCGGACCGGCCCGGATCGATCATCCGCCCGTGTCGCGGGAATGAGGAAGGCGATCAGAGCGAGAACGAGGGCGAGCAGCGCGTTTTTCATGAAACCGGGGTGTTTCGATACGGCACCAAAGTCGCGCGGGGAGACAAATCCGCCTTGAGAACTTGCGCCAATTTTTGTGGCGATTCGGCCACGTGGTGACGACCGCAGTCGGCGGGAGCGAAGTCACAGCCCGGCTCCAAACGACCCCGGATCAGGGCAGGAGTAAGCCTCGCGGAGCAGGGAGCGAAGGCGATCCACCGATTCGATCCGCGCGACTTTCTGGCGTAGATCAGCAGGAAGCGTCGTGAAGCGGGTCTCGAGAAGGTCCAGAACAGCCTCTTGCAGCGCCTCGATGCGACCCTCGCTTTGGCCTTCTTTCCGACCTTCCTCTTTCAGCATTTCGGCGGTGCTCATAAACTGCTCTCGTTGCCCGGGTGGAATCGAATCATTCACGATAGCCGCCACTTCTTCCCGCTGCAACTCGGAAGCACTGAGGAGAAATGTCCACAACATGGCGGATAGCTGGGCGGCGAGTTCCTGGTGTTCGTCCGAGAAGAAGTCGGTGATGATGCGCCGGATGGCTTCAAAACGCATCGGGCCGGTCCTTTCTCCCGCCAGAGCCGCCAGGATGGAGCGGGCCAGGGAGCCTTCGGCGAGCCGCTCCCACGGAACTCCGGCCAGTTCGACGGTGATGAATCCGGCATCAGGCAGGAATTCATCCGCCCATCCGGCCAGATCCACGGGCACGTCGATCAGTTCCTTGAGTCGTTTTGCGCGTCCCCATCTTCCGGGTCCCGGGAAAAGCACGATGGGCACCACAAGCGGCAGCAGCCTCGGCCGCCCGGTTTCGGATTGGCGGCGGTCCTCCTGCCAGATCATCGCCACATATTCCATGATGCGGAGGGACATGTAGGCGTCGGGCTGGCTCTGGTGTTCAAGCAGCAGGTAGCAGTGCATCTCGCGCTCCGCCCAGCGCAGCCGGTAGACCAGGTCTTCGCGCCTCTCGGCGAGGGCGTCATTGATCCCCGAGACCTTGCGGACCTCCATCGTCCCCCAATCGGCCTTTTCCACGAACTCGCGAGGCAACCAGGCCTTGAGGAATTGTTCCGCGACCTCGGGATGCGAGAAACAGCCTCGGAAGAGCGTGTCTTTCATGCGGGTTCGGCCAAGGTCACTTCTTCATCTGCTTCCGCAAGGTCGCGAGATCCTGTTCGATCCGTTCGAGGATTTCGTGCGTTTCGCGGTTGGCCTCGTCCTGGTCCGGCAGCACCGACAGTTCCTGCATCGTCGAGACGATGATGCCGATGAAGAGGTTCAGAATGGTGAAGGTGGCGATGACGATGAACGGAACGAAGAAGGCCCACGCGAGCGGATGCGATTCCATCACCGGTCGGACGATGCCCATCGACCAGCTTTCCAGCGTCATCACCTGGAAGAGCGTGTAGAGGCTCTTGCCGATCGTGCCGAACCAATCGGGGAAGTCCGCGCCGAAGAAGCCCGTGGCCATCACCGCGGCGGCGTAGAAAAAGATCGCCATCACCATGACGACGGCACCGAGTCCGGGAATGGAATGGATGAAGGCCGCGACGACCTTCTTCAGGCTCGGCACCACCGTGAGGAGGCGCAGCACCCGCAGCACGCGGAGGGTCCGCAGCACCGAGAGCACGCCCTGTCCGGGCACGAGCGCGATCGCGACGACGAGGAAGTCGAACACGTTCCAGCCGCTGCGGAAGAAGGCGAGCCGGTAGACGGCCAGTTTCAGCACCAGTTCGATCGCGAAGATGACGAGACAGATCAGGTCGATCGTTTTGAAAAGACCGGTCCATCCCGGGAGCAGCGAAGGATCGATGTAGAGTCCCAGTACAACCGCATTCACAAGAATGACGGCGATGATGAAACGCTGCACCGGAGCCGATTCGATCCAGGTGGCGAGACGGAGACGCCAGGCGGCGACGCCGGGCCGGGACTGCAGGGCCTTGAGGTCCTCGAAGCTCATCGGTTCACTTCTCCAATCCGGTTTCCAACACGAACCACGACACGGGCAGGTCCTTGAGCGCCTCGCGCATTTTGTCGAGCTCGGCCGCCGCGCCGTGGACCTCGAGCCGGATCAGGTCCGCGATCTGGAGCGCCTTCTCGAGCAGGTCTCCGACGTTCTGCAAATGGGCGAGGGCGCCTTCGCCGCCGACGTAGGCCTCGCGACAGAAGACGATCCTGTCGCAGATGGTGAAGTCATAAAAAAGCACCGCGTCCTCTGAGCGGGTGCGCTCGACGAAGGCGGGCATGCCGGCGATGAACTCGGCGAGCTTGCCTTCATGCGGTTGGAAGTAGGGGTGGATGCTGACGGTGGTGTGGGGAGACATGAGGTTTTTGATAGTCGGTCTTGGGGAAAAATCGAGACTAAAGTCGGATAGGCGGATCCCGGCAGCATGGTAGTCTGATCCCAGCCATCCACGAACGAACATGAAACCTTTTCAAATCACCACCGCCACCCTCGCCCTGCTCGCGGGTTCCGCCCTCCGCGCCCAGTCCGCCGACCCAGCCACCGTCTCCGGCACTTTCCTCGGCGACGGGAAGGACGGCAAGATCGCCCACCTCGTCGTGCAGACGCGCGAGCCTTTCAGCGACCAGGCCGCCATCAGGCTCGTCTTCACCGAGAAGGATCCCTCGTCCTCGAAAAACCCCGATTTCGACGCCGGTTTCAAGAAACTCGGCAGCGCCCTCATCCTCAGCGTCCATCGCGACGGCGGGATCTTCGGCTGCGAAGTCGCCCACACCGCCCATGAGAAGTCGCCCTTCTCAGCACTCGGCGAAATCAAGATGGAGGATTTCCAGGTCACCGACACGACCGTCTCGGGACGTGTCACCACCGGCGGCGAACTCGACGCCTTCGGCCAGAAGTGGAACGTCGATCTCAAGTTCACCGCACCGCTTCCGAAGGGAGCCTTTGCCGAGGAGGAGGCCAAGCCGATGACCAAGGAAGAGCCGACGGAAGAACCCGCGAAACCCGCCGGTCCCAAGCTCGCCGTTTCCAAGCTGCCTTTGCCCGCTTCCGCTCTCGACGTCGAATACAAGGCGGTCGTCGGCCACATCATCTTCCGTTCCGACGCGCCCGTCAGCGAAGTGGCCGGGGAATTTTCCGCCAAGCTCGAGGAGCAAGGCTGGAAGGACGGCGCCGGCAGTCTTATGGGCAAAACCAACGCCATTCTCAAGCGCGAACTGGATGGTGCGAACCTCACGATCATGGTTCAGCCGGCCGCAAGCGGCTGTAATGTGAAGGTTTTCACCGAAGGACTCGACTGGTCCGACGCGCCGAAGGGTGAAACGGTCGCCGCACCCGCCGCTGCCGCTCCGACCGACGCAGCCGGGATCGAGGCCGAAGTGCAGAAGAAGCTACAGGAAGCCTTGAAGGGGCTGCCGGGGTTTTGATTTCACGGCGTCGCTGAGACGGATTTTCCTTGGCTGATCGCGGGGTGGGGGAGTATCCTTTCCACCTCGCCCCGGCATGCCTCTCCCGTCATCCGTTCCCTCATACATCCTTGCGGCGATCCTCTTTCCCGGTCTCGCTTCCGCCCAGCTCGTGCGCGAGGCGGCCACCTCGTTGAGCCTGCCCGCCGATCTTCCGAACGCGACCGGCTACACGACGCAGAACGCCCTCGGCTCGCTGACCTTCCTCAATCCGATGGCGACGGCGTTTCCTCCGGGGGAGACGAACCGGCTCTATGTGCTCGAGCGCGGCACGGACACCGCATCGCCGGCCTCTGATTTCCAGGGGCGCATCCAGCGGGTCGACAATCTCTCGACGACTCCGACGGTGAGCACCTTCATGGATCTCGAGGCCTACCTCGAGTCAGCACCGGTGAATACGCCGCTGGCGGCGGCGAGCAATTCGGAAAACGGAATGCTGAGTTTTGTCTTCCATCCGAACTATCAGGAGAACGGCTATTTCTACGTCTATTTCAGTCTCACCGTCGGCGGCCAGCTGCACCAGCGTCTCGCGCGCTTCCAGGCCACGGGAACGCCGGGAAACTACCGCAACGCGACCAGCGCCGATCCCGCGACGATGATGCCCATCCTGACGATCCGGGACGCGGCGAGCAACCACAACGGCGGTGACCTCGCCTTCGGTCCCGATGGATATCTGTATCTCTCGCTCGGCGACGAGGGTGGAGGCGGAGATCAGTTCAACACGGCCCGGTTCATCAACAAGAACTTCTGGGGCCAGCTGCTGCGTCTCGCCGTGGCCGACCGGGTCGGCGGGGTCGACGTCTTTCCGGCCGGGGCGATCGATCCGAATCCCCATTCCCAACCGACCTCGTCGAGCCATCCCTCGGCGATCCATCCGGGCACCTACAGGATCCCCGCGGACAATCCCTTCATCGGCTTCACGACTTGGCACGGGCAGACCTTCGCGGCGACGACGGTGCGCACCGAGATTTATGCGACCGGCCTGCGCAATCCCTTCCGCTTTTCCTTCGACCCGCCGACGGGGCGGCTCTTCCTCGCCGATGTCGGGCAAGGACTTTATGAAGAAGTGAACCTCGTCACCAAAGGCGGCAACTACGGGTGGAGTTGGCGCGAGGGAAAACAGGCCTATTACGTCAACGCGAACAATCCGCCGCGTTTTCCCAACGACTCCGTAGGCACGACCAACGCTCCGCCCCCCTCCTTCAGCCCCATCGATCCGATCTTCGATTACGGCCGCAGCGACAATGGCATCATCCATGGCAATTCGATCTGCGGCGGGATCGTCTATCGCGGCAACCAGCTCACCGAACTGCAGGGCAAATACCTCGTCGCCGACACCTACGGAGGGGGCGGGATCATCGCGGCCTTCACGGAGACGAGTCCCGGCGTGTGGAGCGGGCAACGACTTACGACGCGTTCGCAGATCGTGGACTTCGGCACGGACCCACGGAATGGTGAGCCGCTCCTTTGCAGTCTCCAAGGCACGATCTGGCGGATCGTCCGCACTGGCACGAGCGGCACCCAGCCGCCCGCGACACTTTCGGCAACGGGCGCGTTTTCCAACACCTCGAATCTCACCCCGGCCACCGGTCTCGTCGCCTACGAGCCGAATGTTTCCTTCTGGAGCGATGGGGCCGTGAAGTCGCGTTGGTTCGCGATCCGGAATCTGACCGACACCTTCACCTTCAGCGCCGACGGTAACTGGACCTTCCCCACCGGCATGGTCTGGGTGAAGCACTTCGATCTCGATCTCGGTGATCCGCCGGTGCGACGGCGCATCGAGACCCGCTTTCTCGTCAAGACCGCCTCCGATGTCTATGGCCTCAGCTACCGTTGGAGCAACATCGCTCCGGGCAGTGGGGCCCAGACCGATGCGGCCCTCGTCGCCGAGAGTGGTGTGACCGAGGTCTTGCCCGGCTCGACCCAGACCTGGCGTTTTCCGAGCCGGGGGGAATGCCGCACCTGTCATACTGCGGTCGGTGGTTTTGCGCTGAGTTTCAACACGAGGCAACTCAACCGGGAGGGAACTTTCGGAGCGCAGACGCTGAATCAACTCACCGCGCTCAGCAATGCCGGCTTCTGCACCTCGCCCATCACGAATGTCGCGACTCTTCCTGCTTATGCCGCCGCCTCCGACAGGACTCAGAGCCTCGAGTTGCGCGCGCGCTCCTACCTCGCCGTCAATTGCGTCGGCTGCCACCAGCCGGGAGGCCCGGCCCTCGGTCACTGGGACGCGCGCATCACCACACCCACGCCCGAGGCGAACCTCATCGACGGTCCGCTCGTGAGCCACGGTGGCGACCCGCTCTCCCGCTTTCTCGTGATGGGTGACGCTCCCGCCTTTGGCCAGCCAACCCGTTCGATGGTCTTGCGGCGTATCCGCGGAGATGGGATGCCGCGCATGCCCCCGCTGGCCACCTACCAGCGTGATCTCGCGGGTGAGGCGCTCCTGACGGCGTGGATCAATGGTGATACGGCGGCAACGCAGACTTTTACAGAGTGGCAGATGCTGCATTTTTCCTCGATGACCGATCCTGACGCCGATGCGGAGGCCGATCCCGATGGCGACGGTCAGACGAACCGGATGGAGTTTCTTCAGCGGACCAATCCGAAGTTCGCCCAAGTGAGCGAGTTGCCTGTCGTGACCCTCGCCAGCGGAAACCTCGAGCTGCGTTTCCGCCACCCCGCGGGCCGGCCCGGGCGGATCGAGACGAGCGCTGATCTGGAAACCTGGGAGGTCTGGAATGTGCCGGGCAACGATCTCTCGACTCCGCTCGAAAACGAGGTTCGCACCTTCATCGCGCCGCGGAACGAGACGAGACGCTACTTCCGGCTGAAACTCGAGGAGCCGTAGGTCTTCGGGAACGCTTCATGAAACGCCTCTTCCTATCTCTTGCGATCGGCTTTGCCGCCGCCCTTGATCTTCCTGCCGCCGAACCCGAAATCGTGCCGCCGTCGGTCTACACCGCGCTCGACCCCGGCATCGCCGCTTGGCAGGAGCGTCTCGCCCGCGAGAATCCCGATCGCTTCGAGGCGCGCACCTCGATCCGCGGCGAGCGCACGATTCGTTATCGATGGTTCGTACCGGCGACCGAAGCGCGCCTGCCGCTCGTGATCGTGCTGCATGGCAGCTCGGGAAAAGGCAACGACAACCTCACCCCTCTCATCACCGGAAACAGCGTGATCGGAGCGGGCTACTGGGCCACGCCGGAGTGGCAGGCCGGGCAACCCTGCTTCGTGCTCGCTCCACAATGTCCCGGTGGCGAAATGTGGACGCGCACCGCCTCGTGGACTTCACCCGTGCATCCCTTGTCGCCCGAGCCGGCTCCGGCCCTGTCCGATCTGATGCACTTGCTCGAGGAACTGCTCGCCGCGCATCCCATCGATCCCGACCGCATTTACCTGATCGGAGCCTCGATGGGCGGCTATGGCGTGTGGGATTGGATCGTGCGCGATCCGGGACGTTTCGCCGCCGCCATCGCCGTCTGCGGAGGCATGCCCGAGGGCCAGGCGGAAAAACTCCGCGATCTGCCTCTGTGGATTTTCCATGGCGAGAACGACGGCATCGTTCCCGTTCAGGAATCGCGCCGCGCGTTTCGTGAGATCTTCGCCGCGGGAGGCCGGCCGCGTTATCGCGAATATCAGGAAGGGCCGCACAGCGTGTCGTCCTACGCCTACCTCGATGCGGGGGTGGCGGAATGGCTCTTCGCGCAGCGGCGGAAGGGCGGGTGAACCACGGTCGCTCAGGCTTTCGACATATCGCAGGCCGCGCTGCTGACGGGGAGGCCGGGCAGGAGCCGCGGCAGCAAGGACTCGAGCCGGTCCACTTCGCCGGTCGTCTCAATGTGGATCGTTCCGGAAGGTCCGTCTCCCGCGGCGGGAAGCAGAGAAGCGACGCGCTTCGCGACGGCGGGTCCGGTGTCGATCACGACGCTGCCTTCGGGCAGGCGCCTTTCGATCACCGGACGCAGGAAGGGATAATGCGTGCAGCCTAACACAAACACATCCGCACCCGCCTCAAGGAGTGGCGAGAGGGCCTCGTCCACCGCTTCCTCGGCCTCGGGGCCGTCGAGGATGCCCGCCTCGACGAGTTCCACGAAACGCGGGCACGGACGGGTGATGACGCGGACGCCGCTGGCGTGGGTGTTGACGAGTTGGTGGAATTTCTCCCCGGCGAGCGAGGCTTCGGTCGCGAGCACGCCGATCACTCCGCTGCGGGTGCGCTCGGCGGCGGGTTTCACGCCCGGCTCCATTCCCACGACGGGCAGGGGATATTCGGCGCGCAGGGCTCCGACCGCCTGGATCGTCGCGGAGTTGCAGGCGATCACGAGGATTTCCGCGCCGTGGCCGAGGAGGTAGTCGGCGATCTCGAAGACACGCTGCTGGATCACCTCGGGACTCTTCGTGCCGTAGGGGCACCAGGCCGAATCTCCGACGTAGTGGAGCGAGGCGGAGGGCAGGAGCCGGTGGATCTCGCGCAAGACCGAGAGACCACCGACACCGGAATCGAGCAGGCCGATTTTCACGGGAAAATGGTCACTTCTTCCCGGGCCAGCGGAACTCGACCGGCTCGGCGGCGGGTTGGGTGAGATCGGCCTGCGAGGGAAGGGCGACGTGCTCCATCTTGTCCTTCGGATCGAGGTTCTCGTTGAGCTGGGCCTCGGTGACGGGCTCGGAGACGACGCCACCGTCCGGCACCTCGACCTTCGCGGTCCAGAGGATCGCGTTGAGGACGAGCTTGCGGAAATCATCGATCGCCCAGTTGCGGTGCCAGTGACCTCCGGTGAAACCGATGCCGCGCCCGCCATCGGGACGCTCGACCGCCCACATCATCGTCTGGCGTTTGCCGAGATTCTTTTCGCCGTCGGGCGTCCAGTGGATGTAGCGGTTGATCTTCTCGCGGGTCGGCACGCCGGTGACGATGTCTTCGGCCGTCTTCGGATCGGCGAAACGCATGTTGTAATACCATTCGTCGTTGGCACTGAAGCCGGGCACGCCGCGGCTGATCGGGTGGCCTTCCTTGATCTCGACGCCCGCGGTCCAGTGGGGATTGGTGGAGTAGCCGCTCTCGTAGTGACCCCCGATCCATTTCTTGAAACGCTCGCCCTGTTCACCCTTCGGCACCTCGACGGCGTAATGCATGCACATGAGACCGACGCCCTTCGCGAGCATGGCCTCGATCTTCGCTTCGTTGCCGTTGGCAGGATGGCTCGCGTTGCCGTCAGAGTAGATCACGACCGCCTTCGCTCCTTCGAAGACCGATTCATCCTCGGGCCAGCCGTTGTGGACGACCTTCACCTCGACCGGCAGGCCGCTCTGTTCGTTGAGGGCGCGGGCGAGGAGGATCGCTCCGGCGTTGAATTCGTGCTGGCCGGAGGGGTGGCTCTTTTTGCCGGCGATGAAAACGATCTTTGTTTTCTCCGTCGCGGCGAAAGCCTTGTCGCCGCACGAGGTCAGCGAGAGCATCGAGGCCGACACGGCTATCGCCGCGATGGCCGCCACGGCGAGAGGATTGGAAAGGAAGCGGATGAGACGCGTTGTGGGGGATTTCATGGTCGAAGGCCTAACCGATACGGCATTCCCCCGAAAAGGGGAAGAGCGATTCTTTCCTCCAATACGCGGGGTCCCGCCGCCGACTTTCAGGAAATCTCACTTCCCTTTCAACAGCACCAGATTCGTGTCGGCGTTGGCGGGCTGATAGCCGGAGAGCGTGCTCAGCGCCACCTTCGCCTTCGGGCGCTTGGAAAGTTTCTTGTAGCGGAGACTGGCCTGGACCGCGACCGCCCCCCCGGGCATGAGGCTGCCCGCCACCGTCCCCCCGGCCCGGACCGTGGCCGTGATGTTGCCTCCACCGCCGGAGGTGAGGAAAAAATTCGCTTTCACGGTCGAGGGGATTTTTCCGCTCTTGAGCCGGAGCGCATCCACCGAACCTCCGCGGTTCGCGGCGCGGAAGTAGGCGGATCGTTTGGCTTTTCCGGGAAGAACCAATTTCACGGACTGACCGGCGCCGTTGCTGTTGAAGACGCCGTTTCCGGCTGCTCCAGCGCCCGACGACGATTTCCCGACCCGGAGATCGTGACGCAGGACCGGGGCCGCATCATAGAGGGAGAGGAAGAAGGAACCGTCAGCCGGGATGCCGTCCTCGTCGTTGTTGTGCTGCACGTCATCGACCGCGACGTCGATGCGGATGCGGTTGGCGTTGACGACGGCGACCCGTGTTTTGGCAAGGTCATCGACTTGGCTGCTGCTGTTGAGGGTGACGAAGGCAGCGAGGCTGGCGTCATCGACTCCGGCGAAGGCTCCGGGGGAATCGATGAAGACATCATAACGTCCCGCGGAAGTCTTCACCGAGCTGATTGTCGCCCCGGGGTAGGCGGTGCGGCCGGTGACGAGATTCCCGGCGCCATCGACGGAGGCGACCGCCTTGAGTAGCGTGGAGGAAGATTCCCCGTTGGAATCATGCGTCGAGGCATTGAAGATCGCGAACGAAAACGAGGTGTCGGCGGCCACGGGATCATCGGCGGCGGTCGCCGCCTGCACGTCCTCCGACCGGACGTAGAACGTGACGAGTCCATCGGGAATCGCGTTGTAACAGGTCCCCCGAAGGGAGACATCGGGCACCGAAACGCCACGGGGTGAGAGGAGGAGGATGTATTGGGCATTGGCATCCGTCGCGAAGCCGCCCGGCTTGCCGAGCTGGATGAAGTATTCGCCGACCGCTCCGCGACCCGCGAGGATCGAGACTCCGTTGATGCCGAATCCCGTGTCGAGCAGGCCGCTGCTGCGAACGGTGCCGACCGCGACAAGGTGGCGGGATTCAAGGGGCTGGCCGGAGTTCAACTGATCGATGCGGCGGATGACAAAAAAGAACTCCGCGTCAGCAGCCACCGCGAGGTCGGGAGGGGTCATCGCTTCGAGATCGAAAGTCCGCACACGCACCGTGACGACATCGGCGGTCACGGATTGGATCGCGGCGGCACTGTTGTGATCGTTGGCATAGAGATCGTCCATCGATGTCTCAACCATGAAGTCCGTCGTCGAGGCACCTGCGAACGCTCCCGGGGAAGTGACGGTCACGAGATAGCCGCCCGTCGTGGTATGGCTGCACGCGATGGTGGCGCCGATGGGGCTGGCGGTGGAGCCGAGCGTCCCGTTCCAATAGGAATTTCCCATCGCAATGATCGACTCCTGCGATCGGGCGGGGGCCGACGCCATCAGCAGCGAGGCGATCGCGAGACAAAGCGCGCGGGCAGGACGGTGGTTCATGGAGGAGGAGAGCGAAATCCCGAGGATCATGCCGCAAGATCGTCCGCATTGGGCCATTCCGCCATAGGACCAAAGGAGGATGTCATTCCCCATCCTGACAACTTCCTGACAAACTCCTGACGCGGCCATGACAACTCTTTCGCAAAGGCGGCGAGGGTTTCCCCATGGACACCACCCATCGTCTGAAAATGTCGGCGCTCGCCCTGATCCTGGCCGCGAGCGGAAACCCTGCCACTCCCACCTTCGCCGCTGAAGAATCCGTGACGCTGAAAACCTCCGTCGACCGCCCTCTCCTCGTGAAGGAAGGTCGCGGCGCCCCCGTCGTCGTGAAGATCGAGGTCGAGGGCTGCGTCGCTCCCAGGAAGGAACGCTCACCTTTGAACCTGGCCATCGTCCTCGATCGCAGCGGCTCGATGAGCGGTGCCAAGCTCGAACAAGCCAAGCAGGCCGCGGCATTGCTCGTCGACCAGCTCGATCCCGAGGATGTGCTCTCGCTCGTCGTCTACGAATCCGAAATCCAGGTCGTCGTGCCCGCGGCGCGCCTCGGCGAGCGGCGCGCGGAAATCCGGCGTCTCATCGAACGGATCGAGACCGGAGGCAGCACCGCCCTCTACGGAGGCGTCGAGGAAGGCTCGCGACAGCTCCGCGAATTCCTCTCCAAAGAGCGCATCAACCGCGTCCTCCTTCTTTCCGATGGCATCGCCAACGTCGGACCGAGCGACAACCGCTCCATCGCCGACCTCGGCAACCGCATCGCCCGCGAGGGCATGTCCGTGACCACGATCGGTCTCGGCAGCGACTACAACGAGACGCTCATGACCGCTCTCGCCGAGGCGAGCGATGCGAACTACTACCACATTGCCGATGTCGAAACGTTGCCCGAGGTTTTCAAGAAGGAGCTCGGCGAGCTGCAGACCATCGTCGCCCGCGAGGTCATCATCGAGATCCGTTGTCCCGAAGGCGTGCGTCCGATCCGCTTCCTCGGTCGTCCCGGCGAGCTGTCGTCGCAGACCGAACGGGTCGCTTTCGCCACCGTCTCGGGCGGGCAGAAGCGCGAGCTCTATCTCGAATGCCAGGTCGAGGAAGGGGCCTTCGGCAAAATCAGCGAGATCGCGAACGTCGTCCTGCGTCATGAGGGATCGGCGAAGGATCAGATCGCGCCCGTCGTCGTCGGCTACACCGAAGACATCACCCTCGCCGAAAAAACGATGGACCGCGGCATCCGCGCCGAGGCCGCCATTTTCGAGAATGCCGTCGCCACCGAAGAAGCGATCGCCCTCGCCGACCAAGGCAATGCCGCCGCCTCTCGCGCCGTCCTCGATACCCAGATCGCGAAGTTGAAAGAAGCCCAGGCCGCCGCCCCGGCACCGCAGCAAGCCGCGATCAGCCGCGAGCTCGAAGGCATCTCCAAGGCCCGCGAGGAACTCGAAAGCGACCAGCTTTCCAAGGAGCAGCGCAAGGTGCTCTCGAACGGAGCCTGGCAGACGAGGAACTCGAAGCGCTGAAGCAGTACAATTCTTGTCCCGGCCGGGACAAGAATTGCAAACGACCCACCGGCGCGCCTTTTCGACTGTCATCCCGGTCGGAAAGGCGCGATACTTTGCCCGAATCCGCCCCCGGCGCATGAAGCGCATCGTCCTTGTTCTCCTGCTCGCGATCCTCCTCCCCGCCGTCCTTCTCGCGGGGCTGGCGTTGCGTTCCCTGCGCGACCAGGAGCTGGTCGTGGAGAGCCAGCGCACGCGCCTCCTCCAATCGGGCTGCGACGGGCTCGCGGACCGCATCAACCGCTTCCTCGAGGATCTCCGCGTTTTCCACGAGCAGCTCGTCGAAGAAATCGTGACCGAGGAAGGCGATCGGGCCACGACCGAGTTTGATGCTCTTGTCAGGGAACGCTGGAGCCAGGCCGCCGCAGCCACCGTGGTGCGCGACGGCACCACGCTTCTCACGGAACGTCCCGAGCCCGGCAGCGCGGCGGATCGGTTTCTCACCGCGAACGGGGAATTTCTGACGAACCGCCGTGTCGCCGAGGTCTTCCAGGCCGCCCCGCTCGGTGCTCTCGTCGAAGCCGAGACCGCCGCTGCTCCGAAGGAATTCCGCAAGGAGAGCGAGTCGTTGTCGGCGAGTATGGAAAAGAAGGCGTCGGCGCCATCGAAATGGAAAGTCGCCGTGCCGGAAAGCCGTGGATTGGCTCCAATGGCGGCCCCGGCTCCCGCGGCCGCGCCGGCTCCTGCCGCGGCCGCGGCTCCGCAGATGACCCGCAATGTCATGCCGATGCAGCAAAGGGCCGTGAGTGAAGAGGGTCAAATGGCCGACGCAACCCTGTCTGGTGGCGCGGCGGGGAATTTTTCGAGCCTCACTCCCGAGAGCGTCGACAACACCCAGGTCACCTCCGGGGCCAACGAGGGAGCGGTGAGCCGGCTCGTCGATGGCACGCTGCACATCCTCCTCTGGAAACGGCATCCGCAGGATCCATCGCTCACTTTCTGGACCGAGCTCGATCTGCAGGCGGTGAAAATGGATCTCGCCGGGATCCTTGCCGCTCCTCCCGATGCCGCCGTCTCATCGGAGGCGTGCTTCGCGTTGCTCGACTCGGAGGGCGCACCCGCGGCCCTCACCCGCCCTGATTTCACGGCGGACTGGAGCCTCCCTTTTGTCGCTTCGGAGGTGGGACCTCTCCTGCCGCGATGGGAGGTCGCCGCTTACCTCATCGATCCCGGTTCACTCAACGCGGCGGCACGCAAGGTGCGGCTCACGCTGTGGATCGTCATTCTCGCCCTCGTCGGAGCGGTCGCGATCGGCAGTGTGCTGGTGGCGCGATCGGTGGGGGATGAAATGAAACTCGCAGCCCGCAAAACGGACTTTGTCGGCAATGTGAGTCACGAGTTGAAAACCCCGCTCACCTCCATCCGCATGTTTTCCGAACTGCTCGCGGGACCCGGGGCGGAGGATCCGCAAAAGACGCGTCACTACGCCGAGATCCTCTCGCGCGAGTCGGCGAGGCTCTCGCGATTGATCAACCGTCTCCTCGATTTCTCCAAACTCGACCGCGGCGAGATGCGGCTCGAGAGAGAGCCCGTCGATCTCGCCTCCCTTGTCCGGGAAACGGTCGGCGATCTGCGCGAGTCGGTCGAGGCGGCGGGGATGACGCTCTCGCTGGCGCTGCCGGATTCTGGAGGCCCCGTCGTCGCCGGCGATCGCGACGCGCTCGCCCAGATCGTGGTGAATCTGTTAGGCAACGCGGTGAAATACGCCTCGGCGGGAAAAAGCGTGGAGGTCTCGCTCGAACGCACGCAGGGCGGGGCGGTCCTGTCGGTCTCCGACCGTGGACCGGGCGTCCCGCGCGCGCACCGGCGGCGCATCTTCGAGCGGTTCTACCGGGTTGATGATTCGATCCATTCGGGCATCGATGGATCGGGCATCGGTCTCGCCCTTTGCCGTCAGATCGCGGAGCGGCACGGCGGCTCGATCCGGCACGAGCCCCGCAAAGGCGGCGGCAGTGTCTTCGTTCTCCATCTTCCCCTCGACTCATGAACCCGTCCGATTTCCGTCTCTTTGTTGTCGAAGACGATCCTTCGATCCGTTTCGGTCTCGAGGAGGTCCTCGGTGGGGCCGGCTACGCGGTGACCTCCTGCGGCGACGGGGGCGAGGCGCTGCAACGCATCGCCGAATCCTTGCCGGATCTCCTGCTGCTCGACGTGATGTTGCCCGGCGCGAGCGGTTACGAGATCGCGAAACAATTGCGGCGTGCGGATTGTCGGCTGCCCATCCTCATGCTCACGGCGAAAGGGCAGGAGATCGACAAGGTCGTCGGCCTGAAAGCCGGTGCCGATGATTATGTGACGAAACCCTTCGGGATCCAGGAATTGCTCGCCCGTGTCGAGGCCCTTCTGCGCCGGGCGCGGGTCTGGAATGACGATGCTCGCCCGGACGCGATGCCTGATCCGATCGTGGTCGGCCGCGCGACGATCGTGCCGGGTGCCTACGAGGCGTCTCTCGATGGCACGATCCTCCCCCTGACGCCGCGCGAGGCGGAACTGATCGCCTTTCTCCATCGCCACCGGGGCAAGGTGCTCAGCCGCGATCAGATCCTCGAAGCGGTCTGGGGTGTGAAGTATTTCGGCACGACGCGCACCCTCGACCAATGCGTCGCCCAGATCCGCAAGAAGATCGGGGACGACGGGAGGACGCCGGCCTTTCTGCTGACGGTGCACGGAGTGGGTTACAAGCTGGTGTGAAAAACGCTATGAAGTGACAAATCCGACACGTGGTGTCGCTCTTGCCACACGATGAATCCGTTGCGACCGGGCACCGATTGAACTAAGAACCCCTCCTCTCCGCCGTGGACCTGCCCGCCCTCGACTCCCCGCTCTATCTGATCGACGCCATCGGCCCGTTCTTTCCGGGATACGAGCGTTTCCGGATCAATTGGTCGAAGTTGCCGTGGATCCGTTTCCAGGAAATGGAGCCGGAGGAATTGCGCGAGAGCTTTCTCCAGGTCCGCGAGGACATGCGCACCTTCTGCCGCAGTGTCGCCGCGATCGGCTACAACGGGGTCACGCTCGATGACGTGCCGCACCTCGCCCGCCATCATTATCTCGAGGATCCCGTCGCCGCGCGCGTCGAGGTCTATCGCGAGGAATTCCGCGAGCTCTTCCGCATCATCCACGAGGAAGGCCTGCAGATCTATCTGACGATGGACATCCTCACGCTCACGCCCGCGCTGGAGAAGCAGCTCGGAAAGAGCGAGAAAAAGCAACGCGAATTCCTCACGGGATTGCTCGACCGTTTTTTCACCGATTTTCCCGAAGTTGCTGGCGTCGTCCTGCGCATCGGCGAGAGCGACGGCCTCGATGTGAAGGAGGATTTCCGCAGCCGTCTCGTCCTCAAAAGTCCCGCGATGGTGAACCGTTGCCTGAAGGCGATCCTGCCCGTCTTCGAGCAGCACCGCCGCCGCTGCATCTTCCGCACTTGGACGGTGGGGGCGCACGAGGTCGGGGATCTCATCTGGCACCATGCCACGCTCGAGAAAACGATCGAGGGGATCGCGAGTCCCGCCCTTGTCCTCTCGATGAAATACGGCGAGTCGGATTTCTTCCGCTACCTCTCGCTGAACCGGAATTTCTTCGTCACGGGACTGCCGAAGATCGTCGAGCTGCAGACCCGCCGGGAATACGAGGGCTGCGGCGAGTATCCGAGTTTCGTCGGCGGTGACTACGAACAGATCGCGATCGAGCTGCGCGATGCGCCGAACGTGATCGGCATCTCGGTGTGGTGCCAGACGGGCGGATGGACTCCGTTCCGTCGTCTCGCCTTTCTCCAGCCGGGATCGATCTGGACCGAGATCAACACCTTCGTCACGCTGCGGCTCTTCAAACACGGCGAGCTCGTCGAGGAGGCGCTCTCGCACCTGCCCGTCGTTGAAAACAAGGCGGCCTTGCTCGAACTGATGCGCCTTTCGGAAGAGGTCGTGATCCAGCTGCTCTATCTGCCCGATTTCGCGAGGCAGCGCTTCTACTTCCGCCGCGTCCGCATTCCTCCGCTCCTCGGCGTTTACTGGCATCACATCTTTGTCGCCCAGTCGATCCAGCGCATGCTCGGGCATCTCGTCGAGGACGGCGAGGCCGCGATCCGTGCCGGGCACGCCGCGATGGCGAAGATCAAGCGGATGCGCACCCTCGCCCTGCAATGCGACCTGCCCGAGGAGGACATCGAATACATGGAGTACACCTTCGGCCTCATCGCCCTGGCGCGGGAGTATTTCTTCCGTCCCGACGACGAGGAGATCCAAAAGCGGCTCGAGAAGGCGAAGAAGCAATACAAGAAGCGCTACCCGCGCGGGAGCCGATTCCGCTACTCGGTGAAGTATGACTTCAAGCCCTTCAAGGTCGGAAGCCGCTCCATCAAGCTCTTCCTCAAATACCTCGTGCGGCAGACGCCCGATTACCGTTTCATCGACAAGATCATCGGGCTGCGCCTGCTTTCGCTCGCCTACTTCGTGTTGAAGCGTTCCCGGCCCAAGATCGTGCCGAAAATCGCGCGGAAGAGTGCGATGGGACTGGATGCGATCTTCAAGTGACCAGGGGAATCACTCTTCGCCGATGGTCTGGCGGAGTTTCGCAAGTCCGCGGCGGATGCGGGCCTTTACGGTGCCGAGAGGTTCGCCGAGTTGATCGGCGATCTGCTGTTGGGTGAGACCCTCGAAATAGACTTTCTCGATCGCCTCGCGCTGGATCTCGCTGAGCTCCATTACCGCCGAGCGGACCGCCTCGCAGGTGTCTCGACGGATCGCCGCCTCGGGACCCGCGACGGGGGTGTTGCCGCGTGCCACGAAGTCGAGCGCATCCTCATAGGCTTCCTTGAGACGGGCCTGACGTTTGCGCGAGCGGAGCCGGTCGATCGCCCGGTTGCGGGCGGTCGAGGTCAACCAAGTGATGGGACGTCCACGTCCGGGATGATACTGATCCGCTTTCCGCCAGAGCGAATTCAAGACCTCCTGCAGCACCTCATCCGTGTCGGCCGGATCACCGAGGATGCGGTGGATCGCGGCATAGAGCAGTCCCGCATAACGCTGATGGAGCCGCCGGAAGGCCTCCTGATCTCCCGAGGCGATTCCCGAGAGCATTTCGGCGTCAGCGACATCATCATAAGCACGGTCAGGGTCCATTGGAAGGTTTTGCGTCATAATGAGCAAAACTTATTTTAGGTGGAATGAACCGACAAATGAAATCGAGATTAGATTTTCTTATTATTTGCCAAATGGAATAAGCCGTGCTTGTAGAAAGGTCCCGCATCGGCGTGATGCGGCAATGGGGGCGTAGGCGCCGTTTGCGTGGGGGGTGGCCTTGTGGTAGGATCGAGGTGGCGGCGTGTGCCGTATTCTCTACAACACGAATTCATGCAAGAAGACGAACCGAATCAAAACGACCGCCGGAGTGGCGGCGACAACGGGTTCAACTGGAAAGGGCTCATCCTTCTTTCCGTCGCCATGGGCCTGTTCGGTCTCGCGATCTGGTCCCGGGACGGGCTCTCGGGCTCGTCCAAGAATCTTACCTACGGGGAGTTCAAGAAACTCGTCGAAAGCGGCAAGGTGCACGTCGATCCCGCGGCGCAGCCGCCGAAGCTCCTCCGCCTCGTGCAACGCGACGGCAGTGCGAAACAATACCTCACCGGCTGGTACGAGCCCGAGGTGGCGGACCAGAAGAGCGGATCCAAATACCGTGAGTTCACCGTGCCCGTCATTCTCGAATACATGGGCGATGACCTGAAAACCCTGCTCGCCGATGCCAAACCGAAGCCGTTGGAGGTCTCGGACCTGCCGACTGATTCGGATGGGTTCGGGATGATGATGATGTCCTTCTACCTCCCGATCTTTTTCCTCCTCATCCTTCTTTATTTCCTCTTCCGCCATCAGATCAAGGCGGCGGGCAAGGGCGCGATGAGCTTCGGCAAGAGCAAGGCCAAACTCATGACGATGGACAAGGGCAAGGTCACCTTCAAGGACGTGGCCGGCGTCGAGGAGGCGAAGGAAGAGGTCTGGGAGATCGTCGAATACCTGCGCGACCCCAAGAAATTCCAGCGTCTCGGCGGCCGCATTCCGAAAGGGGTGCTCATGGTGGGCTCGCCGGGCACCGGCAAGACCCTCCTCGCCCGTGCCATCGCCGGTGAGGCGGACGTTCCTTTCTTCTCCATCAGCGGATCGGACTTCGTGGAAATGTTCGTCGGTGTCGGTGCCTCGCGGGTGCGCGACATGTTCGAACAGGGCAAGAAGAACGCGCCCTGCCTCATTTTCATCGACGAGATCGACGCGGTCGGTCGTCACCGTGGACATGGTCTCGGCGGCGGGCATGATGAGCGCGAACAGACGCTCAACGCCCTTCTTGTCGAGATGGATGGCTTCGACACTCAAGAAGGCGTCATCATCATCGCGGCGACGAACCGTCCCGACGTGCTCGACCCCGCCTTGCTTCGTCCCGGTCGATTCGACCGCGAGATCACGGTCGGTCTTCCCGATGTGAATGGACGCGAGGAAATCCTCAAGGTCCACGCGAAGAAGGTGAAGCTCGCCGAGGGCGTCGATCTCGGGGTTGTCGCGCGCGGCACCCCGGGTTACTCGGGCGCCGAACTCGCCAACGTTATCAACGAGGCCGCGCTGCTTGCGGCCCGCAAGGGATTGAAGGCCATCACCCTCGCCGAACTCGAGGAAGCCCGCGACAAGGTGCGTTGGGGCAAGGAGCGACGCAGCCTCGCGATCTCGGAGAAGGACAAGGAGAAGACGGCCTATCACGAGGCCGGCCACGCCATTCTCCTCGTATTGCTCGAGAACACCGATCCGCTCCACAAGGTGACGATCATCCCGCGGGGGCCCTCGCTCGGTTCGACGATGTGGCTGCCGGAGCAGGACAAATACACCCAGCGCAAGAGCGAACTGCTCGATCAGCTCGTCGTCATCATGGGCGGCCGGGTCGCGGAAGAGGTCGTCTTCGGCGACGTCGCGAGCGGAGCGAGCGGCGACATCAAGCAGGCCACCGCGATCGCCCGCAAGATGGTGTGTGAATGGGGCATGAGCGAGGAGCTCGGCATGGTCGAGTACGGCGATCACCAGGAGCACGTCTTCCTCGGCCGCGACATGGGTTCGCCCCGCAATTACAGCGAAGCCACGGCGCAGAAGATCGATGCCGAGGTGAAGCGTCTCATTGACACCGCCTACGCGAAGGCCACCGAGTTGATCGTCTCGCACCGTCCCCAGGTCGATGCCATCGCCAAGGGACTCCTCGAATACGAAACGCTCGACGCCAAGCACATCCACGAGATCATGGAGCACGGCGAAATCCAGAATCCTCCCTCCTCCCCGACGCCTCCGGATCTCCCGAGCGAGACTCCGAAGAAGCGTCCCGTGGAAAAGGAGAAGGAGAGCGAAGGCGGTCTCCCCGGACTGCCCGCTCCGGCCTGATCCTCAGCTTTCCCCCGTCCCGAGGGCGAGGAGCCGTTGGCATTCCTCCAGGAGCCATTCCGGCTTCATGAAGGGCTGGTAGCTGATCTCGAGCCACCGGATCCTGCCTCCGCCGTCGATCAGGTAGGTGCCGTGCAAGGGCATCTCCTCGAAGTCGTCGTAGGCGCGATAGGCTTTGAAGGCCGCGAGGCCGGAATCGGAGTAGAGAGGGAAGGGGAAGGGTGATGTTTTCCCCTTTTCGCCCGCGAGGGTCTGTTTCAATCTCTCCGGGGTGTCGGTGCTGACCGCGATGAGATCGATCCCGGCTTCATCGAAACGTTTTGCGACGGGAGCGAAGGCATTGAGTTGCTCCATGCAATGGGTGCAGCCTTTTCCCAGGAAAAAGACCGCCACCCTCGGGCGGCCACCGGCGGTGAAGAGGGGCTCGGTCTTGCCCTCGATGTTGGTGAGGGTCGCCGCGGGGGCGGCCGGGGGCGTCCAGCGGAAGGGGCCGAGCGCGTCGAGGTCGGGCCGCTCGCCCAGATCCCGGGGTGCTTCCGGATCGAGACGCCAGTCTTCGGGATATCCGAATTCTTTCACGATGGGGGCGAGTGGCTCGAAGACGATCAGATCGGGATCCGCACTGTGGGCGACCGTGCGGAGCTTCGTGAAGGCCTCCTTGGCTTTGTCCATTTCTCCATTCGCGTGGAGGATGCGGACTTGGGCGACGAGGGGCAGCACTTCGTTTTTGCCCGAACCGACGGCTTCGCCCGCGAGCTTGATGGCTTCGTCGCCTTTGCGAGCCCGCTGCCAGAGTGCCGCATGGCGCCACTTTGCCAGATCCTTGAGCTTCGGCAGAAGTTCGAGTGCCTTGGCCGGGTCCGGCGGGCTGGCCGAGAGAGCGGCGTAGACTCGCAGTTCGTTCACCGGATTCTCCAGATCGGCGACCGCCTTTTCGAAATTCTTCGCGGCGGCTTTCTTCGCTTCCTCGATCGCCTTGTCGTCCTTCTTCGCATCCCTGGCTTTCTTTTCGGCGTCCGCGACGGCCTTGTTCTTCTCGGCCTGTTTGGCGGAAAGCCGCTGCTCGAGTTCGGCGAGGTGTTTCGCGGCTCCCTCATGCTCGCCGCTCTCGAATTTGGCGATGGCGACATAACGATGGTAATCGGTCTCGGTGATCGATTCGCCATCGGGATGGAGCGGGGCGGTCTTGTCTTTCCCGTCGCCGGACAGCGCGATGACCTGCCTCCAATCCTCGTAGCGGACGAGGGTGTCGCGGAGGCGCTGGCGGCCATACTGCCAGCTGCCTCCGGAGGGATCGAAGACTTCCTTCTTGTCCACCGTCTTGAACTTCGCGAGACGGGGCAGGGAAATCATGTTTCGCGCGAGATCGACGGCGCGGTGGTGCTGGCCGAGGTAGTCGAGATTGCGGATGAGCCACTCGTTGTTGTGGGCGAAATTGTGGATCTGATCCGGGACGATGAGGTAGCGGATCATGTGGGCGTGATCGACCCGGGCGGAGGCCTCCTGCTGCCAGACCGCGTCGGTGTAGCGCTGCAGCTTCGAATAGGTGTGGCCGGGCATGTGCCACATGTGGGCGATGCCGGGGGCGGCGGGACCGCAGTTTGCCGCCGCCTTCAGGGCCTGGGCCGGATCGGTGTTGTCCCAGAGGTGGATCTGGAAGTGATTCGCGGGATGATCGGGGTGTTTGGTCAGGATCTTCTCCGCGAGCAGGTTCATCGCGTAATGGCTCGAGATCGGGAGTTCCTTGCCGCTGTTGTAAAAGACCTGGTGGAGGAGGAAGGCTTCCGCCTCCACTTCGCCGGGATGTTTCTCGAGGATCTTCTCCAGAGTCCGCACATAATCGCGCAGACGCTTCTTCGCGTCGGCCTTGGGGTCCTTGAAGTAGGCGGCGAGCCCGTCGATCCAGAGTTTCTCGCGGTCGGAGGCCTGGGCTTTGCGCTCCACCGCTTCATCGATGAACTTCTTGCCCCGGGTGTCGTTCTTGAAGTTCGCCATGGCCATGCCCCAGTAGAACATGGCGGCTTCCGGATCGAGTTTCGCCGCCTGACGGAAACTCCGCTCGGCTTCGAAAAACCAGTAGCCGTGGAGCTGGCCGACTCCCTGCTGGAAGAAACGGCGCGCTTCCTCCGACTTCGTTGTCACTTCGAGGTGGATTTCTCCGGTGCCGGGGATGAGGACGGCGGCCTGACGCGGCCCTTCGTTGAAGACTTCGCCGTGATAGGAATGGCCGGCCGGCGTGTCGGTTTTTTCCGCGGCCTCCTGAGCCGGGAGAGGGGAAAGAAAAATGGCCGGGAGCAGGTAAAGGAGGCGTTTCATGGATCTCACAGGGGCTTGATGAAGAGGTTCCGGAATTGGACGAGGCTCGAGGCGGGCGACCAAGTGCCATCGGGTTTCTTCCCACCATGGTGTTGCAGCGCGATCCGGCCTTTTTCCGGCACGTCGGGGAGAAGGGCGTTTTCGATGATGGTGTGGCCGTTGAGGATGACGGTGAGGCGGTCGCCCTTCATCGTGATCACGAAGGTGTTCCAGTGACCGACGGGATGGTCGGCCTTGAGTCTCGGTTTCACGCCCGCGCGGATCTCCTGCGGCAGTTTCTCGTTGTTGCGGATGCCGTAAACTTCCCCGGAGCCGATCGGCCAGCACCAGATGTTCAGCTGATACTTCGACATGCCGCGGAGGTAGACTCCCGAATCGGCGTTCGGCATCGGGTGGGTGAGGTTTTTGCCATCCGGCCCCTTCACGGTGCTGCCGTCGGGGAGGACGTAGGGCACGTCGTAAAAGCCGGTCGTCTCCTTGATGCGCCAGTCGAGACGGAGCTCGAAGTCGCCGTATTCTTCCTTGGTCCAGAGATTCTTGTCACCCGTGGCTTCCGATTGGGCGTCGTAGTCGATCACGCCCTCGAGCACTTTCCAATGTCCATTGTCGCCCTCCGGAATGACCCAGCCGTCGAGGTCCTTTCCGTTGAAAAGGGATTGGAAACCCTCGGGCACCGGATTCGGGGAGGCGCTGAGGAGATAAGGAGCCGCGGAGAGGGCGAGAAAGAGGATCCGGGGATTCGCGATCATGGGGAAGTCTATCAGGATCTCTCCTCCCGAAGCGAATCTTTTGCACGGAACCCGGGACGGGATCGTGCGATGGTGGGTGATCGGTCCGTACGATAGGGTTCGCTTCATGAAGCAACCCTCTTGGCTCGTTTTTGCGGGGATCCTGGCGGTGTCGATGCAAGGTGCCGACGCGGGAGAGTCCCGGTCGTTTTTTCTCATCGGCAATTCGCTCACGCAGGACACGGTGCCGTCGAAGCTCGATGGCGATGTGCAATGGCATGTGGATTGTGGAAAGAGCCTGCCCTTCATCTACGAGAATCCGCAGAATCCCTGCGTGAAGAACTCGACGCTTTGGCCCGAGGCACTGAAAAGCAAGGCCTACGACTTCATCTCGGTACAGGTGCACTACGGAAGCAGTCTGGAGGAGGATGTCGCGGTGATCTCCGAGTTCGTCCGGATGCAGCCGAAAGCGGTCTTTGTGATCCATTCGGGATGGGCCAGAGCGAAGACCCGCGCCGAGGAGTATGGCTTGAAATCATCGGCGGGAAAGATGCAGCACAGTCCCGCCTACCTTGAGGGGGTGGTCGCCAGGCTGCGCGATTTGCATCCGGGCCGCCTCTTCCGGCAGACGCGGGCCCAGGATCTCCTCGCCCGGATTGCCGAAGACATCGACGCCCAGAAGTCTCCTTTTTCCCGGATTGAAGATCTCTACCGCGACGATATCCATCTCAACGTCGTCACGGGCCGGTATCTGATGCACAACGCCATGCGCCACGCCATGGGCCAACCGCGATCTGCCGCGGGCTTCGAGGCGATCCCTTCGCCCGTCAAAACCTACCTCGACAAAGTCCTCGACGACCTCCCGCCACCGGAATCGTGAGGGGAAGTGACCCCAGGGAGGCTGGCAGACCCCGCGTCATCCGGTCTCGGCGGGATTCCCGCTTGCGCGAGGTGGGAAATGCGGGCAAGGGCATGGGATGAACGATCCGGATACGGAAACCGCCCCAGTGGCAAATCTCGCGGAGGTGGAGATCAAGGACGCCCAGGTGATTTTCGCCTCGGTGTGGAAGGGGCTCGTCGAAGAGATGGGTCTGGAAAATCTCCGCTTTCCCAAGGAAATCATCCTTCTGGGTGGTGCTCCGGGATCGGGCAAAGGCACGAATACGGGTTTCATCATGAAGGCCCGGGGATTCACCTGCCCGCCGATCGTGGTCAGCGCCCTGCTGGACAGCCCCGAGGCCAGGGCTTTGAAGGACAAGGGGATGTTGGTGGGGGATCGCGAGGTGATGGGGATCCTCCTCCGAAAGATGCTGGAACCCGAATTTCGTGACGGAGCGGTCCTCGACGGATTCCCTCGTACGAAGGTGCAGGTGGAGTGCATGAAGCTCCTGGTGAAAAAGATCGGTGCGCTTCACCGGAAGTATGCCGATGGGCCCCTCGCGGCTCATTTCCGCCGCCCCACCATTCACGTGATGGTCCTCTTTGTGGATGAGAAGACGAGCGTCGACCGCCAGCTTTTCCGTGGTCGCCAGATCGCCCGGCACAACGAGGAGGTGCAGGCCACGGGAGTCGGCGAGCTGCAGGAACTCCGCCCCACCGATCTCGACGTGGAGGCCGCCAAACACCGCTACCGCGTGTTCAAAGAGAGCACGTGGGATGCCCTGCAATCCCTCCGGGAGATCTTTTTCTATCACCTCGTCAATGCCCAGGGCACGGTCTCGGAGGTGGAGCAGAATATTCTCAAGGAGCTGCAATACCAGAGTTCGCTGGAGTTGGAGCCGGCGACCTTCGAGATGGTCCGCGACATTCCGCTCGCCCATGAGATCGTCGTCCACGCGCGGCAGGAGTTGGTCCGTCGGCTCGACGGCTATGCCCGCGAACACCGCGAACTCTTCGGGAAAGTCGTTTCACTGATCCAGACGAAGTTCATTCCGATCATTCAACGTCATGCGATCTCCGGTCGTGCGGTCATCAACAATGAGGACGAGGTCCTGGCGGATCCCCTCGCCCTCGGGATGCTGATCGATGTCTTTTCGGACCGAGGCTACCATGCGGTGATCGACAAACAGCTCACGAAGATTCCGGAGCGGGTGAATGTGCATACGGGCGAAATCGAATTCCGCCCGAACACGACCTACCGGATCCGCATCTACTTCGAGGGTTCGGAGATCCGCCAGGGAGGAAGATAAAAAAACCCGGGCCGCGAAATCGACAGCCCGGGTCATTGGTGCGCCGCAGCGCAGGGCGCTGTTGCTTCCCTTATTCGATCTGGATTTCGATCGCTTCGGTCTTGGTGAAGCTCTCGCGCTCGGCACGGCTGCGGTTCAGGGCGAACCAGTAGCTTTCCCATGGCTCGATGTCGGCGCGTCCGGCACCGCCGCTGAGGAAAATCTTGCTGCTGGTGGTGCGGGCGTGGAATTTGCGGGGTCCGAAGGACGGGCCTTGCACGACGACATCGCGGATTCCCTGGGGCAGTTGCCGGATCAGCTCGTTGTATTTCCGGGTGTTGTAGCCCATGTCGAATCCGGAGATGCCCCATTGTTTGATGAAGCGATCCCGTTCGCCGCGGGGGAGGTTGAAGATGACCTCGTTGGCTTTCACGGCCTCGCGCACCTGATCGAGTTTCAGGCCCTCGGGGGGGAAATCGTAGGAATAATACATATCCTTGTTCTCGGTGGCGAGTGCGGGGATGCGGAAGCCGATCCAGGAGGAATCGTTGTTGTCCTCGTGGACGTCGGCCACATAGGTGGCGTTCATCCCCTTGCGTCCGAGGTAGAGGTGGACGCGGAATTTGTATTCATCCTCGAGGACCATCTTCCAGATGATCTCCTTGCCGTCGAAGCTGGGCGGCTCTTCGAGACGGAGGAATTTCCGGGGACGCGTGCGGAAGCGGGGATCCGGATTTTCCGGGACCTCCTTCCACGCGTGGTAGAAGAAGGTGATGGGATTCTGGATGTACTTGCCTTCGGCATTCTTCAGGAAGATCTCGACACGGGCCTCGGGACCGTAGAACACGGCATCGTACTCGGGCTCGGAGAGGCGGTGGATCTCGGTCCAATCCTTGTTGGGCTTGAAGGCATAGAAGGGCTCTGCCGAAATCTCGGTGCGCGGGGTGGCCAGTTTCACATTGATGTTGGCGAGGGCGGCGACATCATCCTGGCGCTTCTGGGGCATCAAGGACGTCACTTCGGTCTCTTCGTTGCCGCGGAGGAGCGAAACCAGCGAGGGCATTTGGCGCCCGAGCGTCTTGTTCGCGATCTTCTTCGTCATCACGTCGAGGAATTCGGTGCTCTTCTCGGCGGGTTGGATGTAGGTGCGGATCTTGCGACGGCCGAGTTTTTGACCGATCTCGGCGGCGATGTCTTCGTCGACGAAGTCCTCGAAGTCGGAGAAGATGTAGAGCGCGTCGATTTTCTCCTCCATGAGGAAGTCGGTCGCGACGATGAGGCTACTGCCATCCCACCCGCGGCCGGTGGTGATGAATTGGTTCGGACGCGTCTTGAAGGTCTCGATGAGACGATCGACATAGCGCTGTGGCGCTTTCCGGGGGAGGTCATGCCAGAGGAACCAGTAGGGGGTGTGGGTCTTGTAGACCGGGTCGTAGGGCACCACTTCTTCGGGAATGATGAGACGTGCCTCGCCCTCGCGATTGTCCTGGGAGAGGAGCATGTTGCGGACGTAAACGACGGGGGAATCCTTGAAGTTTTTGTCGACTTCCCGCACCACGGCAGGGAGGAATTCGGCCATCGACCCCGAGACGTCGAGAATGACGCCGAGGACTTCGCCCTCCATCTCCATGGCCTGGCCGAACATCATTTTCGACGTCGTCGAGGTCGGCATGCCGAGACTCATGGAGGGATTGAACTGCATGCCCATCTCCATGGCCACGTCGGCCACGGGGACATCGACGCTGGAGACCGAGAAGGACGAGGTGGAACTGACCGAAATGATGTCCGCCACCGAAGAATTCACCGCCGTCGTCGGCTCGAGGGTCGGTTTGTCCATCTTCACGTTCTCGATGACTTCCTGCTGCTCCTTCGTGGCCGAGGCGGCGACGATCTGCGGCGGGATGCGCGGAGGCTCCTGGGTCACCACGAGCGTCAGGGCGAGGAAGATCGCGACGTGAATGAGCACGGTGATTGTCAGCGAGTTGAATTGATCCCGGCGTTTCGTGGTGGCACGACGGAGTTTGACGGCTTCCTCGGCTTCCTTGAGAGCCTCGATCTCGTGGCTGGAGAAGGAAACTTTGGGCAGGGAGATAGGGGCGGCGGGGGCGCCGTCTCCGCTCTTCCGGAGGAGGGGGACGGCCTCTTGCACCGGAGCGCTCCGCGCGGCATCGGGGCTGGTATCTTCCTCGAGGTCTTCCGCGGTGAGGGCGAGCGGCACCTGCGGGGCGAGGAGGGCGAGTTCCTTGCGGTAGGCTTTGGCCGGCTCGTAATCGGGATCGATCTCGAGCGAGGTGGCGACGAGGGCGCCGGCTTGCTCGATCGCTCCGACGGCCGCGTAAGTCTTGGCGGCGGCGAGCCAGGGAGCGGCCTCATGGGGAATGGCTTCGCCTTGGTTCACGACATCGACCGCACCCTCGTGATTCCCCTCGGCGACCAAGGCTTGGACGAGAGAGAGGCGCAACTCCCAGTTACCGGGATCGGCGGAAAGCGATTGGGTGAGTTCCTGAATGCTCATGGGAAAGTCGTGGTCTGAAAAGAATCGAGTCGTGGAGTATTTCCGTATTCGTTGGCGATGGCGAGCTAAATTTGTGACAGGAAAGATCACAAATTCCGCGCGATTGCGGTCGGCAAATGGCCCGATCGCGTAATCGGAAGCGGGGGCGGTCGGGAACCGGCGGATCGAAGGGAAACGCGTTTGGCGAGCCGAAGGGGGGAATTGAACCCCCGACCCACGCATTACGAATGCGTTCAGGAGCATTGGTTTCCAATGGGTTACGATAGGTAGGGGAAATATTCACCTCACTGCGTGATCGTGCGCGGTAATTCACAGGCTGAAACTGCTCAGAATCTGCTCAGTGTGGGGCTTTCCCTATTGGCGGAGTTGGTTCCAACTGCCGATCGATTACTGCGCGTCCTGTTCTTTGGAACTCACCCTTCAAGCGGAACGTCGCGATCATCGATCGCCTAGGTAGAGAGCGCGGCAGATAACGTCTCGCCCCCCCCATCCACCGCTTCCCACGACGCAGTGTGCGGTTCTCCATCGGGGTCTGCTAGACATTGTTGAGAGCTACACCGATCCGAATCTTTTTCCATAGCCAGAGAAATTTCTGGACTAGAGCTAATAAATGATATTCTCCCGAGCCACTTCCGTGACCGGCTTCAAACATGTTGTCTCTCTCGTCCAACACACCAACCCACCACGAAAACCTAGTTTTTGTTGTAACTCGTTGTTGTTCAGCGGATAGCCGTGATACACTAGCCTGCCTCCGAAAATCGGTGGTTCTGTATGTCGTTGATTTTGATGACCTTAAAGATCGCTCTTGATACACGCTGTGTATCAAAAAGGCCTTTTCTTGATACACTAGAGGCCTAACCTTTGGCGATTTGCGCTGCCCGGGGTCTGAGTGGGGTGTGCCCGTGGTGATTCACGCTGGAAAAGACGCCGTGGCAAAACAGCTTGTTTCATTGTTCGCTGAGATCGGTTCTGGGGAGCCGAGGTGTCTCTCCGCCCCATGCTACCCCTACATCCCCGCAATGATAGATCTCGGCCACGCCGTCTCCATTCAGGAGAAATCGGGCGCCTTCAGGTGTGCTTCACCAAATGGATGAGAATGTCTCAGTAAATGCCAGTTTCTCTTGCCAAGCGGTAAGGAATCTGGTTCCTACAATCTAGGATGCCGCGAGAGGAACTTACCGGGGCCGAGATCAAGGCCTGGAGGGAAGGGATCGGCCAGCCGCGCAAGTGGCTGGCCGAGAAGCTCGGGGTGTCCGCCAAGACGGTCGAGAGCTGGGAATACGGGGTCCGCAACCCCAGTGGACCGGCTCTGCGGCTGCTTGAGCTTCTCATGACTCAACACCGCTCCCAAAAGGACTGACTGCGAAACAAGCCGAGAAGGCACGCCAGAATCTCCCTCCCAATTTGAATCTCCCCAACATGCCGCAGCTCGAAAACATTGAAGCCATTGAAAAACGCCTCTGGAGTGCCGCCGACAACCTCCGGGCGAACTCCAACTACGCCAGCAACGAGTATTTCATGCCGGTGATGGGGCTCATCTTCCTGCGCCACGCCTACAGCCGCTTCCTGATGGTGAAGGATGAGATCGAGGCCTCGCTGCCATCCCGGGGCGGGAAGAAACGGGACCTGAAGAAGGAGGACTTCTCGGAGAAGAGCGCCATCTTCCTGAAGCCGGAGGCCCAGTTCGACTACCTGGTGAGCCTCGGGGACAAGGACGACCGGGCCAAAGCGGTGATCACCGCGATGGAATCGATCGAGGCGGACTACACCTCGCTGAAGGGTGCCCTGCCGAAGAGCCAGTATCAGGAGCTCGACAACGAGGTGCTCGGACAGCTCCTGCGGACGCTGAACCCGGAGGAACTGCAGAAGGTGTCCGGCGATGTCTTCGGGCGGATCTACGAGTATTTCCTGACCCAGTTCGCGGACCAAGGGGCGCACGACGGGGGCGAGTTCTTCACGCCGATCTCCATCGTCTCGCTGATCGCCAATGTGCTCGAGCCGACCAGCGGCACCGTCCTCGACCCGGCCTGCGGATCGGGCGGCATGTTCGTCCAGAGCGCCCACATCGTGGAGCGCCGCCACGAGAACCCGGCGGAGAAGCTCACCTTCTACGGGCTAGAGAAGAACGGAACCACGATCGAACTGGCGCGGATGAACCTGGCCGTGCACGGGCTCGAGGGCAACATCCAGAAGGCGATCTCCTACTACGACGATCCCCACGAAATGCTGGGCAAGGCCAACTTCGTGATGGCCAATCCGCCCTTCAACGTGGACGAGGTCGATGCCGACAAGGTGAAGAAGGACCCCCGACTGCCTTTCGGCCTGCCCGGGGTGAACAAGAAGGGCAAGGTGAGCAACGGCAACTACCTCTGGATCTCCTACTTCTACAGCTACCTGAACGAGAAGGGCCGGGCCGGCTTCGTGATGTCCTCCCAGTCCTCCAGCGCGGGGCGCGACGAGGCCACGGTGCGGCAGAAGCTGGTCGAGACCGGGGCGGTCGACATCATGGTTGCGATCCGGGGCAACTTCTTCTACACCCGCACGGTCCCCTGCGAGCTCTGGTTCCTCGACAAGGGCAAACCCGAGGAGCACCGCGACAAGGTGCTGATGCTCGATGCCCGCAACGTCTACCGCAAGGTCACGCGGAAGATCTACGACTTCAGCCCGGAGCAGCAGCAGAACCTCCTCGCCATCGTCTGGCTGTATCGGGGGGAGCGGAAACGCTTCATCGAGCTGGCTGCCGCCTACCGGATGGAATGCATCATGGCGGCCGGACAGTTGGCGCATGCCGCCTACGCCTTCCATCCCGATGGGCCTTCGCAGGACACCGATTTCCTGCTCGCCTGTCTCGGCAAGCTCGGGGCCATGGTCAAGGCCAAGGAGGATTGGCTGAAGGTCGATCCCACCGACGAGCAGACCGCCGCCTACTTCGATCTGGTCGCGGCGGCGCAGGCGGGTTGGACCGAGTTGAAGCGAGCGTCGGCCGAACTCAAGGACTACCTGGAGACTCACCGGAGCAGCCTCGACGACGGCAGCAACCCCGAGAAGGATTTCGAATATGCCCTCGGTCGATACGTGACCAATCTCGACCGCATGGAGGCGGCGGCGAAGCAGTTTCACACCTTCGCGAAGAAGGCCCACCATTTCTCCAACGAGGTTCAGAAGCTTGTCGGATACGCGTCCAAGGAGTTCGGAGCCCATCGCCTCAAGGTCTGGAAGGACGACTGGGGCCTGCCGGAGAAGCTGGAGGCCCTTCGCGTCCCGGTCGAGGAGACTGAGCAGAGCGCCGATACCTACCGCTACTTCCGTAAGCAGTTGGCCTGGCTGCTGGAGAAGTTCCCCGAGGCGAAGCTGCGGGATGTCGAGGGCCTCGTGAAGCTGGTCGATCACAAGGAGATCGCGGCGAACGACTGGAGCCTGACCCCGGGGCGCTACGTGGGGGTGGCGCCGGAAGAGGAAGATGAGGACTTCGACTTCGAGGAGGCGTTGCGCGACATCCACGTGGAGCTGAAGGGGTTGAACGAGGAGGCGGCGGAACTGGCAGCGAAGATCCAGAAGAGCTTTGAGGAGCTGGGGGTATGAGCTGGCGTGAGACAACTTTAGACGAGTTCGTCAAAAGGAAAGAAGTCGATATTCAGACTGGCCCCTTCGGCACTCAACTGAAGGCCTCTGATTACACCGAGGTAGGCACCCCGGTTATCAATGTCCGAAATATCGGGTATGGGGAACTTCGCCCCGAAAAACTCGAGTTTGTTCCGGAAGTTGTGCTGAGTCGCCTGAGCAAACATCAACTTCAACATAGGGACATCGTCTTCGGTCGGAAGGGGGCCGTGGACCGGCATCTGTATGTCGAAGACGATTATGCGGGATGGATGCAAGGCTCGGATTGTATTCGTCTTCGAGTTCACACTGATGAGCTTTCGCCAAAGTTCGTTTCGTATTTTTTGCTTCGTGAAAGCCACAAGCAGTGGATGCTCAATCAGTGTTCCAACAAAGCGACCATGGCGTCACTCAATCAGGATGTGATCTGCCGTATCCCGCTGAAGCTCCCACCGATCGGGACGCAAAAAGCCATCGCCGACATCCTCTCCGCCTACGACGCCCTGATCGAGAACAACCGGCGTCGGATGGCCTTGCTGGAAGAGTCCGCTCGCTTGCTCTACCGGGAATGGTTCGTCCACCTCCGCTTCCCCGGCCACGAGCACGTCCCCATCACCGACGGCGTGCCGGAGGGGTGGGAGAGAGTTCGACTGAAAGATCTCACCACGAAGATTGGAAGCGGCGCGACTCCTAAAGGGGGAGAAGGTGCATACAAGGACGAAGGGATCACGCTGATTCGGAGCCTCAATGTCTACGACTACCGATTCGACGAAAGCGGGTTGGCGTTCATCGACGACACCCAGGCGTCCAAACTGGCAAATGTCGTAGTCGAGCCAAACGACGTCTTGCTGAACATCACCGGTGCCTCGGTCGGACGTTGCTGCATGGTCCAAGACCGCCACCTCCCTGCCCGGGTCAATCAACACGTCATGATCATTCGTGCGGCACCCGATCTGAGCCTCCTCCGGGACCGCGAGAAAGCCGACATCACCGACATCATCCGGGAGCTGCACGGGGTGGTGGATGAAGCAATCGAAACGAAGACGCTCACGGTCGGTGAAGAGAGATTCGGCCCCTACGACATCAGCAAGATCGACTTCGACCGGCTGAGAATGGAGTTCGAGCGCAGCAAGAAGAAAAACACCACGGTGCAGAGTCTGAAGACCGCTATCGAGCTGAAGCTGCAACGTCTCCTCGCGCAGAACCCGGCGCGAACCAATTTCCAGAAGCACTACGAGGAGATCGTCGCCGAATACAACAGGGAGAAGAACCGGGTGACGATTGAGAAGACCTTTGAGGCTCTGTTCGTCCTGCTGAAGGGGCTGGACGAGGAAGAGGACCGCGCCATCCAGGAGGGGCTGGATCAGGAGACGCTGGCCCTGTTCGATCTCCTGAAGAAGCCGGAACTGACCCAGCGGGACATCAAACGCATCAAAGAGGTGGCCGTAGAACTCCTCGCAGCCCTGAAGGCGGAAAAGCTGAAGGTCGCCCACTGGAGGGAGAAGGAGGCCACCCGCGACGCCGTGCGCCTCGCGATCCACAATTTCCTTTGGAGCGACGAGACCGGCCTGCCGGTGGACAGCTACGAGGAGCTCGAGGTGGTGGAGAAGGTCGACGAGGTGTTCCGGCACGTCTACCGGGTGTATCCGGAGATCCCCTCGCCGGTGTATCAGGGGGCGGCGTAGAGGGAACTCAAGTCGTGGTTTTTACCGGGCGAGTAAGGGGACTGAGGTGCCCCCACTCGCTGGACACTTGCAACGAGAGTCTAGCCGGTATCCGAACGGTCCGGCAAAAGATCGTTCTCGGGTGCCATGACTGATGGGACCCGCCGGGTGCGGACCCGCATGCCAGGTGGTTTCGGGGGGCGGGTTCAATCCCCGCGCTTACCTGATTCGGCACGTTTGGGTTCTTGGAGATCAAAACAACTTCGCAACTGGCTTCGCGAAGATAAAGATACCGACGCAGGTTAACAAATACAGTAGCGATTCGATAGGGCCAGCAAACCAAGTTCCCACGCTAATGTTGAAGACCATCAGACCGAACATTCCGATAGAGATCAATCGCAAAATCAAAGCCTTTTTTCTGAGTCTGCTTTCTTCCGTGGGCTGCCCACATTCAGGACAAGACAAGGAGTCCTGACCGATTTCCTTACCGCATTCGGCACACTTTATCATGTTAATAACTTTCCGGAAATTGACTGTTAGATGGACTGGGATTGTCAGGCAGGATTAACCCCCCAACCTGACAACGGGCTCCGTCGGTCGCCAGCTTGCTTGAGATTCCGAGGTGGCCGGTCAGCGAGTCGTCGGTAGACCGGAACAAATTGAAGGTCGCGTAGATCACCGCGATGACCGCTCCCGCAACGAGGCCGAGGAGGTAGATCGCCGTCCCAAGCAAGATCGCCCCGCTGGCCCAGCTGGCGCGGTCGCCCTCAGCCATGCTTCGTGTTTGCTGTGCTCCCCTCATAGAAATCTTGGGCCGTTCCCCACAGGGAACCAAAAGACACAAATTCCGCCTGAAAGTCAAGTTCCCAACCGGGAACTTTCATGGCGAAACGATTCCGCAACTGCATCGGCCCTCAGGTTCGATCACTACGAAAGAAGAAAGAGCTGACTCAGGATCAGTTGGCGGCACGCCTTCAATTGGCCGGGCTACACTCTTTTGATCGAGTGACCGTTGCCAAGATCGAGTCCCAGATACGATCCGTCTATGACTTCGAGCTCTCTGTCCTGAGCGAAGTTCTCGGCGTATCCTCAGACGAATTGCTTCCTTCCCACAGACAGCTGAAAGCTTCCCTCGATGACCTCATGGCCGGGGGGAAGTAGCCGCCGATTTCACTCATTACCCCGCAGGGGGGCGATCTGCTCTATCCCCGCTCCTGTCTGGGCTGGGACCCGAGGGACAGAGGAATTCCAGGCGTTTACCCCGCAGGGTGCGGGAGGACTGATAGCTAAAGAAAACCGCCCCTTAAGTGCAGGCGATTTTCCCGGACCGGACCTCCTTCACGCATTCGGGAGTGTCGGTCGCAGGGGGCTGAACATGGGGCAGGGCTGGTCCACCCCTTCGGGGGCGCCACCGCCTTCCTCCAACGCTTACTGCAAGCTCGACAACTTCGCGATGGCCCGTCCGGCGAACTCTCCCTTGACTCCGGTAAAATGGTGCAGATAGTACCGACGGAGTTTTGATGAGACGTTTCTGGCAAATTGTAACCCTTCTGATGTTGGCACTGATCGTGCCGGCTTCGATGTGCTGCCATTTGTTGGAAACAAGCTCCTCGGAAGCGAGCGGGTGCTGCCCCAGTCACGATCAGGGCGGCGATGACGAGAAAAATCCGCTTTCCTGCCCGAGCGACTCGATCGCTCATAGTCAGGTTCCGGAGACGGTTTACCTGCCTGCCGTCCTCCTTGCCGAGTACCTGATCCACGTCCCCGGTGCGGCGATCCCGAAGGATTCCGGGGACCTTGATGTCTCCCTTTCTCACTTTCTAACCGAGACACCGCCGGAGCTTTCTCCGACCTGGGCCTTTGCCCATCGCACTTCTCTCCCGGCCCGCGCCCCGTCGGCGTTGGCCTGAGACTCCCCGCCCTGTTGCCCGGATTCGTCCAGGTGGCTGATGATGCGACGGAGTCCCCGTGCCGCCCAGTTCTCGGGTGGCGCACGCTCGTCTCCGATCGAGACGGTTGGTTCATGTCGTCAGTCCGAAATTCACCGCCACCATGCGAACTCCATTCTTTTCCATCACCCTACTATCGGCCCTCGCGACGCTTTCAGTGGCGAACGAGAAGCCGAAAGCCATCTCCGTGTCCGACCTCGTTTCCCGTGCGCTCGAGGCCAACCCGGAGGTGCGCTTCTACGAAGCGGAAATCGCCCATGCAAGGGCAACCCGGAGCACGGCGGGACGTCCGTCGAATCCCGAACTCAGCCTTGAGATCGGTAGGAAGCGCGTTTCCTCTTCCGATGCCCGCTCGAACGGCCTCGCCTTCTCGGCGGAGCTGGCCCAACACTTGGAGTGGCCGGGGCGCCTCGGTCTTCGCAAAGCCATCGCGAATCGTGACATCGCCCTTGCCGAGCTGGGGCTCGAACGTTTCCGTTTTCACCTTGCCTCTCGGGTGCGGGTGCTGGCCACCACCCTGGCCGCACAACAAGACATTTCGGCCGCTGCCGAAGAGGTGGCGACCCGCCATTCCGCTCTGCGTGACGTCCTCGTCCAGCGGGAACCGGCGGGCATCGCCCCCCAGTTGGAAGTCGTCACGGTCGAGGCGGCCGCTCTGGTTGCGGAATCACATGCCGCCACTGCTGCGGTGGCCGTTCAGACAGCGCTTCTCGAGTTGAATCAACTGATGGGCCGGAGACCGGACACGCCCATTGTAGTCGAGCGATCCTCGTTCTCCCTGAAGGCGGTTCCTTCCCTGAACCAGCTTCTCTCCGCCGCCATGCAGAATCACTATGACCTTCGCATCCTTCACGCGGAACTCGAGCAACAGGGATTCAAAGTGGAGCTGGCCAAAAACGAACGCTATCCCGCCATTGTCGTTGGTCCCTTCGTGGAACGCGAGAACGGCCTCGAGGACGAAACCACGGGGGGCATCGGTATTTCCCTTCCCCTGCCTTTCTGGAAGTCGGGAAAGGCGGAAGTGACCGCGGCTGAAGCTCGACAGACGCAGGCGCAGGCGAGCCTCGGCGTGGCGCAGCGAGAGGTGGAGCGTCAGGTGACGGAGTCCATGCTGATGTTCAAGACCCAGCAATCGCGCGTCTCCCTCTGGAAAGGTGACGCCGTCGCCAAATTCGGAGAAGCGGCCGCCTTGGCGGATCGACACTTCCGTCTCGGCGCGGTTCCCATGAGCACCTTCGTGGAGCTCCAGGACAAATACCTCGAAGCGGTGGAGGCCATCAACGAAGCCCGCGCTCAGACTCTCGAGGCGGCGCTCAAGCTCGAAGAACTCACCGGCGCCCCCGGAAGTCTAATCATTCTCAATTCATCGAAACCCTGAATCTTCCCCCGTATGAAACACGTCCTCCTCATTCTCCTGATACCCATCGCCGTTGCACTCAACTCGTGCAGCGACAGTGCCGCGAGTCCCACGCCCGAGACCGCATCCGCCCCCGAAAACGGTGCCCAGTATAAAGAAGGCAAGGGCGTCACGCTCACGCCCCTCATGGCCCAGTCCATCCAACTGAAAACGGGGGAAGTGCAGGAGGAGGTGATCGCCCACTCGTATTCCGCCACCCTGCAAGCCACCCAGGTCGGAAACGAGGCGAGCGGTTGGTTGACCAAGGAGCAGGCATCCCAGGTCCAGCCCGGCATGATCGTGGAGTTGGGCTCTACCGAAGGACGCGTCCTGCGTTTGAAAGAATCGCCGTTTGTCGCTCTGGGCGATTACGAAGTCATCGTCTCCACAGACGAGACACTCCAGCCGGGTGCCGCTTTGGCCGCCACTTTCCGATTCCCCGCCGGGGATGCCGTGACATCGATTCCAAAATCGGCACTGCTGACGACCGCGGAGGGTACTTTCGTTTATGCGGAGAACGATGAATACTTCTTACGCACCCCCGTCCAGGTCGGGGCTGTCAACGAAGACCACGTCGAAATCATCGACGGACTCTACACGGGCGACGTGGTGGTCACGACACCGGTGATGTCGCTCTGGCTGGCGGAACTTCAAATATTGCGGGGCGGCAAGGCTTGCACCTGCGGTCACTGAGACTCCATGTTGACTTCCCTCATCACCCTCGCGATGCGGCAACGCGGTGCCGTGCTCCTCGGCATGGTGTTGCTCATCGCCTTTGGATTGTGGTCGGCACTGAACCTCCCCATCGACGCCGTTCCCGACATCACCAATCCTCAGGTGCAGATCAACACGGCAGTCGATGCCCTCGCGCCCGAGGAGATCGAGAAGCTCGTGACCTTTCCCATCGAGAGCGAGATGGCAGGCCTGCCGCGCATGGTGGAGTTGCGTTCCCTGTCCAAGTTCGGCCTCTCACAGGTGACGATGACCTTCGAGGACGGCATCGATCTGTATCTCACGCGTCAGCTCGTCACGGAACGTCTGCAAGGGGTTCTGGATGAATTGCCGCCAGAAGTAGCGCCCAAGCTCGCGCCGGTCGCGACCGGGCTCGGCGAGATCTTTTATTACAGCCTCGACTACCTCGAAGATGCTCCGCACAAGCCCGCGTCCCGGCAGGAACAGCTCATGGCTCTCGCGCAGATCCAGGAATACCAGGTAAAGCCCCTGCTCCGGGGCACGTCCGGTGTGGCGGAGGTGAACACCAGTGGCGGTTATCAGAAGCAGATCGTCATTCAACCCGATCCTCCCCGCCTCGCCGCGCGAGGTCTCTCGCTGGACATGCTTGCCGAGATCGTGGAGCAGAACACACGCAACGCGGGTGGTGGATACATCGAGATCGGAGGCGAGCAGCTCATCGTCCGCGCCACGAGCCGGGTTGACAACATCGAGCAGATCCTTTCCATCCCCCTGAAATTTGCGGGTGCGGTGGAACCCGTCCTTCTCAGCGAGGTGGCCACCGTCACCATCGGTAGCGCCTTCCGGACCGGGGCCTCCACCGATGACGGTCGGGAAGCGATCATCGGCGCGACGATCATGCTTGCCGGGGAGAATTCCCGGCTCGTGGCCGAGTCCGTGAGGGACAAGCTGGTCGAGGTCCAGTCGAAACTGCCGCAGGGGGTCGTCATCCGTCCCCTGTATGACCGTAGCAATCTCGTCAGTCGCACGATCGCCACCGTCGAGAAGAATCTGACCGAGGGAGCGCTGCTCGTCGTCATTGTGCTCTTCGCTTTGCTCGGCAACTTCCGCGCCGCCTTCATCGTTGCACTGGTGATACCGCTCTCCATGCTCTTCGCGATGACCGGGATGGTGCGATGGCACATCAGCGGCAATCTCATGAGCCTGGGTGCGATTGACTTCGGTCTCATCATCGATGGCGCGGTGGTGATGGTGGAGAATATCGTGCGCCACCTCGGCGAGCGTCAGCACGCCCTGGGCCGCCGCCTCACAGTCAGTGAACGGACCGAGGAAGTGCTGAAATCCGCCAAGGAGGTGGCCAACCCGATGTTTTTCGGAGTCCTCATCATCACGGTGGTCTACGTGCCCATCCTCGCGCTCCAGGGCATTGAGGGGAAGATGTTCAAACCAATGGCCCTCGTCGTCATGCTCGCTCTCGGCGGTTCGCTCGTCCTCGCCGTCACGCTGATGCCTGTGTTGTGCTCTTACTTGCTCGGCGGCAAGATTCAGGAGAAAGACAACTGGCTGGTCACCCTGACAAAGCGACTCTACACGCCACTGCTCCGCTTCGGGATGCGCTTCCGCTTCGTCGTCGTGATCATCATGCTCGGGTTGTTCGGCTCGTCGATCTGGGTGGGTTCCCGTCTGGGATCGGAGTTCATTCCCCAGCTCGACGAGGGCGACTTCGCCTTTCAACTTATTCGCAGCAGCAGCGCCGGACTTTCCTCATCCCTCGAACTGCAAAAGCAGAGCGAAGCCATCATCCGCCGCGACTTTCCCGAGGTGAAGGAAATCTTCTCGCGCATCGGCACCGCCGAAGTGGCCAGCGATCCGATGAATCCCAACGTCGCGGACACTTACCTGATGCTCAATCCGCGCGACGAGTGGCGCAAGGAGGACGGCAGGACCATCACCAAGGAACGGCTTGGCGAGATCATGCGCAAGACGCTCCTCGATCAGGTTCCCGGTCAGAGCATCCTCGTGACCCAGCCCATCCAAATGCGGTTCAACGAGATCATGGCCGGTGCCCGCGCCGACCTCGTCTGCAAGATCTTCGGGGACAGTTACGATGAACTGGAACGCCTCGCCGGGGAAGTGCGTACTGTGATCGGTGCGATTCCGGGAGGGGGCGAGACCGAGTTCGACAGCATCGGCAAAAACCCGATGATCGAGATCCAGCCTGACCGCGAGGCGATGCGCCGGTTCAATGTCCACGCCGATGAGTTGAACTCCCTCATCGAAACCGCCCTGGCCGGGACCGAAGTCGGCATGCTCATCGAGGGGAACCGCCGCAGTCCCATCGTCGTGCGGCTCGCCGAGGAGCATCGGGCGGACCTGGAGGGACTCAAACGCCTCGCCTTGCGCACGGATGACGGTGGGATGCTGTCGCTCGGGCAGGTGGCGAAGATCGTCCTCGTGCCCCAGCCCGTGCAGATCGCCCGCGAGAATACCCAACGTCGCGTCAGCATCCTCATCAACGTGCGGGGAAGGGACACAGAAGGATTTGTCGAAGAGGCCACCCGGGCGATCCGGGACAAGGTCCAGTTTCCCGACGGGTATTTCTTCGAGTTTGGGGGTCAATTCAAAAACTTGCAGGAGGCCAAGGCCCGACTCCTCATCGTCGTGCCGCTTGCACTCGGCCTGATCTTCGTCCTCATCTTCCTCAGTTTCGGCTCACTGAAACAGGCCACGCTCATCTTTACCTGCGTCCCGCTCGCGGTCACCGGTGGGATCTTCGCCCTCGCGTTGCGGGGGATGCCCTTCACCATCAGCGCGGCCGTCGGCTTCATCGCACTGAGCGGCATCGCCGTGCTGAATGGCATCATGCTCATCAGCTTCATCAACCAGCTCCGCAGCGAAGGTCGTGAAGTCCGCGAAGCCGTCGTCGAGGGCACCCTGACACGGCTGCGCCCCAAGCTCATGACCGCCCTCGTCGCCAGCCTTGGCTTCGTCCCCATGGCGATCGCCACGGGTGCTGGCGCGGAAGTCCAGCGCCCCATCGCCACTGTCGTCATCGGCGGCATCGTCACCTCCACTTTCCTCACCCTGCTCGTCGTGCCTGTGCTCTACGACTGGATCGAACGGAAAACCCAACCCAAAACCAATACACCATGAAAACACTGTTGAACGTCCTCATCCTCGCCGCTCTGGCCACCACCGCGGCCTTCGCCGATACCAAAGTCAAATCCGGTCCCCGCAAAGGTCTCATCCTCGAACTCCCCGGCAAAAACGCCGAGTTTTTCGTCGAGAAAGACCGAACCATCAGCATCGCCGTCTACGACGAAGCAATGAAGGCGCAGCCCGCAAGTACCGAAGTGATCACCGCCACCGCCGAGACTCCCGGCGGCAAGACCAAGATCGCTTTCGAGAAGAAAGGCGATTTCCTCGTCTCCACCACCCCGCTGCCCGAAGGTGAAGGTTACCAGGTCGTCGTCCAGGCAAAGCCGACTCCGGATGCAAAGACCAAAAATTTCCGCATCAAGCTCGAGCTCCACACTTGCGGCGGTCCCTGCGGCAACCCCGAATATGCCTGCACCTGCGACGAGTGAAGATTCGCCGAGGCGCTTCCTGTCGGGAGAACTCGATTCTTCCGGCAGGGGCGGCTGCGGGCCGAGGCATCGAACGAAACTAAGAACGCCATGTTTTCGAGAACTCGCTCGTCATCCGTGAATTCGAATTAGCGTTCAGCCACGATGGCTCAGCCCCCCTCCATGGAGGAGAGGCTGAGGATAACAATCCGACAATGGACCGGATTCTAGCCTAGAAACGTTATTCGATACCCTCCACGGACTTTTCGCCAGATGGTCCGAGCGACAGGACATCTCCCTCCAGTGCTCTCAATTCCTTGACGAGGTCGAGAAAGATCGGGCTGTCTGTTCCGGCTGCATCGGCCATCGACCGGATTTGATTTCGTATTTTTTTGAGGCGCTCCTGCGCCTGGGTATAAGCCGAAACTCCGGAAGTCGCACTGAGTCGGTGGACAAGAAGGTTGACTCCTTCCACGATCGTCTGGATCTCTGCGATCCCCGTGTCGAGTGAAATAGGCTCCAATCTTCCGGACCCGACACGATAGAGGTGGGCGAAAAGGTGTCTCAAGGGTTCGGTTACCGTTCGGTGTAACAGTGCTGAAAGGATCACCCATATAATCAAGCCTGTAACGAGAGAGGGGACGAGGTGATGCCCAAGAAATTCCGACCACGAAGGACGTGCTCCCATGAAGTATTCGATGATCGCCCAGAACCCTGTTCCGAGCAGGACGGCGATGAAACTGGCGCCGATCACAACCCCGTTGAGGGAGCGTCGTCCGTTGGAGCGACTGGAGTGCTGCGGTTTGAAGTTTTTGGGATTAAACATATTCGTGTTAAATGCCGCTTGGAAAGATTCCCCTCTCAAAAAATGTCTCTCATTTGGCAATAGGCAGCACGGGGAGAGCCGCCAACTGCCGTCGCACTTGACCAGGGCAATCCTGATAGGCAAGGAGGCAAAGCGCGCAGAGACACACAGCAAAAGGAGCGATGCGATGACTTCGGACATTTTCCCGAAGCCGCTCTCGAGATCATGATCGTTTACGCACGATTCATCACCGTCGTACCCTTGTTTTTCCGTTTTTCTCAAAAGCCCTTCGCATGATTGATCCATCGGTTTTCCAGCAGTGATCGCAATTTTTCCTTTGCCCGGGCGAGGCGTCGTTCCGCCGCCTTCTCGGTGCAATTCTCGATGACTGCGATCTCCCGATGTGATCTCCCCTCGAGTTGACTGAGAATAAAAGTCGTTCGCAAATCGTGTTGGAGCAGCCGGATTGCGGCATCGAGATCGGTCGCCAGCGAGCGCTGGTCCGTCTCGTCGGCGGGAGTGCCCGTTTCAGACTGCGGGTCCGAATCTTGGGGCGCGGAAGAGAAGGCGTCAGCCTCAAGCAGTTCGGGATGACGTCTTTTCCACCGATTGCGCATCCGGCAAAGGTTGGTTGCGATCTGGAAGAGCCAAGTGGAAAAAGCGGTGGCCCTCGGTGCGTATCGATGACGCGACTGGTAGACCTTCACGAAGGATTCCTGGGCGATCTCTTTCGCGTCGGTAATGTTTCCCGTATAGCGGAGGCAGTATGTGACGAGCGGCTCTTTCCAGCGGGCCATCAGGTCGTTCAACGCGAGTTCGTCCCCCTGCTGGAGACGCTCCATGGTGCGTTTGTCGTCATCATCGTCCATGAAAGATCGGATGAATGTTACTCACCCGCAATCGAGGTGGTCTTTTCCAGCCAGCCCTTCATTCGCTGCAGGTAGCGCTCCGAGGAATCTGAGTCCATCTCTGCCGCGACGCTGTAGATGAAATCGATGAATCTCTTGTCCGCTTCCTTTTTCAGAAGAGCGAGTTCGACGGCGGCTTTCGCGTGTTCGGGGTGTTGGTCGAGACCGGGGTCATTCGTGATCTTGGATAGGGTCTGCTTGGTATCGGCGTAGTGAACGCAGTGGTCCTCGCACTCCGGAAAGTAAGCAAGATGGAGTGCTTCGATCTTCCCCCGCTGATCTCCACCGACCTCGAACTCTTCGCAGAACCATTCGAAGGCATCAAGGTGTTCATGGCGGTGGTCAATCTGGTTCTTCTTCCACAAGAAAACTCCGCCGAACGCGAGTAGCCCGACGATGGCCGAGAGAATCAGGGTGGTAGGGAGGGAACGCATGGCGACAGGGTGGTGAACACCGCCTTCTCAGCGGTTGGGGGAAAGGTGCCGGTGATCTTCGCTCTCGTTGCGAAGGACGGGGTGAATCGTCGAAACGTAGCGTGCTTCCATCGAATCCGAGACGGTTTCCCCGTAGGATTTCGCCTGAACGAGAGCCGTCAGAACACCGACGACCAGTGCCGTGGCAACAGAGCCAGCCACTGCGGGAACCGGGAGAGTGGGAAGACCTTCGCGAAAAAACCGTACGATCCGGCTCGGCCATCGTTCGTCATGCAGGGCGATCTCGGCCCAGACCCTGCGTTCAAAGTCGTGGAGGCCGTCCACTGCCGGTTCAGCCCGGAGCTGTTCTGTCGCGTCTTCGAGATGCCGATCAAAATCTGACTTTTTCATAAGTTTGCGAGATTAAAAAAGGGGTGGTGCTCATCGGGTAGAATGCCAATCCCCGGGATATCCCCCGAAAAATTTTCACCGCACATGGAAGGAGCGCCGGCCAACGGTTGTTAGCGGGAGGAGTCTTTCAACAGGATTGTCCCGAAAGGAATGCAGAGTGTCTTCTGCGAAGGAATATTTTTCGAAAGTTTCGGGGGCATTGGTTCTTATCGGCATTCAACCCACCGGAACTCTATTGATTCATGCACGAAACACAACCCATCTCCTCAGTCTTGGGCGCCTCCCCGGGCGGTTTACTGGTTGCCGTAACTCCACGATTGGCGGGAGAGGTGATCCGTCTTATACGGACGACCTGGTCCGAGCTTGCCTTCCAAAACAATCGTTTTTTGGCCCCCCATCTTCTCCTTCTTCAATGATCCAATGAAACAAACCTTTCTTTCGAACACCTCAGTCGCCGCGGTTATCTCGATGGTTACCTTTGTTCTGCACGCCGATGATCCGGTCGCGCTGTCGCGAAACAAGGCCATCTCGCTCGCCTTTGCGAACAACCGGGATCTGAAGATCGCCACCCTTGAGATCGAACGGGCCAAAACCCGAGTGCGATGGTCTGGTCGTCTCGACAATCCCGAGCTCGAGCTAAGCGTGAACGACGACGGCGTCGGACTCGACGAAGGCGAGGGCAATTACGAGGTTGCCTTCTCGCAACGATTCCCCCTGACCGCGAAACTCAAACGCGAGACGGGTCTGCGCAAGTATCAGGTCATCCTCGCCGAGGCCGAGATCGCGGAGCGTCGCCGCGAGCTCGCGGGCGAAGTGGATCGGGGCGTCGTCGAGCTGCTTGCCACCCGCGAAAAAATTCGGATCGGTCGGGAAAGCGGGGCGCTCAACAAGGAAATCCTCACCTTCCTGGAGGAAAAGGCCAAACTCGGAGAGGTATCGAAGCTGGACGTGATCCAGGCCAATCTGAATGGGCGGACACTCGCTCAGGAAGTGGAACTCCTTCTCACCCAGGAACAGCAGCAACGCCTTCTCTTGAACCAACTGATCGGCCTCGAGGCCACCTCTGATCTGCGTCTCGACGGCTCGCTCGACCTGCCGGGATCCCGACCGGCAGGAGAAGCCGATCTGGAGTCCATCCTCCAGCATCGACCGGACTACATCCTAGCCCTCGCAAAAACCGATGAGGCCCGTGCCGCCATCGCTCTAGAAGAAGCAAAGCGCTGGGAAGACATCGCCCTCAAGGTGTTTGTCGAGGGTGAAAAGGCGATGGACGACCCGACGGGCTTGGAGCGGAATACCTTTGCGGGGATCGGGGTTTCGATCCCGCTTCCCTTCCGAAACCGCAACCAGAACGGTATTGCCCAGGCGAAGATCGATGCGGAAGCCGCCACAAAGGGGGTCGACTCGGCCCAATTTCATATCCGAGCGGAATGCGAGGTGGCCTATCGACGCCGTCTCGACTCGTGGGAGCTTGCCCGCGAGGCCGGGGGTGAACTGCTCGCGCTCGCAGAAGAAAATCTCGCCGAATTCCGCAAGGCCTACGAGCGCGGTGAAGCCACCCTCCTTCAGGTGCAGAACGCGCAAGAGCAGGTGCTCAAACTTCAGTCAACCGCCACCACCTTTCTTTCCGACTACCACCTCGCCGAGGCCCGGGTCCGCTACGTGACCGGTGCCTATCCCGGCATCAGCCTTTCCCATTCAATCTCCAAATGAACGCCATCCTCTCATTACCAACCCGGCTCCCGAGGAGCCGGTTCACCGAGCGCCCTATCCGGTGCCTGACGCTCCTCGCGAATGTATTCTTTTTAAATCTCTGCGGCTCTCTCATCTCGCCGTTGATAGCTGCCGACCCGGGCAACATCATCGTCCTGGATGAGGCCGGCGTGAACAATCTGCGAATCGAAACCGTCGAGGTCGAGGAGACCGCGTTCGAGGCGACGATCTTTTCTCTGGGGCGAATCGAAGTGATTCCCCCAAATGTCGCCGCCGTGAGCAGCCGGATCTCGGGACGTGTCGTGGACTTGCTGGTTTCCTCGGGCGACACGGTGAAGGCGGGTGACGAAGTCGCGAAAATCGAAAGTCGCCAACCCGGCGATCCGCCTCCCGTGATTTCTCTCAAGGCGCCGCTCGGCGGCCTCGTCACTCATGTCGATGTCCGTTTGGGCGACCCCGTCGATCCGGAGAAGCCGCTCCTCGAGATCACCAATCTTGACGAAGTTTACGCCATCGCCCGGGTCCCCGAACATCAGGCCGGAATGATGCCTCCCGCCACGAAAGCGCACATCAAGGTGGCGGCCCTGCCAAAAGAAGAATTCGAGGGGGAACTGCTGCGCTTCGGCACCAGTGCCGACAAGGAGAGCGGCACGATAGACGCGATCTTCCGGCTGAAGAACCCGGGAGGTCTCCTCCGTGCCGAGATGCGGGCGGAATTCTCCATCGTGATGAGCAGGCGGGAGAATGTCGTTTCCATCCCGCGGGCGGCTTTGCAGGGTGAGGCCTCGAATCGATTTGTCTACGTGAAGGATTTCGATCTGCCCAATGCTTTCGTGAAAACCCAAGTGCAGGTCGGAGAGATGAACGATCGTTTCGCCGAGATCACGAGCGGTTTGTTTCCTGCGGACGAGGTCGTCACGCGGGGTGCCTACTCCCTTTCCTTCGCCGGAGCGAGCAGTGTTTCGCTCAAGGAAGCTCTCGACGCAGCCCACGGCCACGAGCACGCCGCCGACGGCAGTGAAATGACTCCGGAAAAGCTTGCCGAGATGGAGGCCGCAAAGGGCGGCGAGGGATCGGAGCATGGTCACGAAGAGGGCGGAGTCAGCACGCTCTGGAAATACGCGTCGATCGCCCTTTTCGTCTTGCTCGTGATTTCCCTCATCACCAAGAGACGCCCCGCCGTCCCTGAAGAAGAAACCACCACCCCGGCGGAAACTCTCACGAAGGAGGCACATTAGTCATGCTCAACAAAATGATTCACTGGGCGCTCGCCAGCCGAGCGCTCGTCATCGGAGTCTCGCTCATTCTCATGGTGATGGGCCTGAAAACGGCCACGGAACTGCCCGTGGAGGTACTGCCCGATTTGACCAAACCCACCGTCATCATTCTGACGGAGGCTCCCGGCCTCGCGCCGGAAGAGGTCGAGGCACGCGTCACCCAACCTCTCGAGAGTGCCCTCATGGGCGTGGCCGGTCTCACCCGACTGCGTTCGAACAGCGATGTCGCGCTTTCGCTCGTCTATGCCGAGTTCGGTTGGGACACCGACATCTACAAGGCCCGCATGCTCGTTCAGGAGCGCCTCCAGGGAGTGCGCGAACAGTTGCCGGAGGACGTGCAGCCCTTCATGACGCCGGTGGCCTCGCTCATGGGTGAAATTCTCCTCGTGGGAGTGCGCTCCACCATCAAGGAAGGCGAGGCGGGATATCTCCCGCCGCGGGAGATCCGTTCCCTCGCCGACTGGACGATCAAGCGTCGTCTCCAGAGTGTTTCCGGGATCGCCGAGATCCTCAACATGGGTGGCGGCGTGAAGCAGATCGAGATCCAGCCCGATCCCTACAAGATGCAGTCCAATGATGTCTCCTTCGACGAGCTCGAAGAGGCCGTCACCGAGGCGGCGAGCACCACCACCGGGGGATTCCTGAACACCGGCCCCACCGAGATCATGGTGCGCAATCTCGCGATGACGGTGGAACTGAATGACATTGCCAAAACCATCATCAAAGAGATCAACGACCGGCCCATCGCCATCTCCGACGTGGCGGATGTTGTTTGGGGAGTGGAGCCGATGCGCGGCGACGCCACCGTGAGTCAGGCTCCCGAGAAGTCACCCACCTACGGGGTCATCATGTCGATCACGAAAGCACCGGGATTTGACACGCGAAAGCTCACCGAAGAGATCAAAATCGCCCTGGATGAGCTCGCCCCGACCTTCCCGAAAGGAGTCGAAACAACCCTGCTCTTCCAGCAAAAGGACTTCATCGACAATGCGATCGGCAATCTCACCGAGGCGATCCGCGACGGGGCCATCATGGTCACGATTGTCCTCTTTCTTTTCCTCCTCAACTTCCGGACCACCTTTATCACACTCATGGCAATGCCCCTATCCTTCGGCATCACCATGCTCGTCTTCAAGGGCTTCGATATCAGTGTGAACTCGATGACCCTCGGCGGTCTTGCCGTGGCGATCGGCATGGTCGTCGACGACGCCATCGTCGATGTGGAGAACGTCTTTCGGAGGTTGCGTGAAAACGCGTCACTGCCGCATCCTCACCCGCGCTTGCAGGTGATTGCCAAGGCCTCCGGCGAGGTGCGAAACTCCATCCTCTACGCGACCGTTCTCATCATTCTCGTCTTCCTCCCGCTCCTAGGATTGACTGGGGTCGAGGGCAAGCTGTTTGCCCCCATCGCCATCGCCACGATCATCTCGATGGTGGCTTCCTTCGTCGTTTCGCTCACGGCGATTCCTGTCCTTTGCTCGATTTTGCTCAACCCCAAACAAGGGCACGAGCACAAGGACGGCTTCCTCACCCGCGGAATGAAATGGCTTCTCGAAAACACGCTGCTGCGCTTCGGCCTCAGTCAGCCCTACCTCATGCTCGCCATTGTCCTGATGATCGTGGTGGCCGCCTTCTCTCTTTATCCAAAGATGAACAAGGATTTCCTGCCCAAGTTCCAGGAGGAAACCGCCCTCGTCGCTGCAACCACCGCACCGGGAACTTCGCTGGACGAGATGAACAAGATCTCCGATGTCATCGAGCAACAGATTCTCTCCGTGCCGGAAGTGCGCAAGGTGGGCCGCCGCCTCGGCCGGGCCGAGCGGGGCGATCACGTCGTTCCCGTCTCCACCGCAGAGTTTGACGTGGATTTCATGGAAGCCGAGGGCGGGCATGGGACCGAGGGGCGGAGCCGCAAGGAGGTTCTCGACGACATCGCCGCGAAAATCAAAACCGTACCCGGCGTTTTTGCCGTCGTCAGCGGACCGCTCGCCGACCGCATCGGACACATGATGAGCGGTGTCTCCGCCCCTGTTGCTGTGAAGATCTTCGGCCCCGACCTCGACAAGCTCCGCCAGATCGGCATCGAGGTGCAGACCGTCGCCAAGGGCATCCCCGGATTCGAGGACTGCAAATTGGATCAGACCTCGTCCATCCCCCAACTCCGCATCGAGGCCGATCGCGACCGCGCCCGGGCCTACGGGATCTCTCCCGGCAGGCTCAATGAACAGCTCTCCGCCCTCATCGGAGGAAAGGAGGTCGCGGAGCTGCGGGAGGGCCAGCGAGCCGTGAACCTCGTCATCCGGCTGCCGATCGAGTGGCGTGATTCTCCTGACAAGATTGCCAAACTACCCGTCGAAACACGCGCCGGAAAACGGATCCCGCTCTCCCTCGTGGCCGACGTGCGCGAGGCGAAGGGACCGAACGTGATCTTCCGCGAAAACAGCCAGCGCCGTTTCGCCCTCGCCATCAAACCCACTGTTCGCGATGTTTCCAATCTCGTCGTGAGACTTCAGGAAGAGGTGAAGGCAAAGGTCACCCTGCCCGAAGGCTATTTCATCACCTACGAGGGAGAATTCGCGGCGCAGAAGGAAGCCACGCAGCGCATCGCCACCTTCACTCTGGTCGTTCTCGCCGTCATCGCCTTCCTTCTCTACGGCTACTTCCGGACGCCCTTCTTCGCCGTCCAGGTACTCTGCGACATCCCGCTGGCGCTGGTGGGCGGACTCGTCTTCACCTATTTCAAGCTGAACAACATCAGCATCGCCACACTCGTGGGGTTCATCGCCGTCGCCGGTGTCGCCGCGAGAAACAGCATCATGCTCATCAGCCACTACCTGCATCTGATGCAGCACGAGGGCGAAGGCTTCACGAAACAGATGGTCATCCGTGGCACCAAGGAGCGCCTCGTGCCCGTCCTCATGACCGCGCTCGCCGCGGGCATCGGACTCATCCCGCTCGTCCTCGCCGCCGATCAACCGGGCAAGGAGATCCTCCACCCCGTCGCGGTCGTCATCGTCGGCGGACTGATCACGAGCACCCTTCTCGGGCTCGGGGTGACTCCGACGGTCTTTTTCACCTTCGGGCGAAAGGCCGCCGATACCGCCATTCAAAATGAAGCACCAGCCTCACATTAATCTCTTCCGCCCGCGTCTAACGGGCGTCAGTCAGACACAAAACCAAAAACCAAAAACAAACGAAAGTAAAAATATGAAAACCAACCTCCTCACCCTCGCCATCGCCGCTCTCGGCTTGGCTTTCACCGTCAACGCCGCTGAAAAAGACGACCACGACCACGAACATGAGACCAAAGCCGGCCCCACCGGTGGCAAGCTCATCACCGAGGTCGAACCCCACGTCGAGTTCTTCGTGAACAAGGACAACAAGGTCGAGATCCGCTTCATCGACGACGACATGAAAGTCGTTGCCCCCGGCGAACAGGTCATCAGTGTCACCCTCGGCGACCGCTCCGCCCCCACCAAGCTGAGCTTCACCAAGGAAGGCAACATGCTGATCTCCGACAAGGCCATCCCCGAAGGTGAAAACCTTCCCACCGTCGTGCAGATCAAGACCACCCCGGACGCCAAGTCCGTCACCGAGAAGTTCAATCTTAACCTCGAACAGTGCCCGACATGCAAGAACAAGGAGTACGCCTGCACCTGTGCCCACGGCGAAGAGGAAGAAACGAAGAAAAAAGAGTAATCGCTCTCCTGGCGATCGGACAGGGTCGGGCCCTCGGCCTGACCCTGTTCGGTCCACCTTCCAAACATGGCCGGATACGACGAAAACGGGGTGAGGAGGAGATTCTCCGATTTCACCTTTTCAAAGAGAATCAAACTGGCCTTAGGCATCCTCGCGATCTCGGCTATGCCCGCGCTTGCCTCGCGGCCACCACGCCAGATTTTCGGCGAAGGGACCGACAGGCTGGGATCCCTGATCCGGAACGGACTCCTCGGGCAGGCCTTCATCAAGCGAGACCAAGCCCGGCTCCGTCGCCTCCTTGCCGCCTACTGGGGCGAATACGCGTCGAAGTTCCACGACGACTGGGATGATCGCTTCGAGCGGATCTTCCTCGGGCGCGACCTTGAAGTTGTCGCGCTGCTCGATGCTTGGATCGCCGAAAGGGCAGACGCGGGCGAGCCTGCCGAGCATCTTTACGAGATCGGCTGCGGCGGGGGCAGGCTGCTCGCCTTCCTGGCGGAACGCTATCCCGCCCTGTTTGAGTTCACCGGGATCGATCTCGGCAGCACGCGGATCGAGATTAACCGCGCGACCTACCCGGATCCCCGGCTCCAGTTCCACGCGACCGAAGCCGTGAGCTGGATACCGGAACATGCCAAACCCGGCGGCATCTTCCTGACAAACGGCGGGGTCTTCGAATATTTCCTCGAGGAGGAGCTTCGGCATCTCTTCCGATGGATTGCCACGCAGAGAGAGCCCTCCGCAATCCTGCTGATCGAAACGATCGGGACCGACCACGACATCGCGACAGAGCGGCAGAGTCTCGTCTACGGACGCGAGATGGCCTTCTCGCACAATTATCCCCACCTGCTCGGCGAAGCCGGCTTCACGATCCGCCATTGCTCCGAACGCGTCGGCTACGAAGAGGACGGCGGTGGGCGGTGGATCCGCATTTTCGCGACGACCGCCTCTCTGGAGGACACGCACGATTGACCCGGCACCATCGCGACCGACACCCCGCGTCTTCACCGGCAAAACCTGATATCCCCCCAATTTATGAAAACTATCCCGCACATTTTTCTCCTCTACGCGCTGCTCGCGTGTCTCTTCCCCTTTTCCAGCGCCGAGGCGAGACGCACGCGAGGAACGGCAATGACGGGACTCGTCAAGAGCATCGATCATGAATCCCGGCGGATCGTTTTCTCGCAGGATGGCGGCCCGGTCCGGCAGTTCGTTTACACGCGATGGGCCACCTACTGGCAGGACCGTTCGGAGACTCCGATCTCACTTCTCAGCGCAGGCACGAGAATCCGAACGACTCTCCACAATCCACTCTTCGGGCCAGATTTCGTCACCCGGATTGTCCTGCTGAACCAACGAGGGTGAGTCATGAATCCAAAACGCAGGAAGAGCGCATCAACATCATGAACACAACATCCCGATCCACACAAAGCGGCCGGAGTCTCCTCCGCGGAATTTCCTCCCATATTGTCTGCGTCTTGCTCACCACCTCAATGGCAGCGCTTGAGGTTTGAAGACGACTCGCCCTACCTTGCCAACTCGTGACTCAACATGCATGAGAGCGTCATCTCAGCATACCAATAAAAAGCCCATCAGAGATCGCTCTCTGATGGGCTCATTGAACCAATCAAGTTCTCAACTCTCTCACTTAGCGACGGCCATGGCCGCCAAAATCGATATGAAACCCCGGCGAGCTAATATGAACGGAGCTACGCCCGTTGCCATGGCTATATCCATGGCCGGAGCTGTGCCCGTTGCTGTGGCCGGAACCATTTCCGCTGCCGTGGCTGGAACCATGACCGGAGCTATGGCCACCACCATGACTGTTTCCATGGCCGGAACCATGCCCATTGCCGTGGCCGGAGCTATGGCCGCCGCCATGACTGTTTCCATGGCCGGAGCCATGCCCGTTGCCGTGGCCGGAACCATGACCGGAGCTATGCCCGTTGCCATGACTGGAATGATGATCTCCAGCCTGCAGTGCGGCGGGAGTGAAGAAGACGAAGCTGGCGGTAATCGACAGGATGGGGATGATCCTTTTCATATTGAGTTGTTTTTGGGTTTGAGTTTTTGCCGACGAAAAGCGGTATGTAGGACTGACGAGGTTCTGTCGCGCTTATTCAGTTGATTCCGCTTTTATGAAAAATTCATTTTGTTCTTCATCACACTCGCGCCACGAACTTGACCTATGAGCACACAAGACCACTCCTTATCTAAATCCAAATCCTGCGGTTCCTGCGAGCACGGTCATGACGACACGCCTCTTCCACAGGGGGCTCTCGTCATCGGTTCCGGGATTCTCACCGGCATCGGTCTGATCTTGCATTGGACCCACGCAGGCCCCGGCTGGCTCACCATCGCCGCCTTCGCCGCTGCCACTCTCGCGGGAGGTGCCCTCGTCTTTCCCGCTGCCTTGGGAGCCTTGAGAAAACTCCGGCTCGACATCAACGTCCTCATGACCGTCGCGGTCATCGGCGCGTGGATCATCGGAGAATATGCCGAAGCCGCCAGTGTCGTCTTTCTTTTCGCTCTCTCGGAACTGCTCGAATCCTGGGCGGCGGGACGTGCCCGGCGAGCTGTCGATGCTTTGCTGAAGCTCTCACCCCCAACCGCCCTCGTCCGCTTGCCCGATGGATCCGAAAAAGAAACCCCGGTCGAGGAAGTCGAAGTCGGGACCGAAATCCTGATCAAAAGCGGCAGTCGCATCCCCCTCGATGCCGAAGTCATCTCGGGAAGTTCCAGCGTCAATCAGGCCCCCATTACCGGGGAGTCCTTGCCCGTCGAGAAACAGGCCGGTGACACGGTTTACGCGGGCACGGTGAATGGCGAGGGCTCGCTCGTCGTCCGGGTTTCCAAACCGGCCGCCGCCTCCACTCTGGCACGCATCATCCAACTCGTGGGAGAGGCTGAGGAAAACAAACCGCCGACCCAGCGTTTCGTGGACCGTTTCGCGGCGATCTACACGCCGGCGGTCTTTATCCTCGCGATTCTCGTGGCGCTCGTCCCGCCGCTGATGTTCGGACAACCGTGGCAGTTCTGGATCTACCGGTCTCTCGTCTTGCTGGTCATCGCCTGTCCCTGCGCTCTCGTCATCGCGACGCCTGTCAGTATTGTCTCCGGCCTCACCGCCCTCGCCCGTCGTGGCGTCCTCGTGAAGGGAGGAGTGCATCTCGAGTCGGTCGGAAAACTCCGTGCGCTCGCCGTCGACAAGACCGGCACCATCACCCAGGGAACACCGAAGGTTGTCGGGATCGTTTCACAGTCCGCTCTCTCCGAGGATGAAATCCTTGCCCGGGCCGCCGCCATCAACAGTCATTCCGAACACCCCATCGCCATCGCCATCACCGAGGCGGCACGGGCGAAGGGCTTGGCGATACCGCCCATCGAGAACTACGTTTCCATCACCGGGCGCGGCGCCACGGCGACAATAGCAGGTCATCCCCATTTCATCGGAAACCACAAATTGACGCATGAGACCGGCCTCTGCGGTCCCGGGATCGAAGGCATTCTCTCCTCCATTGAGGAAAAAGGGCAGTCCCTCGCCGTGATCGGCCACGAGCCACACAAGGGATGTGACGGAGAGATCCTTGGCATCATTGCCATCGCCGATATTCTGAGGCCCGAGGTGGTCGAGGCGCTACGCCAGATCCACTCGGCTGGAATCGAGGAGGTCATCATGCTCAGCGGCGACAACCAGCGGACCGCCTCCACCATCGCCAAACAAGCGGGCATCGACGAGGCATTCGGCGATCTCCTGCCGGAGAAAAAAGTCGATCACATCCGCCGTCTCGTGGAAAAATATCGTCACGTCGGCATGATCGGTGACGGGGTGAACGACGCGCCCGCCCTTGCCATCGCCTCTGTTGGATTTGCGATGGGTGCGATCGGCAGTGACACGGCGATCGAGACTGCCGACATCGCCTTGATGAAGGACGACCTGCGCAAGGTCGCCGAAACGGTCCGCATCGGGCGACGCACTGTCCGCATCATTCAGTTCAACGTGGCCTTTGCCCTCTCCATCAAGGCGCTTTTTCTCACCCTCGCGTTCCTCGACATGGCAGGACTCTGGCTCGCCATTCTCGCGGACACGGGAGCGACCCTGCTGGTGATTTTGAATTCCCTCCGTCTGCTTGGAGGAGTGACACGGGACGAGGTGTGATGGTCCTGTGGCGGCGAGTTTGCGCCTTCCGGATCGACTTCATGCATTTGGATTTGCCAGTCGCCGCATTCTACCGCCAACCTAAATCCCGGATGGGTCAAGAGTGCGCCACCAACTGAAACCACCTCACTGGATAGTTCTCCTCCCCGGGTTGGCTGGGCCGGTTCCGTTCCCACGTCAACTCGAATCCCGAGGATCGCAGAAGGGCCGGGTAGTTGTGTGAGAACGCAAACTCGTGCCCGTATGGGAGCGAAAGTTCTTCGGTCTCGAGGTCGTGGTCGGTCGCAATGGACTCGGTGATAGCGACAAGGCAGGGTGCGCAGAGGAGTCGAAGTTCGCTGAAAAGATTGCGGAGCTCGTCCTCGAGGAGGTATTCGAAGACTCCGCCGTTTGTCACGAGCACGGTTCTTGGCGCGGGGTTGGCCCGGAGCCAGCCGAGCAGGTCGCCCTCATGGAAAAAGAGCCGGGATGAGTCGCGGTGCCTTTCACGGCACCTTTGGATTTCGCGGGCGTTGAGGTCCACACCGTGAAATGTCGCGATTCCGGGGAGCTTCTCCGACAACCATTCGAGCACCTTCCCGTCTCCGGATCCCACTTCGACCAGGCGTATAGGCCCATTGCCGAGCAGGGGCAGCGACTCGGCGATACGATCCGCGATGACAGCGTGGTGACAAAGGAACAGCTCCTCGAAGCGATGGGCAAAACCCTCGTAGAATTCCGTCGAGGTTCCGGAGGACCAGTAATGGGTGAAGTAACGTCGAAGGGTCTCATGGTCTTTCCGGTCGACAGCGTTGAGGAGATGAGCGTTGCGGATGAGTTTGGCCGACGAGTTCCAGCTGGGGTCAAAGGGGCGCTCGTCAACTCTTTTGGCGAGACCGGGCCGGAGGCATCGGAGGAGA
>JAEUHI010000067.1 GCA_016795385.1 Verrucomicrobiales bacterium | reverse complement strand
GCCCAACCTCGCAGCATCCTTCCCCCATGCCTCGGCAAGTCCGCATTGAATATGAAGGCGCGCTCTACCACGTCATGGCCCGTGGGAATCGCCGCAACCGGATCTTTGCCTCGCCCGACGGTGGCGATGAAGTGCTTTGGGAAACGGGGTCAGGGAACGATTTCCGAATTTGACATAGCCCAACCTCGCAGCATCCTTCCCCCATGCCTCGGCAAGTCCGCATTGAATATGAAGGCGCGCTCTACCACGTCATGGCCCGTGGGAATCGCCGCAACCGGATCTTTGCCTCGCCCGACGGTGGCGATGAAGTGCTTTTATTGAAGACCCTGGGGGAATGTTGCGAACGCTCCGGCTTCCGGGTCTGGGCGTGGGTTCTCATGGGCAACCATTACCATCTCCTCGTCGAGACGCCCTCGGCCAATCTCGTCGCCGGCATGGCGTGGCTCCAGAACACCTACACACGCCGCTTCAACTCCCGCCACCGCGAATGGGGGCGACTTTTCGGCGACCGCTACAAGTCGGTCCTCATCGAATCGGGCGGAAGCGGCGGCGATCTTTACCTGAGGACGCTCCTCGATTACATCCATCTCAATCCGGTCCGTGCCCGGATCGTGCCTTCGGAGTCGTACGGAGGGCTGCTCGACTATCCGTGGAGCAGTCTCGCAAAGGCCTTTGCGGTGGCCCCAAAGGCTCGCGAACCCTGGATGGCGGTAACGGACGGCCTCGCGCTCTTTCAATGCGGTGATCGGGCCGCGGATCGCAGGCACTTTGTCGAACGTCTCGAAGAGCGGATGAAGGCTGAAGCCGCAGAGACCTGCGGTTTGTCCGAGATCCAAGGGCAGACCCTGCAGAGCACCTTGAGGAAGGGATGGTATTGGGGAAGTGAATCCTTCAAGGAATCCCTCCTCGAAAAGCTGGAGGGTCTCAAGGGGAGCGAGTTGCCCGTGGCGAAGGATTTTCGCAGCAGCGATCAGGCGCGTGACCACGCGCACCGGGACGGAGAGAAGATCATCGCGGAAGCGGTGGGGCACTTCGCCTTGAGTGGCGGCGGCAGCACGGATTTCATGGCGCTGCCACGGGGAGACCTGCGCCGCGTCGCGGTGGCGTGGGCCCTTTGCCGACGCACCTCTCTGAGGCAATCATGGATTGCGGAGCGGCTAGGGCTGAGGAGCGGCGACAACGTATCGGCCCAGGTGAGGAAGCTTTCCGCACGGTCCAGCAAGGAGCTTTCACGTGAGATCCGGGCGTGGATGAAGAAGTTCCAATGAAGGTGTCCAACATTGCTAGTTGAGGTGAGGATTGCCTGGTTCCGAAGGATTCGGCCGAACGAACCATTTTCACGACACGTCTCGACATTCATAGGTGAATGGACTCATGTCCCGTGCCGGCGGCAGCTCTGGTCTTGGCAGGCCGACTCATTCGCAGATCACCTGCCAGATCTTCCAGCCGACGTTCCGCGTGTTCCTGCCATCCAGCCTCAATCGCTTCCCCGGGATGTCCCAGGCGAGGCGGCCCGAATCGATGGCTTCCCGCAGCGCCTTCCGCCCTTCGATGTCGTAGTTTTTCAGAAAATGGCGCACCCGCAAGGGCACCAAGCAAAGGGCACCCTCTCCGTGCTCCGAGCAATCCCGGACTCTCGCCCTCGCGACGGACAGCACCTGTTGGATGCGCCCCTCCGACAGGCCCATGCGCGCTGCGATTTGCGGATAGGTGAGGTGTTCCTCTTCCCTCAATCGCAGTGCTTCCCGTTGCTGGGCGTTCAAGATCTCTTGGTGTAGGTCCTCTTTCATGTGGGTCCAACGACGGTTTCCCGGGAGTCCGAACGTCCCTCTTGAGAATGATACAGCTTCGCCATCATGACCCGGGATGCAAGCGGCTGGCAAAAGGCCCGCCCACCTGCAACCGCCCCTCTCCCCGCGGCATAAATCCTTGATGGCAAAGGCTACCTGCTACCAGCCGGTCATCTCGCGTGCCCTCATCGCCGCGCTCTTCCACGAGGCCAAACGTCGTCGCTTGCCGATGACGCGCCTCGTGGATGGTCTCCTCCGCGAATGCCTCCAGGGCACGCCCGGATGGGAGACCGCCGCGCACGACTGGCCCGAGCTGAACTCCACCCTTCCCCGTTCCCAGCGATCGGGAGAGATCAACTCCCAACCCAAACCCAGCCCCCACGAAACCCATGGCCCTCATCCTTACCAGTGACTACAGCAAGAAGCTCGGCCTGCCCGGCTTCTCCTCCCACCAGTTCTCCGTCAGCATCCAGACGGAACTCACCGACCTCGACCGTGTCCCGGGCGAAGTCGCGCGGCTCTACCAATTGCTCCAGCAGGCCGTGGACCGCGAGATCCAACAGACGGGCTTTGTGCCTGCCGACGGTTACGGCGAAACCCAGCGTGCCTTGCCGACCACCAACGGCTCCGGCCACAACGGCCACCCGAATGGAAACGGGAACGGAAATGGCAGCGGCATTCGCCACGACAATGGCTCCCTGCCCCGCCGTGGCACCGCCCCGGTTAACGGCAACGGTCCGTGGCAATGCTCCGACAAGCAGCGCCGACTCCTCACCGATCTTTCCCGCGAGCTTCAGCTTTCGGAGGAGGATCTCGACGAGCGCGCCCTGCGCCTCTTCCAGCGTCCGGCCCGTCAGTTGAACAAGCTCGCTGCGAGCGGTCTCATCACCGACCTGCTCGGCGAGGCAGAGGGACAGCGTCAGGCCAACGGTGGCAATGGCGGCAACGGAAGCAATGGCAAAGGTCATTCCGTCCCCACCCACCGGAACGGAGGTGCCGCATGAGCATCGCCTCGGTTCTCACCGCCCCGCCCGAACCCACCGCGATCCGCCTGCTCCCCCATCCTGGCGAAGGAACGGGGACGGGCGTGCCTGCCGAATCGTCCGAGCCCGATCTGCTCCGCTACCTCAGCGCCTCACGCCTGAAGTGCTGGCAGACGTGTCGGCGGCAATTCTACTACCGCTATGTCGAGCGCCTCACCGTCCCCACGGCCCCGGCGCTCTTCATCGGCCGACAGATTCATGAGGTCCTGCGCCTGTGGAACTGGGGAAAGTGGAAGAACGAGCCGCTCACGCCCGGTCAGCTCCGCGCCGCCTTGGTCGAACGCTGGGAAGCGGACGCTGCCAAGGAGTTCGTCCCCTGGAAAACTCCGGAGGACGAAGCCACGGCCAAAGCTCAGGCTTGGGCCATGCTCGAGACCTACTTCGACCAATGCCCCGTCGCCCCGGACGAACAACCCGAAGGCGTCGAGGTGGAGGTCGAGTGCAGTCTTGGCGACGGCCTCCCGCCGCTCTACGGCATCATCGACCTGGTGCGGCCACCTGGGCGGATCATCGACTATAAGTCGGCGGCGCGGAGCCCGAGTGAAGGCATGGCAGAGCACCAGCACGCCACCCAGCTCGCCTGCTACGCGTTGCTCTACCGCAGCGCCACGGGCGAGATGGAAACCGGCTTCGAGCTGCACCACCTCATCAAAACCAAAGTGCCCAAGGTGATCATCTCCACCTACGGCCCCATGTCGGCGGCGATGGAGAGCGAGCTGTTCTTCCTCATCGACGACTACCTCGAAGGCATCGCCCGCGAAGCCTGGGTTCCATCCCCGGGCCAGCACTGTGCCTGGTGCGACCACCTCCCTCTTTGCCGGAAGCGTTCCGGCATGTGAATCACCCCTGCAATCACCACCCCAACAACCCTGGTGCCTTGCGCGCCGCACCGAAGGCCGGCCGGCTCCCCGCGAGTCGCCCGGCCTTTTTTGTTCCCACCCTCAATCCCCATCAAACCCATGATACACCACCTTAAACGAACCCTCATCACCCTGCTTGTCGGGGCCCTCCTCCTCGGCACCGCGAGCTGCGGCAAACGGGACTCCTGGCTGCCCTTCGGCGAAAAGAAGTCCTCCTGTGAAAAGGCCTACGAGACCCTCGAAGGCCAGTTCCAGGATCTCAAGGCGACCGTCACCGGCGGCACGTCCGCCGCCGACAGGGCCGCCTTCTGGCAGGCCACCGCCGCGCTCTTCATCGTCCTGAGCGGTTTCGCCCTCGTCGGCGGAGCCGCTCTCGGCTCAAGGGCACGCCGCGACCGCGAGCGTTTCCGTCAGGCCACCGTCCCCGCGACGGCCGCGGAACGCCCCGTCACCGACACCCCCGAAGCATTGGAAGAGTTCACTGCATGAAGTCCTTCACCGAACTCCCCGACTACCAGGACCTGCGCAAGCTCTGGAAACGGGAGCCTGTCTCCCCGCCCGTGCCCGACCTCGAACTCACGCCCGACCATTGGGTCGAGCGAGGGGCCGAGGTCGTCGGCTGGTCGCTCGCGCGGCTCGAACATTGGCTCAGCGCGAGCGGCTGGCTGCGTGCCTGGCTGCGGTTGAACCTGTTCCTCTCCATCGTGCTCACCAGTGCCGGAGTGCTCCTGCTGCCCCCCGTGGCGCAGGTTCTGGAACAGATCGCCCGGTCGAGCCACTGGCTGGGTGCCATCCTTGGAGAGGTCTTCCAGCTCGTCACCGGGCTGCCTCCCGTCGTCATCAGCCTCGGCGTGCTCTACCTCGCCTTCGTCGTCTACCGCCGCATCCGTCGCAAGCGCCTGCCCCACCGGGGCGGCTATCCGCAGGAGGACTACTACCAATAGTCCGACTGAAAACTGAACCCTGACAAACTACCACACCCGATCCCATGATCTCGAAAACCCATCCCGTCTCCGTGCGTGTCGCCGATCTCAAGGCGGCTCTGTCCGGTCTCGGCAAACTCATCCCCCGCACCCCATCGCTCGCCGTCCTCGGCTGTGTGAAGGTGGAGGCGGCGGGACCGCGATCCGTGCGCCTCACCGCCACGGATCTCGACCTCACCCTGAGCATCGAACTCCCGGCCACGGTGGAAAAGGACGTCGCGCCCTTCCTCCTGCCGCTGCCGCGTCTGCGCGAACTCCTCACCGGTTTGCGCTCCGACGAAGTCGTGCCGCTCGGTCCGTCCATCAAGGCACCGCCTTACAGCGAGTTCCCCGAGATTCCCCAGGTCCGCACCCCGGGCCTGACCTTGCCGGAACCCGTCGTCACCAGCCTGCTGAGGGCCTTCGCGTGTGCGTCGAATGACCCCACCCGCGCGGTCCTGCGCAGTGCCTGCCTCGACACGAGCGGTAAGGGAGAGAAGGCGCATCGCATCGTTGGCACCAACGGTCGGCACCTCTTCTCAAGCAATTCCATGCACCTGCCGCTGAAGCAGTCGGTGGTCCTCCCGGATCATCCCCTGTGGAAGTGGAAGCCGCTCGCTGAGACCCGTCCCTGGACCCTGCGTCTCGGCAAGGACAAACATCAGGCCGAGGTCTTCCGCATGGAAGGCCAGGGGCAGGACCATGCGTGGTCGGTGACCGGTCGTCTCCTTGACGGCCCTTATCCGAACTACAGGCAGGTCATTCCGGGCCCGGACCAGTTCACGACGACGGTCACCCTGAGTGACGCCGCCCTCGAAGCGATCATGCGTCTCATCCCCCGCCTCCCCGGCAAGCAGCTCGCCAATCGTCCCGTGGGACTGCATTGCGAGAAAGGCCAGATCGGTCTGCTCGCCCGCGGTGAGAACGACGAGCCGTGGATCCTCCATCCCATCGATCGCTGTGAGATGAAGGGACCGGATGCCACGGCCTTCCTCAACCGCGATTACCTCGAAAAGGCGGCGGCCTTCGGGCTGCATCGGATCTCGATGAGCGATGAGATGAGTGCGGTGCAGTTCAGCCGGGGTGGCGACCTCATGGTCGTCATGCCGGTGCGGGCGATCGATCCGAATCGCATCGAACGCCCGGCCTTGGCACCCGCGGTGGAGCAGTTCGCTCCGTCGACTCCGCCCAGGCCTGTTGTCCCCGCGCCGCTTCCTCCGAAGCCGACCGGTCCTGACCAACCCACCAAAGCACCCAAACCCACCCCACCGGCCAAACCTGCCGATCCCCTCGTCGAGGCGCGACAGCAGGTGGCCGAAGCCGACGAGGCCCTCCTCTCGGCCCGCAAAACCCTCAAGGGTGTGCGCCGCTCGCTTTATGCCGCCCGCGTGCAGCGCAGCGAAGCCAAGCGCGAGCTGGGCGGTTTCCGCGGACTCCTTCGGAAACTGCAACGTGGCCGCAAGCACGAAGCCAAGAAGGCCTCCTGACCGACCCGCCCGAAGTCAGACGCTTGCCCCACCACCAACCGCGCCGCCCCCAGGCCCGGGTTCCCTGATCGACCGCCAGACAGGGAGCCCGGGCCTTCACTTTCCCCAACCTCAACACTGAAACCAGAACACCTGAAACCCATGAACTCATCCCAAGACCTCCTCGCCGTCCTCACCCGGGAAGGCGTTCTCATCAATGCCAGCGTGCGTTACCCGCGTTTCCACAAGAAGCTCGCCCCCGCCGACCTCGGCCTTTCGCCCGAACAGGTCAGCGAACGGCTCGTCAGCCTCGGCCACAAGAAACTCCTCCCCAAGGAGGCGTTGGCCGAACTCGCCCTCGTCGAAGGCCGCACCCATGCCATCATTGACCAGGGCACCTTCCCCTTCCTCGGGGGCCTCGGCCACTTCCTGCCCAACGGCAAACTCGTTGACGTGCAGGAGCAGCTCAACGCCCAGCGCAGCCACTTCCACCGGGCCAAGGAGACCTTCCTCGCCGCCTACCGCGACCTGCGCAGCGAAGCCCTCAACGAATGGGAAATTGCGATCCGCCACATCGCCGGTTCCCGCGACGAAGCGTCCTGCCTCTACGCGCAGATCGCCGAATCCTTCCCCGCCAGGGAGAAGCTCGCCGACCGTTTCGCCTTCGAGGTGCATCTCTTTCAGATCGCCGTGCCCGAGTCCCTCGGCATGGAGCTGGTGAGCTTCGCCGAGCAACAGGAAGTCCGCCTCGCCCGTCGCGAGGCCGCCGAAACCGCCGCCCGTCAGATCCGTTCCGGCGTGGAGGGATTCGTCGGCGAGTGCATCACCGAGCTGCGGCACCAGACCGCCCAGCTCTGCGACGAGATGCTATCCGCGATGCGCACCGGCAAAACCGACGGCGTCCACCAGAAGACCCTCAACCGCCTTGTGAAGTTCATCGACGATTTCAAGTCCCTGAACTTCGCCGGGGACGTCGAGATGGAACGCCAGCTCGACCGCGTCCGCAGCGAGCTGCTCACCCGCAGCGCCGAGGACTACCGCAACAACCTCACCGCCACCCGCAATCTCGAGACCGGACTCACCCAGCTCCGCGACCAAGCCCGGGAGCTGGCTACGCAGGACGCACGCGAACTCGTGGAGCGCTTCGGCCAGATGGGCCGGAGGAAGCTGCAGATGGCGGGGTGAGATGTCCTGACCCACCACCCACAACCCACCAGACAGGGTTCGGTCCCATCCCGGACCCTGTTGTGTCCTTTTCCCAACCCAAACACACAAACCAACCTCAAACCCAAGAACACCACCATGTCCCACTTCACCACCATCCTCACCCAGATCCGCGACGTCGATGCCCTCGAAGCCGCCTGCGCCGAACTCGGCGTGGAGCTGCTCCGCAATACCGAGGCCCGCGGCTTCGCCAACAGCACCCGCCACGGTGAACTTGTCGTCCGCCTCAAGGGCCCCTACGACATCGCCGCCAACCGGACCAATCCCAACGATGGCACCGAGCCCTACGAACTGTCCACCGACTGGTGGAACGGTCACGTCGAGCGCGAGGTCGGTCCCAA
>JAEUHI010000058.1 GCA_016795385.1 Verrucomicrobiales bacterium | reverse complement strand
ACCGCATCACCAACGCCAGGATCGAATCCTTCAACAGCACCGTGAGCCGCATCATCTTCAAGGCCCGCGGCATCCGCTCCCTCGAATACCTCTACCTCAAACTCAGGCAGGAATCACTCCTGCACATCTGAAAGAGAGCCTTATTGGAAGACTTCAAGGTTGAATCAATGAAAATTGACCCGCACGAGACATTTAATGCTCGCAACTATACGTTTGAAGAGGTTGCTGAGCGATTTGTGGCGACCGGTGATTTCGCGAAAATCGCGTCAAATCAGCACGCGGTCCTCCTTGGTCCTCGCGGTAGCGGGAAAACAACCCTGTTTAAGATGCTTACCCTTGCGGCCCTACACAAGTGGAGCGATGATCGTGCCCATGGCTACCTAGACAAGCTTCGATTTTATGCGATTTATGTCCCCTCAGACATTCTTTGGCACCATCAGCTGGGTAATCTTGAGAAGCAGGCATCACGGAACGAGTCGTTCCGGATGATATCATCTCGCGCCGCCGTTTTGACCAATATCTTCCTCTCGGTAACTGATTGCTTTCAGGGGATCCTAAGCCTTGAGTTCGCCAATATTGATACAAGCGAGGCGGAGGTCGAGATTGCGAAATTTTTGATAGATATCTGGGATCTTGGTCCTTCGTTACCGATGCTTTCTGCCGTTAAAATTCGGCTAGAAGCTCGAATGTCGGATGTTCGCACCTTCCTAAACAGAGTTGTTGACCATAATCTCGAAGATCCGTCAATCCATGAAATCCCCGACTGGTATTACTACGACTTTATGCAGAAAGTCGGACTTGCTTGCTCCAAGGTTTCGTCGCTCCTGAACCTTCGCCGGTCACATTGGGCGCTATGTTTTGACGAACTTGAACTCGCCCCAGAATGGCTGCAAGAAGACCTTTTCGGCCGACTTCGAAGCACTGATCAAAGGTTTTTGCTCAAACTCAGTGCAAGTCCAATACCGCGAATACTGGGAAAAACAAGGGCAAATCAACTCGACGACTTCCAGCTTATTCGAATGTGGCCTCACAGTTCCCAGAAGTATAAGAAATTTTGTGATGACCTTACCAAGCGTTTGTTGAAAGAACGATTTGGTCAAGATGTCGATACTTGCAAAGCGTTTGGACGCTCAATTCTTGCAGATGAAGACGATTACAGTCGGGGTTCGGCAAACTGGACGTTGTTTCGCGATTCAGCTACATGGGATCGGTCTTTCAGGACTCGACTTTCTGAATTTTCCCCTCCGATTGATCCAGAAGATCCAGTTCCTTTCGATTCAAGTCAACGTGATAAAGTCCACCGCAAAGCAAAGCCAATTGTTACTTGGAGACGAGCGTATCTGAAATCCAGCGGCGGTCGAGGAATTGAGCGGCGGAGTCGTAAGGGGCCTGTTCCAGAGCTATACAGCGGAATGGACGCTATTTATGCTATCACCGATGGGAACCCGCGTCGGGTCATATCAATTGCGTCGAGATTGGCAGACCTTATAAAGTTTGACAAGTATTCTCGCGTCCGCTTGATCCCGCCTGAATCACAGGGCGAAATACTGTATTCGTTTTCGACGCAGTATTCTGCCTACATCAAGGCACTTCCGGAAGCTTACTTTAAGGCCGGCGAGAGAACATACGGTTTATTTGACCTGCTTAAGAATTTGGGATCCTTTTTTCATGATCAAATTTGCGGGCGTCAATTCAATTTGGATCCTTATGGTAGTTTCTATGTGGACGAGTGGCTTCCTGATGATTTTCTTGAGGTGCTGCGAACAGCAGCATGGCATGGAGCAATCGTCCACATCGATGATAACGTTAAGCGCATCTCCTCGGATATTCGAGGTAAACGTTTTCGGCTTAGCTATAGCCTCGCACCTTCGTTTGGATTGTTAATGAGTAAGCACCGAGCAAAGAACATTGCGTCTTGTAGCTCAATTTTAAAACCAGTTGAGGGCGTTCGGAACTCTGGGCCTCCCGTGGAGTCACCCCAACAGCCCGATCTTTTCGAGTAAGCACCATGAACTTTATTTTATCGGAGCAAGTGGATGCGGATAACATTTCCTCATTGGACTGGGATCTTGCGATTGTCGCTTCTGGGTTCGAGAGGAGGGGTTCTCACTTGGTTAGAAAGCTTGGTATATCTGCGGGTAAAAAGTTGGCTTTCGCATTTTCGAATCGAAGGTGCCATAGTCGTGATTTTAATGACCGCGTCTTTGCAAACTCTGGATTTCGTCTTATTGAAGAAGACGGTGACCACGGTGAGCGAATTCAGGATGAGCTAATGCAATTCGTAAAGCGCTTTAAGGGTTCCGATTTGCGAATTCTTGTTGATTATTCTTGCATGACTCGGGAGTGGTATGCATCGATAATAAATTTTTTTCGGAGGTTGGAGAGTTTCAATTCATGCGTGGAGATTTTTTTTAGCTACTCCCATGCCGTATTCCGCTCACCTTCGAGTGGTTCTCCAAACTCACACGTTGGAGCAATTGACGGCTTTTCTACGATTACTTTACCCAGATTACCGACGGCATTGGTGATTGGTTTGGGTAATGAACCAAATCGGTGTCTCGGGATTAAGGAATATATTGATCCGGCCGAAACGTTTTTGTTTTACACCGATCCTTGTGTTGATCCGCAGTTCCGGAGATCGATCAAAAGCGCGAACCGTTTACTTTTTGAACTCACGCCACAGGACCGCGTGTACACATATCCAGCAGACGGGATTCAGCGCGCAAGCGCGTTGCTGACTTCGCTCACGGCGGGTCTAAGGGAGAAGTATCGTTTGATACTTGCGCCACTTGGTCCGAAGCCGTTCTCCCTTTTGTGCCTTCTTGTTGCAATGCGGCTACGTGATGTGGAGGTCTGGCGAATTACTAGCGGCCAGTTATCTGATCCGGTCGATCAGGCAGCGATCGGACAAATTACGGTGCTTCGAGTTGTTTTCGTGCCGTGATATCTAATTGGACGCTTTACTTTCGGGTGTCGTGCGCGTCCCCCCCTCACCCCACCGCCCGCCCCCACAACTCCGCAAAAGCCCCGCCCCCCGCAATCAACTCCCCCGGCTCCCCCTGTTCGACCACTTTTCCATCCCCCATCACCACGACCCAGTCCGCATGCCTTAAGGTGCTGAGCCGGTGCGCCAGCACAAAACTCGTCCTTCCCGCCATCAGCAAGCGCATCGCCTTCTGCGTCCTCGCCTCGGTCAGCGGATCGATCGCACTTGTCGCCTCATCCAGGATTAGAATCCGCGGATCGGCGATCATCGCTCTGGCGAAGCAGATCAACTGCCTCTGCCCCAGCGACAGGGCGGAACCGCGTTCGCCGACTTCGGCGTCGAGGCCTTCGGGGATGGATTCGATCGTCTCGAGGCAGTCGAGCTTGGCGAGGGCGGCGCGGACGTCCTCGCGGGTGGCGCCGGGTTTCACGATGCGGATGTTTTCGTAGATGGTGCCGGCGAAGAGATGGTTCTGCTGGGGCACGATACCGAGGTGGGCGTGGAGCCAGGGACTGGAGAGGGTGCGGGTGTCGTGTCCATCGATGAGGACGGCGCCGCTCTCGGGCAGGTAAAACTTGGCGATGAGTCCGGCGACGGTGCTCTTGCCACTGCCGGTCGCGCCGACGATGGCGACACATTGTCCGGCCGCGGCGGTGAAGCTGACGCCGTGCAGGACGGGTCGTCCGGCCTGGTAGGAAAAGCCGACGTCGCGGAGCTCGACGTGTCCGGCGAGGTGGTCGGGGACGATCGCGTCGGGCGGATCGGTCCACTCGGGGGCGGTGTCGAGGATGGAGAAGACCCGCTCGGCTCCGGCCATGGCGGTGAGGGCCTCGTTGAACATGTTCCCGAGGATGGTGATGGGGCTGAAGAAGAGTCCGGCGAGGAAGAAGAACTGGACCATGCTGCCGAGGGTCATGGGAGCCTCCGCGGCGAGGACGTGGCCGCCCCCGACGACGACGAGCAGGGCCATGAAAAGCTGGCCGTTCAGATCGAGGAGGGGCAGGAAGGTGCCGCCGAGGCGGGCGGCGGTGTAGTTGTAGCGGGCGTGGTCCTCGACGAGGGCGCGGAAGTGGTCGGCATTGACCCGCTCGCGGCTGAAGCTCTGGGTGACACGGATCCCGCTGACGCTCTCGGCCATGGTCGCGGTGATGCGGCTGAAGCTGTCGCTCTGGCTGCGGTAGGCCTGGCTGAGGCGTTTGCGGAAATAGAGGTTCAGTCCCCAGATGATGGGCGCGATCCCGAGAACGAGGAGGAAAAGCCGCCAATCCTCGACCGCCATGAGCACGGCGCAGCCGAGCATCTGTCCGATCGAAACGAGGGAGACAAACAGCACATTCTGCACGCCGACGCGGACGTTCTCGGCGTCGCCGGTGAGGCGGCTGATGAGGCGTCCGACGGGCTGGCGGTTGAAGTAGCCCATCGTCAGGCCCAGCCAATGCCGGAACATGGCGGAACGCAGATCGTGGATGACGGCCTCGCCGATTTCGAGCGCCCACTTGATGCGGTAGCGGAAGGTAAGCTCGGTGAAGAGGGCGAAGGCGGTGAAAGCGGCGACGCTCCAGAAGAGCTGGCCGAGGTCGCCGCGGGCGACGGGTCCGTTGATGATCGCCCCGACGCCCCAGGCGAGCACGGGCAACTGGATCCCCCGCAGCGCCACGGTGATGAAGAGCCCGATCATGGTGCGCCGGTAGGGTCCGGTGAACCGTAGGAGCCGGCGAATCAGGGCAAAGGAAAGCGGAGCCTGGGCACGCTCGTCGGCGTCGCCGCGCTCGCGGCGGAGATGGGAGATGGTCTGGCCATCGACGATGCCCGCCACCTTCGGGCGGGCAGAGGCGGCGGCGTCCGACCGGTCGGACTGGTCGGACCCGTCCGACGATGGAGCTGGCCGCGATTTCATGCGGCCACCTCCTTTCCGGACTCGGCGAGGATCGCATCGCGGTAATAGCCGGGCTGCTGGCTGAGGGAATCATGGGTGCCGATCGCGGCGATGCGGCCGCGATCGAGCACGACGATGCGGTCGGCGCGGCGCACCGTACTGAAGCGGTGCGCCACAATAAAGGTGGTGCGACCGGCCATGACGCGGTCCATCGCCTCGAGGATCTCGTGTTCGGTGCCGGCGTCGACGGCGGCGGTGGGATCATCCAAAATGAGGATCGCGGGATCGAGCAAGATGGCCCGGGCGAGGGCGAGGCGCTGGCGTTGGCCGCCGGAGAGGTTGCCGCCGTTTTCGTGGAGGAGGGTGTCGTAGCCCTGCGGCAGTTTCTCGATGAACTCGTGCGCGGCGGCGAGGCGGGCGGCCTGCTCGATCTGCTCGCGGGTGGCCCCGGGATTGCCGAAGGCGATGTTCGCGGCGATGGGCGCGCTGAAGAGGAAACTCTCCTGGAAGACGAGACCCACCTGTCTGCGGACATCGTCGAGCTGCCAGTCGCGGAGATCGCTTCCATCGAGGAGGAGGCGTCCGCCATCGGGATCGTAGAAGCGCGGGATGAGCTGGATCAGCGCGGTCTTCCCCGCTCCGGTGGGTCCGACGATGGCGATCTTTTCCCCGGCCCGCACGGTGAGGGACAGATCGTGGAGGACGGTGTTTTCGGGCTTGAAGCGGAACTCGACGTGTTCGAAGGCGATCTCGCCGCGGGCGCGTGCGAGGGGTTCGGCTCCGGGGCGATCCACGATCCCCGGCTCGGCGTCGAGGATCTCATAGACGCGATCGGCTCCGGTGAGGGTCTGCTGGAGACTGTCGGCGACCGTGCCGATGGCGGTGACCTGGGCATTGAGCTGCTGGAGGATGCCGGCGAAGAGAATGAGCCCCGTGCCGACGGGGATTTCCCCACGGATCGCGAGCCAGCCGCCGTAGCCTAACAGAACCGCCATGCTGAGCTGGTTCAGCAAAGAAACGAGGGGATGGAGCACGGTGAGTTTGCGGAAGACCTCGTTTTTCTGGTCGCGCACGGCGGCATTGGCTTCGCGGAAGCGTCCCTCGGACCAGTCCTGGAGCCCGAAGCTCTTCACCACGCCCATGCCGCGGGCGAGTTCCTCGAAGACGAGGACGAGCCGGTCGACGCGGCGGCGGTTTTCCTCGTAGTCGGGCCGCAGCCAGCGCGAGAAAAGGACGACGAGGAGACCGAGGATGGGGAGGAAGGCGAAGCAGGCGAGGGTGAGCCCTAGATGGATCTTCGCGAGGCAGATGACGTAAAAGACGGTGGCGAGCCCGACATTGAGCGCCTGCACCGCGACGCCGTCGATGAAAAGCCGCACCGACTGGGTGTCGCCGGTGACGCGGTTGATGAGCGAGCCGGTGGCATTCGCATCGAAGAAGCGGAAGCTCATCCGCTGCATCTTCGCGTAGATCGCGGAGCGCAGCTCGACGACGATTTGTCCCTGACCGAGGCGGTTCGTCGTCGTCGCGGTGAGGTAGGCGAGCCAGGCGCGGAGTCCGGCGGCGGCGAAGATCCAGAGTCCGAGGGCGAGGAGGACGGTGCGGGGAGTCCAGTCGGCCGGAGGATGCCAGCCGAAGGGGAACTTGGCGGGCGGCGATCCCGGCTGCACCTGCTCGCGGAGGAAGTCGATCGCGACACCGACGCCGCCGAGCCCCGCGAGTCCTAGGGCGAGGAGGGCGATGTTGAGCAGGACGAGTCCGGCCGCGCCCCAGCCGTAGCGCATCGTCAAGCGCACGAGGCGCGACAGCAGATAACGCTGGCGCGCCGCGCTGCCGGGAGGAGGCGGAGGGGACGGGGGCATGGGGAGGGCGGGGTGGCGGGGTGACGCGTAGCGTGATGGAGGGAGCGGTCAGTGCCAGAGGGGAAGTAAAAGGTAAAAAGTAAAAGGTAAAAGGTGGGCTTGCTGGGAATGCGTTTGGTGGAGCGGTTAGGCGATGTAATTTAGCGGGATTGGGGGGAGGGAGTAGTGGAGTTTTGGAGGACGGGACGAAGATGTTTGTCATACTCGCTTGGATGAGCCTCTTACTCTTACTCTTACTCTTACTCTTACCTCATACTCTTACTCGGTCGGGGAGTGGTCGTTCGAGGAGTATGAGTATGAGTAGGAGTATGAGTATGAGGCATCGCCGGCGGAACCGGTAGGCGGGGAAGAGGGAGCGGAAACGAAGGGCGATTCGCCACGGTCCCACCGGCGGAATGCAATTCCGCCCTACGGCACTCCCTCGGCAACCCGGAGCCCGCCACTACGGTCACCCACGGAATCTCCCCGTAGTGGTGACGTCCACGTCGCCACGGTCCCGCCGGCGGAATGCAATTCCGCCCTACCGCACTCCCTCGGCAACCCGGAGCCCGCCACTACGGTCATCCACGGATTTTCCCCGTAGTGGTGACGTCCACGTCGCCACCGCACCAAGCACCAAGCACCAAGCACCAAGCACCAAGCACCAAGCACCAAGCACTATTCCACCAGCCACGTCACCCAATCCCCCTCCGAGCTCCCTTTCCACCACAAGGGTAGGTCGGCGTTGAGCTTTGCAAACCCTTCCACATCGAGGTATTTCGAACCGCCGGGCAGGAACATGGGGTCTCGGTAGTCGAGGACTTTGCCGAAGGCGAAACCGGCCGTATCTACGGCGGCACGATCGACCGCTGATCCGGCAAGGGCGCGGGCGGCGAGAGCGATGACGCCGCTTTGTCCTGTCCCGGCGAGAACGACGCTCTCGGGACTCGGATGCGAGCCGACCTTGGTGTTCCTCAGGAAGGTCACAAGGGAGAGGACATCGTGGACGCGCTGGGCGAAGAGGGCGTGATTGTAGCCGTGGGTGTAGCCGGCGAACTCGCGGGGGTTCTCGACGACGCGGGTCTGCTTCACCGGCTCGCCGCCTTGGAAGAGGAGATCAGGCACGACGACGGCGATCCCGGTATCGACGAGGCGCTTCACTTCTTCGCTGGTGGCACCGGCGCTGCCCCGATCGTCAAGCCAGATCGCGACGCGGCCTTTCCAATCCTTGGGATAATGCCAGGTGACCTTCACCGCTTCGCGATGGGTGCGGTTGAGGAGGGTGCCGGTCATGACGAGATGATTCCCCTGATCCTGCTTGTCGATGAGCTCCCAATCGACCGCCCCCGCTTCGGCGTAGGTGCGGCCGATCACGGTCTCGAGGGCGGGTCGGAGGACCTGGTCGACACCCTCCGCCGTCGCGGCGGCTTCTTTGAGTTGTTGGTTGGAGTCTTCAGCGAGCCACTTGAGGAGCGTGCGCTCGAACTCGGCATCACGCAGTTTCGGGGCGGGATGTTCGTCGTTCCAGACAGTGAGTTGCTCGCGGGTGAGGGGCTCGTAGTCCTGCTCAATGACGGGGGCTTCCTGGCCGAGTTTGAAATGCTGGTTGAGGAAGGTGTAGAAGGCGCTGCGGGTGACGGCGTTGTAGTTGTGCTGGAAATGCTCGCCGCGGAGGAGGAAGACATTGTCCTTTTTGCCATGCAGCTCGTAGAGCGCCTGGAGATCGGGGAAGCCCTTCGTCGAGAGTTCCTTGGTCCAGTCGTTGGCGGTGTTCATGCCCTGGGGTTTCGGGGCAAAGAGTCCGGCGAACTCGATGTTGCCGGTGTTGATGCGGAGGAGGCACGAATTCTCACAGGTGCAGCCGCCCTGCATCGACGTGCTGACCATGACGCAGGGAAAGGAGAGGTCGATGCGGTCGTCGATCGCGGCGAGGAGCATGGTCTGGGTGCCGCCGCCGCTCGCGCCGGTGATGGCGAGCCGATCGGGATCGACCTCGGGCAGGGTGAGGACGAAGTCGAGCCCGCGCACCGCGTTGAGGGTTTGCAGTCCCATGATGGACTGGAGATGCGACTCGGCCTGCGGGCTGTAGAGGCCCCAGTTTTCGGTCGTGTTCATCTCGGGCCGCTGCTTCGCGAAGCGGTGTACGACCTCGGGCGAGAGCTGGATCGCGTCGGAGTCGCTCAGCATGTCCCACTGCCAGACGACGCAGCCCATGCGGGCGAGCTGGACGCAGAGCGATTGAAAGATGCTCTGACCGCCTTTCTCAAAACGCTCGGCCCCGATCGCGATCTCGGCGCGGACCTTGGCGGGTTCATTGAGGGCAAGACGCGCGTCCTTCCAATGGCCGTGGGCGAAAAGCACCGCGGGCACCTTGCCTTTGGGGTTCGTGGGTCGGTAGAGGTTGCCCGTGACAAACATCCCGGGAACACTCTCGAAGTAGACCTTCTCGACGGTGTAGCCCTCGCGCTCGATCTTGCCGTGGATCACGGCATTGAGCGGAGTCTTCGTCGGCATGGGCCAGAGCCCCTGCGAGACGAGGATGCGGCGCCGCACCTCTTCCTTGCGAGCGTTCCAGACATCGACCGACGCGGGCGGGGAGAAGGGGAAGTAGCCGTTGAGGTCCTTCGGCGGGGCGAGGCGGGCATCCTCCGCGATGACGGGCAGCACGAGGGAACACAGGACGACGAGAGGAACAAAACGGCGATTCATGGCCGCATCGTGACGGCTGCGGAGCGATCTGTAAATCCCGCCAATGCGCCGGATTGCGGGACGCGGATCAAGCGACCGTGAAGCTGCCGTCCTGCTTTTTGGAGAAGCGATGGAGGAGCTTGCACGTGGCGTCGTAGTGGGTGAAGACGAGCTCTTCCCGCGCGACGCGGAGGTGGGTGAATCCATAGACATCGTCGCCGTAGGGCATCTTGCGATCGGATTCGAGCTTGCGGGTTTTGGCTCCGCCTCCGCCGGAGAGGATGAAGGAAGTGAAGAGTCCCTCAAGCTCGAGATGCTGGAGGTCGTGGTCATGGCCGCAGAGATAGGCGTGGACCTGGTGCTCCTGGAAGAGAGGCCCCCACTGACCGATGAGCGTCTTCGTATCGCCGTGATCGCCGTTCGAATAGAGCGGGTGATGGGCCATGACAATGGTGAAGGGGGCGCGCTTCGACTGGAGCTGGGCGGCAAGCCACTCCTGCTGCTCGGCGGCCTCCGCTTCGCTGAGGGAGCCGCGGGGTTTGCCGGACTTCTTGTCCTTGCCGCCACTGACCTTGGGCAGGTTGCTGTCGAGGGCGATGACGGTGGCGAGGGGCGAGGTGGCGGAACCGATCTCGAAGCGATACCACTTCGCGGGCATCTTCCATCGGGTGCCCGGTTTCTTCGCGTATTCGAGCTGCACCTTTTCCCCGCCGGGGTTGTCGTGGTAGTCGTGATTCCCGAGCACGGCCCAGCAGGGGCCGGGAAAAGCGGCGGCGGGATAGACGTCCTCGAAGGTGTTTTTCCAACGGATCGATTCGGTGGAGAAACCGTCCTTCGCCGCGGAATAGAAGTTGTCGCCAAGGAGTAGCATGCCCTCGGGACGAATCGAGCCCTCCTGACAAAACTTCATCATCGCGGCGGCGACCTTTTTCTGATCCTCGCCGGTGGTGCCGAAATCGCCGATCATGAGGAGATCGAGCGCATCCCCTTCGGCGGCGCCGAGGAACGAACGCGAACCGAGATTGAGGGAGAGGAAGGCGCTGGAACAAAAGAGCGTCTTGAGGGCGCGACGACGGCTGAGAGGACCGGTGGAGTTCATGGAGAGACCGCAGAGAATGGCGGAATCTCACCTGAAAGTGCCGGATCGGTCAATCCCGGAGGAGGGCACCTGGCCCGCTGATTCGCGCCAGCGGATCACGAAACGGGAGCGAGTTGGGCGCGGATAGAGGGCACGATGTCCAGGTCGTGCTCGACAGCGCCGAGAAAGGAAGGATAGCGCGGCTCCCACCCGGTGGCGCGGAGGGCGGCATTCGAGACGATCTTGTGGGTCCAGCCACGCTTGCGACCAGGATCGGGCGGCGCCAGCGGAGGAAGCGGGAGATTGAAAAACGCGGCGAGCTTTTCGTAGCACTCCCGTTGGGTCAGCGGGGTGTCGTCGACCACGTTGAAGAGGTCTCCGGAATATGACGACACGCCGGTGCGGAGCAGGTGGACGATCGCGCCGACGGCATCATCGCGATGGATCTGATTGAGAAAGCGGCTGGGTTCGACATCCTCGATCGCGGCACTTCCTTCGAGCAGTTTTTTCAAATGGACGGAACGTCCCGGTCCGTAAATGCCGGCGAGGCGCAAGGCAACGCCGCCACCGCCGCGGGCGAGCGATTCCGCCTCGAGGAGGAGACGGCCGGTGTCGCGGTCGGGCGTGGTCTCGGAGGACTCATCGACGACGGAACCATCGGTCTGGCCGTAGACGCTGGTGCTGCTCGTGAAGACGATCGGCACCCCGGGAAAAATGGCGCGGAGATTTCTCATGCCTTCCACGAAGACGGCTTCATAGGTCTCGGCTCCACCCCGGCTCGAGCTCGCGCAATGGATGATCGCATCGGGCCGCTCGAAGGGAATGGCGTCCCTCACCGCCACGAGCGATCCGGGCAAGGTGACATCTCCGGAAAGCAAAGGATAAGGTTCCTCGCGGGGCTCACCGCGGTGGACGGCGGCCACGGTCGCGCCCATGGCCTGGAGTTCCCCGGCGAGCGAGACGCCGAGGTAGCCGTGACCGATGAGGAGGACGCGGAGGAGGCCCATGGGAATGATTACGTCGCCGGCCCGATCGCGGGAACCCCTGAAAATCAGGAACGGGGCGATTGCGGCACGGGACGGGTCGCCGCCACCGGGTCGGCGGCAGGGGCGATCGGGGCGGACGCATCCTCACGGCGACGCGCGGGCAGATCGATGGGCTCGGCCGGGACTGCATGGACCGCATCAGGGCGAGGCGTCAGGGATGGCTCGTCGGTCGCACGGAGGGGATTCGGCTCGGGATGGGCGGCGGCCTCTTCTGGACCCGTTCCCTCGACGATCAAATCGGGCACAGGGCCAAAGTAGCGTTCGCCTTCACTCCCGACCGGAGAGAGCGTGGCGATGATGATGAGATGCACCAGGGTGACCCCGAAGATGATGCAGACGGTCTGGAAGGAGAGTCTCATGGAGGTGGAGGAACGGAACAGGGAAATCCCCTTGCCGCATCAGTAGCCGCGCAGCCCTTTGCCGGAGGCGGCCGCGGCCTGGCGGGCGATGGGATTGACGCGGAAGGGGCTCGAGGCTTCTTCGTCGGCCTCGCTGCGGAGGAGGCGATCGCGGATGGAGTGGTAACGTTTGCGCTCTTCCCCGTCTCCGGAATCCGTTTCCACCTCGGGGGCATAGGCAGCGACCGGCTCGGGCTCGCGACGCGGGGCCGGCTTCGGCGCGGGACCGGCGGGCCTGTCGCCCACCGAAGCATCGGCCACCGCAGGGTCGACCGCTTCGCGACGCGGCCGCTCCGATCCGACTTCCGCGGACGGACGTCGCTCGGACGAGGTCGGTCGCACCGGATCGAGGGCCGCCGCGAAGCTGCGCTCAAACAGACGGTGGATGTCGTCGCGGAAGCGCTCCAGCTCCTGCTTGCGCTTGCGGACGAGATTCCGGATGGCGATGCGGGCGATCGTGGCGGGAGCGGCGACAAAGAGAGCGATCGTGAAGTAGCCGAGTCCCGCCCCGATCCGGGGAGCGAGTTCGGAGAATTCCTTGGCTTCGTCGAAACCTTTCATCAGGGTCCAGACGAGTCCAAAGGTGCCGAGGAGCATCGCCGCGGCGGCGATGAGGCGGAGGCTCTCGATGCCATTCTGGAGGCGGCCCGCCGCGGCGCGGAAGCCGGTCTGGAAGGCCATGCGGAGGAAATCGATCTGGCGTCCGACGAGCTTCCCGGCCTGGCGGAGGCGCTGCTGCATCCGATCCTGAGGCTCGCGGGAGCCGAGCAACTGGTAGGCGGTCTCGCGGGCTCCGGCCTGATAGATGAGCGATTTCAGGGCGAGCTCGTCTTCCCAGCCCTCTTCAAAAACCTCAAGGGTGGTCTTCGATTGGCGCAGGCGATCGGTGAAAGCCTGATCCGCATGCCGCATCCGACGGAGCTGGACGAGCTTTGAGAGAATCGTGACCCACCCGATGATCGAAAGCATGAAGAGGAGCCAGACGATCACCTTGCCCGGAAAGATGGGCTGGTCTATCGCGGCGCGGAGGCTCGCGAGGAGGGGAGGAAAAATGACACTGAGAACCATGGAGGAATTTTTGAAACTTCTTCCCGAAATCGGGAAAAAGATGGGTAATTTTTAAAAATAACTTAGAAATCTTAACAAAACAAGAGCTTCTGTGACAAATTTGTGAGACCTTGGGCGGCGGTCCTTCGTTCGAATCCAATGAAACGACGCTTTTGTAATCGCCACCCGGCTCCGATCCCCTCATCTTCGGAGTCGCAGATTCCGCCGAGGGCGGATAGAATCCCCAGAACCCAGACCGACATCCTGACATGAGCACCTTCCTTTTCATCCTCATCGGACTCGCCGTCCTCATCCTCCCCGTGATCTTCGTGATCGGCCTTTACAACGGGCTCGTGAAACTCCGGAACCGCTACAAAAACGCCTTCGCCCAGATCGACGTGCAATTGAAACGACGTCACGATCTCATCCCGAATCTGGTCGAGTCGGTGAAAGCTTTCATGACCCACGAGCGCGAGACCCTCGAGGCCGTGATCCAGGCCCGCAACGCCGCGACCTCGGCGCGTGAGCATGCCAACACCGCCGACGCCGCCTCGATCCAGCAGCTCGCCACCGCGGAAGCCGGCCTCGGCGGCGCGCTCGGTCGCCTCTTCGCCCTTTCCGAAAGCTACCCCGAACTGCGCAGCAACCAGAACATGCTGCAACTCCAGGAAGAACTCACCTCGACCGAGTCGAAGGTCGCGTTTGCCCGCCAGTCGTACAACGACGCGGTGATGCACTACAACAACAAGCTCGAGATGTTCCCGACGAACTTCATCGCGGGCATGTTCAACTTCGTGCCGGCCACGTCCTTCGAAGTCTCGAGCGACGCCGAGCGCGAGAGCGTGCAGGTGAAGTTCTGAGGCCCCTGCGTCTCCCCCGTCCCGCCCCGGCCCGGCCATGGATTTCTTCGAGCATCAGGAGGTCGCGAGGAAGAAGTCGCACGTCCTCGTGTTCTACTTTCTCCTCGCCATCGTCGGGATCATCGCGGCGGTCTACGGTCTCATCGTGCTGATTTTTCTCTTCACGGGAGAAAAGATGGGCGACACCGCCGGACTGCCCTTCTGGGATCCGGCGACGCTCCTTTTCACCGCCGCGGGAACAGGGTCGGTGATTTTCCTCGCCTCGACCTTCAAGACGCTCCAGCTCTCCGGCGGTGGCAGCGTCGTCGCGCGGGAACTGGGAGGACGCGAAGTCGATCTCAATACGACCGACTACCACGAACGCCGTCTCCTCAACCTGGTCGAGGAAATGGCCATCGCCTCGGGCGTGCCGGTGCCCTCGGTCTATGTGATGGACTCCGAGGATTCCATCAACGCCTTCGCCGCCGGCAAGTCGCCCAGCGACGCCGTCATCGGCGTCACCCGCGGCTGCATGACGCTGCTGACGCGTGATGAGCTGCAGGGCGTCATCGCCCACGAGTTTTCCCACATCCTCAACGGCGACATGCGGCTGAACATCCGGCTCATGGGTCTGATCTTCGGCATTCTCTTCCTGTCGCTCATCGGAGAATTCATCCTCCGCAACGCCTTCCGGGGCGGCTCGAGCTCGTCGAAAAAAGAAGGCGCCGGGATCGCCCTCGTCATGCTCGTGGGCGGGCTGGGACTGCTCCTCATCGGCTACATCGGCGCCTTCTTCGCGAACTTGATCAAAGCCTCGGTCTCCCGTCAGCGCGAATACCTCGCCGATGCCTCGGCGGTGCAGTTCACCCGCAATCCCGATGGCATCGCTGGCGCGCTCATGAAAATCGGAGGGCTCCACTCGGGCTCCAAGGTCGCCCATCCCATGGCGAAGGACGCAAGCCACCTCTTTTTTGGCAGCGCGATCCAGTCGATGTTCGCGACGCACCCTCCCCTGACCGATCGCATCCGCCGGCTCCTGCCGCACTGGGACGGCGCCTATGGCGCGGTGCATCTGCGCCCGATCACCGACGAGGCGGAGCGGAAAACACAGCGGCGCGAGGCATCTCCGGCCCGAGCCGCCGCGGCCGTCTCGGGCTTTTCCTTCAACGAAGGCGGCGAGCCTCTGCGCCTCAATGCCGAGGCGGCGATGGAAAGCTTCAAGACCGTCCACCCGGAACAGGTCGATCTCGGTCGCGAATTGCACGAGAGCCTCCCCGACCACTGGCTTGAGGCCTGTCGTTCGCGGTCGGGAGCGCAATGCCTCGTTTTTGCCCTCCTCCTCGCGCAGGATGACACCCTCCGCGCCCAGGAAGTGCGCCGTCTCCGCGAACTCACCGACGAGGCCACCGCGCAACACTCCGGCCATCTCTTCGGGGAACTCGCTCCGGTGCACTCGGTGGTGAAGATCGGACTGATCGACCTCGCCATCCCGACCCTGCGTCACCTCAGCCGCGAGGAATACGCCCGTTTCCGCGAGGTGACCCACCGTCTCATCACCAGCGATGGACGGGTGGATCTCTTCGAGTTCATGCTCCTGCAGATCGTGACGCGGCACCTCGATGCCTATTTCGAGAAACGACGTCCCGAGAAGATCCGCTATCAAAAGCTGAATCCCCTGCTCGAGGACGCCGGCGTCGTCCTCTCCACCCTCGCCGCGATGAGCCACCCCGACGACGACTCGCACGCCCGCGCTGCCTTCGCCGCCGCCTCCGCCCGCCTCCGCGAGCGATATTCGGTCGAGGTCGACCATCAGCCGGCCGAGGCCTGCGGGCTCGAGCGGATCAAACGCGCCCTCGAAAACTTCGCCCATGCCTCGCCGGTGCTGAAGAAACACTTCCTCGAGGCCTGCAGTCTGAGCGTCATGGCCGACGACGGGGTTTCCAGCCGCGAAGCCGAGCTCATCCGAGCCGTCGCCGACGCGATCGGCTGCCCCATTCCGCCCTTCGTTCGGGCCGCCCGGCGGATTTGAAAGGCGTGACGATTTTGCTCCGCTTTTTCGATACTTCCCGCTAAGCTCGGCGGCGATGATTCGTTAAAACACCGGGACCTGAAAGAGTTTGCATAACACCGCCGTATCGGACGTCTCGCTCCGCGGTGTCGTGCCAATCCGCCACGGCCCCGACCGCTTTGATCCTGTCTTCCATCATGAACGCCCTGCTTCGTCGTCTCGCGCCCCTCGCCGTCCTGCTCCTCACCTTGTTCCATGGAGGCCCGGGCCTCCTCACGGCTCAGGATGGGGCGCTCGGAAAATCAGCCCTCACCTTCGACCGCTATCCCTATAGCTTCGATTCCTCCAATCCGCTGAAGCCCGACTCGTCCGTGCTGCTTCGTTTCAATGTTCCGGTCAAACCCGATGCGGTCGAGGGCAGCCTGCGCCTCTACGACCAGCCCAAGGAACGCTTCGCCGCCGTCTCCGCCTCCCGCCCGACCCAGGAAGCGCTCGCCGGTTTTCTCACGGAAGTACCCGCCGACATTCCGCTCGAGCACTACGTGTTGATCCGCCCTGCATCCCCGCTGCCCCTCGGCGGCACGTGGTTCATCAACGCACAAGCCGGCCTCGCCTCCGCGGACGGCACCCACGAGATCATCGAGAGCAGCCTCGACTACATCGGCGAACTGGAGGCTTTCGAGATCAACGAGATCATCGCCCTCAACGCCTACGACACCATCCCGGAACTCGTGATCCGCCACAACAAGGGAGCGATGGCGGCCGGATTCGACGATGCAAAGCTCGCGGACTACGTCACCATCAAGCCGGCTCCTCCCGGGTTGAAGATCGAGTCCTACCACGGCGGTTTCCAGCTCAACGGCGAGTTCAGCTACGGCACCGAATACGAGGTGACCGTGCGCAACGGACTCATCGCGAATGACACGACCCAGCTCGAACAGGTCGTCACGAAAAAAGTCACCTTCGTGCCCAATCCCGGCTTCATCACCTACCCCACCTTCGCCTCGACCCAGAACGCCTCGGGCCACCGCAAGTTCGACGTCCGCACCGGCAATCTCACCGGTATGCGCACCCGCGTGAAGGCCCTCAAGGGCAAGGACGTGCTCCTCGCCCTGCGCGAATATCAGGACAAATACGAAGGGTGGGGCGAGAAGCAGGCCCTCGCCTTCGAAGCGATCCCCGGCCAGACCATCTACGATCAGTTCCGCGACGCGGAAGCCGAAATCGATACCACCGAGACCGTCTCGCTCGATTGGAACGACATGATCAAGGGTGCCACCACCGGAGCCTTCTACCTCTGCAGCGAAGGAGACTCCTCCACCCGCGAAAAGCTCGCCGTCGGCGCGCAGTCCCTCATCCAGCTCACCGACATCGGCCTTGCCTGGAAACAGGGTGAGGACGGCACCACCGTCTACGCCTTCTCGCTGAAGTCGGGGCAGCCCCTCGCCGGTCTCGACCTCAGTCTCTGCGACGAAAACGCGGCGCCTCTCGCCCAGGCCAAAACCGACGCCAGTGGGGTCGCCCGCATCCAGCGCGATCTCTATCATTCCACCGATAAACGTCTCTTCCTCGACGCCGCGATGGGAGATGACCGCCACGTCATTTCCTTCCACGAAGATCTCGAAAGCGTCGGCCTGTGGAGCTTCGGAGTCGACCAGCGCTGGGACGACATCCTCCCCGGCGAGCGCCGCACCCTCATCTTCACCGATCGCGATGTCTATCGTCCCGGTGACGAAGTGAAAGTAAAGTCGATCTCCCGCTTCATCGACGCCGACCAACTCACCGGCCCCGGTGAAGGTGCCGCCCGCCTCCGCGTCTTCGACGCGCTCCATCGCCAGCTCTTCGAGCGCGACATCACCTTCGGCAAGAACGGTAGCTACGACACCGCCTTCACCCTTCCGACCGAAGGCATGGGCTGGCACTCGATCGAGATCGACTTCAATCCCGTCGCCGCCGCAAACACCCCCGAAGGCGAAGAATCCGAGCCCGACTGGCGTCTCATCTCCACCTATGCCTTCCAGGTCGAAGATTACCGCGTCAATACCTTCGAGGTGACCGTCGCGGCCGAGGAGGAGTATGCCCAGGGGGCCGAACTTTCCATCCCGGTCAGCGCCCGCTACTTCATGGGCAAGCCGCTCTCCAAGGCCGAGCTGAACTGGATGGTCTATGCATCGAATGACTTCCCCCGTCCCCGCGGCTTCGATGAATTCGAATTCGGCAACCGCACCGTCGAGGAGGAAACCTACAGCACCGAAGGCACCGCCGCGCTCAGCTCGAAGGGCGAGGCCGCCGTCGCCTTCTCGCTGCCGGAACAATCGACCCATCCCGGTCCCCGCAGCGTCGCCGTGACCGCCTCCGTCACCGACGCGAACCAGCAGACCCTCTCGGGATCGAAGCGGTTCATCGTCCACAGTTCCGACTTCTACCTCGGCCTCCGCCAGCCCGATGGTGTCCATCGCGCCGGTGACAAGGCCGTCTTCTCCCTCGCCGCCGTCACCACCGACGGCAAGGCCCACACCGAGGCCGTCGAGACCAACGTGCTCGTCGAGAAAGAGGAGTGGACCACCGTGAAGGTGATGGGCGCCAACGGCAAAATGACCCACCGCAACGACCTGCGTCTCCGTACGATCTCGGACGAGCGGCTCACGCTCAAAACCGAGGTCGATCCCGCCACCGGCCTGACCAAGGCGATGCCGCACACCCTCACCTTCGCAGAGGCGGGCGATTACCAGGTCACCCTCACCGCGAAGGACGGCAAGGGCCGTGACATCGTCACGAAGGTCGGCTTCACCGTGATCGGCGCCGAGGAGCCCTCGTGGTCGTGGCACGATGTCATCCGCATCGACCTTGTTCCTGACAAAGACACCTACAAGGTCGGCGACACCGCGAAACTCCTCGCCCGTTCGCCCGTCTTCGGCCACGCCCTCTTCACCGTTGAGCGCGGCGGCGTGCGCGAGACCCGTTCCTTGAAAATCGACCAATACGAGACCGTCATCGACGTGCCGGTCGGCGAAGGATCCGCGCCGAACCTCTTCGCCTCGCTCCTCATCATCCGCGGATCGGGCGAGAGCCCGCATGTCCACAAAGCCGCCGACTACCGCCTTGGTTATTGCAAGCTCGATGTCGACGATCCCGCGGTCACCCTCACCACGAACGTTTCCGCCGGTGAAGCCGAGTATTACCAGCCCGGTGAAGAGATCGAGTTCACCGCCACCGTGCTCGATCACGAGGGCAAAGCGGTCTCCGGTGCCGAGGTGACCTTCTACGCCGTCGACGAGGGTGTCCTCTCCCTCACCGGTTACCAGACCCCGGATCCCGGCGAGACCTTCCACGCGCCCTTCCCTCTTTCCGTCTGGACCGGACAAAGCCTCGGCGCCCTCCTTCCCGAAAATCCGCTCGAGCAGGACTTCGGCAACAAAGGCTACGTCATCGGCGGTGGCGGTGGTGGTTTCGGGATCGATCCCGACCGCATCCGCAAGGACTTCAAGGCCCTCGCCTTCTGGGAAGCCGCGCTGGTGACCGATGCAAACGGCGTCGTCCGCGCCAAGGCGATCGCCCCTGACAATCTCACCACCTTCCGCGTCATGGCCATCGTCTCCGAGGGCAACCGCTTCGGCAGCGGCGAGACGCCCGTGGTGATCAACAAGCCGCTCATCATCGAGCCCGCCCTGCCCGGCTTCACGAACCTCACCGACCAGATTGACGTCGCCGCCGTGCTCCACAACAACAGCGGAGCCGCGCAGGAGGTCGAAGTGACCGTGACGCTCGATCCCCACGCGATCTTCCTTGGCCGCATCGGCGAGACCATTCCCACGAGCCTCACCCCCGACGCGGCTACAGGGAGCAAGGTCGTGAAGCTCAATCTCCCCGCTGGCGCGACCGAGACCGTCTCCTTCCCCATCGCCATGACCGCCACCGGCGAAGCGAAGTGGACCTGGAAAGTCCGCTCGCTCACCGATGAGAAACTGCGCGACGCGACCGAATCGAAATTCATGGTCGGCTACCCGCTGCCCCTCCTCCGCGAGACCCACACCTTCGCCCTGCGCGACGGAGCCGATCTCGCCGACGCCCTTGCCAAGGCCGATCCCCGTCTTCTCGACGGCACCGGCAGCGTGAAGCTCACCCTTTCGAACTCGCGCCTCATCGAGGCGGCCGACGGACTTGATTACCTCCTCAAGTATCCCTACGGCTGCGTCGAGCAGACGACCTCCTCGACGATCCCGTGGCTGAGCACGCAGCAGCTCCGCAAGGTCCTGCCCGAGCTCGGCAAATCCGAGGAGGAAGTCGCCGCGATCATCGGCAAGGGCATCAACCGCCTCTTCTCGATGCAGACCGGCGACGGCGGCCTCGCCTACTGGCCCGGTGGCAACGAGTCGGTCCTCTGGGGCAGCGCCTACGCCGGCGTCGCCATCGCCATGGCCCAGAAGCAGGGCATCGACGTACCGCAGGAATCGGCCCAGCAGCTCTGGGATTACCTTTCCCTCCAGCTCCGCGGAGCCGCCGAGGTGGGTGAAGCCTACGAGCTCTCGCAGCGCTGCCTCGCCGCCTATGCCCTCGCCCTCGCCGGGGTGAACGAGTCGGCCTACCACGAGGTGCTCTTCGAGAAGCAAAAGTCGCTCTCTGCCGAGGCCCGCGCCCTCCTCGCCCTTGCCATGGTCGAGAGCGGATCGGACCAAGCCGCCCGCATCGACTCGCTCCTGAAGCCCGATCCCAAGGTGCCCGTCGCCGAGGTCTCGTGGTATCGCCAGCCCTACGTTGCCGCGACCCGGCTCCTCGCCCAGGTGCGCCACAATCCCGCGAGCCCCGAGGCTGACAAGCTCGTCGATGATCTCATGAAACTCCGCGAAGCCCGCAACGGCTGGGGCAGCACCTACTCGAACGCCTGGCCGCTCATCGCCCTCGGGGCCTACGGCGAAGCCTCGGCGAAGAACCTCACCGCCAACCGGGTCGAGATCGCCTTCGACGGCAACGCAAAAACCATTGAGCTGCCCGCCGAGCCCGGCAGCGGCGAGGTCACCTTCGACTTCACCGGCAAGTCCGACGCCCGCGCCCTCTCGATGAAGACGAGCGAGAACGGATCGGTCTACGCGAGCCTCTCCCTCGCGACCCGCCCCGCCCTCATGCCGCTCGAGCCCGAAAACAAGGGCTTCGCCATCAAGCGCCGCTATGAGAAGGTCGAGATCGACGGCAGCATCGCCGCCGCGGAAAACCTCAAGGTCGGCGACCTCATCCTCGTCACCCTCGACATCAACATTCCGAACGAGCGCGAAACTTACCTCGCCATCGACGACGCCCTCCCCGCGATCTTCGAAGCGGTCAATCCCGACTTCAAGACCAGCGAAACCCAGAAGGTGAACGCCGCCCGCGAGACCCGCATGCTCTACGCGACCCACACCGAGCTTCGCAAGGACCGCGTCCTCTTCTTCGCCGACTATGTCTACGGTGCCGGGGATTACTCCCTCCAATACCTCGCCCGCGTCGTCGCCCCCGGCGAAGTGACCGCGCCTCCCGCGAAGATCGAGGCGATGTATGAGCCGCAGCGTTTCGGCCTCAGCGGCACCGGACGCATCACCGCGGCCCCGCGCCCCCTCGACACAGGCGAAGTCGCCGCGGCGGCGACTTCGCGGTAAAAGGTGGAAAGGTAAAAGGTAAAAAGTCCGGAACTTGATGAGGCGGCTGGGGAAATGGCGGCGGCGGATGCTCGGCCTCGCGCTTTCCGGGCTGGCCGCGGTCCTTGCCGGACTCTACCTCGTGCCATGGTTCTTTCCGCTCCCGGAGACCCTCGGCACGGCGGCCCCGTCGGGGATCCTCTTCGTGGATCGTGAGGACCGCCCGGTGCGGCGGCTCCTCGATGGCGAACTCCGCGCCGACGAGCCCGCCACCTATGACGAGTTTCCCGGGAACCTCGTTCTCGCCACCCTCGCGGCGGAGGACTCGCGCTACTTTTCGCACGGCGGGATCGACTTCCTCGGCGTGATGCGCGCCGTTCGCGATGCCCTGCTGCACCGCGAGTTCGTCTCGGGCGCCTCGACCATCACCCAGCAGACCATCAAGCTCTACGGACCGCCCCGCCGTCGCGACTTCCGCACGAAGATCATCGAGGCCTTCACCGCGCGTCATCTCGAAATGACGACGGACAAGGAGACCATCCTCACCGCCTACCTCAACCACCTCCCCTACGGCAACCAGTTCACCGGAGCCCGTGCCGCCGCCCGCGGCTACTTCGGCAAACCCCTCGGCGATCTCTCCCTCGCCGAGTCCGCCCTCCTCGCCGGCTTGCCTAACAAACCCACCAAACTGAATCCGTGGAAGAATCTCGAGGGCGCGCGCCAGCGCCAGCTCTGGATCCTCGGCCGGATGCGGGAGGAGGGATACATCGACGAAGCGCAGTTCGCCGCAGCCCTCATCGAGGAGCCGAAGCTGATCGCCGGTCACGAGCGCTCCTTCCACGCCCCGCATTTCACCGAACTGCTCCTCGAGCGCGAAGGTCCCGCCATCGAGGCCGCGAAGGCTTCTGGGTCGGTCGTCCGCACGACCCTTGACCTGCGCCTTCAGCACGCGGTTGAGAATCTCGTGTCCGCCGAACTCGCGCGTCTCTCCCACCAGGCCGGGGAGGAAAACGATCTCCAGGCCGCGGTCGTCGTGATCGAAAACGCGAGCGGCGAGATCCTCGCTCTCAGCGGATCGCGCTCCTTCTTCGGTTCGGCGGCCGGACAGGTAAACGGTGCGTGGCGTCCGCGCTCCGCGGGATCGACCTTGAAGCCTTTCACCTACGCCCTCGCCCTCCAGCGCGACGCTACCGCCGCGACCATCCTCGCCGACACGCCGATCGAATACATCACGCCCACCGGCACTTACCAGCCGGTGAATTTCAGCCGCCGTTTCCTCGGACCCGTCTCGATCCGGCACGCCCTCGCCAATTCGCTGAACGTGCCCGCGGTGAAGCTGCTCGACGAGATCGGCGGCCCGACACGATTGCACGATTGTCTCGTGAAGGATCTTCATTTCACCAGCCTTGCTCCCGCCGCGACCGAATACGGGCTCGGGCTCACCCTCGGCAACGCCGAGGTCCGCCTCCTCGAACTCACCAACGGCTACGCCACCCTGGCCCGCCTCGGTGAGTGGAAACCGGTGCGGTTTCTCCATGGACTGGACCCTGTTGCGTCCCCGACCCAACAGGGTCAAGCCGGCGCCGATTCCCGTCGCGTCTTCGATGCCGACGCCGCCTGGCTCATCGGCGACATCCTTTCCGACGAACGCGCCCGCGCTCTCGCCTTCGGACTCAATTCCCCTCTCAACCTGCCCTTCCGCGTCGCCGCCAAGACCGGCACCTCGACCGACTTCCGCGACAGCTGGACGATCGGCTACACGCCCGACTTCACCGTCGGGGTCTGGGTGGGGCGTTTCGACAACCGCCCCCTCAACCGCGTCTCCGGCGCGATGGGCGCGGCCCCGATTTTCCATCAGGTGATGGTGCGGCTCCATCGCGATCGCGAGGCGAGCTGGTATGAGCGCCCTGAGGGCGCCATCGAGGTCGTCGTCGACCGCATCAGTGGCAAACGTCCGCCGGAGGGACTCGCCCTGCCCGATTCCCGCATCCGCAAAGAGTGGTTTGTCAGGGGCCGCATTCCGTCCCTCGCCTCCGCCGCCGACTATGATGGCCAGTCCCGCACCCGCCTTCCTCTGACCTATGCGACCTGGTGGCGCGACCCGTCGAATCCCCTGAAGACCGACGCCATCGTCGAGGTGCCCGTGGAGTCGGCTTCGGTCGCAAACTTCCGCATCGTCAGCCCGCTGGAAGGAACGGTCGCCTTCATCGATCCCGACCTGCCCGCGAGCGGCGCGAGATTTCCCCTCGAAGTCGCGGGAAGCGGACGCGAAGAGATCGAGTGGTCGAGCGAGAGTCTATCGGTTGAAAGTGAAGACGGCAAAAGCTGGCTCGTCCTGAAACCGGGAGAGCACGAGGTCGTGGCACTCGATCGAAAGAGCGGGCGAAGCGTGAAAAGCCGGCTTAAGGTGGAGGCGTTGTAAGCTCAGTCCGACGTCATGAAAGCCCTCCGCATCCTTTTTCTCCTCGTTCTTCTCGTCATCGCGGCAGTCTACGGATGGTGGGTGCAAACCGCGCCGGGCATTCCGGTGAGCCGGACCATCACCAACACCGAAGGTCAATCGCTCGAGGTGGTCGTGGTCGGGCGCGTCGGACAGACGCTGCATTTCGACCGGCTCTCCGATGGCACCCGCTATGAGCTGCCCTTTGGAAAACTGAGCTGGAAGGATCGCATCTTCGCCGAACGCCTGCCGGAGCAGGCACCTCCTGCCGTGGTGAAAGAGGAGCCCGTCGATCCCTATATCGCGAACCGGCAAAAGGCCATTTCGGAGCTCCAAAGAAAGCAGAGGGAGTTCATCGCGGAGATCGAATCGGGCAGCCTCACCAATATCCTTGCCCGTAAAAGACGTGAAGATCTGGAGTCGACGGAAAAGGAGATCCTTGAGCTTCAGGGTGAAATCAACGCCTACCTTGCCCGCACCGGCAACCAATAGGAGAGACCGTTGATGCGATCGGTTGACTCCGCCGCGGAAGAAGAGTTCGGTCCCATCCATGCCCGATTCCCCCCTCATCGAAACCTTTGCCGCTCTTTCCACATTGCCCGGATTGAAGCACGGCTTTCTCCTGCGCAGTCCTGAGGTGGAGGTCGACTGCGATCGCGAGGAAGCCCTCGCCCGGCTCGAACCGCTCCACACTTCTCTCCTCACCGCCACCGGAGTCCCGCGCGACCATCTCGCCACGGGTGAACAAGTCCACGGGGCCAGCGTCGGCATCGTGGCCGGAGCGCATCCCGCACGCCTGTATTTTCCCGCCACCGATGCCCTCGTCACCGCGATCTCCGGCCAGTTTCTCGGGGTCTGGGTCGCGGACTGCGGCACGGTCTTCATCGCCGATCCGGTAAAACAGGTCTGCGGCATCGCCCATTCCGGCAAGAAGGGCACCGAACTCGGCATTGCCGCCGCCACGATCCGGCGCATGCAGGAAGTCCACGGCAGCGATCCCGCCGACCTCGTCGTGCAACTCGCGCCTTGCATCCGGCCGCCCGCCTACGAAATCGACTTCGCGGCGCAAATTGTGGCCGACTGCGTCGCTCTCGGCGTCCCGGCCGGGCAAGTGCACGACTGCGGCATCTGCACCAGCAGCGCCCCGGAACGCTACTACAGCTACCGCCTCGAAAAGGGCAGGACGGGACGGATGTTTGGCTTTATCGGTTGGGCGTGACGATGATCGAAGCTTTCCCCGACATGAGCGATGCCCATGAGATCGCCGCCCCCGCCAAGACGAATCTCTGGCTGCGCATCCTCGGCAAACGCGAGGACGGATTTCACGAGATCGACACCCGCATGGTGAAACTCGGCCTCGCCGACCGCGTCCGCCTCAAGTGGCGAGACGACGACGAGGTAATCCTGCGCTGCTCCGATCCGGATCTGCCGACCGGCGAGGACAATCTCGTGGTGAAAGCGGTGCGGGCCCTCGAACAACACACCGACAAGGTCTTCAGCGTCTCGCTCGATCTCGAAAAGCACATCCCCTCAGGCGCGGGACTCGGGGGCGGCAGCAGTGATGCGGCGGCGGTGCTGCGGGCACTGAACGAGATGGCGTCACTTCATCTGCCGGAGGCGGAACTCGCCGCGGTCGGCGCGACGATCGGATCGGACATCCCCTTTTTCATCTACGACCGTCCCTGCGATTGCCGGGGACGCGGCGAGATCGTCGTGCCGATCTCCGCCGAGGAAATGCCCCCGACCTTTCCGATTTTCCTCTACAAACCCGACTTCGGCATTGCCGCCTCGTGGGCCTATCGGCGTTACCTTGAATCGGCGGAATACGCTGGCTTCACCTACGCACCGCAGCCGGGACCCTGGGGGGAAATGGTGAATGATCTCGAGCGGCCGGTTTTCGAGAAATTCCCCGTGCTAGGAGACCTGAAGTCGTGGCTGCTCACGCAGCCCGGCGTCCGCGCCGCCCTGCTCTCGGGTTCCGGGTCAACGATGCTGGCGGTGCTGGAGGAGAATGCCGATGGCGCGGCTCTAGCGGAGGCGACGAAGGAACGCTACGGCGAAGGATGGACGTGGGTAGGGCGGACGGAGTGAGTTTCGAAAACATCTGGACAGAAGGGCACGTTCCATCGTAACCCTAGACAACGACGTTTTGGAATCCCTCCCCACTCCTCCAGAAGACAGCGTGCGCCTCGACCTCTGGGCTTGGTCGGTGCGTCTCTACAAGACCCGCACCCTCGCGGCGGCGGCGTGCAAGAAATCGCAACTGCTTGTGAACGGACAGCGCTGCCGCGCCTCGCGCCAGGTCCGTGTCGGCGATGAGGTCCGCGTGCGCCAAGGGATGTTGGAGCGCATCCTCGAAGTGAAAGGGATCCTCCGTCGTCGTGTCTCCGCGAAGGAAGTGCCCACCTTCGTTCTCGACCTGACTCCGGTGGAGGAGTACGCCCGCGTCGCCGAACTCGAGCGCGAGGCCCGCGAAGGAGCCCCGATCCCGCGCGAGACAGGCACGGGACGCCCCACGAAACGCGATCGCCGTGATCTCGAGGAAATCACCGGTACGGCACCCGATCCCGAGCCGACCTTCGAGGATTTTGTCAGGGCCTTCGTCCGACGGAAGCCGCTGCGTTAAGCCCGGCACTCCTGCAAACGCGCAAGGTGTTTGGCGAGGAGGTCGAATTCGAGGTTCACTCGCGAACCCACCCTGACATTCCGCAAATTCGTCACCTCGTGGGTGTGGGGGATGATCCAGAGAAGGAAACGATCCTCGTGCAGCCCGGCCACGGTGAGGCTGATCCCGTCGACGCAGATGGAGCCCTTGTGAACGATGAGGTGGGCGAATTCTCGCGGCAGGGAGACGGTGAACCGGTGGTCCTGCCCGACGCGCTCGTAGCCAGTGACCTCGGCACAGGCATCCACATGCCCCTGCACGAAATGGCCGCTGAGGCGGTCGCCGACGCGGAGGGATCGCTCGAGATTGACGGGGTCGCCGGGTTTCAGATCGCCGAGATTGGTGAGGCGTAGGGTCTCGTGGAGGAGGTCGAAGCGCATCGCCCCATCCTTCACCTCCGTGACGGTGAGACAGGCCCCGTTGTTGGCGACACTTTCGCCCAGGGCGAGTTCTCCGACGAAGGGGGCCTTCACCCAAAGTTCCGCACCGGTCTCGACCGGCTTCAGCGCGACGACTTCGCCGCAAGTTTCCACGATGCCTGTGAACATGCGGGAGGCTACGTCGCCGCCGCCGGATTGGACAGGGAAAAATCGCGTGACCAGACCGTGCGATTCGGGCTTGCGCCGTGTCGTGCCCTGCCCGATTTTCCGGGCGTGACAGAAGTGAATTACCGGGTCGGCAACGAAACGCTCATCAAGGTCCTCGACGGGGCTTCGGCGAAGCTGCGTTCTCTGCTCAAGAAGCAGGGACGCCTCGACCATGGCGCGCTGCGCGTCGCGGTGATCGGCGGCGGCTGTTCGGGCCTGCAATACAAGATGGATCTCGTCGATGGTCCGGCGAACCGCGACATCCTCGTCGAGTCGAACGAGGTCCGCATCGTCATCGACCCGAAAAGCGCCCTCTTCGTGACGGGTTCAGTGCTGGACTACAGCGACGACCTGCAACAGGGCGGCTTCAAGGTGACGAACCCGAATGCGGTCGTGACGTGCTCCTGCGGCGAGAGTTTTGCGGCGTGACGGCGGTCACGGGTCGCGAGTCACGGATTTGGGATCGCGGGGGATTTTGCCGACCGGCCGTTGCCCATTTCCGGCTTTGCCCATGTCTCCGAGATCGGCTCGGACTTTTTCGGCGAGAGCGGTGAGGCGGGCGACGATTTCGGGATGGGCGGCGGCAAGGTTGTCGGAGGTGTCGACGTCTTCGACGACGTTGAAGAGCAAGGGGACCCGCTCGCGATCGTTCTTTTTGTAATGAGGGTGTTTGGCGAAGTCCTCGAGCGGCAGGAAGAGTTTCCACGGCCCGGAGCGAACGGCCTGAAGTTGATCGAGTTCGTAGTAGGCGAAAACTTCCCACGGGCTCTTTGCGTTCTCCTCCCCGAAAAGGAGCGGACGGATATCGTGCCCGTCGCGCTTCACCGTGTCGGCGGTGCCACCGGCGAGTTTCACGAAGGTGGGATAGAGATCCATCGTCGAGCTCAGTTCTTCGCAGATAGTATCGGCGGGAATTCGGCCAGGCCACCAGGTCAGGCATGGGACGCGGAAGGCTCCTTCGCTCGTGGTGTACCCGCGTCCGGCGAGAGGGAGATTCGAGCCGCGGCTGAGATCGCCCGGCTCCCGGGCGAGCGGAGACCCGTTGTCGGATGTCCAGACGACGAGCGTGTTTTGATCAAGGCCGAGGTCAACGAGTTTGTCGAGAATGACTCCGGTCGACCAATCGATTTCCTCGACGGAGTCTCCCCACGGACCGTTGCGGCTTTTCCCGCGGAACCCCTCGCTCGCGTAGGGGGTCGAGGTGCTCCCGGGCATGGCGTGGGGAAGGTAGAGAAAGAAGGGGCGATCGCGGTTCGTCTCGATCCACGCGACGGCTGCTTCGGTGTAGCGTTTTGTCAGGGTGTCGCGGTCGGCGGGGGCTTCGATCACGGTTTCGCCGCGCATGAGCGGCAGTGGCGGCCAGTGCGAGCCATCTTTTTCCCAGATCCGCTCGGTCATGTCGTCGGAGTAGGGAATCCCGTAGAAGTGGTCGAATCCCTGGCGGGTCGGGAGAAACTCCGGCTGGTCGCCGAGATGCCACTTGCCGATGTGGGCGGTGGCATAACCGAGCGCCTTGAAGGCTTCCGCAAGGGTGACTTCGTCGGGATGGAGTCCGTAGGGCGAAACGGGTCTCAGGACGTGGTGATCGCGCGGGTTGAGATGGAGGCCGACACGCTGGGCGTAGCAGCCGGTGAGGATCGAGGCGCGCGAGGGTGTGCAGACGCCGGCGCTGGCGTAGAAGTGCGTGAACTTCCGCCCCTCGGCCGCCATGCGGTTCAGCGACGGGGTTCGATGCAGGGTGGAGCCGAAGGGCTCGATGTCGCCGTAGCCGAGGTTGTCGCAGAAGAGAATGATGAAGTTGGGCGGACGGCCCCCTGCCTCCGTGTGGGAGATGGCGAAAGAAAACAGCGCGGCAAGGAGAGGACCCGGCTTCATAGTTCGACGCCGAATCGTTTCAGGAGGTAGGCCATCCCGGCATACAGCACCATCGTCAGGAGGCAGCAGATCACCAGCGACGGCCAGAAGTGGATTCCTTTGCGCAGCAGCACGGGAAAGACGAGGAACATCGGCAGGCTCGGCAGGACGAACCAGAAAACCCCGGCGGAGTGGGAGGCGAGTTTCTCGACACGCTCGGCCGGCATCTCCTTCATGCCGTAGTAGATCCAGACGAACGTGATCAGACTCACGAGCGGGAGCGAGGCGATGAGACTCCCGAAAAAGGGACGGCTCCGGGTAATGACGATTTCGTTCACCGCGTAGATCATTCCCGCGGACACCAGCAATTTGATGACGGTCAGCATGCCGGGACGCTAACAAAACGACCCGGATTTGTCATCCCGCGATCAGGCGTGCGGGCGGGACCGCCTCACTCAAACTCGATCGCCCTTGCCCTCGGCAACTGGACACGCTGCGCGGGGAGATCCTGCGTTTCCGTCTCGGTGAGGACGGGGCGTGCCACGGGGATGCCGTTGCTGCCGATCTCCGTCCCTGCCGGCAGGGCGGCGGGATCATCGCCTTCCGCGGTCGGCTCGGCGACGATCTCGGCGACGACGGGGGCGACCCGGGCACGCAGGACGGGGGCGAGAGAATTGTAGGGGTCGTTCGCACCCACCACCGTCGGGGCGATCGGGAGGACGGGTTGGACGTTTTCCTGGACGACCATGCCGGCCCGCAGGAGTCCGTCCTTCGTGCGGGACTGCGTCATCTCTTTCTGCAGACGGCTGCGACCTTTGCCGTGCAGGTGACAGATGAGCTCGAGATTGGTGTTGGGACGCAGGTACTCCGTGTAGGTGCAGCGCACCTGCGACGCGATCCCCTCGCCTTTCTGCACGACTTCGTAACAATCGTCCGAGGCGAGTTCGCCCGATTTCAAACAGATCTCGACCTGCTCGGCATCGGCGGGGGGAATGAAGGCTTTTGGCTCGAATTTCTTCGCCGCCTCGTTCATCACCGTCGACCAAACGGGCAGCACCGTATCGGAGCTGAAGGCCCCGGGATAGATCGTGCCGCTCTGATCGAAGCCGGTCCAGACGACGCAGGTTACTTCAGAGGTGTAGCCGACGAACCAGTTGTCGGTGAAATCGTATTCCGTGCCGGTCTTTCCGGCGACGGGATAGTTTCCGAGCCCGAATTTCTCAAGCGCTTTTCCAGCCGTGCCGAGCTTGAAGGAATCGGAGAGGACGCTGTTGATCTGGTAAGCGGTGTAACGATCGATCGCCTGGGTGCCATGCATGGCGACATTGGGCGTGTAGATGATGTTGCCGAGGCTGTCGCGGATGTTCGCGATGATGTGGGTCTTTTCAGCGCGGCGCCCGTTGTTGGGGAAGATCGTGTAGGCGAGGCAAAGCTCTTCGAGGGAACTCGGATTTCGTCCGAGGAAGGTGGCGTTGAATTTCTGCAAGTCGCCGGAGAAGGACATACCGGCCTTTTGCGCGAGCTTCACGACGGCCTCCGTGCCCACCTTCTGGCCGATCCGCACCGTTGCCGCGTTCTTGCCCTTGGCGAGGGCGCGGCGGGCGGTGATGATGTTTTCGTAGACGTTGTCGAAACTCTCGACGCCCCACTCTCCGAGGATGCCGGTGGTACCGCCCACCATGACCTGCCGGGTGTCCATGGGCGTGTCATCGACGAGGGTGCCGGGGAAAAACTGGTTCTCAAAAGCCGCGGCATACACGAAAGGCATGAACGCGGTGCCGGTGGGACGGCGCCCCTGCGAAACGCGGTCGAACATGCTGTCGTTGAAGTCGCGCCCGCTCACCCGCGCGAGGACGGATCCGGTCTTGTTATCGATAAGCAGCAAGGCTCCCTGCAGATACTTCGGCGCGGGGAACGTCTGATCGGGATGGGCCGACTCCTGGAAAGCGGCCTTCTTCGCCTTGTATTGCTCGAGGGTCTCCTGCTTGAAGTCGGGATGTTGCTCGATCTTGGCGAGTTGATCACGCAGCGCGGCCTCGGCCTGTTCCTGGAGCGCCCCGTCGATCGTCGTATGGATCGCGAATCCGCCCTTCGAGACCGCCTCGTAGCCGAGCAGTTCGATCACCTCCTGCCGCACCTTTTCATATACGAAGGCAGACTTCCCGGTGATGTTCGTCTTTGCGGCGATGTCGATCTCCGTTTTCTGGAGCCGGTCCCGGGCGTCGTTGTCGATGTAGCCCTCGGCCGCCATCCGGGTGAGGACGTGGTCCCGCCACTTCTTCGAGACCTCGGGGAAGCTGCGCGGCGACCGGTGATAGGGGTTCGGAATGGTCGCGGCGAGGGTCGCGGCTTCGACGACGGAAAGGTGGGCCGGATCCTTGCCGAAATAGCCTTCGGAGGCAGCGGCGATCCCGTAGTAACCTCCTCCGAAATAAATGCGGTTGATATAGAGCTCGAGGATGCGCTGTTTGCTCCCGATGCGTTTTTCGATGCGCTGGGCGAGGAAGATCTCGGTGAATTTCCGGCTCAGGGTGCGGTCTTTCAGCTCGAAAGTCTGACGAGCGAGCTGCTGGGTGATGGTCGAGGCGCCCTGGTTGAAACCTTTCGACCGCATGCTGTAGTAGACCGCGCGAAGGATCCCGACATAGTCGACCCCGTCGTGCTGGTAAAAGCGGCTGTCCTCGGCGGCGAGGAGGGCATTCACGAAATGCTGCGATACGTTGTCGAGCGAGACGGGACGGCGGTTTTGCACGAAGATCCGTCCCAGTTCCCGGCCATTCCGATCGAAAATCCGGCTCGCCACCTCGACCTCCTCGAGCTCGGAAAGATCGAAGGTCTGGGCGAGATCGTAGCGGGGCTTCAGATAGAAGAACGCTCCCACCGCGCCGACCATCGCGACAACGAGGCCGAGGATGAAAAGAAAGCCGAAAAACTTCACCCAGAAGATGAGGCGGCGGCGGCGCTTGGCGCGTTTTTTCTCCCGCTCGCCGAGGGGCGGCAGGTCGATCACAGGCCGGGGGGCGCGGTCGCGGTCGCCACCCGTGGTGCCGATCGCGTCAAAGTCGATGTCTTCGAAGTCGTGGGCCACGGAAGATGCTGGAAACAAGGTTCGTACCGGGTAGGGTGCGTGTCATGCGCATGACTCCGGGACACCCCTCCGGCCCCCAAGATACGCCCCTTTTCGATCTCGTCTTTCAAAGAATTTCAGAAAGTCCGGAAGGTTCGGTGCCCTTTTCGGCATGGATGGATCTGGCCCTCTACCACCCGGAATGGGGCTACTACTCGCGGCGGGACGGCGGGCCGGGCTTCCGGGAGGTCGGTCGGGAGGGTGATTTTTTCACCAGTGTCTCGGTGGGAGAAACCTTCGGCCTGCTCCTCGCCCATCGCATCGCCCGGGCCTGGGAGCTCGATTTCCGCAAGGAGACGCCTTTTGTCATCGTCGAGCAAGGCGGGCACGACGGCCGCCTCGCCCGCGACATCCTCACGGGATTGGAAGAAACCGGCACCCCTCTCCGGGAGCAGGTCGAATACCGGATCGTCGAGCCGCGCCCGGCACTGCGGGGGATTCTGGAGCGGAAGATCGGAGAAAATCCCATCCCCGGATTGACCGTGGTTCCCTCGCTCGAAGCGGCCCGGGCCCCGGTGGGCGTTTTCCTCTGCAATGAGTTGCTCGATGCCTTCCCCGTCGATCTCCTGGTCTTTGAGGGAGGCTGCTGGAAGGAGCGCCGCGTCGGCTGGCAAGCCATCCATTCCTCGCCTTGCTGGGTGACGGCTCCGATCCGCCCGGAGTGGACCCCTTTCACCGAATCACTTGGCACCGACTTTCCGGAGGGCTACCTCACCGAGATCTGTCCCGCCGTCGACGCCTGGATGCAGGACGCGGCCCCGCTCTTCGATCGCGGCCTCTGGTGGATCATCGACTACGGCCACGAGCGGGATGACTATTACCTGCCGCAGCGCTCCACCGGCACCCTGCGCACCTACCACCAGCACCGCGCCGGGGAGGATCCCTTCGCCCATCCGGGAGAGCAGGACCTCACCGCCCACGTCGATTTCACCCGGGTCGAGGAGGCGGCGACGCGCGGGGGGCTCGCCCGGCGCCTTTTCACCGACCAACACCACTTCCTCATCGAAGCCGCCCGACCCTGGCTGCTCTCCCTCGAGGGCATGCGACCTGATCCCCTCACCGTCAAACGCTTGCGGCAGTTCCAGACCCTGACGCATCCCGGGATGATGGGGCAACACTTCAAGGTGATGGAGTTGGCCAAGCTCGACGCGTGATCCCGCCGCGATCCCGAGCCCCTTTTTCGTTGCCGCCTTTCGCGGGACTGCTAGACTCGCCCCACCTTGAACGCGACCCCACTTTCCTCCACTGGCATGGGCACGACCCGCTGGCTCATCTGCATCATCGCCTCGATCGGCTTTGCCTTCGATATCTACGAGCTGCTCATGCTGCCGTTGATCATCAAGCCGGTCATCGCCTCGCTGAGCGCTCCGCTCGTGCAGGAACTCATCTCCGGAGGGATGTCTCCGGCCGAGGCCAACGCGCTCTGGGCTCCGGGTGGTGCGGAATATGTGAAATGGGCGCGCACCCTCTTCTTCGTCCCGGCTCTCGCCGGCGGGGTCTTCGGACTCCTCGGCGGTTACCTCACCGACAAGCTCGGCCGCCGCCGCGTCCTCACGTTCTCCATTCTTCTCTACGCCTTCGCCGCCTTTGCCGCCGGGGCGTTTGCCGAAACCCTGCCGCAACTCCTCTTCTTCCGCTGCCTCGTCTTCATCGGTGTCTGCGTCGAATTCGTCGCCGCCGTCGCCTGGCTCGCGGAGCTTTTCACCGAACCTAAACAACGGGAGAAAGTGCTCGGATACACCCAGGCCTTCTCTTCCATCGGCGGTCTCCTCGTCGCTCTCGCGAACTACTACGCCGCCACCTACGCGAACAGCTTCCCCGAGATCCATGGTGGGCACGAGGCGTGGCGCTACACCCTCATCTCCGGCGTCATCCCCGCGATCCCGCTCATTCTCATCCGCCCCTTCCTTCCCGAATCACCCGCTTGGGCGAAGAAGAAGGCCGAAGGGAAACTGAAGCGACCCAGCATCAAGGAGCTCTTCAGCCCCCAGCTCGTGCGCACCACCGTGGTGACCACGCTCATCTTCGCGGCCAGCTACGGTCTCGCCTTCGGTGCCATCCAGCAGCTGCCCCAGATCCTCGCCTGGCCGAAAGGTCACGTCGAAGTAAAAGCCGTCGCCGCCAAAGCTGAAGAATCCGCACGCAACGCGGCCATCGAAGCCGCCAAGGCGAAGGGCGAACCGGCTCCGGCCGAGCCCGTCCTCAACCGCATCGGCAAGCAGGCCGCCGGCAACGCGAGCGACAAGGAAACGTCCACCGTCACGAAATGGCAGGAGATCGGGGGCCTCGCCGGCCGCGTCCTCTTCGCGATCCTCGCCGTCTACATTGTCAGCCGCCGCGCCATGCTGCGCCTCTTCCTCATCCCCGCGATGATCTTCGTTCCGGTCTTCTTCTTCTGGGTCGCCGGTTCGCTCGAAACGGCGGGCAGTCTCGCGACGATCAAATGGGGCATCTTCCTCTGCGGTCTTCTCGTAGTCGCCCAGTTCAGCTTCTGGGGCAACTACATCCCGCTGGTTTTCCCCGTGCACCTGCGCGGCACCGGCGAGAGCTTCGCGGCCAACATCGGCGGGCGCATCCTCGGCACGGCCGCCGCCTTCATTACCCTGACCCTTTCCGCCGGCAAACCCGTCACCGCACTGGCCACGAACGGTGCCGTCGTCGCCGGGATCTATGCCCTCATCGGCGTCATCCTCATCTTCTGGCTCCCCGAGCCGAAGGAAGAGGATCTCGAGCATTGAGGAGAAGAATGATTCCGGCGGGCGTAGTGAGGAACGCTTTCCGAGGGAGGTGGCCCACTCCATATTCAGGGGTTGGCCCGGATAGGTTCGAGCCTTGCTTTGCGCGGTGATAGCGCGTCGTCTGAAGGGAGCACAAATTTTTATTTAATTTATTGCAAATATTATAATTAATGTAAATTTCGGAACTCCTTATGTGTTCCGACGGCTGCAAAATCTTTCCAACCCTCTCCTTAGCCCTCTTTTTCTTCCCGAGTCTTCTCCTCGGAAATGGGATCAATCGCAATGGTATCGGGGCTAAAGCGATTTCGATGGGGGGCGCGTCGGCCGCAGATGTTTCGGATACCTTCGCCGCCACCACCCAGAACCCGGCCCTTTTGGGATTCTCGGTCTCCGACGATCTCGCTCTTGGTTTGACCGGGGTGATCGCCAGCGCGGAGTTCCGAAACGGCACTTCCTCGGTCGGCCTTCTCGACGACCGGGCCGGTGTCATTCCCGAAATCGCCGTGCGAAAACTCCTCCGCGATGACCTCGTCTTCGGATTCTCACTGGTTTCCGAACAGGCTCGAGTCGCTGACTGGGTTTTTGAAGATAAGCCGGGAGGAGCCTCCGGGATTACCTCCTACGGGCGCCGTTCCCACCACTCGGAAATCATCGGGGTCAGAGGCGCCCTTTCACTTGGATGGAAAATCAGTAATCAACTCTCGGTAGGTGCGGGGATCGGCACGGTCTACAACCGGAATTCCTTGAATTCGCCTTATACGTTCCAAAGCCACCCCACTCTCGCGGGTTTCAAGACGCTACTTGATCTCGAAACCGAGGGATTCGGGATGAACGGAGACCTCGGCGTGACTTGGCGGCCCTCCGAAGATTTGACCCTTGCTCTCGGATACCGAACCGTGACCCGGATCGACACCCACGGCACCGCCACCGGAGATATCAGCAGACAATTCGACGACCTCGGACTCAACCAGGTGCCGGGCCATTTCGGCTATGACGCCCGCGTCGAGAACACCCTCCCCGACCGGCTAACCGCTGGTCTGTCCTGGCGCGCTACGGATCGTACGAGATTAGCCATCCAAGCCGATTGGACCGGATGGGCGGACGCGTTCGACGACCTCACGGTGAATCTTCGAGAAGGGACCAATTCCTCTATCAACGGCTTGCTCAAAAGCAATGCCATCGACGACACCATTCCACTGAAATGGCAGGACACCGTCACGCTGCGTTTTGGCTTGGAGCATGAAATCGCCGCAGACTGGTTCATCCGTGGCGGATACTCCTACGGAGCCTCTCCGGTGCCGGACGAGACCGCCCTGCCCATGACCGCTGCCATCTCAGAGCATACCCTCGGAATCGGCATGGGACACGTGCGGGGACCTTTCCGGATCGATCTCGCCTACCAGATCGACCTCCCCTCTTCGCGAACGCTCGACCAATCCATCATCCGATCGGGAGAATTTGAAGGCTCGCAAATCGAACTGGAGGCCCATTGGATCGCCCTGACCGTCGGATATGAATTTTAATCTCAAATGCGGAGTAGACGAGGTCTCGGCTGAGAGCCCACCAGAGGCACCACGCAGTTGGGACCGCTTTATCCCGGCTTCTTTGGCAGTCGATCCGGAGATTCGCCGCAGAGCCCGCCTCCAAGTGCGGTTTGGATTCCTCGGTGCAATCTTCGGTGCCGTCTATGCAGCATTCTACTTCCTGATCGGACATGAAATCGGTGCCTGGATCATCACCCTCTGCAGTCTCGGCGTGGCCACCGCTCCCCTCCTCCTGAACCGATTTGAAAGCTTGGCCTTGACCGGGCACTTTTACGCCACCGCCCTGCTTCTGGGATTCACCGCTCTTTCTCTCGTGGAAGGCGGAATGCGGGGCCATGCCGTCGCGTGGCTCGCGGGGATCCCGCTTTGCGTGCTCCTCCTCCTGGAGATGCGTAGCGCATTGGTTTGGACGGCCCTGACCACGATTGTCACCATGTCGCTGGGTGCCATCCACCTTTCAGGGATAACGATCCCCAAGACCTACGACATCGCATGGGAATCCACCATCGATCTCGCAGGCTACGCCGGACTCATCCCCTTCATGGCTTTGCTTGGCATCATCTTTGAAGTCACGCGGCGGCGTGCCTTCGGGCAGCTTGAGCTAGCCCTCGCCGATCTTTCTGAAGCCAACAACCGCCTCGTGAAGCTGAACGAAGAGAAAAATGAGTTTCTTCATATCGCGGCACACGACCTGAAAAACCCGCTCAGTGTGATCAGCGGCTACGCCGGACTCCTGCAGATGTTGGATCACGACGAGTACGAAAACGTCGACGGCTACGCGGCAGAGATCCTTGCCTCGGCGAACCGGATGCTGGACATCATCCGCAATCTCCTCGACACGCGCAGGATCGAGGACGGGTTGCTTGAACTGAAACAGGAGCCTTGTCCGCTGGCACCGCTGATTGACACCCTTCTACGCGACTACGCGAACGCTGCGAGAACCAAGTCCATCGACATCGGCATCCAGGGCGATCCGGGCCTTTTCGCAGTCAATGCGGATGCGGGAGCGCTCCATCAGATCCTCGACAACCTCTTCTCCAACGCGATGAAGTACTCTCCCAAAGGCCGGGAGGTAAAACTGGCCATCGGGCGCACCGACCGCGATCAGGTAGCAATCTCGATCATCGATCGGGGACCAGGATTGAGCGAAGAGGACCAGAAGAAGCTTTTCGGCAAATTCGTCCGACTCACCCCGCAACCGACCGGCGGAGAGAGTTCCAATGGCCTTGGGCTCTGGATCGTGCAGCGGATGGCCAGGCTCATGGATGGCGACGTCGCCTGCACGAGCCAACTCGGAGTCGGCTCCACTTTCACCCTCACGCTCCCCTCCGCCACGCTGGGATCCCAATCCCATCACACGGAGGGAAATCTGCTTTTTCCCGGACCAAGCTTGATCGCTCCCCAGTTGATTGGCGGGACCGAAGCAGCCCACGTTTAGGCAAACGGTGCATCAAAGGTGCCGAAGTGTTCAGGAAGCTCCGCGCAGATGATCCATCAGCGCCTTCGTCCACTTGCTCTGATAGCGGTATGGATTCCACGCCATCGCGATGGTGCGTGTGGGTTTTTCCCCGGTGAACGATCGGTAAACGCGGCGATCGCTCGTATCGAACCGTCGTGCCATTTCCGGAAGAATGGAGATCCCGTGATCCAAGGCGACGAGCTCCTGCACCGTGGCGATCTGGCTGATGCGTTCGACCGTCACCGGTTGCACGGCCTGTTGCCGGCAATAGGACGCCACGTGATCGGAGAGGCAATGCGCCTCGTTCAGCATGACAAAGGGATGGCGCTCCACCGTATCCGCCGTGACCTCCTCCGCCGTCGCCAGCTCGTGCCCTGACGAAACCACCAAAAGCAGCTCCTCGTCGAAGAGAGGCTCGATTTCGAGATATTTCGCAAGGAGAGGCAACGCGAGGATCGCGAGATCGATCTCGCCGTGGCTGCAGCGCTTCAGCAGATGTTCCGTCGTGTCCTCCTGCACGAGGATCGAAATGTCCGGATGTGCCGTCGAAAAGCTCCTCAGCAAGGAGGGCAAAAAATAGGGGGCGATCGTCGGGATCGCTCCGAGGCGCACCCGCCCGTGGCGGCCCGCGTCGGAGAGCAGAAGGAACGTGTCGTCCACCAGATTCAAGATCTCTTTCGCCCGCTCCAGCAGCAATTCCCCCAGATCCGTCAACACCACCTCGCGCGGCTTTCGTTCAAAGAGCGGCTGGCCGATCTGTTCCTCCAGACGCTGGATCGCCCGGCTCAGCGCCGACTGGGAAAGATTCAGCTCAGTCGCCGCGCGGGTGAAGTTCCGGGCACGGGCAAGGGCCACAAACTGTTCGAGTTGCTGGAGTTCCAATTCGGTTTTCACGGCCGCACCCTACCATTCCCATGACGCATCGCAACAATATGAACAATGCATTAGATGCATCAAGACCCCTTGGTTATTAAGTTGAGGGTTCGCCGCGACTCGGCGGGCCCTCCGAAACCTCCACCCCGCCATCCACCATGCAAACGAACCATGCGAAGGCCCTCCTCACCTCTCTGGTATTGGCGCCCTTGGCGTCATTGATCGCACAGGAATCCACCACCCCCAGCAAACCAGCCGAACCCATGAACGACCTCAGCAAATGCCCCGTGATGGGTGCCAATCCCGCCGGACCCAACCGCCACACCGCCGCCGGAGCCATGTCGATCGGCGACTGGTGGCCGAACCAGCTCAATCTCGGCATGCTCCACCAAAACTCCGCCAAGAGCAATCCGGTGGGCGAGAGCTTCAACTACGCCGAGGAGTTCAAGAAACTCGACCTCGCCGCCCTCAAGAAAGATCTCACCGAGCTCATGACCTCGTCGCAGGACTGGTGGCCGGCCGACTACGGGCACTACGGTCCCCTCTTCATCCGCATGGCCTGGCACAGCGCCGGGACCTACCGTGTCACCGATGGCCGCGGCGGAGCCTCCGACGGCACCCAGCGTTTCGCCCCGCTCAACAGCTGGCCCGACAACGCCAATCTCGACAAGGCGCGCCGTCTCCTCTGGCCCATTAAGCAGAAGTACGGCCAGAAAATCTCCTGGGCCGATCTCATGGTCCTGACCGGCAACGTCGCCCTCGAATCGATGGGCTTTCAGACCTACGGCTTCGCCGGCGGTCGTGAGGACGTCTGGGAACCCCAGCAGGACATCTACTGGGGTGCCGAAACCGAATGGCTCGGCGACAAACGCTACAGCGAAGGACGCAAGCTCGAGAATCCCCTCGCCGCCGTGCAGATGGGCCTCATCTACGTCAATCCCGAGGGGCCCAACGGCAATCCCGATCCCCTCGCCGCCGCCCATGACATCCGCGAGACCTTCGCCCGGATGGCCATGAACGACGAGGAAACCGTCGCCCTCATCGCCGGAGGCCACACCTTCGGAAAAGCCCACGGTGCCGCCAGCGCCGAGAACGTTGGAGCCGAGCCCGAGGGTGCCTCGCTCGAAGAGCAAGGTCTCGGCTGGAAGAACAAACATGGCAAAGGCAACGGAGCCGACACCATCACCAGCGGTCTCGAAGGGGCCTGGACCAGTGCCCCCGCGCGCTGGACCCACATGTATCTCACCAACCTCTGGTCCTTCGAATGGGAGCTGACCACCAGCCCCGCCGGAGCCAAACAGTGGGTGCCGAAGAATGGAGCCGGCAAAGGCACCGTACCCGACGCGCACGATCCTTCGAAGACGCACCAGCCCATCATGTTCACCACGGATCTCGCCCTGAAGATGGATCCGGAATACGCGAAGATCTCCAAGCGCTTCTTCGAAAATCCCAAGGAGTTCGAGGAAGCCTTCGCCAAGGCCTGGTACAAACTGACCCATCGCGACATGGGCCCGGTCTCCCGTTACCTCGGTCCCGAAGTGCCGAAAGAGACCCTGATCTGGCAGGATCCCGTGCCCGCCGTTGATCATGAACTGATCAACGACGCCGACATCGCCTCGCTCAAAGAGAAGCTCCTCACCTCGGGCCTTTCCACCTCCGAGCTCGTCTCCACCGCCTGGGCTTCGGCCTCGACCTTCCGGAGTTCCGACCTCCGCGGCGGAGCCAACGGAGCCCGCATCCGCCTCGCTCCGCAGAAGGATTGGGAAGTCAATCAGCCTGACAAACTCGCCAAAGCCCTCGAAGCCCTTGGCAAGGTCCAGGCCGACTTCAACGCCGCGCAGTCCGGTGGCAAGAAAGTTTCGCTCGCCGACCTCATCGTCCTCGGTGGTGTCGCCGCGATCGAAAACGCCGCGAAAAAAGCCGGCCACGAGGTGAAGGTGCCCTTCTCCCCCGGCCGCACCGACGCCACCCCGGAGATGACCGAGGTCGACTCGTTCTCCTACCTGGAGCCCAAACAGGACGGCTTCCGCAACTACCTCGGCAAGGAGCTCGACCGCCCCGCCCCCGAGACCCTCGTCGACCGCGCGCAGCTCCTCGGACTCACCGCTCCGGAGATGACCGTGCTAATCGGCGGCATGCGCGTCCTCGGCACCAACGTCGGACATCCCGATCTCGGTGTCTTCACCGCACGCCGCGGCCAGCTCACGAACGACTTCTTCGTGAACCTGCTCGACATGGGCACCGAGTGGAAGGTCTCGCCCGTCTGCGAGCACTTCTACGAAGGTCGCGACCGTGCCACCGGCGATCTGAAATGGACCGCCACCTCCGTCGATCTCGTCTTCGGATCGAACTCCCAGCTCCGCGCCATCGCCGAAGTCTACGGCAGCGCCGACGCCGGAAGGAAGTTCGTCGACGACTTCGTCGCCGCCTGGACCAAGGTCATGGACGCCGACCGCTTCGACCTCTGATCCTGACATCACCAAAATCCTTTCAGGGGAAACCCTGAATCCCGCCCCACTCCGGCCGACCTCCTCCCGGCCGGGGTGGGGTTTTTGGTTTGGGCCTCTCCCTCCTGATCACCCAACCGGTTTCGCGATGACATCATTCGTGTCGTTGGAATCGATTGGAAAACGGGATCATCCGGGCCTTTCACCGCGACTACCTCGTCGGAAAGACAATCGCTCCCAACGAGGTGATCGCCACCACCGACGACTTTCTCTGCCAGGAGTGCACTGCCTGGTCCAGACTTGGGGCGATCGATCTGCTCGCCTCAGTAATAGATCTGCCAGATGACAGTCGTGCGGTCCTCCGCGGCTGGCACGAGCGCCACGCCGCTATCTCAGGATCAGCCGAGTCTCGCCCGACGGAAGCGACGAGGAATTGCTCGAGACGGTGAACGAAATCAACGGCCAGGTCGATCACGTCCGAATGGGGTTCGATCCGCGGTTGAGGCCGTTCCTTCCGGGAATGCATGTCCTGAGCAGCCTCGTGGCGAGGTGATTGAAATTGGTCGGGCTTTCAGCGAATCCTTTCCTTGTCCCCTGTCGAACTCGCCGAGACGCGCAAGAACTTCCGACAGAACGGAAACGTTTCCTACCGCTATTGCCGCGATCTGGAGGAGAAGGCGCGGGAGACTCCCGCAAAGCGGATCGAATACCTGCTGCGTCGTTTCAAGGGAAGTCACTACCGCAAACACTATCCTTCCCTCCGACTGCTCAAATGAAATCGAAACCACTGACGACGAACGTGGCCCGCGAAAAGCGCATCAAAAGGGAGATCGTCGCGGACTGCTACGATGAATACGAAGCACGCTCGGGCTGGCATTGTTACCTCGAGGTCACGCTGGCCTTTCCCTTTTGGGGCGAAATGTATCGTCCCGCCAGTCCTCGCTGCTTTCCGACAAACGGGGCATCGTAATCGGGTGCCTGACGGGAGGGCGCCATTTTTTGGGAGAGTCGCCTTCCTTTTCAATCCCTTTGAACTCCCCTCTCCAGCACCACTCGAAACCCAACGTCAGCGTTGGCCGCATCGAGCGGGACCGGCCTTCGAATCGATGAATGGAGATTGAGCCGATTTTCGGTAGAGAATGCAGCACCGCGGGCGGACTTCACGTCCGACTCGTCGGGATGCCAGGCGTCCTCGCACCACTCCCAGACGTTGCCGCCAAGATCGGAGAGGCCCCAATGCGTCAGCGGGAAGGATCCGACCGGCGCCGCGCGGACGTGGCCATCAGGGGGTGTCCCGGCTACCGTCTCGGCCTCGGTTTCCGGCCCGCGATAGTTGCCGGAGAGTTGTGTCGGCGGCCATTCGGTCCCCCAAGGGTAGTGGTCGCGGACCTTCAGGCGTCTTTCCTTCGGACTCTGGTCAGGCGCTTCCAAATGACCGATTCCGATGGCGAAGCTCCATTCGAGGTCGCTAGGCAGCCGGTAGCGGTCGTCGGGGCCGATCAAACCCAGCTCGCGCTCGCGGGAGGTCAGCCACTCGCAGAAGGCGCGGGCCTCGTGCCAGGTGACGAAGCCTACCGGATGGTCGTCCGTGTAGCCTTCGAAGGTAGTTTTCCACTTGGCGGAAGGTTCCGCGTGTCCGCCGTCGGAGGTCGCATTCTCTGCGAAAGTCGCGTAGTCCCGGAGGCAGGTCTCGTGTTGCGAGAAGAGCAGGGTGCGGGCCTCGTCTTCGTTGAAGGAGAGAGGCACGGGAAAGAAGGCCATCCCGAGGCTGTTGACATGTTCCGGAGCGGGCGTCTCGGAGAAGAGTCCGCAGGCTTGCGAAAATTCCGCGAAGCATCCCACTTGCTGCTCGCCCCGGTCGATGGCGATGAGCGCCAGCAGCCAGTCTCGATCCGGGTGGAGCGCCCGGGCCCGGTAGTTCTCGAGGATGTTTCCAGGCCAACGACCGTCGTGGTGAACTTCCGCATTGATCCCGACGAGCCCTCCGTCGAGACCAGCCACCAGCCCCCCGCTGTCGCCGGGGTGTAGAGGCGCATCGTGGAGAAAGGCCCTCCATCGCACCCCACCGTTCCAGTCTCGCCAGCCCCCGTGCTTCAGGATCTTTCCGCCGGCCTGATTGGGGGACATGCCCCCGTAGCCGGCGACGATCACCGGCGCTTCCACGGGCGGAAGCTCAGCCCGCTCGAGCCGGAAGTGGGCGAGGGGGTTGAGGTCGGCGTGGAGAAGGGCCAGGTCCGGGAGATCGTTGTTTCCGTGGGCACCCCTCCATGCGACCCGCGCGTGCGCCAGCCTCATCCCATGCTCGGTAAGCCCCCATAGGTAAAAGGGCCCGCCCTCCTCCCCGACGACATGGGCATTGGTCAAGAAGTAGCCGTCGGCGGAGATGGGCACGGCAGAGCCGCCATTTCCGGAAACCGAGGAGGTTTCTCGGTCGGCCTCGGCTTCGTTCTCCTCGCCCCGTCGCCTCAGTGTTACTCTTGTATAGGGAAAGCGTTTCGAGGCGTTCGGAGAGAAAACGACTTCGACGTCCTCGGGATCGATCGGCAGCTTGTAACCGGTTAGGCCGATGACAAAGAAGCTGCGGTTCGCGGCAAAGGAGATCGCTTCTTCCCCGACGATGCGCTCGCCTTCCCACCCCTTGAGGCTCGCTCTCTTTTCATCTGCGATGGCGCGGAGGAACACCTCCCCCATCTCAGCCCGGAGCCAACGATTACCCCACCAATGCCATGCGGCCCAAAGCAGAAGGGCGACGAGAAGGATTCCCGAGATCCACCTTGCCCGGCGGCGATTCTTCGTGGTCGTTTGTCGGATCGCGGGCTGGTCAGGTGAAATGTCCATGCGCTGAATTGGGTCTAGAGAGATTCTAATCCGCCTCGGGCCCAATCGAGGATTGCGGGGCGGACGATCTCGGCCGCGAGAAACTCCTGCTCCAGTCGGCCTCTTTCGCGCGAGAGCAAATACCGGTAGAGCGCCGTTTCCTCATCCGTGAGTCCGGCAGGCGGATCGTCTGATGCAGTCGTCGCCTCGGCTACCGCAGCATCGGGATGCTTCTCAAAAATCTCGCGCGTCATCAGCAAGGGAACGAGATGCGGCGCGTGGCCCCGGGCGCGGGCGAGCAAGGTCAGCCCCCAGGTATCAAGGTCGCCCCAGTAGGCGACGCGGGTTTCGCGGAAGCGCGGCGAGGCGAGCCAGGACAGGTCGTTTCCGGTGCCGAGGACGGCGACCACGCCGGGAAGATCGTCGGGCAGCAGGTGCAGGCAGCGTTCGTTTTCCACGACGAGCAGGGCGCAGGTTTCGAGATGCCTGGCGAGTTCGATCGCCCGGACACGGAGCCGGGTGAAGCCCAGCGAGGTCCCCTCGCCGAGGGCGGCGACGAGCAACCAATGATCGGTGTCGCGGGCGGCATCGAGGAAGGTCTCGAGCCCCTGTCGCGATGGCTCTCCGTCGTGCCGCAGATCGAGGAAACGCTGGACGAGTCCCCGGTGGCGTTCGAAGAATTTGCTGTCGATGCCGGCGAGGGAGAGCGCACGCAGGGGTTGCCCGGCGGCGCAGCCGGACTCCAGCAGGAGCGCGAGCCGAGCGGCCTGGATCACCTCGGTGGTTGGTTTGGCTTTCCACAACGACCTTTCGCGGACAAGCACACGATGAAAGAGCGGATCGGTGCCCTCGAGCAAGGTGCGAAGGCTTCCATATTCGGCCCGCACCCGTCGGTCTCCAGAGGCGGCGACCCATTCCACCGCGTCACCGATTTCCCAGGCGACCGGAATCTCTACGGGGGCTCCGGTGGCGCGAAAAACGACGCTCTCCCAACGCACCGTGCCCTGCCGGACCTCGCGCCAGGACTGGATGCGGGCAGCGGTTTCCTGCCAGTGATCGGCAATCTCGGTGGCGGTGGGGCGACCAATGGGCAGGCTGGTAGGCCACGCGCCCGGCTCGTCGAGGAGACGGTCTTCGCGCAGGTCGGGATTTTCCCACTGGCGGGACCAACGGGACGCGAGATCGGAGGGGAGTTTCATGGGGTGGCCGCTCCGCCCTCCTTCCGCTCCCGCGCATGCTCCTCGATCTCCTCCCAGGTCAGCGAGGTCAGGGTGGCGCGCTGGTTCTTGTTGTGGACGAGGATGGCGGAGCGGGTGTGGGATTTCAACAGGGCGATCTCCTTGTTCGGCGTGACGAAGAGCGGATGCAGGCCGAAGGCGCGGAGGGCTTCGATGATCCGGGCGGCGGCGGCGGGCGAGCTTTTCGAAAAGGCCTCGTCGAGCACGATGGAGGCGTAGCGCGGCACCGTCGCTCCGGCGGGACAGAGGGCGTAGCTGAGCGAGGCGGTGAGGATGTAGCTGGCCATCATCTCCTTCTCGCCGCCGCTGCCGGTCTGCGATCCTTTGCGCGCGCCGGAGCTGTGACCGGTGAGCCGCTCGACCTCGACGACGGAGAACTGGAGCCGGTGGCGCGGATCGAGGAGGGCCTGGGCGGCGAGGGTGTGACGCTTTTCGGCGGCCTCGCGGAGCAGCCGAACGACTTCGCCGAGGGCACGGTAGTGGGCCTCGCCCTCGTCATCGCGCTCGCTCAGGGCGAGGTGGCGCAGCTTGCGCTGGGCGGCCTCCATCTGTTGCAGGGCGGGATGGCCGACGGTCTGGGCGTCGAGGCGCAGGTAACGGCCGTGGCGGAAATCGACGCGGCTGAGAGTGGCGTTGAGATCGGCGACGCGCTCCTGGATCAGGCTGACTTCGTTGCCGATGTGGGTGAGGAGTTGGGTGACGCCCTGACCGGAGGATTGGTTCAGGTAGTCGAGAAAGCGGGCGCGCTTTTCGGGGAGGGATTCGTTCTCGAGGACGGTGAGGCGGGCGAGGTAGGCGTCGAGGTCGCGGAGTTCGGTGCCGGTCTCGGAGAGGTGGCCGGTGTCCTCCTGCTTGGCTTTTTCCATGGCACGGACGAGGCGGCGCTCGATCTCGGATTTGCGCTCTTCGTCACGCTGGATGTTGCGGTCGAGCTCGTGTCCGGCGGTGCGCTCGAGATCAGGCAGTTGGCGGGCGCTGGTGCCGGGAGCGATGGGAAAATGTCGTTCGGTCAGGGCCGCTTCGTCTTCGTGGAGACCTGCCCCGAGCCGGGCCCGGGCGTGGTCGAGCTCGCGCGTGGCGGCGTCGAGGGCGTGCTCGTCGCGGCCGAGCTGCTGCTGTAGCCGACCGACCTCGGCCTTGCCCGCTTCGAGGTCGCGCAGGGCTTCGTCGTACCGGGCCTTGGCGGTCGCGGCGTCGGAGCCGGGGCGGGTCAGTTCGTCGAGCCGTTGTCGGAGTTGCTCGATCTCGTGCCCGATGCCGGCGCTGTCGATTTGGGAAAAGTCGAGCGCTTCGAGTTGGGCGACGAGGGTGATCTTTTCCGCCGCCTCGCGTTCGGCCTTCGCGTGGGAGGTGTTGTCGCGATCGAGGGAGGCGAGGCGCTCCTCCGCCCGCCCGAGTTCGTCCCGCAGCGTGGCGAGGAGGTGGCGGTTGTCGAAGCCGGTCATCCAGCCCTCGGAAAGGGGACGTTGATCCTGCTTCTCGAATCGTCCCTGCTGATCAGACAGGGTACCTTCGGCGGTCATACCCTGTTCGGTCGTGCGGAGGACCTCGGCGGAGGCGACGCAGTGGCGGTCGCGGCGGGCGAGGAGGAGCTTCACGTGCTCGCGCAGCGGATGGTCGCGATAGGAAAGCTTGCGGGTGAAGCCGTCTTCGAAAAACCGTGCCGGCTCGGGATGGAGCCCGGCGCTTTGCAGACGGACGTGGAGCCGGTTGTCGCGATCATTGACCCAGGCGAGGGCTTCGCGCATCCGCGATTCGGGCACGAGGATGCGGAGCCGCTCGGACCCGATGGCGCGCTCGATCGCGCCCTGCCAGCGACGTTCCTCGGTTTTCACTTCGACGAGTTCGGCGACGTAGGGCAGGTCTTCGCCGGGCAGACCGAGTTCGCGGGCGAGCAGTTCGCGGAAGGCCTGGAAACTCGCGGGGATGTTCGAATGCGGCCGTGCCTCGGCTTCGCGGATTTCGTGAGCGAGACGATCGCGTTCTTCGCGGAGGCTTTTGAGCTCGGCTGCCAGATCAACGGACTGCTGGCGGGCGGTTTCGCGGGCGGCTTCGGCCTCGGCGCGGACCGCGGGGAGCCGCTCGCGGTTTTGGTGAAAGGCCGCTTCCCCGGGTTCGGTTGAGAGGCCCAGGCGGGCGGCAAAAGCCTGGTATTGTTCCGCGAAGCGCCGCGTCTCGGCGGCTCGCCGCTCCTTGTCACGCAGCAGTTCCTCGATCGTCTGGATCGACGCGCCGCCGTGCCGGAGGTATTCCTCGTTGAGAATACGCACACGGCTTTCGATGGAATCGACGTTTTCCGCAGCGGACCGGAGTGCTGCGGTGGTGGCTTCCTTGGCGCGGGCGAGGGTGTCGCGTTCGGCATCCCATAGACGCACGGCGGCGGAGGCGAACCAAGCGGGCAGCAGGTCCTTGAGGCGGCGGTGATCGGCGAGACGAGCGGCCGCTTTTTCCCAATCGCCTTTCCCCTGCCGCACCGGCACGAGCGAGTCGCGCTGCCGGCGCGCGGTCTGGAGCTCCTCGTGGATGCCGTGGAGCGTGTCGAACTCGCGCGCGACTTCGGCGGCGCGATCGAAGGCGGAGCGGTCGTCGAGGACGAGCTCGCGGAAGATCTGGTCGATGCTGTTGATCTGCTTCAGGCCGGCGGCGCGGTTGAGCAGCGAGAAGGCATTCTCACCGACTTCGAAGAAGCCGCGCACTTGGGCGAGGTATTCCTTTTTGCTGGAGAAAAGACGCAGCCCGGCGGTGTCGCGCGAGAGCCGGGTGAGGGCGGCCTTGCCACCCTCGTGATGCAGGGCGAGCAACTCGTCGAGCGTGCCGGGACGGTCGCGGGCGAAGTACCAGGCCTTCTTCAAATCATCGGCGGCATTGCTGGAGCCATCGACCCAGAGGAGGCAGCCAATCGTGATGGTGGCCCCACCGGAGTCATAGGTCGCCGCCAGACCGGTGAGGGTCTTGCCGGGCCGGGCGACGTGGCTGTTCTCCTCGCGGGCATTTTCCACGCCGGAGACACCGCGCACGTAGGAGATGAGGTCGCGGTCGCTCTCGTGTCCGCCGGTGGAGGCGAGGTTGTACTTCGGGAAGGGCGCGAGCAACGTCATCAGCGCATCGACCAGCGTGGTCTTGCCGCTGCCGGTCGGGCCGATGATGGCCGTGCCGCGCGGATCGATGGGACAGCGATGACGACCGTGGAAAGGCCCCCAATTGAAGACGTCCAGAGAGGAAAGGAGGTAGGAGGGATCGTCTCGTGGCGCTGCGGGTTCCGCGGAGAGCGGAGGAAGCAGGTCGAGCTGAGTGTTATCGGTCATTTTTGCCAGTCAAGGCGGCGCGAGGCGAAAGTCAGGGTGTCAGGAGACTCACCTTCGGAAAATAGGTGCGGTATCGCGCGGTATCGACGGTCGCGATGGCGGCACCCAGCAGCTCCGCGTGGGCGCCAATGAAGAAATCCGGTAAAGGTGTTTTGCCGGTCTCAGTGGCTCCGGCTCTCTTGCGCTCCTCGAGGCAGGCCGCGAAAGCCCCGGCGGCACGCTCCGCGCTTGAACACGGCAGGTCGAGGAAGGTCATCCCGAGCCCCTCCAGCCTTTCCCGAACCGTGCCCGGTGCGGCGTCGCCCACACAAAGCTCGGCCAGTATCACCGGGTTGATTGCCGCGCTTCCTTCCGAAAGCGCCTCGAACAGCGTCTCGTCCGCCCACTGATGAAACTTCGAGACTGGATCGAAGGCGTAAATCAAGACGTTGGTATCGAAGAGAGTCACCATTCCCGTGTCGATTCCCGGAGGGTTTCCCAGCTCATCTTCGGCGTCAGCCCGTGTTGCCGCATGCGGTCCCGGAGTTCATCGGGATTCTGCGCGATTCTCGGGGCGGGAACCAGCTTGGTCAATTCGAAGTGGCCACCCTCCACCTCACGGACTTGATAGACCTCGCCGGGCTCCGAATTGGGTAGGACGACCCGGCGTTTTTGATCCGTCGTGACCGTTTTCATCATGTGGGATCATCCCACTTTCAGTGTGGAATGTCAATCTCTCTGGATCCATCCCTCCCGCTGCCTGCCATCTCCCGAAAATGCGCCAGCAGCGCGGCCAGCGTCTCAGGATTGGCGAGGCGGGTGATGAGCGGGCGGATCACGACCTCGCCGCGCGCGTCCGGCTCGCTGACGATGCCGTGGGGCTTGAGCTGGTCGAGCAGGGTGAGGAGGCGTTGCCGGTTTTTCGTGTCGCTGCCGGAGTCGGGGAGGAAAACCTGGAGTTCGGAGAGCAGCTCATCCAGTGCCACCCGCACCTCGCGCACGCCGATACCGCTCTCGAGCTCTTGCACCACATAGGCCCGCCGCAGGATCGCGACGAGCAGGCTCTGCTCAAGGGTCAAACGCTGGCGGCGCACCAGTGGGTGGCTCCAAGCCTCGTCGGGCGAGGACGAGACGGGTTCAGTGACGCGCAGCACGGCGAGGCCGCGGGTTTCGTCGAGTTCGAGACAGAGATCGAGCGGCTCGAGCACGGCATCGATCTCGCGACGCAGACGGACGACCGCGTGGAAGGCCGCCGCATCCGCCGTGCTCTCGAGGTAGCCGCTTTTCAACAGCTCCTGGGCGAGCGCCTTGACTTCGGCCGGGGTGCCGGAGGCGGAAACTGCGGCCTCGGCCGGGGCGGATTCCGACTCCTGCCAATCGGATGTGGGTTCTTCTTCCATATCATCCCAAGGTCTCAGGGTTCACCGCCTCCACGGCAGCGGCCGCAAGGGTGACGAGTGGCAGATCGAATCGGGTCGGGATGCCGTCGCGATCCTCCATTTCCAAAGTCTCGCGGGCCTCGCCAAAGTCCGCCCCGGTCTCGCGGCCGAGTCCAAGCCAGTAGGCCAGCGTCTCCAGATCGTGCGTGGGTGGCAGCGCCTCGGCGAGACCGCCGAGCGTGAGCGCCCCGTCCGGTGACTCGCGCAACACCCCCAAGGTATTCCGGTGCAAGGCCAGCCGGTCGAGTCCGTCCAGGGCCGCCCAGAAATCGTCGCCCACTTCGTCGAGCCGGCCGTGATGCTCATCCAGGTCGAGATCGGTGCTCTCGGCCGTGTCCGCTTCCTTGAACCGCAAGCGCTGCACCAGAGGCAGATGGGGGATCGCCACCGCCACCGGAGGCAAGGGCCCCGGCGAACGGCGCAGCGCGGCGGAGGACCAATCGAGGTCGGTGGCGGCCTCCAGCAAATCATTGAGCAAGGCACCCACCCGATGCTGCTCGCCCGCCACGCCCGCCTTGATGAAACCCCGCACATCGCGTTCGCCCCGGGCGCGGGCCTCGATGACCCGCTCGGACTCGCGCACCAGGCCATGGACGAGCCAGCGCAGCTCCGCCCGCTGCCGTGGCGCGAGCGCGGCCGGTGCCTCGGGACTTTCGAGGATCGAGCGCAGCCGGGCTTTCATTTCCTCCAGCTCCACCACCTCGCCGAGCTGCCGGTAAAAACCGTCGAAGACACTGCCCTCGGGCGTTTTCAGCAGATCCTCGTGCCCGTCGAGCAGCAGATCGAGCACGCTGCCCCGGTTCTGGTCGCTGCGGACGATGTTCTGCCGCAGCCGACGATCGGCGTCGCGGTAGGAATCCTCCACCCGGCGGAAATCCGCCCGCAGGCTCAACGCGAGCTTGTAAACATTCTGAATACCCTCGCGCGCCGGCGCTCCCGAGAGCACCTCGAACTCGCCTTGCTCGACGCGCACCAATTCCGCCTCGAGCGCGGCGATGCGTTTCCGGAGATGCTCGGCACGTTTCTGCCGGTCGGGATTCAGGCGGGCCTCCAGCGCCTCGATCTCGCGCTGCACCGTCGAGAGGCGCGAGGCGGTCGAGGTCATGTGTTCCTCCTCCAGACTCCCGATGAAGTCGAAGGCCTTTTGCAGGGCATCGGTGGCGATGAGCCGGCCCTCGCGCTCGACGACGAGCCCACGCTTCAGCCAGTCGCGCAGCTCCGCCCGAGCCGTGGCGATCTGCTCGCCGGGCACGATGCCGAACTCCTCGTGATTGGCGTGTTCAGCGAAAATCTCCGCGAGCTTTTCCACCGCGTCCTCCCAGCACAGTTCGCCCTGGTTTTCCTCGAACAAGGGACGCAGACAGCCGACCACCAGCGGCGCCCGCCGCGAGGCCAGCAGCAGCCACGAAGCATGGGCGCGGCGCAGGCGGACGAAGCGGAGGGTGGAATCGGGGGACATCAGTTCGGGTGGCGGAGCTTGAACAAGGAGCTGAAATCGCGACTCCTGCTATCCTGCCTTTCCCCTCCCGACAATCAAGTCCGGCCTGCGGACGCGCCGTCCCATCCCGCGCATATCCGTGACTCGATCAGGCGCGCGATCCGGCGCACACTTTCCCCGACGTGATCGCGAACCGCCAGCATCCGATCGTTCCGTGCCTGTTTGCCGTGGCCGCATGGCTTCCGGCGGCGGCGATTTTCGCCCAAGAGCCGGCGACGGAATCGTCCGATGCCTTCGACCTGCCGGGTCAGGTCACCGCGGACCACTTTGCCGCCCTGCGGCAGCATTCGCCTTTCATCCGCACCCTCGACCTCTCCAAATCCCTCATCATCACCGGCGTTGCCCGCATCGCGGACGAGCCCGTGGCCACGCTCCTCGACGTGGAAACGCGGAAGACCTCCGTGGTTTCACGCGATCAGATCAGTCCCGAGGGCTGGCAACTCGTGGAGGTGAGAGGCAATCCCTCCGACCTCGAGACGCTCACCGCGCGCATCAAGATGGCGGGCGGCGGCGAGATCTTTTCGATCCGCTATGAGAAATCCCCGCCCCCCGCGAAGGGCGCGGCGGCGGCGGTAGTCTCGAACCGCGTCGGCAACGGCACGCCCGGTGGCGGCACCGGACCCCACGGCGGACCGGATCCACGCGTCCTCACGCCCGATCAGATGAACGACGCCCGCAATGCCGCCCGCAACATCAAGGATGGCTTCAAGGCCGACGGCTACGGCGACAACCAGACGATCCCACCCGAGGTCGTCTCGAAGATTTCCCGGCTTTCGGTCGAGCAACGCGAGAGCATCAACGTGAAGATGTACGAGTACCGGAACCGCGGACTCGGCATGCCGGAGCGCCAGCAGATCTACAACCGGCTTCTCGACGAAGCGGTGAGGCAACGGTGATCGCACGCCCTCAGCGCGAGCGGAAGATATCGCTGGTGAGGGATTCGACGACGAGCGTCTTCAGCCCGTAGTTTTCCTTCTTCACCTCTTCGAGGATGTCGCCGATCTCGTAGTCGTCCACCACCTCCATGTGGCGGCCGGTCGCGTAGGAGAGCAGCTTCGAGACGAGGTGGCGGGTGAAAAGGTCCTTCCGCTCGCCCGCGAGGATCTTCTTGAACTCGCGGAAGTCGGCATAGGTCTCGCCCGAAGGAAACTCGCCCGAGGCATCGATCTTCGGCGAGGGGCCATCCTTCTTCGTCGCGGGGTATTTCGTGCGCCAACGGCCGATCGGGTCAAAGGTTTCGAGCCCGAAACCGAGCGGGTCGATTTTGCGGTGACACTCGGCGCAGGTCTTGTCGGCGGCGTGTTTGGCGAGCCGCTCGCGGATCGTCGTCGCGCCGCTGACATCGGATTCGATCTCGGGCACGACATCCGGCGGAGTCGGAGGCTGCACACCGAGGATGTTTTCCGAGACCCAGACCCCGCGCGTCACCGGCGAGGTCTCGACTCCGTTCGCACTCACCGTCAGGACGCCCGCCATGCCGAGGACCCCGCCCCGGTGGCTTTCAGGCTTCAGACTGACCCGCTGGAATCCGTCGGCGAGGCGGAGCTTCTCCTTCTCGGGCAGGGCGTAGAGGTTGGCCAGCTTCTTGTCGACGAAGGTGTAATCGGAATCGAGGAAGTCCGTGACCGGTCCGTTCTCTTCAAGAAGGTGACGGAAAAAGAGGCGGGCCTCCTCCTTCATCGAGGTCGGCAGATCCTCGGCGTAGAAAACCCGCGCGACCTGTCGCGGAGGCGGCTGGTTGCCGATCTCGCCGAGATTCAGCCAGGCATCGAGAAAGGCCTCGATGAATCCCCCGGACCGGGGATCCTTCAACATCCGTTCGATCTGTTTCTGGAGGGTTTCGGTGTTGGTCAGGGTGCCGTCGTCGGCGGCGGCGAGGAGGGCCGCATCGGGCGGGCCGGCCCAGAGCGCGTAGGAAAGGCGCGAGGCGAGATCGTAGGGACGCAGCGTCCGCTCCTCCTCCGGCGTGATCTCGCTGAGGTAGAAAAAGGCCGGCGAACAGAGGATGCGTTTCACCGTATCGAGTGCTGCCTGGCGCGGCGTGGCTTTCTCCTCGAGCCGCTTCCGGTAGGTGCCTTCGATGCGGGCGCGATCCTTTTCATCAAGGGGACGGCGGAAGGCTTTCTCGCCAAACGCGAAGAGCTGGTCGACTGCTTTGCCCTCGTTGAATCCGCCTTTGCCGAAGACGGCGATCTCCTCGAGCGAGCCGCCTTCTTCTTTCAGCGGTCCTTTCACCTTGATCTCGCCGATGCGGATGTGGGGGAGCTTGCCCTCGCGCAGGATGTGGGCGCGACCGACCCCCGAGTCGGAGACCTTGCCCTTGAATTCATCCTTGTAGCGACGGTTGATTTCCAGCACGGAGGCGCGCGACTCGTAGGGACCGTTGGGAAAGATAAACCGCGGCGTCTGCCCCGCCTCGAGCCAGACCTTGAACTTCATCCAGGTGGGCTCTTTGTCAGGGACGACGGCCTCGGCGAGAATGGGCTCGATCGCCTGCGGGTAGTGGATGTGGCCTTTCGTGACATCCCCCGGCACCACGCCGATGCGGAAGGGCTCGGAAAAATCGATCCCGAAGATCTTCGGATCGTAGTGAGTGTCGCGATGCATCGCCTGGGCGAGGATCTCGATTTCGTAGAGACCCGAGACGGGCACGCCGGCGAGAAAATCCTCGATGTGGCCGTAGCCGCCCTGCCGCGTGTCGGTGTTCGGCTGCTCGTAGAGGCAGAGGAATTTGTAGTCGAGCGCCTCCTTGTGCGGACCGCTCAGTTCCTCGTATTGCTTGAAGTTCTTTGTGAAGTGCCAGGTCTTCGGCTCCATCGCGGGTTGGCCGAGTCGGCTCTCGACGAGGCGGTTGGCGGATTGGAAATACTGGTCGAGCAGAAATCCGGAGGTGACGAGGGCATCGCCGATCGTGTCGAGGTGATGGCTCTTTTTGTCCTTCGGGAAATCCGCGGTCAACCCGAGAGTGTCGACCCGCCGACCAAAGAGGGTCTCGAGGGTGTTTTCGTACTCGCGGTTCGAGAGGCGGCGCATCACCGTGCGTGAACCGGTGCTCTCGAATTGCGAGCGCGCCTCCGCGATGCCGCCGCGCAGGGCGCGCAGTACCGCGAGCCGCTCTTCATCGGTGGGTTGCGCGGCGTCTTTCGGCGGCATCTCGCGCAGGGTCACCTGGTCGATCACCTCCTTCGCCGCGATGAGATCGTGATGCGTCTTCAGCGGCAGATCGAGCGCCTCAAAATCGCGTTCGCCTTTCTGCACGGAAGAGTCGTGGCATTCGAGGCAGTAGTTGCCGAGGAATTCATTCACGACCTTCCGGCCGGCCTCGTCGCCGCGCGACAGGGTCGCCATCGATATCAACAAAAGGAGCGAAACTCTCGCGAGCACCCCCGTCCTTTGCCTTCCCACCCCTTTGCGCATGCTCAGGCAAAGGTGCTCGTGCTCGTGCCGAAGGCGTCGGTCTCGAGCCCCATCTTCTGCGCGATGTCGAGGAAGAGGTTGCAGAGCGGCACTTTCTTCGAGCCGGTCGCTTCGACCTTCTTGAATTCACCGTGACGATAGCCGCCACCCGCGAGGATGATGGGCAGGTCGGTGTTGGTGTGCGAATTGCTGTCGCCGATGCCGCTGCCGAAAACGACGGCGGTCGAATCGAGGAGGGTCTTGTCGCCATCCTGGATCCCGGCGAGGCGGGTGAGGAATTTTCCGAAATGGTCGATCTGGTGCGTCTCGAGGGTGATGAGGTGCTTGATTGCCTCCTCGTCTTTGCCGTGGTGCGAGAGCCCGTGATACGATTTGTCGATCCCGAGATGCTGGGGCAGGTAGGTGCCGCCGATCTCGAGGGTGGCGACGCGGGTGGAATCGGTCTGCAGGGCGAGCGCGATCAGCTCGTAAAGCATCGGCAGATCCTCCACCGTGTTGCGGTTCGCCGGCTTGGCGAAGGGGGCTTTCGGCTTGGGTTCGTTCTCCCAGCGCCGGCGCATCTGCAGGCGCTTCTCCACATCGCGGACGGAGGTGAAATATTCGTCGAGCTTGTCCTTGTCCTCGCGGTTCACGCGGCGGGCGAGATCGTTCGCGTCTTCGAGGACGCTGTCGAGGATGGATCCATGAAGTTGGTTCTCCCCGGAGCGCGCCGCACGGCGTTCGGGCGACTCCTCCACGAAAAGTTTCTCGAAGAGTTCGGCCGGACCCGTGACCGGCGGCACGCGGACGCCCGACTTCGTCCAGGCGATCTGGCAACCGCCGTGGATGCCATCTTCGCAACCGATCGTGAGGGAGGGGAAGCGCGTCTGGGTGCCGACTTCATCGGCGATGAATTGATCGATCGTCACGTTGCCATCGGGACGGTTCTGCGCCTCGGAGTGGAGCACACCGGAAAGAAAGGAATGCACCGCGAAGTGACCGCCTTTGATCCCGTGGTCGAGACCGCGGTAGACCGTCATGTGGCCGCGGTTTTTCTCCAGCGGCTTGAGCAGGGTCGTCAACTCGTAGCCCTTGCCCGTCGTTTCGGGGAAGAAGGATTTTTGTTGGAAGCCGAGGAGGTTCCCCACCGCCACGAAGCGTCGTGCGCCGACACCGGCACCCTTCGTCGCGAGGACCGGTCCGTTGGCACGAAGCGTGCCTGTCATCAGCGAATGCAGGCTCGGCAACGCGAGCGAGGCATAGAGAGAGCGGAGCACAAAACGGCGTCGATCGATTCGTTCCATCATGCCCGCAAATTCGCCGCGATTGGCCCCTCCCGCAATCGCTTCAGGCCTCGCCGCGCTCACGTGATCAAGTTCCCCCAAACGGGCCCGATCGGTGATGGTATTGAATACAATCCTCCGTTCCCGCTCACCCTCAGGTCTTCCCATGCCATCCCATCTTCGCGCGGCTTTCATCGCCCTCGTCGCCACCTTCACCGTCGCCAACGCTGCCGATCCGCCGCGAAAGGTGCTCTTCCTCGGCAACAGCATCACCAAACACGGACCCAAAGCCGAGATCAATTGGTCGGGCGACTGGGGCATGGCGGCGAGCGCCGCGTCGAAAGACTACGTGCACCTCGTCATCGCCGGCTTGACCCGATCCTCCGGCCGGGCTCCCGAGCTACTCGTGAAAAACATCGCCGATTTCGAGCGAGGGTATGCGGATTACGATTTCTCCACCAAACAGAAAGAAACAATCGCCTTCGAGGCAGACCTCATCATCCTCGCGATTGGCGAGAATGTGCCGGCCCTGAAGAGCGACGCCGAAAAGAAGGATCTTGAATCCGCGGTCACCCGTCTCCTCACCACCCTCAAAGGCGAGCGCTCACCCTTGATTCTCGTGCGTAGCGGCTTCTGGGCGAATGCGGAAAAAGATGCCGCCCTGCGAGCCGCCTGTGCCGCCGTCGGCGGCACCTTCGTCGACATCAGCCACCTCGGTAAGGACGAGGCGAACTACGCCCGCTCGGAGCGCGACTTCAAACACGCCGGTGTCGCCAACCATCCCGGCGACCAGGGCATGGCCGCGATCGCCGAAGCGATCCTCGGGACGCCCGCCCTGAAAAATCCCTAACCGAGCAAGAAAACAGTGGCGCGCCCCCATCCCCCGCGCCATCATGCGCGGCCGGGTCCTCGAGCCAGACCAGTTTGTTCCATAGCGGAACGTTGCCAGTCCGCCTTCGTGCGGTAAGTGCATCGTCCTGAGGTCATCAGTTGAGCGTCCAGCCGAGGTTCCCGGCACTCTTTCACTCACGCCTTCTTTCCGAACAAGGCCGAGAAGATCATTCCCGCGCCGCCGACGATGAAGAGGCAGGGAAACCAGATGGTGTAGAGGGCGGCCTTCGAATCCTTCTTCAAGACGACGAGCTCCGGGGCATCGGGATCGAGGTAACACACCGTCTCGGTACCGGCCGCGTACGCTTCGATCTTGCTCTTCAGTTTACGGGGATCGCTGGCCTCGGTGGGAAGGCGCTTGATGCGGTTGCCCACATATTCGTGCCCCTTCCATTCGTAGCGGTAGGTGACCTCGAGGAGATATTTCGGCATGCCGCGCTGGTTCAGCTGAGTGTCGTCGACCTCGAGCGTCTCGATCCGGCAGGGCACCTCGACCCAGGCATCCATCTGCGTGGCACGACGGTAGGATCCCCACAGGTAGGTCACCAGCATCCATGCGACGCCGATGAGGATCAGGCCCATGAGGCATTTCCAGATCCGCCCGCCGAGATCACGACGGACCGGCAAGGGAACACTGGGGGAGGGAGAAGCGCTGTCGGACTCGTTTTTCACGTCGCGGAATGGTTGAACACGCGTAGCTTAGCCGCATGAGCGAATTATCCCAACAGATTACGGAGGACATGAAAACGGCGATGCGCGAGAAAAACACTCTCGCCCTCGGCACGATCCGCATGCTGAAATCGGCCATCAAAAATGCCGCCATCGAAAAGGGCGGTGCCGACGCCGAGCTGACCGATCCCGAAGTCATCGCCGTGATCCGCCGCGAGGTGAAGAAACGCCAGGATTCCGTCGAGCAGTACACCACCGCCGGCCGGATGGAATTGGTCGAGCAGGAGGAAGCCGAAATCGCCGTGCTGAACGGCTATCTCCCCGAGCCGCTCAGCGAGGCCGATCTCCGCGCCATCATCGACGCCGCCATCGCCGAGACGGGCGCGACCTCGCGCAAGGAGATGGGCGCGGTGATGAAACTCGTGCAGGAGCGCACCGCCGGACGCGCCGATGGCAAGACGCTCTCCCAGGCCGTCATGGCGAAACTGGGCTGAGATTCCCCACCTTTTCCCCGATCCGGAATGAGGGTCTCCGCCATCCTCGTCGCCGCCGGGAGCAGCCGGCGGATGGGTTTCGACAAACTCTCCGCCGACCTCGCGGGCGAGAGCGTGCTGGTACGCTCGATCCTCGCCTTTGAAGCATGCCCGGAGGTGGTCGAGATCCGTGTGGTGACGAATCCGGAAAAGTTCGAAGAAGTGGCCGCCGCGACCCAGCGGCTCGGGATTTCGAAATTCGTTGAATGCGTCGCCGGCGGCGCCGAGCGCCACCTCTCGGTCCACGCCGGACTCGAACGCATAGGTCCGGATGGCGATCTCGTCGCCGTCCACGATGCCGCCCGTCCCTTGGTCACTCCATCCGCGATTTCGCGATGCATCTCCGTCGCCGCATCGCACGGTGCCGCCACCCTCGCGCATCGCGTCGCGGATACCCTGAAACGCGGCAATGCCGCGGGCGAGGTGATCGATGCCGTCTCGCGCGAGGATCTCTGGGCCATGGAAACGCCACAGATCTTTTCCCTCACCCTGCTCCGCGAGGCTTACGCGGGCGTGATTTCACGCGGTGAGATCGTCACCGACGAGGTCAGCGCGGTGACGGCCCTCGGCGGAGTGGTGAAGCTGGTGGAGAACACCGAACCCAATCTGAAGATCACGGTACCCGGAGACCTGGCCGTAGCCGAGGCGATCCTGCGCGGACGGGATCAGAGATGACGAACCGCTCAGTTTCCGAAGCGTTTTTTGACCTTCGCCAAACACGCTCTCTTTTCCGCGGGCGTGCTTTTCAGACGGCACTTCGCGATCGCACGGGCCTTCTGGCTCCGATGGGCCGCGTGATCCGCGCCGCCATGCGCCATGCCGACCGAAGGGGCGGCGAAACAGACGAGGAGGGCGAGAAGGGTGAGGAGGACGGTGCTTTGGATTTTCATGTGCGAACGAGTTTTGTGGATCCCGATCCAAAAAGCAAGCCGACCCTTCTCACGCCACGTATTCCGCCCACGATCCGGAGGTTTCCCAGACCTTCACCGAGACGACACGCACCGATTCGCGCAGCGGGAATCCCGAGACCTCGTGCGTCCGGTAGTCGGCCAACGCGTCGCGGAGGTGACGGAAGATGTCGCGGGCGAGCACCTCGGTGGTGGGATCCTCCGACTCGTAGCCGATGACCCGGTCACCGTAGCGCGCCTTGAACTCCGCATAGGCGGGATCCTCCGTGTTCATGCACACGGCGTGGTCGTAGCGGTCGAGGTACTCCGCGAGGATGAGCTTCAGCACCTTGAAATCGCAGACCATTTCACGGCCATCCAGATCATCCGCCTCGAGGACACACTCGATCTTCCGCGAGTGACCGTGGGGAAATCGGCACTTGTCGGGGTGCTTGCTGAGCATGTGGCCGTTTTCGACCTCGAAAATTCTACAGACGCGATAGGGCATGGGGAGGGAAAAGGAACCCCTTCGCACGCCCGCGGTCAAACGCAAGCCGCGATCACTGGTGCGGAAAGAGGTGGGCGTAATCGGCCTGGAAGTCTTCTTCGGGCACGAGCGTGATTTGCCCACCGACCCGACCGACGACCCGGTGCCGGTCGATGGGCACAGGGGAAGCGACGAAGATTTCCTCATCCGGCGAAGTGCCCGTGAGACCCGGCCGATAAAGAAAAATCCCACCGATCGTGTCGATCGCGTGAGGGTCTTCGGTCCCGAGATACCCCGCCTCCACCAGCGCCTCGAGAGATTCCGGGAAAGCGCCGTTTTCCTCGGTGGCATGGTAGTGGCAGGCCACGATGATCTGTTTGATCTGGTTGGTCTGCCGGGTCTGCTTGGCTTGGTTCTGGACTTGGTTGAAGGCGGGCAACGCGGCCGCCGCGAGGATGCTGCCGACGGTGATGAATCCGAGCAGGATACCCACGCTGCCGGTAATGATCCCGGCCATCGCGAGCCCGCGGCCGGTGAGGGTGCCGCCGGACTCATCGATTTTCTTGAACGCGGCCCGTCCCAGGAGGATTGCCGGAATCGAACCCAACAGCCAAAGACAGGTGATCGAGAGGATCCCGAGAACGAGACTCCAGACCGCTTGCGAGGACGTTTTCGGAATCAGCGGAGCGGCGGGGAGGGGCGGTGTCATCTCGAAGCCGATCTTGGCCCTCCGCCCTCGCGCGGTCAATGCTCAAGGCAAGGTCGACAGCAGATAATCCGCCGCGGCCACCCCGCTGCGATACGCCCCGTGGACCATCGCCGGACTTTCCACCGAGCAGGCCTCGCCCGCGAGGAGGAGCCGCCCATGCACCGGCGTGGCGAGATTCCGGCGATCGCGCGGCGTGCTGCCCGGCGCGAGACTCGAATAGGCACCGCGCGACCACGGATCGGAAAACCAGCGGGTGATATGCACGGAGATCGGCGACGGGAAGGAACGTCCGAAGGTCTCCTTCAGGGCATCCATCGCCGAGCCGAGAATGGCCGCATCGGATTTCGCTTCGAGACGCTCGGCAAGACGGCCGCCGTTGAATCCCATCAAGGCCGGCTGTCCGGTGATCGGCACGAGATTGACCCACTCCGCCCACAAGCGCGAACGATCAATGCGCCCGAAGGCGTGGATCTTTCTCGGCCACGCCACCCGCGGAAACCGCAGGATGATCTTGTTCAAGGTGCCCATCCCGAGGCGCTGGATCGCCTGGGCATGGCCTCCACCCAGCGGAGGATCGAAGACGGGCGTGCCGCGTTTCAAGACCCCGAGCGGCACGGTGACGATGGCGGCATCGGCGGTGAGATTTCCCGAATCCGTCTCCAGCACGACCCCGCCCGAACCATACCGGATCGTGCGCACGGGACGGCTCAGATGCACCTCGTCGGCGTCCTGAAAAGCGTCAAAAAGCCGCGCATAACCCGCGGGGATGAGTTCGTCGGTGCCACGCAGGTTCGCGCCCTCATCGAACCAGCCGAGGGAGAGTCGCTCGGGGTCGGCGCCGAATTCGTGGGTCCAGTAGCTGTTCACGACATGCCCCAGCAGATCGCGCTGAGAGGCGGCCAACTCACGGCGGAACGAAGCCACCGCCCGGGAGAGCTTGGCACCGTTTCCGGCGCGACGCCCTTCCCGCAACGCATGACGATGCAGTCGCTCGAAGAGACGGTCGATCTCACGGGCCTCGGATGGCGGGAGGGAATCCCCGTCTTCGTAGAACTCGTAGCGATTCCATTGGAAGGGAACCCGCCTCGCCCCCACCGCATTGGCGAGCCCGACCAGGGGATTGCCGACCGGACCATGGATCCAGCTCGCCCCCAGTTCGACACCCGGAGCGGCGGTCCAGACCCGCCCACCGATGCGATCCCGCGCCTCGACCAACACCGTTTCGACCCCCGCCCGCGAAAGGCGGTCCACCGCGGCCAGGCCGGCCATCCCGGCCCCGACCACAGCGACACGCGTCCCCGGTGCGGCGGCCCTCAGGGCGGGCAAGGTCAGCGGCACGGACCCGGCCCCCAACATCCTGACAAAGTCACGTCTCGTGAAGGCAGAGGCGATGGGGGAAACACGGTCTTTCATGGATATGGGAAACGCTCAACGGACTCTCGCCTCGACCCGCAGCAGAAAAAGAGGCGTGGCCGGATCATTCGTCAAGAGCCGCACCGCCCCGCGATGTCTTTTGCCTTTTCGCGGCGCGTCAAAGGTCACCCGCATCGTGCCATCGCCACCCGATCCCAGAATCGAGGGTGGCGTGGCACGCAGGGAAAAAGCCCGCCCCGTGAGCGACACGCTCCGCACGGTGAGGAGTCCCACTCCGGCATTCGAAACCGCAAACGAGCGCGTCCGTCTCGATCCGGGACGACGCAGTTCCCCGAAATCAGCCCCGCTCGCGACCTTCGCCTTTCCTCCGTTTGTGATCGCCCTCCCCTTTCCGCTCAGGATCATCCCCGGGGGAGAACTCGTGAGATCGAGCGACTCCCCGATCCACGTCAGGTAGGACGACACCCGCGTGTAAACCGTCGGCAAAGCCGGATCACAATCGAGGCTGCCGAAACTCACCAGTCCCACGAGCCGGTCCGTCCCCGAGATCGTCGCCACCAACGGGCCACCGCTGTCGCCGACACAGGGACAGGCGATCTCCGCCGGATCCTTCGCCGCGAGATGCACCGGCTCGATCACCGATCCGAACGTCATCGCCGCACTCGCATTCGAGATCACCTCAGCACCCGCCCGCTGCAGGTCGTTGGTCGGCTCCACGACTCCCACCTCCGAGATCCCCCAGCCCGCCACCCGCACCGCTTCACCGACGGGGAGGTCGCCGGGATTCCCGAGCAGGCCCAGCGGCGCGATCGTCGTCACCGGTTGATCGAGCAGGAGTAGGGCGAGGTCATTGACACTGGTGCCATTGTCCGTTTCGAAATCCGGATGCACATACACCGCAAGAACGCCGCGGGTCTGGCGCGAGGCCGCATCATCGAGCGCCGTCGCTCCGAGCCAGACCTCGAGGATCGACACCGGCAGATCCCGGACGCTGTGCGCCGCCGTCAGTACCCACTGGTCGCCGATCAGCGTGCCACCGCCGACCAGGCCCGGAGCCGCCACATCGCGCCGCACGATCCCCGCGATCCACGGGAATTCCCCGGGAGCCGCGTCCGTGCCATCGATGATCGAGCGCCCTCCCGTGGGAAGGAGCAGGATCGCGAGGCAGCAAAGGCTGAACTTGGAGGTCCGGTGCATGGAGGGACCGGGATTCCGGTGCGTCACATCGAAAAGCGTTGTCCGGCCCGCCCACTTCGTGACCCGGATTCTTCCGACCCGTTGAATCTACACCGTTCCAGGGCGGAACGCATCGACCGTTCAATGGTTCAGCACAAACTCCGCCGAATTCAGCAGCGACCAGACGAGATCCTCGATCTTCACCCGGTCCGGCTTCTCCCCGAGATGACCCAGAGCGATCTGCTTCTCATTTTCCTCGGGTTTCCTGGAGAAAAGGCGCAGGTAGATCTCCTCGACCGCTTCCGCCGCCGGCTTCGCGACGAGACTCTCGATCCACGGACTTTTTGCCGCGAGTTTCTTCTGCAGTCCGTCCGAATTCATGAGATGCAGCGCCTGCACCACGCTGCCTCCCGTCTCGCGCTCGCAAGGCGGTGCCGCGCTCGAGTCGGGGCGCCCGAAGGCATCGAGGAAATCACTCGGGAGGAGATGATTCCACTGCTGCATCGCCCGCGCGTCGGCGGGGAGACCCGTCAATTTTTCAGGCTGCCCCGTGATCTCCGAGATCGCATCGAGGAGCACCTCGCCGGAGAGACGCCTGCGGTAGCTGCGCGAGAAATTCCGCTGGTCCGCCACATTATGCTCGTTCGGCACCGAACTCTGCTGATAGAGGCGGCTGTTGAGGATCACCCTCAGGGTGTGTTTCTGATCGAAGCCGTGCGCCGCGAAATCCTTCGCCAGCCAATCGAGCAGCGGCGCGTTCACCGGCGGATTGGAATCGCGGAAATCATCGACCGGATCGACCAGACCACGACCGAACATCTCCGCCCAGATGCGGTTCACCATCGCCTTGGAGAAATGTGGATTGTCCTTCCCGGTGAGCCATGCCGCGAAGACCTTTCTCGGATCTGCCTTCGGATCGATCGAGGCGAAGGCCTCGCCTCCCGGCGGGCGCGGCACCATCACGGTCTCGCTCACGGGATGCGTCACCTTGCCGCCCGGCTCGAACCACCAGTACTCCGGCTCGCCCGAGATCGGAGCCGAGATCCCCTGCCCCTTCTGCTTCATCGACCCAAAAAACGCCGCCATCGAATAATAATCGTCCTGGCTCCATCGCTCCGAGGGATGGTGGTGGCATTTCGCGCAATTCAACCGTACTCCGAGGAAAAGCTGCGAGATGAATTCCGCCATCTCGGCCGGCTCGCGCTTGTCGCGGATCACCGCCACCGGCCCGTATTCATGGGTGCTCCCGCTCGCGGTGAGCAGCTCGGTGATGAAGGCATCCCACGTCGTGTTGTCGCGGAATTTCTCCCGGATCCATTGATCGAGAAGGTAGACCGGCTTCACCCCGACCCGCTGCGTGTTCGGCCGGAGGAGATCGCCCCACTTCACCGCCCAGAAGTCCGCGTAGTCGAAGCGGTTCGCGGGCCCCAGCAGGCGATCCACCAGTTTGGCGCGTTTGTCAGGGGCCGCGTCGGAGAAAAAGGCCTTCGTCTCCTCCAGCGTCGGGAGGCGGCCCAGTACGTCGAGCGTGGCGCGGCGGAGGAACTCATCATCGCGGCAGGGCTCCGCGGGGAAGAGCCCCAGCTCCTGGAAGCGGGCGTAGGCGAGGTCGTCGATCGGATTGGCCCGCGGCAGCGAGGTGTAGCGCTCGGCCGGCAGGAGCGTATCCGGCGGAATGATCAACCGCATCGCCGCGACCTGGTCGACGTAGCGGACGATGACGCTGTTTTCACCCGGCACCTTCCCCGCCGTCACCTTTCCATCGTGATCGACCGAAGCAAAGGCCTTGTCATTCGAAGTGAACTCGCAGAGGTGGGTGACATCACGCTTCGCCCCATCCGAATACGTCACCGTCACCTTGAGCTGTTTCGTCTCGCCTTTCTTGAACGAAGCCGCAGCGGGTTCGATCTCGATCCCCGTTGGATCGGGTTCGTTTTCCAAGCGGCGCGGCGCGCCCTCGGCGATCCACTGACGGAGCACCCGGTAGAATTCCGAATCTTTCTCAAAGCGTTTGTCCCCCTCGTGCGGCACCGCGTTCGTCGCCTTCTGCAGCAACAGCGAATGATCCGGTGACGCGGGGAAAACCCGCCGTCCGCGGGCATCGTAGACGATCTCGCGGTAATCCGAATCGGGATCGAAGGAGAAGATGGAAAGCTGGAAACCGTTCTGCCCATCCGCCTTCGCATGGCAGCTCCCCGCCATGCACCCGGCCCTCGTCAGGATCGGGAGCACGTCGTTTTCGAACGAAACCGTCGCCGGACCCGCCGCCCGCAGGGGGGCGATGCCTGACAAAACCACCAAAATGGACAAGACCCTATTCATTGACCGATGCGACAGGGTTGGGTTGCGGAGCGGGAGCCTCGATTGTCTGCACGATCTTGCCCTTGTCATCCCAGACGCGGAGCTTGCCATCCTCGCCACCGGCGTAGGTCCACAGCGTCTCACGGTCGAAGGCGAGCGCGAAGAGCGGCGTGCCCGCCGTTTCGAAAGCACGCTCTTTCGCGCCGGTCGAGCGCTGTTCCCCCTCATGTTCTTTCAATTCCGTGAAGGCGGAGGGTTTGCCCGATTCCGGGACCGCGACAATGAGATCCGTGTTGATCGCGGCCGCCTTCTCCTTGTCCTTTTCCTCGCTTTTCTTTTTGCCGTTCACGGGATCGACGAGCCAGGTCAATCCGTAAAGCGGCCCGGAGCGATTGCTCGCGAAAGAGCCGACTTTCTTTCCGGTCTCGAGATTCCAAACCTTGATCTCCTCGTCATCGCCCCCGCTCGCGATCCGGTCGCCGGTGGGGGAAAACGCCGCGGTCATCACGTAGCCGGTGTGCCCTTCAAGCCGCTTCACGATCTCGTGGGTCGCGCTGTCGCGCACGACGATGAGCTTGTCCGCCGAAGTCGTCGCGTAGCGCTTGCCATCCGCGCTCAAGGTCATCGTGAAGACACTGTCGAGATGCGCCGTGTCGAAGGTCTTCACCGCCTCGGGCTCCAGGGTGATCTCGTGGATGCGGCCGAGCTGGGAGGGCACCGAATCGGCGGCGAGCAGCTTTTTCCCCCCGGCAAGAAAAAGAAGGGCCGTCTGGCGGCCCAGAAAGGGAGCACTGATCTCCCGCGAGGGCTTCCCGGGGCTCGCCGGATCCCAGAACTTCACCGAGCGGAAGCCCCCGGAGACGAGCCGCTTTCCATCCGGCGAAAAGACCAGGCTCTGCACCGCGTCGTCGTGGGCCGCCGAGGTCCCGGTATGCTGCAGCTGGAAGGCGGGCGTCTTGTCCTTCTCCGCGGGCACGATGCGATACCACTCGATCGATCCGCCGCGCCCCACCGCCAGCGTCTTTCGGTCGGGCGACAAGGCCACCGCGAGGATGGGTGCGTAGCCGACGGGCATGGGCACCATCGTCACCTCCGTTTTCTCAGGCAGATTCAGTTTCGCCCAACGTTCCGAGTCCCAGGGCGCCCCCGCGTCGATCCACTTTTCGATCGCCGCGATCTCACGGGGATCGAGCTGCCCTTTCGGAGGCATGTGCATTTCCACGTCCGGGTAAAGCAGCTCCACGAGGAGGCTTTCCTTCGCCTTTCCCGGGACGATCGCCACGTCCGTGTCCCCGCCTTGCAGGAGCGATTCCCGCGAATCGATCAGCAGCCCGCCCTTGCGTTTCGCTTCGGTATGGCAATTCACGCACTCCTTCCGCAGGATCGCGAGCGGATCCGGCACGTCCTCCGCCATCACCGGCGCGGTGAAAACGAGGAGAAAAGAGAGGCTTTGACGAAGAGACAACATTCCTTGCAAAGATGCCAGTGCCAAGCCCTCACGGTCAACTGGCGTGAGTGAGGGCGCATCCGGCGTGCTTGCGGCGGCGCGCCCTGCCCACCGCCAGCCGACCTTGCGACGCCGCGCGGAACGTGGTTGACTGCCTCGATGCCAGCCACGCGCCGCCGCTTTCTCACTCTCGCCGCCTTGGGGACGACCGCATGGACGGCGGGGCGCGCGCAGGAAACGGCCCCGGCCCGGCTTGGCATTCTCCTCGATACTTCGGCGGAGATGGGCTTTCTCGTGCCGCAGGCCAGAAAGGAACTCCGCGTCCTCAACGAGCAGATGGCCGCCGCGGGTAGACCGCCAGTGCTCCTGCGCGAAATGACAGGCTCGGACCTCGACCGCGAGGCCTCAACCTCGGTCGGAGCGAGACGCAACGCGCTCTACGGGCTGAAGGCGCTTTTCGAGGAAGTCGACACGGTGATCTGGATCACTTCCTTGATCGGCGAACACAGCCCTCAGGGAATCTTCGCGGTGGAGCAATTGCTTCGCGAAAGCGTCCCGGATCGCCCGGGGAGACAGCTGATCCTGCGGAATCTCTGGCAGGATCAGCTCATCGCGGGCAACGACTGGGTACGGTGGCCTCCGCAACCGGAAAACGATCCGCTCGATCCCCGCAACCGGCCCGAGGAATGGTTCCGCATCGTGGAGGAGGGCCACGGGACGATCCAGCGGTCCTGGCAGGTGCCGCCGGCAAGTTTCCGCGCCCAGTTCGGCTTTCCGGCCCGCGTCGTGGAGTCGTTCTACCTGAAGAAGCTCGGCTACGAGGGACGCGAGGCTTTCTTCGACCAAGCCTGGGCGCAGGGATTGCACGAGCGACATCAGTTGCATTTTGTCAGGGAGAAGGAGGAGTGGCCCCACCGGATTACCGGACGCCAGTGGGTGACGGAGAACACCCTGCTCCCCTTTCCCGACGAGGAAAGGCGGATCGCGCGGAGCGAGGAGGTCATGGGGGAAATGACCGGGCGCGAATCCATCCCGGAAGATCTCGACCGGATCGAAGCGGCGAAGCTCGGGGTGCTCTTCGCCTTCGGCTATCTCTCGCCGGACTGGAAACGGCATCTCTCGGTGAGAGACCAAAAGCCGCGTTCCTGGCGCGACCGCTATCTCGCGGATCTCGCGCGTCTGGGCGGCGAATGCGCCAAGGCGGCCGCAGACGGCGCGGGTCGGACGGACCGGCTCTACGCGAGCGAACGAATCGAACTCGCCTCGCGATCGATCAAGTCGGAAGGGGTCGATCCGATCTCGCGCCGGGTGGCGCATCTGGCGCGGGAGGAACAGTGCGATGCGATTTACCTTTTCACGAACGGCTACCTCGGTGGCGGTGACTACGGGACGTGGGCGATCGACTGGAATCTCCTCGCCCTCGCGATCCGGGAAAGCGGGACGCGTCTCTACGTGCGGGTGCCGTTTGAGTTCGGCCCGACCCCGCTCGCCCTCTCCCGCCTCGCGATGGCCAGTGGCGGTGGCGTTTTCCGCGGTCGCGCCGATGATCCGGATTGGGAAATGGAGCTGCCCGTGCCATCGTGGCCCGAGCCTCCCACAACGCCTGACGCACCCTGATTCTCCCGACATCCGACATGAGGACACGACGCTCCTTTCTCCAGACCACGCTGGCCTCGGCCGGGGGTCTTTCCACCCTGACCTTCGCCCAAAGTCCGCGCACGGGCTGCGGCCTGGCCATCGGCACCTACGGGCTGCAATCGATGAAGCTGGAGGAGGCGATCGACCTGGTCGCAAAGACGGGTTACAACGCGATTGAGATTTCCTCGATGCCGGGCACAACGGGAGCGCCCTCGATCCTGGCGACGGAGGATCGCAAACGGCTCCGCCAGATCCTCGCCGACAGCGGGCTGCGTCTCTGCGGGATCATGGCGGATCTCCAGCCGAAGCGGCTCGAGGCGGATCACAAGGCCCAGCTGGCCGAGGTCTATCACCTCATCAAGCTGGGCCACGATCTCTCGCCCGACAGGGCTCCGGTGGTGCAGACCATTCTCGGCGGGAAAAACTGGGAGGAATCCCGCGACCTTTTCCGCGACCGCGTCGCCGACTGGGTGCAGATCGCGGGAGATCTGCGCGGGTCCCTCTCGATCAAACCGCACCGCCAGCACGCGATGTCGCTGCCGACGGAGGCGAACTGGCTCATCGAGCAACTTGGCGCCCCGGAGAGGCTCGGCATGGTCTACGACTACAGCCACTACGCGTTCCGCGATCCGGAAGTCACGATCGAGGCTTCGGCGAAGGACTCGCTGCCGCATCTGAACTATGTGGCGACGAAGGACGCGGTGAAGGAGGGCGACAAGGTGAACTTCGCTCTCGCCGGCGAAAGCGGCTCCTGGGATCACGCCACGATCATCAGCGCCCTCTACGACGGCGGCTATCGCGGGGATTTCTGCTGCGAGGTGAGCAGCCAGATCTGGCGAAACAAACCCGCCTACGATCCGGTGGCGGCCACGAAGACCTGTTTTGAAAACCTCAAGGGTGCCTTCGAGCGGGCCGGCGTGGCGCGGCGGTGATTGAATCCGTCCGGTACCAATGGGGATCGAAGAGCGGGAAAAGGGGGATTTACAATGGTCTGCTTTTTGCTACCCTCGCATCGTGGCGGCTTGCCACGAAACACGACCCGATGGACCTCTCCCACACCGCGCCGATCCGGCCGCTGAACCAGCGGGCCCGCATCGAACCCGCCACCCTCGACGACCTGCCCCGCCTTGTCGATCTGACGATGGCGCTCTTCGAAATCGAGGAGGATTTCAGCCCCGATCGCCGCAAACAGGAGCGCGGCCTGCGCTCGATCCTCGAGCAGCCGAGCCGCGGCCGCATCTTCGTGGTGCGCACCGATTACGAGATCCTCGGAATGGTGAACGTGCTTTTCACGATCAGCACGGCGATGGGGGGATTCGTGATCCTGCTGGAGGACGTGATCATCCACCCGGAATTCCGCGGCCAAGGCTACGGCACCCAACTCGTCGAGTATGTCGTGGATTTCGCGAAGCGGAAGGATTTCAAACGCATCACGCTGCTCACCGACAAGATCAGCGCGGAGAGCCAGCGATTCTTTGAGAAGCTGCATTTCCGTCACTCAAGCATGATCCCGATGCGCCTGACGCTGGAGGATTGATCTTTGCCGGACTTTCCCATGTCGGCGTCCGCGCGTCAGGACCTCCTCGTCGAGGAATACGGCCTCATCGACGATCCCCGGGAGCGCTTCCAGATCATCGTCGAGACAGCGGGTGGCGGATCGACGCCCCTCCCGGAATCAGAGAGAACGGAGCAGAATCTCGTGCCCGGCTGCGTCTCGAAAGTCTGGCTGGCCCTGCGCCCGCAAGGGGGCGGCACGGTGGAGGTGCTGATCGAATCCGAATCACCTGCTCTCGCCGGCATCGCGGCGCTTTTTTGCCGCGTCTACTCCGGCTCGAATCCCACGGAAATCCTCGCAACGGAGCCGAACTTCATCGAGCGGCTCGGGATCGACCGATTTCTCACCCCCACACGCGCTCGCGGACTGCGGCGGCTGCGGGAAATGCTGGTTGAGCGGGTCTCGGAACTCGCGGAAGCTGGGTGATGATCGATTGTCACCTCCACCTGCAGGATCCGCGCCTCGCGGGCGATCTGGAGGAGATCCTCGCGACGGCCCGATCGATCGGAATCGGTCGATTCATCGTCAATGGCACGGGGCCTCACGATTGGGAGGCGGTCTCGCAGCTCGCCGCCCGGTATCCGGAGGTGACACCGAGCTTCGGCCTGCATCCTTGGCAGGTGGGGAACGAGCCGGAAGGCTGGCTCGCGGATCTCGAGGCGCGCCTTCTCGGAGATCCGGGGGCGGGTGTCGGCGAGATCGGACTCGACCGCTGGATCGAGGGTCATGATCTCAATCGGCAAACCGGGGTCTTTCTCTCCCAGCTGGAACTTGCGGGCCGATTGCAGCGTCCGCTGTCGATCCACTGCCTCCGGGCCTGGGGACACCTTGCCGCGATCCTGACAGAACACCCACCCGGCTCGGGCTTTCTCCTCCATTCCTACGGCGGACCCGCTGAAATGGTGGAGCGTTTCGTGGAGCTCGGCGCCTACTTCTCGATCTCGGGTTATTTTCTGCAAGCCTCCAAGTCGGAGAAGCTCGCGGTCTTCGACCGGGTCCCACAGGATCGTCTCCTGCTCGAAACGGACGCCCCGGACATGACACCGCCGCCGGAGCGACGCCCCTACCGTCTCGCCTCCGCCCGGACGGACGCCGCCGGCAAGGTGCCCAATCATCCGGGAAACCTGATCGCAGTCTACGATGCGGTGGCGGAACGCCGGGGGATGTCGCGGGACGATCTGGAACGCCTCATCACCCGCAATTTCGAAGCGTGGTGGCTCACCGGGCGGCAGACCTGATCAACCCACGGCGATCTCGAGGGCCTCGGAGAGTTTTTCCATCCCGTAAGGTTTGGGGAGGAGTCCGACAAAGGTACTGTTGGTCGGGAGGACCGCGTCGTCCTCGAAATAGCCGCTCGTCGCGACGAGGCGCACACCGGGCTGGAGCGCCCACAATTCTTTCGCCACATCGAGCCCTGAGAGGCCGCCGACCAAGGTCATGTCGATGAGCACGGCATCGATCGGCTCGACGGTGTCGTGATGTTCGCGGAAAACGCGGATGGCGTCCTCTCCGTTGCCGGCATGGAGACCTTCGTAGCCGAGCTGCTTCAGCATCGCGAGGGTGGAACGCGCCACCCCCGGATCATCCTCGACGACGAGAATGCGCCCGCTGCCGGAATGCATGACGCGCTCCCGCGGCGGTCGGGCAGGGGTAGCCGGGGCCGGGGCCGGATCGGGCTGGGCATCGGTCGAGGGCAGGAAAACGAGAAACTCACTGCCGACCCCGACCTGGGAGGCCACCCGGATGGCACCGCCGTGGGCGGTGACGATGGCCTGGCACGAGGCGAGGCCGATGCCGTTGCCGTTCGGCTTGGTGGAGAAATCGGGTTCGAAGATGTGGGGCAGATCGGCGGGGGAGATGCCGCAACCGCGGTCGCGGACGGATATCACGGTGTAGCGGGCCGCGGACATGCCGAAAGGATTGTCCGGGCCGAGATCGGCGTTGTCGGCGACGAGATCCACGGTGCCGCCATTTGGCATCGCCTGGAAGGCGTTGATGACGAGATTGTGCAGCACCTGATAGATCTGGTTCGGATCACCCTCGACACAACGCAGGGCCTCGTTCGCAAAGAGGCGGCATTGGACGCCGGTGCCGGCGGAGCAGAGCAGCTTCACCCTCTCGAGCAAATCGGTGAGCCGGATCACGCGGTGGCGGGTGGCTTCGCCCTTCGTGAACGCGAGCATCTGCCGTGCGAGCATTTCCGCATCCCCGAGGGCGAGCTGCGCCTCGCTGATGTGGATCGACACCTTGCCACCGGAAGGGGTGGCATGGGCGGCGAGCTCGAGATTCATCTTGATGGTCTGGAGGGCGTTTTTGAAATCATGCGCCACGCCGGCGACAGCGAGGGAGAGCGATTCACTGCGGCATTGTTCGTAGTCGAGCTCGGGCGGAGCGGTGAGACCTGCGGGAGGCGCCGAAGCAAATCCCGGTGCGGCAGGGACCTGCGCCGGGGTGATGGAAGCAGCAACGGGGAGAACCGGTTCGGACGGCGTAGCGGGAGCCGCGCCACGGGAAACCGCGGCGGGAGTGTTCGCCGGGGCCTCCTCGACCACGGGAGCAGCGAGGGCGACACGGGTGGTCTCCCGGGCGGCGCGAGCCCCCCGGTCGCCGGAGCTGAGGATGGGCTCGGCCGTGAGAACAAAAAGGCCGGGAGTCTCCCCTTCCCGGTTGGTGGGGCGAATCGTCCAACGGCAGAGACGGCGCGTCCCTCCCGCACGGATGAGAAGGCGCTCCATGTAGTAGTAGCTGGAGGCCGTGGCGATGACGGAAAGGTTCTCGACGAGGCCGGGCAGTTTGTTGCGATCGTAAATGAGACCGAGCGGCGATCCGATCAAGGAAGCGGCATCGTAGCCGGAGAGCTGCAGCATCTCCGCGTTGGCATGCACGATGCGGGGTCCGAGAGGCGTGGAGGCGCGCTGCTCGACAAAGAGCACACCGACGACGTTGCCGACGGAGGACGACCCACTGGGATCCAAAAGCGGATGGACGGACTCACTCATGAGGGCTGGGCTCATCAGAGGTGCAAAATCAGGGCAGAGACGAGAGGACAAGGACCGATGCCGGTTTTTCTTTTAACCGACGAAATTTCATTAAGAAAGCTTAAATTTCAGTTCCACACAAAAAACCACAAAAAAGGCCCGGGTTTCCCCGGGCCTTTTCCGAATGTGCGGATACGACGCTCCGATCTCAGGAGAACAGAGGCATGATCGGATGTCCCTCGGTGACGATCTGGTCCGTTTTGGGATCGCGGGTGTGACCGGCAACGAGGAAGGGGCGGCCGGAAGGAGAGTAGATGACCTTGTTGAGGTCGAGACCCATCGCGTAGGCGATGGTGGCATTGAAGTCCTTGGCTTCGACGGGGTTTTCCTTGACGGCGATCCCCTTGTCGTCGGTCGATCCGTAGACTTGGCCACCGGTGATGCCACCGCCGGCGAACATGGCCGAGAAGGCGCGCGGGTGGTGATCGCGTCCGCCGTTGGCGTTGATCACCGGCGTGCGGCCGAATTCGGTGCCGAGACAGATGAGGGTCTTCTCGAAGAGCCCGTCCGCCTTGAGATCGTCGATGAGGGAGGCGAGCGCTTGGTCAAGCTGGCCGCCGGTCTGCGGGATCGCATTCCAGAGATCGTTGTGCATGTCCCAGCCGCCGGAGACGACTTCCACGAAACGAACGCCCGAGCTAACGAGGCGCTTGGCAAGCATCGCGCCTTTGCCCACGCGGGTGTTGCCGTAGCGCTGCACCTTCTGGTCGTAATCCTTCTCCTTGGAAAGGTCGAAGGTCTCGAGGTCTTCGCTCTTCATGAGCTTGAGGGTCTCCTCGTAGAACTGGGTGTAGGCCTTCACCTCGTCGGTCTGGAACTTGCGACGGAACGAGTCGTCGAAAGTGTTCATGAGATCGAGGCGCTTGTCGAAGAGATCATCGCTGACGCCGTCATAGGGACGAGCGTTCTGCACGCCCTTGTCCGGATCACCGATGGGAAGCGGGGCGAGGGCGGGACCGAAGAAGCCGGCACCGGGGTGCTCGCCACCACCGCCGATGACGACGGAGTCCGGCAGGGTGTCGTGCTTCTTGCCGAGGAGGGTCTGCGCCCAGGGGCCCATGGAGGGGTGGATGATGGTGGCGCGGGGCTCGTAGCTGGTGCGCATCCAGTAAGCACCACCGCGGTGGTCACCGGTCTTCTGGGTCATGGAGCGGATCACGGCGATGTCCTTGAAACGCTTCGCGAGTTCAGGCATGAACTCGGCGAGCTGGACACCGGCGACACCCGTGTCGATTCCCTTCGTGGCCCCGCCGGTTTCGGCACCGGGCTTGGGATCGAAGGTCTCCATGTGGGTCATGCCACCCGACATGTAGAAGAAGATGACGTGTTCAGCCTTGCCCGCACCAGCGGCGCGAAGAGGCTTCGCGGCGCCGATGGGAAGGATGCTCACCCCAAGGGCGGTTTTGGCGGCACGCGCCACGAACTGGCGGCGGCTCAGCTGGTCGAGTCGGTTCAATGCGTCTTTCATGGTTGGATAGGGTTGGGAATTGAGGATGCGATGGATCAAAAAGTCGGAACGGAAATCACTGGATGAACATGAATTCACGGGTATTCACGAGCGCCCAGATGACGTTGCCGATCGCGGTGGCTTCGGCCTGCAGTTTCTGTTGCTCGCTCATGTCGCGATCCGTCTTGGCGCGCATCCCGGACTGGGCCGAGGTCTTCTCCTGGGCGGTGGGGTAGCGGGAGAGCACGCTGAGGAAGATCTTGTCGACGTTGTCGCGCTTGGATCCTTTGCCGAAGGCGATCTCTTTCACGAGATAGGCATCGGGGCTGGTGAGGACGCGGTTGGTGATTTCACCATTGAGCAGCGCCATCACCTGGGGAGCGGAACCGGTCGTGAACTGGTTTTCGATGAGCTGCTTGTCGGACTGGCCGAACATGCGCAGGAAGTGGTCCGGCGGCATGGGCTGGCGCAGCTCGGAGGCCCGGAACATCTGGGCACCGCCGACATTGTCATCCCGCGAGACGACGTCGCCATTGTATTTCACCAGCTTGCTCGCCTTGCTCCAGTCATCCTTCCACTTGAGGATGTCGTCGGCGGTCTTGAGGCTGGTGAAGTCGACGTTCATGACAGCCTTGTAGTCGTCCCAGCCCTTGCGGGTGACGGACTCGGGGTCGGCGGTGGTGAGGGCCACGAGCGAATCCCAGATCTGCTCGGCGGTCATGCGGCGGAGCACCGGACCGGGGAAGTGATAGGTGCCCTTGTCGACCTGGGTGAGGCTCGGGGTGAGGGTCTCGGCTTCGCGCTGGTAGGTCTGCGTGTTGTAAAGCACGCGGAAGAAGTCCTTCACGCTGTAGTCGAGATCTTTCATCATGGTCTCGAGGAAGGAGAGGAGCTCGTAGTTCTGGGCCTGACCATCGAGGTGGCCGGGGATGTTGTAGACAGGCTCGATCTGGGCGAGACCAAAGGCGATCTTCCAGAAACGGTTCACCACGTTGATGGTGAAGCGCGGGTTGCTCGGGGAAACGACCCAGTCGGCAAAGGCCTCGCGGGGCGATTCGAACTTCGAGAGATCCATCTTGTCGCCGAAGTAGGTGTCGGGCTTCACGGCTCCGTTCGGCTCGCCGTCGTCATACTTGTAGTCGTGGGGGAGCTTGACGGCATTGTTGCCGCTGTCGACCACCTGGACGCGGTGGGTGCCGATCCACTGCCCGAGGTTCTGGTCCTCGTTCTGGTTGGGGCGGAGCTTGCCGGCATCCTTGAGGACCTTGTTCATGCGATCGACTTCGGCGCGGTAATCGGCGCCGCCGCTCATCATCATCATGTTGCCACCGCCGCGGGCGTTGGTCTCGGTCTCGCCCATGAAGGCGGCCATCTTGAAGAAGTCCATCTGATAGACTTCCTCGAAGGGGTGGTCGTGACACTGGGCGCAGGTGATCTCGGTGCCCATGAAAATGGTGAAGGTGTTCGACAGGTTGCAAAGACGCATGCCCTGGTCGGAGACGAGGTAACCGACGGCGGGCTCTTCCCAGATCTTGCCCTTCGCGGTGAGAAGTTCGCGGACCATTTCATCGTAGGGCTTGTCCTCGCGGATGGCCTGCTTCATCCACTCCATGTAGGGATCGACCTTGAGGTCTCCGTTGCCCATCATGGTGATGCCTTCGCGGATGCGGAGGAGGTCGCCGTAGTAGTTGTACATCCGCATCGCGAAACCTTCGGATTCGAGGAGCTTGTCGATAAGGACGGCGCGCTTGTTCGGAGCACGGTCATTGAGGAAAGCCTCGGCCTCGTCGTAGGTGGGGATGCGGCCCGCGACGTCGAGATAAATGCGGCGGAGGAACTGGTTGTCGTTGGTCAGCTCGTTCGGCACGCACATCAGCATTTCGCGCTCGATCTCTTCCTTGCGCTTGACCTTCTCATCAGGCGTCAGATCGGCTTTCGAGGGGAGGGCGGCGAGTTCTTCGCGGAGCCCGTAGTAGCTCTCCTTGAGTTTGTTCAGGACGAGCTTGTCGATCTCCGCGGCGAGGGCGGCCGGATCCGTCGGAAGATTGCCTTTGACGAAAAGCCGGTCCTGCTCGCTCAGCTTCGCGACGGGATAGTCGATGATGTTGCCGTCGGCCATCTTGAGCTTCACCACGGCGCTGGCACCCGCCCCGGCCACGCCGACGTATTCGGCCTGCAGGGTGCGCCCGTCGGCGGAGGTCCAGGTGCGGGGCTCCGCCTGGACAGTGGTGAGCGCGAAGAGGAGGCCTCCCGCGAGGAGGGTTGAGAAACAATGTTTCAGGGTTCGGGTTTTCATGGGGAGCTCGGATCGATGGAAAGGATTTCGGATGTTTCGGAATCAATGAGGTATAACAGGATCACGTCCAATTGTGACAAAACTTTTCAAAGCAAACTCAAGGCGATTGGGACTTTATGGTAATTATAAAGTTATTCAAGCCTTCATTTGGAAAGGGCTTGGATGCTGGGGGTGTCGATGGCCTCGTGGAAGATAACGAAGTGGTCGATCCAGCCTTGGAATCCCTCTCCCCGCACCCCGCCGAGGCGGAGGTTGCCGGCGCGACCGGAATTGGGACTGCCGTCAAAGGTGGCGCTGATCGTCTCGGGTTTCCCATCGACGAATAGGTGGACACGCGACGAAAGCGGCCCCTCGCCGAGGTAACGGTAGGCGACGTGGTGCCAGTTCCCGTCGGCGAGATCGCTGCTGCCGGTGACGAACGCCCCTCCGCATTCGACCTGCAAGGCACCCCGCATCCCGCGGCTGGAATCAAGGTTGCAGGAAACGCTCCAGGCGAGGGCATCACGGCCGTACTCGAGGATGCGCTCTTCCCCGCTTTGCCCGACCTTGGCGGGCAGTTTGAGCCAAAAACTGATCGTGTGGGGTTCGTCGAGTCGGAAATCCCGGGAAAGCGGCACGTCCAGAGTCTCACCCGGCTGGAAGACCAACCCGCCCCCGACACGGCCGGCCGCGCGGCGCGGGGATCGATCGAGTTCACCCGAGGCGACCAGTGGCACGTCGAAAAGGCGATCCTTTCCGGAATCCTCCACGATGGCACCGACCGACTCGTCGAACGTGAATTGGAGGGCCGGCTGCACCTCGGCGGGGCTGCCCAGCCGCAGCTTGAAATGATCACCACTGTAGGAGACGGGGGTGAGCTCGGTACGGGTGCGGCTGTCGGCCCGTACCGCGAGACCTTCACGCAGGCGGAGGGCCACGGCATTCCCGCTGGTGCGGCTCACCTCGACTTCCCCTTCCATCACGTGAAGCTCCGAATCGCCATTGTTTTCGACGGAGACTCCGAAACGGGTGCCGATATCGACCGCGTTCAACCGGGGGGTGTTCACCGTAAAGCCCGAGGCGAGGGGCGGCACCTCGGCGGTGAGGCGCCCCGTCTTGAGGAACATCCGGTTGTCCGCCTCGATGCTGAGATCGGATGGACCCTCGACCAAGACGGTGGCTCCGGAATTGAAAGCGATCACCGCGGAGCCGGACTCCAGCCTCAGCAATCCGGGAGCGAGCCAGCCGTCCTCGCTGACCTTCGCCCTGCTGGCGGCATCCCAGACGAGATTTTCGCTGCGCTCGATCCGGGCCATGTAGGAATCGATCGTGGCATGTTTCGCACGGGAGGCGCCCTCCGGCGTTTCCACCCGGAAAATGATGGATTGGAAGAGCAGCAACAGCCCGATGGAGGCGGCGGCGGAGATAATCCCCGTCATCACCAGATCCGGCCAGCGCATCGGGCGTTTGCCCTCGCGTTCCTCGACGATTTCCAGGAGGACGGACTTGGCGAAGCCGCGATCCCCGGCCCCCTCGGAACGCAGGCGGGCGATGACGCCTTGCTCGAAGGCTTCCTTGCCCTTGACCGGAGACAGCAAGGCCTGGAGCGCCGAGGCCATCTGAGCCTGGGCGACAAAACTCTCGCGGAGATCGGCGTCGTGCCTCAGGGCATGCTCCACCTGGCGACGACCCGTTTCATCGAGTTCGCCGGACAGATAGGCTTCGAGGTGTTCGGAGTCCACGGTGGTTCAGGCGGGTTCGGGCGCCCCGGTGGCGCCACTGAGTTTGTGTTCCATGCACTGCCGCAGGGCGGTGCGGACGCGGCAGAGCGTCGTGCGCACCCAGGCCTCGCTCTGCCCGAAGGCCGAAGCGATCTCGCGGGAGGATTCGGAGAGGGTGTATTTGCGCTCGAGGAGGCGGCGCTGCTGCTCGGGGAGTCGGGAGAGGCACTCCTCCAAGGCGGATACGAGAGGAAGATCAGGAGCGAATTCCCCGCGCGTGGCCTGCTGCACCAGGTGGTGTTCGAGAAACTTCTCGCGATTCTTCGAGAGGCGCTGGTGCCGGAGGGTTTCCTTGCGGATGAGATTGAAGGCGATCGCCCGCAGCCATTTGCCGAAATCGGTCCCGGCGCGGAAATCATGGATGTGGCGATGGGCGAAGACGAAAGCCTCGTGCGCGATCTCGTCGATGAGATGGGGCACGGGCAGCTTCATCGCGACGAAGGCACGGAGGTGCGAGCTGTGCAGTTCGAGAAGCCGCTCGAACGCGGCAAGTTCCCCCCGCTGCACGCGGAGAACGAGATTCTCTTCTGTTTCGGATTCACTCAACATCACGAATATCCCGTGAAAGGAGTTTCGTGACACGCTTTCATTCACCTTTTTTCACGGCCTCGACTTCGCGCGGCACGATCGCGAGATAGTTGCGGACGGTCTTGAATGGCTCGACGTGGAGAGGCTCTCCCGCGGTGCCCCGGTTCAGGTAAAGTCCCGAGGAAGTGCCGCCATCGAGATTGAGCGCCCGGTGGATCGGCCGCGAAGGAGAGAAATCGGCCCGGGCGAGCACCTCGCCGAGTTCCGCGAGGGTGAAGGCATCGCTCATGCCGAGGGCGAACCAACGGTCGCCGTCGTGCAAGACGAAGGTGCGCCGACGCGAATTCTCCGGTGAAAGGCCGCGGACCGTCTTTCCCTGATCGACGAGGAAGGGGCCGGCTTGAAGGAGATCGGTGGCCTTGTATTTCCCCGCATCGTATTCGGCCCGGCGCAACAGGTAGGGATTGCGCCGACCGCTCGAGAGCACCACGCCACTGAGGAGCGCCCCTTCCCCGAAACGGCCCGCCGCTTCACCGCCGGCGATCATGAGGCCGGAAGGCTGGTGATTTTCAAGGAAAAAGCCGCCATTGCATCCGGCGAGGGCACCGTTCTCGATCATCGCCGCACCCAGCCCGGAATAGCGAGGCTCCACCGGCGATCCGTTGTCGATGACCCGGAAGGTATGCCGGTCGGCGTGGAACCAGACGAGATCGATCCGCTTCGCCGCGAAGAATCCCGACTCCGTCGCCTTGGAGACCAGCTTGCGTTCGTGGACGAAGGGCGATGCCGGATCCTGCGCGGTCGATTGATCCTCCACCTTCCAATCGGCGTGCAAAGGCGAGAGCCCCCCGGCCGGTCCGAAAAGGAAACCGGCGACCATGAGCAGGAGAAACGGGAATGAGGCGGAGTCGGTCTTCAAAATGCAACGGGGATCGACTCCTATACGGACGAAGGCCCCCGCCTTTTGCGGTCAAATCGCAAAAGGCGGAAAATCTCCCACCGGAAAAGCCGGCGCGACCTCACCAAGCCGCGCCGAGCGTCGGTTGCGCGTTGACGCGGTAGGGCATCCACGCGATGCCGACGGCTTTGGCGGCGCAGTTCTTTTTCAAAGGCGTCACGGTCAGGGTCTCGAGCTTTTCGTTCATCGGGTCCATCGCCGCCTTGAGCTTCTCGACCTGCTCCTCGCAATCGGCCTCGATTTTTTCGAGCTCCTCCTGGTATTCGTCGACCTTCTCTTCGGCCCGCGCGACATCGCGGCTTTCCTTCCAGGCTTTCGACGCTCCGGACATCGCGCCACGACCCGAGGTCGTCGAGATGCGTTTGCCGAGAAGAGCCCCGAGAATGGTGCTGCCGACCCGCATCGCCGTATCCATCTTCGCGCTGTTGGCCTGCGCCTTTTGATCCTCGACCAGGTCCATCGCTTTCGCGATTTTCTCCTCGAGCGCCTTGATCTTCTTCTCGTAGGTCGCGCGCAGGGCCTCCACCTTCGCATCACGCGCCTCATGGGCGGCATGGACAAGACGCGCACGGAAGTCGCCCTCGGCTTCACCGGGGTTCGACATCTCACCGGTCAGGGGACTCTTGTAGACGGTGACGCGGTGATTCCCGTAGATCCAGTCGACGAATTCCTTCTCCAGCTTCGACCAGAGTTTTTCATCGAGGAGCGATTGCGGCAGATCGGTGAAGGCGGCCCCATCGACGGGTTCGCTGCCGAGCTGGCTTACAGGGAGACCGTTGGGCAACTCCAGATGCTTCGTCCAATCGACATTGCCGCTCGTGGCATCGACCGGGTTCATCAAGGCGACCGGCTCACTGCCCGAGACCCCCTTGGCACTGTCCTCGTAGCGCACTTCGCCGATGCGGATCACCGCCGGCACGTAGTGGATTTCGTTTGCAGGCACACCGGGTCCGGCCGGGATGAAGAAATCGCGCGCGCCCTTCGGCAGACGCGGACGCAGCGGCTTCGGCGCGGCCGGTTTCGGGGCATCGGGCGAGGGCGCGGGAGCCGCCGCCTTCACCGCCGCGATCTCGGCGCGCTTCGGGTCCATCAGCTTCTTGATCTGCGTCCGGGCGAGCGGTCCGGTGAGATAACTCATCACCCAGCGCACGTGGAAGACCGTCGGCGCGTCGTCATTGACGTTGTTCATCAGGAAGATCCGGTTGCCGAGACCCGCGAGGAGTTGCTCCATTTTCTTCCGGTCGAATCCGCTGTTGTTGCTCGCCGCGGCTCCTTCGAGCCCATCGAGGACACGCGCCTTGTCGCGCTCCGTCTGGAGACGGCCGAGCCACCAGGTGCCGATGTTGGAAAGCGCCTTGTAATCGAGATCGACCGGGTTCTGCGTCGCGAGGAGCACACCGAGACCGAAGGCGCGCGCCTGTTTCAGCATCGTCATCATCGGCTTCTTCGAGGGCGGCATCGCCGAGGGCGGCAGGTAGCCGTAGATCTCATCCATGTAGAGGAGCGCCCGCAGGCTCGTCGTGCCCGACTGCGCCCGCATCCAGCCAAGCGTCTCGTTCAGCAACAGCGAGACGAAGAACATGCGCTCGGCATCGCCGAGGTGCGAGATCGAGAAAATCGAGATACGCGGTTTGCCCTCGGAGGTGTGGAGCATGCGCTTGATGTTGAGCGGCTCGCCCTCAAGCCAGGTCGAAAAGCCCGGCGAGGCGAGGAGATTGTTCATCTTCATCGCCAGATCCATCCGGCTCTTCTGCGGACAGACCGTCTCCAGATCCATCACCCCGATCTTGTCGAAGGGCGGCACCTGGATGTGGCGCACGAGCGTTTCCAGCGTCACCCCGTGACCCGCCTTCCACGTGTTCGAGAAAATGTTCGAGAGGAGGATGTGCTCGGGATCGCGCAGCGGATCCGCGTTGTTGCCGACGAGCGAAAGCAGGCTCGAGACCGTCGACTCGATCCGCTCCGAGAGCGCCTCGGCATCGTCGAGAATCTCGAAATCCGGCACATCGAGCGAACTCAGGATCGAGACGGGCAGTCCCGCGTTCGAACCCGGGGTGTAGACCGCGAGATCCACCTTGTCGCGGAATTGGCGAATGCGTTCGCCGCTCTGCCCCCATTCGCCGAGACCTTTCTCCCACATCGCCGCGGTCTTCGCCGCGTGCTCGTCGGGACTGATGCCCTTTTTCGCCGCGTCGTCCTCGTTGATCCAGGGACGGAAATTCTCCGGCGTCAGATCAGGGAAGGTCAGGAGCAGGTTCGAAATGTCGCCCTTCGGATCGATCACGATCGCGGGGATGTTGTCCATCGCCGCCTCCTCGAGCAGGGCGATGCAGAGACCCGTCTTGCCCGAGCCCGTCATCCCGAGGACGACGCCGTGCGTGACGAGATCCTTGGAATCATAAAGAACGAGATCATCGCCGATCGCCTTCTCGCCGAGGTCGTAGCTGCGGCCGAGGTAGAATTTGCCAAGTTGTTCGTAGTCTTCGGTGCGGATTTGCATGGGGAGGGTCGGACAGTGAATTGGTGAAAAGCAAAAAGAGAAGATCCCGGAGGTGTGTTCGCGCCTTGGCGGGATCTGGCTGGCTATGTTATGAAACGCTCGCCGTGAATTCCAAGTGAATCTTATGAATAAAATCGCCCTCTTTTGTCTGCTTTTCCTCGCCGCGTCGACCTCACCGGCCGCCGAACGGCTCCCCAACGTCGTCATCATTTTCACCGACGACCAAGGCTACGGCGACATCGGGGTGAACGGGGCCGAGGGCTTCGAAACGCCGAATCTCGACCGCATGGCCAAGGAAGGACGCCATTTCACCCGTTGGTATGCCGCCCAGGCCGTCTGCTCCGCCTCGCGCACCGCGCTGATGACCGGCTGCTATCCGAACCGTCTCGGCATGCACGGCGCCCTCAGCCCCGGGAGCCGGCACGGACTGAATCCCGGGGAGACGACCCTCGCCGAAGTGTTTAAAACGAAAGGCTACGCCACCGCCGCCTTCGGCAAATGGCACCTCGGCGATCACGAGAAGTTCCTCCCGCTCCAACACGGCTTCGATGAATACTTCGGCATTCCCTATTCCAACGACATGTGGCCGCAGCACCCCACGAACAAGAACTTTCCCCCGCTGCCGCTCTACGAAGGCAACGAGCGCCTCCGCATCGCCGACGAGCACGACCAGCGCATGATGACGACCTGGCTCACCGCGCGCTCCGTCGACTTCATCAACCGCCACCGTGAGCAGCCCTTTTTCCTCTACGTCCCCCACCCCCAGCCCCACGTGCCGCTCTATGTGAGCGAACGCTTCGCCGGCACCACAAAACGCGGCCTCTACGGCGACGTCATCGCCGAGCTCGATTGGTCCGTCGGCGAGATCCTCAACGCCATCGACACGAACGGGCTCGCTGAAAACACCCTCGTCATCTTCACGAGCGACAACGGCCCCTGGCTTTCCTACGGCACCCATGCCGGATCCTCCGGCCCCTTCCGCGAAGGCAAGGGCACGGCGTGGGAAGGCGGCATGCGCGAACCTACCGTGATGCGCTGGACCGGCACCATCCCCGCCGGCACCGTCTGTGACGAGCCCGGGATGAACATCGACCTCCTTCCAACCCTTGCCGGTCTCATCGGCGCCGCCCTGCCCGAACGCGAGATCGACGGCAAGGACCTGCTGCCCCTCATCACAGGGGTCGAAGGCGCGAAGAATCCCCACGAAGCCTATTGGTATTACTACAAACAGAACGAACTCCACGCCGTCGCGAGCGGTACCTGGAAACTCGTGCTGCCCCACTCCTACCGCAGTCTCGATGGCAAACCGGGAGGCGACGGCGGCCTCCCCTCACCCTATCAAAACCGCCAAACCGGACTCGCCCTCTACGATCTCGCGTCCGATCCCGGCGAATCGCGCGACCTCGCCGCCGCCCATCCCGAAAAAGTCGCCGAGCTGATGAAACACGCCGAAGCCGCCCGCGCCGAACTCGGCGACTCCCTCACGAAGCAAAAAGGCTCCGGCAACCGCGAGCCCGGCCGCCTCACCGACGAAGAAGCCGCCACGCTCCAGAAGCTGCATTGGCCGGCGGGACCGCCAAATCGAGGCAAATAAGAACATTCTCGCGGCAATTTGGGACTATTTGGCTGCGATAAGCACAGTATGCTGTGCTTATTTGACTTTTTTTTGGCATGTCGTAGGATTCGACTGTGCTCCAGATCTCACAGCAGGATGTCGAGAAGAGGCTCGACTTCGACAATCCGTGGTGGACCGGGGGGGTCGACGTGGACGCGAGTTATCGCGACCTTCCCGAGCGAAGTTACCTCGAAACGTTCTACCGTCTCGTCGTCAACCGGGAGGTAAGGCGCGCGATCATCCTTCTTGGTCCTCGCCGCGTTGGAAAAACCGTGATCCTCCATCAGACGATCCGAAGACTTCTTCAAGAAGAGACCCCCGGCAACCGCATCCTATTCCTGTCTCTCGAAACGCCAATTTACTCAGGTATCGGCCTGGAGACTTTCGTGCTGCGATTCCAGGAACGATTCGGCCATTCCCGCGATACCCCGCTCACCGTCATCTTCGACGAAGTCCAGTATCTGAAGGACTGGGAGATCCACCTCAAATCACTCGTCGATAGCTTTCCGCACATTCGTTTCCTCGCGTCAGGATCGGCCGCCGCCGCTCTTCGCCTGAAGAGCCGGGAATCAGGTGCCGGCCGCTTCACCGAATTCCTGCTCCCACCGCTCACCTTTGCCGAGTACCTCGACTTTGTAGGCAGGGAGACGGAACTGATTCGTATTGACGAAGCGGATCGCGCGTTCGCCCGGGATATCGACGCTCTCAATCTCGAGTTCGTGAATTACCTCAACTACGGAGGTTACCCGGAGGCCGTCATTAACACCACGGTCCGGAAAGAAAGTGGGCGCTTCATCAAGAGCGACATCATCGACAAAGTCCTACTCCGGGACCTACCCCAACTCTACGGCATCCGTGACATTCAGGAACTGAACCGGCTCTTCACGACACTGGCCTACAATACAGGGAACGAGGTCACTCTCGAAGACCTTTCCAGAAGCTCCGGGGTCTCGAAAACCACCTTGAGCCGCTATCTCGAATATCTCGAAGCCGCCTTTCTCGTGCGCCGCGTCAACCGGATCGACCAGAACGCGCGGCATTTCAAACGCGCCACCGCCTTCAAGATCTACCTGACCAACCCCTCGATGCGCGCCGCGCTGTTCGGACATCCGGCGGACGACGACGTCAGCATGGGTGCCCTCGCGGAAACCGCCCTTTTTGCGCAGTGGTTTCACCAACCCGGGATCGTGAACCATCTCTATTACGCCCGCTGGCCGGCCGGAGAAATCGATCTCGTCGGTCTCGATCCACTCAGCCAAAAACCGGAGTGGGCAACGGAAGTCAAATGGTCCGATCGTCCGGCGAAAGACGGCAAACTCCTTCGCCATCTTGCCGCCTTCCGATCGAAACATCCGACCATCCGTTTCTGCGAAGTTACCACCCGGACCATACACGGCCGCAAATCGCTCGCCGACGGCTCGACCGTATTTCTGGTTCCCACCAGCCTCGCCGTTTACGAGGTCGGAAAATTTCTTCTCTCGATGAATCACTTCGGCGGATTGGATGGAGCCGGCGAATCAGAATCCGAATCTGATTTCCCGCCTGTCCAATCCTGAGTCACCGTTCGACCAGACCCAACAGGGTAAGACTCCCCACCCGACAGGGTTGACTCGCGACCCCTCACACCACCATCCGCCCCTCACTTCATCAACTGCGCCAGCTTCCCGCTGATCGCATCGGCCCAGATCTGGTAGCCGGATTCGGAGAGGTGGAGGAAGTCGGGCATGGCCGCGGCGCTGAGGTTGCCGTCGACGATTGGGAACTTCCCGCCGATGTCGAGGAAGTGGACGGTCTTGCCGTCGTCGAGCTTCGCGATCGTGGCGTTGACCTGCTTCAGCTTCTCGTTGGCGACTCCCATCTTCCCGGTGGGCTTTTCGCCGCGGGGGAAGACGGCGAGGAGGAGGATCTTCGCCTGGGGTTGCTTCGTCTTGATCGTATCGACGATGGCGGTGATGCCCTTGGCGATGTCCTCGGCGGAATCGGCGCCCGAATTGTTCGTGCCGATCATGAGGACGACGGCTTTTGGCTTGATCCCCTCCAGTTCGCCGTTTTCGATGCGCCAGAGGACGTGCTGGGTGCGGTCGCCACCGATGCCGAAGTTCACCGGATCGTATTGACCGAAGGCCTTGTCCCAGATCGCGGGCTGCCGGCCCCATCCCGCGGTGATCGAGTCACCGAGGAAAACGAGGCGGGCTTTGCCCTCTTTGGCCTGGGCCACAAACTTCTCGTGGGCGGCAAGGAAACCAGGGTTCACCTTGCCGTCGTTGGCGAACTTCTGGGCGGCGACGTAGGCCTTTTGCGGCGGCAGGACAACGGCCGGCTTGGCCGGAGCCGCGGGCGCGGCCGGGGCGGCGGTTTGCGAACGGGCGGGAAGCGCGAGGGAAAGGACGGCGAAGGCAACAAGCAGCGGGGTTTTCATGGGCCGGAGAATGAGGCCACACGAACGAGGAGACAAGGCGGGAGTCCGGCGCGGTTGCGCCGCGGGATCCAAAGCCCGGGGTTCGGGGCCCGCCATCGAGCATAGAAGAGGCGGCCTACGGAATACACAGAAAACGCGGAATTACAGGAGACCGAGATTGATGCCGCAGGCATCAAATTCAATGAATGCACGGAAAGGAAAGACTGGAAAGCCATCAAGATTGTCCCGGAAAACGTGAATCGTTGCCCTTTGGTTCATGGATCGGATTCCGCGTGTTCCGTGTATTCCGTAGGCCATCCTCCCCGAGCCGTAAGGATTCGAACCAAACAGCGATCCGTCGCATCCCTCAAACCACCCACAACTCGATTCCCGATGCCGAAAGGAAATCATCCGACACGCGATACCTGCCTCCCGCCTCCATCGTGACGACGCGGCCGTCTTCGGTCCTCACGCGCAGATGGAGCGGACGTTCGCCAGGATTGTCGGTCGCGGCGAGGCGGAGTTGTTCGATCGCGGAGAGGGTGTCGCGGCGGGAGTCGAGCTCGACGACGATGGGTTGGGCCGCACCCGGTTTGGCGCCGGCAGGCGCGGCGTGGTGGCCGTTGTTGCCGTTGCTCCCATTCCGCCCGTTGCCTCCGTTCGATCCATGGCCGTGCATGGCCGGCGCGACGTAGTTGGGATCCTGCGCGATGGCCTTGATCTCATCGGCCATGAGGCGGTTTGTCTCGGTGCGGGTGTCCTGCTCGACCTTGGCTTTCAATTCGATGACGGAGCCTTTCACGAGGAGCTGGTTGCACTTCTGGTAGGTCTCGTTCCAGACCATGACCTCGGTGGAGCCGGTGAAGTCTTCAAAGATGAGCACGGCGAAAGGTTTGCCCTCTCGCTTGGTGTACTTGATCGCGACTTCGCCGATCATGCCGGCGAAACGCTCGGCCTTTTTCCCCGGCTTCATCTGGGGCAGATCGGCGAGGGTGTTGTATTTGCCCTTCTCGATGACGCCGCGGTATTCGTCGAGCGGGTGGCCGGTGACGTAGAAACCGAGCAGGTCCCTCTCGTGGGCGAGGTATTCGCGCTGGTTCCAGACGACACGGTCCTCCTCGATGACCTCGGGCGGAGCGGCTGCGGTCATGAGCTCGTTCATGTCGAAGAGCGAAGTCTGCCCGGTGGCCCGGTCGCGCTGGGCAGCGCTCGATCCGGCGATGACCTGGCCGACGCGCGAGAACATGTCGTCGCGACGCTCCATCGTGAAGTCGAAGGCGCCGGCCTTGATGAGGTTCTCGAGGATCTTGCGGTTCACCGAGCGGCTGTCGAGGCGTCCGGCGAAGTCCTCGAGCGACTTGAATTCGCCGTTGGCCTCGCGCTCGCGGATGACGGTCTCCATCGCGCCTTCGCCGACGTTCTTGACCGCGGCGAGTCCGAAGCGGATCGCGCGGCGTCCCTGCTCGCGACCCTCGGGCACAAACTTGAGCATGGAGCGGTTCACATCGGGCGCGAGGATCTCGATGCCCATGCGCTGGCATTCGGCGACAAAGGTGGAGATCTTCTCGGTGTTGTTGACTTCGTTCGACAAGACCGCGGCCATGAACTCGACCGGGTAGTTCGCCTTGAGGTAGGCGGTGTGGTAGCTGATGAGCCCGTAGGCGGCGGAGTGCGACTTGTTGAAGCCGTAACCCGCGAACTTCTCGAGCAAGTCGAAGATCTCGCTGGCCTTCTTCTCGGGGATCTGGTTCACCTCGGCGCAGCCCTTCACGAACTTGGCGCGCTGCTTCACCATCTCCTCGAGCTTCTTCTTGCCCATGGCGCGGCGGAGCAAGTCGGCCTCGCCGAGGGAGTAACCGGCGAGCAGGTTCGCGGCGCGCTGCACCTGTTCCTGGTAGATGAGAATGCCGAAGGTCTCCTCGCTCGCCTCCTGGAGGAGGGGGTGGAGGTACTCGACTTTCTTCTTCCCTTTCTTCCGGTCGATGAAGTCGGGGATGAGGTCCATCGGACCCGGCCGGTAGAGGGCGATGAGCGCGATGATGTCCTCGATCCGGTTCACGTCGAACTGGCGACAAAGGCTCATCATTCCGCCGGATTCGAGCTGGAACACGGCGGTCGTCTCGCCGCGGTTGAGAAGCTCGAAGGTGGCCTTGTCGTTGAAGCCCTCGTTGTCGAGGACGAAGTCGGGCGTGTGGCGGCGGATCAGGTCGATCGCGTCCTGCATCACCGTGAGGGTCTTCAGGCCGAGGAAGTCCATCTTCAGCATGCCCAGGTCGGTGAGCGGGCTCATCGCGTACTGGGTCACGACTTCGCCTTCCTTGCCGCGGATGAGGGGCACGTAGTTCGTCAGCTCGCGGTCGCCGATGACGATGCCGGCCGCGTGGATGCCGGTGCCGCGGGTGAGGCCCTCGAGGAAGGTCGAGTATTTCCACAGTTCGCCGATCGTGGGATTGTTCGCGATCTCGGCGGCGAGCTCGGGATTTTTCTTCTTCGCATCGACGAGGGTGATGTTCAGCTCCGTCGGAATCATCTTGGCGATCCGGTCGCCTTCGGAGAAACTCAGGCCCATGACCCGGCCGACGTCGCGCACCACGCTCTTCGCACCGAGGGTGCCGAAGGTGACGATGTGGGAGACGGCGCGCTCGCCGTACTTGCGCCGCACGTAGTCGATCACCTCGGGACGCCGGGTCTGGCAGAAGTCGATGTCGATATCGGGTGGCGAGACCCGCTCGGGATTGAGGAATCGTTCGAAGATCAGCCCGAAGCGCAGCGGACACAGATCGGTGATCCCCAACACATACGCCACGAGCGAACCCGCCGCCGAACCCCGGCCCGGACCGACGGGCACGCCGTTGTCCTTCGCCCACTTCACGAAATCCCAGGTGATGAGGAAGTAAGAGACGAAGCCCATCTTCGCCATGACGCCGATCTCGTAGTCGAGGCGGGCGCGCAGTTCCTGGTCGGTCTTGGCCCGCTCGCCGTAGCGCCAGGCGAGACCCTCGTAGCAGACCTTTTCGAAATAGGCCTCCCGCGGGCTGCCGTCGGGCGAATCGAATTGCGGATACTTCTCCGAACTCGTCGAGTCGAGGTGGATCGCGACGTTGCACATGTCCGCGATGCGCAGGGTGTTGTCGCAGGCCTCGGGCAGGTCCTTGAAGAGACGCCGCATCTCGTTGGTCGTCTTGAAGTAGACCTCGGGGGAATACTTCATCCGGTTCTCATCCATGAGGAGCGAGCCGGTGCCGATGCAGATCATCACATCATGCGCGTCATGGTCGGCCTGGTTGAGAAAGTGGACATCATTCGCCGCGACGAGGCCGAGCCCATACTCCTTGCCGAATTGCACCATCTGCCGCGTGCAGGTGGCCTGCTCGGAGAAACCGTGGTCATGCACCTCGAGGAAAAAGCGGTCCTTGCCGAAGATGTCCACGAATTCACCGAGACTCTTGCGCGCCGAATCGAGGTCCTCGTTCTGGATGAACTGGTTGATCTCGCCGTTGATGCAGCCGCTCAGGCAGATGATGCCCTCGGAGTGGGCGGCGAGGGCCTCCTTGTCGATTCGCGGTTTGTAATACATCCCCTCGAGGTGGCCGAGGCTGACGAGCTTCATCAGGTTCGCGTAGCCCTCGTTCGTCGAGGCGAGCAGGGTGAGGTGCGAGTTGCGCTTTTTCTTCACCTTCCCCGAGCTCACCATCTCGGCCTTTTTCTCCGTGAGCGGGACGCCCGGAGGAGTCAGGTAGGCCTCGCAGCCGATGATGGGTTTGATCCCCGCCTTTTTCGCCGCCTGGTAGAACTCGATGGCCCCGAAGATGTTGCCGTGGTCGGTCATCGCCACCGCGGGCATTTTGCAGCGCTCGGCTTTCTTCATCAGGTCCGCGATGCGCACCGCCCCGTCGAGGAGGGAATACTCGGTGTGCAGGTGGAGGTGGATGAAGGGATCGGTCGGCATCGGGCGGAGACGGAAATCGGGCGGGAGTTAGCTTAGAGAGGGCCACCCCGAGGGCAAGAGGGATTGTCGGGAAATCGCGCGGGGTGGGACCGGGGCGGGGGTGTTGACGGCGGGGCCGCAAGCCGATGCGGGGCGTCCCGGAGGGACGAAAGAAGGTAGCCGGTGGCGAAGCGCAGCGGAACCACCGGTCTCATCCCCCATGAATCACTTGCGCCCCGGCAGGGGCGCGAGATTGGACCGGAATAGGGGCGGAGCGCACGCCGATGAAGGGCGTCCCGGAGGGACGAAAGAACGTAGCCGGTGGTGAAGCGCAGCGGAACCACCGGTCCCATCCCGCCATGAACCACTTGCGCCCCGGCAGGGGCGCGAGAACCGTCCAACATGGCTTCGACGCACACCTCGTTGCACTACCACCTGGTCTTCTCGACGAAACATCGCGAACCGTGGCTTGTTCCGGAATCCCGGCCTCGCGTCCACGAATCCCTCATCGTTTCCCGGCGTCCCGGAGGGACGAAAGAAGGTAGCCGGTGGTGAAGCGCAGCGGAACCACCGGTCCCATCACCCATGAATCACTTGCGCCCCGGCTGGGGCGCGAGAACCGTCCAACATGGCTTCGACGCACACCTCGCTGCACTACCACCTAGTCTTCTCGACGAAACATCGGGAACCGTGGCTTGGTCCCGATTCCCGGGCGCGCGTCCACGAATACCTCGGCGGCACCCTTCGCGGGATGGAAGGTCTCGCCCACGCCGTCGGTGGAACCGGCGACCACGTCCATGTGCTCGCAGGATTGAAGGCGAGCCATCGCCTCGCGGACGTCATGAGGGAGCTGAAGAGTGAATCCTCGGCCTGGATCCGGAAAGAACTGGGCTGGCCGGGATTCGCGTGGCAAGAGGGCTACGGGGCCTTCACCCTCGCCGCCTCCGGGATCGAGAGTGCAAGAGCCTATGTCCTCGGCCAGGAGAAACACCACCAGACCAAGACGTTTCAGGAGGAATATCGGGAATTTCTGGAACGTGGCATGGTGGAGTTCGACGAAAAGTGGCTCTGGTGAGGGAGACGCTTCTCGCGCCCCTGCCGGGGCGCACCATTTCCTTTCGATGGTGAACCGGTGGTTCCGCTCCGCTTCACCACCGGCTACCTTCTCCGGCCCCTCCGGGGCCCAAGAGTCCTCCTACGACCGATCTCAGAGAATCTCAAAGTGGGTTCGGAGCCCTTTCAGTGGAGGAGGGCAACGAACCCGAAGGCCACTTCTCCGGCCCCTCCGGGGCCCAAGAATCATCCCCCCAACGAAGACCCCCGCCTTGCCGGACCGCGCGCGCCGCCGTATCCATCCGCGTGGACACCGACGACGCCTTTTTTGAATCCCTCCACCCGTCCACGGCGGCGTGGTTCCGGGAGCGTTTCGGGCGTCCCACCGACGGGCAGCGCCTCTGCATCCCCGACATCGCGGCGGGACGATCGGTGCTGCTCTCCTCGCCCACGGGATCGGGGAAAACGCTCTCCGGCTTCCTCGGCATCATCGACCGCCTCGCCCGCGAGCATCACGAGGGCCGCCTGCGGCCCGAGGGCGTCCGCTGTCTCTACGTCTCGCCACTGCGCGCCCTCGCCTACGACATCCGCAAAAATCTCCACGAGCCCCTCGCCGGACTCGGTCTCGACGGCATCATCACCGTCGGGCTCCGCACCGGCGACACGAGCGCGGCGGAGCGGCAAAAGCAACGCCGCAAACCGCCCCACATTCTCGTGACGACGCCGGAGAGCCTCGCCATTCTCCTCCCCCAATCCGGATTCCGCGAGGCCCTCGCCCGCTGCGACTTCGTCATCGTCGACGAACTGCACGCCTTCGCCGAAAACAAACGCGGTACCCACCTCAGCGTCTCGCTCGAACGGCTCGAGCATCTCCGCCGTTTCCGGGATCCTGACCAACCACCCATCACACCCCTTTGCCGCATCGGTCTTTCCGCCACCGTCGCGCCGCTCGAGACCGTCGCCGCCTTTCTCGGCGGATCGGGACCGATGCCGCAGATCCACGAGGTCGCGACCGGACGCCGCTCCCTCATCGAGGTGCTCACGCCGCTGCGCAAGCACGCCTACCCGCCCGCCGGCTACACCGCTTCGCGCGTCATCACCGACATGGCCGGGATCGTCGAGCGGAATCGCACCACCCTGCTCTTCACGAACACGCGGTCCGGCGCCGAGCGCATCACCCACCGGCTCAAGCTCGCCCTGCCCGCCCTCGCCGACGCGATCGAATGCCACCATTCCTCGCTCGACCGCGACATCCGCCAGGAGGTCGAGGACCGGCTCAAGGCCGGCGACCTGCGCGCCGTGGTCTGCTCCACCAGCCTCGAGCTCGGCATCGACATCGGCCACATCGACACCGTCGTGATGATCAGCACGCCCAAGGGCATCTCGCGCGCCCTCCAGCGCGTCGGACGCTCGGGACACTCGATCGACCAGGTCAGCCACGGCGTCCTCGTCGCGACGAACATCAACGACCTCATCGAATGCCTCGTCTGCGCCCGCCTCGCCCACGAGCGCCGGCTCGATCCGGTGAAGATCCTCGAGTTCGCCCCCGATGTGATCGTGCAACACTTCGTCGGCATGGCGATGGACGGCGGCGTCACCATCGAGGAAGCCCTCGCCGTCCTGCGCGGTGCTTACCCCTTCCGCCAGCTCGACCGCGGGGCACTCGAAAGACTCGTCGATTACCTCGAGGGCGGCGGCAAATCCCTGCGCGGCCAATACCGCGAGACCTTCGGCAAGATCGTCGAGCGCGACGGCCGCTACCACACCGTTTCGAAAAAGGTCGAGCGCGATTACCTCGTCAACATCGGCACGATCCACGCCGACGGCATGGTGAAGGTGATGCTGAAACGCCGCCGCCTCGGCTCCGTCGAGGAGAGTTTCGTGAAAGGACTCAAGACCGGCGATGTCTTCGTGCTCGCCGGCCGCACCGTGAGGCTCGTCGAGAGTTCGCCCGCCGCGGTCCTCGTCGAGGAAGCCAAGGGCCGTCTCCCCACCGTGCCGAGTTGGAATGCGAACAAGATGCCCCTCGCCTCCGGCATGGCCCGCGCTGTCGCCGCCCTGCGCACCGAGATCGACGACCGGCTCCACGTCCGCCGCGAAGATCCCGAGACCATCGCCGATTGGCTCGTCGAGGAATGGTCGATCTCGCACACCAACGCCGCCGCCATCCTCGATCACTTCACGACGCAGGCCCTCATCTCACGCATCCCCACGGAACGCCGTTTCCTCATCGAACGTTACCTGCCCGACGACGAGGAAAACGAGGACGGCGAGCGCGTCTGTTTTTTCTTCCACAGCCTCATCGGCCGCAGCGCCAACGACGCCCTTTCGCGCATCCTCGTGAAACGGCTCAAGGACGCCGTCGGCGGCAACGCCCTTGTCACCATCGACGACTACGGCTTTCTCCTCACCGTCCGGCGCTTCCAGGATCTCGGCGTCGCCGAATGGCGCGAGCTCTTCTCCGCCGAGGGAGCCGGGGAGATCCTCCACACCGCCCTCGTCGATTCCCAGCTCGTGAAGTGGCAGTTCTCCGGCATCGCCCAGACGGGACTGATGATCCCTCGCAACGTCACCGGCGGCGAACGCACCGTGCGCCAGATCCGCTGGAGCGCCGACCTGCTCTACCAGGTGCTCGCGAAACACGAACCCGATCATCCCCTCCTCGAGCAGGCCGTGCACGAGGCCAAACACACCTTCCTCGATCTCGACCGCGCCGTCGCCTTCCTCCACGAGGCCCACGCGATGGAGTGGGAACTCGTCGAAGTCCCCGCCGTCTCACCCTTCGCCTTCGGGCTGTATGCGAGCAAGATCCGCGAGAGCCTGATGATGGAGTCGCCCGAGGAGGCGATTGAGAGGTTGTATCGGGAGATGCAGAGGAAGGTGGGGAGGTGAGGGCCCGTAAGTGGAACGCACACAGGGCAATAGAACAACGAAACGAGACTTAAAACGCAGTTTGAGATTGACATGAAGCTCGGCGACAATCCAATCTCACCGCTCCCCCCCTTCCGAATTCGCAACAATGATGCCAAACGCCCAAATTCATGGACTTCGCGCCACGATTTTCTCGGCACTGTCGCTCGGAACAATGATTTTTGCATCAGCAGGCACCCCTCAAACGATCAGCTTCTCCAATATCCATGATCAGACCACGAACGCACCTCCGATCGAATTACAAGCGAACGCCACGAGCGGTCTTGAGGTGATACTGACCGTAGTCGGAGGAACCGACGTCGCGACCATTGCAGGAAATTTACTCAGCCTGACAGGCACTCCCGGTTCGATAACTGTCAGGGCGAGCCAGCCCGGGAACCAAAACTTTGACGCTGCACCCGACGTTTACCGCTCGTTTATCGTTGCTGATCACTCAAAGCGCTTCGAGCAGATTTCAGCTGGCCCAGGTGGACGCGGTTTCTTCGGGTTACGGGCGGACAGCACGATTTGGTCAACCAGAAACTCTCTGCGACAGTTCGAAACCGATTCAAACTGGGCATTCATCTCCACCAGTGGGTCACACACACTCGCAATACGCCAAGACGGCACCCTTTGGGCATGGGGCGACAATGGAAGCGGACAGCTTGGAGATGGCACAACAACCGATCGAAGCTCTCCCATCCAAGTGGGAACGGACTCAAATTGGGCTAGCGTCAGCAGCGGCAATCTTTACTCAATGGCGATTCGTACAGACGGGACCCTTTGGGCCTGGGGCTCAGGAATGGCGAGCTTTGGACAATTGGGGCTTGGTAACGTCATCCCTCCCAATACGCCGGTCCAAGTGGGGACCGATTCGAACTGGGCATCAGTAGCTTCCGCACAATTTCACACCCTTGCAATGCGGGAGGATGGAACCATCTGGAGTTGGGGACATAACTCCTCGGGACGGCTCGGCGACACGCAATCCATCCGAAATACTCCTGCACAGATTGGCAATTCGGATGACTGGAACTCCATCGCCTCCAATGTCTTTCATTCAGCGGGCATAAAGAGCGACGGTAGTCTATGGCTATGGGGGGGCAATACGTATGGTCAGCTAGGAGATGGCGGCACGAGCGCCAAAAGCACGCCTACCAGGATGGGAAACGACAGTGACTGGTTGGTTGTCGCATGCGGAGAACGCCATACTGCGGCAATCAAGAGCGACGGATCCTTGTGGACGTGGGGGAGCAATGAATTCGGACAGCTCGGTGACGGAACTCTGGTTTCCCGGCCATCCCCAGTCCGAATCGGAACATCAATGCGCTTCGTTTCCGTTGTTTGCGGCGCTCGCGACACAGCCGCGCTGAGCGCAGATGGGACCCTTTGGACATGGGGGAACCATTACATCCAGCAACTCAACAAGACCAGTCCCCCTGACACGCCGGAATTGCTTGGAACCGTGGATAGGTTCAATTGGATATCAGCCGCTTTCGGATGGGAACATGGAGCCATCATTTCCAACAACGGAGAACTTTGGACCTGGGGAGCCAATGGCAAAGGCCAGGCCGGATTTGAAGGCACTCTTGGCCGGGAAGACTTGGCCAGGGTCGGCGTTGAATCGCACTGGAGATCCGTCTCATGCGGCCACTCCCATACAGTTGCCCTGTCTAATGACGGAACTCTCTGGAGTTGGGGGAACAATCAAAAAGGACAACTAGGAGGAACAAGCGTCGCAAATCGCTCGACACCTGGGTTGGTCGACTCCTCCGCAGACTGGGAATGGATCTCATGCGGGGAGAGCCATACCGTGGCAATCAAGTCAGACGGAAGTCTTTGGGCATGGGGAGCAAATACCTACGGACAGTTGGGCAACGGAACCACGATAGATCAAATCGTTCCGACAAGAATTGGCACCGGCACAGACTGGGCATCGGTAGCCTGTGGAAATGTCCATACCGTCGCAATCAAGAAAGACGGCAGTCTGTGGAGTTGGGGGAATGATGGAAATTCAGGCATACTCGGCCACGGCACGTCGACCAGCCATCGCGCGTCCCCCGCACAAATTGGCTCAAGCCAAGATTGGGCGAGCATTCACTGCGGATCCTACTTTTCGCTTGCCCTCCGCACCGATGGCACATTGTGGAGCTGGGGCCTCAACCACAGCGGTCAACTCGGCTTGGGAACTTCAAGCAATATAGGCGTACCGACCATGATCCCGTCAGCGACCGGTTGGAAAGCGGCAGCTTGCGGCCCCAATCATTGCCTCGCGATCCGGGAGGATGGAACTTTATGGGGATGGGGAAACAATGAGGGGCGACAAGTGAGTCCAGACTTGAACCTCTGGTTCAATAGTCCACGCTTAATCTCAAACGAGGGGATCTGGGAGTCACTGCCCGGTTCGCTGGGTCAAAGGATCTCCGCAGCGTTCCTTGCCGATGGCAGTATCTGGACTTGGGGAACTATATCCGGTTCCATGGCGATTACTGTAGCCATTGATGAACCGCGACGAGCCTGGCCATATCCGGAATCCCAACCGATCGCTTGGAACGTTGCTTCAACCGTACAGGCGGGTCAGAAGATCCCTCTTCCCTCGGTTCCCAAGAGCGGACTCCCGTTGAGCTTTTCTGTTTCTGGACCTGCCGTACTGGCTGGTGGATTCTTGATAGCTACCGCGCCCGGACCCGTCACCATTGCCGCCTATCAAAGCGGTAACACCGCCTGGTACAACAGCGCTCCCGTCGGCAGCCGAATTGTGGTCGGCGAAAATGAAATTGAATTTCTCGACGGTAAGGCAGTTCTTGAACGGACGAGCGTGATCGGAAACCCACAAAGCTTCAATTTTGTGATCCCAAATCGATCGGTGGTTCTGTTCTCCACCACGGCCTCGGTTTTTGAAGCAAGGCTTCGAGACGAATCCGGGAGCATCCTTTTCCAACAAACAATCGCATCCGGAAATCAGATCGAAAAGTTCCTCGAGCCCGGGAACTATTTTCTCGAACTTACGCCGCAAACGACTGGCGTTGAAATACAAGATTACGAGATCACCCTTGACGCGACGGTTGACGTTTTCTCACGTCCAGACATTGCCGTGGGTGGAGCAATTGGCAGAATGACAGGTACAGGCATCTTTTTGCCTCAACTCCAATCAATCGACGTGATCTCCCGGAATGCCCGCAGAGTCTCCGCATACTTCTTGATTTCAAATCAAGGGACGATTCCGGATACCCTGAGAGTGAAAGGTGGAGTCACCTCAAGGTTTTTTTCCGCTCAGTTCTTCGGAAGGCCGACAAACGGATCAAATTCCTCAAACCTCACTGCAAGCATCAAAACCGGAACGTTTCGAACAGCTCCGCTCTCCCGAAATGACAATCCGCTGTTGCTCACATCGGCCATCACGCCAGAAAAGAGGAGGCCACAAAGATCCAGCTCACGCGGTAATCGTCACCCGAAAACACCCGTTCCAATCCCAATCTCAGTGTCTTCCGAAGTAGATGCCACGCTAATCGACAGGGCTACCGCCCGTATTCTGCTAAGGTGACCTTCCAATCATTCGTAGCCCCCCTCACCCCAAATCCTCCAACCACCGCAACCGCCTCGCGAGCTTCTCCAGGCGTTCCGGCCCCGCGTCGGGATACAGCACGGGATACCACGAGACCATCGAGGCGGCGCGACCGATGAGGCTTGGTTGAAAGGCGGCTTCGTCGCAGCTCCCGCCCGCGTCGCGATAGGCATCCAGAATCGCCGCGGCTTTGGCAGGCTCGTCGTCGAGGTGGAGGGCGTTCCAGGCGATCGAGGCGAGATCCCACTCGACGGGACCGGAGAAGGGTAAGCGTCAATAACTCGACCCCGCGCCGGATCGCCGTTCAAGCGGCTGCGGATTGACTGACACTGGTCGATTTCTCCCGCCACGCCGGCTGCGGTTGCAGTTCGCGGATCAGAGGAGCGAGCTTCGCAGGCGTCAGGTCGGCGGCCTGCTCCTGAGTGGCGTTGACCGGCATCCGTCTCAGCGCCTCCTCGAAGTATCGTTCCGCATCGATGCGCTGTTCGCGGCAGTTCGCGATGAGGGTGTAGAGCAGTGCGCTGGCTGGGCCGGCCTCGGCGTTGCCAATGAAGAGGTAGTTTTTCAACCCGAGCTTGGCGGGCCGGATGAGGTTCTCTACGGCATTGTTGTCGATGTCGAGACGGCCTTCGCTCAGATAGCGCTCGAACTGCTCCCACTGCCCGAGGGCGTAGTCGAGGGCCTCGCCGAGTTTGCTTTTGGGAAGGTGGCGTCCGTGTTCGGACAAGATCTTCTCTTTGAGTTGCTTCAAGTGCGGACTCGCATGGCCGGTGCGGATCAAGATGCGGCAGATGTCGGGACGACGCGGTCCGGCCCGCATCGAGGCCTCCACGAGGTAGAGCTTGCCGATGAGCTTCAAGATCGCGTCGCCCACTTCGGGCGACTGCTCGCGCGCCTCGAAGAACTTCCTCCGGATGTGGGCGAGGCAGGCTCCGAGACGGATCTCATGGTAACGCCTGGAGAGCGCCTCGTAGGCGCTGTAGCCGTCGCATTGGATGAGTTTGATCGAGGGCTTCACCGCCGCGTCATCCAATCCGAGGAACTCCAGTGGACCTTCGTGACCGCGCCCAAGGCGCCAGTCGAAGGCCACCGTCCCGCAGGCCGGGTCGCGATAGCACCACAGGTAGCCTTGTGCGGTCCGTCCCATGCCGGGTGAGAGATAATCCATCGGCGTTTGATTCGCTAAGCTCACCCTTCGGGCTGCCTGCGGCAGTCTATCTCCGCTCTGCTCCGATTCGTCGATCTGGATGACCTCGGCCTTTCGCAGTTCGGCCTGGATGACCGCGCGCAGGGGCTCGAGGTGGGCGACTGCGGCGTGCGTCCACACGTTGAGCGTCTGCCGGCTCAGCTCCGCTCCGAAGCGGGCGAGGAAGCGCGCCGACTGACGGTAGTGCGGATCGTGGTAGACATACTTGTCGGCAAGGATCATGGCCAGCAGGCCGGGATCGGCCATCGTCCCGGGCACGCTCGGCAGCGGCGCCGCGGCGACCACCGGCGCGGCCTCGCGGTTGTCTTTGGCTTTGAACTTCTTGCGGATCTTGCGCCGCCAGAACAGTTCTGCCTTTTGCACGGCCAACTCGTCGTGATGCAGCTCTCCGATTTCGACGTAGGACCCGGGATCGGCGAGGACTTCCTCGGGGATGACGACCTCGTCGACCTCGACGCGCAGGCAGCGGGGGAGTAGGTCGCGCTTGCTCCTCCGCTCAGGATTTGCCGCCCTTGCCCCGTCCCCTTCGCTTTCCGGGCTCGAAGAGGACGGCTCGAACTTTCCCAGAACGTCCTCCCCGAAGTCGAGTTGCTCCTGGTCGGGATCGTAGCGCTCGGACTTCGCGCCGAAGAGCCGCTGCTGCAAAGCGGCGATGATCTGGTCCTTGCGGGTGATCTCGCGCTTGGCCGCGGCGAACTCCGCTTCCAGCAGTTCAACTCTCGCAAGGAGCTTTTGCACGAGCGCTTCCAAATTGTCGGCCATCGCGCCGATACCCTAACAAGCCACTATTAATGAGCAAGTCCGCAGTCGCGGAAGGGATGATTTTACTTACGGCTTCGGTCCCTCGTACCACGGACGCAGGGTCGCTCCCCGCAGGTCGACGCCGTCGAGCAGCATCTGCAGAGCCTCGGGACGCAGGCGCAGCTTCGCCCGGCCCTTCTCCGGGGCGGGCCAGCTAAATTTTCCACGCTCGAGTCGTTTTGCCGCGACCCACAGGCCGGTTCCGTCGAAGTAGAGCAGCTTGACGCGGTCCTTGCGCTTGTTGATGAAGACGAAGAGCTGGTCGACCCCGAGACGGCCTTCGCGGAGGTGCTGGCTGGCCGAGGCGTAGAGTCCGTTGAAGCCCTTGCGCATGTCGCAGGGTTCGAGGGCCACGTAGATCTTGAGGGCGGCATTGGCCAGCGAGATCATCGACCACCTCCCTTCCGCTGATGACGAAACTCGGCGAGGAAGGCGGCCGCCAACGGAATCGAACGCTCATTTTCGACAAGCACCGACAGCCCGTCGCTGAAGCGGATCACCAGCCGCGGCACGACGGGGGCGGAAAACTCCACCTCGGCAAACTCGACACTTTCGCACTCGGCACGCTTCACGCGGCTCGCCTTCACTCCTCGGGATGACTTCGTGGGCATCCGACGAATCTACCGGCTCAGGCGCACCGCGACCA
>JAEUHI010000035.1 GCA_016795385.1 Verrucomicrobiales bacterium | reverse complement strand
TCACAAGGCCACCCTCTGGGAAGGCGGCATCCGCGTGCCCTGCCTGATGAGCTGGCCCGCCGTCCTGCCCAAAGGCAAAAAATCCGCCCAGGCCGGCATCACGATGGACCTGGCCGCCACCTTTCTGAAAGCGGCCGGCGGTACCCTGCCCGAAGACCGGCCCTTCGACGGCATCGACCTGATCCCCCACCTCACCGGCGAAAAGCCCGTGGTCGAGCGGACCTTCTACTGGCGACTCGACCGCTCCAACCGGAAGCAGAAGGCGATCCGCCACGGCAAATACAAGTATCTCGACGATGGCGGCACCATGGACCTGCTCTACGACCTTGAAGCCGATCCCGGCGAACGGGACAACCTGCACTACCGCCATCCCGACATCAGCGCCGACCTCAAGGCCCGGCTGAAAGCCTGGGAAGCCGAGATGGACGCGAGCGACTACGACATGCAGGTGCGCTGAGGCAGCGCCCGCCGCCCCTCCCGGCGCAGCGGACGTAGACTTGGAGTGCCCATGATCGATCCGTCCGCCTTTTCCTCCCGCCAACGCGGCGCCCTCCTCGGAGCCGCCATCGGCGATGCCCTTGCCATGCCCGTGCATTGGTACTACGACCGAGCCGCGCTCCGCGCGGATTACGGCCTCGTCGACCGCTACCTCGCCCCGAAGAACCCGCATCCGGGGAGCATCCTCTGGCGCTCCAGCTACAGCCCGCCTCATCCACGCGGGGAAATCCTCCACGACCAGGCCGTCTACTGGGGACAACGCGGGGTCCACTACCATCAGTTTCTCGCCGCGGGAGAAAACACCCTGACATTACAGCTATCCGGCCTGCTCCAGGAGTCCCTGCTCGGGAAAGGCGATTACGAGATCGAGGACTACACGAGCCGTTACCTCGATTTTTTCACCACGCCCGGCCGCCACCGCGACACCTACATCGAGGAATGCCATCGCGGCTTTTTCCTCAACTACGCCCGCGGCAAAAAGCCCGCGCGTTGCGCGGTCGAGGGCAAACACATCGGCGGTCTCCCGGGGATTCTGCCGCTGGCCGTCTCCTACGCCGGCGATCCGGAGAAGGCGGTCCGCCACGCGCTCCAGCACCTCGCCTTCACCCACGCGGGGCCAACCATCGCGGGAGCGGCCACGCTCCTCATCGATCTGATTCTCCCCGTCCTCGCCGGAGCCGACCTGCTCGAAGTCATCCGCGAGCGACACGCCCGCCAGACGAGTCCCTACCTCGCCTTTCCTCTGGAAAGTTGGCTCGACGAGCCTGACGAAAGCATCATCGGCCCCCGGCTCAGCCCCGCCTGCTACCTCGCTGACAGCGTGCCCGCGACGATCTACCTCGCCGCGAAATACCACGACTCGCCGTGCGAGGGACTCATCGCCAACACCATGCTCGGCGGTGACAACGTCCACCGGGGCGCGGTCCTCGGAGCCCTGCTCGGTGCAGCCCATGGCGAGGAAGCCTGGCCGGGCGCGTGGCGCGAGGGTCTGCTCCGCCAGCCGCCCTTGCTCATACGGAAGTGAAGGAGAGGCACAGACCTCACTTCTTCACCACCGCATCGCGATCGTTCACCGCCGCCGCTGCAAGCTTTGCCTGCATCTCCGCCAGTCGCGCAGGCTCCACGTCGGAGAGATCGCGCGTCTCTCCAGGATCGCCGGAGAGATCAAAGAGTTCGAAGGTTTCCTCACGACCCTTGCCTCCTCCGCCCGCGATCAGTTTCCAGTCGCCGTGATGGAGCGAACGCGCGCGGAATCCAGGAGCGACCGAATAGATCACGCGATCCGGCAATCCTCCTTGTCCGGTGATCGCCGGCCACGCGTCGACGCCGTCCCACTTCAGGGATTCGCCCTCTGCAAATCCGGCGAGGCCACAGAAGGTCGGCATCCAATCCGTGATCTGCACCGGCACCTCGCAGACCGATCCTGCGGGAATCGTGCCGGTCCAACGCGCCAGGGTCGGCACGCGGATGCCGCCTTCGTATAGATCGCCCTTCTTGCCGCGCAGCGGGGCGTTGTTTCCCGTCAGCTTGCCCTCCGGATAATCATCGGCGGGATACTTCGTGTCGTTGTTCTCCGAGGTGCTGCCCCCGTTGTCACTCGTGAAGACGATCAAGGTTTTCCCACCCTTGCCACTTTCGTCCACCGCCCTGACAATCCGACCCACGGCATCGTCGAGATGGGCGATGCAGGCGGCGTACTGACGAGGCACGTCACCGGTGATCGTGGCGGGCAACCGGTCGAGCCACTCCTGCGGCTCCTTCACCGGGAGATGCACCGCCGTGAAGGGCACGTAGAGGAAAAAGGGCGCCTCACCGCGCTCGCCGATCCACTTCACCGCCTCGTCCGTGATGAGATCGGTGACGTGGCCCTGCTCCTCGATGAGTTCGCCGTTGCGGTGCCAGGTCACGGAAAACTCGCCTTGTTTGTAGCGATGATCGTAGGGCCCGACGCCGCCCGCGAGCGAACCGTAGCTGTGATCGAACCCAAAGAGATTGGGGCCCCATTCCGGCTTCGAGCCGAGGTGCCATTTGCCGATGAGGGCGGTGTCGTAGCCACATTGCTTCAGCGCCCGTGGCAGGGTGACGGTGTCGAAGGGCAGGGCCTGGTTGTTCTGGGGCGAGGTCACGCCGAAGCGGCTCCAGCAGCGCCCCGTCATCAACCCCGTGCGCGTTGGCGAACACACCGGTGCGACGTAGTGACGCGTCAGCTCGACGCCCTCGCCTCTCAAGCGATCGAGATGCGGTGTCGGCACGTTGCCGCCGTGAAAAACCACGTCCGCCCAGCCGAGGTCATCGGCGATGATGAAGACGAAGTTGGGTTTTTCCGAGGCTTGGACCACGGAGACGAGCGCGAGAATGAGCCCAAGGAGGGGCGACATTCCTGTCGCCCATCGGGACTTGCCGGGCGACAGGAATGTCGCCCCTCCTTGCCCCGCTCTCCTCATGCCAACAAATCCTTCACGACATGACCATGGATGTCCGTGAGCCGGTAATCGCGGCCCTGGAATCGATAGGTCAGCTTTTCGTGATCGAAGCCTAACAAGTGCATGATCGTGGCCTGCAGGTCGTGGACGTGCACGGGATTTTCGGCGATGGCGAACCCGAGTTCGTCGGTCTTGCCGTAGTCGAAGCCGGCCTTCACGCCACCGCCCGCCATCCACAGCGTGAAACAATCGGGATAGTGGTCGCGTCCGAGAATCTGGCTCTTCGCGGTGCGCCCCTCGCGGAAGGGCGTGCGGCCGAATTCCCCGCCCCAGACGACGAGGGTGTCCTCGAGCATTCCCCGCTGTTTCAGATCGCGGATCAGCGCGGCGACGGGCTTGTCGGTGCGTGCCATCTTGTTGGTGAGACCGTCACGGATGTCCTCGTTCGGCCCGGTGCCGTGGAAGTCCCAGCCCCAGTCGAAAAGCTGCACGAAACGCACCCCTTGCTCGACGAGACGACGCGCGAGGAGACAGTTGTTCGCGAAACTCGCCTCGCCCGGCGTGGCCCCGTAGTCTTCGAGAACGTGTTGCGGCTCCTTCGTGATGTCCATCACCCCCGGCACCGCCGTCTGCATGCGGTAGGCGAGCTCGTATTGGGCGATGCGCGTCACCGTCTCGGGATGCGCGAGCTCGGCGTTCTGCTTTTCGTTCAGCTCACGCAAGGCATCGAGGGTCTTGCGGCGCAGGTCGCGGCTCATGCCGGCCGGGTCGGAGACAAAGAGCACCGGATCACCCTTCGAACGACATTGCACCCCCTGGAAGACCGAGGGAGCGAAACCGCTGCCCCAGCAGGCCTGACCACCGCTCGGCTGGGTGCCGCTCGAGATCATCACGACAAAGCCGGGCAGGTTTTCATTCTCCGTGCCGAGACCATAGGTCGCCCAAGAACCCATCGAGGGACGTCCCTGGCGCTCGAAGCCGGTGAAGAGGAGCAGCTCGGCCGGAGCGTGGTTGAACTGGCTCGTGTGCATCGAACGCACCACGCAGAGGTCGTCGGCGATCGTGTGGAAGTTCGGCACCGCATCGCTCATCCACATCCCAGCCTTGCCGTATTGGGCGAACTTCCGCGGCGTGCCCATCAGCTTCGGCACCCCGGTGGTGAAGGCGAAACGACGTCCCTCGAGGATGGACTGCGGACAGTCCTGCCCGTCGTGTTTCACCAGTTCGGGCTTGTAGTCGAAGAGATCGAGATGCGGCGGCGCGCCCGACATGTGGAGGTAGATGACGCGTTTCGCCTTGGCGTCGTAATGCGGACGGCGCGGGGCGAGCGGGTTGTCGCCGTAGGCACCCTGGGCCGTGCCTCCGAGCGCGCTCATGGCAATCGCACCGAGGCTGAACTGTCCCGCGTTGCCGAGGAACTGGCGGCGGGTGGTGAGGCGGAGTTGTTCTTCGCGGAGTGGGTTCATCGGTTGCAAGGATGAAGTAATCGGTAATCGGTATTCGGTTTGTTGGATACAAGTCTCTGATCACTGATCACTGATTACTGATTACTGATTACTGATTAGCGGCGCATCAGAAACTCATCGAGATTCATGATCACGTTCGCCGTCGCGGTCCAGGCGGCGAGGTCGGCGAGGTCGGTGCCTTCGGGGGCGGGGCCGATGGGCTCGGTGGCCATCTTTTTCGCGGCTTCGGCATCGGCCTTGAAGGCGGCGAGGGCATCTTCGTGGAGTTTTGTGAGGGTGGCCACCTCGCTCTCGTCGGCCTCGCGGGCGAGGGCAAGGCGGTAGGCGTGGCGAACCTTCGCGGCGGCATCGCCGGATTTCACCTCCGCGGCGAGACGGCGGGCGAGTGCCTGGTTCGCCTCGACGTAGACCGGATCGTTCATCGTCACGAAGGCCTGGAGCGGCGTATTGGTGCGGCCGCGGCGGATCGTGCAGACCTCGCGGTTCGGCGCGTCGAAGGTGGTGAAGCTCGCGTAGGGACCATTCCGCCGAATCTCGGTGTAAACGCTGCGGCGGTGGCGGTCCTCGCCCTCGCTTACGGTCCAGTCGTTGCTGCGACCGAAGGCGGTCGAGAGTCCCAGATTCGGCGCCATCGGTCGCACCCCGGGACCACCCATCTTCTCGCTGAGAATGCCACCAACGGCGAGCGCCTGATCACGCAACATCTCTCCGCTCGGCCGGAAACGCGGGCCACGGGCGAGGAGCCGGTTATCAGGATCGCGCTCCTGCAGCTCCGGCGTCACGCGTGATTCCTGGCGATAGGCGCGGGTGCTGACGAGCTGGGTGAGGAGGCGTTTCACATCCCATCCGTGCTCCATGAAATCGACGGCGAGCCAGTCGAGCAGCTCGGGATGGAAAGGCAGCTCGCCCTGCGATCCGAATTCCTCGCTCGTGGAAACGATCCCCGTGCCGAAGATCGCCTCCCAGTAGCGGTTCACGACGACGCGGGCGGTCAGTGGATTGTCCCGGCTCACGAGCCACTGCGCGAGACCAAGCCGGTTTTTGGGAGCGTTGTCAGGGAGCGGATGAAAGGCTGCCGGCACGCCCGGACCGACGACGTCGCCGAGATTCTGCCAGTTTCCGCGCAGCTGGATTTTTGTCTCGCGACGCTCTTTTTCCGCGAGCTCCTGCATGATGGGAACGGTCGAAGGTTTGATCGCCTCGAGCTCCCGTTTCGCCGCGCCGAGGCGGGCGCGCTCCTTCGCGTTTTCCGGGGCGACCTGACGCAGATAGTGATCGGTCAGGGTCTTGCGCTCGGCCTCGTTCCTCTCGCCGGTCGGCTTGTCGAGTACCGCGAGCACCGGTGCGGGCACGGCGAGCCGCTTCGACACTCCGGGATCACCGGTGACGCCGAGACGGAAGCGTCCGAGGAGATGGTTCGCATAAGTCGACTGCTGCTCCAGGGTGACCCGCAGCTTCGAACCCGCGGGTATCTCCTGCGCTTTGGCCAAGGTCAGGACGAGTTCGTGCGGACGATCGGTCGCGCCACCCACGGCCCAGCCCGGCTTGTCTCCCTCCGTCTTCAGGAGCGAGGCCGCGGGGAAGCCGTTCTGTTCGTGGTCGGCGGTGGCGGTCGCAAAGGTCACGGGCTGCGGGCCACCGAGGGCGAACTCCGCTTTGTCCTTCGGCGCGGGCACGGCCTGCTCTTTCCAAACAGCGGTGCGTTTCCCGTCGAGAGCGCTCACATTGAAGCGTTCCAACCGGATCGCGGTGCCGCCATCGGTGCGATTCCACACCACGATGCGGTCGACCGGCACCTCGGCTCCGAGATCGACCTCCCACCAGGGATTGTCTTCCTGCGCCGTGTGCGAGACCGAGCCTTTCGCGTAATCGCCATCGCTGCGTCCATCGATCGCACGCGAGGCGGCGGCATCCTGATATTGGCTGCTGTGGGTGGCCTTGCCTTTCACCGCGACATTCGCTCCGCCGCTGTAGACCTCGACCTCGGCGAGTTGGAGGAAGCGCGCCTTCCCGGGCAGCTCGATGCGGACATGACGCGCCTTCGGTCCGCTCGCGCCACTCGGCGGCACGATCTCCGCCTTCAGCCCGGTGAGCACGAAATTTCCGAAGCCCGGTGCGGGCCGCGTCTCGAGACGCACCGCGCTGAGCGGTCCCGCCGGGAGGGCGAGTTCGACGGTCTGGTTGGCCTTGTCGGCATTCTTGGAAAGCGTCACGACTCCCTCGCCGTCGATCGTTGCACCGACCTCGGCGGGAGCCGTGGTGGTTTTGTCAGGCTTCGGCATTTGCCAGGCGAGATTTCGGGGGAAGGCCTTGTCCCAGGCCTCGAGCCCGCTCAGCCAGGCCGGATCGGGAGAAGTGAAGCGTTTCTCGAGATCACCGATTTCCTGCTCCAGCAAGCTCCGCTTCGCCTTCTGGTCGGCGGTGAAGAAGGAATGCACCGGCGTCTCGTCCTTGCGGTCGGCATCGGCGCTCTGGTTGAGCATCGCGTAGACCGAGAAATAATCGTGGTGGGTGATGGGATCGTATTTGTGCGTGTGGCACTGCGCGCAGGCCATCGTCGTGCCCATCCACACCGCGAGGGTCGTGTTGGTCCGATCGACGATCGCGGCGACGCGGAACTCCTCGTCACTCGTGCCGCCTTCGTTCTGCGTCATCGTGTTCCGGTGGAAGGCGGTGGCGATGAGCTGGTCCTCCGTCGGGTCCGGCAGCAGGTCGCCGGCGATCTGCTCGATCGTGAATCGGTCGAAGGACAGGTTGCGGTTGATCGCCCCGATCACCCAATCGCGATATCCCCAGATTTCGCGGGGCTGGTCGCTGGGATAACCCGAGCTGTCGGCGTAGCGGGCGAGATCGAGCCACTGCTGCGCCCAATGTTCGCCGAAAGCCGGCTTCGCGAGGAGCGCGGCAACGTAATTTTGATAGGCCTCGGGCGAGCTGTCTTTCACAAAGCCCTCCACCTCGCTCCAAGCGGGCGGCAGTCCGGTGAGATCGATCGAGAGGCGCCGCGCCAGGGTATGGCGATCGGCTTCGGGCGCGGGCTGGAGGCCCTCCTTCTCCAGTCGGGCGAGGAGAAAGCGATCGATCTCGTTCACCGCTCCGGCGTTTTCAGCCACGAACGGCACCTCGCTCTTCACCGGCGGATTGTAGGACCAGTGTTTCTCGTACTTCCCGCCCTGTGCGATCCAGCGACGGATCAGGTCGGCCTGCTCGGGCGTGAAACGTTTCCCCTTTTTCGGCGGCGGCATCACTTCCTCATCGTCCTCGCTGAGAATGCGGAGGAGCAGTTCGCTCTCGTCGGGCTTCCCCGGCACAAGAGCGGCGTAACCGCCGAGATCCGCCGACGCTCCCTCGAAGGTATCGAGACGCAGATCGGCCTTGCGCTCCTTCTCATCGGGACCATGGCACGCGACGCAGTGATTCGAGATCAGCGGACGGATCTGTCGCTTGAAATCGATCTTCTCTTCGGCCATCGCATCGCTACCAAAGACGGTGAGGAGCGTTGCAAGAACGGGGAAAGTGAAAGGTTTCATCATCATCTGAAATTCTGGGTGAGGGAAAAGCCGGGTGCGACCGACCAGAGAGGAGTCGGCTGGCCGATCTTCATCATTTCCTGGATCTCCTTTTCGGACAAGGGACGGTTCCAGACCGCCAGCTCGTCGATGCGTCCGCGGAAGGCACGCACCGGGGCGTGCGCCCACTCGGGATCGCGGAGCCAGTTGCCAAGCCGGCAGCGGCCCGGAGTGACTCTGACGTTATCGGGGAGCTGGCCGCGATTGACGGCGACGCCGTTCACATAGACCTCGGCTCGATCCTCTTTCGATGACATCACCATCACGACATGGCTCCATTGTCCGGGCTCGACCCGTCCGCCCTGGAATTGCCTCGCCACGGCGACATCATTGAGTCCGAACCACGGCAACCCGACGCGGCTGATCTGCCAGTGCAGATCGCCCGGCTCCCATTCGTTCGAGTTCACGATCGCACTGAGTTCGTGATCGAAACGATCGACCTTCATCCAGACGGCCATGGTCAGCTCGGAGAACTCGCCGGGCAGATCGAACTCGACAAAATCGCTGTCGCGATCGAAGAGCAGGGCCTGCTTTTCCGGCCATCGCCCGCTCACCCAACGCGCTCCCGCGATCTCTCCATCGGACATGGCGGGATGCCTCGCGGCATTGACGAGACGGTCTCCGCCCTCGTCGAACGTGTAAAATCCGATCAGCCCGGGAGAATCCACGAACTCCTCGCGCCATCGCTCCCAGCGCAGGTAGCCGATCGCCCCGGGGGTGAGAAACTCATCCTGCCCCGCACCCTCGGCCCGCCGCAGATCGCCTTCGGCAAAGCGGAATGAATCCCCCACCAGCGCGGGCTGGAGCAATGCATCGGACTCCGGATTACGCACATTGACCTGACCGTCGAAGACATGGAGTTCGCTCGCGCCGCTTTGGCGATCGACCATCACGCCGAACTCGGTGCCGAGATCCTCGTAGTCGATCCCGGGTGAATGAATCGTGAATCCCTGCGCCGGCGGCGGCACGATCGCGCGCACATTGCCGTGCGCAAGCTCGATGTGAAAGGCGTCCTTCACCGTGAATTCCACCGGGGCGCGCATCACGAGATCGGCTCCGTTTGCAAAGCGCAGATGGACCGCGCCATCCACGAGATGATAATCGCCTTTTCCAAAGCGGACCTGGTCTTCGGGTGCCCGCCCGCCTTCAAAAACAGCGGACGCTTCATCGACCAGCAGCGCCACCCAACCCTCCGTGCGGGGAGCCGCGTCCTCCAAACCCACCTTGGGGAGCGATTGCCAAATCAGCGCGATCCCCGCGGCCGCAGCGAGCCCCCAGGGCAGCCAGGTGAGCACCGGCGTCCGCGCGGCAATCTTGGTGACCTTGGCTTCCACACTCCGCCCCGAAGCGAGATCGCAGAGGCCTTCGTCGATCGTGGCGAGAAGTCGAAGCCGCTTCCTGGCCTCGGCACTTTCCTCAAGCAGGCGCTCCAAGCGCGAGAGATCCCCGGGATCGAGCTCGCCATCGAGATACGCGGCGAGGAGATGATGATCGGACGGACTCATGCGAGGCGGGCCTCCTCCCGTTCGACGCACTCCGCCAGTTCCTGACGGATGCGCCAAAGCAATTGGTAAAGGGCGTTGGGTTTCTTCCCGATCCGGCCTGCCATCTCCGTGATGGACGAGCCCGAGACATGCGCATCGAGAACCATCTCGCGACGCGATTCGGGGAGCTTTTGCAGACAGACCTCCAACGCGGCGAGTTGCTTCTCACGACCCCGGAATTCTCCGAGCCCTTCCTCGTTGATCAAATCGACCACATTCTCCGCGAGCACGAGCCGGTCCCGCGCCCTCGTGCGGTGGAATTTCAAGATCTCATAACGCGCGATCACCGTAGCCCAGCGGGCGAAATCGTTTTCCGGATCTCTCAGATCGGAAAACTTCCGCCACGCGATGAGCGAGACCTCCTGCATCACCTCGGCGACGTCGTGCGGCGACGGCACGCCCGCACGGATGTAGGCTCGGATGGAGCGCTCGTGCCTCGTCAGGAGACGCACGAAGTGCTCGTAGCGCGAAGGATCTGGGGGGGATTCGTGCACAACGTTTTCCATTCACTCCCGGCCGGGCCGGAACCTTACGCAAGATTTCACCGGCACCGTTCTCGAGATGGTGCTGCGAAAGCCTACGACACTTCCTTCCGGCAAAACATGGCCTGTGTGCGCCCCCGCCTCAGCGTCCCCGGTATTGAGCGCGGAACCGCCCCGGCGCCATCCCGACGAGTTGACGGAAATGACGGGTGAAATGACTCTGGTCGTGATAGCCCGTATCGACCGCGATCTCTCCGACACTGCGATCGGTTTCGACCAGCTGCTGCCGCGCTTTTTCAATCCGGAGGGCATGAAGAAATCGCGTCGGGGCCATGCCAAAGATCTGGCGGAAGCGGCGGTTGAAGTGGGTGGGAGAAAGTCCCGCCAGCCTCGCCATGTCTCCCATCGAGACGATGTCGGCGTAGTGGTCTTCGAGGTGCCTCACCACCGGCGCGAGATCGCGGAAGTTGCGCTCGCGATCCTCCGGCGTTTCCACCGGATAACGCACGCCCACCACTCCGACGATGGCGCCGGCCTCGTCGCGCAGGGGCACCTTGCTCGAATTGAACCAACCCGGGCGCCCCGAGCGATCGATCACGAACCAAGGCCGGTTCAGAACCGCGCTACCCGTCAGCATCACCTCGCGGTCCTCCGCGATGTAGGCGTCGGCGAGGACGGCGGGATGAAAGTCGCGGTCCGTCTTGCCGATCAGCGCCTCCGGATCGCGCAGGTTTTTCGCCATCAACATCGCCCGGTTCGCCGCGAGATAACGGCTCTCGCGGTCCTTCGCGTAAAAGATGACGCCCGGCAGGCAGTCGAAGAGGCTGATCAGCGGACCGGCAGGCAGGGAATCCAACATGGTCAAAACATACCAAAGCATCCCGAATGCGCTACAAGACCCGGTGGCGGATTTCGGTGTATGTTTGCCGATGTTGCGTTCCTGCCGCCAGCTTTTCATCGCCCTGCCCGGCTTCCTCCTCTTTTCGCAGACGGATCTCGTTGCCTCCGACCCGGTCAGTTTCAGCCGCGACATCCTGCCGATTCTTTCCGATCGCTGTTTCCATTGCCACGGTCCCGACCCGAGCCATCGCAAGGCCGACCTGCGCCTCGACGACGAAGCCGCCGCGAAAGCCGCCCTTTCGCCCGGCGATCTCGCCCAGAGCGAAGTCTGGCAGCGCATCATCTCCACCGACGAGGACGAGCTGATGCCCCCGCCCGACTCGCACCGCAAACCGCTCACCGACGCCGAACGTGACAGGGTCAAGCGCTGGATCGAAGAGGGTGCGGTCTGGGGAAAACACTGGGCTTTTCAAAAGCCGGTCCGTCCCACCGTACCCGCCGGAGCCGATCATCCCATTGATGCCTTTGTCAGGGCGAAGCTGAAGGAGGAAGGCCTCTCCCCCGCCCCGCCCGCGCCGGATCACACGCAGTTGCGGCGCCTCTCCTTCGCGCTGACCGGGCTGCCGCCGGCGACGGTAAACGGTGATCAGTTATCGGTAATCAGTGCTTCAGATAGACCGATTACTGAATACCGATCACCGATTACCCACCTCGCAGAAACCGTTGACTCAGTTCTCGCGTCCCCTCACCACGGCGAACGTCTCGCGATGTGGTGGCTCGATGCGGCGCGTTATTCCGACACCGACGGCTACCAGGGCGACGCCGAGCGCACGAACTGGGCGTGGCGCGATTGGGTCGTCGATGCCTTCAACCGCAATCTGCCCTTCGACCAGTTCACGATCGAGCAGTTCGCCGGCGACCTCCTTCCGAACGCCACGCCCGAGCAGATCCTCGCCACCTGCTTTCACCGGAATCACATGACGAACGGCGAAGGCGGCCGCGATCCCGAGGAATCGCGGATCGATTATGTCATCGACCGCGTCAACACCACCGGCACGGTCTGGCTGGGGCTCACGCTCGGTTGCACCCAGTGCCACACCCACAAATTCGATCCGGTCAGCCACGAGGACTACTACCGGATGTTCGCCTTCTTCAACAGCATCGCCGAGGATGGCAAGGCGGGAAACAACGCGGTTCCCTACCTCGACTATCAATCTCCCAAAGCCGAACGCGCGGTGAAGGAGATGGAGGCCCACGTCGCCACGGTGAAGCCGCTCGAAGCCGCCGCGAAGGAGGCCGCCCGGACCCGCTTCGCCCCGTGGCGCGAGGAAAAACTCGCGTCGCTCCCGCAGGACTATCAGTCGTGGCAGACCGCCCGTCCCGGCAGCGTCACCTCGGTCGAAGGCACCACCTTTTCGGTCGAATCCGACGGCACGATCCAGGCGACGGGACCGAATCCGCGGCAGGACGACTACCGCATCACCATTCCTGCCAAAAGCCTGCCGGACCGCATCACGGGATGGCGGCTCGAGGTGATGCCGCATGCCTCCCACACCGAAGGCAAACTCTCGCGCGGCAAGAAGGGCGAATTCATCCTCACCAACGTGAAGCTGCTCGCGAAACTCCCGGGCGAGGGACAGGTCCGCGATCTCGAGATGCGCGGGGCCGTCGCCGACTTCGAGCGCGAGGCGAAGGGCCGCAACTACGGGCTCGTCAAAGACACCCTCGACGACGACCCGCGCAATGGCTGGACCACTGAATCGGGGGATGCGAAGGCGCCGCACACCGCCGTCTATGAATTGAAGGAGCCGCTTTCCCTCGCGCCCGACGAGGACCTCGTCTTTGTCCTCTTCCACCGCTCCACCGACGGCGATGCGAACATCGGTCGCTTCCGACTCTCGGTCACCACCGAATCCGGCGAAACGGTGCGTTCCGTCAAAGCCTCGCCGCTCGAGGAGATCGCCGCCGCCCGCCGCGAGGGCAAGCCGGTCGATCCCGCGGTGGATGAGCGCCTGTTCCAACAATACCTCGTCGGCGATGGCGAATACCAGGCCGTGCTCGCGAAGCTCAACGAAGCGAACCGCCAGCTCGCCGAAGTCAAAAAGGCCTCCGGCAAGTTGAAGGTGATGGTGCTGAACGAACGTCCCGAAGCACGCAAGACCCACATCCTCGAGCGTGGCGTCTGGGATGCAAAGGGCGCGGAGGTCACCCCCGGCGTGATCCCCGCCATCCTCGACTGGCCCGCGGAGAAAACCCGCACCCGACTCGACCTCGCGAAGTGGCTCGTCTCGCCGGAGAATCCCCTCACCGCCCGCGTCATCGCGAACCATCTCTGGACCTTGATGTTCGGTCAGGGTCTCGTCCGTAGTGTAGAAGACTTCGGACTGCAGGGTGAAGCTCCGACCCATCCCGAGCTGCTCGACTGGCTGGCGGTCGAGCTGGTCGAGAACGGATGGGACCTGCGCCACATCCTGCGTTTGATCGCCACGAGCGGAACGTTCCTCCAGGACAGCGCCGTTTCGCCGGAGATGCTCGAACGGGATCCTGATAACCGGCTCCTCGCCCGCTTCCCGCGGCACCGCCTCCCCGCCTGGATGATCCGCGACCACGCCCTCGTCGCGTCAGGCCTGCTCAATCCCGCCCTCGGCGGACCGCCCGTGAAACCCTGGCAACCGGAAGGCGTGTGGGAGGAGATTTTCATGGGCCGCTACACCTACCAGCCGAGCGTCGGACCCGCCCAATACCGCCGCACCCTATACGCCTACTGGCGACGTTCGAGCGCCCCGACCTTCCTCTTCGACAGCGCCCAGCGCCGCGTCTGCGAGGTGAGAATGAACCGGACAAACACGCCCTTGCACGCCCTGACCCTGCTGAACGATGTCGGCATGCTGGAAGCCTCGCGCATGCTCGCCGAGCGCGTCGCCGGAGACGATCCTGACAAAGCCATCACTCGACTCGCCGCGGCGATTCTGAATCGTGCGCCTTCAGACAAGGAGGGCGCGGTCTTGAGGCGGGAACATCACCAGTCGCTCGATTATTACGAGTCGAATCCCGCGGATGCCGTCGCCTTCACGCGGGTCGGACAGCAAGCGGCACTGAACGAACAACAAGCCCCCAAAGTCGCCGCTTGGATGACCGTGGCCAGCCTGATGCTGAATCTGGATGAGGCGATGACGATGGAGTGAAGAGCGAGATTTCAAACACAGATGAGCACGGATTTCCACAGATGAGCACGGATGGGGGCGTGAACTGAACGCACCCGGACTCCGATACCTTTTACTTTTTACCTTTTACTCCCCCTCTTCGCCCGATGAACCGACGACACTTCTTGCAGCAGACCGGCCTCAACCTCGGCGCGATCTCGCTGAGCTCGCTCCTCGCGCGCGATTCGCTCGGGGCGATCTCATCGTCCTTCTCCCGCATCGCGCCGAAGGCCAAGCGCGTCATCTTCCTCACCCAGTCGGGCGGACCCTCGCAGCTCGAGCTCTACGATCACAAACCCGGCCTCGCGAAATGGGCCGGCGTCGAGTTGCCCGAAAGCGTGCGCCAGGGGCAGCGGCTCACGACGATGACGTCGAACCAGAAGCAGCTCATCCTGCCGGGCATCGCGAAGTTCTCCCGCCACGGGCAAAGCGGTGCAACGGTGAGCGAATGGCTGCCGCATATCGGCTCGGTCGCGGACGAGCTCTGCTTCATCAAATCGATGGTGACCGACCAGATCAACCACGCACCGGCGATGACGAAATTCCTCACCGGGCACCAACTCCCCGGCCGTCCCAGCTTCGGGGCGTGGGCGAGCTACGGGCTCGGCAGCGAGAACGAAAACCTGCCCGACTACCTCGTCCTCATTTCGAGGATGAAACGGCCGAGCGACCAACCCCTCTACGACCACTACTGGGGCAGCGGCTTTCTCCCCTCGCGCTACCAGGGCGTGAAGCTCCGCAACGCGAAGGACCCCGTCCTTTACCTGCGCGACCCTGACGGATTGCCAAGGGAACGCCGCCGGGGAATGCTCGACGGACTTTCCGAACTCAACTCGATGCGCCACGAAGCCACCGGCGATCCCGAGATCGCGACCCGGATCCGTCAATACGAGATGGCTTTCCGCATGCAGACGAGCATCCCCGAGCTCGCCGATCTCGGCGACGAGCCCGACTCCGTCTTCGAGCTCTACGGACCCGACTCGCGGCGCCCCGGCAGCTACGCGGCGAACTGCATCCTCGCGCGCCGCCTCGCCGAGCGCGGGGTGCGCTTCATCCAGCTCTTCCATCCCGACTGGGATCACCACAGCCGACTCCCGAGCTGGTGCACGGCCCGCTGCCGCGACACCGACCAACCGAGTGCGGCCCTGATCAAGGACCTGAAACAACGGGGCCTCCTCGACGATACCCTCGTGATCTGGGGCGGCGAATTCGGCCGCGGCGTCGCCGGTCAGGGCCAGTGGGACAGCCCTGAGGCCGGACGCGACCACCATCCGCGTTGCTTCACGATCTGGATGGCCGGTGCGGGAGTGAAGCCGGGCCTCACCTACGGCGCGACCGATGAATTCAGCTACAACGTCGCCGAAAATCCCGTGCACGTCCGCGACCTCCACGCGACCGCCCTGCATCTGCTCGGGATCGATCACGAGCGCTTCACCCACCGTTTCCAAGGGCTCGATTACAAGCTGACCGGCGTCGATCCTTCGCGGGTGGTGAAGGAAGTGCTTGTTTAAGAGCTTCGTATCGAGCTACAATTTCTCGTGATGAAGCTTCCCGAACAGTCATTCTGGTGGAGAAGCAGATCGTTAATGTTTGGAGTCGATATGCTTCTCATTTTTACCACTCTGTTGGTGATTTCGATGACGGTGTATCTCCTTGATCCATCACGGAGCATGTCGGTGCTTGTCATCCACAAGCTCATCGAGGTCGTGCTTATCGTCGCTGCGGTAAGATACCGTCCCAGTTCTTGGATTTTTCCGCGATGGTCGAGAGCGTCGGAAGCCGCCCGGAAAAGAGCGCGATTGAGAGACTGGCGCTATTGGAACAAGAGCCCCGTCTCGCCCACCCTTCGAAACGAAGCCTGGTTTCAAAAGCCTCAGTAGAGCGTTCGTCCGGTCCAAACGGGATTTCTCATTGAACCTGATCCGTCCTCCGTAGAAGGATCGATTCACTCAAAGGTGTCCTTTCCGGAAGAACACCTTCCCGCGCGTTCACGTGTCCCCCGCCGCAACCGCGTCCGTTGGCCTGCGGATTGCTTTCCCGCACAATGGGAGTTCGTGGAACAGTCTTCCATACCGATCTGGTTTCGATCCAGCGTTCTCGCGTTGGCCGGTTTCCTCTTGCCTAATCCCGCCACCGCCGAAGACTCCAAGCCGCTCCCGTGGTCCTTCCAAGCGCTCCACGAGCAGCCGCTGCCCGAAGTGAAAAACTCGGCGTGGCCGCGAAACCGCATCGATCATTTCATCCTCGCCGAACTCGAAAGGAACGGCCTTTCCCCATCTCCCGAGGCCGACCCTCGCACGCTGACTCGCCGCCTCTCCTTCGATCTCACCGGACTGCCACCGGGGGCGGTTATCGGTGATCGGTCATCGGTAAACGGTGATCCGCATCCACCGTCCCCTGATTACCGATCACTGATCACCGACCTCCTCGCCTCCCCTCACTACGGCGAACGCTGGGCGCGGCATTGGCTCGATCTCGCGCGCTACGCCGATGTGACCGAATCGTGGAGCGACGCGAAGAGCCCGGCTTGGCTTTACCGCGACTGGGTCATCGCCGCCTTCAACCGCGACCTGCCCTACGACCAGTTTGTCATCCAACAGCTCGCGAACGATCTCGTTCCCGGATCGAATCCCGCCGACAATGCCGCCCTTGGGTTTCTCGGACTCAGCCCCAGCTATTGGAAAGAGCTGCAACTGCCGCCCGAGATCATCAGCGTGACCGTGGCCGAGGAATGGGAGGAGCGGATGGATGCCTTCGGCCGCACCTTCCTCGGGCTCACCCTCGGCTGCGCGCGCTGCCACGATCACAAGTCCGACCCCGTCTCGGCCGAGGATTATTATGCGATCGCCGGAGTCTTCGCGAGCGTGCAGCTCATCGATCGACCGGTGCTCGATGAAAAGGCCTTCGCTCCCATCCGAGAAGCCCGCGCCAAGGTGAAGGCGCTCGAAGGCAAACGCGATGCCCTGAAAAAAGCCAAGCCCGCGCCCGCCGATCTGAAGGAGCAGCTCGCCGCCTTCGAAAAGGAAATCGCCGCGATCCGCGAAGCGACGCCGAAGTATCACACCGCCACCGCACCCGCGGTGATGGAGGCCGCGCTCTTCGTGAAGCCGAAGGACAAGGGCGAGCACGGCACCAAGCTCGACTACATCCCCGGCATGGCGCAGGACCTGCCCCTGCACGAACGCGGCGATCCTAACAAACCCGGAAAAATCGTGCCGCGCCGATTTCTCTCCTCCTTTCCCGGGCCCGATGGCAAACCCCGCTCGCTCGATCACGGCAGCGGACGTCTCGAACTCGCCCGCGCCCTCGTCGAGGAGGCCGCCCCGCTCTCCGCCCGCGTCATCGTCAACCGGGTCTGGCAGCAGCATTTCGGACGAGGCCTCGTGCCGACGCCGAGTGAATTCGGCCCGGCCGGCGAAGCCCCGACCCATCCCGCGCTGCTCGATGATCTCGCGGCGCGGTTCGTCGCGAACGGCTGGTCCTTGAAGTGGCTGCATCGTGAAATCCTCGAATCCGCGACCTGGCGGCAGAGTTCGCTCGGCTCGGACAAGGCGAAGGCGATCGATCCGCAGAATCGTCTCTACTCCCACATGAGCCAGCGACGTCTCGACATCGAATCCTGGCGCGATGCCATGCTCTCGGCCACGGGGGAACTCGATCTGAAACCCGGCGGTGAACCCTTCCCCCTCGAGGACCCGATGGCGACGCGGCGCACCGTCTATGGACTCGTGAAACGCCGCGAGCTCGATGAAATGCTGCGCATCCACGACTTCCCCGATCCCATCGCCCACAGCTCGACCCGCACGGAGACCGCGACACCCTTGCAGCAGCTTTTCTCGCTCAACAGCCCCTTCATCTTCGCCCGCTCCGAGGCGCTCGCATCAAAGCTCACGGGCACGAATGACGAGGAAAAATTGAGCGACGCCTACCAACGGCTTTTCCAGCGCGAGCCCACCGACCGCGAGCGTCAACTCGGCCTCGCCTACCTGAAAGACGGCGGCTCTTGGGCGAGCTACGCGCAGGTGCTGCTGACCTCGAACGAACTGCTCTACCTCGACTGACCGCGATGACCTTTCCCGGAAATTCCCCGCTCATCGATCGTCGCACCGCCCTGAAGCGCTTCGGCGGCGGTCTCGGTTCGCTCGGTCTCGCCTCGGCCCTCCAGGCGGCGGGTGACTTCGGTCCGCGCACCCACTTCGCTCCGCGGGCGAAACGGGTCATTCATCTCTTCATGAACGGCGGACCCTTTGGCCCCGATTTTTTCGAGCCCAAACCGGCCCTAACCAAATACCACGGCCAACGTCCCGAAGGCGCCGACCTCCGTACCGAGCGTCCCACCGGCGGTCTCATGGCCGTGCCCTATGCCTACGCGAATCACGGGAAAAGCGGCTTGCCGATCAGCGAGCTGCTGCCGCTGACCGCTCGTCACGCCGATGATCTCTGCGTATTGAATTCCTGCCATACCGACAACCCGAACCACGGTCCCGCCCTGTTTCTCATGAACAACGGCACGATGACCCCGAAGGTCCCGAGCATGGGGGCATGGATGTCCTACGGGCTCGGTTCGGAAAACCGCAACCTCCCGTCCTATCTCGTGCTCTGCCCGGGCCGTCCGGTGCGTTTCGCCGAACTCTGGCACAGCGCCTTTCTCCCGCCGCAGCACCAGGGCGTCTACATCAATCATTCGAAGATCGAGCCGGATCGCATGATTCCCTGGCTCAGCGCGGCCAAGCCCGATCCCGCTTTGCAACGACGCCAGCTCGATCTTGCCGCGGCCTTGAACCGCGAACATCTCGCCGCGCGCGGCCCCGGCAACGAGGCGCTCGAGGGCCGCATCGAGGCGATGGAGACCGCCTACCGCATGCAGTTCGAGGCGAGCGATGCCTTTGATCTTTCCAAAGAGCCCGAAAAAATCCGCGAGGCCTATGGCACCGGTCATTTCGCCAACGGCTGCCTGCTTGCCCGCCGCCTCTCCGAGCGCGGGGTGCGTTTCATCCAGGTCTACTACGGCAACGGCCAGCCCTGGGACACCCACAGCAAACACGACGAACAGACCCGCAAGCTCGCGGCCGACATCGATCGTCCCGTTTATGCTCTGCTCGAGGACCTGAAACAGCGCGGTCTCCTCGAAGACACCCTCGTCATCTGGGGCGGGGAGTTCGGCCGGACGCCCGTGACCGAAAACGGCAACGGCCGCGACCACAATCCCCACGGCTTCACCATGTGGATGGCCGGCGGCGGCGTGAAGGGCGGCATGGCCTACGGCAGCACCGACGAGTTCGGCTTCAAAGCCCAGGAAAACCGCCTCCACGTGCACGACCTGCACGCCACGATTCTGCATCTGTTAGGCCTCGACCACGAGCAGCTCACCTTCCGACACGCCGGCCGCGATTTCCGCCTCACGGACGTCTACGGGAAGGTGGCGCAGGCGGTGGTGGCGTGAGCAGGCCCGGCGCTGGTCGAGACAGGAAGACGGATTGACGGAAAACCACATTCCAGTATCGTTTCCCCATGAAGACCACCATCGACATCCCCGAAGCCCTCTACAAGAAGGCCAAGATCCGGGCGGTCGAAACCGGGCAGACGCTCAAACAGGTCGTCCTGACCTCGTTGGAGAAGGAACTGAACCCGACGGCGGCGGTCGCCGAAGAGACGGTATCCTACTGGGCCAATCGGAAGTTGCTTCCCGGCTTCAAGGAATACTGGGAATCGGACGGGATCGACGGCGGCCCGGATTCCACCCGGATCATCTCGGAGGGTCGCGACGATCGATGAAGCGGGCCTATTTCGACGCCTCCTATCTCGCGAAATTGCACTGGAAAGAGGTGGGATCCGCGGAGGTCGTCAAACTCGCCTGGAGGATCGGCGTCGTCGCTTGCTCGATACACGGACGCACGGAGTTCGCGGCCGTCGGTCACCTGAAAATGCGGGAAAAACTCGCGGATCCGGAGAGAGCGCGGGCGGTTTTCCAGCAGATGGAAGACGCAACCCGGGCCGGAGCCCTGCAATGGCTGGAACCCGGCCCACGGTCATACCAGCGGGTGGAGCGAATCTTCCTCTCCGATCCGGGCTCTTGCTTCCTTCGCGCCGCCGATGCCCTGCACCTTGCCTGCGCCGCCGAGCACGGATTCAACGAAATCTATTCGAACGACCGTCACTTGCTCGCCGCAGCTCCGCTCTTTGGCTTGCGCGGGATCGACGTGATTGGTGCCACCTGAATCGCGCAGCCCTCACCCACCGACCTGCGCGATCCAATCCTGCAGGTTGTAGTAATTCGTGACGCGCGCGATGCGGCCTTCGGCGATGTCGAAAAAAGCACCCACGCGGAGATGGTATTTTTGTCCGGCCGCTTCCGGCAGACCTTCGTCCGTCACGAGATACTCGCCGCGGATGTAGAACTCGGCCGCGGCGCGGGTGCCGCTTTCGTCGACCATCACGACGAGGTCCTCGACCTGCTCGGCGTAGCAACGGTCCATGTGGGCGAGGAATTTCTCGAAGGCCTCCACGCCGGGCACGCTAGCGCCTTGATTGATGTCGTGGACGACCTCCGGAGCGAGCAGGCGCAGCATCGCGGGACGATCGCCCGCATTGAAGGCTTCGTAGTAGAGGCGGATCAATTCTTCGGTATCGCTGGCGTTGCAGTTCATCGCGCCGAGGTTCGCGCAGGGCGGCGCTTTTGACAAGGCACGAGGTGCCGGGAAAGGGCGGCTGACAAAAGAATCAGCTTTTTTGAACAAAAACCTGCAATGACCGTCAAAGCCCTCAAATCCCAACATTCGCATCGTCTCCGCCAAGGAAGGCTTGGCGTTGACGGACGAAACCTGACTATTCTATCCCCGAAGAGGAACCGACATGAACCCGAACCAGTTCACCAACAAGCTGCAAGAAGCTTTCCAAGCCGCCCAGTCGCTCGCGAATTCGAGGAATCACTCGGAATTGAGCGCCACCCATCTGTTCGCCGCGCTGCTCCGTGAATCCGACGGCGTGACCCGTCCAGTGCTCGAGAAGATTGGGGTGAACACGGGCCGTCTTGAGACAGCGGTGAATCAACTTCTCGACAAAAAACCTTCCGTGCAGGGCAATGCCGGCCAGCAGGTCTACCTGAGCCAGGATCTCCGCGCGGTCATGAACACCGCCGAAAAGGTGAAGTCGGACATGAAGGACGAATTCACCAGCGTCGAGCACGTCCTGCTGGCGATGACCAAAGAGGGTTCGGTCGACCTCAAGACCCTGTTGAAAGAGAATGGGATCACCGAGGCCGCCCTCTCCCAGGCCGTCGCCGCGATCCGCGGAAGCAACCGGGTCACCGACCAGGATCCCGAAGGCAAATATCAGACTTTGGAGAAATACGGCACCGACCTCACCGCCATCGCGCGACAGGGGAAAATCGATCCCATCATCGGGCGCGATGACGAGATCCGACGCGTCATGCAGATCCTCTCGCGCCGCACGAAGAACAACCCCGTCCTCATCGGCGAGCCGGGCGTCGGCAAAACCGCCATCGCCGAAGGGCTCGCCCGGCGCATCGTCAGCGGGGACGTGCCGGATTCGCTGAAAAACAAACGCCTCATCGCCATGGACATCGGCTCGATGATCGCGGGAGCGAAGTACCGCGGCGAGTTCGAGGATCGGCTCAAGGCCTTCCTCAAGGAAGTCACTTCGAGCAACGGCGAGATCATTCTTTTCATCGACGAGCTCCACACCATCGTCGGCGCCGGAGCGAGCGAGGGCGCCGTTGATGCCTCGAACATGCTGAAGCCCCAGCTCGCCCGCGGTGAACTGCGCACCATCGGCGCGACGACCCTCGACGAGTACCGCAAGTACATCGAGAAGGACGCCGCCCTCGAGCGCCGCTTCCAGCCGGTGATGGTGAACGAACCCTCGCCCGAGGACACCATCGCGATCCTGCGCGGGATCAAGGAACGTTACGAGGTCCACCACGGCGTCCGCATCCAGGATTCCGCCATCGTCGCCGCTGCGACCTTGAGCGACCGCTACATCTCCGATCGTTTCCTTCCCGACAAGGCCGTCGATCTCATCGACGAGGCCGCTTCGCGTTTGAAGATCGAGCTCGACTCGCTGCCCACCGAGATCGACCAGCTGGAGCGCCAGGGCATGCAACTCGAGATGGAGCGCCAGGCCCTCGCCAAGGAAAAGGACGACGCCAGCAAGGATCGTCTCGCCAAGGTCGAGAAGGAAATGGCCGATGTCCGCGAGCAGTCCGACGCGCTCCGCGCCCAATGGCAGAATGAGAAGTCGATGATCGACCGCGCCAACGCGGTGCAAGAGGAGATCGAACAGCTCAAGACCGAGCTGGAGCGCCGCCAGCGCGAGGGCAACCTCGGACGCGCCAGCGAGATTCAATATGGCCTGCTCCCCGGCAAGGAAGCGGCTCTGAAGGAAGCCCAGGCCCAGCTTCACACGATGCAACACGCCTCGCGTCTGCTGAAGGAGGAGGTCACCGAAGAAGACATCGCCGAAGTCGTTAGCTCGTGGACCGGCATTCCCGTGTCACGCCTGCAGGAAGGCGAACGCTCCAAGCTCGTCAGCATGGAGCAGCGCCTCGGCGAACGCGTCATCGGACAACGCAAGGCCATCACCGCCGTCGCCAACGCGGTCCGTCGCGCCCGCGCCGGATTGCAGGATGAAAACCGTCCCATCGGGTCCTTCCTCTTCCTCGGACCCACCGGCGTGGGCAAGACCGAACTGTCGCGCGCTCTCGCCGAATTCCTCTTCGACGACGAGAACGCCATGGTCCGCATCGACATGAGCGAATACATGGAGAAACACGCCGTCTCGCGACTGATCGGAGCGCCTCCCGGCTACGTCGGATACGAGGAAGGCGGCCAGCTTTCCGAAACGGTGCGTCGCAAGCCCTACTCCGTGGTGCTGCTCGACGAAGTCGAAAAGGCACACCCCGACGTCTTCAACGTGCTGCTCCAGGTGCTCGACGACGGGCGCATCACTGATGGCCAGGGCCGCACCGTCGATTTCCGGAACACGGTCATCATCATGACGAGCAACATCGGATCGGAATACATCCTCACCGAGAGCAATCCCGAGCAGCGCGAAGCCCTCGTGTTGTCGGCCCTGCGTGGGCATTTCCGTCCGGAGTTCCTCAACCGCATTGATGAGACGATCATCTTCGACCGGCTCGGCGAGGAAGACCTCTCCGCGATCGTAAAGATCCAGATCCATCGCGTCGTGAAACGGCTCCGCGACCAGGGGCTCGAGCTCGAGTTGACGCCGGCCGCACTGGAGAAGCTCGCGACCGAGGGCTACGACCCCGCCTACGGGGCGCGCCCGTTGAAGCGGGTGATCCAGCACCGGCTCCTCGATCCACTCAGCCTCGATCTGCTCGACGGGAAGTTCCGGGAGGGTCAGACGATCCGCGCGGATGTGCGGGACGGGGAGATGGTCTTCAGTGCGTGATCGATCTCGCCGGATCCTTTCCAACCTTGCTCATTGATGCTGCCGTCGCCACGGTGCCCCGTCGGCGCGGTAAACGGTGATTCGGCTCCGCGGTAGGCGGTCGGCGGTAGGCGGTCGGCGGTAGGCGGTAGGCGGTAGGCGGTCGGCGGTAGGCGGTAGGCGGTAGGCGGTAGGCGGTAGGCGATAGGCGGCCCGAGATCACTGAGCATGGTTCAAAACCGGGATTTTCTCTTGGATTGCGGGAGGGGTGGGCAGTCCCTGGGAATAGATCATTGAGGAAGAATAACAATTCTTGACGACAATTGGCTAATTTCTAAATTCGCGGCCTATGCGGGACCTCAGACAGATCTTAGAAATCGTTCAGTCACTCTCCCAGGACCTTCGGTCGAGGTGCCATTGGGATGTAGGCGATCCACTTGTACGACTTTCCAATGCGATCGACTTTGAGATGTACAGTAGCCAGGCCAGGCACATTCTCCACCTCCTTGGTCCGTCTGGCATGGAAATGTCCCCCGAGTCGTTAAAATTTGAGGTGGCGGTGGGTTAAGCCACGCGGAAGCGTGGCGGTGATCAAACCAAACCCAACCACCACCATGACCCACGAAAAACTGAAAGCCGCCTTTTTGCAAGGAGGAGAACGAGAGTGTGCCGAACTGTTGCAAGACGTGCGCGTCCGTCCGTGAAGCCTTTTGGCAGGTGATGGCCGACGAAGTCGATTCTCTTTGCGGCCCTCGCTACGATCCCGACCCCGGGAGTCCCCACCGTCGAGCCGGATCGGAAACGGGAAGCGTCTACCTGGGAGCCGGTCGGGAGAAGATTTGGCTCTCTTTCAGATCCGCAGGTTACAACCGACCTCGAGCCAGTTCAATGCGTTGAATTTTAGGGTTTTATGAGCGATAGAGGGTCCTTTGCAAATTGGTCAAGAAAGGAGGCTCCCGGAAGGGCGGTGAGGACAGCG
>JAEUHI010000031.1 GCA_016795385.1 Verrucomicrobiales bacterium | reverse complement strand
TCCCGAAAGCGGCCTCCGGCGCCGTCATCATCTGCATGGAAAGGTCTACAATGAGGCAATCAAACGTGCGGCGCAAACGGCACGGATCGAGAAGCGCGTGACGAGTCATGCGCTGAGGCACAGTTTTGCAACCCACTTGCTCGAGGCGGGTAAAGATTTGCGAACGATTGATTCGGCCCGCCCGCCTGCGGACCTCACCCTTTCGGGCTCCGCTTCGCGCCGTCCAAAACGCCTCCGATCCCTCGGCGTTTTTCAAGAGATTCTCGGCCACGAAGACATCACCACGACGGAGATCTACCTGCATGTCGCGACTGGGGAAAACGGGCTTGGGGTGGTGAGTCCGCTGGATCGGTTTCCCGTCGCTGCGAGCGTGAAGGAGCGGACTCCGCAGGCGGCGTAGGAGGCTTCCCCCGGCGAAACCAAGCCGCCAGGGATGCCGGCGCTCCCAGGGCGCTGGCGCGATCGGAGGGGAGGCACGGTGGAGAAGGGCGATGGGGACACGGCGGCGTCCGCGGGTGGCGGTTGGGAGACCACCACTACCGCCGTGAGCGGCGTTTTCTGCCGGTAGTGGTGACGTCCACGTCGCCACTGTCCCGCCGTCGGAATGCCATTCCGCCCTACACCACCTCTCCCCCACGTTGACAAGCCCGCGCGCCCGCCGTAAGCGACCGTCTCCCGATGCCGCTTCCCGACGAACCTGCTCCCTCTGCCCCCGACGAGATCGCGTCCGCTCTCGCCGATCCCGGCTACGCGGTGTTGCCGGGCTTTCTTGATGAAGCGACCGGTCTCGCCTTGCTCGAGGAGATCCGCTCCTCGCGCGAGCGGGGCGATTGGCACGAGGCGGCGGTGGGACGCGGCGGGGAAAAGCAGGTGCGGAGCGAGATCCGGAGCGATCACGTCCTCTGGCTTGATCCGGCCGATCTGTCGCCTGCTCAGTCCCGCTACTGGGAGGCGCTCGAAACGGTGCGGGCTTCGCTGAATCGCGAGCTCTTTCTCGGTCTCTTCGATCTGGAGGCCCACCTCGCCTGCTACCCGCCGGGCGCGTTTTACAAAGCCCACCTCGACTGCCATCGCGGCGTCTCGGCGCGCACGGTCTCGGCGATCCTTTATTTGAACCGCGATTGGACTCCGGATGATGGCGGGCTGTTGCGGCTCTACACGGATCGCGAGGCGGGCGCGGAGGGTCCTTTCGTCGACATCGCACCGGAATTCGGCAAACTGGTCCTTTTCCTTTCGGCGGATTTCTGGCACGAGGTGTTGCCGGCGAATCGCGAACGGTTTTCCCTGACCGGTTGGTTCCGCAAACGCGACGCCAGCCCGATCTGACCCTGTTGGATGCCGCATCACACCCTGTTTACTCCGCTTCGATGAATCCCTACCTCTCCTCCGTCGGCCTGCTCTGTCTGAGCAATCTGTTCATGACCTTCGCCTGGTATGCGCACCTGAAGGAAATGGGCCACAAACCCTGGCTGATCGCCGCGCTCGTGAGCTGGGGCATCGCCTTTTTCGAATACCTGCTGCAGGTGCCGGCGAACCGGATCGGCTACACGGTGATGAACGTGGGCCAGCTCAAGATCCTGCAGGAGGTGATCACGCTTTCGATCTTCGTGCCTTTCTCCGTGTGGTATCTGAAAGAGCCGCTGAAGCTCGATTATCTCTGGGCGGGTGTCTGCCTCCTCGGCGCGGTCTATTTCGTGTTCCGCGGGGAACTGGCGGGCGCAGTGAACGGATGAACAGGTGATTTTTTGGGAGCGCTCCGGGAAAAATCGGCTAGGCTCGCGCCGATGACCGGGGAAACCCTCAGATTGATCCTTGTTTTTGTCCTCCTCGCGGCGGTCTTCGTGGCCTTCGTGAAGGAGTGGTGTCCGCCCGATCTCACGGCGCTGGGTGCGCTCGCGATCCTGATCCTCACGGGGACGCTTGGCGAAAAGGACATCGCGGGGATCTTTGCGAACAACGCTCCGCTCACGATCGGGGCGATGTTCGTGCTGAGCGCGGCGCTGACCAGAACCGGGGCGATCGAGAGGATCGCGCGCTTTTTCACCCACACCGCCGGAAAGAGCGAGATGAAGGCGCTGCTCCTCCTCGCGGCGATCGTGATCCCGCTCTCGGCCTTCCTCAACAACACTCCGATCGTGGTCGTCTTCCTGCCGGTGTTGCTGGGTTTCGCACGGGCGAGCGGATTGAAGGCCTCGCGACTCCTCATTCCCCTTTCCTTTTTCTCCATCCTCGGAGGCACGGTGACGTTGATCGGCACTTCGACGAATATCCTCGTTTCGGGAGTGGCGGTCGAGCAAGGTCAGCCGCCCTTCACCATCTTCGAAATCTCGAAGATGGGACTGATCTACGCGTTGATCGGCGGCGCTTACCTGCTGTTCTTCGGAAAGAAGCTCCTCCCGGATCGCGACACGCTCTCTTCGCTGCTCTCGACGGAGGACACGCGCAGCTTCTACACACACGCCGTGATCCTCGAGAATTCTACGCTCGTCGGCAAGGCGGTCGCGGAGACCGCGCTGGGGAAAAGCCGCAGCATCCGCATCTTCGAAGTGATCCGCGAGGGGCATCGCATCGACGACACGCCGATCGATGAACTCGTCCTGCGGCCCGACGACCTCCTCGTGCTCACCGCTCCCTCGCGCGGGATCGCCGCGATCCAGGAGATGAACGGACTCGATTTCGGATCGGAGAGCCACTCGGAGACGCCGACGAATCCGGCCTCGCTGAAACTCGTCGAGGCGATCGTCGGTCCGCAATCGGACTTCATCGGCCAGACGATCCGCGAACTGGGCTTTCGCCGCCGCTACGGTGTCCGCGCCGCCGCCGTGCATCGACGCGGCACGAATCTGACGGAGAACTTCCTCGATGTGCCCCTGCGCTTTGGTGACACGGTCATCTTCGAAGGACCGGAACAGAATCTGGCGAAGATGCAGGAGGACGACGATTTCCTCAGCCTCAACGAGACCCGCGAAAAACCGTTCCGTCGGGACAAAGCCCCGATCGCGATCGGAGCGATCCTCGTCGTGGTGCTGCTCTCGGCTTTCGACATCATGCCGATCTCCCTGGCCTCGCTCGTCGCCGCGACGGTGGTGGTGCTGACGCGCTGTCTCGATCCGAAGGAGGTCTACCACTCCGTGGAATGGAGCATCCTCTTCATCATCTTCGGCATGCTGGGTCTCGGCAAGGCGATGGAGACGACCGGGGCCGCGGCCCTGATCGTGGGCGCCTCCACGGATGTCCTGAAATCCCTCGGCCCCCTCGCCGTCCTCGCCGCCATTTATCTGATCGCCTCGATCGTGACCGAGGTCGTGACCAACAACGCGGTCGCGATCTTGCTGACGCCCATCGCCATCGGGATCGCCGAGTCGATGCAGGTGGATCCGCGTCCTTTCATCGTGGCGGTGATGTTCGGAGCCAGTGCCAGCTTCATGACTCCGATCGGCTATCAGACGAATACCTACGTCTTCGGCGCGGGCGGCTACCGCTTCTCCGACTTCCCCCGGATCGGGGTGCCGCTGAATCTGATCCTGTGGGGCGTGGCGGTGGTCTGCATCCCGATCTTTTGGCCTTTCCACCCCTGAAGGCATCCATCGAACACGGGAAGCCGCTTTTTGCAGCAGAAAGGCATTGTCGTTGCTGCAAAATGAGGCAAAACTTCCACGCATGAGAGTGAGCGTGGACATCGACGAGGAGACCATGAAAGAGGTCATGGCCCTGACCGGCGAAACCCAGAAGAGTCCTGCCCTCGCAAAGGCGATCGTGGAGTTCACCTATCGCCGCAAGGCCAAGGAGTTTGGCCGTCTCATCCGCGAAGGGGCCTTCGATTATCCGGATCCGGCGGCACCGGGATCCGTTGGCGCTGATCCCGCCAATCCCATCCCTCCCCTGACGCGGGATTGAGTCATGGTCTTGGTCGATTCCTCTGCCTGGATCGAGGCGCTCCGCCGGAATGGCGATCTCCGGGTGAAGCTGGCCGTGGAGGGGCTCCTCGATGCCTACGAGGCCCAGTGGTGCACGCCGATCCGGCTCGAGGTGCTCGGCGGCGCCCGCAAGGAAGAGCGCACCCGTCTTGGCCATTGGTTCTCGGTGATCCCGTATCGACCCGTGCGCGAAGAAGATGGGGAGAGGGCCATCGCCCTCGCCTGGCGTCTGCGGGACGCCGGCCTCACCGTGCCGTGGGTGGACGTGGTGATCGCGGCGGTGGCGCTGCACGATCAGGTCAGGGTCTACGCGGTCGACGCCCACTTCCAGGAGATCTCGAAGCGCACCGGGCTGATGCTGTATGAGCCTGGGTATGGAGGGCGGTATCAGGAAGAGACCTGAGATCGTCCCTTTCTTACGGCGGACTTGCGGGCTGGACGCGGGGCCGGTTTTGGTGCAAAACAGGCGCCATGCATCGCAAACTCCCGCTCTTCGTCCTCGGCCTCCTTGCCCTGATCGTCCCGGTCCGGGCCCAGGAATCCCTCTTCAACGGCAAAGACCTCACCGGCTGGAAAGGCCTGCCGCAATTCTGGTCGGTGAAGGACGGCGTCATTGTCGGCGAGACGACTCCGGAAAATCCGACGAAGGGCAACACCTTTCTCATCTGGCAAGGTGGCGAAGTTGCCGACTTCGAGATCACGGCCGAGGTGCGTTTCAAGGGCAACAATTCGGGACTGCAATACCGCAGCGAGATCGTCGACGAGGCGAATTTCGTCCTGAAGGGTTACCAGGCCGACCTGCATCCCTCGCAGAATTACTTCGGGATGCTCTACGGCGAGAAGCTCGGCAAGCGCGGCATCATCGCCCAACGCGGTCAGCGCGTCGAGATCGGCCCTGACGGAAACACCAAAGTCGCCGGCGAGGTCGGCGACAAGACCGAGTTGAAGGACTGGGAGTGGAACACCCTGCGCGTCATCGCCGTGGGGAACCGTCTCCTCCACCAGATCAACGACGTCACCACCGTCGACATCACCGACAGCCATCCCGAGGCCCTCGCCAGGGGCGTGATCGGCCTGCAGCTCCACGCCGGACCTCCGATGCGGGTCGAATACAAGAACATCCAGTTCCGCAAACTCAGCGACAGCGAGGGCCAGGGTGTGCTGAAAAAAGCCATCGAGACCAGTGCGAAGAAAGCGAACCCCGATGCCAAGCCGGCTGCCCAAGCCAAGCCCGCCGCATCTGCCGCCGGAGGCGCCTACCAGTGGGTCACCACCGAGCCGCTCTCGACGTGGATCTGGCGCGCCGACAAGGTCGACGACGAGTGGATCTACCTGCGCAAAACCTTCGACATCGCCGGTGAAGTGAAGTCGGCGAAACTCTACGCCACCTGCGACAACGAACTCGATCTCTGGATCAACGGTGAAAACGCCGGCAAAGCTCCCGACTGGGGCCAGCCGATCTTTACTTCCGATGCCGCGAAGCTCTTGAAACCCGGCAAGAATGCCATCGCCGCGAAGGCCCGCAACAAGGGCGGAGCCGCCGCCTTCACCCTGAAGCTCGAAGTGGAGACCGCCGATGGAAAAAAGATGACGGTGCTGAGCGAGCCCGATTGGAAACTTTCCCTCACCGAGATCGACGGCTGGAAGGCGGCCGCCTTTGATGACGCGGCGTGGGATGGCAAACTCAAGGCCCACGGCAAGTTCGGCGTCGGTCCCTGGGGTGTCGCCGGCATCACCGGTCCCGGAGGAGGAAACAAGGGGGGCGGTGCGCCGCTCGCACCCTCCGACATCACCGTGGCCGATGGCTTCAAGGTCGAGCTGCTCTACACCGTGCCAAAGGAAGAGGAGGGCTCGTGGGTCGCGCTCACCACCGATGACCAGGGCCGCCTCCTCGCGAGCGACCAGGGCGACAAGGGTCTCTACCGTATCGACATCTCGGGTGGCGAAGCCAAGGTCGAAAAGATGCCGGTCGAGATCTCGGCGGGTCAAGGCATGGTCTGGGCCTTCGACGCCCTTTGGTTCCACCGCAACGGCGGCAAACTCCATCGCGTGACTGACAGCGATGGCGACGGCAAACTCGACAAGGCCGAAGAGATGCCGAGCGCCACCGGAGGCGGCGAACACGGGAACCATGCCGTGATCCTCACCGAGGACGGCACGCAACTGTATGTGGATTCCGGAAACCACACCGACCTGCCCCCGGCCGAGTCCATCTCCGGATCGCGGGTGAAAGGCTGGCAGGAAGATCACATTCTCCCCCGCATGTGGGACGCCAAGGGGCACGCCCGCGGCCGCCTCGCCCCCGGCGGGTGGGTGACGCGTTTTGATCCCCAGACGCAGAAGCACGAGATCTACTGCATCGGCTTCCGCAACCAATACGACATCGCCCTCAACGGGAATGGCGACCTCTTCACCTACGACGCCGACATGGAGTGGGATATGGGCACCCCGTGGTATCGCCCCACGCGCATCAACCACGTCGTCAGCGGCGGTGACTACGGCTGGCGCAGCGGATCGGGCAAGTGGCCCGCCTATTACGAAGACAGCCTCCCCCCCGTCGTCGACATCGGTCCGGGCTCGCCCACCGGCGTTGCCTCGGGAATCGGTGCCCAGTTCCCTACCAAATACCAAAAGGCGATCTACGCGCTCGACTGGACCTTCGGCACGATCTACGCGATCCACCTCGAGGCCCAGGGATCCAGCTACACCGGCAAGGCTGAACCTTTCGTTTTCGGAGCGCCGCTTCCCGTCACCGATGCGATCGTTGGCAAGGACGGAGCCTTCTACTTCACCATCGGCGGACGCAACACCCAGAGCGCGTTGTATCGGGTGACCTACACAAAACCGCTTGGCAAAGAAGAAGCCGTCGCCGAGCCCAAGGAAGTCACCGAGGCCCGCGCCCTCCGCCGTGAGCTCGAGACCTTTCACGGCAAGGAGAACGCCGCCGCGATTGACAAAGCCTGGCCCCACCTCGCGAGCACCGATCGATTCCTCCGTAACGCCGCCCGCGTCGCGGTCGAGTCGCAGCCCGTCGCGCAATGGGCCGACAAGGTCCTCACCGCGACCGACCCGCAGACCCGCATCACGGGAGCCGTCGCCCTCGCCCGCCAAGGCGATGCCGCGACCCACGGAGCGAAACTCACCGCCGCCCTTCTCGAAATGGACCCGGCGAGCCTGACCGAACCCCAGCTTCTCGGTTATCTTCGCGCCTGGCAGCTCAACCTCATCCGTCTCGGCAAACCCGCGGGAGCGGACCGGGAAAAGGTCGTCGCCAAACTCGACGCCCTGCTTCCCTCGAAATCCGCCGACGCCAATGTGGAGTTGGTGAATCTGTTGGTCGCCCTCGAGGCACCCACGGTGATCGAGAAGGCCCTGACCTTGATCGAAAATCCCGGTGCTCCCGAGATCCCCGACTGGGCTGAACTGGTCACGCGGAACCAAGGCTACGGACGCAGCATCCAGGCGATGCTCGACAACTATCCGCCCATCCGCGGCATCGCCTACGCCTTCGCCCTGCGCAATCAGAAGAGCGGCTGGACCCTCGAGCAACGCCGCCGCTACTTCACCTTCCTCAACGCCGCCGCGAAACATCCCGGTGGTGCAAGCTACGGCGGCTTCCTCACCAACACGCGCGACGAGGCGCTCGCCCATGCGCCGAATGATCAACTGATCGCGCTCAAGGACATCACCGGCGTCAGCTACCAGGCCGTGCCCGACTTCGCGATCACTCCTCCGAAAGGACCGGGCCAGGTCTGGACGATCGAATCCGCCTCGAAACACGCGAACGGCGGCCAGTTCCGCAACGCGAACTTCGAGAACGGACGCAGCCTCTTCCACGCCGTCGGTTGCGGCGCCTGCCACCGCATGGCCGGATTCGGCGGCGACATCGGACCCGACGTCACGAGCATCCGGAACAAGTTCGACGTGGCCTACGTCCTCGAATCCATCATCGATCCGAGCAAGGTCATCAGCGACCAGTATGGCACCTCGAGCGTCACGACCAAGAGCGGCGCGGTCCATACCGGTCTCGTCGTCGAGCGCGGCGACGACCTCGAGGTCTACCCGCCCGACCCGAAAGGTGAGCCCGTGAAGATGAAGCGGACCGATGTCGCCAAGATCGAGGAGGTTCCCGTTTCCCAGATGCCTCCCGGCTTGATCAACCTGCTGAACGGCGAGGAAGTGCGCGATCTCATGGCCTACCTGATGTCCGCAGGCGATCCCAAGGACAAGGTGTATGGGAAGTGATGGGCGTGGGTAAATGAGACGGGTCACTCCCTCTCGCCATACATCCACCCGGAAGCTCCGCTTTCCTGAAAAACCACGCGGAATCCGCGCTTCGTCATCCGCACCGTGCCGATGTCGCGGTCGCGGAAGGCGGGTGATAGTCCTTCGCGCGAAGCATCGAGCCACGAACCACCCCGGAGGACAAGAGCATGTTTCTCCGTGCCCTCGTTGTAAGGCGTCTCGGTCCACTCCCAGACATTGCCGGTCAGATGATGCAACCCAAGGGGTGAAGGGGGCATCGCATCGACCGGAGCGGTGCCTCGCCAGCCATCGCGACGCGGACGGTGGAGCCAACCCGGATGCCAGTCCTCCCAATCATCGACCTCGTCGCCGACGACGTTGTAAATTGCGTCCGGTGCCGGCCATTCCAAACCCCAGGGATGGGCAAAAACGCCGGTCGGCCAGGAAGCGGCCCGCGCTTCCGGCGTCCCGCCGGGTTCGGCAGCCAAACCGGCGGCGGCACTCCATTCGGCGTCGGTGGGCAGCCGATAGGCCTGGTCGGCACCAATGTGGCCTTCGCGGCGTTCTTTCCAAGTCAGCCAGGTGCAGAATGCCATCGCATCGCTGGCGGAAACCCCGCAGACGGCGTGCTCGGGGCCACTCGCGAAACCGGGCTCGTTCCAGCTTTTGCCCGCAGCCTTGAACTCTCCCTGCAGCAAGGAGAAGACCGGCTTCTTGACCGGAAAGGCGAAGCGCGTCTCGCGGACCCATTCGTCGGCCGGGTCGGGCCAGGGTTCGGCAAAGGCAGCGTAGTCCCGTACCCGGGTTTCCCAGACCGCGAAGAGCACATCGCAACCGGGGACGCTCGTGAAAGGCATATCGAGCGAGTTGGTTTTCGTCCGAGCTTCCCAACCGGTCGGAATCGGAGCAAGCCGCGCGGCCGTCTGCTCGCGCAAGCGCTTCAGGACGGTTTCCTCGTCCGGTGGCCACCAACGCCAGACCGCAAAACCGGAGATGACGATGACCACGAACAAAACGACCGCCACGTTTCGGAGAAACCGTCCGCGTCTCCCCGGGAACCTCCTTCGCTCCCTTTCCAACGCCTCTAGCAATTCACCTATCGTCTCAAAGCGACGGTCGGGATCGGTCTGTAGACAGCGGGCGATGAGTCGATCGACACCTGCGGAAATCCCCGCGCCGGGACGCTCGCGACGTGCCTCGCGGTAGTTGGCCCGCGGTGCGTTGCCAGTGAGTAGATGGTGGAGGAGGACCCCGAGACTGTAAACATCAGCCCGCGCATCGCCGGCACCGCGGCGCTCCAATTCGGGAGCGGAATAATGCCCCGCCGCGGCCACGAGCGTCAGCGGATCCGTCCCCGCGAAACCGGGCCCCTGGGGCCGGACCATGCCAAAGTCCGCCACCTTCACCCTCCCCTCCGGATCGAGGAGAACATTGGCGGGTTTGATGTCCCGATGCACGATCCCTGCCGCATGGGCGGCGGCAAGGGCCGCACCCACCTCGGCGACGATTTCCAGCGCGCGGGCTACGGGCAAGGGGCCGAGCCGCAGCACCTGGCGCAGATCCGGGCCGTCGATGAATTCCATCGCCAACCAGGGACGTCCGTCTTCCTCGCCGGAATCGAGGCGACGCACCACTCCCGGATGGTCGAGCAAACGCAGGGCTTCACCTTCGCGGCGGAATTGTTCCAGAAATCGCTCTTCCTTCGCCATTTCGGGAGCGATCAGTTTCAGTGCTACGCGCAGACCATCCGACTCTCGCTCCGCCTCATGGACGCTACCCATGCCGCCTCGACCAATGAGGCGCACGAGCCGGTAGCCCGCGACGCGTTCGATTTCAGATAAGGGGAGCCGCTCTGCAACCGCTCCCTCTCCGGCCCGGGCGAGGCACGCGTGGCAGACACCGAGCCAATGATCCATGGACTGGTCTGCCCGGCCGCAGATCGAGCAGGTATCAAGGGGGCTCTCGTCCGCGGCTCGGTTCATCACAGGCGTCTCATTTAAAATTATCCTTCGCAGAATGCGCTGCGGCAAAAAAGTCGGGTGATTGCCTCGTTTTCACTCCATCGACGCGACTCGCGTTTTCGTGACCTGCTTCTCACTCCCCCAGTGCCTTCAGCAAATAGCGAATCTCCGAGTCGATCTCCGACCGCACTGTCGTCAGAGCCACCTCCTGTTTGAGGCGTTCATGAAAACGCCGCCGCATCCTCGTCACCTCGGACCTCAGGGTGCCCTCCGGGGAACCGGTGCGGGCGGAGAGTTCGCCGTAAGTTTCCGGCTCTGACTCGCCACCCCCCAGCAGTTCCCGTAACGCCAGACGCAGGAGCTCCGGCTTCGCCTCCTCCCGTTTGAAACCCTCGACGACCCGGTCCATCAGGGTGCGAGCCCATTCGCGGTCGAAAAATTCCGTTCCTGCGGGTGCGATGGCAGCGGAATCCTCCCGCAATTCCAGATGAACGACGCCTCCTCCGCGTTTCTGACGGACTTTCTTCCGGTGTTGCTTCCGGGTGAAGTTTTCGAGCATTTTCCCCAAATAATGGCGAAAGCGCCCCAGGTCAGGGTCGGCCCGGTGCAGGCGATGGTTTTGGATCAGATCCTCCAAAAAACCTTGTGAAAGATCCTCCGCGTTGGCCGCGTCCATGCCTCGAAGAACCCGCAGGATCACCGGATGGTAGGATCGGCAGATCTCGTTCAAAGCCTCGGCATGGGCAGCCGGGTCGCGAAGTGCGAGGATTTGGTCCCAGTCGGTCTCGGGCCAGGAGGAGGGGGGCATTTGGGCCAGACCATCGCTTTCCTTCGTGATGGGTTTGAGAGGAATCATAATAGTAATAGGAATTGCCTAGCTGTGAGACACCCTACGATCATAAATCTTCGGCAAACGGATTCTTTTCGCAGCGATCATCCTGCGAAAGGATATACAAGAACAGAAATACGAGTTTTTGACAACATGTGCTTCAACACACCCGGGCTCCACTCCTGTTGGAACTTCCTTAGGACTTCACGTAAACGCATTTCTCGATCTCTTTCGGGATTCCAATGGCGTCTTCACCGAGATCCTCATTCCAACGCGCCGACTTTTCAAAGGGGGGGGATGCGCGAAGTGGCCCATCTACCAACTACCGGGAATCCGGCCGTGGTGACGTTGGTAGGCATCTTCCTGTTTAGCGTGTCCATCCTACCTTCGCGTGCCGCAAGCTATTCTGCCGATCCCGCTTCCGGCGAATTCAAGGACGTCGGAGTCGGCTACCGCTTTCGTGTTTCCGGGATCGTTGGAGGTACCGTCACCTTCGAGGTGCTTCCAAAATCCGGCACCTTCGGATCTTCGGGAAGGGCGGTAATCAAGAGGGATTCGACGACGGGGACCGTGGTTGGAACGGGGACGTTTTATGCGCCCGGGGCCCCTACGGCGGGAACCATCAGTGTGAACTTGGAGCTGGCCGGACTGACCTCCGGCTCGGCAGACTTCTACGTCGTTCGCGATGGCGACACGAACGTCTGGGATGGGCCGATCTCGATCACGATGAACGGAAGCAATGTCTCACCTTCGGTTTCCGTTGCGTCCGCGGTGATGCAGAACAACGGGGATCTGGTCGTCACATGGACGGCGAGCGATGACTTGACGGCCTCGATCGGGACTGATCTCTACCTCTCCGTCAATGGCGATCTTGGGTCCTTCAATTTTTCGAGCAAACAGACGGCACCGGATTCCGTCAACGGCCAAGCGACTTCGTTCACCTACCCGGCCGGATTCCTTGCCACCTTGGGCATGATTCCGGGCGGAAGCTACCGAGTCCGTGCGAATGTCTTTGATGGTGGAAGTCCGCAACTGACCGATCAGGGCTTTTCGCCATCTTTCGTTTACACCTTCCCTGCAGCACCCGACCGGCCGACGATCAGCCCAGGCGGGCCGACGCGGTTCACTTCCGGCAGGAGCCGTATTGTCCTTGTTGGTACCACGACCGACGCGAACGAAGTCAGGTTCAATGTCGGAGGCGGTGCCTTCAGGCGCGCGTCCGGAGTCGTAAATTGGAAAGTTCCCGTTCGGCTCGAAGGGAAGCGAACCGTCACCAAAGTCCGTGCGACTGGGCCGGGCGGAAGTTCACCGACTCTTGTCTACAGCATAATGCGTCGATAGGCAGCATTGTTGTAATCGTCCCAATTCGGTCGCCATCAACTCTAAATAAATTTGACAACGATTCAGTAAATATTCTGCGAGAGTCTGTCGTGTCGAAAGTGCCATTTTTTGAAGTTCTCCGAGATCAGGGATTCGATAATGACAAGCATTTGAAATACCTCCTACGCCGCTATCGACATCTCCGTTCTCAGACGCGATTTGGGTGCCGAAGAAATCTTCCTTAGGCCCCGAATAAAATTTATCACGCAGCCTAAATTATAAATCAGAAACAACTTAGATGGCCCGACTTAAAAATTATACGAGTCTATATTTATTAATCTTGATTGCATCATTGCTATCGAAATTAATTCCTTCTGCCTCTGGTGATACGTTCCCAGTCTCATCAGGATATGGAAATCCGCTTTCACTAAGCTCCACTACCGTAAATGTCTCTTCAGTAGGTTATTATTTGAGTCCATCTTACGAGACCTACCATAATGCTAGGCATGTTGGGGAGGATTACATGGCGGCAGCGGGAAGCCCTGTATATGCTATATCGGACGGAATAATTTCAGAGTTCAGCAACTCGGGAAGTGCTACTACGCATTACATCATTGTTCGGCACAATTCTGGTCCTGGTTTCTTTGCTATCTATGGGCATGTTACACTCAAATCAGGATTAGCATCTAGTAGCGGCGTGGCGAAAGGAGATATCATAGGATACATTGCAAACGATGGGACCAACTCCCACATTCATTTTGGGATAAATCTATCTTCAAGCATATCCGAATTTAAGTATGGAAATTATGGTTGGGGGCGGGTTCCGTTGACGACAACGAATAATTTCGTTGAAGTGTCCCTGGGGTGGCGGTCTCCCATTAGCTGGCTTAGTTCAAATCCTGCAAACGTCATACCTTACGTCCCAAGCGCCGCAATGCGAACGCTCCCTGATCTTGGATTCGATTGGTCGGACGTTACTGGCGCATCCGCATACCGTATTCAAATATCGACTAATCCTTCGGGCTGGACTGAAGCTGGAGGATTTTCCAACGGACTCGTAGTAAATGCGGGATTAAATGCGAGCAATAACCCTGATGGATCGGGCGGATTGAAATCATCGTATATCTGGAACAGCTCGTCGGTCGGAAAAATTTCTAACCCGATTGCCGGTCAACAGTATTGGTGGAGCGTGAGGGCGGATGTAGGAAATCGGTACACCCATCCCTCTCCGGGCGGGTCAAATCCATACTCTCCGATCACGGCGCTTCCGGCTAGTTCCGGAACCTACGACCTCCGTCAGTACTCATCAATCTCAGCCAACCCCAATCCCATTGTCCAAGGACAGCCGGTTACGGTTAATGTGAACGTGGCAAACCTCGGGAGCGCTGGATTTAATGGGTCGTTCAGGGCTGCTCTCTTGAACTCGGGCGGAGTTTTTCAAGGAGTCTTGGGAACGAGCGCGACAAACGTTTCGGCGGGAATTTCTAGTGGATTGACTTTTAGCACAGGGAGCGCTGTCCAATCTGCCCCAGGAAGTTATAAGGTGGAACTCCAGTATCAAGCGTCGGGTTCGTCCTCATGGCTTGCAGTCCCTTCTGGTTCCTACACCAATCCTATCAATATCAGCATCATTTCCGCCACTGATACGACCGCGCCGAGCCTTTCAATTTCGTCACCGTCCAATGGCGCCTCGTTCTCAGGTTCAACAATCACGATGTCCGGCACGGCTTCTGACAACGTGGGAGTCTCTCAAGTGCAATACCGTGTCAACAGCGGGAGCTGGTCGACCGCCTCGGGCACGACCAGTTGGAGCGCATCGGTGACACTATCCCCGGGGAGCAACACGCTGGAAGCCCGGGCGATCGACACTTCCGGGAATCCTTCGTCTATCCAAAGCCGCTCTGTGACCTACAATGCGCCGGACACGACGGCGCCAAGTCTCTCGATTTCGTCACCGTCCAACGGAGCCTCGTTCTCGGGTTCCACCATCTCGATGTCCGGGACGTCCTCTGACAACGTCGCAGTGTCTTACGTGCAATACCGGGTCAACAGCGGGAGTTGGTCGACGGCCTCGGGCGCGACCAGTTGGAGCGCATCGGTGACACTATCTCCGGGGAGCAATACGCTCGAAGCCCGGGCGATCGACACCTCCGGGAATCCCTCGGTGATCCAGAGCCGTTCTGTCACCTACAACGCGCCCGACACGACCTCGCCGAGCCTCTCGATTTCATCACCGTCCAACGGAGCCTCGTTCTCCGGTTCCACCATCTCGATGTCCGGATCAGCATCTGACAACGTGGGAGTCTCTCAAGTGCAATACCGTGTCAACAGCGGGAGCTGGTCGGCCGCCTCGGGCACGACCAGTTGGAGCGCATCGGTGACGCTGTCTCCGGGGAGCAACACCTTGGAAGCCCGGGCGATCGACACCTCCGGGAATCCTTCGTCTATCCAAAGCCGCTCTGTCACCTACAATGCGCCGGACACGACGGCGCCGAGCCTCTCGATTTCGTCACCATCGAACGGATCCTCGTTCTCAGGTTCGACGATCACGATGTCTGGCACGGCATCCGACAACGTGGGGGTCTTTCAGGTGCAATACCGGGTCAACAGCGGGACTTGGTCGACGGCTTCGGGCACAACCAGTTGGAGCGCATCGGTGACGCTATCTCCGGGGAGCAACACCTTGGAAGCCCGGGCGATCGACACTTCCGGGAATCCCTCGGCGATCCAAAGCCGCTCGGTCACCTATAATTCACCGGATACGACCGCACCGAGCCTCTCGATTTCATTCCCGTCGCAAGGTGAAGTTTTTAGTATCGCCGGGCTCTTGATGGAGGGCACCGCGTCTGACAATGTCGGAGTTTTGCAGGTGCAATACCGGGTCAACAGTGGGACCTGGTCGACGGCCTCGGGTACAACGAGTTGGAGCGCATTGGTGACCCTGTCTCCCGGAAACAACTTTTTGGAAGCCCGAGCCTACGACACGTCGGGGAACCCTTCGGCCATCGCAAACCGGACGGTAAACTACAATCCGCCCGACACGACTGCGCCGAGCCTCTCGATTTCATCACCATCCAATGGAGCGGTATTCTCGGGCTCCGCGATTACGATGACCGGCACCGCGTCCGACAATTTCGGGGTTTCGCAGGTGCATTACCGCGTTAACAGCGGGACTTGGTTTGTGGCGTCCGGATCGACCAGTTGGAGCGCGTCTGTGACCTTGTCTCCAGGAAGTAACGTTGTGGAGGCCATGGCACTCGACACCTCCGGGAATCCGTCGACCATAGCCAGTCGTACAGTGACATACAATCCGTCGGACACCACGACCCCTACCCTCACGATCACCTCGCCAACCAACGGGGCGGCATTCTCGGGCTCCACGATTACGATGACGGGCACGGCATCCGACAATGTTGGGGTTTCGCAGGTGCATTACCGCGTTAATAGCGGGACCTGGTTTGTGGCGTCCGGATCGACCAGTTGGAGCGCGTCTGTGACCTTGTCTCCAGGAAGTAACGTTGTGGAGGCCATGGCACTCGACACCTCCGGAAATCCGTCGGCCATAGCCAGTCGTACGGTGACCTACAATCCGTCGGACACCACGGTCCCCATCCTCACCATCACCTCACCATCCAACGGGGCGGCATTCTCCGGCTCCACGATTACGATGACGGGCACGGCATCCGATAATATTGGGGTTTCGCAGGTGCATTACCGCGTCAACAGCGGAAGCTGGTCGACGGCGTCGGGTGCGACCAGTTGGAGCGCGTCTGTGACCTTGTTTCCGGGAACCAACCTCCTCGAGGCCCGGGCCTTCGACATCTCCGGGAACCCGTCGTCCATAGCGAGTCGTACGGTGACCTACAATCCGCCCGATACCACAGCGCCGATCCTCAACATCACCGCACCATCCAACGGAGCAGTGTACTCGGGATCTGCGATCACGATGACCGGCACGGCATCCGATAATATTGGAGTTACGCAGGTGCATTACCGCGTCAACAGCGGAAGCTGGTTTGTGGCGTCGGGTTCGACCAGTTGGAGCGCGTCCGTGAGCTTGTCACCGGGAACGAACGTCCTTGAGGCACGGGCCTTCGACACCTCCGGGAATCCGTCGTCCACGGTAAGCCGAACGGTCACCTACAATTCTCCGAGTGGCTCCGTCCGGATTTCCAATGACGAAACATGGGGCGGTCTGTCGGGTTCTGTCGGGACAACCTTGTTTTTTGTCATTGACGTCCCGGCGGGGCGGCGCACGCTAAGAATCGAGACATTCGGTGGGACCGGAGATGCCGATCTGTATGTGCGTTATGGCTCTCAACCCACGACGGTGACATACGACAAGGTTTCGGGCGGCGGCACTAGCACAGAATCGATTGTGATCGATAACCCCGCTGCGGGCGACTATCACATCATGGTACGCAGTTTTTCGGATACAACCAACGTCTCACTACGAGCGTCGTATTCGGCTGCCGCGAGCCCTCCGGCGCTGAGGATTTACGGTCCCCGCAACATTCGGACGTCCCGAGCCTCCCTTGCATTGCGCGGTACCGCCACGGATCCCGACGGCGATCTCGCCTGGGTGAAGTTCCGGGTCTCCGGACCTTGGCGTACTGCATCGGGCCTGGCCTCATGGAGTGCGAATGCAGTCTTGAAACCCGGAAACAACCGGATCCAAGTCGAAGCCGGTGACAGCACCGGACGGCGTTCGCCGGTTCAGCAAGTCCGGGTGTTCCGGAGGTAGGCGCTCTCCGGATGCAACAGGGAATAAAGCAGACTCAACCCACGGCTCGGTCGAGCGGATAGTATTCGTTGAGCCTCGGATTCGTCAGCACATCCACCGTGGCATTTCGGATAACGTTCGATCATGGTTCGGCCTCTTGTGCTCTTCGGTAGGGCCCGGGCAGGAACATCCCGTCATGAAACAGTTCCAACGCGTTTCGGTCAAGAGGTATGAGCCCTTGGGGATCCAACCCTCCCCCACCCCTCACGTCCCTGCGCCATGCCGCTGGCGTGAATGCGCTGCGTCCCGGTGTTTCCCAATCCGCCCGGGTCTGGCAAGCATTGTATACATGACGCAACGCTCCTCCCTCCTCTCCCTCGGCCTCGGCGCCTTTTTCCTCTCGACCGCCCTGGCCGAACCTTCCGTGAAGCTCACCGAGATGGAAGACCGGCTCCGCGTCGAGATGAACGGCGAGCTTTTCACCGACTACATCATCAAGGGCGAGGAACGGTATTTCCCCCTCTTCTACCCGGTCCTGGGTCCCGGCCAGGTGCCGATGACGCGGAAGTATCCGCTGGAGATCATCGAGGGCGAGGACACCGACCACCCGCATCACCAATCGCTCTGGTTCGCCCACAGCGAGGTGAACGGCCACAGCTTCTGGGCGGTGCGCGAATACAACGGCAAGAAACCCGGCAAGACGGTGCACCAGAAATTCACCAAGATCGAAAACGGCACCCGGGAAGGCGGATTTGTTTCAGAGAACCAGTACGTCGCGGGTGACGGCACCGTGATCATGAGCGACACGCGCACGGTGCGCTTCATCGCCCCGACCGAGCCGGACGGCCCCCGCCTCCTCGACATCACGATCGCCTTCCACGCCTCGAACGGCGAGGTCACCTTCGGCGATCAGAAGGATGCCGGCATGGCGATCCGCGTCGCCTCGGACCTGCAGGTGGAAAAGCGGACCGGCGAGAAAGACAAGATGAAGGCCGGAGCCGGTCATCTCCTCAACAGCGAAGGGATCAAGGACAAGGACACCTGGGGCAAGCGCGCCCGCTGGCTCGACGCCTACGGCGAGGTCGGCGGCAAGCCGGTCGGCGTGGCGATCATGGATCATCCGAAAAATCCGCGCCACCCGACCCATTGGCACTCGCGCACCTACGGACTCGCCACCGCGAACGTCTTCGGGAAACGTCACTTCGAATCCCTCCCGGATCCGAAGGCGGGCCAGCTCGTGATCCCCGCCGGGGAGACGTTGACTTTCCGCTGGCGCTTCGCCTTCCACGAAGGAGATCCGGAGAAGGCGAAGGTCGAGGAGCTTTATCAGGCTTTCGCGTCGGAGTGAGGCGATCGTTCAGCGCAGGTTGACGCGGGCGGTGACGACATCACTGCCCCAACCGTCATAGTAGTTCTCCGCGTGGAAGCGGAGGCTGCCGCGGATGCGTTTGCCGCGCTTGGCTTTTCCTCCACGGAGGTGGAATTCGTGCTCGCGCACTTCGCCGGGCTCGAGCACCGGCTCGTGCAGACCGGCCCGCATTGCGGCGGTGACATTCGCGAGATCACCGCTGCCTTTGTCGTAGCAGGCGAGCGAAGTTTTCCTCATGGGAGCCCCCACGGAAAAGACGAGGTGATTGTAGAAGGCCCCGTCGTTCTCCACGGAGATGTGGAAATGGCTGGTGCGCCGGCCCCGTCCGGAGATGGCGATGCTCTGACCTTCTCCCGACTGGTTGTAGACGTCGTCGCCCTGGTGATAGCTGTAGTCGGGATCCAGTCCGATGCGGCAGTCCGGTTGGAAAGGATGGTAGTAGGGTTCGAAGAAGGCGTAGTCGTTCACCTGGTCGCCCTCGATGGCGGTGTTGCGACGGATCACATCGGCAAAGGTCGTGTTGTGGATCTCATCGATGAATTCGTAAGAGTAGACGTCTTCGTTCTCGAAGTAAAAGCGGTCGCCATCACGGAGCCGGGTGAACTGGTCGATGAAGAGCGTCGTGAAGGTTTCACCGAGATTCGTCCCGAGGAGGGCGGGCTCGCAGAGACCGGCAGTCCAGAGGTCGACACGATTGACTCCGTTGCTGCCGTAGGCTGCCTCAAGGGCGGCGGCGGCGGCGGGGTCACCGGTGAGTTCGAGCAGGTCCGAGTAGGTCGAAAGACCGTAGGCACCGCGCACTGTGTTGACATCGGCGAGGCCATGATCGCGACCGCGTTGGAGATTGAGCGCGGGCAGATCGAGCCCCCCGACGGTGGGACCGAAGAGGAAATTGCGCACTTCGCCGACAACAAAACGGTCGATCTCCTGCTGCAGATGGATGGCCTGGCCGCGGAGGAAATTGTCGATGCCGTTGTCCGTGATGTAATCGGGATTGAAGAAAGCGCCGAGAAGGGAGAGTTCGTCCTCATTGCCATCGTAGTCGGTCGGACGATAGACCGGGGGCAGCATGGTGTGGCCGATGCGGAAGGCCGCGGTGGTGAACTCGTTCGCGATCTCACCGTTCACCGAGGGATCGTAGCCGTTGTAATCGGAGAGGGTCCCGTAGCCGATGAGGGCGGGCAGCCATTCATAATAGGTGATCTTCTGGAGCAAGGCGACCACGACGGCGCGGGCGCGTTGGTAGATCTCTTCGTCGATCGTGGGATCGGAGAGGTCTTCGCCGTAGAAATCCGTCTCGGCGATCTCGCGGGCGGCACGGTTGTGTTCGCGCACCCACAGCGTGTGCATCATGATCAGCCCGACCTGCTCGTTGGCGCGCACATCACCGGCCGCAAACATCCGCGACTCGGGGATGCGGAGAGCATTCCCATTCTCAAGTCCGAGGGTGTTGTAGGGCATCAATTCGCCATCGGGGCCATCGCTCGTCTTCAGCAAGCCTCCTTCAAATGCCCGGATCGCCGCAGCGCGACGCGCATCCGATCCATAGACCTGCGAGCCATCGATCCAGGCGGTCAAGGTGTTGATTTGCTCGCGTTTGCCGGTCGTCGATGAGGAGGCCGCGACCGAGACCGAACGGGTCGCCGGGATCTCGGTGAAGGTGAAGACCGGATCGCCCGTGCCCACGGGAACGTTGAAGGATTCATTGCCCGATCGTCCCGTCGCACCACCGGTGGTCGTGGCCGCATTCGGTTCGGAGAGGCTGGTATCGTGACTGAGGAATTGTCCGAATTGAAAAACGAGTTGATTGAGACGACGGGCGCTCGGGATCTCCTCATCGCCCTGATCATGCACGAGATTGCTGACGCGCCGCGGAGCCGGGAGCCCCGTCTGCTCGGCCACGGTGATCCGGCCGTCGTTGCCCTGATCCACCGGCACACCGCGGGGCAAATCGGTGCCGTTGCCGTAGGCGGCGGGCGCGAAACGCAGCAGTGGCAGATTCGCCCGGCCGCGGTTGGGGAGGCTCGGATGATTCAAGGTGCCATCGATGGTGCGGTATTCGCTGATGCCACCGGTATCGATCGCCATCAAGGGCGTCGCGGGCAGGGCCATCGCAGCCAAAAGAGAGGCGTGAACAGAGAGAGTGAGGCAGGAGTTTTTCATAGGACAGCCAGAGAGGGCATTCGAGCCATAGTGACTCAAGTTTCTCCAATTGTTCCCAGAAATCTCAAAAATTCCAGAATTTTATTCTCAAAATTTGAATTAATCTCATTTTTGAAAAATTTTCTCAGTATTGGCCGTCCCTCACTTCAAAGTGTGTGGGTTTTCCGAGCAGGGGACGCCCCAACCCCACCCATTCGGCGACCCAGCCGAGGAGCGTCGCTTCCGAGACCCGCGGCGGTCCGAAGAGCCGATGGGCTTTGCCCGCGTTGCTCAGCCATGCTGTCTCCGCCTCTTCCCCCTGGAGATCGACGATGTAATTGAGATGATCCCCCAGAGCCAGGGCGATCTCCCGCACCGAGAGGATGCGGGAGCCGGTCACATTCAGAATAAAAGCGTCCGGAGCCGGCGCGGCATGGGTGAGGGAGCGGATCGTGTAAGCCACCGCATCGCCCTGCCAGAGGCAGTTGAAAAAGCCCATCGTCAAATCGATGGGCTCGCCTGCGATCACCTTGGAGGCGAGATCGACGAGCACGCCGTAGCGCAGATCGACGGAATAATTCAAGCGGATGAGGGCGAGCGGAGTTCCATGGCGCTCGCTGCTCTCGAGAAAGGCCCGCTCCCGGCCCAGGCAGGAAAGGGCATAGTCGCCCACCGGCTCGGGCGCATCCTCCTCCACCGAGCCGCCCGATCCCGGACTGACAAAGGGATAAACACAGCCGGTCGACAGGGCCACGATCCTCGCATGGGCATACCGTGCGGCGACATGGCGGGGCATCTCTTCATTAAAAAGTCGCAGCTCTTCCAGCGATCCGGAGGTGCCGAACTTTTTCCCGGCGAGAAAAAAGACTGCCGCGGCATCGGGCAGGTCGGCGTAGACCGATGCCTCGCAGAGATCGGCCGCGATCGTCTCGATCCCCGCCGCCTCGAAGGTCTCCCGCGTGGCGGCATCCCCGAAACGGGAAACCGCGATCACCTTTCTCCCGGAACCGAGCACGTCGAGCGCCCGCCGGAGCATCAGGGCGAGGTGAAATCCCATTTTTCCTCCGGCTCCGGCGACGAGGAAATCCCCCTCGATATGGGATACCGCTTCGACGACCCCGCGGTCCGGTTCGCTGGCGAGCTCATCGAGCTCTTCGATCGATTGAGGGCAGTGCTGCACGTGTCTCATGGGCCAAGGTAGCAGGATTCGGACCGCAGGATGAAGTCCCCGTAGAGAAGGATCCACGGACGAGAATCCCACAATGCTCGTGGGAAATCACGCATTTCCCGAGCGAATCCCGCCATCCGCATTGCGCCAAATAGAATGACACCGGGAGAGATTTTCGGCGAAGGGCCTTGAAGGTCGTTGCGCCAGAAAGAATGACACCGGGATGAAACAGCCCGAGAGTGTCATGAGCAAGCGAAGCAAGGAGGAGTTTCTTGAGT
>JAEUHI010000030.1 GCA_016795385.1 Verrucomicrobiales bacterium | reverse complement strand
ACCCTGACCGAGGATTGGCAGGAGCACCAGATCGAGTTTGAGATCCGGAACGAGTTCAAGGACGAAACCATCCTGCGTTTTTCCATGCCCGACGATGCCTCGGGTATTTTCGATCTCAGCGACCCGCGGCTGAAAGAGATCAAATAGCATCGCCCCAAAAGCACCCCTCCCCACCATGACCGCGGTCTCCATCTTCAACGACGTCATCGGCCCCGTCATGCGCGGCCCCTCCAGCTCCCATTGCGCGGCGGCCCTGCGGATCGGACGCCTCGCGCGCGACCTCATGGATGGCGACATCGCCGAAGTGCTCGTCGAATTCGACCGGGCCGGGTCGTTGCCGACCACCCACAAGAGCCAGGGCAGCGACATGGGATTGTTCGGCGGTTTGTTAGGCTGGGAGGCCGACGACGAGCGGCTTCCCGGATCCGCCGCGGCCCTCACCGCGGCCGGAATCCGGCTCCGCATCGAGACCGTCGATGTCGGCGACCCGCATCCGAACACCTACCGGCTCACCCTGAAGAACGAACGCGAGACCCACACCCTCATCGCCATTTCCACCGGCGGCGGCATGATCGAGGTGCTTGAGATCGACGGCGTGCCGATGCCCATGGATGGCGGCTATCATGAGACGCTGATTTGGCTACCCAAGGAAACTCCGACGACCTTCGAGGCGGATGAGGTCATCCAGCACGACGCCGGAAACGCGGATCTCTGGCAGATCAAACACGCGTCGTTCGTCGATGCCGGCGATCTGCCGGTGCTTTCGGTGAAACGCCTCGCTCCCGTGCTCCCCGTGCCCTCGCGGAAAGATCTGCGCGTCCCTTTTACCAGTTGCGCGGAGATGCTCGCAGTCGATGCCAACAATGCCACACCCCTCTGGCAACTCGCAGTCGATTACGAACGCGCCCGCGGAAACTTCACCGAAGCCGAAGTGCTCGCGAAGATGACCCACATCGTCCGCATCCTCCGCAAATCGGTGGCTTCGGGCATCGCCGGCACGAGCTACGAGGACCGCGTCCTGCATCATCAGAGTGGACGTTTCGCTGAGTGCCTGAACCAAGGCCGCCTCCTTGATGGCGGGGCCCTGAACCGCATCATCCTTTACGTCACCGCGCTGATGGAAGTGAAGAGCAGCATGGGCGTCATCGTCGCCGCCCCGACCGCCGGAGCCTGCGCCGCGCTCCCCGGAGCCGTCATCGCGATGGCCGAATCGATGGATCTCGACGAGACAGAGATGGCCAGGGCCATGCTCGCGGCGGGATTGATCGGCGTCTTCATCGCGACCCGCTGGACCTTCGCCGCCGAGGTGGGTGGTTGCCAGGCCGAAGGCGGCGCCGCCGCATCGATGGCGGCCGCGGCGCTCGTCACCCTCGCGGGAGGCACGCGCGACCAGGCCATCGCGGCGGCTTCGCTCGCCTTCCAGAGCATGCTCGGACTGATCTGCGATCCGATCGCGAACCGCGTCGAGGCCCCCTGCCTCGGAAAGAACGTCATGGCCGCGGCCAACGCCCTTTCCTGCGCCAACATGGCCCTCGCCGACTTCGATCCCCTCATCCCCCTCGACGAGGTCATCGACGCCGCGAAGAGCGTGGCCGAACGCATGCCGCGCGAACACCGCTGCACCTCGCTCGGAGGTCTCGCCGTCACCCCGACCTCGCTCGAGATCGAACGCAAACTCGCCGCCCTGAAGGGAACGGGCTGCGGCTCTTGCGGCTGCCATTGAACCATGAACACGCGCCAGTCCGATCCGCTACCTCGCCGCGGCGATCACGCATTCGAACTCGTGACCTTGCCTCAAGCGCGGCTGCACGTCGATGGCGAGAATGTTTTCGTCGGGGGCCCGGATGAAATTGCGATTGTGGACGTCGCCGAGTTGAACTCCATCCCCGCGCTCCCACAGCGAACTGGATTCATCGAAGGAAAAACCAAGCACGCTCAAATACGAGGAGATCTCCGCATCGGTGGGAATAAACCTCACCGGATGCGGTTGGATGTAGGGCTGCGAAGTGACGATGGACAGCCCCTCCGGACGCCGCCAGATGCCTTCGAATTGAACGTCATCGCCAAAGATTCGATTGCTCAGGCGCAGGCGCCTCAGATAGCCTGCGGGCGTGTAGAAACCGAACGGACCGAACCCCGATTGGCCCGGGAAGGTGGATTTCCAAACTCGCGAACCAAACGGATGGAGGTACGCTGTGATTTCCCGCCCTGGAGTCGCTCCACGGAACAAAGGCGGCATATCGGACGACCTCAACGCGCGGCCTCTGCGTTTCGCGAAGTCTTCGAGCGCTTGGAATTGTGTGGCGACCCGCTCTTCCCACTCGGTAACCGAATCCCGTGGCTGACCCACATTTGCCAATCCCACGCCTGCTCGAGGAGCTTTTGGTCGGCAGTCGAGAGCGGCTTGTTCTGCTTCTGCAAGGTCCATATCCGCTGGGCGTCCTCGAGCGGGATCGGTTGGGGATCGTCCGGATTCATGCGGTAGATTCATCGAACCCTCACCCCACCGCAAGCTTTTGTTGACCCTGTCACTTCCATGATGCGCTCCCTTCCCCCCGTCGTTGCCCTTGTTGGCCTCCTTTCCGTCACCCCGGCAGTTCACTCCGCCCCCCGCGACTCCCTGCCCCTCGAAGCACCGGAGTGGCCGATGAACTATCGGCTCCATCTCGATGGCCCCTCGAAGGTCAGACTGACCGACGACCTCGTCATTCCGCTCGACGGCGAAGGACCGCACGACCTCGCCGTCGAACATCCCGCGGAGGGTCATCCGCTTTTGCGGATCTGGAAAGCCGGAACCCTCGTGCGTGGCCCCAAGGAGGTGCCGGCCCTCGCCGTCTCGGGTGCGAAGGATTTTCCCGATGCATCGCTCGATCTCGGAGCCGACTTCACCGCGATGGCGATCTTTGAAGCGAGCGGCGAAGGCACGCTCTTTTCGAAATGCGCGCCTTCCGGAAAATGGTCGCCCGATGCGAAGGCGCTCTTTCTGCGTGGCGGCCGCCTCGTCTACGACATCGGCTGGCTCGGAGCCTTGACCGGAGGTCCGAAGGTGAACGATGGAAAATCCCACACCGTCGTCTTTTCCGTTCAGGACGGCAGTGCGCGCCTCTGGCTAGATGGCAAGAGGATCGCGGAGAAAGCGGGCTTCACCCGGCCGGACGATGCCGACCACGTCTTCAAGGTGGGCCGCGCCGCGCCGGACTTTGCGGGCGACTTCACGAATGGAACGATCGGAACGGTGCGGGTTTGGAAACGCGCCCTGCCCGACGACGAGATCGCCCTCCTGTTCAAGGACACCGGCTCCGGCGCCAACACGCCCGACTTCACCCACACCCCGAAGGCCTCGGGCAAACCCGTCGTCGAGGGCGGCACCGGATGGGTTCAGCCTCTCGAGCGCAGCGATCATGCGGAGATCGTGGGACGGTGGAACGAAAAGACGCTTCAAGAGGGTGCGGTCATCTACCAGACCCTGTGTGTCGTCTGCCACGGCACGAAGGATCAGCCCGGTTCGCTGCCGACGGCGCTGCGTTTCGCGGAAGGCCCGTTCAAGAACGGATCCGATCCCTATTCGATGTATCTCACCCTCACGAAGGGATTCGGCCAGATGGTGCCGCAGCCGCAGTACACCACGGAGCAGAAATACGCCGTGATCCACTACATCCGCGAGACC
>JAEUHI010000029.1 GCA_016795385.1 Verrucomicrobiales bacterium | reverse complement strand
CTCCAGCGCTTCACGGTGAGGACTTTGAAATTCATCCGTTGGCTGAGGAACTTCGTCTACCGCCCGACTTCCTGGGAAGCGGCTCTGGCCCGGCTACGCCATGTCTACGCGACTTTTTAGGGCGGAGTTTTCCACACCGTTCCATTCAAGGCGAAGACCGTGTAGCTGCCGGCCGGGAGCGCGGCGAGATTGAGGGAATACCCTCCCGAAGCGAAGGTCGATCCCGAGGCCACCTGATTTCCCCCCGCGTTCTCCACCCGGAGCTGCAGCGTGCCCAGGGATTCGCCGGGATCGTAGAAGAAGTTGCTGTTGGCATCGTCGTAGACCACCCCGGTCAGAAAGACGCGTCCGGCGGAGGTGGCGAAATTCTGGGTGCTGAGGACCTCGTTGAACTCTTCGCCGAAGATCGAGACCCCGTCCTGATCTTCACGGATCGCCATGCCGACTTCGCGGTAATCCGGATGCAGGAGATTGATGCGGTGTCCGCGCCCGGCGACATCACCGTCGATGAAGAGTCCCTCGTGATGCTCGTCGACCCGAGCGAGATTGATCGGGTGGGGGCCGGTCGACGCGGTCGTGGCGAGATTCTCACCGGCTCTCGAAGGGGCGGTGAACACGTACCCGGCCGCGGTCATGCGGGACAAGGCGGTGCCGTCGGCGGTGTGCGAGAATTGATCGAGATCGAGCAGCAAATCGCTGTAGGCGGAGGCCGCGTCGATCAGCCTCGTATCGAAGGCGAGCGGTTGCTTCGCCGCCGCCGAGATCGTGCCGGGGGCCAGTCCTTCGTTGAGCGACGGCGCTTTCGGGTTGCCGGTATCGCCCCAGACCTCTCCCGCCAACCGGGTCACTTCCCCGTTGGGATTGGCCCGCGCCCGGTTCACCAGCTCGAGGTAATACTGCTCGAAATCCGTGGGCTCGCGGGTCAGGCCGCTCGAGGCGATCGCCACAATACCGCAACCGACGAGGGAAAAGGGGATCGCTTTCATGGAACTGGGTGGGTCTTATAATTACTATAATAAACGGCCACGTAAAGCAGTTTCTACCAGGCGCTTTCAGCCGCCCTTTGGAGCCGTGGGAGTTACGCTCTTGAGAGTCGCATCGGTCTGTTTTTTCAAGGTGTCGAGGCTGTCCCGCAGCGTTTTCAATTCGCTCTGCAAGTCCAGCACCTCGCGGCGCAGGTCACCGACTTCGGCAGCCTGGGGTTTTTCCGCGTTCAGTTTGCGGATCGCCTCGACGGCTGCCTTCGCCTCCGGACGATCGGATTCACCCGATTCCGCGAAGGTGCGCAAGACGCCGATCGACCGGGGATCACCGAGCGTGCCCAGCGCTCCGATGGCGGCACCTCGCAGACCCTCCCGGGGGTCCTCCAGCTGGGCGAGGAGAAAAATCCGGGTTTCTTCGCGCGTCGCGTCGTCCGCCTCCTTCGAGACTGCGGCGAGCACATCGAGCGCGCGGCCGTAGTCGTAGGTCGGATACTTCGAAGCATTCGCCGCGAGGTGGTCGCGCAGGGGGTGGGCCAGCGAAGGATCGGGCGAGAGCCGCAGGGCCTGGATCGCGGCGGATGCGACGCGGTTCCGGAAGCTCCCGCGGTCGAGCGAAGCAAGGAGGAGGGGACGCACCTCCTCGTTCGGATACTTCCCGAGCGCGGCGAGGGCGTCAGCGAGGATGTCGGGATTTTTTTCCTTGGTCACCTGCTCGTGCAGGGTGGCGTAGGCGCTCTGGCTGTAAAACTTCGTCAATCCGGCGACGACCTCTTCGCGGACGCGCGCGTCACTTTGATCGACGGAGGAGGCCAACATCTCAAACGCTTCGCGCGTTTGCGTTTTGGTCAGGGCACGCGCCGCCTCGATCCGGACGCCGTGGAAAGGATCTCCTTTGAGCAGCTTGCCGAGCCGGTCAAGACTGTCCTGATCTTTGCGGCCACCCAGCGCCGCGGCGCCGAGAAGGCGACCGATCGTATCGTCCGGATCTTCGAGCTGGGCGTGGAGGAGGGGATTGGCGGGAGTGAAGTCGATCCCGGCGAGCACGGTCAACTCCGGATCGATGCGCACGATCTTTGCCTTCTTCGGCAGGGAAAAGTAGAAGTCCTCGGTCGTCTCGTGGATGCGCACGGTGAAGTCGTGTCGTTTTCCCTCTTCATCGATGAAGCGCACTGGCAGGGGGAAGTCGAAGAGCATCACCGCCTCGCTCACCTTCTGCGTTTGGCGCACCGTCAGTTTGGCCTGGGCGCGGCTCTCGTCCCAGGCATAGTCGATTTTCAGTTGGGGTTCGCCTCCGTGGAAGACCCATTGATCAAAAAACTCGTCCCAGGAGCGTCCCGAGACTTCTTCGAAGATCGCGGCGAGATCGTGCGTCGTGGCGACCGTGTTGCGATGACGCTCGAGATAGGTCTTGATCGCGGCGCGGAAAAGATCGGGGCCGAGCTGGGACCGCAGCATGTGGAGCACCCACGATCCCTTCGGATAGGCGCGGTAGTCGAATTGCTCCATGGGATCCTCGTAGCCGCGCCAGACGATGGGTTTCTCATCGGGATTCGAAACGATCTGCCGGAGGTCGCCGAGGAGTTGGTAGCGCATCTCATCCTCGCCCGATTTTTTCCCATCGTAGAGATGGGTGTAGTAGGTGGCGAAGCCTTCGTTCAGCCAGAGGTGCGACCAATCCTTGCAGGTGATGAGATTGCCGAACCACTGGTGCGCCGCCTCGTGCGCGTCGAGCCGGTGCGAGGTGCGGAGGTTTTCGGATTCGGAGGAAAAGAGCGTGCCGGTGGTGAGGGTCGTCACGCTCGTGTTTTCCATCCCGCCGGCGATGAAGTCGGCGACGCAGACGCTGTAATACTTCGCCCAGGGATATTTCACCCCGGTCTCCTCCTCGAAGAAGGCGAGGATCGCGGCGGTGTCGCGGAAGGAATTCTCCGCCACCGCGAACTCGGAAGGCGGCGTGAGAAAGGCGAGGGGCAGGTCGCCGTGCTTTGCCTCGAGTTTCTTGAAATGGCCGCCGACCACGGAGATGAGGTAGTTCACATGTTCCTCCTCCTGCTTCCAATGAAAGAGGGTTTTGTCTCCGACCACACCCTCTTCAACGAGGCGGCCGTTGGAGAGCACGGTCATCCCTTTCGGGACGCGGCAGATCACTTCACTGGTGAAACGTTCGTTCGGATAATCGTAGCCGGGGAACCAGTGGCGGTGACGCTCCGGCTCTCCTTGGGTCCAGAAATGGTCGTCGCCCTTCGGATACCCCATCGCTTCGGTGCGGAAAAACCAGCCGTCCTCCGGCTCGGCGGTATAGGTGACCGTCACCGTCGTCTCGGTGCCCGGCGCGATGGGTTGGGTGAATGTCAGGGTGATGGCGGTTTTGCCGACGTCCCAATCCTTCATCGCCGCTGATGATTCGACGGCGCTCACCGCGAGATCGACCGCGTCGAGCCGCACCTCGGTCAGTGGCTTCGCGATGGGGGCGAACGTGAGGGTGGCCTTGCCGGAGAGAAAGCGATGATCGAAATCGGGATCGAGTTCGAGGCGGACGTGTTTCACGTCGATCTCGCGGTCGCGGGCATACTTCCGGCCATTGCCCGCGTGGGCGGCGTCGGGATCGAGAGGGAAGGATCGGAGGAGGTGGCCTTTGCAGGCACACACCTCCCAGCCTCCGTGGGCGTGCCATTCGGCGCGGAGGGGAAGGGGAAGGAGGCAGATCAGAATCAGGAAGCGACGCATGCGGAGGCGATCCTAGCGGAGGGTGGGGCGGAGATGCAAGTCTGGAGAACCGGTGGGACGATCTTCGTGGAAGACAGACCGTCGCGCCTTCGGATCGGCGCTTGCCTAGGCCCGGGGTCTGGGTTAATCGGAGGGGATTCAGCGCATGAAGGCATTCGAATGGAAATGGGGCGGCATCATCGGCGGCGCGGGCATCCTCTGGCTCGTCGCGACCTGGGCCATGGGTCTGCACGCACGCGGACTCGGGATGATCCAGGTGACGGCCTTCGCCTCGATCTTCATCGCCCTCGTTGGATACATCCTGGCCATGCGGCAGCTTCTGAAGCAGGCGCCGGAGACGACCCTGATGGAGGCGGTGCGGAGCGGGGCTCTCATCGCGGTGATCGCGGCGGTGCTCGCCGTCTTGGGACAGTTTCTGTATTTCAAGCTCCTCAATCCCGGCTGGACCGATTACCTCGTCGAGCAATGGCGTCTCTTTTACGCGGAGCGGGGTGTCGATGAAAAAGGGCTCGCCGAGATCGCCGCATCGACGCGTGCGAGTTTCGGCCTTTCCACCTACGCGACTCAGGCGGGGGTGGGGGCGCTCTTGCAAGGCATCCTCTTTTCCGCGATGAGTTTCGGAGTCCTCAAATGGCACGCGAACCGATGAAAGGTCGTTTCACCCGCAAGCGGCTCATCGTGGTCGCGTTTTTTCTCCTCGTCCTGCCGGCCGCGGTCTGGTCGGTGCTGCTCGCCCTCGGGCAGGTCGGCACCCCGGGCAATCCGGTCGTGCCGCCCTTCAATTTCTCCGACCGGATCGTGACGATCGATGTCGCCCCGGATGCGGACGGGGAGTTGCGCGCCACCTTTCACGGATGGCCCGAGGGGAAACCGGGAATGAGCGGCGGGGAATTCCTGGAGGAAATCCATCGCCGCCAGCGCGACCTGCCGTGGATCTACCGCTTGCTCGACGTGACCTCCTTGACGGGCGTGCTCTGGGTGCTCTTCGGCTTCGCCGGACAAGGGATCTTCACCGCGCGCATGATCATCCAGTGGCAGGCGAGTGAAAAAGCGAAAAGCTCCATCGTCCCGCCCGCCTTCTGGTGGCTCAGCATCCTCGGAGCCTCGATGCTGATGGTCTACTTCGTCTGGCGCAAAGACATCGTTGGCTTCCTCGGCCAGAGCACCGGATGGCTCGTCTACATCCGGAATCTCTGGTTCATTTACGGAAGAGAGGAAGAGTGACGGGTCAGTAGGGCAGCTCGCGCAGGTAGAGATTCTTGAAGAAGAGTTCGCTGCCGTGGTGCTGGAGTTCGATCTGATCGGCGCGGACGAGCGGGATGGTGCCGGTCTTGTCCCAGTAATTCTCCAGTTCGGTGCGATCGACGACCTGCTTGCCGTTCAGCCAGATGCTGACGCGATTGCCGACCATGCGGATGAAGAAGGTGTTCCATTCGCCGATGGGGTTGTCGGCGAGCACGAGAGGTTGGTTCCTGGTGCGGCGGTTGTTCCAGAGTCCGCCCGAGCCAAGGTTGCGGCCGGTCTTGTAGGCCTCGACCCACTCCTGTGGCGAGGAGGGCGCGCGCTTGCTGCCGTCTTTCTCCTTGATCGTGGCATCCCACGGATCCCAGATCTGGATCTGCGGCGTGCCGCGCAGGTAGATGCCGCTGTCGGCGCCGGCGGGGATTTTCCAGTCGCAGTAGAATTCGAAGTCGCCGTAATCTTTGGCGGTGCAGAGACTCGCCCCTTTGCCGTCGTAGATGAGGACGCCGTCCTCGACGCGCCAATGTTCGTTCATCACGACGTCGGCTTTGGCCTGGGCCTCTTTCAAGGCATCACCGGTGAGGGCGCGGCGCTCGACCGCGTTGTTGTGGGCGAGGCCTTTCCAGTCGGCGAGATCCTTGCCATTGAAGAGCGCGGTGAAACCGGCGGGGGGCGTGTTGTCGGGATTTCCCTCCAGCATCGGCTTCGAAGGAGAGAAATCGGCGATCTTCAGGTTCCGGAACTCCATCGGATCGCTGTGACCGGCCAGCGTGATACGACCGGTGCGGTTTTTGCGGCCGTTGAAGCCTTTTTCCAAGGGAGCCTGTTCCTCGAGGAATGCATCGACGATGACGGCGCCGTTGAGAATGACCATGATGTGATCTTCGATCGCGACGATGGTTTGCTGATTCCACTCGCCGACCGGCTTCAGGTAGCCGGTCTTCGCGGGGACGTGACCATAGACGGAGCCGTGGACCTGCCAGGGCTTCAACCAGGAGAGCTTGCGCGGCTTTCCGGCGACGATCGCCTCGCCGCCATAGGCGGAGCCTTCGGTATCGAGGATCTGGATCTCGAGTCCGTCATGTGCGGCGTGTCCTCCGGTCGGCACGCGGATGCCGATGCCATTGTTCGCGCTCTCCTGCATCTTGAATTCAAAGGAGAGGGCGAAATCGCCGTATTCCTTCTCGGTTTCGAGATTCTTGCCGCCGGGTTTGCAGACGAGGACGCCGTCTTTCACCTCGTAGCCGCTCGTGTCTCCGGCCCATCCTGCGAGATCCTTGCCATTGAAAAGCGCCTTCCACTCCGCCGCTTCGAGCAGCGAGAGGGGACGTTTGCCGGCCTCGACATTCGGGTCGGGTTTGGCCGCGTTCTGGGCGGCGACGGGCAGGGTGAGACAGGCCAAGGCAGTGATGCCGGCCACGACAAAGGGCAGGGAGCGATTCCTCATAGCCGCAATCAGAACACGGCGGACGAGGTTCAACAATGACGTGGTTGCGGATCGAGGGGGGCGTCTATCCTCCTCACTCCACGGGATCGCGATGCTCCACGATTTCCTCGCTCGGTGCCGGTTCTCCGACGCCTTCCTCCGATCTTCCCGGGAGAGAAGCGAGGTGGAAAAGCGCATCGCCTTCGTCGGCGTGGGCTTCCCGGCTGATTCCGATGACGAGGCCCTCGACTTCGCTGTGGATCGTCGTTTCATACCGCCCGAAAGGATCAGCGATGGTGCCGAGGCGCGTGCCGGCCTGCACCGCCCGGCCGAGATCGGTTTCGGGAATGAAAAGCCCGCCCTGCGGGGCCCGCACCCAGCTCGTGGAGCGGGCGAAGAGCGTGGCGGCCGAGGCTTTTTCATCGGACTTCAACGGAGGCAGCATCCCGAGCCGCCGCATCACGCCTTGGATGCCCCGGAGCCCGACACGCACCGCTTCGGGAGAAATGCGGAAGGCCTCGCCTCCCTCGAAGAGCAGGGAAGGGATCCCTTTTCCCTTGAGGAAGGACCGCAGCGAACCTTCACGGAGGCCTGTCTCGATGACGACGGGTGGCGCGAAGGACCGTGCCAGGTCGGTCGCGACGACATCGCCCGGCGAGACGCGGATCTGCGGCAGATTCGGGCGTCCCACCGCGCCGCCATGGAAATCGATCGAGTGCGTCACGTGGGGGATGATCTCCCTGACGAAGGCGTGGGCGAGTCGGGAACCGAGCGAACCCTCGGCTGATCCGGGAAAGAGGCGGTTCAGATCCCGTCGGTCGGGCAGGTAGCGGCTCCGGGCGAGGAAGGCCGGCATGCACACCACCGGCACGACGATGAGCGTGCCCTTGATCGATCGCAGATTCCGCGATTGGAGAAGGCGGCGAAGGATCTCGACGCCGATCAATTCATCCCCATGGAGCCCTGCGGTCAGGAGCAGCACCGGTCCCGCCTGGCGACCGCGGCGCACGTGCACGTGCATCGAGACCGGTTGGTATCCGGTGAGTGATCCGACCGGCAGATCCACGACCCCGCATTGGCCGGGGAGAAATTCAACGGAGCCAATGCGGATGGGATGGGCTTCGTTCATTTTTTGATCACCCTTTGCCCTTCGTCCGGGTGCTCTTCTTGCCCTTCGCCTGCTTCTCGATGAATTCGATGATCATTCCGGCAATGTCTTTTCCGGTCGTTGTCTCAATCCCTTCCAGCCCCGGCGACGAGTTCACCTCCATCACGACGGGACCGTGGTTGGAACGCAGCAGATCGACCCCTGCGACATTCAGTCCCATGATGCTGGCGGCGCGCACCGCGGTGGAGCGCTCTTCCGGCGTGATCTTGATGACCGAGGCGCTGCCGCCACGATGAAGGTTCGATCGGAATTCCCCTTCCTTGCCCTGGCGCTTCATCGCTGCCACGACCTTGCCTCCGACGACGAGACAGCGGATATCGGCACCCTTCGCTTCCTTGATGTATTCCTGGGCGAGGATGTTCGCGTTGAGCCCCCGGAAGGCCTCGATGACCGACTCGGCGGCTTGCCGCGTCTCGGCGAGGACGACGCCGACCCCCTGGGTGCCTTCGAGCAATTTGATCACCAGCGGTGCGCCGCCCACCTGGTCGATCAGCGCGTCGGTCGCACGCGGATCGTGGGCGAATCCGGTCACGGGCAGACCGATGCCCTTCCGGGCGAGGAGTTGCAGGCTGCGCAGCTTGTCGCGCGAACGCGAGATCGCGACCGATTCATTCACGCTGTAGACGTTCATCATCTCGAACTGCCGCACCACGGCGCATCCGAAGAAGGTTTGCGAGGCGCCGATGCGCGGGATCACCGCGTCGTAACCCTCGAGCTTCTCGCTGCCGAGGAAGATGGCGGGGCGCATCGAGGTGATTTCCATGTGGCAGCGGACGTAGTCGATCACCCGCATCTCATGGCCGCGCTTGATCCCCGCCTCGTAGAGGGCGTTGGTCGAGTAGAGCTTGCGGTTGCGGGACAAAATGGCGATTTTCATGAAAGCGGAAGGGGACGGGGATGCGGAAAGGTTGAAAGCGAAACGAAGGGGCGGCGGCGCGGGAGGGGCGGGCGCGGCCTCACCCCTGCGGAGAGCGGGGGCGTCGGGCGGGCTTGCCGAAGAGGTAGGAAAGGGTCGGATTCACGAGGAAGCGACCTTTCATCGCAGTCCGGCCCAAAAGCATGCGAAATTTCATGTTGTCGCGACTCGTCAGGCTGAATTCGACCTCCCAGACATGAGGTCCGAGCACGATGGGGACGCGGATGAAGGGGCGCTCCTCCTCGTGGCCGCCCGAGTCCCGGACGCGCCGGCAATCCACGAGGGGCAGATCGCATGTGGCCACGAGATCGGGCTTCTTCGGCAGAGGATGCACCGAAAAGCGCACGCGTCTGCCGTCGGGTGCCTCGTAGATCTCAAGTCCGCGGGTGTGCAGGCACGAACTGCGCGCGCCCGTATCGACCTTCGCCTTGATCCGGGAAATGCCGAGCTCCGGGATCGCGAGCCATTCACGCCATCCGAGCGTATCAGGATTCTGGGCCGATGAAATCACGCGGGGAAGATACTCGCGTGCGGGTCGGGGCCAACTGCTTAATCATCGTCCGGGAGAAAAGCCCGTGCCCTCTCCGGGGAGATGATGCTTGCTTGAGACGTCGATTTTGGGTTATTGGTTGCTGTCGCCGAAATGAACGAAGCCCCGAAACGGTCCTCCGCCTCCTCCCTTGTCGCCGCACCCTTGGGGAGAAAGGGGGATTCGATAGGGTCGGGTCCGGCATGGCACCCTCTCGGCTGGGGTGTGGTCGCCCTTCTGATGGTTTTGTCAGGATTTTCCGGCACGGCCTCCTCGGGTGAAGGGAAGTGGAAATTTTTTGCGATGGACACGGCCATCCGTGACTTGGGGCAGCTCGAGGCCGCGAAGAAGGCGGGATACGCGGGAGTCGGTTGGCGCTTCGAGCCGGCCGAGACTCTCATCGCCTCTGTCGCGAAAGTCCGTGCGAGCGGGCTGGATCTCGTCGCCGTCTACGGCGGGGCGACCCTGACGAAGGACGGCATCGGCTTCCGGGGGGATCTCGGAGCCCGCATCGAGGCGCTTTCCGGGACCGGCGCCACCCTCTGGTTGCCGGTCAACAGCCCCGACTTTGCTCCCTCGGATCCCGAAGGCGATGCCGTGGCCGTGCCGGAGCTGCAGCGGCTCGCCGATCTCGCCGCGAAACAAGGTCTGCGGGTCGCGCTCTATCCGCATGCCGGGTCTTGGCTCGAGAGGATCCAGGATGCCGTGCGCGTGGCACGTGCCGTGGATCGGAAGAATTTCGGGGTCACCTTCAATCTCGCGCATTGCCTCCGTGTCGGAGATGAGGCGAAGATCCCCGCGCTGCTCGACGAGGCCGCCCCGCATCTGTTTCTCGTGACGATCAATGGCGCGGACCGCAATGCGGCGGGCGCCGGCTGGGATCGGCTCATCCGTCCGCTCGACGAGGGGGACTACCCGGTGGCGATGCTCCTCGCGGAGTTGGATCGCGTCGGCTACGCCGGTCCCATCGGGCTGCAGGCCTTCGGGGTGAAGTTGCCGGTGGCGGAGAGTCTCGAACGCTCGATCCAGGCGTGGCGCGCGTTCGTGGCGAAGCCCTGATGCCGCGCGATCGCGGCAGGGAGGAACCTTTCGGATGACGAGGGGTTTTCGAGACTACCCTTTATCTCGTCTGATTGAAATGATCTCCCGTGTCCCTCTCTGCTGGTTGGCCCTGCTCCTTTTTGCCGCGTCGGGATTGGCGCAGGAGAATTCAGCGGGCACGGCGCCGGGTGCCGGAAAGGAAACGGGCAGGGAAGCAGAGAAGGCCAAGGCCAAAGGAAAGGGGAAAGCCAAAGGAAAAGGCAAAGGTCCCGCGCCGATTCCGACGCCCGCCCTCTTTGCTCCGATCACCGAACGGGTTTCTTCGAGCGATCTCGCGAGACACCGGGACTTTCCCGATCCCTGCGAAGACCCTGCGGGAGGTGTTTGGACGGTCTACGTCGAGCACGATGGGACAGCGGACGTGGTCTGTCTGGGCCGGAAAGAAGGGGAGGCGATCGCCGAGGTCGCGCGGCTTTCCGACCCGGGAGTCATTCATCAGCCGGCGATTGCGGCCGATGCCGCGGGCGGCATCTGGAGCTTCTGGGGGCAGATCGACTCTAGCGACGTGATGACCCTCCGTGCCCGTCGCCATCACAATGGTGCGCCAGGCGATGAAGTCGTCCTGGCTGCCTCCGATGATGCGGGCAACAGCTTCGCCGATGCCGCGACCGATGCGGTGGGCCGAGTCTGGGTGGTGTGGCAGGAGATCCGGCCGGGGGCTTCACGCATCCGCCTGAAACATTGGAGCGAGGCGGAGGGGTGGTCGGAGATCATCGACGTCTCCGGAGAAGGGCAAGGCGGCCATTGGGAGCCGCGCCTCGCCTTCACCGATGCGGAGGGCGCATGGGTGGTCTACGATTCCTCCGCCGGCAGCGAGTTCAATCTCCGCCTCGCCCGCGTCGGAGTCGACGGCACGGTGAAAAATCGCGAACTTGTCGCCACTCCTGACTACGAGGCCCGCGCCGCCATTGCCGCGGATGGGAAAGGAGGGCTCTGGATTGCCGCCGAGCGTGGACGACAACAATGGGGCCTCGATTCCCGCGGTCATGAAAACGCGATGGGTTTCAATGCGGGAAAACGTCTTCTTCTCGGCCGCTATGATCCTGACAAAGACACCTTCACCGAAGTGCCCGTGCCCGCGAACGGGCGTCCCACTCCCGCGCCGGATCCGAGTCCGGGATTCGCGGTGAACGTGCCCTCGCTCGCGGTCGCGCCCGATGGCAGGGTCTGGCTCGGCTACCGCTATTACTCGAATCTCTTCTGGCGTGCCGCCCTCACCGCCTACGATCCGGCGAAAGATTCATGGCTCGAGCCTGCCGCCCTGCCCGACAGCACGATGGGACAGGACCGTCATCAGGAACTCCTCGTCGCGAGAAAGGGGGCGCTCTGGATGAGCTGGCCCACGGACCTGCGCTCCACCAAGGCACCGGGGACCGCCCAGGTGCATCTCGCCCGCATCGATACGGCGGCGGAGTGGCCGATCCTGCCGAAAGAGCACGGGGCGGTGATCACACGCGCCGCGGAACCCGAGCCCTATTTGAATCCGCCCACGCCGCCCCGCCCCTTGGCCGAACATCACGCCTGGACCGTGGGAGGCAAAACCTACCGTCTCGTTTGGGGCGATCTGCACCGCCACACCGATATCTCGAATTGCCGCACCGGCTTCGATGGATGCATCCTCGAGGCCTATCGTTATGCCTGCGATCTTGCCGGGCTCGACTTCCTCGGCACGTCCGATCACACCGATGCGATCAAGTTTTACGCCCCCTACGAGTGGTGGCATACCCAGAGACACGTAGACGTCTTTTTCGCTCCGGGACACTTTGCACCTCTCTATGCCTACGAGCGCGAGCAGGGATTTCCCTGGGGGCACCGCAACATCGCCTTCGCCAAGCGAGGGGGACCTCTCGTCTACCTGAACCGGATCAATTACCGGAATTCGCCCTGGCAGCAAACCCTGCCGGTGAAGGCGGGACTCGACCAGATCCAGCCGACCGAGCTGTGGGACATTCTCGAGCGACATGGCGAGCCCGTCGCCGTCATCAGCCACACCGGAGCCACGGGCATGGGGACGGACTGGACGAAATACGAAGGCGGCATCGACAACACCTACGAAAACACCGTCGAAATTTTCCAAGGCGCGCGCGTCAGCTATGAGGGGCTGGGTCTGCCCCAGCCGACGGTCGGGCTTCGGAAAGGCGAGCCCTACACCCCGTCGAACCGAAACGGCAAAGACTTTCCCCTTCCTCCCGCGGCGATCACCGACTTCGAGGCTGCCTTGAAAGGGGAGAACCGGCAGGCGCTGAACCATGGCGTCTACCAGAAGGCCCTCGCCGTCGGACACAAGCTCGGTGTCTTCGCCTCGAGTGATCATATCTCCACCCACACGTCCTTCGGCGGCGTTTATGTCGAAGAGTTCACCCGCGAGGGAATCATCGAGGGTTTCAAGGCACGCCGCACCGTCGCAGCGACGGACAAGATGTTTGTCGAGCTGAGCTGCGGCGGGCATCCCATGGGTGAGGTCTTCGAGACCAAAGAAAAGCCCGTCCTGACCTACCGCGTCGTGGGCACCGCGCCGCTGAAGCGGGTGACCCTCGTGCGCAACGAATCCGATCTTTACGTCATTGAACCGGACGCAATGGAAGCCGCGGGCGACTGGGACGATCCCTCGCCGCTCGCAGGGGAAAACCGCTATTACCTCCGCATCGAGCAAACCGACGGCAACATGGCCTGGTCGTCGCCGATGTGGGTGACTTTTGTCGGTAATCGGTAATCGGTAATCGGTAATCGGTAATCGGTAATCGGTAATCGGTGGACCGGATCCGACACAAGCTTGTCTGCAACTGCCGTGGACCCTTTGGGTTTGCTCGAGTGAATGAAACTCCTCTTTCCCATTCTCTTTGCCCTCGGTGTTCTCGGTGGTGATTCCTTCGCCGATGACCCACGCCCCAACGTGATCCTCATTTTCACCGACGATCACGGGTACTCCGATCTTGGCATCCACGGGCTGCAGTCCGATCTGAAGACGCCCCATCTCGATGCCCTCGCCCGCAGCGGTGTGGTCGCGAAGAATGGCTACAGCACCGCCCCGCAATGCGTGCCCTCGCGGGGCGGACTGCTCACGGGGCGCTTCCAGGGACGCTTTGGTCTCGACAGCAACCAATCGGCGCTCGATGGATTCAACCAACAAACCACGATCGCCGAACGCTTGCGCGACGCCGGGTATGTGACGGCGCAGTTCGGCAAATGGCATCTCGGTCCTGCCCAAGAGATCCCGTCGCACGGCTTCCAGCACGTCTTCTCCCAAAACGCGCAGCGACCCTTCTCCGCGAACATCGGTCTGGATTGCAAAGACCTTCCCATGGGCGAACTCCCGCCGACGGAGTATCACCTCGACGCATGTTCGCGGGCCGCCGCCGCGATCATCGATCGATATCACGACCGACCCTTCTTTCTCTATCTCGCCTATCGCGCCCCGCATACACCGCTGGACGCGCCGCAACATTACAAAGACCGCTTCCCCGGCGAGATGCCCGAACGCCGTCGCGCCGCCCTCGGCATGCTTGCCGCCGTCGATGACGGAGTCGGCTTGATCACGGAGACCCTGGCCAGGCACGGCCTCACCGATAAAACGCTCATCTTCTTCATCGGTGACAACGGAGCGCCGCTGAAGATCCACAAGATCGACTCGCCGCTCGAGGGCGATCCCGGTGGATGGGACGGCAGCCTCAATGATCCGCTCAACGGCGAAAAGGGCATGCTCGCCGAGGGCGGGATGCACGTGCCCTTTCTCATCGCCTGGCCGGGCACGATACCCGGAGGACAGGTCTACGAGCATCCCGTCAGCGCTCTCGATGTCGCCGCGACCGCGGTGGAGGTGGCCAAAATCGACGTGAAGCCGGGCGAGCTTGACGGCGCGAACCTCCTTCCTCATCTCAAGGGCGAGATCAAAGAGGCACCGCATGAGGCGCTTTATTGGCGATGGATGGCCCAAAGCGCCATCCGCGAGGGAAACTGGAAGCTGCTCCGCGGCGGCGAGCGCGAATACCTCTACGATCTCTCCACCGATCCCGGCGAGAAACACAACCTCGCCGCCCAACATCCTGACAAAGCTACCATGCTCCGCGAAAAGCTCGCCGCCTGGTGCGCCGAACTCGACCCGCCCGGGCTCGCCCTCGGTCCGATGGCTCCGGTCTGGAACGACTACTTCGACCATTACCTCGAGGGAAAAGCTGTCGCTCCCCCGTCAGCGAAGGAGGTAATCGCTTCGAACGCGGTGAAGGGATGGGAGGCCCGGGGTGGGACGGTCAGCAGCGAGAAGGGCGTCATCGTCTTCACTCCTGAAAAGAAGGGCAGAGGTGGCTTCCTCACCCGCCCCCGCACGAATCTTTCGGGACCAGTACAGGTGCGGATCGAAGTGGCGGGTTCACCCGGAAACGGTTCGGTCTCGTGGCGGGTCGAGGGCGACAAGGATTTCCTGCCTGAAAACCGGATCTCATTTTCCCTCGATGCGTCCCCGGACTGGCAGGTGCTCGAGTTTGAGCTGCCCGCGGCGAAGCCGGTCATTCATCTCCGCGTCCAGGCTCCCGGTGGTGTGGTTCGGTATCGTAAACTGCAATTCAAACCCGCCGATCGATGAGAGCGCTCCTGTTTTCCCTCCTCGTCTTCTTCGGTTTCACCTCGTCGGAGTCCGCCGACCGTCCCAATGTCGTCTTCATCCTCGCGGATGATCTCGGCTGGAGCGACACGACGCTCTACGGCACCACAAAACTCTATCAAACACCCCATCTCGAGCGTCTCGCCGCCCGGGGCATGACCTTCACCCGCGCCTATTCGGCGAGTCCGCTCTGTTCTCCGACGCGTTCCGCCATTCTCACCGGGCTCAGCCCCGCGCGGACGGGGATCACCACACCCAACTGCCATGAGCCGGCCGAAGTGCTCTCCGCGAGTCCGGGAACGTCGGCCCCACCCTCGAAAAAATCCATCGCCCCGATCCCGCCGACCCGATTGAAGCGCGAATATCGCACCCTCGCCGAAATCTTGCGCGACGCCGGTTATGCGACAGGGCATTTCGGCAAATGGCATCTCGGTCCCGAGCCCTTTTCACCGCTCGAGCAGGGCTTCGACGTTGATGTGCCTCATCATCCGGGGCCCGGACCCGCCGGCAGTTTCGTCGCCCCGTGGAAGTATCCCGACTTCAAGGAGAACTCCCCCGGCGAGCACATCGAGGATCGCATGGCTGCCGAGGCGGTCGCGTGGATGGAAGAACATCGCGGAAAACCCTTCTTCCTGAATTATTGGATGTTCAGCGTGCACGCACCTTTCGATGCGAAGAAGGATTTGATCGCAAATTACCGCGACCTTGTCGATCCGGCCGACGAGCAGCGCAGTCCCACCTACGCCGCGATGGTCGAATCGATGGACGATGCCGTCGGCACTCTGCTCGATGCCATCGACCGGCTCGGTCTCGCGGAGAAGACGATCATCGTTTTCTCCTCGGACAACGGAGGCAACATGTATAACGAAATCGACGGCACCACACCGACGAGCAATCGTCCCCTCCGCGGCGGGAAGGCGACCCTGTTCGAGGGCGGCGTGCGGGTGCCTGGCGTCGTGGTTTGGCCCGGCGTGACCCCGCCCGGTTCGCGCAGCGATACTCCGATCCAGAGCGAGGACTTCCTCCCGACCTTGAGGGACGGTCTTTCCCTGACGCGCGAAGAGGGAGCGATCCACGACGGCATCAGCCTCCTGCCCGCCCTGAGAGGCGAGCCCGTGTCCGAGCGGCCGCTCTTCCGCTATTTCCCGCACGATCCCGGCGTGCCCGATTGGCTGCCGCCGAGCGTTTCGGTCAGCCGGGGCGATTGGAAGCTGATCCGGATCTTTCACGGCGGAGAAAACGGGGCGCACCGTTGGCTGCTCTACGATTTGGCGAAAGACCCTGGCGAAACCACCAATCTGGCGTCGGCGGAACCGGGACGGGTCGCCGAACTCGATGACCTGATCGTAGGATTCCTCTCCGAAACCCAGGCCGTCGTGCCGATCGCGAATCCGGCTTTTGATCCCGCGCGGTATCGTCCCGAGCTCGAAGGCAAACAGCAGCCGAAGGGGAAGGGGAACGACAAGAGCAAGGGTAAGGGCGCTTCGAAAAACGATTGGAGCCTGAGCAAGGACGCCTTGTTCGTAAGAGAAGAGTCGATGCCATGGCTTGTATCCAAAGGGGGCGATCCGTGGATGAGCACGAGGGTTCCGGCTTCGGCGCAAGGCCCCTTCACCCTCAGCCTCCGGCTGAGCAGCTCCGCGAAAGGAGCCGCGTGGATCTACTACGGGACGCCGGAGACGCCCGGTTTCGACAAGTCGCGCACCTTGCCGCTCGCCCTGAGGCACGACGGAACGTCGCAGGACTTCGAGGTGGCCTTGACCTTTCCCCGGCTCACTGCCTTGCGTCTCGATCCGGCGACCGGTCCGGGCGAGATCGCGATCGAGCGCTTCGAGCTACGCGATGCCGCCGGGCAGATCGTAACGCTTCCGGCTTTCCCTTGAGGACGTCGATCCGCTAGAGTCACGATCGCATGAGGCATCGCTCCGCCCTGATTTTCTCTCTCGTCGCTCTTGTCTTGGTCTCCGGGTGGTTGCTTTTTCCCCGCGCTTTGCCCCCGGATCCGCGCCGGTCGGTGATCGAGCCGGATCCGGTGCGGATCGGTCCCGAATCGCCCCGCGAGTGGACCGACGCGGATCCGCGTCCGATCGCGGGGCCCCGCTACGAGAAGACGTTCACCGCCGCGCCGAACCAAACGCCCCGGCTTCTCTCGATTTGTCAGGAAGGCGTGAAGCGGAATTGGGGCGTCTTCCTCAATGACCGCAAACTCGGCACGCTCGTTCCAGACGAAACCGCCCTCGAGCACCTCGTCGAAGTGCCGGCCGGGACGCTACGTGCGGGTGAGAATGTCCTGCGGCTCGAGCCGGCAAAAGAGCCCGATGACATCGTGATCGGTCCCATCGCCCTGATCGATGCGACGCGCTCGCAATGGCTCGGCGGAGGCACGGTCTCCGTCTCGGTGACGGATGCGGCCGACGGACGGCCTTTGCCATGTCGCCTCACCGTGACGCGTCCGGATGGGACGCTCGTCGCGCTCGATGCGGCCCCCGAAAACGAGGTCGCGGTGCGGACCGGTGTGATCTACACGAGACAGGGCAAAGCCGCGCTCTCCCTGCCGGCCGGCGACTACGAGATCCGCGCGGGCCGCGGATTCGAGTGGGGGCTCGCCGAGGCGAAAGTGCGAGTTTCAGCAGGCAGCTCGCAGGATCTCGCCCTCTCCCTCGTCCGCGAAGTCGACACCAGCGGCTGGATCGCGGTGGACAGCCACATCCACACGCTGACCCACAGCGGCCACGGCGATGCCACCTTGCGCGAGCGTGTCCTCACGATCGCGGGCGAGGGGATCGAGCTCGCCATTGCCACAGAGCACAATCACCACGCCGACTATGCTCCAGCGGTCGCGGCGGCGGGGTTGCAGGGCGAGATTGCGACGGCCATCGGCAACGAAGTGACGACGAAGCAAGGGCACTTCAACGCCTTTCCCATCGCGCCCGGCGCACCGGTGGTGGATCATCTCGAGACCGATTGGGCGAAGCTGCTGCCCGCGATCCGTGCGACGCCCGGCGTGCGCGTTGTCACGCTGAATCATCCACGCGATCTGCACTCGGGCTTCGTGCCGCTCGGGGAGGCGGAGTTCGATGCCACGACCGGCATCCACCGGCGCGCCGCCGATTTCAAAGTCGATGCGATCGAGGTGATTACCTCGGGGGCGATGCAGTCGGATATCGGACTGCTCTACCGCGATTGGTTCGCGCTGTTGAAACAAGGCCACCGGATCTCCGCGGTCGGTTCGAGCGACAGTCATGATGTGACGCGATTCTTGCTCGGCCAGGGCCGCACCTACGTCGCCGCGCCGGACGAAGATCCCTCGCGGATCGACCTCGACAGGGTCTGGTCGGGCTATGAAGAGGGTCGGGTGCGCGTCAGTCTCGGACTGCTCGCCGACCTGCGCGTCGATGGGAAATACGGCATCGGCGACCGCGTCGCGAATCCGGGAGCATCGCTGAAAGTCGAGGCAATCGTCAGCGGTCCCTCCTGGACGCGGGCGGATCACATCGCGCTGTATGCGAATGGAGAGATGCTCCGCGAGGAAACGATCGACGACCGTGGCAGGGCCGGGGAGAAAGCGCGCGTCACCTGGGAGATCCCTCGTCCTGACAAAGACACCTTTCTCGTCGTCATCGCGACGGGACCCGGCCCGACCGCCTCCTTCTGGCCGATCCCGCGCCCCTATCAGCCGACCAGTCCGGTCTTCACGCCGCGGGTGATCGGATCGACGAATCCGGTGTGGATCGAGGTGGGGGAAAACCGATGAAGAAATCCACGAGGGCTTCTTCCAATCAATCCCGCGTCTCGATCGGCGGCAAGATCACCTTGCGTTTCAGGAGCCAGCTCACGCCGATGAGGTCGTAGATGCCGCGGAGGGCGCGGTCGAAATTCGTGTATTTCGAGACCCCGGCGTGCCGCTCGCGGTGGTTCACGTCGATCTCGGCGATCTTCAAGCCGGCGTGGGTGAAGATGGCGGGGAGGTAGCGGTGCAGGCCGTTGAAGGGGACGAGGAGGTCGACGTGGTCGCGATGGATCACTTTCAACGAGCATCCCGTGTCGCTGACGCCGTCGTGGAGAAACGCCCGGCGGATGCGGTTGGCGATGCGGGAGGCGGCGCGACGGCTCCAGGTGTCGCATCGTTTGGCGCGGCGGCCGACGGCGACGTCGCATTCGCCGGAACGCACGAGTTCGACGAGTTTGGCGATGTCCGCGGGATCATTCTGCCCGTCGCCATCGAGCATCACGAGGAGGTCGCCCGAGGCATAGCGGAGACCGGCGAACATGGCGCCGCTCTGTCCGCGGTTCTGTGTGAGTCGCAGCGGTGTCACGCCCGGGACGGAGCGCAGGATCTCCCAGGTGCGGTCTTTGCTGCCGTCATCGACGGCGACGACCTCGGCTCCGGGCTGGCACTCGACGATCTCGCGGAGGACGGATTCAGCACATTCCTCCTCGTTGTAAAAGGGCACCACGACACTGACGCGGTCGAAGGCACGCGGCGTGGTCCGCAGGCCCGCGGTGTTTTCGAAAGGGGATTGATAGCCGCGGGACGACATGGGATAGCGGGTGCCGGGCGGAGGCCCTGACAAAACCTTAATTCACCGGCAGGGTATCGGTCGCGGCACCGGCGGCGGGCTGGATGCCGAGGATCTTGCAGATGGTGGCGTGGAAGGTCAGTTGGCCCACCTCATCGAGCGCACCGCTGAGGGGCGATTTGGGATAACCCGCCATGAAGATCTGGCCCGACATCCGCACCGATTCCTCGACGGGGTATCCGAAGGCACCGAAGAATCCGGGACCTTCGGTGGGATCGAAGACGGGCTCGGACGCTTTCACATCGGCAAAGGCGTAGCCGGTCTTGAGGACGAGGACGCGGTCGCCGGTGCGTTCGGCATTCTGATAGGCCCATTCCGCGGGCAGTTCTTCCTTCTTCACGGTGCGGAAGTAGATGCGCTTGCTCAGTTCGTTGTCGAATTTGTCGATGAAGATCTTCTTCTCTCCCTCGTTTTCGGGAAGGCCTTTGAAGTAGAGGTTCGCGATCGCGTCGTGCGCCACGATGTCGCAGTTCTTCATCATTTCATCTCCGAGGAGGTGGGCGACGTTCACATTCTTGTCGAGTTCGGCGAGTCCGTGGTCGGTGGTGATGAAAATGACGAGGTTCGCACTCGGCGGGGCGAGGGTCGCCCATTCGGCCTGGACGGTGTCGAAGAAGGTCTGGAGCGCCTTGTCGGTGGCGGCGACGGCGGCGTAAGTCTCATCGGCGCGGGGACCGTGGAGGAGGCCTTCACGGAGGATGTCGTTGAGGCGCAGCATCACGAGGCGCAGCTTGTCGCCGCCCGCCGCCGGTGCCGCTGCCGCAGCACCATCCGCCGGGGCCGCGGCCGGAGCGGCACCCCCGCCGGCGCTGGCGCGCCATTGCTCGAGGGCCTTGTTGAGGCGGGCTTCATCCTTGGATTCGGGATCGTAGCTGTCGAGGAAGAATGCCGACTTGTGATCGCCGGTCTGATTCTGCGAAAGGGGCCAGTCGTGCACGAGCGTCTTGAGGCCTTGTCGGGTCGCCGTCGTCCAGATCGGCTCGGCGAGGAGCAGGGCCGGGTCCATCGGTTTGTCGACGATTTCTCCGGCGGCATTGCGGAGACGATCGGCGATGATGCCGTGTTTGTCCGGAGTCACCCCCGTCGCCATGGTGATGTGCGACGGATAGGTGAGGCAGGGAAAGCTGGGGCGCATCTTGTTGGTCGCAGCCCCATCGGTGGCGAGCTTTTTGAAGAAGGGGGCCTCGGCCTTTTCGAGATAGTCGCCGCGGAAGCCGGGGATGTTGATCCACACGACGACGGCCGGACCATCGCCCGAGTTCGTCGAGGCGGGCTCCTCCTCGGTCATTTCCTTTTCCTCCTTGTCGTCGTTGGTGGCGACTTCGGTCGCGGCCATGTTCGCACGACGGTAATCCTCCAGCACCTGCACGGTGGATTTGTCGCCCTCGAAATTCGACCGGGTGAATTGCATGCCCTCGCTGCCGCTCCAGAGGAAGAGCATGGCGAAGGCGAACAACAGGATCGCGATGAGGGTGATGAGGGAACTGGCGAGGGACCGGAACATGGAGGTTACCTATCCGATCTTGCAAGCCCTTGCAAGTCCCGACCCGCCCCGGGAAACGGCTTTCTTTGCGGTCCTGAACGGGCCCGTTTCAGAGGATGCCGTGCTTTCGGAAGACCTCCGAGACGGGAACGCCGGCGGCGAGTTCATCCCGCACCGTGTTTTCACCCGCGACCTTCTCTTTGGCGGCGGCGATGACTTGGGCGGCGATCTCCTGCGGGATGATGACGACGCCGTCCCGATCGCCCAGAATGTAATCGCCGTGTTTGGTGAGGACGCGGTCGAGCAGGATGGGTTCACGGAGGGCGACGACATCGAGCCGGCCCTTGCTGTCGGCGGGCGAGGCACCGATGCCGAAGACGGGAAAGTCGAGTTGATTCAGGGCCCAGAGATCCCGGGTGCAGGCGGTCATGACGATGCCGCGGACGCCCTTGGCGAGGCAGGCGGTGGTGAGGAGTTCGCCCCAGAAGGCGCAGGTGGTGTCGTGATTCGCGTCGACCACCAGCACCTCATCCTTCACGGCGGCATCGATCGCCTCCATCTCGAGGGCGTAGGGATGCTCCGGCACGGAGTCGACGACCTCGGCGCGGAGGGTGAAAACGCGTCCCGCGATCCGTTGGGCCGGGGTCAGGGCGCGGACGGCCGGGGAGAGGCATTGATTCGGATATCCGTGGGCGTCGAGCACGTCGGCGACGACGGCGGAGTAGAGCGAGGCGAGATCGGCAATGAGGTCGGAGTTCATGGAGGTTTGCAAAAGAAAGGAGCATCAATCGGCCAGCCAGCGCGCGAGGTTTTCGGCGATGTAGGCGCGATCGAACCACGCTGGATGCGCGGCGAGGACGCGGTCGATCTCCGCGGCCTGGCCGGGCGAGAGATCCTCGTCGGGATCGAGGCAGGCACGCGAGGGCACGAGTGCGTCGCGCCGCAAGACTTCCTGGATCCCGGCGATGCAGCCGGCAAAGCGGTGCGCCGGATCGAAGAGCGCGGCATTCACGTCGGTGAGCGAGGCATCGAGGGCCGACCACTCCGCCGCGGAGCGTTCCTCCGTGCGGATCGATTCGAGGAGGGCGACGGCACGGCGCGTCCCGACGGCCCATTGCCCTAACAAACCTCCCACGATGCGCCTCGGCGGATCGCCCCACGGAAAGGGCGTGATGAGATCGCCGATGATGTGATCGTCGTTGCCGGTGTAGAGGGCGATGTCCTGCCTTCCGCTTTCCGCCACCGCGCGCACCACGTCGAGGGTGGCGTAGCGGTCGAACGGAGCGATCTTGATCGCGACGACGGATTCGATCTCTGCGAACGCACGCCAGAAATCGAATCCATACCGGCGTCCGCCGATCGCGGGCTGCAGGTAGAAGCCGACGAGGGGCAGGATTTCCCCGATGCGACGGCAGTGCGCGATCAGCTCCGCGTCCATCGCTCCGCCGAGGGCGGTGAGGCTGAGCAGCGCGGCATCGTAGCCGAGATCCCGGGCGAGGGTGGCCTCGTCGATCGCCTGGGCGGTCTTGCCGCAGACGCCGGCGATGAGGGCGAAAGATCGGGCGGGATCGAGATGGCGGCGGGCTGCCTCGGCCGAAAAGCGGAGGACGGGTTCGAAAAGGCCATGCTCGGGGGAGCGGATTTCGAACTGCGTCGTATGCACCGCGACGGCGAGACCTCCGGCCCCGGCTTCGAGATAATAGCGGATCAGCGCCCGCTGGTGCCGCTCCGACCAGTGGCGCTCCCCATCCAAGGCCAAGGGCATCGCGGGGATGACCTGGCCATCGCCGAGGTGGCGGCGGAGGGCGGAGACGGTATCAAAAGGCATGGGCTGCGGCGCGGTATCGCCGAATCTTCCCAGACCCGGCCACAAGGGCAAGTCCCGTCATGGCGGAAATCTCCGCGCGGATCAGCGGATCCCGGCGTGTTCGCGGAGGACGCGCTTCAGCTCGGCGATGGCACGCGGGTGCTTGTAAGATCCGTGGTCCGTCGGCACGATCAGCTCGGAGGCCGCACCCGCCTGATAGGCGCTCCAGTACTCCACCACGCCGTCCGAGCTGTTCGGAGTATCGCCCTTGCCGCGATCGCCCATCACACTGTGATAGATCACTCCCCGGCGATAGGGGGCCAAGTCGAGGGCCGCCACCATCGGGGCACCGGGGATGAGCGATTGCGCGCTCGTGTAGACGCCTTTGCGCAACTGCGCCAAAGGCACGTCAGGACAAACGACGGGGTCCAGGAGCACCGAGGACTCCTGCATCATCGAAGAGGGGAGCTTCGCCAGTTTGGAGAGGGCCCCCGCGATGCCTTTTTCGGCGAGTACCGCGCCGCGGTGCGGAGCGGAGAAATAAAAGGCGCGTTGTACTGCGGGATCGGCCTGGTAGAGGAGAAGTTTGCGGAGTTTTTCCTTCTTGTCCGCATCGATGGGGAGTTCATCGAGCGACGATTCCTTGTTGAATTGCCGCCAGAGATGATCGCCCATGTCCACCACGAGGGTGTGAGTGAGGATGCCGCCCATGCTGTGCCCCGCCACGACCATGTTCCGCGAGAGGGGATCGTTTCCATCAGGATCGTACTTCGCCCGGATCGCGGCGAGGTGATCGCGGAGGAGGTCCGCGGATTCGATGATGGGCAACCCACTCGGATAACCGAAGACCATCAGTTGGTACCGCTTCGAGATCTCCGGGTCGGCCATCATCTGGGGCACGATGTCGCGCCAGATCATCGGCACGGAAATGAGGCCGTGGATGAGCATCACCGGGATGCGATCCGGATCATAGGGCTCCATCAGGTAGATGCCCGCGTTTTCCGCCCTCTGGTTCGCGTCAAAGAATCCCGCCAAGCCCGTGAGCGCCTCGCTCTGCTTGTTCAGCACCACCGCGATCGGTGCCGAGAAATCACCCGAGACCGGAAAGGTCCGAGAGCCCACCGTGATTGATTGCTCCAGCATGGGATTGCGGAGCGAGAGCGTCGCCCGCGTCACCGATCCCTCCGCGTCCTTCACCTCGCGGACGGAATCCATCGTCAGCGTCACCGGCGTGTGCATGCCCTTTCTGGGGAAATGCTTCAGTTCTTCGGCTCGCTCCGGGCGCTGTTCGCGGATCCCCACGAGCGGGGCACCCCAGCCGTCGCGCACCGCGGGCTCGATGCCTTTTTCCTGGATCGAGAGAGAGGAGACGACGCGGTCGAAATACCCGGTCTTGTAGGTGGAATCCGGGGCCAGGGTGATCTCGAAGACCTCGCCATCGCATTCGAAGCGGTGGACCGTCGCGGTCCCGCGCCGGGGATCTTTCATCCACAGCTCGACAAAGCGGGCGAGGGAATGATTGTGGATGTCGACGAGGGCGTTTTCCGCCTCGCTCCCGCGGCGCTCCTGCCCCGAGGCGATCTGGCGGTGCGAGTCGATCGCCGCCTTCATGTAGCAGGCGGCCGCGTCGCGCGGCGTGAAGAGCTCGCGCTGCTTGGCGTTTTGGATCAGCTTCTTCGTGCCATCCGCGAAAACCGCAAGGGCCGCCGGAGGAGCTCCCGCGAGCTCCCGCAGGATCTCCGCCGACTTGATCGCCTCGTGGGTGGCGTGACCGTCCTTCACCGACACCTTCACCGAGGAGCAGGAGGCGGAGAGCAGGGCACCAGCCGCGGCGAGGACGGAGAGGCAGCGGGCGAGGGGACGAATCGCGGTTTGCATGATTGGACCCATTTGATAAAAGACACCCGGCTCGACGGCAAGGGCGATTTCATTACCGAAATGCGAAGAATCCGACGCGGAAGGGAGGGATTCGATCCAACTGGGAAGGAGAAAGTGGAAGGGCTGGGACTCGAACCCAGGACCAATTGGTTAAAAGCCAACTGCTCTACCAACTGAGCTACCTTTCCGTTGGAAACCGGGAACCGCGAAGTGCGGCCTCGGGCGAGCGGCGAATATAACGGGCCTCCCGGGTCACGCAAGCGAAAGTTCCTCCAATAATTGCCGCAGCGGAAAACCGCCTTTGCCGACCCGGAAATGACGGTATCCGGCGGCCTCGGCTCCCGCCCAGTCGCAGCGGGGATCATCGCCGACGTGGAGGATCGAGGCCGGCGCGACGCCGAGGCGCTCGCTGACCCGCGCGAAAAGCCGGGGATCGGGCTTGGAAAGGCGTTCTTCACAGGACACAAAGACGGCCTCGAAGGGATCGAGCAGGTCGAGATCGGCGAGGATGCGGCGGAGGCGGGCGTCGAAATTGGAGAGGACCACGCACCGGTGCGCCGCGGCGATGCGTCGGAGGATCTCTCCGGTGCCGGGGTCGGCGATCCACGTGCCGGGCTCTTCGAAGCGGAGGTAGAGCGCCTCGAAAAAAGTCTCGTAGCGGACCTCGTCGGGAAAGGACACCCCGGCCTCGGCGAAGACGGCGCGGACGAGACGGCTCCACCAGGACCGTTCATGGGGATCGGGATGCCCCTCCTCTGAAAAGGGCGGGGGCGTGCGCTTCCAGACCGAACCGAAGGCTGCGCTGAGCCGCGCGGGATCCGCGTGGATGCCGTGTTCAGCCGCGACCTTCGCATACGTGACGCCGACCGGCTCGGCCAGGTGGATGAGCGTGCCGGCGGCATCGAAACTGACCACGGCGGGGAGGGGAGCAGGCATGGAGAATGAACCCACCCGTGCACCGGAAAGGCGCGATTTTCAACGAATCGCGACTTGATTTGCCGGGATTTCCGTGTTGTCTAAGGCACGGGAGTCGGATACCTTCGGCTCCCCGCATACTTGAGACGCCGTGCGTTCGCGCCCGGTTTGATGAAAGTGGGCCCTTGTCCCGCTTTTTTTTGTCTCATGATCTGAGGACCTTTTGGAGCGTTGGAGAAAATGACAAACGAACTACTGGCACTTTTCGAGTATTACGAGAAGGAGAAGGGCATCAAGCGCGATACCATGATCGACGCGCTCGAGACGGCTCTTCTTTCGGCATCGCGCAAGAGCATCGGCCCTGCCCGGGAGATGCGGATCAAGATCGAGCCCGAGAAAGGCGACATCCGCGCGTATGCCACGCTCGTCGTGAGAGACCGCGTCAGCAATCCCTACGAGGAGATCGACATTTTCACGGCCCGCCGCATCAGCCCCGGCATCGAGGTCGGAGCCGAACTCGAGGTCGACATCACGCCGAAGAATTTCGGCCGCATCGCCGCGCAGACCGCCAAGCAGACGATGATGCAGCGCCTCCGCCAGGCGGAGAAGGAAATGATCTACGACGAGTTCAAGGATCGTGCCGGCGACATCGTTTCGGGCACCGTCCGCCGCTTCGAGCGGGGCGACGTCTACATCGACCTCGGCAAGTTCGAGGGAGTCATGCACCAGCGCGAGCGCGTCTCCACCGAGGAATACAACGTGGGCGACCGCGTCCGTGCCTATGTCGTGGCCGTCGAGAACGGGGCGCGTGGTCCCGAGATCATCCTCTCCCGCAGCCACCCGAATTTCGTCCGCCGTCTCTTCGAATCCGAAGTGAGCGAGATCGCCGACCGCACCGTCGAGATCCGTTCGCTCGCCCGCGAGGCCGGCTACCGGACCAAAGTCGCGGTCTACAGCGCCGATGAGAAGGTCGATCCCGTCGGCGCCTGCGTCGGTCTCCGCGGAGCCCGCGTCAAGAACATCGTCCGCGAGCTGAACAACGAGAAAGTCGACATCATCCGCTGGAGCGACGACATCCGCTCGCTTGTGACCGAGGCCCTCAAGCCCGCCGAGATCAAATCGATCACCGTCGACGACGCGAAGAAATCCGTGCTCGTCAAAGTCGACGAGGAAGAGCTTTCCAAGGCCATCGGCCGCCGCGGCCAGAATGCCCGCCTCACCGCCCGCCTCACCGGTTGGGACGTGCAGGTGCAGAAGGATGAATCCGCCCACGAAGCCTTCGAGGCCCAGGTCGCCGGAGCCGCTTCCACCATCGCGAAAGGCGCCGGCATCGACATCGATCAGGCCGTCACCCTCGTGCGCGGTGGTCTGAACAGCCTCGACATGATCGCCAACGACGTGGACGAAGTCGACATCGCCGATGTCCTCGGAGTCTCCGTCGAGGAAGGCCGCGAGATCCGGAACCGGGCCATCGTCGCCACCGGTGGAACGATCGCCGCCGCCGCTCCCGCCGAGGAAGAGGCCGCTCCCGCCGAGGAAGTCGCCGCGGTCGAAGAGACCGCCGAAGAGACCGCCGGGTGAGCGAATCCGGTCGCCGCGGCCGGTCTTCTCGAATTGACAAAGCTTTTCACAACTCCAAAGTAAATTTCCAGCCCCCGACGCCTTGCGCGTCAGCCATCCTGCCCGATCGCCCTTATGCCCCCCCGCAAAAACAGCCCTGCCAAAGATTCCCGGGAATCGGCCGAGACCGAGTCGAAATCGCTCGACGAGCAAAAGGCCGAGGCCTTGAACCTGTTTGAGAAGGGAGAACGGAAGGGTGCGCGCAAGGGCAAGGTCACCGCTCCCGTCTCGGAGCAGGGCTCCCTCTACGGTCACCTCGGTTCCGCCAACACCATCGCTTCCCTGACCGAGGCGAAAGCCGCGAATCGCATGGCCGCCGCAGCGGCTGCGGCACCCGAAGCCGCCGAGGCGGAGTCAGAGGAGGAACTCACGAAATCCGTCGAGGTCGTCGGAGACAAGAAGATCATCCATTTCAAGCCCCCCATCATCGTCAAGGAACTCGCCGCGATGATGGAGCTGCGGCCCCTCGCCCTGATCCAGGATCTCATGGAGATGGAGATCTTTGCCGGCGTCAATCAGGCCATCGAGCCGGAGATCGCCGCCAAGGTCTGCGAAAAACACGGCTTCATCTTTGAGAAAGAGCGCCGCGAAAAAGGCGCCGGCGTCCACAAGGTCGAGGAAGTCATCGAAGTCCCCGAGGTGCAGGACATCAAGGAAGTCGAGGAGGACAAACTCCGCCTGCGTCCGCCGGTCGTCACCTTCATGGGCCACGTCGACCATGGCAAGACCTCGCTCCTCGACGCCTTCCGCGGATCGCGCGTCGTCGCCGGCGAAGCCGGAGGCATCACCCAGCACATCGGCGCCTACCAGGTGACCCGGAATGGGAATACCGTCACCTTCATCGACACCCCCGGTCACGCCGCCTTCTCCGAGATGCGGGCGCGCGGCGCCAATGTCACCGACATCGTCGTCCTTGTCGTTGCCGCGGATGACGGGCTCATGCCCACCACCTTCGAGGCCATCGATCACTGCAAGGCCGCCGGTGTCACCATCATCGTCGCCATCAACAAATGCGACCTGCCCCGCGCCGACATCCACAAGGCCAAAGGCCAGCTCCAGGACGTCGGCCTCACCCCCGAGGATTACGGTGGCTCCACCATCTGCGTCGAAGTCTCCGCCAAGACCGGCCAGGGGCTCGACTCCCTCTTTGAAATGATTCACCTCCAGGCCGAAGTGCTCGAGCTGAAGGCCAATTTCGAGGGTCCCGCCCGCGGCATCGTCATCGAGGCCCGCACCGAGGCCGGCAAAGGCCCCACCGCCACCGTCCTCGTGCAGAGCGGCACCCTCGATGTCGGCGATGCCTTCATCTGCGGCGTCGTCTGGGGCAAGGTCAAAGCCCTCCTCGACGACGGCCAAAAACGCATCCCCTCCGCCGGCCCGTCGACCCCCGTCGAGATCGTCGGTTACTCCGCCGTGCCCAGTGTCGGCGACGAGCTCGTCGAGCTCGAGAACGAGCGCAAGGCCAAGAAGCTCAGCGACGAGCGCCTCGAGGCCCAGCGCCAGGCCAAGCTCGCCCCCATCCAGCGTTCCGCCCTCGAGACCCTTTTCAACAACATCGAGCAGGGCAAAAAAGCCTCCCTCCGCCTCATCATCAAGGCCGATGCCCAGGGCTCCCTCCAGGCCATCGAGAAATCGCTCAACGAGATCGAGTCTGACAAGATCTCCGCCGAGATCCTGCGGCAGAGCGTCGGCCCCATCACCGAGGCCGACGTCATCCTCGCGAGCGCCTCCGATGCCATCCTCATCGGCTTCAACACCAAGGTCGAGGCCAAGGCCCAGCCCATCGTGAAACGCGAGGGCGTACAGGTGAAGCTCTTCTCCATCATCTACGAGTTGATCGATCAGGTGAAGGAAGCCATGCTCGGCCTCCTCGAGCCCGAGACCCGCGAGAAAGTCGTCGGCCACGCCAGGGTTCTCGAAGTCTTCAAGCTTTCCTCCGGCAAAGTCGGCGGCTGCACCGTTACCGACGGGCGCCTCGTCCGCCGGGCCCGTGCCCGCGTCCTCCGCGACGGCGTGCCCATCTACGATGGCGGCTTCTCCACCCTGCGCCGTTTCAAGGATGACGTGAAGGAAGTGAAAGTCGGCCTCGAGTGCGGCGTGAAGCTCGGTCGTTTCAACGATTACCAGCAGGGCGACATCATCGAATGTTACGAGCTCGAGAAGCTCGAACAGACGCTCTGATCCCGCCCTTCCTTTCCCTCCGGTCTCCGCCGCGGCCGGGATCCACCTCCCTCCGATCATGAGCCAGCGCCTCGACCGTATCAACGAACTGCTCCGGCGCGAGATCAGCGCCTGCATCGAGAAACACTTCGAGTTTCCCGACACCCTCGTCACCGTGCACGACGTCGAGACCGCCGTGGATCTGAAAAACGCCAACGTCTTCATCGGCGTCATCGGATCCGCCGACCAGGGTCGCGCCGTGCTGAACAAGCTCAACGGCAAGCGCGGCTTCATCCAGGGCACCGTGATGAAACGCGTCGTCCTGCGCAACACCCCCCACCTCCATTTCAAGATCGACGATTCCGTCGAGCGCGGTGTGCGCATCCTGAACCTCCTCGACGAGATCGGCGACGTCGACCTGCCCGACGATCCCGACGCACGGACCGACAAACTCTGAGAGGTCCGCTCCCATTCTCCACCTGACCCTCTTCAATCGTGGACTCGACCCTCTCAGATCTGGCCGAGCGGATCGAGGCCGCGGAGACCCTCGTCGTCGTCAGCCACGATCGACCCGACGGCGACGCCATCGGCTCCTCCGTCGCCCTCGGTCTCATCCTCCGGAAGCTCGGGAAACGTGTCACCGTCGTGAATCGCGATCCCGTGCCCGAGTCCCTCGCCTTTCTTCCCGGCAGTGATACGATCACCCGGCTCACCGCACCCGTCGCGGCCGATCTCCTCATCGTCCTCGACGCCGCCGGGCAGGATCGCATCGAGGCCGCCTTCTGGGATCACGTCGCCGCCATCCCCGCCGTGATCAATCTCGATCACCACATCAGCAACACCCGCTTCGGCGACCTCGTCCACGTCGATGCCGGATCGCCCGCCACCGGTCAGCTCGTCTTCCAGCTCGCCCGCACCGCCGGCTGGCCCCTCGATGCCGGCATCGGGGAAAATCTCCTCGTCGCCATCTCGACCGACACCGGCAGCTTCCGTTATCCCTCCACCACTTCGGAGACCATGCGCATCGCCGGCGAGATCCTCGATCTCGGCGTCGATGTCGGGCGCGTCAATCAGTGCCTCTACGAGAGTTATCCCCTCCGCCGCGTCGAGGCCCTGCGCCGCCTTCTCCAGGGCATGCGGCTCGACTTCGGGGGCCGCTGTGCCAGCGTGAAGCTGCCCCTCGCCCTGACGCACGAGCTCGATCTCCAGCTCGGCGATACCGAGGGCGTCATCGACGTCATCCGCGCCATCGACACCGTCCAGATCGCCGTCTTTTTCGAGGAGTTGCCCGATGGCAAGATCCGCATCAGCAGCCGCGCCAAGGAAGTGCGCTACGGCGTCGGGGCGATCTGCGCGCAGTTCGGCGGGGGAGGGCATACCCTCGCGGCCGGAGCGCGGATGGCGGGGCCGCTCGAAGCGGCCGAGGAGCGGTTTTTGGCGGCGGTGGGGGAGGTTTTGGGGTAGGGGATTCGGTGTTCGGTGTTCGGTGTTCGGTTTCCGAGGGCCGCACACGCTCGTTGCGGTGGTGGATGGACGGATGTTCCGTTGGTGAGGCGATGAAGGTCCTCCGGTGCCGGCGAAAGTGTTTCGCCATTCGCTTCGTCCGTTCGCGTGAGCGGCTGGGAGCGCTGGCATCCGTGCCGGCGTCATTTCATCGGGAGATAGGCCACGTCGAACCTCCCCAGGGTCCGACCACTCCTACGCCGCCTGAGGAGTCCGCTCCTTCACGCTCGCAGCGACGGGAAACCGGTCCAGCGGACTCACCACTCCGAGTCCGTTCTCCCCCGTCGCGACGTGGAGGTAGATCTCCGTCGTGGTGATGTCTTCGTGGCCGAGAATCTCTTGGATGGTTCGCAAATCGGTCCCCGCCTCCAGCAAGTGGGTTGCAAAACTGTGCCTCAGCGCATGACTCGTCACGCGCTTCTCGATCCGTGCCGTTTGCGCCGCACGTTTGATTGCCTCATTGTAGACCTTTCCATGCAGATGATGACGGCGCCGGAGGCCGCTTTCGGGA
>JAEUHI010000079.1 GCA_016795385.1 Verrucomicrobiales bacterium | reverse complement strand
GGGCGACGAGGAACGGGAATTCATCGTCGCGCTCATGCGCAAGCTCGAGGCCTTTCTCGGGCTCCGGGTCGTCACCTATGCGGTGATGTCCAACCATTTTCATCTCCTCATCGAGGAACCCGACCGGGACGAAACCCCACCACTGGACCGCGCCACCTTGCTTCGCCGCCTCGGCTTCCTCTACGATCGCTTCACCGTGGAGAGCGTCCGCCAGGAGTTCGACCGTGCCGCCGCCAGCGGCAACCGCGCCTGGGAAGCGGAGATCCTCGCCCGCTACGAGCGACGCATGGGGGATGTCTCGATCTTCATGAAGGAGTTCAAGCAGCGATTCACGCAATGGTACAACCGGCGCATGGGTCGCAAGGGCACGCTCTGGGAAGAGCGCTTCAAGAGTGTCCTGGTGGGAAACAGGGTCAGGGAACGAATTCCGGTCTTGACGTCCCGCATTCCCCCACGAACCCTTCCCCATGCCCCGCCAAGTCCGCATCGAGTATGAAGGCGCCCTTTACCACGTCATGGCCAGAGGGAACCGCAGGAACCGGATCTTCGCCTCACCCGACGGGGCCGACGAAGAACTCTTCCTGAAAACCCTCGGCGAGTGCTGCGAGCGCACGGGATTCCGGATTTGGGCCTGGGTCCTCATGGGCAATCATTACCACCTTCTCGTGGAGACGCCGTCAGCCAACCTCGTCGACGGGATGGGCTGGCTTCAGAACGCCTACACACGACGCTTCAATTCCCGGCACCGCGAATGGGGGCGGCTCTTCGGCGACCGCTATAAGTCCGTTCTCGTCGAATCAGGTGGAAGCGGCGGCGATCTGTATCTCCGGACTCTTCTCGACTACATCCATTTGAATCCAGTACGTGCCGGTCTGGTGCCCTCGGAAAGCTTCGCAGGTCTGCTGGACTATCCCTGGAGTAGTCTCGCGCGTGCCTATTCGGTGGGACCCAAGGCCCGCGATCCGTGGATGGCGGCGTTGGAGGGGCTCGCGCTCTTCCAATGTGAAGATCGCGCCGCCGATCGCCGTCATTTTGTGGAACGTCTCGAGGAGAGAATGAAAGCGGAGGCCGCGGAGAAGTGTGGCTTGTCGGAGATCGCGGGGCAGACCCTGCAAAGCACCCTGAGGAAAGGGTGGTATTGGGGAGGCGAGGCCTTCAAGGAATCCCTGCTCGAAAAGCTGGAGCAGCTCAAGGGTGGAGACCTGCCGGTGGCGAAGGATTTTCGCAGCAGTGATCAGGCACGTGACCATGCGCTCCGGGATGGCGAGAAGATTCTTGCCGAAGCGGCGCTGCACTTTGGCTTGGGAGACGGTCGCACCGAAGCCTTCAAGACATTGCCACGCGGAGACCTTCGCCGCGTTGCCGTGGCCTGGACCCTGTGCCGCCGCACCTCGCTCAAGCAAAGGTGGATCGCCGACCGAATTGGGTTGGGCACCGGGGACAATGTGTCCGCGCAGGTTCGGAAACTCTCCGCGCGGTCCCTGAAGGAGCTCCCGCCGGAGGTCCGGGCGTGGATGAAGAGGTTTTTGTGAGGCGGCGCGAACGGAAATCGTTCCCTGACGCCGAATTCTGACGCCGAATTCCCGGAAATCGTTCCCTGACACCGAAATCCGGAAATCGTTCCCTGACACCGAAATCCCTGACACCGAAATCGGAAATCGTTCCCTGACACCGAAATTGACACCTGACACCGAAATCGGAAATCGTTCCCTGACACCGAAATTGACACCGAATCTCACCGAATCTGACACCGAATCTCGGGACATTCCGGCAAATCGAATTCTCCCGCGATTGTTTGGGGGGCTCCACCGATGGGATTTTGCGTTGAAGAGGGTTGAATGGCCGACCTGACCCTGTTGGGAAAGGCATTTGAAAGATTCCGGAAACGACGGCAATCTACTCCCATGACGCACCACCCTTCTCCTCTCCAACGGATCCTCACCTTGCTCTCGCTCATCGCTCTCGCCTCGGCGGCCGGTACTGGCACGGCCATGGCGAAGAATCGCGAGCTGATCAAAAACGGCTCGTTCTCCAGTGGACTCGCCAATTGGACGACACTGGCGAGCGACGGTGGCGTCGTGGGATCCTTCACCGCGGCCGCTGTCGGTGCGGCGGCTCCGAGGAGCGGCGAGGCGACCCCGCTCAATCCCGCCGGGGGGACGCTCTATGCCCTGGCGGATCAGAACAACAGAAGCTACCAGGTTCTTGCCCAATCCTTCCGCGTGCCACGTACCGCCAAGCGCGTTATCTTGACCTACCAAATGTTCGCCCACAGCCAGGCTGCCACGGTGCTCAACCCCGCGCTCTTCGACATCGTCGGCGTCAACCAGCAGGCCCGGGTCGATCTCCTCAAAGGCGCTTCCCCGCTGACGGCGACGAGTGGTTTTGCCAGGGTGCTTTACAATCGCGGTGCGGATGCGGTCGCTTCGCCGACACCGCCGCCCTTCCTTTCCTATCGCTTCAACCTGTCCCGGAATGTGAAGGCGGGCCGGACCTATAAAATCCGCTTTCTCGCCGCCGCGACCGAGGAAGTGATGAATGTGGGTGTCGACAACGTCAGCGTGAAGGCACGCTGAGGCGGACCGGGGGCGTGATTCGCGCGGCGCGGCTCATTCCTGGTATTTTGGATCGAAAAAGTCTGGCGAATCAGGGTGCCTTGGTCGCGACGTAGCCCTTTTCCCCTCCAGGGCCTTCGCCCTTCATCCGGGCACCGTCGGTGGTGAAGGTGGTGGTGAACCGTCCGGCGGTGTCGTCGGGCGGACCGACGACAAGCTTTTTGCCGTCGATCTTCCAGACGTTGGGATAGCTCCTGCCGTCGCTGCCGATGTAGAAGGCCTTGCCCTCGGGTTCGAGGAAGATCACGGAGGTGCGTCCGTCGGGCGCGATGATTTTCCAGACGCCGACAACGTAGCCGGGGGAGAGCTCGCCGCGGACGCGATCGAGTTCCGCCTTCATCGCGGCGGCCGCCTCGACGTTGCCGGACGGCAGGGTGCGTGCGAGCAGGGCCTCAAGGGCGGCGATGTATTTTTCGTGGATGGGATTCGTGGCGGTCTCGAGGGCCTTGTCGCGCTGGGCCTTGAGGGTTTCCAACTCGCGATCGGCGGGCGTCTGGGCCCGAAGCCCGAGGGTGAAAAGGTTCACGAAGCAGGCGGCGATGAGGGCGGATTTCATGCCACCGCGGTAATACGGACCGGGACGGATTTCAAGTGAATCGCCGGACCGGGCGAAGGATCTGCACTGCCTTTGGGATTCGGCGGGTGGTCTCGTCCGACGCCCCGGGCCTTTCGTTCGCGTCGAATCAGGGGTCGATGAAGCAGGCTTGACATCCCGTTTCAAATCTGACCAAGATGGACCCATGAAGCCCTCCTTCCTCCTCCGCTTCCTTTCATTGCTGTTCATGGGGGGCGGTGCGCTGCTTCTCCCCGCTTGCGAGACCCTCGATGAGAGGCGGTCCGCTGCCGCCCGGCCTGAGAAGGGGTCCCGGCAAACCCGGCAGGGACCGCCGGCGCCCTACTACGGGATGAATGCGCCGGGCAACCAGGCCCCGGTCTCGAGCGGGTGGAACTCGAACTACCAGCCTCCGATCCGCCGCTACGACCCGAACCGGCCCGAGCCTGCGCCACCTCGGGAGGAGGAGCGCCCGAAGCGTCGGCCCCCGTTTACCCTGATGGGGACGGAGTTTTCCTATTGAGTTCCGCCGCCGTCTCCGGGGAGGCGGTGGAAGATACGTGGATAAGGCCGCGGATGCCGTAAGTCGCGCGGCAAAAGGCGTAGCGGAAGATGCGAACCTTCCGAGATGGGCGTCGTGGATCGTGTGCTGTCGGAACCGTGGCCGGTTCCGCTACGGATTTTCCGGACGCCTTCGGGCTGCGGCGTAGCGGAAGGTGCGAACCTTCCGAGATGGGCGTCGTGGATCGTGTGCTGTCGGAACCGTGGCCGGTTCCGCTACGGATTTTCCGGACGCTTTCGGGCTGAGGCGTAGCGGAAGGTGCGAACCTTCCGAGGTGGGCGTCGTGGATCGTGCGTTGTCGGAGCCGTGGAACGCGTTCGAAGCGCGAACCACGGTGATCCTGCTCAACCCTCCGCCACCACCCCCGCAAGCGCTTCTTTCAGCGTTCTCAGCAGCGTTTCGGCGGTGTAGGGTTTGGGGAGGAAATGCTTCACGCCGAGTCCGGCGACCTTGGCGGTGTGGCCGTTGGCGCTGAGTCCACTGGCGGCGATGATGGGCAGGTCCGGATTCAGCTTGCGCAGCACCCGGACGGTGGCGACGCCGTCCATCACGGGCATCATCATATCGGTCAGGACCAGCTTTCGCGACCGGGACCAGCGACCTGAGGGAAAGAAGCGGGGAAGGGCCCTGGAAAGGCGGCCGGGCTTGAAACGGCAGAGGATTTCCAGCCGATGGGCTGACCGATCAGCGGCCGGCCACCAAGAATGCGGTGTCCTGAAAATTATTCTTTTTATAATTTCCATAATATGGTATGAGGTGCGTTCCAACGGAATTTTCCCGAATCGACCCAGCCATGACCCTGAAACTCGTCGTCAAATCGGAGGCCTCTGGTGGACCTGCGGAACTGCTTCTCAGAGGAGGCTCCCACGGGATCGGCCGCCTGCACGACAACGATCTGAGCATCCAGATCGATTGTGTCTCGGGATACCACGCCGAACTCAAGCGGACTCCCGAGGGAGGTTACATGGTCTGTGATCTCAAATCGACCAACGGCACGTTTCTCAATGGAAACCGGGTGACCGCCCCGGAAACCGTGAAGCCGGGTGATCATCTGAAGCTCGGAAACGTGCTCATCCTGGTGGAAGAACAGACCGAGGCGGTGGTTTGGCCGAAACCGGAATCCCTGCCCGGGGATTCGTCGAAAGTCGTCTCACTGAAGGATGTCTTCGGGTTTGAAATCGGGGACCACTTCAACACCTATCCGATCACCCCGATCCGACCTCCGGCGGCCACGGCTCCTGGCGGTGGGGTCCCCGTGCAGCCCGACCCGATGACCCCGCCCATCTACGCGCCCGGAATGGTGGCGCAGCGGATTCAACAAGCGAGGGATGCGGAGCGGGCGAAGCACCTCGAGCAGGACAGGGAAGCCGAACGTGCGAAGCAAATCGAGCAGGCGAGGGAGGCGGAACGAGCGAGGCAGCTCGAGCAGGCAAGAGAAGCGGAACGTGTGAAGCAAATCGAGCAGGCGAGAGAGGCTGAACGGCTGCGGCAGCTTGAGCAGGCGAGGGAGGCTGAACGGCTGCGGCAAATCGAACAAGCGAGAGAAGCGGAACGAGCGCGGCAGATCGAACAGGCCCGGGAGGCGGAACGTTTGAAGCAAATCGAGCAGGCAAAGGAAGCCGAACGACTGCGGCAGCTCGAGCTAGCGAAAGAGGCGGAGAGAGCAAGGCAGCTCGAGCAGGCACGGGAGGCTGAACGCGTGCGGCAGGTTGAGCAAGCGAGAGAAGCGGAACGGGTTCGCCAGATCGAGCTGGCGAGAGAGGCGGAACGAGCGAGGCGGCTCGAAGAGGCCCGGGAGGCCGAACGCGTGCGGCAGCTTGAGCAAGCCCGCGAAGCCGAACGCGTGCGTCTGGAGCAAGCGAGAGAGGCGGAACAAGCGAGGCAGATTGAACAGGCCCGCGAAGCCGAACGCGTGCGGAGGCTCGAGCAAGCCCGTGAGGCGGAACGCGCCCAACAACTTCAGCGTGCGAGGGAAGCCGAGTTGGCTGAGGTGAACCTGCAGGAGGGGCCCGAGCCTCCCGGTGGGACGGACGTCAAATCGGCGATCCAAAGTCTCACCTCCCAGCTTGAAAGTGCGATGCTGGAGATCAGTCGACTGAAGGCATCCATGACCGATGGGTCTCCCGGGCCGGTCGTGCCGGCGGGGCCCGGCCGCGATCCTCGCGCGGGAATGGGGGAAGAAACGCGTGTTTCGGCTCACAACCCTCCGCCGCTTCCGGGCCGGAATTCGGAAAACCGACTGGAGTTCGGAGACGTGGGAACACTCCCGACGCATTCCGTCAACCATCCCCGGCAACGATCCGGGACATCGCGGTTCGACTGGCGGAAGATTCTTGGGATGAGGAAAACGCGCGAAGAAAACCCGACGCGGATCGGGTGACGACGTCCATGGCATCCATCGACGACTTCGCAGAGCGACGCCGTCAAGCCGATCACCCGGGTTCCAAAGCCGGCCCGATCCCTGAAGACCGGGATTGCTCCGGGACTGCCGGATGCGTAAGCTGTCTCTCTGAATCCGATGACCGAGGAGCCGCGGAGGGCCTGCGGGAGGGTTTCCGGTGCGGGTGCCATGATCCACGGGTATGAAAGAGTGGTATGAACGATCCAACGCGGTCCGCTGGCTGGTGGCGCTGGTGCTGTTGATCGGTTTTGCCGTGCTCTTCGGCGGGCCCGCGTTCTGGATTGCTGCGGCGCTCGGGTTGGATTACGGCAATCCTTTGCACCTGGGAACCGTGGTCGTGCTGCAGCTCGTCTTGCTGCTGCCATTCTGGATGCTGATGGCGAACTTCTTCTTCGCACCCTTGCTCCGTCTTGCCGGATCCCTGCGGTATTATTCTCCTTATCTGGTGGTCACGCGCGGTCGGAAGGGGTCGCGTGCTCTGCATGGTGCCACGCTCTTTGACTACGTGCTTTGGTTTCGCTGGAGTGAACGCGGGCCGCGGGCCGTGCGCAAGATACTGACCTGGTATGTCGAAGGGCTTCTCGCCCTCGCCCGCGAGATGGACCAAGGAAACATCCCGCGTGATACCGTGTTCTCCGCCACCTCTTTCATCTTCAGCGCGAGCCTTGCGCGCCGTTATGGATTCCGGGTCGAGGATGGGACGCGGTTTTCGCTGGGAGGTCTTCTCACCTATCCGACTCAGCTCCTCACCTACAGTTTCGCCCGCGGTCGCTGGGCTCTGCCGCCCGTGTTCCGCTCCAAAAGGGCGACCATCACCGGCGCGGCGCTCTGTGCCCAGGTGGACCGTCTTCAGCGGTTGCGGTCGCGTTTGATCCGGACGCAAGCCTAGTCGAGGAACCCTGCGACGATTTGCAATCCGGGTCGTGCATTTTGCATCCGGGAAAGGGTTCGATTTGGGTCGAGCATTTTGCTTTTTCATTGAGGCAGAGGGGCTTGCGGATTTGGGCGCGACATTTGCTCTTGAGCGCGAAGCCCATCCTCGAGTCATCCTTTTCCCAATCATGTCTACCGCTGCTGCTCCAATCCATCCACCCGTGCCGTCCGATGTGGCGGGGATGGGAGGCATTGTCCTCGATGAGGGCTGTGCCTTCCGCGTCTGGGCTCCGAACGCCGACTTCGTCTCGGTCATCGGTGCCTTCAATGATTGGAATCCCGAAGAGAATCCCCTCGCCCGGGAAGAGGGCGGGACCTGGTCGGGTCACGTCACCGCGGCGAAGGAAGGTGATCCCTACCGTTACCATCTCCGACGCGGCGAGGAGAGTTTCACCCGTCCCGATCCCTGCGGGCGGGCGATGGACAACTCCGTGGGAAACACGCTGCTCTGGAAACCGCGCCGCGAGCTCGCCGGCCCGGCCTTCACGCCTCCGACCGCCGACCAGCTTGTCATCTATGAGATGCACATCGGTTCCTTCCACGTTCCCGAAGGCGAGCCTCACGGCACTTTCGAGAGTGCCATCGCGCAGCTGCCGTATCTCCGCTCCCTCGGGGTGAACGCCGTCGAGGTGATGCCGATCGCCGAATTCGCGGGCGACCTTTCCTGGGGATACAACCCGGCCCATCCGTATGCGATCGAAGCGGCCTACGGCGGTCCCGCGGGTTTCCTCGAATTCATCGACGCGGCCCACCGTCATGGCATCGCGGTGATCCTCGATGTCGTCTACAACCACTTCGGCCCGAGCGACCTCGGTCTCTGGCAGTTCGACGGGTGGTCGGAAAACGATCTCGGCGGCATCTACTTCTACAACGACTGGCGTGCCTCGACGCCGTGGGGCGATACCCGTCCGGACTACGGGCGCGGCGAAGTGCGCACCTACCTCCGCGACAACGCCCTGATGTGGTTCCACGAATACGGCGTCGATGGTCTCCGCTATGACATGACGGTTTTTGTCCGGACCTTCCGCGGATGCCCCGGCGACGCCGATGACGATCTCAAGGAAGGCTGGTCGCTGCTCCAGTGGATCAATCGCGAGATTCACGAGGAATTCCCCCACGCCATCCTCATCGCGGAGGATCTCCAGAACAGTGAGTGGCTGGTGAAGGGCACCGAATACGGCGGGGCCGGATTCACCAGCCAATGGGATGCCGCCTTCGTGCATCCCGTCCGCGACGTGATGATCCAGCCATCCGACGAGGGCCGAGACATCACGAAGCTGGCCGCCGCCCTGCAGCAGTCGTACGACGGCGATGCCTTCAAACGGGTGATCTATTCCGAATCCCACGACGAGGTCGCCAACGGAAAGGCGCGACTGCCCACCGAGATCCATCCCGACGAGGCCGGCGGCATCGCCGCGCGGAAACGTTCGACCCTGGCGGCGGGACTCGTCATGACCGCCCCGGGCATCCCGATGCTGTTCCAAGGCCAGGAGTTCCTCGAGGACGAATGGTTCCGCGATTCGGTGCCGCTCGACTGGAGCAAGCTCGATCGCTTTCCCGGCATCGTCGCCATGTATCGCGACCTCATCGCGCTCCGTCTCAACCAAGGTGGAGTAACGGCGGGACTGACCGGACACCACCTCGAGATCGTACACATGGACGACTCCATGAACACGATCGCCTTCCGCCGCTGGCGCGAAGGAGGCCCCGGCGACGACACTCTCGTCATCGCCAACCTGCACTGTCTTCCGATCGAGTCGATCACCGTCCGGGTGCCGTGCGAGGGTCTCTGGAAAGTCCGGCTCAACAGCGACAGCCGTTATTATTCTCCCGACTTCTCCGATCACTCCGCCGGTGACTTTGAAAGCGCTCCGCTCGGTGAGAGTGGCGAATCGTGCATCCGCGTCTCCGTCGCGGGCTATTCGTTCCTGATCCTCTCGATGGACGCGGAAGCTCCCTGACGGCGCGTGGAGGGATGCCGACACTCCGACCGCCATGGACCTCCGTACTGCCCATCCTTATTGGCTCATCCGGAACGGACTTCTTTCGACGTATCCGCCTCTCGAGACCGATCTCGAATGCGAGGTGCTCGTGATCGGCGCCGGCATCACCGGTGCACTCATCGCCGACGCCTTCGTCGCAGCGGGGGTCGATACCGTCGTCATCGACAAGCGCGAGGTCGGCTGGGGAAGCACCTCGGCCAGCACCGCGCTGCTCCAGTACGAGATCGACACGCCCCTCCACGAGCTCGCCGGCTCTTTCGGGAGAGAATTCGCCGAGCGCTGTTATCAGGCCTGCGGCCGAGCCATCGATCTCATCGCCGACCTCACCGCCGGGCTCCCGGATGACTGCGGTTTTGCGAGAGCACCGAGCCTCTTTCTCGCCAGAAAAAAGTCCGATCGCCCGCTGCTCGAAGACGAGTTCGCCGCCCGACGCGCGGCGGGATTCGAGGTGACCTGGCTCGATCCGGAGGACCTCGCGGAACGTTTCGGCATCGAGCGCAGCGCCGCGATCCTCTCGGAGAAGGGAGGCCGGGTCGACGCCTTCCGACTGGCCCACCGGCTCCTCGATCGTGCGCGATCCGCGGGTGCCCGCATCCACGACCGCACCAAGCTGACCGACTACCGCGTCGAGGGAGGAAAGGTCATCGCCGGGACCGATCGCGGCCCTACGATCCACGCCCGCCACATCGTCTTTTCGACGGGATACGAGGCGACGCGCCATCTGCCGAAGGATCTCGTCGATCTCAACGCCACCTTCGCCGTCATCAGTGAACCCGTCGACCCCGCCCTCCTCTGGGAACGCGGGTCGCTCATCTGGGAATCCGGATCGGCCTATCTCTACCTGCGTACCACCGACGACCATCGCATCCTCATCGGGGGCGAGGATGAACCTTCCCGGAATCCCGTCAAACGGGACGCCCGCCTCGCCCGGAAAACGAAAGTCCTCCTGAAAAAGTTCGCCAAGCTCTTTCCCGCGATTCCCTTTGAGCCCGCCTTTGCCTGGGCCGGCACCTTCGGCGAAACCCCCGACGGACTCCCCTACATCGGATCGCATCCCGATTTTCCCTGCGCCTCCTTCGCTCTCGGATTCGGAGGCAATGGCATCACCTACAGCATCCTCGCCGCCCATCTTCTCCGCGACGGTTGGCTCGGACGCGAAAATCCTGACAAACATCTCTTTCGCTTCGACCGTGGAAGCGGACACTGACGATGGATCACTCAACCTCCGATCCCTCCCCCTGATGCGGACCTTTCTCTGCGGCTGCGGCAACCGCCTCCATTACGAAAACACCCTCTGCCTCGCCTGCGGGGCCGCGGTGGTTTACGAACCTGTCTCCGACCGTTTTGAGCGATGCGGTGACGACCACGGTCTGCAACCCTGCAGCCAGCGCGACCCGATCGGCTGCAACTGGAGCGGGCTCGCCTCCGACGGACCGTCGCTCTGTGCTTCCTGTTCGCTCACCCGCAAGATCCCTTCTCTCGACGACCCGAGGAACCTCGCCCGTCTGACCGCCACCGAGAACGCCAAGCGCCGCATGCTCCGCACCCTCGTATCGATGGGGCTGTGGAAACCCGGTGGCCCTTTTCCCGAAGGAACCCTCCCGCTCCAATTCGAAATCCTCGAGCCGATTCCGGAGGGACCTGCCGTCACCACCGGTCATCAGGACGGCGTCATCACCCTGAACCTCCTCGAAGCCGACGAAGTCCAGCGCGAGATCACCCGCGAAAATCTCGGAGAACCCTACCGCACCTTGCTCGGGCATTTCCGCCACGAGATCGGGCACTACTACTGGGACGCGCTCGTGCGGGATCGCCCGCCGCTGGAAGAATTCCGCGCCCGCTTCGGGGATGAACGGGAGGACTACGCCGCGTCCATGTCGCGCCATTACGAAACGGGGCCCAGGCCCGATTGGGCCGATCACCACATCTCCGCCTACGCCTCGATGCATCCGTGGGAGGATTGGGCGGAGACCTGGGCGCACTTCATGCACCGCTTCGACACCCTCGAGACCGCCAAGGACACGGGAGTCGCCCAAGGCCGCAACGTCCCGGTGATGGATAGTGGCGCTTTCGTCGGCATCGCGGGAGCGAACCGCCGCGAGGCCCGGGCCTTCGTCCTCGAGTCCTCCCGGTGGCACAACACCATCGTCGTCGCCAACGAGCTCAGCCGCAGCATGGGCTGCCCCGACGTGTATCCTTTCGTGCCGGGCGTGGAAGCGATGCAGAAACTGTTTTTTGTAAAGCGGGTGGCGATGGGACGAGGCGGAAAGTGACGGTGGTGGAGGCCGCGGATGAGGGAGCCAGTTCTCTGCTGCTCCGTGCCTCCCGTGGTAGCTGCCTGTCCGATTTGCCAAGGATCCGTTGCCGCGACCTCGAACCTGCCGGATCGCGCGAACAGGAAGGTGCCCGGCCTCGACGGGAAGGTGACTCGACGCCATCTTCGGTGCGACGTATCCTCCCATGACTCCCGCCCTCCTGAATCGATCGCTTTTCCTCGGCCTGCTGTTTCTCGTCGCGAACACGAACGGTCAGTCGGTGTCGCCTTCTTCCTCCGACGCGCTCGCGGTGAAAATGGAGCGTCTGTGGGAACTGGTCTGGGCGCGGTTCTACCTGCCCGAGGTGCAGACCTTCGGCGATTATCTGAGCAGCTACGAAGCGGGCAAGGAACAGGAGCATTTGCCGACGGCGGAAGAGGTGCGGCGCCAGTTTCCCAATCCCTGCGGCTACAGCACGGGGATGGAAGACGGGGCGATCCTCGGTGGCGCGATGCTGAGCCTGATCTGCGACCGCCATGCGGTGACCGGCGAGGAGTCGCTCCGCGCGGAGGCGGATCGGGTCTATGCGGGCCTGCGGCGTTGTGCCACGGTGCACGGGGTGCCGGGCTTCGTGGCCCGCAACGTCTGCCCCGGGGATGGCCGGAGCATCTACATCAATTCTTCGCGCGACCAGGTGACGCACTTTGTCCACGGTCTCTGGCAGTATTACCGCAGCCCGCTCGCGGATGAGGCGAGACGGGCGGAGATCCGCGAAATCCTCGCGGCGATCGCGGACCGGATGATCGAGTATGTGACTCCGGAGAACGATTACGACTTTTGCCGGGCCGACGGGAAACGGTGTCCTCTCGGGATCTGCCGGATGTGGGAGGTGCAGGCGCATGAGGCGGCCCGTCTTCCCATGATTTACGCGGCCGCCTGGGACGCGACGGGAGAGGAGCGCTACCACGGGCAGTGGCGGCGATACGTGGCCGAAGCGATCGCGCAATCGGCGAATCCCGAACCTAACAAACCCGCCTATGCGCTTCTTCAGATGCAGATTTCGCTCGAGCTGCTCCATGCCCTGGAGCCGGACCCGTTGCTGAAGGCGGAGATTCACGAAGGCATGCTCCACGTCCGCTCGCTGGCGTCCCGGCGTTTTGACGGCACGCGCGAAAAGATTTCGAAGAAGAGCGCGGAGGAAATGCGGATGCTGGGGCCGGACTGGCGGCACGTGCCGGAATGGAAGGATCAGAAAGGGTATCCGAATCCGCAATGGGGACCCTACCGCGAGATCTGGCATCTCACCCGCGAAGCGGGGGAGGCGGGCTTGATCCTTTTCATCGTCGAGCCGGAATCGGACACGGCCGCGGAGGAGGCATCTCTCGAAGCCATGCTGCAATCCTTCGACTACGAGCAAAACTCCAGCTGCGGCCTCATCTACCACCTCGCGGCCTATTGGAAGGCGCGCCGCTGACAGGGGGCGAGCCATTCGAAGGGCGCGTCTTGGATCGTGCGCTGTCGGAACCGTGGCCGGTTCCGCTACGGGATTGGCCGGACGCCTTCGGGCTACGGCGTAGCGGAAGGTGCGAACCTTCCGACGTGGCTGCCGTGGATCGTGCGTGTTTTCGTTGCCAACGCGTTTCCACGAAAGGTCTCAAGGCGCGGTGGACTCGACGAGGATCCCCCGATAGACCGCGCCCTTGAAGCGATGTTCGCGGGCCTCTCGGTAGGTGGGGCTGTCGTACCAGGCCTTGGCGGCCGCCATGCTGGGGAACTCGGCGATGACGACGCCCTCGGTCGGAGCGCCCTCGAGGACTTCGTGAGGCCCGTATCCCGAGAGCACCTTCATGGGATGTCCTTCGAGGGAGGCGGCGACTTTGCTCCAGTAGATCTCGAGCTCGGCGGGATCGAGGGTTTTTTCGCGGGTGAAAATGACGTAGGCCGGTTTCGGGGTGGGGGAATCGCAGGAGGTCATGGTGAGGGTGGCGAGAAGTGCTCCGACGAGGAGGCGGGTGGATTTCATCAAAAGGTGGGAATGTCAGGGTGTTGGAGACGTGGTCCACATTCTTTCACGCGGTGGGAACGGTGCCTCCGTCGATGACGAATTCGGAGCCGGTGATGGCGGCGGCGCGGGGGGAGACGAGGAAGGCGATGAGGTCTGCGACTTCGGCCGGTCGGGCCGGTCGTCCCAGCGGTATGCCGCCGAGGGCGTTCATGACGATCTGTTTTCCGCCCTCGTAGTCGGTGCCGGCGTTCGCGGCGAGACGCTCGACGAGGGCGACGGAGGCCTCGGTCTCGACCCATCCGGGCGAGACACGGACGACCCGGACGCCCCGGGGCGCGACTTCTTTCGAGAGGCTTTTGCTGTAGGTGGAAAGTGCCGCCTTGGCCGCGGCGTAGGCGGTGGTCGATTCGGGGAGGGGCAGCTCGCGCTGGATCGAGGTGACATGGACGATGACGCCCGAGCCTTGGGCGATCAGGGCCGGGAGGAGGGCCCGGTCGAGGCGGACCGCGCTCATGAGGTTGAGGTCGAGTTCGCGTTGCCAGACGAGGTCATCAAGCACGGCAAAACCACCACCGGGAGCGCTCGATCCGCCGACGACGTGGATCACGACGTCGATCCCGCCGAGATGCCGCAGCGTTTCCTCGGCGACGGCCGCGCAACCCTCGGCGGAAGCGAGGTCGGCGGCGAGGTAATGAACGCCGGGCAGCGGCGTGGGCGGCAAATCGCGGGCGGTGGTAACAATGCGGGCACCCGCTTCCCGCAGGGTCTGCACGACGGCCAGCCCGATGCCTTTGGTGCCGCCGGTGACGAGAGCCCGGCGGCCGGCGAGGTGGAGATCGAAGGGATGGGCGGGGGAGGGAGGAGTCGTGGATTCATTCATGGTGAGGGAAGCGTAGGGCACCAAGTGTGGACGATCAATGGTTGGAAATCCTGAAAACTGGTCCAAACGTCCAGAAATGAGTTCGACATTCGGACGTTCTGGACGAGGCTCCTTTTGATGGATGTTCTCGCCCACATGATGTCCCTGATGCGGACCAAGGGATCTCTCTATGGTCGGCTCGAGTTTTCCGCTCCCTTCGGCTTTCGGTTTCCCGCCGATGACGGAGTCTGCCTGATCGTGACGCGGGGCTCCTGCTTTCTGAGCGTGGATGATTCGCCGCTGGTGCCGGTGGTCGGCGGCGATTTCGTGCTGCTCCCCGCGCCGAAGCAATACACGATCCGGAGCAGCCCGGAGATCTCCCTCCGCTCCATCCTCGAAGTTTCCTCGCAGGAGGCCTTTCACCGGACCCGCTTGATCACCTTCGACGGAGGGCAGGGACCCGCCACGTCGATCGTCGCGGGATGTTTTTCCCTGGCGAGTCCGGAGAGCCGGTTGCTGGTGAAACACCTGCCCTCGATCGTTCATCTGCGGGGTTCGGGAAACGACACGACGCCGTGGTTTCCATCGACCTTGCAGTTCATCGCCTCGGAAGTGTCACAGAACCTGCCGGGAGGCACGGCGATCGTGGATCGTCTCGCCGAAGTGCTCTTCGTGCAGGCGATGAGATCGCGCATCGGCGACTCGTCCGCCACGGCTCGCCCGAGTTGGCTGCACGCCTTGAACGATCCGCAGATCGGCGAAGCGATCCAATGGATGTATGCGGAGCCGGAGCGGGCGTGGACGGTGGATGAACTGGCCCGGCGTGTTTCGATGTCGCGCTCCGCTTTTGCGGAACGGTTCCGCCGGCTGACGGGAGAGACACCTCTCGGTCACCTGACCCAGTGGCGGATGGTGAAGGCAGGAAACCTGATGAGGGCGACACCGCCCCTGAAACTGGCGGAGATCGCCGAGGCCGTCGGCTACGAATCCGAGAGCTCGTTCGGAAAAGCGTTCCGCCGCGTCATGGGGGTGTCGCCGGGGAAATACCGAGCCGATCTGGGTTGAATCCGCGGTTCGGCGCGGCCCTTACTTTTTCCGGCTGGCGTTCTCCAGAATCTCCCGCTCTTTCGGCGTGAGACTGTGAATGCCCTCGCGATGCACTTTTTCGAGAATGTCATCGATAAGGGCGGCGCTGCGATCGGGCTTCTTTTTCGGGCTCGGGCGGATCCGGAGGCGTGGCAGCTGGATCTCGCCTTTCTGATAGCGGATAAAGACGTAGGCGGATCCAACGTTGGCGGCGAGGAGGAGGAGAGAGCCCCAGTCGCGTCCCGCCACATCGGCGAGGGCGGACACCGCGACGAGGATCGAGGCGAGGATCCACGCATCAATGGTGATGATGAAGAGATTGATCCCGGCCCGGGGATAGAGCGTGGCGAAGGCGATGAAAACGCCGAACTGCAAATCGTTGATCCCGGCGCAGGAATAGCCGCGCAGGGTGGCGAGATGGAGGAGGCCGATGGTGAGGGGCGACACGACGAGGAGCACGAGGAGGAGCTGCACGAAAATGCGCCGGCCGAAATGCCGCTCGACGGTCTCACCGAAACGCCAGAGGAGATAACATCCGACCACGGTCCAGATGCCGGGAGGATTCACGAGGACGTAGGTGAGAGGAGTCCACACTTTCCCCGTGGCGATGGCGTCGATCGAGAACACCATCTGTGACATCAGGGAATACCCGAGGATGGCGAAGATGACCATGCTCGCGGCGGCGGCGAGGGCGAGAATGGCGGAGAGGTAGACGGGATGTTGTCTCCACCACGTGAGGGGGAGCAGATCTTTGTCCGGAGGCAGCAGTCGATCGAACATCGGGCGGGATTCCCAAGGGAATGAATTCCAAATCTGATAAGGGAATCGGGGGAAAGGGAAAGCTAAAAGTGGGAGGTGGGCCTCCCCTTTCCCCCCTCTTGCGGGGGATTACACGGGCGTGGCGTGACTTAGGCTGTCGCGTTACTCCATGAAACGAACTCCCGATCTCACCCTCGTCACCGCCGCCGACCAGAATTACTTCTGGGGCCTCTATCTTCTCGCCGCCTCGGTGGAACGCGGTGCCCTGGGAAACCGGCTCGTCATTTTCCACACCGGGCTCGATGCCGATTCGGAGCGGCTTCTCACCCAATTCCGCCGGGTCGAGCTGCGGAAATTCGCGGAGAAGGAAAGTCCGCTGGGACTGCATTGCCGCAAGGCCGAGGCGATGCTCCAAGCCGAGGGCGAATATCTCGCCTGGCTCGATTCGGATTGTCTCGTGATCGGCGACGTGAACGAGTGGATAATTCCCGGCAACGGGGAGATGCAGGCGCGCCTGCGGAAGCCGGAGGAGACGATCGCGGACCTCGGTCGATTTTATCAACCGCACGAGCCGCGTGGCGGCTTGCCACGGATCATCCTCGAACGCTGGAGGGACGACGTGGGCGAGCGGGCAACGCCGCGTCTCGATGCGATGGTGCCGTCGAATGTCTTTGTCCTCCATTCGAAATACAAACCCTTCCTCGAACATTGGGACCGCCAGATGGCCAAGGTCCTCACGCCCGGGATTGGAACGCTCGATTTCGACCAGCCCGCCTATTTCCTGACCGACGAATCGGTGCTGAACTCCCTCCTCGCCTTCGCCGATTTCGCGCCCGAGGTCGCGGAGTACCGTCTCGCGCTGGAGCGGGACCGCCACGTCGCCCACTTCATGGGATCTCCGAAGCCATGGGTCCGTTGGCTGCCGCGGAATCTCTATTGCCTGCCCTTCACCCACGAGCTGATTCTCTGGCTGCGGGCACAAGGCATGGAGCTGCCGCCCTTGCCTCGGTCGCTGGATCCCGCGAAACGGAGCCGGGCGGTGATCGAGGCTCAGGTCATGGCGCGCTGGCAACGGCTGCGTTCCCTGCCTGGGAAGGTCTGGAAACGCGCCCGCACCGCGACGACGTGGCCGCGGAGAGGATTGGGCGGGAGCCCGATCCGCGGGGCGCTCACGCCATGATCCCGGGGATCACCGTGGCATGCTCGGTGGCGCCGGTGAGGCGGTAGTCGAGTCCGGCGTAGCGGTAGGTGAAGGTGGCGTGATCGAAGCCTAACAGAGCCAGAATCGTGGCGTGGAGGTCGCGGACGTGGACGGGATCCTCGACGGCGGCAAAGCCGAACTCGTCGGTGGCGCCGTGGACGTGGCCGCCCTTGACGCCGCCTCCGGCGAGCCACATGGTGAAGCCGTAGTGGTTGTGATCGCGGCCGCGCTGTTTGCCGGCGTTGCTGCCGGGGGTGGGCAGCTCGACGGCGGGGGTGCGCCCGAATTCACCACCCCAGATGAGGAGGGTCTCATCGAAGAGGCCGCGCATTTTCAGGTCGGTGATGAGGGCGGCGATGGGCTGGTCGGTGCGGGCGGCGAGGGGCTTGTGCTCGAGGATTTCGTCGTGGTTGTCCCAGGGCTGCCCGTCTCCGGTCCAGAGCTGGATGAAACGCACGCCGCGCTCGAGGAGGCGGCGGGTGATGAGGCATTGGCGGGCGAAGGCGCCTTCGTTGCCGGGCTTGATGTTGTACATCTGGTGGACCCAGGCGGGCTCCTTGCTGATGTCGAAGGCGTCGGTGGCCTCGACCTGCATGCGGTAGGCGAGCTCGTAGCTCTGGACGCGGGCCTCGAGCTGCTCGTCGGCCTGGCGGGCTTCGAGGTGGGCCTGGTTCAGCTCGGTGAGGAGATCGAGTTGACGGCGCTGCTGCCGGCGATCGAGGCTCGGATTCTTGATGAACTCGACGAGCTTGTCGACGGTCTCGTGGTTCGTGTTGATGTAGGTGCCCTGGTAGGCGCTGGGGAGGAAGGCGGACTGCCAGTTCTTGGTGCGGCGGATGGGCATGCCGCCGGGGCACATCGCGATGTAGCCGGGCAGGTTCTGGTTCTCGCTGCCGAGGCCGTAGTTGACCCAGGCCCCGAGGCTGGGGCGGTGAAGGCGGGCTTCGCCGCAGTTCATCAGTCCGAGGGAGGGCTCGTGATTCGGCACATCGGCGTGCATGGAGCGGATCACGCAGAGGTCGTCGGCGTGCTGGCCGAGGTGGCTGAAGAGCTCGCTGATCTCGAGTCCGCTCTTGCCGTATTTTTCAAATTTGAAGGGCGAGGCGAGGCCGGCGCCGGTGGGGCGTTCGGTCTTGAGGAGATTGGGGAGCGCCTTGCCGTCGTGTTTCGTCAGCATCGGCTTCGGGTCGAAGGTATCGACGTGCGAGGGGCCGCCGTTCATGAAGAGGTGGACGACGCGTTTTGCCTTGGGCACGTGGCGCGGGCTGCGGACGGCGAGAGGGTTGAGGGGCGCGGCCTCGGCAGAGCCGGTGCCGAAGAGCTGGCTGAGGGCGAGCGAGCCGAAGCCCATGCCGACGCGGTTCAGCAGCTGGCGGCGGGTGAGGAAGTGGTGCTCGAGCCGGGGACGGTGATCGTGGAGGGACATGGCGAAAGGAGTGGGGCGAGTGTTAGTCAACGAACTGGAATTCGTTGCTGATGATGAGGACGTGGGCGAGCTGCGAAAGCGGGCTCTGCGGACGCGGGAGATCGACGGGCCATTTGCCGCTGCTCATGAAATCGCGGGCGGAATCGGTCCAGACGGTGAAGGGAGCGCCGGGACTGTCCTGGATCTCGAGGCGAGGGGTCCAGTGGTAGGAGTCGCTGTTTTCATTGCCGCCACGGCCGGCGGCGAAGGTGAGGATGTCGCCGGCCTTGACCTCGACCTCCTCGATGCGGAATTCGTGCCCTTGGCCCGGCTTGAGGTGTCGCTCCTGAAGCAATCCGTCGCGGCTGTGGAGGACCCAGGCCTGGATGCCGTCGCCCTCCTTGGTGACGTGGGCGAAAGGAGCGACGATGCGGACGGTGGCATCGATGGGAGCGACCCAACGAACCACGTTGGCGGTGAAGCCGCGTCCCGTATGACCCGCGAGCTTCTGATTGTCGCTGATGCGCTGGTATCCGAGGTAACCGCGCTCTTGGTCGGGGTAGGTCTCGCCGACGCGCCAACGGGTGCCATCCTGTTTCGTGTGACGGAAGTGTTGGAAGTGGCTGAACTCGCCAACGGTGGGAGTGGCTCCCGGAGCGCCCGGAGTGACATCGGCGTAGCCGTATTGCCAGGTGTAGGGCGTGCCGGTCTGGAGGCTGGCGGCGTCACCGAGGAAGCGGGAGGCGATCTCCGTTTCCTGAGCGGTGGGTTCGCGCAGAAGGATGCGGCGATAGACCTGCTTGACCGCCTCCGGGTCGATCTTGCCCGAGGGGACGGCGACCTTCTGCGCGATGCGGTCGGCCTGATCGCGGGCGAAGGGGCTGTTCATCAGGAAGAGGGCCTGCTGCGGCACGGTGGTGTCGGAGCGGGTCGGGCTGTGGGTGTCGGGATTGGCGAAGTCGAAGACGGCGGGCACGGACTCCTGCTGGAAGCGATCGACAAAGAGGTAGACGCTGCGACGGCTCGCGGCGGCCTTGTCGTTGTAGGGCGTGGGCCGGCCGCCGCGGTTCGCGGGATCGAGCGCCTCGCTCGTCTGCAGCATGGTGTCGCGCATGGTCTCGTAGTCGAGGCGGCGGCGGTTCTGGCGGGTGAGGAGGGCGTTCTCGGGATCCTTGAGGTCTTTGTCAGGCGTGCTGACGGCGCTCTGCTGCCAGGTGCGGGAATTGAGAATGTGACGATGGAGTTTTTTCAGCGACCAGCCCTCGTCCATGAACGTGGCGGCGAGGTGATCGAGGAGGGCGAGCTGGACGGGCTCGGGCGTCTCGACGCCGAAATCGCTGGTCTGGCTGACGAGCGGTTTCCCGAAATGATGGCCCCAGACGCGGTTGACGATGACGCGGGCGGTGAGCGGATTGTCGCGGCTCGTGAGGGCCTGGGCGAGTTCGAGACGTCCGCTGCCCTGGGTGAACTTCTGCCCGCCGAACATGGTGAGGTAGCCGCGCGGCGCGGGATCGCCACGGCGGCCGACGTTGCCGCGGATCATGATGCGCTCGTCGCGCGGTTTCTCGCGATCGACCATCACCATGGCGCGCTGCGGGGCGCCGGGGGACTCGAGATCGAGCTTGTTGATCTTGTTGTCGAGCTTCACCATCTCGAGCCGGTCCTTCTGGGTGAAGAAGCGGTGGATGTCGCCGACGTTCACGCTCATGGGCGACTTGTTGTCCATGAGAAGGGCGCGGACGGCCTGCCAGTCGGCGTTGTCGGGCTCGTTGCCCGTCATGCAGTTGACGAAGATGTCGGAGTAGAGCCGGGCGACATCGTCGAAGGATTTCGGCGCGGGACGTTTGGCGAGTTCGTTGCGGACGACGGGATTGACCGGGCTATCAGGCTTGGCCAGCTCGGCGGTGAGGGCCGCAGCCTGTGTCGCGAACTGATCCTCGGGAAGGGCGGCGAATTTTTTCCAGGCGAGGAGCACCGGGTGGGGCTTCTCATCGGTGGTGTTGGCCTTGATGAGGTCGACGAAACTCTTGGCGATGCGGTCGCGGAGCTCGGCCTTGCCGGCGGCACCGCGGAATTGTTCGTCCTCCATGGCCCCCGCCTTGTGGACGAAGGCGAGGTAATCGCTGAGTCGCTCGGTGTTGCGCAGCTCGCCGTAGACCTGCTCGTGCATCTGTTGTTTTTCCTTCTCCACGGCGGCGACGCCGGCGTTGTAGGCCTCCACGGCGGCCTTGTCCCCGGGATAACCGATGATGGGAAGCTGCGCGGGGATTTCGCTGGAACTGAAGACGCTGAAGAGCGCGTAATAATCCTTCGTCGGGATGGGGTCGTACTTGTGATCGTGGCAGCGGGCGCAGGAAACGGTCAGCCCGAGGACGCCGCGGGTGACGACATCGATGCGGTCGTCGGTCTGCAGGGTGGTGTCGCCCTGGAAGGAATCGTTCACCGTGAGGAAACCGAGCGCGGCGAGCGAGGGGTCGCTCTTGCCCGGGCCGACGAGGTGATCGGCGGCGAGCTGCTGGGTGACGAACTGGTCGTAGGGGAGGTCGCGATTGAGCGCGTCGATGACCCAGTCGCGGTAGGTGTAGGCGTGGGGATAACGGATGTCGACGCCCCCGGCACGGTAGCCCTCGGTGTCGGAGTAACGGGCGATGTCGAGCCAATGGCGCGCCCAGCGCTCGCCGTACTGCGGGGAGTCGAGGAGCTGGTCGATGAGCTTCGCGGGGGCGTCGGCCGAGGGATCGTTGATGAATTTCTGGAGTTCCGCATGGGTGGGCTGAAGTCCGGTCAGGGTCAGGTAAAGGCGGCGGCCGAGGGTCGCCCGATCGGCGGGTGGGGCGAAGGAAAGACCAGCCTCGGCCTGTTTCGCGGCGACGAAGGCGTCGAGCGGCTGGCTCGAGACGGCTTTCGCGGGTTTTTCAGGATGCTCGATCTTGCGGAAGGACCAATGGGTCTCCCACGACGGTTTTTCCCCGTGTCCGGCGGGTTCTTTCTCCGCCGGCCAGGGCATGCCCATCGCGATCCATTTTTCGAGGTTGGCGATGTCGCCGTCACTCAGCTTCGCGCCCTTTTTCGGCATGGCCGGGGCCCCGTCCTGATGTTTGACCGCCTTGAGGAGGAGGCTCGTCGCGGCCTCGCCCGGCTTCGCGACCACGTTGTAGTCGGACCCGCGCAGGATGCCGGCGTAGGTATCGAGGCGCAGCCCGTTTTCGTGGCGGTGGCCGCCGTGGCAATCGAAGCAGTTGTCGGCAAGGACGGGCCGGATGTGTTTCTCGAAAAACTCGATCTGATCGGCGGGAAAGACCTTCGCGGTCTCCGCGGCACGGGCCGGGAGAGCCGGGACCGTCGCCGCGAGGGCGAGGGCGCTGAAGAGAGGGAGGAATCTGGGAAAACGGAAAATCATGAGGAGGAACCCTAACGGTAATACGAAAAGGTAGCACCAAAGGGTGACTTTTCAGGGGACGGGATGCGGTGACCCCAACCACCGCCCGATCGGGTAGTCTGGTGCCGGATAAAATGAATGGGGGAATTCGAGGTGGTCGCCTCCCGGTCCGGCCCGCTTGGATTGTCACCAGCGCCGATTTGACATTCGTATCGTGAAATCGCACTTTCGGGGAATGAAAACCGCGGCCTTTCATCCTGTTTTGGTGCTGGGTTTACTTTGGATGGGCCAAGTCGGCGTCGCCCGGGCGGATCTGCTGTTGCAGCAGGATTTCAACGCGGCCCCGACGATTTCCTCGCTGCTCGACACGACCTCGTCGGACACCTCGCGCTTTTACGATATCAGCACGATGCCGGCGGCTGCCGACGACCTGCCTGCGGTGCAACCCGGATTCACGGAAGAACAGCGGCTGCCCGGTGCGGCCAGCGTCTCCCTGAGCGGAGGGAAGCTCATTTATTCCTTGCGCGGCTCCTGGCAAACCTATTACCAGAATGGCCAGAATCCTTCGACCCGGCAGCGGGCTTCTTTACCATCGACCGGGCAGGCGGTGCGGCTCTTTCCTCCGGGCGGCCGTCCGGATCGTCTCATGTTCCGATGCCGGGTGCAAAGCGCCGCTCCGGGATTGGAGGAGGGATTCAGTTATCTTGAGGGGCCCGGGCTCGTCCGCTTTCTCGCTGGCAAACCTTTGCTCACCTTGGTGGCGGATGGCGAAAATCGTTTTCGCTTCGATCGGGGCGGAGTGGCCGACCTCATTTTCACCGGCGTCGTCGAAGTCACCGTGCTGATCAACAAGTCCGCGGCGGCCCTGCCCTATCTCGGGCCGGATGGACAGCCAGCTTCGGTGGCCGCCAACGCCTATGACGCCTGGATCGATCAGACGCTGGTGGTCGACGAGGGTGAATACCTGCCCTCGACCCAGATCGAATCAGCCCAGGTGCGGTTTACCGGCCCCATTGGACGATCGATCATCGACCTCGGTGGAAATGTCTTCGGCATCCCGTTTGATCCGGGCGAGCCCTTCGTTTTTGAACTCGATGACTTCCTGCTGCGGAATGATTTCGACGAGACCGGACCCTCTTCGCTGCCGAACCTGACCCTGTCGGGCAGCCTGAAATTCGGCACCAGGACCACGGGCAGCCGCACCCGCAAAACGATGGTGATCCGCAACAATGGCACTGCGCCGATGACGGTCACCGATGTGCGGATGCCTGCGCCGGTGTTCTCGGGAACGTTCCGCGGGGTGATCCCGGAGGGAACGAGCCGCGCGGTCGACGTGACTTTCCGGCCCACGAAAGCGAAGACTTATCGTGGCAATGTGCTCGTGCTCTCGAACGCGCCGAACTCGCCACAGGTTCTCGCGATCTCCGGAACGGGACGGGCGCGCCGGTGAGGTGCCAGGGCGGCATTCTTTCTCGACCCGCGCCAAACTCCCGGGGACATCGATCGACTCATGACCGATTTTTCTCCATGACGACAAAACGAACCCGTGCGTGCTGTCGTGATTCCTGCGTGCTGATGGCGTGAAGCCGCCGCGAACCGTCTTCAATCCCAATCTTTTCTTGAAATCATCGCATCGGGCAGTTGGATGCTGTGGAGCCCAGCGCGTAACTCGAGCTGTCTCCCCTGACCTCAACTTACCGTGTATCACGCTATTGAATCTTTGAAGAGATCATGAAGGAATTCCGGAATGCTCGAATCATCACTCATCAACTCTTCCAGCGTTTCTGGTCGTGTGGTCTTATCGGCGGAATGGTGGTCGCGATCTGCGGGCGTAATGTCTCGGCGCAGGAGGCCGTGAATGTGATCCTTTCGAAAGCGGATCAGAACGGCAGTTTTGAGGAGGTGATTTTTGCTCCGTGGTCAGGCGGTGAAAGGGTCGCTGACCTGACGAAGGCTCCTGATGGGATCGCCTACGCGAGAACAAATCCAGCACCCGCGTCTCGCGCTGATCTCTTCCGGTTTTTTCCGGCGGTGGCGACGGAACGACGAAATTTTCTCCTTACCTTCAAGGCAAGGGTGGATACAGGCGGCTTTCAGACGGTGAAGGCCTCGTTGGCGGGGCGACGTCAGGATAACAGTTTTCTCTATGCCGCCCCCAATGGACTCGAAGGCCTGAAAAGTGTGAACGGTGAGTGGGAAACTTATCGATATCTTTTCCAGTTTCCGGAGCCGTGGGATCTGACACGGAGCATGCAGATCTCTTTCATATACAACGATGGCAACCCGGGCGACCGGGGATATTTGGACGCGGTGACCCTTGTGCAACTGCCGATGCTGCCGGCTGGCGAGACGATCCTCCTCATCTCGGTCGGCGAAGAAATTGTGATCGTCTTTGAGGGAGTGCTCCAAATGAGTGACAATCTATCGGATCCGCAAAGATGGGTGGATGTTGATCCCGCGCCGATGAGTCCGTGGCTGGTGCCGCACGAATGGAAAGAACGATTTTTCCGGGTTCGCGGTCTGCCGTGAAGCGTTCCGTGTTTCAGTAACGGGAAGCAGGGGAGCGGAACCGGACGTCGCATGACCCTCGTCCCGCTGCCTCCGTGAGGGCGGCTGCAGGACTTCCGCGATCGAGCCTTTCCAGCGGGTTGCCAACGGGTGTAACCATCCGCGACACTCGCCCCATGACCGACCTTTCCCCCGACACCGACCAGGCCGCCCGCCGCGCCTACTGGTCCGAACAGATGGAACAGGGTTATGCGATGGTGGAACAACTCATCGCGTTTCCCGTGAACGAATGTGGCGAGGGATTTGCTTCGCTCCCTGACCTCGCGATCGAGGCGGGGGTGGAGATGCTCTTCTCGGATTCGAAGATCGCCGGCGATCTCGATCGCGTTTTCTTCATGCGCGAGTCGCTCGCCCGCGAGGTGGTCGAGGCGGGGCGCGACATGAACGAACGCGGCTGGGTGTTGAAGATCGAGGACGGCTTCCGCTCGCTGGAGATGCAGCGCCAACTGGTGCGGCGTCCCTCGGTCTTCGACAATGTCTTGAAGAAATGTCTCTGGGAACTGGGCGGGGAAATCCCGACGCCGGAGTTTGTCTTCCGCCGGGCCATCGTTCTGACGGCGAACATGCCGAAGATCGGTACGCACATGTCGGGATCGGCGATCGACATTTCCGTCTTCCGTCGCGATGGCGGCGGCGAGGTCTGGCGCGGCGTGCCCTACCTTGAGATGAGCGAACGCACCCCGATGCGATCGCCCTACATCACGGCGGAGGAGCTTGAGAACCGGCTCGCCATCACGGAGGTGATGGAGGCGCGGGGTTTCATGCATTTCCCCTTCGAGTTCTGGCATTTCAACAAAGGCGATGCCGGTGCCCATCTTCTGACGGGCAATCCGGCACCCTGCCGCTACGGTCCGGTGAACTGGGATCCGCTGACGAACGAGGTCACGCCCGTGCCGGCACCGACGACGCTGCTGAATTCGCTCGAGGTGATCGAGCGTGAGATCGCGGCGGCGCTGGAGAGGTTGGATCCCCGTTAAGATCGCCGCGTCCCTTCGTCGCAAAATCCATTGACTGACCCGGTCGGACCGGGCGAGGTTTTGCCTCGATGTCCGCACGGATGAACCGGCAAAAATTCCCCCATCCTTTCCTCGCGCTCGCGGTGATCGCCCTCGCCGGTGGCACGACGCTCGCCGCCCAGGATCTCCTCCCTGACATCACGGTCCGCGAGAGCGATCTCCAGAGCCACGACCATGTCACGAACGGAGATCGCGTCCTTTTGCGATTCGCCAACGGCACGCCGAACATCGGGGCGGGGGCTCTCCATGTCGTCGGTGTGCTGCCGGCAAATCCGGATGGGACGCAGGATGTGAATCAGCGGATCTTCCGTGACGACGGATCCCATTACGACCGACCCGCAGGACGATTCGAGTTCCATCCCGGCCACGACCACGTGCATCTCGAGGACTGGGCGGTCTACCGGCTGCGGGAATATCTTCCCGGTGGCGGCGTCGGCGAAGTGCTGCGGCAGAGCGGAAAGACGAGCTTTTGCCTGCTCGATTCCGCGCCCCACGATCCCGCGCTGCCAGGGTATCCGCTCATCCGGGTGTATCGTTCGTGCGGGGAATTGTTCCAGGGGATCTCGGTAGGCTGGGTCGATATCTACAGGAAAGACCTCATCGGTCAGAACATCGATGTCGCGGGCCTGCCTGCCGGCACCTACTGGCTGGAGTCCGAGGTCGATCCCGAAAATCACATCCTCGAGCTCGACGAGGGGAATAACCTCGCGAGAGTCCCCGTGGAGCTCGGCGAGCCGCTTTTCATCAACGGCCCGCTTGAATTTGCGCCGGAGGATCATCACGACGACGACCATCATCGTCCCGACCTGCGTCTCGGCCTCAGCCAGGATCCCGCCAGCCATCTGGGAAATGACGTCTACGAGTCGGAAGGGGGCGGGACTCATTCCCACGGTGGGCACAGCCATTTCGATCACGATCAGGCGGGGCGGACGCAGCTCTTGCGGCTGACGTCGGGGCCCACCCGATCCCGCACCTTCTTCGCCTCGCTGCAGAACGAGAGCGGGGACCGCCACGCCTGTCACCTGCATTGCCGCGGCGTCTCGCGTCTGCTCCGGGTCGTGCATTTCGATACCTCGGGAGCGCGCCCTCAAAACATCAGCGCGCGGATGAACGGACGAGGCAGCGTCTTCGACATGAGTGCGGACGAACTCAAGACCTTCCGCTCCAAGGTCTCGCTTTCCCGTATCGGGAAGGGCGGACGGGGAAAAGAAAAACCAGTGCGGGCGGCCCTGGGTCTGAAGGCCCAATACGAGGGCATGGTCGACCAAGGATGGGTCTTGGTGGGCTTTCGTTAGTCTTGCGACGCGTGGCTGTCGCGAGGGTGTAACGATCTGCCGCCGGGAGCACGGCAGATCGCGGAGGATGCACCTCTGATCGACGGGTCAGCGGGGACGCAGGCGATATTTGAAGGCGAGCGATTGCCCCGAGACGCTCCAGATCTCGGTTACAAGGATGGAATTCCGGAAAAACCTCGCATCGCCCGAGATGGTGATGGCCTGGGGGACGCCGCTGGAGGTGAAGGTCGCGTTTTCGTTGTAACGCAGAAAGTTCTCTTTGGCGGTAAACCTCCCGCCTCCGGACCCGGGTTGCACGTTTCCGGCGGCGATCAGGACGCTTTTGGACTTAAAGGAACGCCGTTTGAAGGTGAGTTTTCTCTTCACCTTGATGGTTTGTCCGCTGGCGGAGATCGTGGAACGGAGGGTGAGGCCGCCTCCGGATTTGCCGCCGCGGATGAACGCATCGGCACGACCAAAGGCGGTGATGCCATTCGAGGACAGCACGCAATTGCCCTGATACCCTCCGGCGAACTCATTGAAAACGCCTTCTTTTTCGTTCCCTCCGCCATGGCCCGGCGAAGGGTTCGGTTGGGCGATCGGGGCCGCCGTGGCGCTGATCGAGAGGCAGGCGGCTCCCGCAAAGGTGATCGCGAGCCTCTTCCAGGGAGCGAGGCGATCGTGAACGGATGATGTGATGGGTGAGGTGGAGGAGGTTTTCATGGTAGGATGGTTGTGGTTCGAAACCGATCGCCATCCCGCGCCGCCCGCCACCTGCCGAGGTGGTCGTGGCTCGGGATGGTGGTTCCTTCCCAGAGCATCTTCTCCAGTACTCCGCAGTCAATGCGGGCAAGCCTCCCAAGAGCCTTGGGAGGGTAATTTTTATCGAAACCAAACCCAGCGCTGTGTGCGTTTGTTAGGGTTCGTGTGGAACCTGGATCATCCGTGCAGATTGCACGGATTGCCTGTTTGTTCCGGAAGTGGGGCGACCCCGTTTCAAGGCGCTCCGACAGCAGGCATGAGGCGGAGGCGGAAGAATCGATTCCGATCATCCGAAACGGAAAGGGTTTGCTGCATCTGCGCGCCGGTGCCGACGATTATGGAGGTCGCGTCCGACCAGGTCGAAAGGTCTTGGGAAACTTCGACGACATATCGGATTCCGGTTTTTGAAGACCAACGCACCGTGATCTCATTCGCAAGCGAGAGCCGCGAGGTATCCACGACGATGCCGAGGTGGCCCAGATCGGAAAGGGGATTGGTGCCTGCGATGAATTCCTCGGTATCGCTGCTGCCGTCAAAGTCACTGTCGGTGATGTCCGAGGAGGCCGAAAGGTTTTGGAAGTGATTCATCTCCCACCAGTCCGGCAACCCATCGTTGTCGACATCCTCGATGATGAAGGAGCTGGCGAAAATGCGGCTGACGTCGGATCCATTCACGGATATGGCCCGTACCGTGGCGGAACGATTCAGGTGAACGGTGGCACCGGAGGTGATCCAGGGGCTGGTGAAGTCTGGCATGCTTCCATCGATCGTGTAGTGGATCCTGGCACCGGAACTGGAGGCGTGAATCACGACATTCACCGGCTCGGGGAAGGTGCCGCCCGAAGGACTGAAGGTAAGAGCGGGTTGTGAACTCCATGCGCTGATCGTGCCAGTGGCAGGACTGGAGATGAGAAGGGCATCGCCATCCACGGCCAGGTGCCCTCCTCGGTTGAGCGTTGCCACCAGGACCCGGTCGTACCGTCCAAAGACGAAGGTGTTGGTGGGCGAGGCGGCGATGACAAGATCGTCAGTGATGACGGCCTGACCCATCAGGGTGGCACCTGCCGTCGCGGTATAGGTGCCGATGAGGAGGCCATCCGCGGTGGACCTGGCCTCCACGGCGTTTCCGCTCAGGGCGAACACCGTTCCTTCGGAGACGGCGGGGGTTCCGGTGTAGTCGCCGTTCACCGACCAAGCCGTGCTTTGGTCATCGAGACGGATACAGGCGAGATCTTCGTCGTTGTCGGCGGCGCTGGGGCTGTCGTTGATCAGGTAGGCATGCCGCGCATCAAGAGCAATGGTGCGGCCCATGGTGGAGCCGAAGCCGCCCCACCCAAGGGATTTGGTCCAGAGGATCCCACCGGTGGCGGGATCATGCCGGACAAGGTCACCTTGCACGAAGGCGTAAAGTTCCGAATCGAGGATGGCCGGAGTCCACTGGGAGACCTGGGGCTTTTGCTGGAAGAAGAGTTGCGATCCATTGGGATAGGCGAAGCCATACAAGCCACCGTTGGTGCCGCCGTTGACGAACACTCCGAGGTCACTCACGGTGGGGGCCAGGTACGACTCCCATTGCGCAGAGTGGGGAGAACTCCAGACGGTGTCGCCCGTGTCGGCGTTGACGGCGATGAGCTGGGTGTCATTGTCGTGATTGCCGCGCTGCACGTAGACCTGGCCCTCATGGTAACTGGGCGGGTTCATCGAAAACGCGGCGGGGAAGGTGCGGGACCAGACCGGGCTTCCGTCGTCGGAGTCCAGGGCGACGAGCCGGCTGCCGTTGGTATCCTTGTACGAGAGGAAAACCTTGCCTCCTGCGCTGGAGGGCGGCTGCAGGCTTTCGGCCGAATCGCCGGGGGTATGGGACCATCGCTGCAACCAGCCGGTGCGACCCAATGCCGAAGCGGCGTAGCCGGTATGGGCCGGTCCGTTGCCGAAGGTCGGCCAGGAGCCGGTGACTTCGGGTGCGATGGTGATGGCGACGGTCGACGTTGCTGAGGCAGCGGAGGGGTCGCTGATCGTGTAGGTGAAGCTGGTGGTGCCGTTCGTGAGATCGGACGGCGCGTGATAACGAAGGGTGCCGTCGGAATTCCGCACGACGCTCCCGAGGGTCGGCTGGGTGAAAGAGGTGAGGGTGAGAGCGTCTCCATCGATATCGAAATCGTTCAGCAGCTCGCGAAGGGGACTGAGGACCTGTCCGGGGGCCGCCATGCGCGAGTCGGGGCGGGCCACGGGAGCGTCATTGACGGGCTGGACGTTGATGGTGACGGTGGCGGGTGCGGAATTCGCCCTGCCGTCACTGGAGGAGAATTGGAAGGTGGTGAGCGTACTGCCATGACGGTCCGTAGGCGGGCGATAGACGACTTTCCCACCCGCATGGGTGACGAGGGCCGGAACGTTCGTGATAGCCGCGGCAGGCGTGATTCCATCTACGGTCTGATGGAGAGTGCCGAGCGCGGGCAGGGTGGTGACGGCAAAGTTGAGCGGGTCGCCATCCGCATCCGTCCCTTGGAGGGTGAGCGCCACCGGCGTATCCTCCCCAGTGCCCGAAGTTTGCGAGAGGGCGGCAGGAGGAATGTTCAGCGCACTGGGTATGCGGAAACAACGGACATTGCCGTCGCTCGAAGCGATGAAGAGCGATTCGCTGGCGAGACTGATATTGCCACCGTACGGAATGGTCTGCCGCAAGGCCCGGCTGGCGAGATCGAAAAGGTAGGTTTTGGAGGCGGACGAGACAATGAGGGTGTCTGCGGTGACGATGGGCTGCACGGCGAGGTTGGTGTCGCTGCCGGGGAGATTGTAGCTGGCGAGGAATGCGCCCGTTTGAGCATCGTAGGCGCGGACGGAGTTCTTCGTGCTTCCCGAGATCGCAAAGACCGTCTCATGAGCCACTGCCGGAGTACCGGTGAAGCGACCCTTCACTTTCCAGGCGACGGCACGCGACCCGAGATCGACGCCGATGAGTTCCTGATCGCCCGAGGGGATCGTGACGGAATCGTTGATCAGGAAGAGTAGACCATCCGCGCAGGCGGTGGTCCGGTTCATATCGTAGCCTGACCACTTCCAGCCAAAATCGAGGCTCCAGAGGATCGCGCCGCTGCCTTTGTTGTGACTGCTCAGGACTCCTTTGACAAATGAGTAGAGCCCGTCGTTGTACAAGGTGGGAGTCCACTGATCATACTGGTCCAAACTGGTGAAAAAGATTTGGGCTCCGTTGGTCCGGTTGAAACCATAAATTCCGCCAGAGGTGCCGCCATTCACATAGACCCCGGTTTGATCGATGGCAGGTGCAAAGTATTCTTCAAATTGTGCTCCGAATGGAGACTGCCATACAGTCGCTCCGTTGAGACCGTTCAGTCGATAAAGTTTGCTGTTACTGGAGTTTGAGAACTGGTAAAACACGTCACCATCATGCCAGGTAGGCGGATTCACATAATTCGCTCCGGTGACGGTGGAACGCCAGAGTTCTCCCCCGGTGGCGGAATCGAGGGCGATAATCGCCGAAGGCTGGGAGTAGACCTTCAGGGTGGCGATCACTTTTCCATCCGCGATGGCGAGCTGGTGTGGTGTCTTCGTGAGGTTCGTCTGCCAGCGTTGGGTGAATGCCGCGGTGCCGAGTCTGATAGGCAGGAACCCCGTATGCTCCGGGCCTGCACCAAAGGTGGGCCACGAGCGTCCAAGGGTGTCACTGACGGTGAGGTGAACCATCGCCTCTGACTCGAGATTGGCGGCGTCGCGAATCGTGTAAGTGAAGGAGTCCGTGCCTGAGACGAACCCGCCGTTGGGCACGTATTCGAGGGAGCCATCGGGCTTTTGCGAGATTTGTCCCTTCGCCCCTTGGGTAAAGGAGACCACCGTGAGGGTATCCCCATCGGGATCGCGGTCGTTTAACTCGGGACGGAAATCAGAGAGCGGTTCACCGGGACGAAGGGCGATGACGTCATCGATGGCGACCGGCGCATCGTTCACGGGAGCCACGTTGATCGTCACAGTGGCAGCGGTGGAGGACGAAACGCGGTCGTGGGCGGTGAAGGTGAACGAGCCGACTCCATTGCCAAAGACATTGAGAGGAGCCTGATAGATCACGCGTCCTTCGGCATTCTGAACCTGGGTGGGCACGACCGTAATGGCCGCGCCGCGGGTGCCGCCGTCCGCCGTTTGATAGAGGGCGCCCTGGGTTGGCAGACTGCGGATCACGTAGCCGAGAGATTCCCCGTCGTGATCGGTGGCCTCGAGATCGATCGCCACCTCCGCCTCCTCGGGAATCCCCACCTGGGCGCTCTGGGCCAGAGGGATCTGGTTGGAGGGGACCGCACGGCCGAAGGCGCGCACCTTGTTGTCCGAGCACGAGAGGTAGAGAAGATCGTCGGCGATGGCAATGTGGCTGCCGAAATTCAACGTCTGAAGCAGCGTTCGGGTCGCGAGATGGAAAATGTAGGTCTTGCTGGAGGAGGCAACGAAAAGCAGGTCGCTGCTGACGACCGGCGCACCGTTGAGGTTGCTCGCGCCCGTGGCGGTGAAATCCGCGATCCAGACTCCATTGGTACTGTTGTAGGCTTTGACAAGGCCGCCGCTACAAGCATAGACGATACCGTTGGAAATCGCCGGGGTTCCGATGAAGCTGCCGCCGACCTTCCAGGAAACGGACCTTTCATCGAGATCGATGCAGATGAGTTCGCCTCCTCCAACGGAATCATTCGTGAGATAGGCTTTCCCGGAGTCGCAGCAAATCGTGCGGTTCATGCTCGCGTAGTTCCACGTGAGGTTGAGGGACCATTGCACCGCGCCGGTCTCGGGATGGTGGTTACGGAGTCGGCCATCCACAAATGAATAGACGCTCCCTTCGTGAATGGCAGGTGTCCACTGATCCTCCTGTTCCAAAGTGCCATTGAAAAACTTCTGAGTGCCTGAATTTTGGTCGAAGCCATAGATTCCGCCATAAGTCCCTCCGTTGATGTAGACACCAAGATCGGAGACTGCTGGCGAAAAATGCCGGTAACCCTGGCATCCGTAGGGGGAACTCCACAACTGGCTGCCATTCTCCGCATTGAAAGCGCGAACCCGATAATCATTATGCACGTTGTGCTGCACATACACCTTGCCCTTGTGAAAGCTGGGGGGATTCAATCCACCTGAGGTCAGCATTGCACGCCAAGCCTCTGCACCCGTCCCGGCGTCAAGTGCGATCAGATGGCTGTATCCATTGCTATTGCCCGTTGGTGCGACAAAGACCTTCCCTGACGCCACCGACAGGGGATTGAGGGTCCCGGTGGAAACGTACTCCCAGCGTTGCACCCACGCCTCCGAACCCAATGCTCCGGGATAACGACCCGGGTGATCGGGGCCGTTCCCGAACTGCGACCATTCTGCGCCGTAGGCCGAGCTTACCAGGATCTGCACCGTGGCGGAAGCGCTGGCTCCGGCTCCATCCTGGAGTGTGTATTGAAAGGTGTCCGAACCTTCCGTGAAACCGACCTCGGGAACATAACGCAGGCTGCCGTCGCCATTCTGGGTCAACGCTCCTTTGGAGGGCTGGGTGAAGGCCGTGATCGTAAGGACTTCGCCATCCGCGTCCTTGTCGTTCGCGGTTGGTGTATAGGCGGCAAGAATACTGCCGGAACGAAGATAAACGACATCGTCCACGGCAACGGGAGCGTCATTGACGTTGGTCACGTTCACGGTAGCGGTCGCCTCCGCGGAACTGACCATGCCATCGTTCACCTTGAATTTGAAGGTGGTGTAAGGACTGCCAAATCCGTCCGGTGCGGGCCGGTAGATGACCTGGCCCTGCGGATTGCGCACGATCACGGGTGCGAGCGTGATCGGATCTCCGACCTGCACGCCGTCGGAGGTCTGGTAAAGCGTGCCTTTGGCCGGCAGCGAAGAAATCAGCGCGGTGAGCGAATCTCCATCCGTATCGGTTCCCGACAGGGTGATGGTGACGGTCTCGTCCTCGACGCAGGTGGAGGTCAGGGGGGTGGCAGCAGGCGCGGTGTTGGCGCCGAGAACCGCATAACAGCGCAGAATGCCGTCGGTGCCCGCGAGCAGGAGGTAGCCGTTGCTGAGGCTCGGGATGCCGCCCGCCGCGATGCTCTGGATTTTGGTTCCGGTGGTCAGATCGTGGATGGCGGTGCCTGAGGAAGAGGAGGCGATGAGAACATCGTTGGTGATGATGGGCTGGTATAGCCCACCGCTGCCGATACCGGTCGTGTAGGTTCTTTGAAGAATTCCGCTGTTGACGTCGAATGACTTTACATTCCCCGAAGTGTCATAAGCATAGACGCGAGAGCCGGAAACGCTGGGGGTGCCGGTGAATCCCGTCTGCACGCGCCAACGGACGGTTTGCGTGGACAGATCAATGCATACAAGCTCGTTTCCACCATAGCGATAATTTGTCGCAAATGCCGCACCGGCGGCGATGGCTACGGCACGGTCCATGTCGTAGCTGCTCGTTTCCAATTTCACGTCTACAGTCCATTCAATGACTCCTGTTGTAAGGTGATGCTGGTTTAATTTGCCGTTTACAAATGAATAAACCTTGTTGTTGTAAACTGATGGTGTCCACTTGTGGTATTGCTCGAGATTCGAGTTGAAGAAGATCTGATTTCCGGTTTCTCTTCCGAAGGCGTACATGCCTCCGTAATAGCCACCATTAATGTAAACTGCGTCTTCGGTGACTGTTGGTGGGAGATACTCATACCCTTGGGCTGCAAAATTTGTTGCCCAGTTCTGGGTGCCGTTTCGCGAAGAAAGACTGATGATTTGCGGCGAGTCGCCGGAAGTGGTGGAGTTTCCGCGTTGCACGTAAAGTGCGCCTCTGAAATAAGCCGGTCCATTCAAAGATCTCGCTTGAACCGGCCAGACCTTCTTCCAGGCAACTGTCCCTGTAGCTAGGTCGACCGCGGTAAATTGGGTTTCGTTGTAGTAAATGTCCGGCGTCACAAAAACCTTTCCTTCCGCGATGGAAACCTGGTTCAGCGGCTGGGGTGAGACTTGCAGCGACCATGCGTGCGAGAGCACCTCTCCATCCAGGGTGCCGGGATAAAATCCGGTGTGCGCCGCGTCGCGGCCCATCATCGGCCATGGTCCCGCCGCCAGCAGACCCACGGCGATGTTGACCGTCGCGGTAGAGGAGCCGCCGGCCCCGTCGCTGACGGTGTAGGTGAAGGAGTCTTCGCCGCTGGTGAAGTTCACCTCCGGAGTGAAGCTCAGGGTTCCGTTGCCATTGTCTGCCACGGCGCCTCTCTGTCCCTGTGTGAAGGAACTGATCGTCAGGGTCTGGCCGTTGTCCGGATCGAGGTCGTTCAGCAGCACGGCGAGTGGTGTGATCACCTGTCCCGGCAGGCCGGAGAAGCTGTCGTTGAAGGCCACCGGTTGGTCGTTCACGGCATCGACCTGGAGGGTGACCGTCGCCGCGCCGGACTGCGACCGTTTGTCCTTCATGAGGAATTGGAAGCTGGCGTAAGGGGATCCGTTAGCATTCGGTGGCGGCACATAGACAAGCTTTTTCCCGGGGTGGGAAACCGTGGCCGGAGTGCTCGTGATCAGCTGGCCACGGGTGACGCCGTCGCTTGTCTGGTAAAGACTGCCGAGAGCCGGAAGCGAGAGAACTTGCGCGGTGAGGGCATGCCCTTCGGCATCGCTGCCGCTAAGTGTGATCACCGCCTGGGTATCCTCGTTCAGGGTCACCGACTGGGGATCCGCCACGGGAGGAGTGTTGGGTGCTGCCAGCACCTCCATGGTTGCCGGCACGCTGACGACGGGGTTGGCCGGATCGTTCGAACTGATGTCGATCTGGCCTGGGTAGCTCCCGACCGTCTTGTCGGTCGCGTCGAAGGTGACGGTGAGCGTGGCAGACTGCCCGGGAGAGAGGGTGGTACCATCGGGGGCCACCGTCAGCCAATCAAGACGGTTGTCCAATACACGGATATCGTCCCACCAGGCCTTCGAATCCGTGCTGAAATTGTAGAGCCAGAGTTGTGAAACTTCATCGACCGTGGCGCTGTTGCGGAAGGGGATGTCGGCTTTTACCAGTGTGCCGTTCACATAATAGTCGAAGTTCTTCGAGATCCAGTCCAAATCACGGAACTCCACTTTGTACCACACGTTCGCCTGGTAGCTGAAACTCTCGTCGCCACCCGAGAGATTGCCATTCACGTAGAATTTCCCGGAGCCGCGCGCAAAAAACCAGATTAGGTCGTCGCCGTAGGTGCCGTCGGTGAGTACGATGTAGCCGTCATGGGTCGTCGTCGAACCCGAGCGGATCCAGAAGGAGAGGCTCTTTGGTTTGGACGCGGAGGCGAAACTGCGGCTGATGCCATGGAAGTGGCCGGTGCTGCCCTGGTAATCGTAGTAGAAGCTCTTGGTGCCGGCAGCGGCCGTGGTGGAGACGACCTGCCGTGTCCCGGCTCCCGATCCGTTCGTCCAATCGTTGAGCGAGCCACTTTCGAAACCGTCGAAGAAGGGGAGTTTGGTGGCGCCTGCCGCCACCCACGGCGGTGTTTCCTGTCCGGTCGCGTTGACCTCCGGTGCGGAATCCGCAAGCCCGGTCATCGCGTCGGGAGTCATCGTCGGAGTGGTCTGAAGGGAGAGCGTGCTCTCGCGCAACGCGGTATTCACCGTGAAACTGAGCGGTTGGTCGCCGTCGTTCGATATCGTCAATGTCTTCGTCGCCACCGCATCCTCGAACTGCGTGGACGTGAGAGAGCCCGGGGACACTTGGACACGCGAGCGTCCCAATGCAAAATCCACTGCCGTCGCATTCGGTGGGACGGTCACGCTGGTGGCGGATGATGGATTGTATCCCGCGGCCGATGCCCTGATTTCATAGACGCCGTCGGTGAGGTTCAGCGAATAGGTTCCATCCGAATCGGTCAGGGTACTGCCGCTCGAGGGACCGCTGTAGAGGATCAAGGCACCGGAGATCCCTCCGCCTCCCGTGACTGCCGTCACGCGACCGGAGATCGTGCTGTTCGTGAGCACGGTCATTTGCGCCTCGGAGGTCCACGAGCCGCCGCTCCCGTCGGTGGTCACCAGTCGAATGGTGAAGGAATGCGGTGTCGGAGTACCGGGAGCGATGCGGAGGAGAAATGGCGTCGCCCCCGTATTCACCGTGCCGTTCACCGGGATGTCTCCCCAGGTCTTGTTGCCTTGCAGCACGGTGACTTGGTTTCCAGACGAGGTCACGGTCATGGTCGTGGAGGTTCCCAAGGCGGGTTGTGCCCCCACATTCTTCAAGGTGACGCCAAGAGCGATGTCTTCGCCCGGATTGAGAATCCCGTCTCCATTTCCCGAGGAACCCGGTTGGCCGCCATCCGATGGGGAGATCGCGTTGAGCGTCACATAAGGTTCGGTGGCAATGATGAGGGAGCGGGCGACGTTCAAGCGCCCGTTTTTCAGGACTTTGCCATTCATTCCCGCGACACCGTTGACGTTGTTCAGAATGGAGTCCTTGATCTCCGCCCAATTCATCGCCGGGCGCGCGGACTTGATCAGGGCACAGGCTCCCGCCACGTGCGGACAGGCCATCGAGGTGCCGCTGAGAGAGCGGTATCCGTTCCCGGGGCTCGTCGAATAGATGCTCACCCCCGGTGCCGCGAGGTCCACCGTGGTTGCCCCGTAATTGGTGAACGAGGCGAGGGCGTCGCGATGATCGCTCGCAGCTACGGAAATGATATTGGGAGAGTCATAGGATGCCGGGTAGGACGGGGACAGATCCGTGTTGGTGCTGTTATTGCCTGCCGCCGCCACGAACAGCAGTCCGGCTGTTCCCGCCGCGTCGATGGCATCCTTGAGGGTTTGCGAGTAGCCTCCTCCGCCCCAGCTGTTCGAGGTGAGGGTCGCCCCGTTCGCGGTCGCATAAAGCACTGCCTCGATCGCATCCGACGTGGTGCCACCGCCGCTGCCGGAGAGGAACTTGAGCGCCATGAGCCGTACGGTGTGGCAGACGCCAACGACGCCCGCTCCATTGTCACCCACCGCGCCGATCGTGCCCGCACAATGCGTCCCGTGGTAGTGGTCGTCCGCCGGATTGTTGTCGTTCGAGACGAAGTCCCAACCCCGCGTGTCGTCGGTGTAGCCGTTTCCGTCGTCATCGATTCCATTGTTGGGAATCTCCCCGGTGTTGGTCCACATGTTGGCCGCCAGGTCGGGATGGGTGTAATCGATCCCCGTGTCGATCACGCCCACGACCACGGAGGAACTGCCCCGCGAAACATCCCATGCTTCAGGGGCATCGATGTCAGCGCCCCCGGTGCCTCCGGTCTGACCGGTATTGTGCAAGCCCCACAAGGAAGAGAAGGAGGGATCGTTCGGGGTGAGAAGCGCGAAGGCCACGTAGTCCGGCTCCACCACCTTCATCATCGGGGCCTTCAGACGAAACTCCGAGAGTTTTGCGTCAAAGACGTCCAACTCCGTACTTCCGATCTCTACGAGGTAAACCGCCGAACCCGGAAGATGCCGCCGGACCTTGCTCCCGAGTTTCTCAAGCGTCTCCACGAACTCGGCCTCCTTGGCGTCCTCTCTCAGCGATACCAGAAAATGATCTGCCACCATCACCAGCTGCTCCCCGAGCGTTTCCTCTCCGGTGGTGGCGTTTTTCGTCCACGATTCCTCCACGCGCAGGTAGCGGTATTTGAAGTTTTCCACTTCGATCACCCGCTTTTTAGTGAAGTTCCCGTTTGCGTCCGGCGGTGTGGCCCGTTCTTGCACGATCCGCGCCCCTTGCAGGAACCGCTCCCGCTCGCTCGCGGCAGGCAGGTCCGAGTTGTTCGACGGTGTCTCGTACGGGGCGGGTTTGCCTGCTGCGTCCGAATCGGCGGTCTGTTCCCCGTAGACCGGAGGCGCGGTGGTGGATGCGGGCTTTAGGGCCGGTTCTTGAGGCACGGCGGCTTGGCCAATGGAAGGGGAATCCCCGGAAACGGATTTCTTGGATTGGCGGAACCCAAACCAAATTGCCGTGGCGAGGATTGCCAGAAGAAGTAACGCGGGCAAGGATCTTTTCACGGCGTCTGGAACGTTTACTATTTCAGAACGCCGTAATCAATGCTTTTCACGCCCTTCTCGATGCGATCCGGTCACCGTGGTCCAGCGGCAGCCGGAGTCGGTTCACGTCCTCAATCTGGTCCCGGGGAGGCTGGAGGGGGGCAGTAGAATCGCAAACGGTGCCCCGCGACTCCGTTTCCCGTTTCCTGCCACCCCTGTCAGTCTGGATTCCGTGGAAGATCCGGGAAACAAAAATTTAAAATTTTCTAAGAAAGTTTTTAAACGGCCGTTTCAGGGTTGTCGAAGGTGATTCATCTCCGGGCCATCCCGGCGGTGATGAACTGTCGATATTGTGGGCGCAGAGGACCGGGGGACCGGTCCTTTTCGCTTTTCGAATCCAACTCCGAATCCAAATCCATCCTCGAACATGAAACACATCGCCCTCCTCACCCTCGTTCTCGCGGCTCTCACCCTTGGTGCTTGCGGCAAGAAGAAGCAAGCCTACCCGACGGCCGCTCCCGCTCCCGTGGTTTACGCCAAGTAATCCGGAGTTCGTCGCGCCAGAGCCGCGGCCGACCCTCTCGCCATGAGCGATGGTCGGAATCCGCGCTCGTGCTGCCGATGACAAAAGGGGCTCGCGATCCTCAGGGGTCGTCCGAGCCCCTTCGCTTTTCAGCGGGCGGCGGTCGACTGCGCGAGTTCGCGCATCTTTTCCATCACGACAGTGGGCCCCCGGTATTCATCGCCCACGTAGCTGTCGGAGACGACGTTGCCCTGGCGGTCGACGAGGACGAGACAAGGGATGCCCCGCCCCCGGTATTTGGTGATCTCATCGATGCGGTCGGCGTCGCGGAATCGCACCGCGGGCCAGGGCATCTTGTCCGTGGTCATGTATTCCTCCATGTCCCCCTCGGAATTGTCGCGGCTCATGAAAACGACTTCGAAGGTCTTTTTGGCACCCGGGCTCTCGTTGTAGAACGAGATCAGCTTCGGCGTGAAGGCTTTGCACGGTCCGCACCAGCTGGCCGAAAAATAGAAGGCGTAGTATTGGGGCTCTTCCGCCATCTCGTATTTGGAGACACGTTTGCCATCGACAGCGACGAGTTTGCTCTCGATCAATTCCTTGAAGACGGAGGGAGCTCCGGCAGAGGCGGAAGCTGAGGTGGAGGCGGAAGGCGAGGAGGGAGACGCGGCGCCCTGCTCTTTGGCGAAGGTCTGGTCGGCCTCGCTCAAGGAGGCGAGGGGGATCTCGTAGGTTTTGCCGTTGGCACCCTTGAGGACGAGCTGGTCACCGTTGAGCGAGACGAAGTCGGCCTCGATCGTTTTTCCGGCCTGGTTCGTCCAGGTCCGTGCCGAGGCGTTGGTGAAGGTGGCGGCGAAAAGGAGGCCGAGGAGACTGAGACGAAAGGTTTTCGGAGTCATGGCAGTGGGTGGGTTGAAGGAGGATCGACGTGATCTCCTGTATCTCTCCGTGAGTGTGGAGATCTTGTCCGCTTTGGTCAATCCCGGAGTGAGGCCATTTGCTCGCCCCATTCGCATCGCCCGGAGCTGGAACCATTCGCCGGGTCCGGGGTTCTTTCCACGCGATGAGACCTTTCCTGATCTTTTTTCTTCTGCTCTTCGGGTTGGCCCCTCTCCACGCGGCCGCGCCGAATGTGGTGATCTTCTACCTCGATGACATGGCCTACGGTGACCCCTCCTGTTACGGAGGGAAGTTGACTCCGACACCGCACATCGATGCGATCGCCGCGAAGGGCGTCCGGTTCACCCAGGGATATGTCTCGGCCTGTGTCTGCAATCCCAGCCGGGTGGGCCTGTTGACGGGCCGCTATCAGGCCAGGACCGGCAATGATGCCAACGGTGGAAAACGTCCCGGGACGGAATTCCTCCTCACCGAGACGACGATGGCCCAGCGGCTCAAGGAGGTGGGCTACACGACCGGGATCGTCGGGAAATGGCACCTCGGGGATGAGCCCGAATACCTCCCGGTGGCCCGCGGCTTCGATTTCTCCATCGGCAGCGTCGGGAATCTCGGGGAGTCGGGATTTTACCGGGGCTCGGAACTCCTCGAAACGCTTCCCGGGGCGCCCATCACTTCGCCGATCTATGCAAAGGAGGCCTGTGGCTTCATCGAGCGCAGCGAGGGGACGCCGTTTTTCCTCTACCTTTCTTTCAATGCCGTGCACAACCCGAATGTCGCGAGCGAAGCGGTGCTGGCGCGTTTTCCGGACCTGGGTCGCCACGAACGCAACTACGCCGCCAATCTCGCCGAAGCTGACGACGCGATCGGCACGGTGATGGGGAAACTGCGTGAACTCGGTCTCGAGGAAAACACGCTCGTCTTCTGCATCAGCGACAATGGCGGTTCCTCGCCAAACGCCCACTACGACGGGTTGCGCGGCAGCAAGTGGTTCCTCTGGGAAGGCGGCATCCGGGAGAGCTGGCTCGTGCAATGGCCCGGAACGATCCCCGGTGGTCAGGTCATCGAGGAACCAGTCATCCAGCTCGATGTCCTTCCCACCGCTCTGGCCGCCGCCGGGGCGGAAGTGAAACCCGAATGGGAGCTCGACGGCGTCAACCTTCTCCCGTTACTCAAGGGCGAGACACCCAAACTGGAGCGCGAGGCTCTCTATTGGCGTTTCGGCGTGCAGTATGCGATCCGCGAGGGCGACTGGAAGCTCGTGAAGGCGGGCAAGGAAATGGCCCCGATGCTGGTGAACCTCGCTGCCGATCGCGGCGAGCAGAACGATCTCTCGAAGGAAGAACCGGAGAAGTTCGCCGCCCTTCAGGCGAAATGGGATGCGTGGAATGCCACGATGATGCCGCCCCGCTGGGAGGATCGTCGATGGGATGGAGATCCTGATCGCAAGTCGGGTCGGAAGAAGGAGAAGAAGAAGAAACAGGATCCGGTGGAGTAGGAGTGCCATCCCGGGGGGAAATTCCAAATCGCATTTTCCCCCAGAAATCCGTCGCCCGGGGCCTCGCATCCGTGCTAGGCTCGATCCATGAAACACGTCGCGATCGCCTGTGCCGTTCTTCTTTCCGGGTGGTCGAGCCCTTTGTCCGGATCGGAGGCGGCGTTCTCCGCTGATGGCACGAAGCTCTGGGTCATTCCCGTGTTTGAAACGGATTTCCTCTGGGAGATCGAGACCACGACGTGGACGGCAAAGCCAAGGCCGGTGCGCGGTTTCGCGGCGGAGGAGGCCATGCAGTGCCTCTGCCTTGACGAAAAAGGCGATCTCCTCGTCGCGACCGATCGCGCGGTGTGGCTCCTGCCGCCGGGAGAGGAGGAGGTGCGCCTCATCGCCACACTTCCCGGGCCCGCCTTCGTCACGGGGATCAGTTGTGTCACCCGTCCCGGTCCGGTGCCTGTGGGCACGGTGTTTCTCTCTGTCCGTCCCGAGAACGGAGAGGGCGACCCTCTTTATCTGATGAAGCCGGATCGCAAAACCCTCATCCCCGTGTTTGTCCGGCGTCTCTCCGACCTCACCACCGTGCCGCGGTTTTCGGATTCCGGTCGCATGGTCTACGGAGGCAACTGGGATCTCTGGGAAGGCTTTTTTGAAGCCTGGGACGACGGCGGCGTCGACCGCGCCGGAGCTCTCGGCGGCAGTCGCTTTGCTCCTCTCGCCCTCATGAACACCGACTCGGCGAACAGTGGCAGCATGGGCGTGGATGGAGTCGCGGTATTGGGAGAGGACGTCTACGCCGCTCTCGGAGGTCGCCACATGGGTGCCCTCGTGCGCGTGCCCTTGCCCTCGGAGAACCGCTACGCCTCGAATGATGGCATGCATCCGGAACTCGCGGAGAGTTTTGCGGTGATGAAACGCGCCCTCGGTGCGGCCGACATCCTCGAAGAGGTGGAGCGGATCGACGCTCTCGCCGTGCAGCCCTCACCGGAGGGCGGCCGTGGCCTTTTCTACCGGGTCCGTTCCGAAGGATTCGAATGGAAATTCCTCCTCCCGGGACAGAGCGGCAAGGTCGTCGGCAAAGAAGAGAGTCCCTGATTCATCCCGCTTTTTCCCGAGGCTCTCCCGTTCGTTTCCTCTACCGATCGATTCCGTCCGTCCGCCGCCGTTGATCATGAGAAAGTCCCTCAGCTTTGTCCTCCTCGCCCTCTGCGTATCCGCCCTTCTCCTGATCTCCGGTCCACCTGTGGAGTCGGCGGAGCGCAACTCTTCGGCGACGCTCGTGAAGCAGCTGAAAGCCAAGATCAAGAGCCTGCAGAAGCAACTGGCCAACGCGCGACGGCCAGACAACGGCGTCGCCTCGTTCATGCCCATGGTGCGCGTCGGGTACCCGGGCCACCTCCCCGATGCCGATGACGGGGATGCGAACACGGAGGGGGTGCAGAATTTCGGTTGGGTCCCCTACGAATTCCAGATGGGGAAACACGAGGTGAATCTCGCGCAATACACCGCTTTCCTGAACGCGGTCGCCGCGACGGACACCTACGGACTCTACAATGCGAACATGGAGGCAGACAAGCGGGTCGCGGGCATCCGGCGCACCGGAGTCTCCGGCAGCTACCGGTATGCGGTGATCGGCGGGGGCGATCGCCCGGTCACCTATGTGAGTTGGTTTGATGCCGCCCGGTTCTGCAATTGGCTGCACCATGGACGCCCGAGCGGATTGCAGACGGCCCTGACCACGGAAATGGGAGCTTATTCCTTGGGCGGAGCGACGAGCGGCGTCTTCTTCGCCCGCAACCCGGGAGCCAAATGCTGGATCCCCACCGAGGACGAATGGTATAAGGCGGCCTACAATCATCCCGCCGCCGAGGGAGGACCGGCCGGAGCCTACCACACCTACCCGATGGCCAGCGACACCGCTCCAGGCAATCTCATCGGAGGCATTCCCAACCAGGCCAACATGATCACGCCGAACGGCTTTTATTCCGTCACTCAGAGCGAGGGAGAGGTCGCGACCACGAACTATCTCACCGGCGGAGGCGCCTACTCGCGGAGTCCCAGCTTTTACGGAACCTTTGATCAGGGAGGCAATGTCTGGGAGCGGAACGACTCGATTCTCTCCGAGGAACTGCGGGGGCTCCGTGGGGGTGCTTGGAACGTGGGCCCCGGCGCCATGGTGTGGAACGCGCGAAGCGGGGTGCCCCCGGAAGGGGAATACAATGATGTCGGCTTCCGCATCGCCGCCCCGTGATTCTTCCGACAACCAGGCCGTTTCATGAGCGACTCCAACCTTCCCCCAGGGAGCCGCAGGGAGGAGGATGTTCGTGCAAAAGCCCGCCGAAGGCGATTTGAGATTCGGAGAAGAATTTTCTTGCCAAGGAAACTTTAGAAACGATCGTAGTTTCCTCAGTGATGAGCGATCCGAATCTCGAATTCTGGGATATCCACGCCGAGGATCCCCGCGAGCGCATTCTCGCCACGGCCAGTGAAACGGTCTTCCGGGAGGGCTATCCGGCGCTGAACATGGATCGTCTTGCCCTCGGTCTGGGCATGAGCAAAAAAACGCTCTATGTCCATTTTCCCGGGAAAGAAGCGATCTTGCGTGCCTTCGTGGAGCGCTTCACGGGACGGCTCCGCGAGCGGATGGACTCCATCGTCGAGGAGGAGGCCGGCGATTTCCCGACCAAGCTGCGGGCGGTGGTGGCTCTGATGTCGAACTCGCTCGCGCGGGTGCCGTCGACCTTGTTCCGTGATCTGCAACGTTACGCACCGGGAGTTTACCGTCTCCTCGATGAGATCCGCAGTCAGAATGTCCCGCGGCTCTTTTCCCGCCTCGTTCGCGAAGGGATCGCCCAAGGGTATCTGCGGCCCGGGATCGATGCGGATTTCGCGGCCTTTGCCTGGCTCCAGCTCGTGCGTGGCCTCACACAGCCCGAAGCGCTCGAGCGGACCGGTTTGACCCCGCGCCAGACGGTCGAGAACGCCTTCCGCCTCTTTTGGCCGGGCCTGCTTTCCGATGCGGGGAGGCAGGTCCTCGGAGAACTTCAATCCGTGGAGAAGGAGGACGGGGGATGATGCGTCTCGGTCTGCGCATGCTCTTCGGCGATCATGCGAAGTACGGCATGCTCGTCAGCGGCATCGTCTTCGCCACGATCCTGATCACCCAGGGCGCGGCTTTGTTTCTCGGGATCATGTCGTGGATGTGTTCCACGATCCGAAATGTCCGGGCCGAAATCTGGGTGGCGGACCCGCGGGTCGAAATGGTGGCGGACCAGAAGCCGCTCCGCGAGACGGATGCCGACCGGGTCCTCTCGGTCGAGGGTGTGAAGTGGGCCGCACCTCTCTACACGGGACTCCAAACCGTGAAAATGGACGACGGATCCTCCAAGCAGGTCACCTTGATCGGCCTTGATGCCACCACCCTCGCAGGAGCCCCGCCGCGGATGGTCGAGGGCACGCTTGAGGCCCTCCGCTTGCCCGATGGCGTCATCATCGACGAATATGCCGTGGACGATCTCGGCAAAGCCTTGGGCCGGCCTCTCGCGATCGGTGATGTATTTGAGCTCAATGATCATCGGGCCGTCGTTGTGGGCATCTGCAAGGCCTATCGATCCTTTACGGGCGGGGCTTATCTGTTCACCACCTATGATCGTGCACTGGGATTCGTCCCCGCCCAACGCAAGATGACGTCTTTCGTCCTCGCCGGAGTGAATACCGGAGAGTCACCCGCCGCCGTCGCGAGAAGAATCGAGGCGGCGACAGGACTCCGGGCTTTCACCGAGCGCGAATTCATGGAATCGACGATCCGCTGGTATGTGGCCAATACCGGAATTGTTTACAACGTGGGCACGATCATCCTCATCGGCTTCATCGTCGGGACGGTGGTCTCGGGACAGACCTTTTATTCCTTCGTCCTTGAGAACACCCGGAACCTCGCCGCCTTCAAGGCGATGGGCGCGAGCAACCAGAGCCTCTGCGGCGTCCTCGTGATCCAGTCCGTCACTGTCGGCCTGGTGGGATTCGGAATCGGACAGGGGATCGTGGCGCTGTTGGGGCGGATGCTTCTGGCCCTCGAAAAGGTACCCTTCCTCATCGTCTGGCAGATTCCCGCCGGAGTCCTCTTGGCGATCACCGGCATCTGCATTCTCGCCGCGTTCCTCGGAATCATCCGGGTCGCCCGTCTCGAAGCCGCGCTGGTCTTCCGCGCATGAATCCCGATTCCATCGTTCCGGATGTATTGCCTGCCGTGCTCCTCACCGGCATCGAGAAGAGTTTCGGTACCGGCTCCTCGATCACCCGCGCTCTCCGGCACACGGATTTCGAAGCCCGCCGGGGAGAGATGCTGTTCCTCGTCGGACCGTCCGGATGCGGGAAGACGACGCTTCTTTCGATTCTCGCCGGCACGCTGCGTCCCGACGCCGGCGAGGTGGTCGTCTACGGCCACGACCTTCATGCCGCGTCCGAGAGCGAGCGCACCGCTTTCCGCACGCGCCATCTCGGATTCATCTTCCAGCAGTTCAATCTGATCCCTTCCCTCTCGATCGTGGAGAACGTCAGCGTGCCGCTCGTCATCCAGGGGAAAAAACGCCGCGAGGCCGAAGGTCGCGCCGCGGATGCCCTCGACCGGGTCGGGCTGGGTGACCGCCTCCATGAACGTCCCGGAAAGCTTTCCGGAGGCCAGCAGCAGCGTGTCGCCATCGCCCGTGCCCTCGTCCACGATCCGCCTCTGATCGTCTGCGACGAGCCCACCTCCGCGCTCGATCGCGAGAATGGCAGGCGCGTCATGGAGATCCTCCGCGACGCCGCCGACGAAAGGGGGCGAACCGTCATCATCGTCACCCACGATCCGCGGATCTATTCCTATGCCGACCGGATGGCCGAGATGGAGGACGGACGGATTTCCCGCCTCCTCGACAGCCCCGCCGCGATTGCCACGGCCCATCCTGATACCTGAAACCCAAATCACTCTCCCTCGCCATGATCCTGTTTCGAAAGCTCTCTTTTTGGCTCGCCATGGGCGGTCTCCTCTCCGTCGGACTGCTTGTTCACCGTTTGCGGGCCCAGCTCGACGAGCCCGTCCCGCCCCTGCCTTTGGCCGCGCCCACGAAACCGTTCGCCGGGGCGATCGGTGCGGCAGGTCTGGTCGAAGCTCTCGGAGAAAACGTCGCCGTGAGCGTGCCTGTCTCCGGAGTCGTCCTCTCCGTCGAAGTGGCGGTATGGGACAAGGTGGAGGCGGGAGAGCCGCTCCTGCAGATCGATGACCGCGAAGTCCGCGCTTATCTCGCGACCTTGCGCAGCCAGGTGACCGTTGCCGAAGCCTCCCTCGCCCGGATCACCGGTCAGGCCGAGAGGCTCGAGGCGGTGGTGGATTCGAGGGCCGTGGCGCGTGAGGAACTGATCGTGCGCCGCAGCGATGTCGCCGTCGTCAAGGCCCAGCTTGAGGCGGCGCGGGCCGCCGTCCATCAGCAGGAAGTCCTCCTCGACCGCCTTACCGTCCGGGCGCCGCGTGCGGGTACGATCCTCCAGGTGAATACGCGCCCGGGCGAGTATGCCACCCCTGGCAATGCGACTCCACCCCTTCTGCTCGGAGAGCTCGACACGGTGCAGATTCGCGCCGATGTCGACGAACAACTCGCTCCGCGCATCCGTCCGGGAGCCAAGGCGGTCGGCTACCTCAAAGGTATGCCGGATCATCCCTTCGAGCTCGCTTTCACCCGCATCGAACCGGCCATCATTCCGAAACGCTCCCTTACCGGGGCCTCCAACGAACGCGTCGACACCCGCGTCCTGCAGGTGCTCTTCACCTGTTCCAATCGCTCCGACCATCCCCTCTACGTGGGACAGCAAATCGACCTGTTCATCGATGCCCCATCGCCTTGAAACCGGCACGCGCCGTGCAAGAGTGCGCGGATGCTCCGGCACTGCAGCCCGGCCGGTGTGTTTTTGTGGGTACGGCTGCTTTTTCTCTCCGGTCTCCGGACTCTCACCCGTTGTAGAAGAACCAATCCCTGCCATTCTTGATCATGCGAACGACCGCCCTCCTCTTCCTCCTCGCCGCCTTCGCCGCTGTCCCAGGGCAAGCCCAGCAGATCACCAACTTTCCCGTCGCCGACCTCGTTCTCGGGCGGCCGAACTTCACCAGTGGCGATGCGACGAATCCTCCCACGGCGGCGACCTTGGGCGAGTCTTCCGGCCTCGTCGTCGATTCCGCCTCGGGCAAGGTCTTCGTCGCCGACACCAACAACAACCGGGTGCTGCGATATCCTGACAAAGACACCCTCACGAATGGAGCGGCCGCGGAATATGTCTTCGGACAGGCGAACCTCATCTCCGCCCTCAGCCCCGATCCACCAACGGTAACGAGTCTGAACAGCCCTGTCGGCCTCGCTCTCGACGACTCGGGCAATCTCTGGGTCTCCGATGCCGACAACAGCCGTGTCCTCATGTATGCCGCCGCGGTGACCCGGGTCGATCCCTCGCCCGCGGCGGCGAAGGTCCTCGGCCAAGCCAACTTCACCACGCGCAATACGCCCGCGCCGCCCACCAATGCTTCCATGAACGGGCCGGGCGGACTCGAAGTCGACGGCAGCGGCGATCTCTGGGTGGCCGATACCGGAAACCGGCGGGTCTTGCGCTTCGACAATGCCGTCGCTCTCGCGAACGGTGCGGCGGCGGGCGGCGTGCTCGGTCAGGCCACCTTTGTCACGAACACGGCCGGGACCGGAGCGGCGGCCCTTTCCGAGCCGGTCTCCGTGACCATCGATGGCTCGGGAACCCTCTGGGTGGCCGACCGTGGCAACAACCGCGTCGCGGGTTTCACCAATGCCGGCAGTGCCGCGAACGGGGCGGCGGCGACCAAAGTGCTAGGCCAGGCAAGTTTCGCCGGGGTCTCGAGCGGGCTCTCGGCGACGAGGTTCCATGGCCCCAGCGGCGTGCATGCCGCCGGCGACTCCCTCTGGGTCCTCGATCAGAGCAATCATCGCGCCCTGCGTTTTGCCGGGCTGACCACCATCGCGAACGGGGCCGCCGCCTCGACCGTGGTGGGCCAGCCCGACTTCACCTCCAATGACGTGGCCCTGAACGCGCGACGTTTCGAATCGCCTTACGTCGGGATTTTTCTGGATGTGTCAGGCAGCCTTTGGATCTCCGATCTCAACCGGAACCGCGTCCTGCGTTTCGATCCGGGCAGGGAGACGAGGCCCACGCTGACGATTCGCGGAAAGACGAGGATCACCACGAGGAAGAACAGCGTGCTTCTTCGTGGCACGGCGTCGTCCAATGTCTCGATCGATCGGGTCATCGCGCAGAATCAGACCGTGCCCTTTTTTGCCCGCGGCGCCGAGAAGTGGAAGGTGCGGATCCGCCTCCTCGACGGGAGGAACCTCCTGCGTGTCTTTGCCGTGGATGAAAACGAGGTGCGTTCGCGTCCCATCCGTGTGGTGATCAACCGGCTGTGAGGAGAGGCGGGGCCTGAGGAATGAGCGAGCCACCCACTCTCTCCGGGCAGGTCGGGATTCTCCGCTCGGGCGTCGATATCGCGACGTGGTCGCTCGAGCGGCTCGGACTGCCCGCGTCATGGCGCGATACGAATGTGCCTGGAAACGCGGCACATTGTCAGGAGGCGGTCGATCGTCTTTTCACCTTGCGTCGTGCTGATCTCGAGGCGGAGTTGGTCTCACTGGGCTTGGTGCCCGAGCAGCTCGGCCACGTCCATCTTCAAGCCGGATCGCGCGACGGTCTCTATTTCATCATCCGCGGCAACATCCTCGAAATCTACCTGCAGGAGCGCGAAGGCCGTTGGGCCGAGGCGCTCTTCAGCGAGCTCGATGAAGCCCGGAAGTTCCTGCTGAATCTCTGGCTGCCTGTCTGGCTCAGACGCCTGCGGGTGCCGTGTCTCCGGCGCGATGGCAAAACCGTGATCGATTTCTGATCCGGATCAGATCCCGGAGTATTCATAGTCCGGAGCCGGACAGGCGCTGCAGACGCGGGCGATGATCTCCTCCCGACGATCGCGCGCCCACTCCGGATACCGTTCCCGCCATTCGCCCGGCGAGGGGAAATAGATCACGTGATGGGCGCGGCCCATCAGCATCTCGCCGGAGATCTCGATGCGCTCCCAGCCGCCGAGGCGTGCCTCTTCATAAAAGATCTGATCGCGTCCCACATGACCGACCCGCCACGTTTTTCCCCGGCCCGTTGTGGCGGCTTCGAACTCCCGCGGTGGCAGGCCGCCGCGTCCCGAGCGATCCTTGGCGAAGACAAAAAAGAGCAGGGCGATGAAATGGCCGATCCCGAAAGCTCCGAAGAGGGAGAGCGGCGACAGGCCGGCGACGTGCCCGCCCTTGAGTCGTGGCTTCCACCCGAGCTTCGTGGACGCTTCGTAGGCCGCCCAGCCGGCGGCGAGGGCGAGGAGGAGGGCGAAACAAAATCGCACCCCGCGATGCCGCACCCGCGCGTTCACGACGAGCATGAAAAGGAAGGGGGCAAAGAGCAGGCCGACCTGGATCAGGAGAGAGGGAAAAAAGGACATCGCGGCAGGCTCCCATCCGGAGCAGATGACCGACCGCTTGGCAAGCGCCGAAACATTCCCTCGGATAGGGATTGGAACGGGGGATTTTCCCGATACGATGTGAGGACCTCATGAACGCACCTTGGCAACGAACGATCTTCGGGCTCACCGCGATCCTCTTTTGCGCGCTCGGGTTGCTCACGCTCGCCAGCGCCTGGGAGGGGATCTCGCGATGGTGGGCATTCACATCCCTGCCCCATGAAGACGCGCGGGCCTCACCGCTTTATCCGATCTGGACATCGGGACGGATCGTGCCCGCGGCGCTCTTTCTGATCGGCGGCGTTCTGAACGCGCTCTACTGGATACGGATCCGGCGGCGCGGCTCGTGAACCGCACCGCCGGAGAGGGGAGGACGACTTTATCGGGAGTTGCCCTTGCCCTTTTCTTTCTCACGTTCGCGCTCGGGCTCCCGTTCCCGACCGGGAGCTCTCTCCGCAGGGGCGGGACGCGGGGGTTCGGGTCCCTTCGCTTTGGGGGCGGGGCGCTCCTTCGCGGGGTTGCGTTCGTTCCGGTTCTCCGGATTGGCGCGCTGGGGGGCCGGACGCGGCTCGGGCGGCAGGGGCGGCGTGGCGCTGCCGCCCGGAGGCGCGGGAGGAGGCGTCATGCGGCCTGTCCGCGTATCCGGTTCGGCTTCCGGCGTCCGGTCGCGTGAGCGTTCATTGGCGGGCGGTGCGGGCTGGGCCGGTTCCACCCGGGTGCCGGGCTCCGCCGGGTCTTTTTTCGTGCCCTTGCTCTCGAGTCGCTCCTCTGGTGCCTGGTCGGGCCGCTCGGACGGAGTCATCGCGGGGTTGCCATTTTCGCCGTCGGGCCGCTCGCGGGAGGGACGCGGGACGTTCGGATCGGGAGGGAGGTTGCCCTTCTGCTCCGGATCACCTTTGCCGTGGGGTGGGGAAGGCGGCAAACCCGGCGCCGGGGGGACCGCTTCGGGGCGTTCGCCTTTCATGCGACGGTCATCGCGGTTGTTGGGTGTTTTGTCAGGATCCTCGGTGCCGGCGCGTTCGGGTCGGTTTGCCTCACCCTTCATCCGCTTTTCGCCGCGATCGGCGGGTCTGCCTTTTCCGATCTCACGATCCCTCACCGGGGTTTTTTCGGGAAGGTCCGCGGGCAGCTCGGCTTCTTGTTCGATCCGCTGCCGCGCCCGGGCGACTTCTTCGGGAGAGCCTGCTTCGCGCCAGCCTCGATCCACCTCGGCCTGCTTGAGTTCTTTCTCCACCTTCGGTTTCCGTCTTTCCCGCGGAGCCTCTGCCGGAAGCTCGGCGACTTGGAGGGTATCGCCCTCGATCCGGGCGCGCAGTTCGCTTTCGGCGACCCGGCCATCGCGCGCCGCTTCGCGACGTCGTTCGAGCCGGTAGCGGGGAATGGGTTCGCGGCTGGCCCGGGAAAGCTCGTCGTACTCCGGACCGCCATTGTAGACGATGTTGTTGCGCCGTGTGATGTTCGTGATGTTGGTCGTCTGGTTGACGATGGTGATGTTGCGGCTCCGGTCGATGATCACGTTGTTCAAGCGTGGCGCGCCGAGATGGCTCACCTCCACGAAGCGGTAGTGTCGCGGACCGATGTCATAGTAGCGGTCCACCCAGGAATTGAATCCAATGCTGACATGGAAACGGGCCTCGGGAGGCAAGGGAGCCCACCCGACGTACTCGGGACTGCGCCGCCATGAGACCCACGCGGGTCCCCACTCCGTGCCGGGCACCCAGACCCAGCCGACCTCGTGGACATTCGCCCAACGGCCGTAGTGATACACGGCCCAGCCGTAGGGCTCGTTCGAATACCAGGTCCAGCCCGCGTCGGTGTAAACCCAGCGTCCGTCGCTGTAGGGGCTCCATTCGGCGGCGATGTCGTGGGGTTGCCACACGTAGCCGTAGTCGTCCATCTCGTACCAGCTGCCGTAGGGTTCGAGAGGCTCGTAGAAGAAATCCACCGACACGGCCGTCTGGGCCCTGAGGGAGGAAACAATCATTCCCGATGCGAGGAGCATCGCGAAAAGGAGTCTGCCTGTTTTCATGATGGTGGGGGTTGGGTGAAGGAGGAAAAGTCCTCTCCCTCAACCGGGCGCACGATGCATGCCACGGTCTGGAAAGCCCGTCCTCACGGGCTTCACCGCCGAGCCGGGATTGCAAACCGTGCTCCGCGCAAGGAGGAATGCATCGCTCTTCCTGCGAAAAGCACGATTCGAAAATCAGGAGGAACGCGGGGGCCGGGACACAATTCACCCCTTTTTCACAAACCCTTCAAACGCCCTTCACACCTGCCGCTGAATCTGGCGGCATGAAACGAATCCTCATCATCCTCGGTTGTTTCCTCCCCTTGGTCCTCGCCGCCGAAACCCCGCATCCCGCGGACGAGGCGGATACGACGGAGTCACCCTATTTCGTCATCCTCAACGCCGGAGACGAGGGAGCCTCGGAGCCGCTGCCCCTGAAGCACACCGACGTTGTCGCCCGCATCGCCGGCACCATCGCCGAGGTCGAGGTGACCCAGCATTACCGGAACACCGGAGGCAAGGTCCTCGAGGCGGTCTATGTCTTCCCCGGGTCGACCCGGGCCGCGGTCCACGGACTCGACCTCGCCATCGGCGAACGCCGCATCGCCGCGAAGATTGCCGAGCGCGAAGCGGCCAAAGCGGAATACGAAAAGGCGAAGACGGAAAACAAGACCGCCGCCCTCCTCGAACAGGAGCGGCCCAACGTTTTCCGCATGAGTGTCGGCCACATCCTCCCGGGCGACGACGTTGAGGTCACCCTCCGCTACACGGAACTCCTCCAACCCGAAGACCGGCTCTATGAATTTGTCTTTCCCAATGTCGTCGGTCCCCGGTATGGCAACGGCACCGCCGATGGGAACCGCACCTGGACGGCCAACCCGCATCTCCTCCCCGGAGTCCCGACGCCCGCGACCCTCTCGATCCAACTCGAGCTCGCGGCCGGCATGCCCGTGCAGGAGGCGATGTCGCCCTCGCACCGTGTGAAGATCGACTACGACGGCCCTGACCGCCTCCGCACCGCCCTCGAAACGACGGACGGGGAAAACGGCGACCGCGATTTCGTGCTACGATACCGCCTCGCCGGCGACGAAATCGCGAGCGGCCTGCTCCTCCACGAGGATGAAGCCACGGGAGAGAACTATTTCCTCCTTACGGTGCAGCCGCCCGCCCGCGTCAAGCCCGCGGAGATTCCGGGCCGCGACTACGTCTTTGTCGTCGACGTCTCGGGATCGATGAACGGTTTCCCGCTCGACACCGCGAAGAAGCTCCTCCGCGACCTCATCGGAGGATTGCGGCCGACGGACCGGTTCAACGTGCTCCTTTTCGCGGGCGATTCGAGCCTGCTCGCGGAGAGTCCGCTGCCCGCGGAGAAGGCGGAGATCGAGCGCGCTCTCGCCTTCCTCGATGCCTCGCGCGGCAGCGGGGGAACCGAGCTCGGCAAGGCGATGGAGCGTGCCCTCGCCCTCCCGGTGTCGGAGGGATACTCGCGGTCGCTCATCCTCGTCACCGACGGCTACGTCGATTTCGAACGCTCCGTCTTCCAGTCGGTGCGCGAGCATCTCGGACAGGGCAACCTGTTCCCCCTCGGCATCGGCAGTTCCGTGAACCGGTTTCTCATCGAGGGCCTCGCCCGCGCCGGTCGCGGGGAACCGCTCATCGTCCTCGGTCCCGACGAGGCTCCCGCCGCCGCGGAGAAATTGCGGGAAATGATCGCCTCGCCCGTGCTCACGAACGTGGCCGTGAACTTCGGCGACGGCTTCGCGACGCACTCGGTCAGTCCCGGCACTTTTCCCGACGTCTTCGCGCAGCGTCCCCTCACCGTCTTTGGCAAATACCGCGGCAAACCCGAAGGCGAGATCCGCGTCACCGGCGTCGCCGGAGGCGGACGCGAGATCGACCTGCGGATCCCGGTGACTCCCCAGTCGGGAACGACGGACAACCCCGCGCTGCGTTTTCTCTGGGCGCGCAGCCGCATCGCCGAACTTGCCGATGATCACGCGCTCGATCCTGACAATGAGACCAAACAGGAAGTGACCACCCTCGGGCTCACCCACGGTCTCCTCACCGAGTTCACCTCCTTCGTCGCCGTCGACACCGAGGTGCGCGAGGCGCCGGAAGGCACGGACAAGGAGACGGTGCGCCAGCCTCTGCCGCTGCCCCAGGGCGTGCCCGCCTCCGCCGTGGGTGGTGGAGCGGTGCCGGAGCCCGCCACCTTCCTCCTCTGGCTCACCGGGATGGGCGCCTATGCGTGGCGTCGCTTCTTCGGAAAGCGCCGGAAGGAATCCTGACAAAATCACCAAAAACTTGTCGCGATGAACGTTCCCGCCTTTCGTTCCGGTGTGGTGGTCGCCGCCCTCCTCCTCGCCGCCTTCTGGCCGGTGGCGAGGTGGTACGGGCTGCGGCTCGACGACGGATCCGACGAGCCGATGGGATTGTTCGCCCTCCTCGCGGCGGGCGGATTCCTCTGGCGGGACCGGGGGCGCCTCGGGGCAACGCGGAGCTCCCTCGCGGCGGGAACGGCCGCCCTCGCCGTCTACGTCCTCGCTTTTCCAGTGGTGCCCCCCATGATCCGCGCCCTCGCCGCGATCCTCGTAGCCGGGACGATCTTCCGCTGGCACCGCGCTCCCGCCGGGGTGTGGATCCTGCTCCTCCTCTCGCTTCCCGTCGTCGCCTCGTTCCAGTTTTACGCGGGCTGGCCGCTCCGGCTCGGGGCGGCGGTGGTCGCGGAGGGCTTCCTGCGCTTCACCGGGCTCGAGGTCGTCCGCGAAGGTGTCGCGCTGCTTTGGGAGGGACAACGCATCGAGGTCGACGTGCCTTGCTCGGGCGTGCGCATGCTCTGGACCGGGCTCTTTTTCCACGGACTCCTCGCCGCCGAGCGCCGCCTCTCCACTGTCACCCTCGTGTGGCTGACGCCGCTGTGTGTCGCCTTCATCCTGCTGGCGAATATCGCGCGCACCATCCTGCTCTTCTTCAAGGAGAGCGGTCTCATGCCCCTGCCCGAATGGACCCACGACGGGATCGGCGTGATCGTCTTCGCTTTGCTGATGGCCGGACTCTTCGCCCTGCACCGGCGGATTCCCTTGTCCCGGACGCGGGAGGAATCGCCGTTCTCTCCGCCGCTGCCCCGACGGACCGGTTATGCCTTCCTTGCGGCCGCCGCCGTCGCCGCGGCGGGAGTTCCCTTTCTCGACTCCGCGCCCGCCTCCGCCGGTCCGCGTTCCTCCGAGGTGGTTTGGCCGACACAGTGGGAGGGGCGCGACCTCATCCCCGTGGCCCTGACAAAACACGAACAATCCTTCGCCGACTCGTTTCCCGGATCCATCGCCGTCTTCCGCACTGCCGAGGGTCCGTTCTCAAAGCGTCTCATCCTCCGCCGTGTCGAGCGTGCCACGCGCAAACTGCATTCCAGCGCCGACTGCCTCCGTGCCGCCGGTTGCAAGCTTGAGGAACAGCCCGATTTGAGGTGCGGAAATGGTGAAAGCTGGTCGGTCTGGTCGGCGAAGTCGGCGGACGGCACCCGCTTCCGCGTCCGCGAACGGCTCCACGAGGTGAAGGATCCCGGGAGGCAATGGACTGATGCGACGAACTGGTTCTGGAGCGCCGCCCTCGGCCGCACCGAGGGACCCTGGTGGGCGGTGACGGTGATCGAGGCGGGGGAGAAATGAGGAAACTCACTTCGCCTTTTCGGGCGAAGAAGCCTGCAGCTGTTCCATGAGCGGCTTCATCTCGGCGGCGATCTTCCGCCATTCCTCGCTGCCGCGCTCGTGGGCGTCGCGTTTCGCGGCGAGTTCGCGGATCTTCACGCCGAGAGCACGGCGGGCCGCCGCCGCTTCGGCGGCGGGATCGACGGGAGTGGCCTCGGCGTCATTCCAATCATCGGTGCGGAAGACCGAGGCGGGCAGACCCTCGCTGTTGACGAGATTCGCGCCTTCCGGATTCGAGGCCCAGGCGTATCGCACTGCGACGGGTTTGGCGACCGCGGTGCTGCTGACGAGGACGCCGTCGGGGCCATCGATCTTCGCCTCGGCCCAATGCCAGACCCGGTCTTCGCCCGCGATCTCGAAGCGTTTCAACTCGCCGCCGTCGCGGGATTTCAATCCTTTGCCCGACTGATCGAAGGTGATGCGGATCGCTCCTTCCTTCACCTCGGCCGCGCGGTAGAGCGGTCCCGAGTAGGCGACGAGATCTTTTCCGTAATCCTTCGCGAGGGCCCACAGGGCGAGTCGTTCGCCGGGATCTTTTTTGTTTTTGGGATGGATGTCGTCGACCTCGCCGGTGTCGTTGATGATCGCCATGCCCGTCTTCGGCGTCGTCGCGAGGACGAGGCGCATGCGATCCTGCAGGAGCGCCCACGGGTCGGGCGTGCCGGGAGCGGTGGAGGGCTGGCGGAAGTTCGCGAGCTGCACGTAGTAGAAGGAAAACTCGTCGCCCCAGCGTTCCCGCCAATCGCGGATCATGAGGGGCAGGGTCTGATCGTAAGGGACGGCTCCCGCTTTGGCATTGCCTTCGCCCTGATACCAGATCGCGCCTCGCATCGTGTAGCCGGAGAAGGGATGGATCATCGCATTGTAGAGGACGCCGGGGCGTCCTTCGGTATCGAGCGGACGTTTCGGAGCGGTCGGCTTTTTGCCAAGGCGGCGACGCTCGGCTTCGGGTTTGCCTTTCGAAGCTTTCATCGCCTCCTGCCAATCGGCGAGGCGCTTTTCGTAGGCGGCGGTGGCGGTCGCGTGATCGTAGACCTTGTCCTCGGCGAGGAGGGTCTCGACGAGGGCCTTCGTGCCCGGCAAGGTGTTGAGCGCCTCGCGGCTCGTGAAGGTCTCGACCGGTTTTCCGCCCCACGCCGACTTGATGACTCCGACGGGGATGCCGAGATCGAGGTGCAGTTTGCGGGCGAAGAAGAAGGCCACCGCCGAGCAACCGGGCACGGTTTCCGGCGTCGCGGCGACCCACTCACCGGCGATGTCGTCCTGCGGCTCGACCGCGGTGACGAGGGGAGCGTTGAAGAACCGCAGGCCCGGCAGATTCGTCGCCTGCACGAGATCGGCGTAGGCTTCGACGCGGCTCATCGGGAAATACATGTTCGACTGTCCCGAGGCGAACCACACTTCGCCGACGAGGACGTCCCGGATCTCGACCGATTCATCGCCAGACTTCACGATGAGCGGCGCGCCCATCGCATCGGCGGCTCCGGTCGGGATCGCGGCCTGCCATTTCCCGTCGTCGCCCGCTTTGGCCTTTGCCGTTTGTCCCTTGAAGGAAACCGTGATTTCCGCTCCCGCCTCCGCTTTGCCCCAGATCGCGGCTTCGCGGTCGCGTTGCAGGATCATGCCGTCGCTGAAAAACGCGGGGAGAGAAATCTCCGCGCGAAGGGGAGCGGCGAAGAGGACCAAACCGACGAAGAACGTGAGCCAAGAGGGTCGCATGGGAGACTGAAGAGGGTTGAATCGAGTCAGCAAAACCCCGTGATTGGCCCATCGGTGCACGGAAAATCCGTTCTCGAATTCTGAAAACTCGAATTTTTTACTGGAATTACGGTTTTAATCGAATATGATTCTCGTATTCTCCACAATTCGCAAATTTGAGAATTGCCGGAGGCCAACCCCGAGACACACGAAACATGAAAATCTGGATCACCCTCGCCGCCGCCCTCCTCTTCACCACGATCTTGCCTGACACCGCGGAAGCCGGTTACCCCGCGCGTTTCCGCGGCGTCTGCCAGCAGTGTGGACACGACCTCATGGCCTACTACCGTCCCGTGGAATGCCTCGACGGACGCGTCGTGACCCAGTGGGTGAACGAGTGCCACGATCATTGCCGCCCGGTGTATCTCGGGAAGAAGAAATACGACTTCTTCAATTCGCATCTCATGAACCCCGCGAATCCGAAGCGGAACGCGAAACGCAACTGCCTGCCGAATGCCTCCGGCACGGTGATCACCACTTCCGCCAAGGGACGCTGCTGTCCTTGATCATCGTCGGCTCGCGGGCACGAGCTTCGGCTTGGGTTTGGCCGCCTCGGCTTTGATCTCCGCGAGGCTCAGTTCCACCGCCTTCTCGATCTGGCGATCGCGGCCCGCGGCTTCGTCCCCGGGCTCGGGCCAGACGAGGGCGTCGGGCACGGCCCCGTTGAGCTCCATGTCGGCCCCGTCGCTCTTGCGATACCAGCCGCGGAAGGGAATGCGCAGGGTGCCGAGATCGCGGATCGAAGCCGCGCCGGTCGAGACGACACCACCGGCGGTGGGCACGCCGACCAGTTTGCCGCGGCCGATCTCCTTGATCGCGTGGCTGAAGATCTCGGCGTTGGAGAAGCTGTTCTGATTGCAGAGCACGGTGACGGGTCGATGCCAGGTCGCATAGACGCGCCGGTCCTGCGGATACCCCGGACCACCTCCGCGCGGCACGGTGATGGCGTGCTCGGCGGGATTCAACACGGTCAACAGGTGATCCGCGGTGAAGCCTCCGCCGTTGTCGCGCACATCGATGAGGAGGGCGTCCTTGCCATGGCCGCGGGCGAAGATCTCGGCTTCAAAACGGAGGAAGTCGCTCCAATCCATCTTCTCGACATGCACGTAGCCGACACGCCCGCCGCTGAGGCGCTCGACGAGGGCGCGTCTCTCCTCGACGAACGCGTCCTGCATCAGCTCCCGCGCCCGCGCATAGGAGATGGGACGCAGGGTGATCTCGAGAGTCTCCTTTTTGCCTTCTTTCTCCCCGCCGGTGGGAGGGTGGCTGCGCTCGATCGAGAGGCGCAGATCGCGGGTGAGAGGTCCATTCAAAACCAGGGTCGGATCGAGATCGCGGGTCAGGGGCGCACCGTCGATCTTCATGACGAGATCACCGGCGCGGAGCCTCGCGGCCCCTTCATCGGCCGGGCCGCGCGGGATCACACGGGCGACCTTCCAGCCGGGTCCATCGAAAAACCGGTCGAACAGGAGTCCGGGATGGGCCGTTTCCTCGCTCCATCCCTGGGGGCTGCGGTTGGGGAAGCTGTCGACCGTCGATTTGAAGCCGAGGTGTGAGCCGTTCAGTTCGCCGAGCATCATCGCGACGACACGGTCGAAGGCGCGGCTGTCGGTGGCGCGGGCCGCGGCCTCCTCGTATTTCATCCTGACAGAATCCCAATCGCGGTGGTTCATGGTTTCGTCGTACCAGGTGTCGCGGATGACTCGCCACGCCTGCTGGAAGCCGGCGCGCTGGTAGGCGGCCCGATCGTAGGACTGCCGCGCCGTGAAGGAATAGGTCTTGAGGCTGCCTTTCGAAAAGGTCGCGGGCAGGCCTTCGACGAGCCAGAGGATGGTCTCATCCTTCGCGATCCAGCGGGCGAGGCCGCCGGTCTTGTTCACGAGGAGCGCAGGCGTCGCGGGATCGGGAAAGGAGACCGTGTAGGTGCCGCGGACGCCACGGATCTCGGCGGCGAAGGCGAGACGCTTCGAATCCGGCGACCAGAAGAGGCCCGTCTCGACGGCGTCGGGAATGGCGATGCGATGGATGCGCTCGGAGAGGCGGTCGAAATCGATCTTCACGCTCACGCCGGTCGCGGCGGGTTTCGGAGGCGCGGCCTCGGGTGAAGCCAGCTTCGCCGCCGTCGGAGGTGCCGGAGCAGCGGCCTTCGGATCGGGTGTGGTGGTTTTGGCAGGGTCCGGTGCGGGAGCTGGGGCCGCAGGAGCTGGTGCAGGAGTGTTCTGACCGTCTTTCGAAGTCGCGGGATCGAGCGGCGCGGGGGCCGAGGCCTTGGGCGGATCGGCGGGCTTCGGCGGGGTGGCGGGTTCGGGTTTTTTCCGCGCGGCCTCCATCTTCTTCAAGGCGCTCTCGAGGGTGCGGTCGCGTTTGTCCTTCTCCTCGTCGGCGAGGCTGAGATGCACGTAGTAGATGTCGGTCTCGTCCTCGTAGCGGCGCCCGGTGAAGGCGAGGATCTTTCCATCGGGCGACCACGCGGGATTGCCGTCGCTGTCGGGATGGCGCGAGACATTGTAGGGCGGCGACTTTCCGTCGAGCGGGGCGATCCAGATATCGCGGTTGAAGTCGTTGTCATCGACGGCGTAGGAATACCACAGGCCGTCGGGCGACCACGCGACCTGTGGGGCGTTCCACGATTCAAAAAGACGCTTCGCTTCGCCGCCGTCGGCGTTCGCGACCCAGAGATCGCCGCGACCCGCGACCCACGAGATCTTTTTACCGCCCGGCACGACCTGGAGGTCCTCTTTCGCGGCTCCGTCCGTGGTCAGCCGTTTCTCCGTGAAGTTCGCGTTCCGCCACCAGTAGGACTTCGCGTCGGCGCGCTTCGCCGACCAGAGATCGACCGTGGCTCCATCGTCACGGATGAAATACAGGGTCTCGCCATCGGCGGAAAAGACGGGCTCGCGTTCTTCGGCAGGGGTGTTTGTCACCGCGACGGGCTCGCGCAGTTCGGAATCCATCACCCAGACATCCCCGCCGGCGATGAAGGCGACCTCGAGTCCATCGGCGGAGAAGGAGAGGTTTTCTGCTTTTGTCAGGGTGCGGCGCACCACCGGGTCGGGCAGGGTATCGGCGCCCGCCTCGATCGCGAGGGGACGGGCCCCTTTCCCTGCACCTTTGCCCGTGAGTGACAGTCGATGGAGATCGAAACGCTGGCGGAAGACGAGCGCCGATCCATCGCGGGCGATCGCGGGGAGGATGGCGGGATCTTCCTGATGCCGGGTCAGGGCCTTCTCCTCGCCCGAGACGAGATCGCGCTCCCACACATCGAAGAGGGCTGCTTCGCCGTGATCGCCGAGGTAATAAAAGCTGGAGCCATCCGGTTTCCACATGGGCGAACGGGCTTCGCTTTCGCGGGCGACGAGTTTTTTGAAAACCGGTTTCGCCGACTCGAGCCCTTCGGCGAGCCAGATCTGCGAGGCCTGGGAGCCGCGGTAGCCCTTGCGATAGAGGTCGCTGCCTTCGCGGCAGAAGAGCAGCTTCGTGCCGTCGGGAGAGAGGGCCGCCGAATGTCCCTCGGCGTCGAAGAGGAGGCTTTCGGCGCGCCGTTCATCGGCATGGATGCGATAGAATCGCGTCGCCCGTCGCGTGCCGAAGTCGCGCAGCCCTTCGATCAGGATCGACTTTCCATCGGGATACCATTCGACGACGCGTGATCCCTCCGAATGAAAAGTGACCTGTCGGGGGATGCCGCCCGCCACCGGCATGACGAAGACTTGATCTTGGCCGGTGCGGTTGCTGGTGAAGGCGATCCGCGAACCATCCGGAGAAAAGGCCGGGCTGCTGTCGTAGGCGGGATGGGTCGTGATCCGCTTCGCCTGGCCTCCCCGCGCGCGCGTGATCCAGAGATCTCCCGCCCACGAAAACGCGATCTGCTTTCCGTCGGATGAAAGGGCCGGCGTCGAAGCCAGCTCCACCGGCACGAGGGCCGCTTCCTCTTGGGCGATTCCAGGCGCTGGTAGCGAGGCAAGGGAAAGAAACAAAATCGCGATCAGTCGTGAGGCGTTCATGGTGAGCGCCAAAGATGCCGGGAAAGCACCGCTTCGTCGATGATTCTTTATTTCGGATTGGTTGAGGATTTGGAGCTTTCCACGCGCTTTACCTGCCTCGGTCGATGAGTTAGCTTGCTAGTGTGCAGACGGTCTACATCGAGACGACGATCCCCAGCTATCTGGCGGCAAAGCCGAGTCGTCTTCCAGCGGTCGCATCTGATCAGCGGGCCACTCACTCCTGGTGGCAGAACGAACGTCTGCGTTATCGTGTTTATACCTCGCTTTTCACGCTCGATGAAGCCTCAGGCGGAGATCTGGATGCGGCAGCGCGGAGATTGGTCTGGCTCAGGGACATCCCGCACCTACCAATCACGCCAGAGGCGGAGAAGCTTGCCGCCAATATCGCGAAACTCCTTTGTCTTCCCACCAGATCGGTGATGGACGCTTCTCATGTCGCGGTTTCGATTCTTCACAAGATGGACTTTCTCCTTACTTGGAATTGCACCCATCTCGCAAATCCAGTATTGCAGAAAGAACTTGTCGAGTTCTGTCGCTACCATGAACTTCATGTGCCAATCATTTGCACGCCTAAAGGTCTGATCGCTCCCTCGTCATGAACAATCCACTCATTCAGGAGGTCCGTGCCGCCCGCGAAGCTTTGGCGGCGAAGTTCGATTTTGATCTTCACCGCATCTTTGAAGACGCGATGAAACGTGAAGCTGCGGAAAAGATCTCGATCGCGGGGACATCCAAGCGGAAAACGAAATCCACGAAAACGCGAAAGATCGAAAACGTCCGGAAATAGCTCGCGGCGGACTTCGTCGGCACCGGTGGGCGCGGCACCCCGGGCTCACCCCGTATTCCGCAACCCGCTCGCGATCGCGCTGATCGAAAAGACGAGGTCGCGGGGGAGATCGCCGCCGCTTTCCCGCCACGATCGCAGCAGATCAACCTGTTGGCGGTGGAGGACGCGGAGGGGGGCTTCGCGCAGGGTCAGGGTCTTCGCGAAGCGCGGGCGGCGCACCGCGACGGGACGGGTGAAGAGGCGCCCGAGCAAAGTGCGGGCGCGATCGTACTCGCCGTGGATGCGGCCGAGGAAACGCTCGCGCACGGCTGCGTCGCGCACGAGCGAGGCGTAGAGTTCCATCAGGTCGCGGTCGGCGCTGACGAGGTTCGTCTCGACGCCGGTAAAGATGTAGCGCGCCAGGGTCGAGTGAAGGATGGTGGACGCGAGGCGCTCGAAATCATCGGGCGATTCGCGCTGGAGCCGGTCGAGGGCGGAGCCGACGCCGTACCAGCCGGGCAGGTAAAAGCGTGCCTGGGTCCAGCTGAAAACCCAGGGGATCGCCCGCAGATCGGCGAGGCTGGCGGTGCCGGTGCGTCGCGAAGGACGCGAGCCCATTTGATTCTGCTCGAGCGCATCGATCGGCGTGGCCTGACGGTAGAATTCGATGAATCCCTCGGTCTCGAGCAGCTCGCGATAGGCTTGGCGGCTCCACTCGGCGAGGCGCGGCATCAGATCGAGTCCGGGATCCTCGGAGGCTTTGCCAAACAAATGCGCCGAGGTGGTGTGGGTGACACAGGCCTGGAGGCTCTCAAGATGGTAGGCGGCGTTTTCGGGATGGGCGTATTTTTGAGCGATGGTTTCCCCCTGCTCGGTCATGCGGAAGTCGCCACTGAGCGATCCGTGGGGCAACGCCCTGACAAACCAATCCGTCGGTCCGGCGCCGCGGCTGACGGTGCCGCCCCGGCCGTGGAAGAAACGCAGCTTCACGGCATGTTTCGCTCCGATCGCGGTCAGGGCCTGCTGGGCGTCGTGCAGCGCCCACTGGCTGGCGAGGATACCGCCATCCTTGTTGCTGTCGCTGTAGCCGAGCATGATCTGCTGCGTCGGTCGATCGGGCGTGATCGGATCGTGTCCGGAGACCGCGAGACTGGCGCGGGCGATGGGGTGCGAAAGATACGCATCGACGATGGCGGCGGCTCCGGCGAGGTCGTCGAGCGTTTCAAACAGCGGCACGACCTGGAGGGGACAAACGGAACCTCCCCCGGTGGTGGCGACGGTCAGTCCCGCCTCGCGGGCGAAGAGGTGGACGAGGAGGAGATCGGAGAGCTGCCGCGTCATGCTGACGATGAGCGCGCCGATGCCGGCGCCGTGGCTTTGCCAATGCTCGCGGAGGACGCGGTAACAATCGCGCACCGCATCGGCCTCGGGTCCGGCGGAGATTCGCGGATGGAGGAAGGGACGCGCCGAGCGCAGCTCGGCATCGAGGAAGACGAGGCGTTTTTCCTCGGGCCATTCGCCGAAGGCGGCTCCGTCGGCAATGCCCGCGGCGGTGAGGAGCTGGGCGGCCGCCTTGTCGTGGAAGGCGCTGTTTTGCCGCACGTCGAGCTCGGCGAGGTGGAAGCCGAAGACCTCGAGCTTCCGGCGCAGCGGGGCGACCACTTCCGCCGCGGCGCGGGTGGCCCCGATCTCGAGAAGACTGTCGTGGAGAACCCCCAACTGATCACCAAAGAGGGTCGGGTCGGCGAGTTGACCCTCTTTCATCAGCGAAGCGCGGAGGAGGTAGGCGAAGGCGCGCCAGGGCTCCTCGGGATTGCGGGCGAGGATGGCGCGCCCCTCGGCTCCGAGCGTGGCGGCGAGGGCCTCGAGACGCGAGGCGAGTCCCGCCGGCACGGGATGTTCGGGTGTGGCGATGCTCAGGTGGAAGGCGCAGCTGGCGAGCTCGCGGCGGTAGAGTTTCAGGGCCTGGGCACGCAGCTCGGCGAGGGTGGCCTGGGTAACGTCGGCGGTGACGAAGGGATGACCGTCGCGGTCGCCTCCGATCCAGAGGGCGAAACGCAGGCGAGGTCCCCCTCCGGCGGCGAGGGTGGCGGGATCGAAGCCGGCCTTCTCCCAGGCCCAGGCGAGATTTCGATCGGTCTCCTCGAGGGTGCGGGGAAAGACCTCGCGCAGGTAGTAGAGGGCGTTGCGCAGCTCGCGCTCGACGGTGGGTTTCTCGACGTGGATCTCGCCGGTGTTCCAGAGCGCTTCAAGCGCGGCGAGGAGGAGATCGCCGGCGCGCTCGCGCTCGCGGTTGGTCAGGGCGGGATCCTCGAGACGGACAAGCGCGGCATGGAGTTCGCGGTGGCGCTCGCGCACGCTGGGGCGCTTCGCCTCGGTGGGGTGGGCGGTGAAGACGGGCTCGACCCGCACCTCGCGGAAGGTCGCGGCGATTTCGGACTCGCTGCGTCCCTCGGCTTTCATCGCGGCGAGAGCCTGGGGCCAGAGTCCGCGCTCGGCCTCGGGACCGAGGACTTTTTCGCGCTCGCGGCGGGTATCGTGGGCGACCTGTTCCTCGATCATGTCGAGGAGCTGGAAGGCGATGGAATAGACCTGGGCCGTCTCGCCCGGATCATCGGGCACGGGCGTCGGACCGGTGCCGGACTGGAGCCAGGGCAGCGCTTCGGCGAGCTGCGGCGTGGCGGCCGAGCGCAGGACGGTGCGGAGGCACTCCATGATCTCGGTCACCTCGCGATCGAGGGACTCGAGACCGGCGTGGACGAGTTCGCGGTTGCCCGGAGCGGGCGGGAGGTTTTCAGGCATGCAGGATGGATGGCGCGATGGCTACGATCAGGAAGCAAAGCAGGATCTCTGCCGTTCTCAAGCGTTCCGCCATCGCCGGTGCCGGCCGGTCAGGGGGCGACCGGCTGGACGAGGGCCGCGGCCGCCTCCTGGAAGGCTTGGCGCATGGGCGAGGCGTCGCCGTTTTTCAGGCCCGCCCGCTGGATGAGGAGGATGTGGATGGTCTTTTTTTCCGGATCGATCCAGCCCTGGGTGCCGTGGGCACCGCCGTGTCCGTAGGTGCCTTTGCTGAGCATGGCGGTAATGCCGACGGGCTCGCGCACGACCTGGAATCCGAGCCCCATGCCCATGCCATCGGTGAAACCGGATTTCAGCGTGCCGGTGTGATCGGTGGTCATGAGGGCGAGCGACTCGGGCGAAAGGTAGCGTTTCCCGTCGGCTTCGGCGCCATTGAGGAGCATGGTGTAGAGCTTCAGCAGATCGGCCGCGGTGGAGAAAAGGCCTCCGGCGGCGAGGGGGGCGCGTTTTTGATTCGAGTAGGGGGTGGTGAGGTATTTGATGGTCGCGGGTTCGAGACCTTTGCCATCGGCGGTCGGCTGATAGCTGGTGGCGAGGCGGGCGAGCTGGGCCTCGGTCGGCCAGAAGGTGGTGTCCTTCATCCCGAGCGGATCGAGGAGGCGCGATTGGAGAAAGGCGGCGTATTCCTCGCCGCTGACGACCTCGACGATGCGGCCGAGCGTGTTGATGCCGGGATTGCAATAAGACCACTTCGTGCCGGGCTCGAATTGCAGGGGGGAAAGGGCGTAGGTGATGACGGCTTCCTTCAGGCTCAGGACATCAAGGGCGTCGCCATCGAGGGGCGAGTTGCCGACGAGGCCGCTCGTGTGTGTCATGAGATCGCGGATCGTGATGGGTCGCGCGGGTTTCACGAGGACGATGCGATCGCCGCTCTTTTCCTGCACGAGCATCTGGTTTTTGAATTCGGGGAGATACTTTGCGACGGGGTCCTCGATGTTCAGTTTGCCCTCGTCCTGCAGCATCATCACGGCCATGGCGGTGATGGGTTTCGTCATCGAGGCGATCCAGAAGAGGCTGTCGGCCTGCATCGGTGATTTTGACTCGAGATCGCGGTATCCGATCACTTCCTCACTGAGAATCTTGTCGTTTTGATAGAGCACCGCGACGGCGCCGGAAAGAGATCCATCTTTCACGAAGGCTTCGAGCCGTCCGCGGATTGAGGGGCTTGGGGTTTCGGCGTGAAGAGTCGGGGCCAGGAAGGCGAGGGAAAGGAGGATGGCGGGGAGTTTCATAAAATGAGGATCAGGTGGGTATCGTTGGAATGGTGGATGTCTCAAATCCGCCCCAGGATGCGATCGAGCGCATCGCTGGTCTGGTAAACGAGGGCCTCGGGGTAGTGCTGCCACGGGCGGAAGTATTCGAAGGTGAGGTAACCCTCGAAGCCGGAGGCATCGAGGGCGGAGACGACGGCGGGCCAGTCGACGCTGCCGTCGAGCAAGGGGCGGAAACACTCGAGGGAATGATCGGTGCCGGCGCGGTGGAATTCCTTGAGATGGACGTTCTTGATGCGGTTTCCGAGCAGGGGGATCCAATGTTCCGGCTGCTGGTATTGCATGATGTTGCCGGTGTCGAAATGGACGCGGCAACGCTCGTTCCCGAAGGAATCGACGAAGGCATTCATCTCGGCGGGCGTCATGAGATAACCGTTGAAGAAGATGTTCTCCATGTTGAGGTAGACGCCGAGCTTTTCGGCCTCACCGAGCAGTTTGCCCACGGCTTCGCGAGCACGGGCATCGCACACTTCGTTCGGCACGGGTTCGTGGTCGTCGCGCCAGGGGATGGTGACGGCGCCGGGGACGACGAGGACGTTTTCGACCCCGAGATGATGGGCGGCTTTGGCGATGAGGCCCGCCAGCTCGAGCCCCCGGGCGCGTTTCGCGGGATCGTTGCTGGTGAGGGGATAGGGCCAGAAGAGGAAGCTGCAGAGGCCGCTGATGGCGATGCCGATCTCGTCGGCCATTTTCCGGATGGCGGTGAATTCGGCGGGGCCGGCTTTCGGGGAAAGGTCGTTGTCGAGATCGTAGTTGAGCTCGACCGCATCGAAGCCGGCGTCTTTCGCGAGCTGGAGGCACTCGCGCAGCGACATGCGCTGCGGATAGGGGAAGGCCCAGAGATTGATCGATTTCTTCAACTTGGGATAGGCCTTCGGCGAGGCGCGGCGCTCGTCGGGCTTGGTGGCGGGCGAGACCTCCTGGGCGGTGAGCGTGGTGCCGGCGAGAGCGGCGGCTCCTGCCCCGGCGACGGTGGCCTGGCGGAGGAGATCGCGGCGGGTGAACGTGCCGGGACGGGGATGGAGCTGGTCGGGAGTGTCGGGCATCATAGCCGATCAGACTAGCGATCGCGCTCCGCGAGGGGAAGTCCCATCTGCTGGCGTATCGGCGGTGATCAGGATCCCTTCGCCGTCTTCGCCCGGTGGGCCTCGACGAAGTATTTCATGGTGTGATGGATCACGGAATCGAGATCGTGGCGCGACTCCCATCCGAGCAGGGTGCGGGCTTTGGTGACGTCGGGGATGCGGCGGTCGCAATCCTCGTAGCCTTTTCCATAGAAAGCCTCGCCGCTGACTTCGATGATTTCGGGATGCGGATCGCCGGGCCGGCGGAAATGCTCGTCGAAGATGGCGATCATGCGATGGGCGAGCCCCCGGATCGTGGTCTCGTTCTCGGGAGTGCCGAGATTGAAGATCTCGCGATCGCAGACGCCGCCGGGATTGTCGAGGATGCGCACGATGCCATCGACGGCGTCGTCGATGTGGGTGTAGGCGCGGTAGCTGCGGCCGCCATCGACGAGCTGCATCGGCGTGCCGTAGAGCAGCGCGTTCATGAAGTGCGAAAAGACGCGCGGATTGCCGGCCTTTTCGCTGGGAAGGTAATCGATGCGGGGACCGATGAAGTTGAAGGGACGGATGATGGTGTAATTCAATCCATCCTCGAGGCCGTGGGCGTGGAGGACGCGCTCGAGCAGTTGTTTGGCGCAGGCGTAGATCCAGCGGTGGTTCTTCACCGGCCCCATGATGAGGGGCGATTCGTCCTCGCGGAACGGAAAGGGCATTTCCGCCGGATCCTTGCCGAGGACGCCTGCGACGGTGCGTCCATAGACCTCGCAGGTGGAGAATTGCACGATGCGTTTGTGGTGTTTCACGCAGTGCTCCACGATGCGGAGATTCTCGGTGAAATTGAGATGAAAGACGTCGAGCGGATTCGTCAGGTAGAGGCTCGGATTCGCCATCGCGACGAGATCGACGATCAGATCGTGATCGCGCACGAGCGTCTCGAGCGAGTCGTCGCGGCGGCGGATGTCGTGACGATGGAAGGTAAGGCGGGCGTGGCCGATCTGACCCTCGAGCTTCTCCCCATCGACATCGATCGCGGTGACGTCATGGCGGCCGTCGGCGAGGAGACGCTCGGTGAGATTGGCACCGATGAACCCGCCGGCTCCGAGGACCAGCACTTTGGGAAGATCGCTCATGAGGGGGAATTGATATCCATGGGAGAGCGCGGCGTTTCGCGGAGGAGGCGGTCGTAGTGGCCGAGCCAATGCCGTCCGATCATCTTGAGGACATTGACGCCATACGGGATGGGATCAAGGCTGGAACTCTCCTCGCCATAGTGGGTGGGGATGGCCCGCTCGCGGCAGGGGAATCCCGCGAGGTGCGCGAGCAGGATGATCTCCGCGTCGAAGTTGAAGTTGTCCTGCAAGGCGGTGAAGGGCAGGGCTTCGAGGAGACGTCGGGAATAGAGCATGTAACCGCTGTGGAATTCGGCGAGCCGGGTGCCGAAAGCGAGATTCTCCAGCGCGGTGAGGGCACGGTTCGCGTAGTAGCGGGCGGGGGGCATGCCGCCGGCGCGGGCTCCGCCCTGAAGCATGCGCGAACCTTGGACGAGATCCGCCTCGCCCGCGAGGATGGAGGCGAGAAGATCGAGGACAAGCTCGGGTGCGTACTGTCCATCGGCGTGGACGATGGCAAAGCCCTGGCAGCCGAGGCGGAGTCCCTCGCGCAGTCCGGTCTTCTGGGCGCCTCCGTAGCCACGGTTCGACTGGTGGTGGATGACGGTGATCCAGGGATGGGCTTCGGCGAGCTCGTCGGCGACGCGACCAGTCGCATCGGGACTGGCATCGTTGACGATGATGAGACGCCCATTCTTTACCTCCATCGCCGCCGGCAGGCGTGCCACCGTCGCCGCCAGCACCGATTCGGCGCGGTAGGAGGGCATCACGATGCAGAAGTCGGCGGGCATGGAGGGCGAGGCGGAACCGTAATCGGAAGTGTCCTTCGTGGAGACAAAAAATCGCCTCCCTTGCGGGAAGGCGATCTTGCACGGGCTCACTGCGGGCGAGCGGGAGGGACGGTGGATGGGCCCATCAGAAAGTCACACTGAGCGAGACGCCCCCGTGGAGGAGGTCGGATTGTGGCTCGATCCCGCCGAAGATCCCGTCGACGACCCAGGTATCGGGTCCGCCGATGTAGCCGAGGTAGGGAGTGAGGGTGGTACGGCAATTCAGTGCGATGGGAAGGGCGGCGGTGGCGTAGTAATGGTTCCAGCCGCTCGTGCCCCAGTATCCGTCCGAATAGGCGACACCGGCACCGAGGACGAGGCTGATCGAATCCGTGAGGGAGAAGCTCTTTTCCACCCCGAGTTCATGGAACCAGCCTTCCGGGGAGATGAATCCATCGCCAAAAGCGTAGGCGGCGCTGTATTTCAAATCGACGACGCCGAGGCTGCGGGAAATGCCGAGCTGACCCTCGCCGTAACCGCCAAGGGGCGCGAAGTTCGAGCGGAACTCGGGGAAGGTGTAGTGGGTGTATCCGAGATCGACATCGAACCCGGCAAAGGTGCCGAGATCGGCCTTCACGTAGGCGTTGATCTCATCGTAGGCCCCGCCCAGCGCGGAGTCGTTGATCGCGTTGAGGTACCACACTCCGACCGTGACCGGCACGGCGAGTCCGTCGAAGGTGTAGTTCACATCGGTCCAGACGCTGTCGCCCGCGAAGAGGACGCCATTGAAGATGTAGTCCGTTTCGTAGCCGACGCTGATTTGGCCGCCGAGATCGACGCATTCCTCGATCGGGGTTTTATCGACAGGGGCTTTGCCCCAATCGCCGGCTTGGAGACCGAACGGAACGAGAGCGAATAGAGTGGTGATGGTGAGTCGCTTCATGGATTCGGGGTGGTGGATGATACGGGTGTCGGGGAAGGAATCCGGGTGGCCGGCGATCAGGGGCGGCGTGGGAAACGCGGGCTGTTGACGCGGGTGTCGAGGCCGCGACCTCTGAGGGTGACCTTTTTGGACGAGGTGCCGTCCGTGATGGTGATCTTGGTCGACTTCGTGCCGGCACTTTCCGGCTGGAAGGTCGCCACAAAGGTGGTGGAGGCACCGGGCTCCAGCGAAGTGGTTTTCGGTTGGATGATTTTAAAGTTCTTTTTCCCGGACTGGGAGATCTGCACCTGCAGTCCCGAGATGGGAATGCTGCCGGTGTTGGTGATCTTGATCGTCTGGGAGCTGGCGCTTTTCACTTCCGTGTTGGGGAATCGATCCGGCTTCGAGACATCGAGCCCGACGGCATAAGGAATCACCTTGTAGGTGAGATCGTAGAGTTCCTCATTCATTCCCCAAGGGGTGCGGCGCACTTTGTAAGTGCCCGGAACGAAATCCGAGAAGGAAACCTCGCTCTTGCTGACAGTGATCGTTCCCGATCCCGTGATGGGATCGTCTTGCTGGAGAGTGCCGCTCCAAAAAGATCCGAGGTGCCAGAAGCCGCTGGTGAAAAACAGGTAGTTGAGCGGGATCTGACGATTCTGCAGGGCACCCTCCTCCGGGGCGGCCTCCTCTTCGGATACCGGGTCTCCGGGAACGGTGAGGATCAAGCCCTCGGGCAACTCGAGGTATTGCGGAAGATTCGAGGGACGGTTCTGCGGAGGCGTCTGGGTGGAGAAATCCGCGTTCGTCGTGCCGAAACCGCCGTTGATCAGCATCCGGGAAGTGCCGCTGGCGGTGAACTTGACGTCGCCGTTGGCCAACTCGTTCACCGTGATGGTGAGATCGTTGGCGGGAGAGTTCTGGGCTTGGGCGGTGGAGGTGAGAGCCACGGCAAGGAGCGTGGCAAAACCGGTCGCCAGCGAGCGCAAGGAGGCGGGGAGGTGTTCGGATTTCATACGGTGATCGACTTGGTTTGAAGATGGTCCGACGGAGCCGGGAAATCTCTTTTGACTAGTGAGGGTAAGGGGCTTAAGGCCGAGCGTAAAGCATTTTTCCGAAATGGACCTGAACGCGTCCGCTGGGGACGGTTTGGGTCGGATTGGAACTTTTTCGCACCATGTCCTCACCCCTCTCCCCGGCACCCCGTCGCGGGTCCTTCATGGTCCCATACGCGATCCTCGTGCTCGCGGTGGCGGTCGCCTTTCACAAGGCTCCGTTCCTGGGTTTTGTCGATTACGATGATCCCGTCGCGGTGCTCGATCCCGTCTTGCGCGGTGGTTTTTCGTGGGAATCGATCCGGTTCGCCTTCACGGAGGCACCGATCAATCTCTGGCATCCGCTGACCTACCTGACCCACATTCTCGACTTCGAGCTCTACGGGTTGTGGGCGGGTGGTCATCATCTCGGCAATGTCCTCATCCATCTCGCGAGCGTGCTGCTGCTCTTCGCTTGGTTGCGCCGCCACACGGGAAAGAACGGGCTCTCCCTGTCGGTGGCCCTGCTTTTCGCGATCCACCCGCTGCGGGTCGAATCGGTGATCTGGGTGACGGAACGGAAAGACGTGCTCTCGCTGTTTTTCTACCTGCTCACGGTCTGGTTTTATTCCGCCTGGGCGAAGGGTGAAGGGCCTCGTCGTCGACGTGATTATTGCCTTGCGATCGTCGCCGCAGTGCTCGGCATTCTTTCAAAGCCCAGCCTGATGACGCTGCCTCTCGTGCTGCTCGTCGTCGATCTCTGGCCGCTGGAGAGGATCACCTGGTCCGACCGGCGCGATGGGCGGCTCCTTTGGAGACGGCTCGTGGAGAAGATCCCTTTCGCCGTCCTCGCTCTCGTCGCCGCGGTGGTGGCGTGGTCGACCTGGTCAGGCAATCAATTCATCGGCGAACCGGCGGACTTGAGTCTGCCGCTCCGTGCCGGATTCGCGAGTCTCGCCTATCTCTCCTATCTCGCGAGAACGATCTGGCCGATGGACCTCGTGCCGTTCCGTTCCTACCCGCTTTCTCTTCCGGGCGCGGCTTTGGTGGGTGCTTTTGTGGTCATGTCAGGTATCACCGTGCTCGCGCTCCGCCGGTTGCGGAAGTCCCCGTGGATCGCTGCCGGATGGCTCTGGTTTTTCGTGACGATCCTACCGGCGAGTGGACTGATCACGATCTCGGATCACTTCGCGCCGGATCGCTACACTTATCTCGCACATGTGGGATTGATCGTCGTGGTGGTCTGGGGGCTTGCAAACTGGGGGAAAAGTCGTGGAATCACTCCCCTCGCCGGATGGTTGCTGGTGGGCGGCGTGTCGGTCGCCTTTTCGATTCTAACCATCCGCCAGAGCCTCGTCTGGGAAGGGCCGGAGTCGCTCTGGCGGCACACCCTCGCGGCGGGTGGGTCGAACTATGTCGCGCACAACCAACTCGGGCTTTATCTCCTGCATCACGATCGTACCGAGGAAGGCGTCGCCGAATTGGAAAAGGCGATCGCGGCGAAACCGGGATTCCCCATGCCCATCGCCAATCTGGCCTTGGCGAGGGCCAAGCAAGGTGATCTCGTGGAGGCGATCCGGCTCTTGCGCGAGGCCGGTCCCTATCTGCCGCGACGCGAGGGATTCCGGGATCAATTGATGGCCATGGCGGTGGCGACGGGTCGACGGGATCTCGCCGCGGGACTGTGGAATGACATTCTCGCGGAGCATCCCGGGGATGTCGCGAAGCGGCTCGCGGCGGCCGAGTTCGCCTATCAGGGCGGCGATCTGGAAGGCGCCGCGGATCACTACCGGGCCGCTCTCGGGATCGATCCGAAGCATGCCGCGGCCGCCCTGAACCTCGGGGCGCTGCTGATCAAGGGCGGGACGCCGGGCGATGCGATCCCTCTGCTCGAGAGCAGCATCACCCACGCCCCCGACGACAGCTCAGCGGCGGACGCGCACCGCACACTCGCCCAAGCCCGCTTGCTGACCCACGAGTGGGGCGCGGCGATCGAGTCCTACGAGAAAGGGCTCGCCCTGGCTCCGGACCGCGATCTGCTCCGCAACGAGCTGGCCCAACTCCTTCTCGATTGCCCCGAGGCGACGCTCAGGAATCCGCAACGGGCCCTCGAGATCGCGGAGCCCTTGGCGAAACTGGCGGGGCCCGCGAATCCCCGTTACCTCCGGACTCTCGCCAAGGCCCATGCCGCGGGCGGTAAAAAAGAGGAAGCCGTCACCTTGGCAAGGCGTGGGCTGGAGGCGGTCGCCGCGATTTCGGCGAAGGATCCTCTCGAGAAACCTTGGACGAAGGAGGAGCTCGACCGGCTCGCGAGGGAGTTCACGGCTCTGGCTGGCGAGACCGCCAACTGACGGGTTCACTCAAGGTGCGACCGCTCCGCTGATCGGACCCGTACGCGGTTTGCCGGCGAAGTCGGTCGGCAGATGAAACGCCTCATCGGCCACCAGAAAGGGCGCGTTGGCGGCGGGGGTGGCGTCACGCGAAGAGGCATCCCAGGCGAGCCCGGGGAGATCTTCCGCGAGACCGCGTCCCTTTGCCTGACCGCGTTTGTCACCGGATCCGAAGAGCACATTGCCGGTGATCTTCACGCCTTCTGATCCATTGGCAAAATGGAGGGCGTTGGCATCGCGGGAATAGATCAGGTTGTTGGCGAGGACCATGCCTTCCCGACCGTTCCACGAGCCACCGCTGAAGGCGTGGCCGGTGTTGATGATGGTGTTGTGGATCACCTCGAGCCGCGTCGTTTTCCCCTGGTGATCGGTGCTCGCAAAGCCCGATCCCGCTGCGGAGATGAGGAGATTGTTCCGCACGATCGCTTCGCCCTGCACCTGCATCGTGTGATCGCCGCTGCGATAGCAGAGGTTGCGCTCGATCACGTTCACCGCCCTGCCATTCGTTCCGTAGACGGTGATGCAGGGGTATCGGGTATCGTGGACGTGGTTTTCGGCGATGAGGTTTCCCCACGATCCCTGCTTCACCTCGATGCCGTCGCCCTGACTGCCGCCGCAGTCGTGGACGTGGTTGAGGGCGATGATGCTTTCGCTCATGATGACGGAGGCGTTGTTGCCGCCGAGATACATGCCCTCGCCGTGGCCTCCTCCGTGATGCAGGTGGTTTCGCGTGAGATACAGCTTCCGCGTATCCGCGCTGTTCGCGGTGAGGTTCGGACCGCCGTTGTTGTGGATGTGGCATTGGTCGATCCAGACTTCCTCGCATTGGCCGAGCCGCAGGCCGTGGCTGCCGCCGGTGATCTCGAGTCCCCGCAGGCAGAGATACGAGACCGGTCCGGCCTGGCCGACGTTGACGACATTCTGCCGGTCATCCGACCGCGTGATGACGACCTGTGCGCCTTCCGCCGCGACGATCCAGACGGGGGCCTCCGCCGTGCCCGAGACGCGGATATCCCAGAGACGTTCGACACGGTAGGTGCCCGCGGCGATTTCGAGACGATCCCCCGGTTGCAGCGCCGCCACGGCTTTGACGAGCCCTTCCCCATCGCTGCCCGTGTATGGAATGACACGGCGGGGCGCGACCTCCGACCAGACCGGATCGTAGGGACCTGCCTGGAGGATCGGTGCGAGCAAAGCCGCGAGACAAAAACCGAAGGCGAATCTCATAGGTGGGTTTGTCAGGGTTCCGGCATCGGCTTGATGGCCCGTTGGATCTGCCAGCGGCCGGCGGCATCCGGACTGGCGAACGCGCCACGGTGGCGGGCCTCGCCCTTGTCGATGCCATCAAAGTCGTGAAAGGAATCGTCTTCCCAAGGGAAGGACAAAAGGTCAAGTGACGGCCCGATGGCTTTGCCGGGCAGCGGATGAAATTTCAGCGCGGCCGGGTCGACCAGATGAGCCGCGGCGTCGGTGTCGCGTCCGACCAGATTTTCCCTGGTCCGCCCGGCCGTGCCGTGGGGAACGATGGCCTCGGCTCCTGCGAAGATCACATTGGCGCAGATGTCGAGATGTTCCGCGTCCTTGGCGGCGACACGGATCCCTTCGCCGGTGGTGACGATCGTGTTGTGGTAGACGTGGGCGCTGCGCAAGGGCAGGTCATGGTCGCGCAGGGCGATCGCGGCGTGGCCGGTTTTGTCCTGCCCGATGAAGATGTTGTCGTGGATGCTGACGCGTCCCGAGGCCTGCAGGAGCGCCTCCCGCGGGTTGTCCCAGAAGACGTTGCCATGGATCTCGTAACGGTCCTTCGAGCCGGGGCCGGAATCGGGGAATCCGCCGACGAGGACGTTCGGACGATCGCCGTCGGGACTCGGTGTCGCGTCCTTGAAAAAGACATTGTGCCGGATCACGGTGGTCGCCGGAGCATCGGGCATTCCCTCCCATTCCGGTCGAGGCTTCTGGAATTTGATCTCCATGCAGTAGCCGATCGGTGTCTCCACGAGGTTGTGTTCGATGATCCCCCCGATGAAGGGATCGGCCCCGTTCGAGTTGCCGAGATAGAGGCCGGTGCCGCAGTCGCGGATGATGTTGCGACGGATCGTCCATCCCCAGGTCGGAGTTTTCGTGGAGATACCCACGGCCTGTTGCGAGGTATTCCAACCGCTGATGACACAGTCTTCGATGAGGATGTGATGCACGAGATTCGTTTCCCCTCCTTTCGCGCTGATGCCGAAGAGCCCGGGAATGCCCTCCGGGCCGTCGCCGAGAATGGAGAGGCGTTTCAAGGCGAGGTAGGTGCAATGGCGAAGCTCGACGGCATTCGCGACCTGGGTCTGGCGGATCTCGGCGATGCCTTGCTCCGGACCTTCGATGGTGATCCAGGCATCGGGCGTGCCGACGAGGTCGGTGAGGGGTAGTCCTCGTTCATAGACACCGGCCGCGAGGCGCAGGATGTCGCCGGCTCGCAGGGTCGGGAGAACCTTCCGGTAGTCGGCGGGAGTCGCTTCCTTCACCTCGCCGGCGTGGAGGGCGGGGGCAAAAAGAAGGAGGAACATCCAGCGGCGGACCATGCGCCGCCATCCTAATGCGATCCGAGGGAGGATGCCGGGGATTTTGTTGCGCTCATGCGCGAGCTTGACGCCATGCGGGACGGTCGCCGTCCTTGAGGATGGAGCGGATCATCATCAGCTCGCCGATGTTTTCCGTCGTGACGAGACCGACGAGTCGCCCCGATCCATCGACCACGGGCAGGGCCGGGCAAGCGTTCTCCTGCATCAGGCGGAAGGCCGACTCGAAGTGATCCTGCGGATGCACGACCTGCTCGCAGGACTGCATCACCTGCACGACGGGGGTGTCCGGACCCGTTGCCCGGAGTGCCCGGATCATGAGGTCGCGGGTGAGGATGCCGAGGACCCGTCCACCGCGATCGACGACGGGAAACTCCTGATGCGAGGTGCGCAGCAAGGCCTCGACCGCCTCGTCGATCGTGTCGGTCTCGACGAGACAGGTGAGGTCCGTCACCATCGCGTCGGAGACGCGGGCTCCCGTGCTGACCTCTTTCATCTGCGCCATGGCGTTCTCCGAAGAGGCGCCGAGGTAGACGAAGAGGGCGATGAAGATGAGCAGCGGATTGAAAAAAAGTCCCACGAAGCCAAACACGAAGGCGAGGCCCTGCCCGATCCGCGCTGCGATCTGGGTGGCTTTCGCGTGTCCCATCACCATCGCGAGGAGGGAACGCAGGACGCGGCCCCCGTCCATCGGGAAAGCGGGGATCAAGTTGAAGAGGACGAGCATCACGTTCACCGCGGCGAGTTTCGCGAGGAGAGAGCCCGAGGGATCGGCGAGGTTGGTCGCTTGTGTCCAATCGAGGCGCAGACCGATGATGATGAAGAGCACCGCCGCGATGATTACATTCACGAGCGGACCGGCGAGGGCGACGATCAATTCCTGATAGGGTTTGTCCGGCATGCGCTGCATGCGCGCGACGCCGCCGATCGGCAGCAGGGTGATGTCGGGAGTCGCGATCCCGAAGGCCTTCGCGGCGATGGCGTGGCCGAACTCATGCAGGAGGACGCAGGCGAAGAGCAGGAGGATGAAACCCACGCCCTCCAGAGCGGCGTCCCTCCCTCCGATCGAGTAGTAGCTGATGCCGATGAAGGCGAGGAGCAGGAGGAAGGTGAGGTGGATGCGGACTTCGATGCCGGCGACGGTGGCGATACGGATGGACCAGCGCATGGTGACGAATGGGGGAGGTTTTCCTCGAAGGTAACGCCTCCGCCGGAACGAAGGACGCCATCCAAGCAAACACCGGATCCTCCCGATGGCCAGCGGTAAACCCAGGGATTACCCCCTGCGCACGATCAGAAAATCCTTCAACGCGGCTTCCCCATCGAAGACGATGAAGTTCGCCTGGGACTTCATTCCGGCGAGGACCGCATGAGTCGCTTTCGTTGTCGTGCCGGCGCACTCCACGGTGAGCTCGTCGCCGAGAAAGGTGAGCCGCATCGTCAGCCATTCGTCGCGTTTGAATTTCACCCGCGTTTTCGCGAGCGGCAGCACTTGGTCGGGGGATTCGCCCTTCGAGGGGTTCTTCGCGATCTCGAGGAATCCCCGCGAGAGCACGATGCGGAAACTCTGCGTGTTGTTGCCTGAAGAAATCCGCAGGGAATGGCGGTCGGCCTCGCCGAGGCGTATCTGGAATTCGAGCGTGCCGTCCTCGAGTTGCAAGGGGCCGGAGAAGGGCGAGCCTTTCGCGTCGGCGGTCCCGATCCAGGCACCTTCGCGCGAAGCCCAGCCGGCTCCACGATACTCCGCGAGATCGAGAGGCACCGCGCCCTCCAGCGGCGGCAAGGCAGCGGCCGGCTTCGGTTTCACGCCGACGGGCGGCAGTTCCCGGCTGTATCCTCCGTCGCGGTAGCGGTGGAGAAGGGCCGCCAACTCCGCCGCCACCGGGCCTTCCGCCGTGGCGAGATCCGTTTCCTCCGCCACGTCCGCCTCGAGATCGTAGAGCTGCGGTCGGAATTGCGCTGCCCGGGCCTTCAGTGACGCCGGTTTCACGTCGTCCGCGGGGATGCCCTCGATCCACTTGTGTTTGCCGCGGCGGATCGCGAAATTGCCATCGGCGCTGTGGACGATGAGATCGGGACGCAGGGTGCCCTCGTACTCTTGACCCAGCCAGGCTTTCGAGACGTCGAAGCTGTCCTCGGCCGCGACCGCGGCGGCAGGCAACTCGAAACCTGTGATCGCCGCGAGGCTCGCGAGGGTGTCGACGATGCTGATGGTTTCCTCGCACACCGTGCCGGCGGGCACGCGTCCGGGCCAGCGCACCACGTAGGGGACGCGGAAGCCGCCTTCCCAGACATCGTGTTTGCCGCCGCGGAAGGGACCGACCGGCTCCAGTCCCGCCTTTTGGGCATCGGTCTGCACGAGATTCGCGTTCTCGGGTTTGTTCACGCCACCGTTGTCGCTGCTGAAAATCACGATCGTGTTCCCGGCGAAGCCTTTCTCCTGCAGCGCCGCGAGAACCCGGCCGACGCTCAGATCGAGATCGCCGATGAAGTCGCAGAAGGGGCCGCCCTTGCTTTTGCCCGCGGTCTCTTTCGACGGCGTGATCGGATTGTGCACCGCGACAGGCGTGTAGTAGAGGAAGAAGGGCCGCTCCGCGCTCTGTTCGCCGATCCAGCCGACGACCTTGTCCGTCAGCGTTTCCATCACGTCTTCGTCGACGCGTTTGGGCGCGTTCAGCTCGAGCGTCTTCACCGGCTTGCCCTTTTGTTGAGCCATCGTCACATAGGGCGGGCTCGGAGAGGTCGGGCTCTCGGGATTCAGGCCAAAGACGCGATGATTCTCGACATACACCCCGCTGAGATCGCCGTGATTCGCCGGCACGGAGAAATGATAGTCGAAGCCGATCTCGAGCGGGCCGGGTTTCAACTCTTGGGTGAAATCGCACTTCTCTTGCGTGCCGTAGCCGAGGTGCCATTTTCCGATCGCGGCGCATTGGTATCCTTGCGACTTCAGCATCGAGGCGACCGTGAGACGCGTCGTTTCGATGTGCAGCGGGGATTGGGTGCCGAGCACTTCGCTGATGAGGGAGGTGCGCCAACAGTAGCGGCCCGTCAACAAGGAGTAGCGCGTCGGCGAGCACACCGAGGAAGTCGTGTTCGCGTCGGTGAAACGGCGTCCCTCTTTTGCGAGTTGGTCGATGTGCGGAGTGCTCACCAGATCCGGGTTGGCTCCGTAGCAGCCCACGCTGCCCCAGCCGAGATCATCACTCAGAATGAAGACGACATTCGGCCGCTCCGCGGCGGGAAGGGAGGCGGCGGAGAAAAGAGCGAGGCAGATCCAGGTGAAGCGATTCATGAGGTGGATTCAAACACCGCCGGACGGCCGTGGTCGTGCGAAAGATCGCGGGCATTTGCCGGAGGCCCGGTCACTTCAAGTCCTTCGCGCAACGGAAGCCGGTGTGATTGGCGGGCGACTCGACGTCGATCTGGCCGCGCGAGCCGGGCTGGTAGCCTTTGCACCAGACATCGGAACACAGAAACGAGCCCCCTTTGGTGACGTGGGCGGTGATCTCCATCCCGGCTTCTCTCGCCTCATCGAGAGACGGCCCGGTCGAATTCGGTGAGGTCGCGGACGGCAGTTCGTAGGCTTGCGGATGGTAAAAGTCGGCGACGATCTCCCAGACGTTGCCGGCCATGTCATAAAGTCCGTAGCCATTGGCGGCGAACTGACGCACCGGTGCGGTGGTGAAATATCCGTCGGCTTCGGTGTTTTGATGGGGCCATTCACCCTGCCAGATGTTGGCCATCCAAGTTGATTCGCCTTGGGGGAATTTCTCACCACCCCAGGTGTAAGGCTGATGCTCGAGTCCGCCGCGGGCGGCTTTCTCCCATTCCGCCTCCGTTGGGAGCCGTTTGCCGGCCCACTTCGCGTAGGCGGCGGCATCTTCAGGGGTGACATTCACGACGGGATGATCGTCGAGCCCTTCGAGGGTGGTGCCGGGACCTCCGGGCGTGCGCCAGGTGGCCGAAGGAATGATCTGCCACCACTGGGAAATGTCCTGCGGATCGTCGATTTCGCCTTCGGGGATCGCGAAGATCATCGATCCGGCGAGCGGTTCGATCTCCAGAGCCGCGCGCACCTCTTCCATGGCGGCGAGGAGGGCATCGCGTTGTTCTCCCGTCGCCCGCGTGGACATCAATTCGAGGCGGGCGAGGTTTCTTCGCGCGTCTTCCTTCAGCTCCTCCACCCGTTCCGCCGAAAGGGGGCGCTCGGCGAAGGTGACGTAGCCGGTGGCCTCGACGAAGGCGGCGAACTGCCGGTTCGTGACCTCGGTCTCATCGATCCAGAAGGCATCGACGTGGACTTCGTGGATCGGATAAGCCGAGCCGTGCGAGGCGGAGTCGCCGCCCATTTCGCCCGCGTCACCGCCGCGCCGGTAGGGTCCTCCTGGAATCAGGACCATGCCGTCGGGAGCCGCCGTCTTCGGTGAAGCCGACGGAGCGGGTTCGTCGGAGCAGGCGGCGAGGAAGACGAGCGGGAAGCAAAGCAGAGGAAGTCGCGCTTTCATGGAGATGAAAAGGTTTCGGCGACGGGCCTCAGTCGATCCTGACAGAAGCACAAACCACTTCGAGGACGCGGTTCAGTGAGGCGGCGCCGGATCCTTCCTGGAAGGCGCTGCCGGGGAAGGGCTCCCATCCATCGCGGGACGTGGCCGGCTCGGGTTGGGGGATGCGGGTGAGACTGGGATCGTATTGGCCCGTCTTGCCGCCGAGTTTGTAGATCACGAGATCGAGCGAGGGCACGATATAGAGGCAGAAGCCGCCCGCGCCGCTCTTCCAAAAGGCATCGCGCGGGGCGCCGGCGACGTGGCCGTCGGCATTGTGCTCCCATTGGAGGCTGAAGGGAGTGTGCGGGTTGTGGGGGCTCCAGGTGCGGCACTTTTCGAGGTAGGCGGGAGGCACGAGCTGCTGCTCTTTCCATTTTCCGTCGCGCACGAGGCAATAGCCGAAACGCATCACGTCGGTCGCATGCAGAGCGGTGCTGCCGGCTCCGTTGGCGTGCGGCATCACGAAATCGCCGCGATGAAGACAATAGTCCCACGCGCCCCAACCCTGGGGTTTGGCGAGGCGCTCGTGGAGGTAATCTTTCAACTCCATCCCCGTGACATTCCGAAGCACGATGCTGGCGATGTGCGGAGAGGGCGAGGAGTAGGAATATCCGGCGCCCGGATCGCACCAGAGCGGCACGCGGATCGACGATTCGTCGAGGTTGCGGATGTCCTGGCCTTTGACGGGTTTGAGAGCTTGAGGCAGAGGGTTGCCTTTCACGTAGCCGGTCGGCGTCTGGCCTTCGCCCCAATAGCCGGCGGTCATGCAAAGGAGCTGGCCGAGGGTGATTTCCGCCTTGCGGGGATCATCGAGGGGGAAGGCCTGGGGCAGGTAGGTCTCGGTGAAAACCTTCGTATCGAGGCCCGCGGGGATTTTTTCCCGGAACTCCTCGAGCATGATGCCGCAGGCGATGCTGCAGAACGCCTTTCCTGTCGAAGCCATGTCGGGATTGGCATTGCGGCTGGCCCGGCCGAAGTAACGTTCGAAACAGAGATACCCCCTTCGCACCGCGAGCAGCCCGCCGTGGGCGGTGGAGCGTTCGGTGAGGGTGTAGGCGGGCTCGAGCTTGGCGAGGTCGATGCCGGCGAGATCGCGACAGGCTTCGACCGTCTTTGCCTCGCGCCAGCCGCCTTCCGCGTCGGAGGGCGGGAAATAGTCGTCCGCTGAGAAAAGGGGCGAGACGGAGAGAATGGCGATGAAGAAAACGAGCGAACGCATGAGGCGATGCTGCCCTATCGCGGGACCGCAGGCAAGTGCGGGAAACGGGCCTCGATCGGATCGAGGTGATCAGCGAGGCATTCCGACCGGGGTCTGCCAGGAATCGTTTTCCGGGTCCTGACGCGGCGGCCCGGCGATATGCAGGACGAAGTCCACGGGATCCACGTGGCCGCCGGATTCGGCGATACCGAGCCATCGGACCAATTCAGGGGAGAGCGGGATGCGCTGGCCCCACACTTCCACCTCGGCGCGGGTGTGGCTGTGACGGAGGAGGCGGACGCGCCGATCACCGGAGAGCCGCCGTGCGATGGCCCGCGTGATGCAGTTGGCCGTGGAAATGTCGCACATGCCGCTGTCGTAGGCGTCGCGCATGGCCTGGATATCATCGGCATCGATCCGGCAGGACAGACGTACCAAAGGGTCGCGGGAGGTGCTGCAAATCATGGCCGAAACTGTCGCAGATCGACGGGCCTCGGGACAAGTCGCATTTTGTCCTTCTCTGCGCTCCGATTGATGAGGGGCGGAAATCTCACGGACTCCAGCGTATCCAACGGGGCAGGATGGCGGAGGGCACCTGGCGCATGCCCACGAGTTTCCGCCGGGAGACGTTGGCGGCATCGAAGGAAATGGAAGAGACCTGCCAGCAGCCGCAATCCCATTTGAGCAGGGCGATGAATTTCACGGCGAAGGGGCCGGTGTGGCCTTCGTAGCGGGCGGAGCCGGCGATGCAGGCCCATTCGTCCTCGATGGCGAGGTGGTCGACAAGGTAACGCGAGGGTCCTGTGGCGATGCCGCAGGGTTGGACGCGGAGAAACTCCTCGTTCACCGAGGCGAGGATGGCGGAACGATGGCCGGGGGCGACGAAGAGCCCGTCGCCGGCCTGAGCGGAGGAAAGGAAGGCGAGGCCGAGGAAAAGCAGGGGAAGGATCCGGGTCATGGGAAGGGGAGAGGAGGTTCGTGGTTTCGGCTACGAGGTCATCCTACCGGACCCGGCGACGGGATCAAGCCCGGCGAAGCAAGTTCTTGCGACAAGATTGCCGGAATCAAGAGGGTTGACCCGGGCATTGCACCCTCTTGACCCGGTGTTTTCGATGGCCTTCACCCTCTTCCCGGTGCCTCTGCCCATCCGCGGCCCGCGTATCGATGGGTGACCCGGGAGGTTCTTGGTTCGATCTCCCGCACCCGTGATGACCCTGCAGGAAAAACTCGAGATTCTGGCCGATGCCGCGAAGTACGACGCCTCGTGCGCGAGCAGCGGCGCGGCGCGAAAGGACTCGCGCGGGAGCATGGGCGTGGGCTCGACGGGAGGCGCCGGGATCTGCCATTCCTATGCTCCCGACGGGCGGTGCATTTCCCTGCTGAAGGTGCTGCTCACGAATGCCTGTCTCTACGACTGCCACTACTGCATCAACCGGCGCTCGAGCAATGTGCGGCGCGCGCGATTCACCCCGGAAGAGGTCGTGCGCCTGACCCTCGATTTCTACAAACGGAACTACATCGAGGGGCTCTTTCTCAGCAGCGGCATCATCCAGAGCGCGGACCACACCATGGAGCAGGTCATCCGCGTGGCGCGGCTCCTGCGCGAGGAACATCAGTTCCGCGGTTACATCCATCTCAAGACCATCCCCGAGGCTTCGCCCGCCTTGATCGAGGAGGCCGGACGATACGCGGACCGCATCAGCATCAACATCGAACTGCCCACGCAGCAGGGTCTGACGAAGCTGGCACCCGAGAAAAATCTCGCCCGCACGCAGGAGGCGATGGGCCACATCCGCGGAAAAATCGAAGAGCGTTTTTCCGAAAAGAGACTGCCGGGTCGGCCGAAACCGCCGCCCTTCGCCACGGGCCAGAGCACCCAGATGCTGGTGGGCGCCGATGACGCGACCGACGCCACCATCCTCCAGCGCGCGGATACGCTCTACACCGGCTACCGATTGCGGCGGGTGTATTATTCAGGATTCAGTCCGATCCCCGAGCCGTCGAAATTGCTGCCCCTCGCGCCGCCTCCGCTGGTGCGGGAACACCGGCTCTATCAGGCGGATTGGCTGCTGCGCTTTTATGACTTCAAGGTCGGGGAAATCACCACGCCGGAAGCTCCGAACCTCGATCTGGCGCTCGATCCGAAGCTGGCTTGGGCCCTGCGCCACCGGGAACGATTCCCGGTGGATGTGAACCGGGCTCCGCGCGAAAGCCTGCTGCGGGTGCCGGGACTCGGGGTGCGCAACGTCGATCGCATCCTGCAGGCGCGGCGATACGGGCGTCTGCGCCTCGCCGACCTCCTGCGTCTCGGGCTGGCCATGAAAAAGGTGCTCCCCTTCATCGAGGCCGCCGATCACACTCCGATCAAACTGGGTCTGGATGATGTGAAACTGCGCGAGCGTTTCCTCCCCCCGGCGCAGCAGCTGGAACTGAATTTCGATCCTCCTCCTCCGAGCGCCGAGGACGATCGATCGGTGCGCAGCGGCGAACTCTGATCGTGGGAGGTGATGGGCATGACATGCAAAGCATCGTGATCCAACCGGAATTCGAATCGTGGCGCGACGCGGCACGTCGCCTCCTCCTCCGGGGCGTGCCTCCGTACGAGGTGGTGTGGCTCGACGAGCCGGGAGAGCAAGGCCTCTTTCCCACCGGAGCATCGCCCCGGGAGACGATCACTCCGCCCGAGCCAGCCGACCGGGTGCCGGCGGCGTTCCTCGATCTCGCCCGCATGGTCTCGGCCCACGACGATCCGCGGCGCTGGTCCGTGCTGTATGCGGTGCTATGGCGGATTGTGCGGGGAGGAGAACGTCATCTCCTCGGCATGCCGACCGACCGCGACGTCCGTTTGCTGGACCAATGGCGCAAGGCCGTGGGACGCGATCTTCACAAGATGCACGCCTTTGTCCGCTTCCGTCTCGTCGAAGGAGAGGAGGTGGGAGGACGCGAGGCCTACGTCGCTTGGTTCGAGCCGCAATATCGCATCGTGCGGCTCGCTTCGCCGTTCTTTCAGAAGCGCTTCACGGGGATGGATTGGTCGATCCTGACGCCGGAGGAATGCGTCCACTGGGATGGTGAGAGCCTGCATTACACTCCTGGCGTGCCGCGCACCGAAGCTCCTGCCGGAGACGCGCTCGATGATTTGTGGCGCAGCTACTACAAGAGCATTTTCAATCCGGCTCGCCTCAAGGTGCGGGCGATGCAGGCGGAAATGCCGAAGAAGTATTGGAAGAACCTGCCCGAAGCGACGCTCATCCGCGATCTCATCACCGGGAGCGGATCCCGGGTCGAGGGGATGCTCGGGACCGAGGGCCGCGAGGAGAAGCCGGCTCCGAAAAACGCCTATCTCGAGAAGCTCGCGGAACGGAATGCCGGCCAATCTTCACCGGAGGAGGAGGGCCAATGAAGGATGCCGATGGATGGTTGCTGGTGCACGCCGCGGCGACGTGGGCTCTCGTCGGTCTGATCTGGGTGGTGCAGCTCGTGGTCTATCCGGCCTTCGCCATGGTGGGAAAGGAAGGATTCGGAGACTATCACGCCGCCCATTCCCGGAACATCACCTGGGTCGTCGGTCCGCTCATGCTCGCGGAACTGGCGACCGCTCTTGTCCTGCTGGCAACGGGCACCGGTGGAGGGGTGTTCGGGGCCAGCCTCGCCCTCCTGGCCCTCATCTGGGTCTCGACCGGACTCGTGCAGGTGCCGCTTCACCAGCGGTTGTCATCCGGGAAGGATGAGAAGGTGATCCGTAGTTTGGTGCGCACGAACTGGATCCGCACCGTCGCCTGGACCCTCCGCGGCGTGGCCGTCGCGGTGATGTTGGCCGCGGCGCGAGACTTTGCTCAGTAGGCGATCTGGATCGGAGTCCCAGGCTCAACCCAGTGGAAAAAGCGTTTGGCCGGATTGTTGCCGGTCAGCGGCATGCGGATGCAGCCGTGCGAGGCCGGGTAGTCGGGCACGACGCTGAAGCCGTGGATGAAGATGTTGCCGCGCACCTGGACGCTCCAAGGCATCGGGGCGTTGTGATAGAGGCTCGAATAGTGGTCGGCGTCCTTCCAGCCGGCCTTGAAACTGCCAGTGGGGGTGGCTCCGTTCCGGCCGGAGCTGATGTTGGTCTTGATCACGACCCGGTTGCCTTCATAGGCGCGCAGGGTCTGAGAGGTGAGATCGATTTCGACGCGTTTCGGGCCACCGAAGAAGGAGAGTTTTTCCGGCTTTTTGGAAGTCGTTTCTTTCTTCGTGGAGGATTCGGGCTTTTCACCCCCGAAAAGGCCTTTCAAGGAAAGCTCCTGGGAAACGGCGGGTGCCGCGGAGAGAGCGGCGAGGACGGAGAGGATCAAAAGAGAGCGGTGGAAATGCATGGCGCGAATCTATCGGAAAAATTGTGGATCATGGCAAGTTTCTTTTGCACCTGGAAGGGGGCTGCTCACCCATCTGAAATTCGGCTTGCCCTTTTTCGGAAAATTTCGATCAAGCCCCTGCCTTGACCCTTGCCTCCGGGGGAAAAAGCCTCTCTGCTGGGGCATGAGGTCGTTTCACTCTCACTTCCTTTCCGGGTTCGCGGCGACTTTGATCGCCTTCCTCATTCCGGGCGCAAGTCGCGCCGCGGAGCCGCTCCTGGGTGTCTACGGCGAAAATTCGATGGAGCGTGTCCTCGCCTTCGAGGAGTGGCTCGGCCGGCCGGTCGACGTGATCCTCTGCACGGTCGATTTCCAGAAGTGGGAGAACTACCGCTACGCCGACTGGCTGAGCCAGACCGTCTATGGACAGCGCGGCGATCGCCGGCTCGTCTACGATGTGCCAATCATCATCCAGGGCGCGACGTATCCCGAAGCCAAAACGGGAGCCTACGACGAGCATTGGCGATGCCTCGCTGAATCGATCCTGACAAACAACCCGGGGGAAGATGAGATCGTGATCCGTCCGAGTCACGAGATGAACGGCGAATGGTTCGTCTGGGGTGTGGGAGGCTCGCGCGAGGCGCTCATCCCGGATTTCATCGCCTCGTGGCGTCGCTTTCATGGCGTCTTCCGGGGAGTGCCAGGCGGGGAGCGTTTCCGCTTCAGCTTCTCCGCCTCGGAGGGCGCGAGCGACCCGCGGCCGATGTGGCCGGGCGACGAGTTTGTCGACCTGATCGGCTACGATGTCTATTGGAAACCGAAAGCGATGGGTGGCGAAGGATGGGAGACCAATGATCCCGTCGAGGCGTGGGCGAAACGCACCACCGATCCCTACAATGGCTGGGCGCTCGCGGGCATGCTGGAATTCGCCAGGGCGAAGGGAAAGCCTTTCCAGATCGACGAGTGGGGTGTGTGGGGACCGGATGCCGCGCCCTTTGTCGAGGCGATGGCCGCCTTCATCCAGACCCACGGGCTGAGGTCGCACACCTACTGGAATTCCGACGCGGCCTATCCGGGCGAGTTGTCGGGTCGTGACGAATCGTGGTCAAAGACCGCAGCCGCTTTCCGGGCAGCCTTTGGCGATCGTGCGAAACGCTGAAGAGGTCGGTCGCGCTCAGGCGGGGACCAGGGGCACCACCTCGATGATCAGATGCGCCCCGGTGGCGTTGGCTCCCGCGACGACCTGGGGGATGCCGTTGATGACGTCGGTGGAGAGTTGGTGGGTGTGGCCGGCGAAGATCCCGAGCAAGTTCGGCGAGGCGAAGGCCTCGCGATGGAAAGTCATCGTCGTCTCCGAATGGCGCTCGCGCCAGGGCGGTCGACGCTCGATGGCGTGGTTCTTGTCGGTGGCCGCTCCCCAATCGGGATGGCCGCAGCCGAAACCCACCGGACGACCGGGAGCATACAGAGGAATGTGGACGCAGAGAATGACGGGGAAATCCCCAGCGGTCTCGCGGCGGAAGAAGTCGAGCTGCTCCGGACTGATCTCGTAGGTCGAGTTGTCGATCAGCAGCACTTTCACCCCGCCGATGACGACGGCCGAGACGTGGGGATCCTGTCCCTGGTAGAGGGGACGGAGTCGTTTCTCGATCCACTCGCGTCGGAGTTCCTCGGAAGAGCCGGGGAGCCCTTCGTAATGCCAATCGTGATTCCCGGCGGTGTAGAGCCAGGGCAGTCCCGCTTCGCCGAGACGGTCGAGCACCCACTCGACCGCGGCCTCGGAGGGAAAGCTGAGGAGATCGCCGCCGAGGACCACGCCCGCGGCGGACTCGGATTTCGCGACGCCGAGAGTCTCGACGAAACAAGCCTCGGGATGGGTCTCCGCGCCCGTTTGAAAGTGGCGCGTGCGCTGGTAGCCGCCGGCCATCCGGCCGCTGTATTCGCGGAAGGGCTCGCCGCGGGCGTCGTCGCGCGAGAGATGGGTGTCTGCGGCAAAGAGCAGCTTCACCGGTGATGTCACCGCAGCGGAATAGAGGCGGATGCGATGCCCATCCTGCGAGAACCCGCCGCGCAGAGGAACATTGCCGTCTTCAGCGCGGCCGATGCCGATCCACGGCAACGCGGCGGAGCCGGCGAGGGCTCCTTTCAGCCATCCGCGGCGGGAGGATGAGGCGGGATCGGGAATCGGGGGCATGAGAGAGGGGTGGGATGTGGTGGTTTTGTCAGGGTTCTTTCGTGGCCGGAACCATCCCGATCTCCGCGAGCCACTCGAGCGACTGTTTCTGCCAGGCGTCCCACATCGGACCCTTGTAGCCGTTCAGCCCGTGGCCGCCGGAGGGAAGGGCGAGGTACTTTCCGGGCACGCCGTTTTTCACGAGCGCGGCGTGGAAGGCTTCGCTGTTCGCGGGCACGACGACCTTGTCATCTACGGCATGGGCGAGAAACGCTGGCGGGGTCTGGGCCGTGACCTGTTTCTCGTTCGAAAAACGGACCACCAATTCCGGCGTCGGATCGGGACCGAGGAGATTTTTCCGCGAGCCGCCGTGGGTGCTTGTGTCCATCGTGATGACGGGATAGATCAGGATCATGAAATCCGGTCGGCTGCTCTGGCGTTCGATCGGATCGTCCGACGCGGCATCGCCGGCGTCGAAGTGCGTGCCCGCGGTCGAGGCGAGGTGACCTCCCGCCGAAAAGCCGATGATCCCGATTCGCTGCGGATCGATGCCCCATTCCTTGGCATGGAATCGCGCGGTGCGCAGGGCGCGACCGGCATCGAGGAGCGGGACCTCCGAGCGGCCTTTGGGCAGGCGGTATTCGAGGACGATGCCGGTGATGCCATGCTGGTTCAGCCACGCGGCGATGCCGTGACCTTCTCCTCCGGTGACGAGCCCTCCATAACCTCCGCCGGGACAGATCACGAGGGCCGCGCGGTTCGGATTCGCCGGGCGGTGCAGGGTGTAGAAGGCGTTCGCGGAGTCCTTCGTGCCATCGCCGTTGGGAGCCTGTCCCTCGGGCCAGAGGGCGACGCGGTCGGGTTTCGACTCACCTTCGGCGGCGCGAACGAAGAGGCAGGCGGACAGGAGGATCAGGACGGCGACGGTGGATTTCATCACGGGTTCGATATTCGTGGGGCTTTCGGGAAGGTGAAGGCAGCCCGCGATTCCGCAAGCGGCGGAAACCCGCGGGGCCCCCGCGCGAATCCATTGTGGAATTGCCTTGCCCGCAGGGCGTGTTTTGGGAGACTGACTTCCCCTGATGAGTGATCCATCATCTCCTACGCGCCGCTCCTTTCTGCAACAAGGCAGCCTCTGGCTGGTGGGCACGTCCTGCTCTACTGTCCCTGTTTTCTCGGCGGAGAAACCGCTCGTATCGCTTGGCCTCCTTACCGACCTCCACTATGCCGACAAGGATCCGAAGGGCACACGTCATTACCGGGAAACCCTCGCGAAACTCGAAGAGGCCGGAGAGTTCTTTGCCGGCAAAGCACCCGATTTTGTCGTCGAGCTCGGCGACGTCATCGATGCGGCGGACTCGGTGGAGACGGAGCTGGGCTACCTGCGGCGCATCAGCGGAGCCTTCTCGGCGATCGCTCCCGTGCGGCATCATGTCCTCGGCAATCACTGTGTCGATACCCTGACAAAGACCGAATTTCTCGACGGGGTCGGCCAGGAGAGATCCTATTATTCCTTCGACCAAGGCGGCGTGCACTTCGTGGTCCTCGACGCCTGTTTCCGCTCCGACGGCGTCGCCTACGAACGGAAAAACTTCGATTGGAAAGATCCCAACGTGCCTCCGGCCGAGCTCGAGTGGCTGCGCGGCGATCTCGCGGAGGCCAAGGGCGAGGTGGTGGTCTTCGCCCATCAGCGCCTCGACGTGGCCGACTCGCACGGAGTGCGCAACGCGCCCGAGGTGAGATCCATCCTCGAAGCGTCGGGAAAGGTCGCGGCGGTCTTCCAGGGACACAGCCACCAGAATGCCTTGAAGGATCTGGGCGGTATCCACTACGTCACCCTGCGGGCCATGGTCGAGGGATCGGGCGCGGAAAACAACGGCTACAGCCTCCTCGAAGTCCATGCCGGTGGACGAATGAAACTCACCGGCTCGCGGATGCAGCAGACCTACGATTGGGCGGGCGTCTGAGCCTCATCGAGACCAAAGGGGCCCGCATACCAGACGTGCTCCAGCCAGAGTCCGCCCGCAGGGGCGGTCGGGCCGACCTGGATGCCGGTGTCGCCTTCGAGGAGCCTGGCGATGTCTTCGACCGGCCGGCGGCCTTCGCCGATCTGGATCAAGGTGCCCGCGACACGGCGGACCATTTGTTTGAGGAAGCCCGAGCCGCGGAGACGGAGGCGCCAGACGGCCTGATCGCCCGGGGAAAAAGCACCCCGGTTCGCCGGAGCCTCCCGGACCACTTCGGCCTCGAAGATCTCCCGCACCGTGGACTTCACGTTCGATCCGCCACAGGCGAAAGGAGCGAAGTCGTGCGTGCCCCTCATTGCCGACACCGCCTCGTGCATCGCGCCGCCATCAAGCGGTCGGCGGCACCAGGTCGTGTAGCGGCGCAGGTGCGGCAGATTCGCGGCACCATTTTGGAAGTAATAGCTGTATTGCTTCGCGATCGCCCGACCCGCATGGAAATCATCCGGCGCTTTGCCAAGGTCGACGATGCGGACCGATTCCGGGAGCCGGTCGTTCAACCCGAGCAAGAGGCGGTCCGGTGAAAAGCGCAGGGATTCCAGGCGGAAGTGGGCGACCTGGCCGCTCGCATGGACACCGGCATCGGTGCGGCCGCTCGCCGTCATCGTCACGACTTCACCGGTCAGGTCGAGCACTGCCGAGACGAGCGTTTCCTCGATCGACGGTTTCGGATTGGCCTTTTCGCCGATGCTGTTCTGGGTCTGCCACCCGCAGTAGTCGGTGCCATCGTAGGCGAGCCGGATGGCATACTTAGTTTTCATGGAGGGAGATCAGCCATCCGGGCCTCCATCGGATGGGCGCGTCATTTGCCCTTGCCCGTCAATCCGAGGACACGGGATCCAGCGGAGCTGCCCACCGTCAGTGAGGCGGAACGGGTGCCCTTTTTGCGGGGCTTGAAGGTGATCTGATAGGAAGTCGAGCCTCCCGCCGTGAGCGTGGTCACTCCGGGTGGTGTGATCCGGAAATCCTTCGCGGCTTTGCCGGAAAGGGTCAACCGGAGTCCCGTGAGGGGAGATTCACCCGTGTTCGAGAGACTCAGGATTTGCGGTTTGCTGGAGCGGCGGACCGCTGTCTTTGGGAAGGGGCGCGGGCTCTGCGTCGTGAGGATCGCCGGGCCCGGAGGAACCAGGCTGCCGTCGAGATCGAATAGGTAGGCGGCCCCGGCCCTTGGCGCGGAGTTGTCGGTTTCGTCTCCGCCGATCCCGTTGGCATTGCTGTCCTCTTCTGGGACTCCGAAAAGTGCCGTCGTGCCGGAGATCGCGATGACGGAGCCAAACTGATCTTCCTCACCCGGAGTGGAGGCTTTCAGGTAGTTCACCTGGCCCCAATTGCCTCCGCTGCGGGAGAAGACGTAGGCGGCTCCTGCGTTGGTAAGGTTCCCGTTGGCTGGGCTGGGATCAACTCCTCCGAGGCTGCTGCTCTCGAAGGGGGCTCCCACCAGGAGGAGATCGCCGGAAATCGCCACGTGGTATCCGAACTGGTGTCCGCTTCCGTTGGGCGTGGCTTTCAAGTAGGCTTCCTGGGTCCAGACGTTGTCGGCCCTGACAAACACATAAGCGGCACCCGAGTTGGCCGAGAGATTGTTATTCTGGTCGCCGTTCACACCCGAGGCATTGCTTGCCTCACTCACGGCCCCGACCACGATGCGATCGCCCGAGATCGAGACGCTTCGGCCAAAGCGATCACCCGCCTCGGAATTGCTCGATTTCAGATAGGCCTGCTGGGTCCAGACGCCGGCATTGCGAACAAAGACGTAGGCCGCGCCGGACCGGCCGCCGAGTTCGTTGTTTTGCGGAGCATTGACGCCCTGTCCGTTGCTGTCCTCCTCGCTCGCGCCAACCACGAGCGTATCACCTGAGAGCGAGACCGACTCCCCGAAGGTGTCGCCGACGAAGAACTGCTCGACGGCGTTGTTCGAAGCTTTCAAATAGGCCTGCTGGGTCCATACGCCCGCATTTCGGGTGAAGACGTAGACCGCCCCGGATCTATCCACGGAATTGTCGGCGCTTCCGGTGGCACTGACGCCGGTGGCGATGCTGTCCTCGTTGGCCGCCCCCACGGCGATGGTATCGCCGTCGATGGCAATCCCGGAGCCGCCGAAGTCATCGGCAGGGTCGGGATTGTCCGCGGCGAGGAAGGCCTGCTCCGTCCAGGTGTTGCCGCTGCGCACGAAGACGTAGGCTCCCCCGGCGATGCTTCCCGCAGTAGAATCATTGGCCGCGCCGACGACGATAGTGTCGCCCGAGATCGCGACCGAGGATCCGAAACGCGCGGTGGTGACCGAGGCCTTCAAATAGGCCTGCTGCGTCCAGGTGTTGCCCGAGCGGAAAAATACGAAAGCCGCACCCCGCTGCGATGCGGTGTTGTCAGAGGCGTCGCCATTGATCGTGGTGGCGGCACTGCCTTCGAGATACGCACCGACCACGGCGGTGTTACCATCGATCGCCACGGCGCGGCCGTAGAAATCATCCGCATCCGAATGCGAATGTTTGAGATAGGCGTTCTGCACCGTCGGATCGATCGTCACAGGATAGGCCGCACCTTTCACATCGACCTCGATGGTGAAGGCACCGGATCCGCCCTCGACAAAACGCGAGTCAAGCGGACGACCCGTCGCATCCCACGATTTGAGGCCCGCATAGGTCAGCAAGGGCAATGAATCCGCGTCGGAGAAAGCGACCGATCCCGAGGAAACGGACGGCTCCAATCCGCCCCGCACGCCCAGCTCAAGACGGACGAGACCGGTCTTGTCGAGCGGAGCCGAGAGCGTCCAGCCTTGCTCGAGTCCGTGCGCATGATTGACGAACCACTCCTCGACCTGTTCACTGCGGGATGTGACGAGCTTTTCCCCTTTGGTACGGGGAGCCGAGGCCGAGGCGGCGCGGCCATTGAGAGCAGTCAATTCGAGGCCCCAGGTCCAGGACGGTTTTTCTCCATCGGCCTGCGCAAAGGGATGCAGGGTGAAACCGGTTTCGTCGAAACTCATTTCCCAACGTTGACCGGGATGAATCGAGCTATGCCCATCCCGACCGTCGGCCACGAACCGTCGGAGAGCTGATTCGTGCACCTCGATCAGGTCGTCTTTGAGGGTGAATGAAGGTGTGCCTGTTTCAGTGTCAGCAAAGACAGTTCCGGGAAATAGAGAAAGGACGGCGAGGCGGATCAGCGAGAATTTCATGGCGAAAGATGTCTGCGGAGGAGCATCCCTTGCCGAAGTCCGTTCCGGAGCTACAAACGCAAAAGAATCGCCCTTTCGATACCACACCGGGCGCACGGTCGCAATCGGAGCTTTTGTTGCACCCTATCCGCTGGACAAGGCGCACCTCGCCCCGCACACTGTCGGCATGGCAAACCTCCTCGACCAGCTCAAGCAACACACCGTCGTCGTCGCCGACACGGGCGATTTCGAATCGATGCGCGCCTACCGCCCGCAGGATGCGACGACGAATCCCTCGCTCATCCTCAAGGCCGCCCAGCAGGAGGCCTATGCGCCGCTCGTCGACAAGGCGGTGGTGGATCTGAAATCTTCTCCGCTCTCCGGCGACACGCTCGTCTCGGCGATCATCGATCGCGTCCTCGTCAATTTCGGCAAGGAGATCCTGCGGATCGTCCCCGGCCGCGTCTCCACCGAGGTCGACGCGCGCCTCTCCTTCGATACCGAGGGGACCCTGACAAAAGCACAGGAGATCATCCGCCTCTACGAAGCCGATGGCATCCCCCGCGAGCGGGTCCTCATCAAGATCGCCTCGACCTGGGAGGGGATCCGCGCCGCCGCCGCGCTCGAGAAGGAGGGTATCCACTGCAACCTGACCCTCTTGTTTTCCCTCGTCCAGGCCGTCGCCTGCGCGGAAGGAGGCATCACCCTGATCTCGCCCTTCGTCGGCCGCATCTACGATTGGTACAAGAAGAGCACCGGCAACGAATACACGGGCGCGGAGGATCCCGGGGTGCAATCGGTGCGACGCATCTACACCTACTACCGCCAGTTCGGTTATCCCGTCGAGGTCATGGGTGCGAGCTTCCGCAATACCTCGCAGATTCTCGAGCTCGCGGGCTGCGATCTTCTCACGATCGGAACCAACCTGCTCGAAGATCTCCAGAAGGCTGAAGGCACCGTGGAGCGCAAGCTTTCCCCGGAATCCGCCGCGGACTCGTCGCTCGAGCGGGTCGATGCGGGCGAGAAGTCCTTCCGTTTCCTCCTCAACGAGGACGCCATGGCCACGGAAAAAACGGCCGAAGGGATCCGTCTCTTCTCCGCCGACATCCGCAAGATGGAGGCGCTCATCGCCGCGAAACTCTGACCGACCCGCAAGCCGGCCCCGACATGCTCACTCCTGCATCCCGCCGCGCGGATTTTCCCGGGCTCGAGGGCATCGCCTACTTCAACACTGCCGCGGAGAGCATCCCGCCGCGCTGTGTCGGAGAGGCGATCGCGCAATACGCGCAAGACAAGGGGCTCGGCATGCGCGGCCGTGTGCCGCATTTCGCCGCGGTCGAGGCCTGCCGCGAGATCAGTGCGAAACTGGTCGGGTTGAAAACGGAGGAGGTCTCCTTCTGCTCGTGCAGCTCCGAGGCCTACAACCTGCTCGCCGGTGCCCTCGACCTCGGGCCCGACGACGAGGTCGTGGTGAGTGATCTCGATTTCCCCGCCGGGGCGACGCCCTGGCTCCGCGCGGCGCGGCCTCCGCGGGTGAAGGTTTGGCGTGCTTGTCAGGGTGTATTGCGGACCGAAGATCTCCTGCCGCTGCTCGGTGCGAAGACCCGCCTCGTCCAGGTCTCGCTGGTCAGTTTCTACAACGGCTTCCGCATCGACTGGCCGGCCCTGCGTGACGCGGTGCGGTCGCTCGCACCGCAGGCGGTGCTCTCGGCCGACATCACCCAGGCCTTTGGGCGGGTCGAGCTCGATTGCGCCGATGCCGACATCCTCATCTCGAGCACCCACAAGTGGACCCTTGGGATCCACGGCGGCTGTGTCATCGGCGTGCCGGAGGCAGGTGCGGAGCGGCTCACGACCCGGGCGGGCGGGTGGTACCACCTCACCAATGCCTTCGAGGCCGATCGTTTCGAAAAGGCCGTGACCAAGCCCGGCGCGGCGAGCTTCTCCGTGGGCATGCCGAATTTCGTTTCGCTTTACGCGCTCAACGCCTCGCTGCGGTATCTCGACGGGATCGGAATCGATGCGATCTCACGTCACGCCGATCCGCTGGTGGCGAAGGTCCATGCCGGACTCGTCGATCTCGGTATCGAGCCGCTCGCGCCCTTGCAGCGGGAGTTTCCCACGGGCATCGTCTCCTTCATCCACCCGCGCTCGAACGAAATCCACGCGGCCCTCGAGAGCGAGGAGATCCACGTGATGCACCAGGCCGGGCGCGTCCGCGTCGCCGTCCACGGCTACAACACCGCCGACGAGGTGGCGCGTTTGTTAGGGGTGATCGCGGACGCGATCAGCTGAAGAAAACCCGCTCCGCGGTGTCGTGCAGGATCGCGCTCCGCTCCGGTGCGCTGAGAAAATCGAGTCCCTCGCGCACGAGCCGGATCGCATCGCCATAACTTTGACCCGGGCCGACCTGATAGGGGCAATCGCTCGCCCACATCAGGCGCTCCGCCCCATAGGCATCGCGCATCCGGCGGATCATGGGGCCGAGATCGGTGTAGGGCGGCTGCTTTTTGCCGAGGGCGTAGAAAGCCGAGGTCTTCACGTGGACATGGGCATGATCCGCGAGCCGGGCGAGGGCATCGAGCTGTTCCCCGCGGATCACGCCATCGGCTCCGATGCGCGCGAAGTGATCGATGACGACGCGCGTCTTTGGAAAACGTTCGCACATCTTACCGATCGCAGGGAGCGCCTCGGGTCCGATGAGCGGGCAGATCGCGAGCCCTTCGTCGGCGGCCGTTCCCCACATCTCCGCCATGCCCGCTGAACCGATCCAGGCATCGACCGCCGTTCGCCCCGGGTTGATGCGGAAGCCACGCACGCCCTTGGCGGCGAGATCGCGCATGGCCGCGCCCGGATCGGAGGCGGCCTCATCGACGATCGCCACGCCCGAGAAAACGCCGGGAAAGCGCGCCATCGTGTCGAGCATGTAGCGGTTGTCGTAGCGGTAGTAACTCATCTGGATGAGCACGATGCGCCCGACCCCGTTGGGTTGGGTGTGGGCGAAGAGTTCCTCGGGCGTGAAGCTCGCCGGTTTCATCTGCGAGACCTCGAAACCTTCGGCGAGGGGATACTTCGCGACATCGGGAGTCCAGACGTGGACGTGGGCATCGATGTCACCATCGACGGCGGCGCGGACGGACCGGGGAAGGGCGCTCATCGCGGCGGTCGAGGCGGCGGTGAGGAGAAAATCGCGGCGGGTGGGACGGGGTGACATGCAGATAGCGTAGCGCATCCCGGAAGGTGCCGGGAAGTCACTTGATCAAGGCACGGATCCAGAGATGCCGGTGCTGCGATCCGCCTCAGATGCCGTTTTCCTTGAGGAACTTGCGCACGGCTTCAGCGGTCGCGGCGACGGGATACTTCACCATCTCCTTCTTCTTGAGCTTCTCCAGCGCGGGGTCGGTGGGCGTTTCCCCGATCGCCTTCTGGATCGTGTCGGGGAATTTCGCCGGATGGGCCGTGGCGAGGATGACGTGCGTCGAGGAGAGATCGAGATCCTGGAAGCCGCAGGCGGTGTGGGGATCGACGACGTAATCGTATTTCTCCTTCACCATGCGGATGTTCTTGAGGATGTCCTCGTCGGTGCTGCGGGTCGCCGCGAAGTTGCTGGCGTTGAAATTCGCGATCTTGATCGAGCCGTCCTTCTTGAACTGCTCCATCTGCGCCATCGTCGCCTTCGCGTTTTTCTCGTTATGATAGTAGAGGAAACGCTCGAAGTTCGAGGCGACCTGGATGTCCATCGAGGGCGCGTGGCTCGGACGCACCGCGTCGGGCTTGTATTCGCCGGTGTTGAAGAGGCGGTAGAGGATGTCGTTCTGGTTCGTCGCGACGACGAAACGATCGACCGGCAGCCCCATCTGGTGCACCATCCAGCCGGCGAAGATGTTGCCGAAATTCCCCGTCGGAACGACGAAGCTGATGTCGTCGCGGTTGTCGGGCGGCAGCTGGGTGAAGGCGTGCACGTAGTAGACGCACTGGGCGAGGACGCGGACGACGTTGATCGAGTTGATCGCCGAAAGGCGCATCTCTTCCTTGAAGGCGAGGTCGCTCATCAGTTCCTTCACGATGGCCTGGCCGTCGTCGAAGGTTCCCTGGATCGGGATCGGGTAGATGTTGTCGGCACCCGTGCAGGTCATCTGCCGTTCCTGGAGCTCGGAGATGCGGCCTTCGGGGTAAAGGATGAAAACCTTGGCACCCTTTTTCCCTGCGAGTCCGTGGATCGCGGCCGAGCCGGTGTCGCCCGAGGTCGCTCCGAGCACGTTGATCGGCACGCCGGTGCGCTCGATCTGCTCCTCGAAAAGACTGCCGATGAGCTGCAGCCCGAAATCCTTGAAGGAGAGGCTGGGGCCGTGGAAAAGCTCGAGGACGAAAAGGTTGTCCGCGAGCTGTTGCAGCGGCGCGTTCATCGTGTCGCTGAAGTCGCCGTAGCTGCGATCGATGATGTCGATGAGATGCTCGCTGTCGTGATCGTTGTCGAAAAGGCTCAGGAAATCCCAGGCGAGGGCGGCGTAAGGCAGGGCGTCCTCGACGAGAATGCTCTGCGGCAGCATGGGGAGGTGGCGCGGCACGTAGAGGCCGCCATCGGGAGCAAGTCCGCGTGCGAAGGCCTCGTTGAAACTGACCGGCTCACCGCCGCCGCGGGTAGAAACAAAATCCATGGGGGAACTTAAAACGATTTTCGGGGATTGAAACGGAAAAGGGCTCGGGAAGGGAAGCTTCGCCGGAAACGGGCGGATGACAAGTGGCTTGCCCTCCGGGAGAGGACTTTGCGGGGAGCCGCATCTGCCCGAAACTCAGCGTTTCAGGATCCCGTCAAGCTGGTCACGGCCAAGGCGGACGAGCCGGGTTTGGCCGTTTTCCCGGATCTCATACCACCCGGGAAACCCGCGGAAAGCCAGTCGTCCGTCGGCGTCGGTTCGGGCGGTCATCGCGGTGTGCCAGCGTTTTCCGATCCATTCCTCGAGCACGGCGCCACGGGCCCGCAGGCTCCAGTCGCGGTTCCAGGAAGCGGCCTCGGGTTTCCAATGTGACCCCTCCCAGAATCCCCAAAGGAGAAAGCTGGTGTAGGCGGGATGGCTGAACACGGCAATGAGCACGTCGCGGGTGTAGTCGGCGGCAAGTTGCTCGTCCTCGTTCGTGACGATGTCGTACTCGGTGATGCTCTGATGCGGCACGAGCTTCGCGAAGCGGTCGGTGACGGCGAGGAGGTGCTCGGGCGAAGGCAGGTAACTCTCATGGAAATGGGCCTGGTTGCCGAGTCCGGCGACGGCAAGTCCGGCTTCGTTCAAGGCTTCAATGTAGGTGTAGGTATCGTCGCACTGGGGGCCGGGACGGAAGACCTGGTCCTCGTTCACGAAAAAGGGCCGCTTCGTTTTTTCGCGCGCGAGCCGAAAGACCTCGCGGTCGAGCTGCCCGAGACCGGGGCGTTGGTTGAGCAGGTCCGCCCCGCCCCAAGCGATGGGATGATTGATGACGTCCCACTCGACGACACGGTCGCGGACGAAGTCGAGCCGCTCGGCGACGCTGGCAAGGGTGAGGCGCCGGATCTCCCCGCTGTCGGTGATGTCGTGCAGGTTGTAGGGCGTGGCGATCTGCATCAGGTAATGTCCCCGCACCGCGATGCGGCGTTCCTCGAGCCAGGCGAAGGCCTGGTCGAGCTCGCGGTTGCGCGATTCCTTCCTCGCGGCATCGAAGTCGGGCGACCACTGGCCGTCCTTGAGATCGTTTTCGAAGACCACGATGCTGAAAAGCCGGTCGACGATCTCGCGATAACGGCGGTCGTCTTCCGACTCTCCCGAAAAACGTTTCGCGACGACGGCGGAACCGAAGCCGAACTCGTGACGGCGGAGCGAAAGGTTCACTTCGGTGTTGGCGAGTGGCGCGCCTGAGGCATCGGTCAGGGTGAGGGAGAGTTCGTTCTTGCGATGTTGTTCGATGCGTTCGAGCGCGGCCTTGCGCCAGGCCGCATCGGGCTCGCGGCCCGGATAGGTGCGGCGCACCGGTTTCGCTTTCGGAAAGGCGGCGAGGTCGGTGCCGGCCGGGTATTTGAGGACGCGGATGCTTTCCACTTCGAGGCTCTGCTGCTGGTGGGCGCAGAGTAGGACGATTGCGACTGAGTCGGCGGCGAGGTCTTGGTCGGGCACGAAGGTGACGGGCAGCTCCAGCCATTCGGTATGGATCCCGAGTCCGATCGTGGCACCGAAGGACGTGTAGGGAGCCGAGCGTAGCTGGAGTTTGGCGAGCACTTCGCCGTGAGGCGCTCCGCCGATGACACGGGCCTTGATGATCGCGAGCACGGGCTCGTTTTTCGCGATGGCGGAGGAGAAAGGTGCGGTGAACTGGGCGCCGTAAGCCTTGGCGGGAAGGGCCTCCGCGATCGTGATGCGTTTGCCTTCTCCATCAGGAAGTGACTCGACGACCCCGGCTCCATCCGTCGCGCTTGCTTGGATGTCGCCGCCCGGGCGGATCTCCGTGCCACCGGGAGGCAAATCCTTGGCGGAAGCTGGAACGAAGAAAAGGGAAAGGCCGCAGGCGGCGAGAAGGGATCGTCTCATCGCCTCGAACCTAACCGTTGCAGGTCCTTCGGCAACCGTCTGGCCGTGCCACCCGATCAAACCCCGACCGATCCGAGAAACAACACCGCCCGCGCGAGGACCCAGGCGGCGAGGGCGATGAGGAGACAGCTCATGCCGATCCGCACGTTGCGGAGTTTGGCTTCGAGGACCATCGACTTCGAGTGGATCTGCCCGAGAACGGAACGTTTCACCGCATCGTTCGACTGCTGGCAGAAAAGATCGGCGTAGGCCTCGGAGGTGAGGGAAACGATCTGTCCGGTGAAATAGAGATTCGGATGGTGGTTTGAGGTCGAGGCCTTGCGGATCGCCCGGGGAAAGGCCGCAGCGATGCCGCGCCCGAAGGCGAGGCACATCGCGATGATGAAGACGGCGTAGAAGAGAAGGGCCAGCCAATCGCTTGCCAGGAGACCGTCCGGTTTCTTGAAATCGAGCCCCACTCCCAGATTGACCATGATCCCGATGAGAATCGCCGAGGTGCTGAGGGTGATCTGGGCCTTCGTGTCGGCGCGGTTGATCTGCTGCTCGATGTCGAGATACAGCATGTAGATGAGACGGGTGACGTCGACCTGGGTATCGTTGACGAGGAGGGTCACCGTTCCCAGCAACGAGGCGGCCGAAGTGCTCGGTGCCGGGGGAGAATCTTCCAGCGCTGTTTCCCCGGTGTTTCCAGGCTCGGGTAATCGTGTTTCCATGGCGAGCGATGCCTATCGGTGGAAACCCGGGATCACAAGCAGATGGCGTTTTTGTCACATCGGGGCCGCGTTTGCCCGGTCTGCCTTCACCCCACATCCTCAACCCGCAACAGGACGGGCCGCTCGCGGATGCAATCAAGCGCGGCGATCTGACCAAGGGCGCGCTGGACGGTGCCGTAGGAAGCGTAGTGCAGCATCAGGACGATGGCGGCGTACTGCTCGTCGTGGTCCTCGGGCTGGATGACGGAGAGGATGCCGATCCCGTTCTCGCCCAGTACCGTGGCGATGCGCGCGAGCACGCCGGGCCTGTCCTCGGCCTCGACGCGGAGGTAATATTTGGAAACGCTCTCGCCGATGGGCAGGGTCTCGCCGTAGAGGGAATGGGTGACGAGTCCCGAACCCAGGGCGGGCTGGGTCCACATCGCGGCGTCGGCGATGTCGGCGATGACGGAACTCGAGGTCGGATCCTGTCCGGCGCCGGACCCATAGAAGAGCGTCTCCCCGACGATGTCGCCCTTCACCATCACGGCATTGTAGGCGCCCTTGACGGAAGCCAGGATGTGTTTCGACGGAATCAGCGAAGGCTGCACGCGCACCTCGATCGAGCCGGAGTCCTCATGGAGACGGATCACGCCGAGGAGCTTGATGGTGTAGCCGAGGCGACCGGCGAAGTCGATGTCGGCGGCGCGGACGTTTTCGATGCCCTCGACGTGGATGCGATCACAGGGCACCCAGCGTCCATAGCTGAGCGAAGCGAGAATGATCGCTTTGTGGGCCGCATCCCATCCGTTCACATCGAGGGTCGGATCGGCCTCCGCATAGCCGAGGGCCTGGGCTTCGGCGAGGGCGTCCTCGTAGGAAAGGCCCGCCTCGAACATGCGGGTGAGGATGAAATTGCAGGTCCCGTTGATGATGCCGACGACCGACTGGATGTGATTCCCGATGAGGGATTCCTGCACCGCCTTGATGATGGGGATACCGCCGGCCACGGCCGCTTCGTAATGGATGGGACGGCCGTAGGCCTCGGCAATGGCGAAGAGCTCCTGCCCGCGCTCGGCGAGGAGGGCTTTGTTCCCCGTGACGACCGCCTTGCCTTTCTCGAGCGCGGACTTCACGAGATCGAAAGCGCGGTCGGTGCCGCCGATCAATTCGACGACGATGTCGATCGAAGGATCCTCGACGAGGTCCTGCAGGCTCGTCGTGACGATGCCCTCGGGCAGATCGACCGAACGGGCCTTCGCGGGATCGCGCACCGCGATGCGGGCGACTTCGAGATGGTAACCGGTGCGTTCTCGCAGCAAATGACGGTTCTTCGCGAGGTTTTTGTAAACGCCCGCGCCGACATTGCCGAAACCGGCGAGTCCGATTTTGAGGGTGGGAACCGACATGCGCGCAACCAAAGGACGCGGAAAGGCTGGAAGCAAGTGGAACCTTCGTCATTGACGCGGGGGAGGCTCGCCCCGGCGCATCTTCGGGATTGCGCCGGGAGCCCCGCTCTGGTACGGTCCCAGCCCATGAAAAAAGCTCCCTTGCTCACCGTCCTCGCCCTCGCCGCGGGCCTTTCCTTCGTCAACGCCGAGGAAGGATTCATCGAACTCTTCAACGGCAAAAACCTCGACGGCTGGTCGCCCTCGGCCGAGTTGCCCGAATCCTTTTCGGTGAAGGACGGCATCCTCATCGTGAAAGGCGGCCGCAGCCACCTCTTCTACACCGGCGAGGCGAACGGCGGGAAATTCAAGGACTTCGAGCTGAAGGTGCGCGCCAAGACCTTCGCCGGTGCGAACAGCGGCGTGTATTTCCACACCAAACCCCAGCCCGAAGGCTGGCCCGAGAACGGCTACGAGTGCCAGGTGAACTCGACCCACAAGGATCCCAAGAAAACCGGCAGTCTCTACGGCGTGAAAAACATCGTCGTGCTCAAAGACGGCCAGGAAGTGCCCAAGGGCGGTGACAGCGAAGTCCGCGAAAAAGCCCCCAGCACCGATGGCGAGTGGTTCGACTACCACATCACGGTGAAGGGCAAACACATCGTCATCAAGGTCAACGGCGAAGTCACCGTCGATTACACCGAGCCCGAAGGAGGTCCGGAGGCTCCCGGTTTCGCGGGACGCCGCCTCGGCGAAGGCACCTTCGGCATCCAGGCGCACGATCCCGACAGCGAGGTCCACTACGAGCGTTTCGCGGTGAAGCCGCTCTGAGCCGGCGTCACTCCCCGGGTGCCGTGTGACGCGGCCGGGAAATCCCCGCATTTTCCGGTTGTCATTCCCGGTCGCCCGGTTAAATTCTCCCCCCTTGCTGGATCGGGTCTCCCGGGCCGGCGAAGACGTGGAAAGGCTCGATAGCTCAGTCGGTAGAGCAGCGGATTGAAAATCCGCGTGTCCCCAGTTCGAATCTGGGTCGAGCCACTTCCCCACCTCTTTCCTTATCGGGCGGTCCCTCCGCTCTCCCCACCGCTCCCGGTCGGAGCGGCCGCTGCGGATCCTGACGCCAGGCTGATGTTCAGCGACGCCGCGTCTCCGGCGGCATATTCCTCCCAGTGGAGATGTCCGTCGCTGTTCGCGTCCATCTTCTTGAAGGCTGCCATGTAGGCCGGCTGGGCCGTGATGTGGGCGACGGCCTCCTCTTCGCTGAGAAATCCGTCTTTGTTCAGATCGAGTTTGGCGAAGGTGCCGTCATCGTGGGGCGCACTGGGCCGGGCCGCTTTCCACTCGACCGGGGAGACGCGCTTGTCGCCGTCGAGGTCGACCTCCGCGAGGCCTTCCTCGTGTTTGTAGGCGGCCATCTCCGCAGGAGAGACCTTGCCATCGGCGTTCCGGTCGATCAGGGCAAAGGTCGGCTGGTCGATCGCCGCCGGATTGGCCGGCGTCCCGGTCTCGATCGTGCGACAACCGGAGAGCACGGCCATGGCGGTCAACGCCAGGGACAGGGGTGGGATGAGTCGGCAGGCCGCGAACGGCGGCTGCGGGACGGGGGCGGTCATGGAGAAAACTCCGCCACAAATCGACGAGCGGCAAGTGCAGGCCCATATCGTCCCAAGAGCCTGCGCCCGGAAAATGACAAGAAACGCATCGCCAAAGACCCGCCGAAACGGCATGATGGAAACAAAGACCCGCCATGAAAAAATCCCCGCTTCCGATCGTCGCCCTCACGCTGTTTTGTTTTTCCGCGATCATCCGGGTGACCGCCGCCGAGCCGGGAGGATTCCGCTTTCCCGGCGGAGAGGCGGAGAGCGGGCGCGAGGCCTTCATCGCGCTGAATTGCGTCCAGTGCCACACCGTGGCGAAGACCGAGCTTCCCGATCCGAAGAGTCCGCGCCGACTCGAGCTCAATCTCGCCGGCCAGGTCCGCTTCGTGAAACGCTACGAGGACATCATCTCCGCCATCACGAATCCGCGTCACGTCGTCACCGAGCAATACCGGGCCATCCTCACCGGGGCCGAGGCCAGCGGCGGGATCGAGCCCGTGATGCCCGATCTCACCAAGGACATGAGCGCCCGCCAATTGATGGATCTCACCGCCTTTCTCGATGCCGCCTACCGTGGTGCGCAGGAAAGCTACGGCAAGTGAACCCTGTTGACTCTCCGGGTTGACCCTCTTGGGTTTCGCCCTGACACTGTTCCCAACAAACCTCCCTCCGAAATGCTCAAGGAAATCGAAGAACTCCGCCGCTCCCTCATCGCGCTTGATGCCCTCGACGACGACACCCGCGAGGCCCTCCTCACGATCGAAGCCGCTCTCGAGGATATCGAAAAACATCCCGCATCGGGTGAGGTGCGCGACGTGATTTCCGACACACGCGGAGCCTTGGCGGATCCGGCTTCGGCCGGGGGCGCCATCTCCGGCCGCTGGGAGGGGCTCAAGGAGCAATTCGCCCACTGGGAGGAAGACCACCCGAGCCTCGTCCTCGCGATCGGACGGATCTCCAATTCACTCGCCGCCTTCGGGCTTTGAGTCCCCGAGACCGGCCAGCATCGAGGTCGCGGGGCGGAGTACCTCCACATGGCACTTCGTGATGCCCCGCTTGTCGAAACCGAGCTTCTTCGCCGCGCCGATCGAGACATCGAGGACGCGACCTTTCGTGTAGGGGCCGCGATCGTTCACGCGCAGGATGACGGAGCGGTCGTTGGCGAGATTCGTCACCTCGATCATCGTGCCGAAGGGCAGGTGGCGGTGCGCGGCGGTGTCGCCGTGATCGGAGAATTTCTCGCCGCTCGCGGTGCGCGTGCCGCCGTTCGTCCTGACACTGTACCAAGAGGTCGTGCCCGAGAAGGTCTCGCCGGTGCGGACGAGGCCGAGGCTCGCGAGTTGGCCGAGCGGCTTCACCACCACCGAGGGTGGCTCTGACGTGCGGGTGTTGCCCAAGCCCGTGAGATCGAGCGTTTCACATCCGGAGAGGGCGAAGGCGAACGAGGCGGCGAGAGGAGTGAGGAAGCGTGTCATCGGAGAAAAAACGGAGAAAGGCGTCATTCCTTAGCTTTGAAGGGAGGGACGATCTGGCCGGAGGGGCCTTCCGGCCAGTCGGCCCCCGCGGCGATCCAGCGGCGGATCAGGGCGATCTCGTCCACATTCGGACGCGGCCCGACGAGCGGCATGGCCTTTTCATGAAGGGTGGGCGATTCGAGGGCGACGACCATGAAACTCTCGTCGGGTTTTCCCGGGACGATGACCGGCAGTCCCTCTTTCGTTTTGACGAAGGCGAGATCACGCGACTCGAAGCTGACCTTGTCGGGCAGGGTCTCGCGGTTGTGGCAATGGGAGCACTTGTCGCGGAGGACGGGTTTGATCTCCTTCGCGAAAGTGGGAGCAGGCTCGTCGGCGCGGGCGGAGAGGCCCATCCACGCGAACAGCGAAGCCAAAAGAATGACGGGGGCGGGGTTCATGGGAGAGGGAAGAGATACTCCCCCGAATCCGTAGTCGCAAGCGGCCGCGTCCGTGCTTTTGTGAGGTGGATGGAGGAACGAAATCATGACCACCGCGGCGAGCTCGCGTCCGAGGCCATGCGGATCGTCGCCGATCTCGCCGCTCCCCGCCCGATCCTCTATTGGCTGGATTTTCTTTTCAGTCTGTTCGTCGCCTACGGGACTGCCTCGCTCTATCTCGAGGGGGCGCTCCCTCCCGGGGTGCGACTGCTCTGCTACCTCGTCGCGATCGGAGGCCTCTATCGGATCAGCATCTTCATCCACGAGGTGATCCACCTGCCCCGTGGCAAAATGCGGGGATTCAAGGTGGCGTGGAACCTTCTCGCTGGCATCCCGATGCTGACCCCCTCCTTCCTCTATGTGAACCACCTCGTCCATCACCGCACGCGCCACTATGGCACGCCCGGGGATTGCGAATACCTGCCCCTCGCACACGACATCGGCAAAGGGCATGCCTTTTTCGCGCTGCAGATCCTCGTGATGCCCCTGCTCGTCGTGATCCGTTTCGCGCTCGCTCCCATCAGCTTTCTCCGCCCCTCATGGCGGCGTTGGACGCTGGAACGGGCATCCTCCCTGGCGATTCATTGGCACGCCGATTCGCGACACCGCCTCCCGTCCACGGCTCCGCTGGGATGGTGGGCGGCCCTTGATCTCGCGTGCAGCGCACGCGTCTGGGTGATGCTCTTCGCGCCGGTCCTGGGATGGACGGAGTGGAGCCGGCTCCCTCTCCTCTATTCGCTCGCGGTCGGAGTTTTGGCGCTGAACCAACTTCGCACCCTCGCCGCCCACCGCTTTTCTTCGGAAGGCGGCCGCCTCGACCATGAGGCCCAGTTTCTCGATTCGACCAACATCACCGGGTCGTGGTACTCGGAGTATCTCTTTCCCATCGGGCTGCGTTATCATGCCCTCCACCATCTCCTGCCCTCGCTGCCGTACCACGCCCTCGGTGCCGCCCATCGCCGGCTCGTCGCCACCCTCCCACCGGATTCTCCCTACCACGCCAATCTCTATCCGAGCCTCTTCGCCGTGCTCCGCGATCAATACGCCCAACGTTCCAGGAATCGAAGCGAGGCCCGCCCGAAGTGGGACCGCTGGCATCGCCGCTCCTCGTGAGAATCACTTCCGTTCGAGCAGCCGTCCCCAATACTTGTTGTAGGGATGAACCTTGGTCGTTGTTTTGCCGTCGGCGTCGACGAGGGGACGTCCCTCGTTGGCCCATTGGAAGATGCCGCCTTCGAGGTAACTGGTTGCTTCGGATCCACCGGCGACCAAGGCATCCGCCAATTCGGCTGAGTACAAACCGACGGCGTCGTAAATGACAACCCGCTTCGAGCCGAGGGCCATCGTGGAGGCCTCTTTAACCGTCGTTGCCCGCCGAGCCCCGGGTATCCGGCTCACGGCAAACTCCTCCGTTGCCCTTGCATCGATGAGCACGACCCCTTCCTCTTCCCCGATCCACGCCGCCAGTTGCGCCGTCGAAACCGGTTTCGCACCGGGGAAATCCCGCCGCACCGCGGCCATTGCCTTCTCCATCGATTGCAGGGCCTCGACCTCGCGATAGCCCCGCGTGGCAAGTTGCAGGAGAAGAAAAGCGACGAGAAAGAGCAGCGCGACGGTGATGATTCCCTTGCGGCTCATTGCGACGGTTGGTCAGGCTGCGGCCTTTTTCTTTTTCTTCGACCCGTCCGGCTGACGGAAGGCGGAGAGGATCAGCAGGCCCGCCGCGATGCAGATGCACGAATCGGCGATATTGAAGGAAGGGAAATGTCCGCCCGAAGTTTTGTCGATCAGCTCGTAGAAGGGCGGTTGGAAATCGAGGAAATCGACAACATAACCGCGGCCGGGAAGAATGCGGTCGGTGAGGTTGCCGAAGATGCCACTGACGAGCAGGGCGGCGGCGACTTTGGAAATTTTGTCAGGAAAGGCGCCTTTTCTCCAGAGCAAGGTGATGCCGGTGAGGGCGACGAGTCCGATGCCGCCGAAGATCCAGTTCGCGTGCTCGTAGCCGTTCAAGAGACCGAAGGCCATGCCCGTGTTGTGAACGCGGACGAGATTGAAGAAACCCGGGATCACCTCGATGAGATTCTCCGGTGAGCCGTAGTTCGGGAAACGCTGCAGGATGAGCCACTTCGTCCACTGATCGAGGGCGTAGAGGGGCAGGGTGAGGAGAAAGAGGTAGCGGATCATGCAGGGGAGATTCGTGGACCAAATCCGATCGGAGCTTCGACAATCTAGGACGCCGCCGGTTCAAAGGAGGCGACGACTTCGTCGCAGCGCTGGCAGAGCCCGCTCGCGACGAGCGGCAGGGAGCGACGGCAACGCGGGCACTCGGCATGCGTGGTAGCGGAGACGGTGGCCTTCGCTTCGCCCCCTTCGGCAAGGCTGAAGTCGGAGATCATGAGGAACTCGAGGGCTTCCTCGCGCGATCCCTCGAGCAGGGCGCGGGCCGGATCATCGGAGGGCAGGTGGAAGACGACGGAGGCACACTCGCGCTTCTTGAACTCGTCGGCCTTCACCGCCGCGTCGATCGCGACCTGGGCGAGGTCGCGGAGGCGGGAGAGCTGGGTGATCTGGTCCGAGGCGGCCGTGCCGGCATAAGCGGACTCGGCTTCGGGGAAGAGCTCGAGGTGGACCGACTCCTTCCTGCCCGCGTATTCCCAGGCCTCGTCCGCGGTGAAGGAAAGGACGGGTGCGAGCAGCTTCACGAGCGCCTCGAAGACCCGGAACATCGCCGTCTGCGTGGCGCGGCGGCGCGGGGACGCGGCGGCATCGCAATACATCCGGTCCTTCGTGATGTCGACGTAGAGGGCGCTGAGGTCGACGGCGCAGAATTGGTTGAGGGTGTTGAAGACCTTCCGGAACTCGTAGGACGCGTAAGCCTCGCGGCACTCGACGACGACCTGGTGGAGCCGCTCGAGGATCCAGCGATCCAAAAGCGAGAACTCCGCGTCGGCGACGGTGTCTTTGTCAGGGTCGAAATCCTGGAGGTTCGCGAGGAGGATGCGCAGGGTGTTGCGGAAGCGACGATAGGGCTCGGCGGTTTGCTTGAAGAGATCCTCACCGAAGGGCACCTCGTTCTGCCAGTCGATGCTGCTGACCCAGAGCCGGAGGATGTCGGCGCCGTATTTGTTGTAGAAATACGATGCATCTACCGGCTTGCCACTCTTCGTGTCACTCTTGGAGTGTTTTTTTCTCGTGTCCTGGTCGACGACAAAGCCGTGGGTCATCACCGCCTTGTAGGGAGCGGCGTCGCGCACTGCGACGCTGAGCATGAGGGAACTCTGGAACCAGCCGCGGTGCTGGTCGGTGGCCTCGAGGTAAAGATCAGCGGGACAATGCAGCTCGGGATGGCGGTCCATCACCGCGACGTGGCTCGAGCCCGAGTCGATCCAGACGTCGAGGGTGTCGGTGCAACGCGTCGTGCCCTGGGGCAATCCGAGTTGCTCCGCCCACCAGGCGTCGTCCTTTTCAAACCAGAGATTCGTGCCGCCCGATTCGGTGAGATCGGCGACGCGGCGCGCGAGGCCGGCATCAAGGATGGGCTCGGAGGTTTTTGCGTCGTAGAAAACGGGCAGAGGCACGCCCCAGGTGCGCTGGCGCGAGATGCACCAGTCGGGACGCGACTCGACCGTTCCATAGATGCGGTTGCGGCCCCAATGCGGCAGCCACTGGACGCGGTCGATCTCCTTCAGCGCGGTGCCGCGGAGTTGGTCGATGCGAATGAAAAACTGCGGCACCGAACGGAAGATTACCGGCGTCTTCGAGCGCCAGCAGTGCGGGTAGCTGTGGAGGTAATTCTCCTTGCCGATCAGCGCGCCTTTTTCCGCGAGCATTTTGATGATGGGCACGTTCGATTCGTGGACGTGTTGGCCGACGAGGAAATCGACGCCGACCTCGTCGGTGAACTTGCCGAGGTCATCGACCGGGGAAAGGAGACCGAGACCGTTCTGTTGTCCGGCCATGTAGTCCTCCGATCCGTGACCCGGAGCGATATGGACCGCGCCCGTCCCCGTCTCGGTGGTGACGAACTCGGCGAGGATGAGCCGCGAGGTGCGCGGAAGGAAGGGATGCTGCGCCTCGGCGCCCTCGAGCTCCGCGCCCTTCAGTTCGGACAGTTCGCCCGAGGGAACGAAGCCGGTCTTTTGGCCGAAGGTCTCGACGAGTTCGCGGACGAGGATGAAATTCTCCGTCACCCCGCGTTCGGCATGGGTGAAGGTCCCGCGGACGTAGGTGAAGAGCGGATGCACCGCGATGCCGAGGTTCGCCGGCAGGGTCCAGGGCGTCGTCGTCCAGATGACCATGGAGCTTTCTCCGGCGAATTTGCCGGTGACGAGCGGGAACTTCACGAAGATGGCGGGATCCTTGACGTCCTTGTATTCCACCTCGGCCTCGGCCAGCGCGGTCTGGGCGCCGTAGCTCCACTGCACCGGTTTTTGGCTTTGATAGACGAGGCCCTTTTCCACCAGCGTCGCGAAGACGCGGATGATGTCGGCCTCGTATTCGGGCGAAAGGGTGAGGTAGGGATGTTCCCAATCCCCCAGCACGCCGAGGCGGCGGAAGGAATTGCGCTGGATGTCGATGTATTCGCGGGCGAAGGCCTCGGAGCGGCGGCGGATCTCGGCGGGCTCGAGGCCGCGGGTTTCCTTCACCACCTTGAACTCGATCGGCAGTCCGTGGCAGTCCCAACCGGGGATGTAGGGGCACTCGTGCCCGGCCATCGACTTGCTCTTGAGGACGAGGTCCTTCAGCACCTTGTTCAGCGCCGTGCCCATGTGGACGTCGCCATTGGCGAAGGGCGGGCCGTCGTGAAGGATGAATTTCGGCAGGGCGGCGGCGCGGCGGCGCTCGACGATGCGGTGGTAAAGACCGTCCTTTTCCCAGCGGGCGAGGCGTTCGGGTTCGCGCGTGACGAGGTCTCCCCGCATCGGGAAGGCGGTGTCGGGAAGGTTCAGGGTCGCTTTGTAGCTGGAGGAGCCGTCGGAATCGCTCATAAAGGGCCGGAAATGAAAGGCGGCAAGCCTAGCACCCCCGGCGGGACGGGTCAAAGGGGGAGTGGGGGCTGCTCCCCGTTGAAAATGCAGGTGGCTCACCCGCGAAGCGTCATCACAAAACAGTCAGGCGAGGCGCCTGCTTTGGAAAAACATCTTTTCCGCCAACGAATTTCCCAAGTTCGACCAATCACCCAGTCTACGGGGGTGAAGACCGGAGGGATGGGCGGCAAAAGTGCCTCGGCACCCCGATCGGGATTCAATGGAACCCTTCAAAACACCAGCCCACGACCACCATGGAAGACTTCATCATGCTCATCATCGGATTCGCCATCGTTTCCTCCCTCATCCGGATCCTCGTGAAGGTCGTCGCCTTCATCGCCCGGATCATCGCGTCGATCCTGGCGTTCATCATCGTCATCGCGGGTCTGATCGCGATTCTCTCCTGAGAATCCGATCACCGGGGGCGAAGCAGCGATCGATCGTCGCCTTCGTCGATTCCGGCAGGATCAAGCGTCCATTCCGTCTCCGGGGCTGCCACGCCAGCCTCGGAGACGGATTCGTTGCGTTCGGGAAAGACGTGGCGAGCGCGCGGCGATGCGAAGCGCATTCAGTAAGGCGGGCATACAACGACAGTCTGGACAGGCCTCTGCAAGGTGGCTCGTGGCTCGAGATCGATCCGACGTTCTCTCTTGTCATGCCATCCGGACCGTCCGTCGTGATGGTGAGAGCCCCTCCGTATCGCGGAGACCGGCGGTTGCCGCTTTTACCAGGGAACCTTGCGCTCCGAGTGGGTGCGTTTGGTGGTTTCGGATGCGACAGGGTGCGCCAGATCGGCCGAGCTTCAGAGTGGGGTGAGGCAATCCGCGGGCGGGTGGACTCCGCCTGATTCCGTTTCACGGTGCCCAAACGAATCTTGCCGACCCCGCAAGTTCTCGCGGGATCGGCATAGGGATTCGGAACGCGTTGAACCTGATGAGCGACTCACTGAACCCCCGGATAGGGCTGCTGGAGTCCTTGTTGGGCGGCACGTCGATTGGCGGCGTCCATGCCCCGGAGGATGCGCTGACGTTCGGCATCATCATCAGCACTTCCGGATGGAAGAAGCCCATCGAAAACGTCAAAAATCAAGTCGCCCAGCGTGTTGAACTCGATTTTCGAGCATTCAGAGAGTACCGCGGCAGAGACAGAGACCATTTGTGTTCCGGGCGCCAGTTGTTCGTAAGTCCTCGCACCCTCGGCGACGAGCGTCTTGGCGCGAACGAAGTCCTGATTGAAAGAATTGAGATCGCCAAGCAGTTGATGATAGAGGAGTAGGCCCTTGCCCAAATTCAACTTCACCTGGGCCTTGAGCAGAAGATTTTTTGGTAGTTCTTGCGCTTCGAGCACGGACGATTCCGCCGCGTTGAGCCCCTCCTCGAAAAGCTCCTGATCGAGCAAAACTGTCCCAGCCCTCATGTGGGCGTGAGCATATGCAAGTTTCAACCTTGCTGAGGTAGCATTGTCCTGCGCCAAATAGATCGCGTAACCGAGTAGGTCACCTCCCTTGGTCCAGCGGCGTTCGCCCTCGATCGAAACATAGTCCTGATGTGTCGAGCACCAAGAAGCATCTGCCGCGCCTTTGACAGAGAGGAGTTGCGCAACTTCGTTGGGGTACGCAGAGCGCAAAGCGTCCACTGACTTCGCTCCGGTCAGGAGCCCCTTGCTTCCCGCAGCCAAGGAAAGTTCGATGAGGCGGTCCATCTCAGAAACGTCGATTAGCTTCAAATCCCTCGCTTTCCCTAGATTGGATTCGCCAAGAATCGCGTGCGCCTGCATCCAGGCAGCGGAGTCCTCGGGACTCTTCTGGTCGAGACCAGAGATGATCCCATCGGCTATTCGGATCGCCTCGTCGAATCGTTCGAGATCGAAATGGATTCTGGCTTCCGCCAAATGCTCCGCGATTGACTCCGGAACGGAATCAACCGGCGAAGGCGAAACGGAAGGTGCGAAACGGATTCCTTCCTCAACCAGTCGAAGAGCGGACCGCGTATTCCACCGCTCTGCACCTTTGCGGAGATAGTCGAGGCCCAGCTCCCGTTCCACCCGTCCTGTCTTCCCATCCAGAAAGATCACTCCTAGATTTCCAGCAGCCGTTCCACTTCCCATTTCCGCGGCCCGCACGTAGAGTTCCATGCAACGCCTCCGATCCACCCGCAGCCCGCGACCGATTTCAAGGCTCCTTGCCAGACAGTTTACTCCATCAGCGTTCCCAAGATCGCCCGCCTTGGCGAAACAGTCGTTGGCGAGACGATGATCTTCGGAAACACCCCGCCCCCTCAGATAATTGAAGCCGAGATTGACCCACGCGGCACCGCAACCCATCTCCCCCGCCTTCCGATAAAGACGGTTTGCCTCCTCGAAATCCAAGGGAAGAACGGTGCCTTCGGAATGGAAAATCCCGAGATTGTAATACCCCCAGGCATCTCCCAGTTCGCAGGCCCTTCTTGAAAACGAGAGGGCCTTCGCGATGTCCTTCTCCACTCCGAGACCGTGTTCGAAATTGGACGCAAGTTTTGAGTATCCGCGACCATAACCTGCTTCGCCCGCCGCGAGAAAAAATTCGTTCGCTTTCTCAAGGTCGCGGGGCATTCCTTCCCCCTTCTGGTGTTTGAGCCCGAGATCGTAGAGTTGCCGCCCCTCGCTGGCGGGTTCGTCACCCGGCGTTTGCGCGGGGGAGGGCGGGACGAATGCGGCCAGGAGGGCGGCAGCGATCATTGAAACGGAGAGGTGTCTTGTTTTCATGGTGTTGATTCGGGAGTGCGGAGGCCGATTTCGCTTCCTGTTGCTTCAAAGACTGGCGGACCTGAGAGAATTGGGAAAATTTCCAAAGATTTTTGGTTCCCCTTCGGTCAGTGGGCCGCCGGCCGACCCTCGACCGCCTACCCCGTTCCACAATCGAGCCCTTCGACCTCTGTCATGGTGACTGTTGGACCGGCGGCTCGGCAAGGGAGCGGATCAGTCCCACGACCACTGCGTGAGCGAACGAGTAACCTCCCGGCCACTTGCTGGCTCGCGGTCCGGCAACGTTGAGACTCCGCAGCTCTTTTGACCTGACGAAGGCACCGGCCTTGGCCACGGCCCTGTCAATGTCGACTTCCCTCGCATCGACCAAGCAGTAGGGCCGATGCAGCTTGATGCAGCGGAAGACCGTCTCCTCGGTGCCACCCTCGAGGTCGCCGAAGTAGAGGATCAGGGTTCCGTCGGCATCCATCAGATTCTGGAGGGTGCGTTGCTTGAATCCTCCCTTCTCGAGTTCCTTCACCGGGTAATGATCGGGAATGATCCCGTCCTCGTCGAGTCGGCCAGCGGGAACCCAGCCGCCACACTGGACGCCGAGGGAGAGGGCGGCGTCGAGGGCGGCCCGGTCCACGCCGGTTTGGGCTCCGGAGATGATTTTCATGGTGAAACCGAAAGGTATTGTTAGGGGCGAGAAAGCCGGATGGGCGAAAAATCAATGATTTCAGTCGGGGGCTTTTGTGGTTCGGTCTTCTGCGGCCCCCGGAAAGATGACGACGGCGTCCTCGGACTTGTGAGAATAGGGAAACCCTTGACCGCTTCCGCTCTTACTGCTTCGACGGTGAGGCGATCAAATTCTCCAAGATCAAGTTGCTCAACAACTTTTGGATCGCTCCAGTCCGTTGGCGGAGTTGTAAGGCTTCCGGTGGAAATCAACATTCGGAAGGTGGCGATCGCCCCATCATTATCCCCGGACCTCCATTGCGAAATGGCTTGATCAACGAGACTGTTGCTTGATGAGTAAAGATTAGACATAGGAAAAGTACCCGCGTCGCTCATTGCACTTTTCGGAGTTATATCAATGGATTGCTCGGCGCCAGATGCGGGGTGACGGTCCGCGTCTTCGACAACTGCGGCGGCTCGGATTTCGTTGATTGCCGAAATGAAAATCGGATTCCCACCCATCTCGGCGATTGCTTCCTCGGAACTCCAATCGAATTCCTCGCCGAGAAACTCGCCCATAGTGATAAGTTCACGAAATTTTGATATTGCGAACTCCGCTTGATCGAGTTTCCAATGCGCTACGGCCTCGCCCAAAAGCAGTGCAGATTCATACTGATGACTTGCATCCGAGGTATCACGCGCTCTTGCAAAAGCATCGAGTGCGATACTCTCATCTTGTGATAGTAAAAAGCAATACCCGAATAAACCAAAAACATCAAAACTCTCCCTATCTCTCGGTTGTTTCAAGAATTCGAGAAAAAGGCTGGGAAGGACTTCGAAATGGCCCGCAGTCTTGAATGCCGAGTTTTCGTCGGAGCGATAAAGAAGATGCTCGAGATATTGCTGTAGTGAATCAGCTTTGCTGGAAAACTTTGACAGAACGCCCTTTGATTCACTCTCCCGACCTGCGCCGCGAAGGACGAGAGAGAGTCCAACGTAAGCATCGCCGACGACAAGATCACCCGGGTCCTCTATCGTTCGTTCCAGTCTTTGAATTGATTCCTCAGTTTCCCGAAGGGAGTAAAGCGCATCTGCAAACAAGTAATTCAACTCACCCATCTTATTGGGAAAACTTTGTTGCGCAACGTTATAGATTTCTCGCAACTTCCCCAACTTCTCCAGCTTCGTAGCAACGAGCCCTGCTTTCACAAAGTCCTCCAAAATCGCTCCCTGATCCTTCAACACCCGATCCCACGAAGCTAGAGCAGCCTCCCCCCCCTGATGAGCAGCCAATCGCCTCCATGCGTCGGCAGTGTCAAGCCGTTCCGCAAATTGAATTGCCTTTTCGAACTCATCGATCCTGGCCGACCAATCGATACAGGCAAGGATCCAATCCTCATCCGTCTCAAAGTACTCATCGCCCGAAAACATAATTTGCAGAAGTTCAACCGCCCCATTGCTTTCGAGCGCCAGGAGCGGTGCGCCACTGCTCTCAAGCGCAAGTTCCCCAAGCTCAATCAACACTGAAGAATCGCCGTTCAGATATTTCGGAAGTTCTATTACTTCTCGCAACCAGTCTGGCGACCTTGGTGGCAAAGCATCGATTTCTGCGATGCGCACAAAAAATTGGACTTCTATGCTGTCAGGATGTCTTCTCCCGAAGTCCTGAAGAACGGCACGCAATCGATCGCGAGATCCCACTGACAGCATATCACCTTTTAGACATAGGTCTAAAAGTGCAGCCAACCGATGGTGCGAACGCGGCGGCCCTGATTCTTCCAAGATCCGAAATAATCCACCTTCGCTGAATACCGAGTCATCCGTTTCCGGAGAAACTACGATTCGTTCAAGAAGGTTAAAGGCAGTGAATGCGAGCGATGCATCAGCGAGATTCTCACGACCGAGGAGCGTTGAAATATCGTGCATCAAAACCTTGGTGAACTTCGGATCCCTCTCTCTCTGCTCGAGGGCACCGTAAATCAACGCTTTAAGATAATAGGTGCGTAACTTGGAAGTTGCTCCCGTATCGAAGGACCCCTCGACGAGTTGTTTCCAGAGCGCTCGGGCAGCCCTGGGCTGTCGGGTCTCGGCGCAGTAGAGCATTCTCAATTCGGCACGCTCGGTTCCCGTCAGGTTTGGATCGGCGAGCCGACCGAGGGTATCACGGCGCACTGGAATAAGAGGTAAAGGCAGGTCACGTGAAAGCGAATTTGTCGTGTGACGCGACGATACCGAGTCATCCAACCGCGTCACCAGTCGCCTATCCGAAAATTGTTGCAAATTCAGTTTATCTCCCTGGATTGTCTCCGCATCACCTACAGAATTGCCCCCCCCCGCCGACGGTCCGCTCCATGAATCCGCGATTGGCCCTCGCTTCGTGTCCCAGATTTTCACCTCACCCTTGGTGGAAGCACTTGCAAGTCGGTTCCCATCCGGACTGAACGCAACTGACCAAACCACTCCAGCGTGCTCGGCAAAGTTTGCGAGTTGAACTCCGGTTGCGAGATCCCAGAGCCTGACTTCTCTCCCTGCAGCGCAGGAAAGAGTTTTAGCATCCGGGCTGAATGCTAGGCTGTCGATCTGGCGTTCCACCGGAAAAGCTCTCTCAAACCGCTGATCAGTGAGATTCCATAAGGATACCACCCGATCCGATCCTCCCGAGGCAAGATGTTTTCCATCGGGACTGAAGGCGACACAAATGGCAGCGTTGTTTCCCTCTCCGATCGGCGAAAGACGCGTTGCCGATTTCAAATCCCAAAGTTGGATACCCACGGACGTGCCCGCCGCAAGTAACATCCCGTCGGTGCTAAAGGCGATACTGAAGACTGTTCCGTCAGCTTTCAAGGAATGCAACTCTGCACCGCTTTCGATATCCCATAGCCTCAATTCACCGCCGTCCCCGCCGCTGGCCAGTGTCCTTCCGGTCGGACTGAAGGCGAGAGACCGAACAGGCTCAGTGTTACCGTAAAAGGACTTGAGAATCATACCCGAGCCGGCGTCAAACAAGAGCAGACTCGCGTCATAGGAACCTTTCGCGAAGGAAAGTCCGTCGAAACTGAAAGCGAGGCATGAAACTCCCTTCTCACCCTGAAAGACACCGAGTTTCGCCCCGGTCTGCGCATCTACTACAGATAACGTCCCTTCATCAGCTCCGGCTATTAAAAGCTTTCCGTCGGGACTGAATGCCACGCATTCTACGCCTACGTCATCCGACCGCACCGACCAGTCCGAAAGCTCGGCGGTTCGGCACATATCCCAAATCTTAGCAGTGCCATCACTTCCACAGCTCACCAGGCGATTTCCATCCGGCGTGAAGAATAGCTCTGTGACTTCTAGGGAATGGCTATTTGAGAAAACCGAGCTACCGGTTGTGACATCACCGTCTTCGTCGTAATGAAGACTTTTAACGTCGATTACCCCAGACTCCAATCCTCTAGCGACACTGTTCCCGTCTGGGCTAAAGGCCAAACTGTACAATGCCTCACCCACTCCATTGTAGTTGACTTCCTTACCAGTTACGACATTCCACAATCGCATGGAGTTGTCATCTGAACCGCTTGCCAGAAGCAAGCCGTTGGGGCTGAAGGCAATACAATACACACTTTCTGTATGGCCAACGAGAACTGTTTCGGGCGTGCTGGACTTATCCAACCCCAACAATTCGATGCTCCCATCAGACCACGCCATCGCGAGAAGTGAACCATTGGGATCGAATTCGATGTCGTTAGCGACCTCCCTACCATTAGAAAGCGACCGCAAACACTTCCCAGTATCTACATCCCATACCTTCACCGTCCCGTCATCCGATGCACTAGCCAGTAGAGAACCGTCAGGGCTGAAATCCACTCCGTTCACCGCATTTGCGTGGCCATCAAGCGAATGGATTTCCTCACGGGTTCGCGTGTCCCAGATTTTCACGGCCGAGTCGGAAGACCCACTCGCAAGCAAGCCACCGTCTGGAGTGAAGTCCAAATACGTGACCCAGTCGTCATGTGCCTTAATAGGCTCCACCTCCGCCCCGGTTAGCGCATCGCGGAGCATTCTCCCAGTCGTCGCGTCCCGTAGAATGATTTTACCAGTGTTTGTTCCTGTTGCCAGCACCACCGCTTCCGGACTGACGGCGGCGCTAACGACGAACTCCGTCTCTGCTGCATTCAAACCAAGTTTCCCATCCGTGGAGATATCCCACAGAAGAACCCTTCCGTCGCCAGCTACAGTCGCTAATTGCCTTCCATCCGGCCTAAACACAACACGATTAACGTATGTCAAGTGTTCGGTGAACGCGGAAAGTCTTGTTCGCGTCTCTGAATCCCAGAGTGAAATCATCCCGTCTTTAGATCCTGTCGCAAACCATTTTCCGTCGGGACTAAAGTTTACTGCGGTAATGATTTTTCGGTGCTCTTTGGACAGGGAGAATCCACCTCCGGCGGTTGCAATGGAGAGTTCAACCCCACGATCGAGACTCCATAGTTTTAAATCTCCGTCATTCGAAACGCTCGCCAATCGTTTTCCATCAGGGCTGAAGGCAGCACTGATTACACGATTTTCGTGTCCCTTAAAGGAATTTACTTGGACCCCACTTTCGTAATCTGAGATGCCACTGATTTTTGGACCGGTGTTGTTTATTTTGGTGAGTTGAGTTTGGCCTCGAAATTGGCCGGGGTCTGGTAATCGAGAGAGGAATGTCGCCGGCGCGTGTTGTAGTAGGCATCAATGTAGGCGAAGAGTT
>JAEUHI010000021.1 GCA_016795385.1 Verrucomicrobiales bacterium | reverse complement strand
CGCATTGCGCCAAATAGAATGACACCGGGAGAGATTTTCGGCGAAGGGCCTTGAAGGTCGTTGCGCCAGAAAGAATGACACCGGGATGAAACAGCCCGAGAGTGTCATGAGCAAGCGAAGCAAGGAGGAGTTTCTTGAGTGGTGTCGCAGCCGGTATCCTAAACGAGATCGCAAAGGCAAAAGCCGGATGCTCGACGAGATCTGCGAGACTCTTGGCTGGGACCGGAAGCACGCCATCAAGGCGCTCAATGGCCTGGTTTCGCTTGGCCGGCAGGCCAAGAAGCGCGGCAGGCAACCGAAGTATGAGCCCTTGGTGACCGAGGTGGTCGTGGCCATCTGGAGGCTCTCCGAATACCCGTGCAGCCTCCATCTCAAGGCGATTTTGCCGCACTGGCTGCCCTTTTGGGAGGCGGACCATGGCAAGCTTGAAAAGCCCCTGCGGGATAACGTGCTCGGTGTGAGCATCCGCCAGATGGATCGGCTCACCGCTCCATACCGCCTCGAAAGTGCTGGACGCGGGCGGCGCACCGGTCGCCGCAGCCATCGGCTCAAGGAGCAAGTACCGGTGCGGTGCGGCCCGTGGGAGGTCGCGGAGCCGGGATGGATGGAGGCCGACACCGTCAGCCACGGCGGCGGTTCGAGTCGCGGAGACTTTGCCCACACCCTGACGCTTACCGACATCCACAGTGGCTGGACCGTGCTCCACGGCATTTGGTGTTTGAGTGCGGGAGGAGTGGTCCGGGGTCTGGATCTTGTCGAGGAAGACCTGCCCTTTGCTCTCAAGGGATTCGACAGCGACAACGGCAGCGAGTTCCTGAACGAAGTGCTCGAAGCTTGGCTTACCGGGAGAAAGGTGCATTGGACGCGCTCGCGTCCGTACAAGAAAAACGACCAGGCGCATGTGGAGCAAAAGAACTTCACTCATGTGAGGCAGTTGCTGGGTTACGGAAGGATCGGGGAGATCGAGCAGGTGGAGGCCATGAACCGCCTCTATCGCGAGGCGTGGATGCCGCTGCGTAACCACTTTATCCCGGTGATGAAGCTGGTGGAGAAGACACGGGTGGAGGGGCGCTGGAAGAAGCGCTATGACCAGGCCGCGACGCCCTACGAGCGGCTGATGAAGAGTGGGAAGCTCAGCCCCGAGCAGCGCGGTGCTCTGCGGGAAGAGCACAACAGGCTCAACCCGCTGCATTTGGCCGAGGCGATCGAGCGGGGTCTGAGGGAAGTCTTCGGCGAGCAAGCGGTCGAAGAACTAGACCCTGCAGTCCTGAAGGCCGGGGAGCCCCCGGCGGCCTCTCGTCCGGCAGCAGCTCCGGCTCCGGTCGCTACGCTCCCTTCGCCTACGCTGCTGCCGGACGAGAGCGGGCACTCAAGCCTGTTTCGTCTGGTGTCATGAATTATGGCGCAACGACCGAGATTGGGAAAAACGCTCCGGTGTCATTTTCTTATGGCGCAACACGCATCATCGCGTGAGTCGGCTCAGGTCGCCGCCGGCTGCACCTCATCCGTCGTGGAAGGCGTTTCGCCGCCCTTGCCTTCCCCGGTTTTCCCGAGATCGGAGAGACGGCGCTCCACGACCGCCTCGAGCCGACGCTCCCAGAGATAACGGCGGAAGAGCACCTTGATCGCCGCGGTCAGCGGCACGGCGAGGAGGGCTCCCAGAAGCCCGCCCAGCAGGAAGGACCAGAAGATCACCGAAAAGATCACCGTCAGAGGATGCAGTCCCACGGAGTCGCCGACGATGCGGGGCGCGGTGACGAGACCGTTGATCTGCTGGAGGATGAAGAACACGGCCAGGACGATGATCGGGTAGGCCCAGACATTCGAGAGCGGCACGAGAGTCCAGGCGTGCAGCATCACCTCCGCCCGCGTCCCGTCGTCGGAGACCTGGGTGACGAAATAACGGTCGGCTTTTGAAGTTCCTTCGGCGACCACCGTCGCGATTTCCCCGACTACGGCCGGCTCCGTCCCCTGCACTGTGCCCCAGCCCGTGGCGCTGAAATGGACGAGGGCGATGATCATCGCCGGAATCATGACGAGGAGATTGCCGATGTAGGGAATCAGCCCCAGAAGCGCGAGGAACACGCCGATGAGCAAGGCATATGGCAGACCGATGGCCGTAAGCACCACCGCCACGAGCGCTCCATCTATGAGACTCACCACCATCTGTCCACGGAAAAAGGAAATGAGGTAGCCGTTGATTTCGGTGAGGGTGCCGACCACCTCGTCCTTGAATTTCGACGCCTTCAGCGGGAGGTAGTCCGACCACGACTTCGCGATGGTGTGTCCGTTCTGCAGGAAATAATAGAGGTAGATCGGCACGAGGAGCAGGCCCAGCAGGTAACCGAAAAAGCCGAAGGCTCCGCGCAGGCGCGACCAGATCATCTGCCCGATCTGGCCACCGAGTTTCGGACCTTCCGTCGTCAGCCACTCGACGCCACGATCATAATATTCTTTCGCGACGCCCGTCTCGAAGTAACCCTGCATCGAATCAATCCCGCGCTTCACGAGGGCGGTGGCTTTCTCGCTGTAGTTGTCGCGGCTGGTGTAGACCTCCCGCGCCTGACCGATCGTGGGCACGACGACGGAGACGACGAGCACGATGACAAACACGACAAAGGCGACATAGACCACGAGCATCGACCTTCGGTGCGACCAGCCCCGCCGCATCAGCCACGCGATGATGGGTTCCAGCAGGTAGGCGATGATCGCGGCGACCGCGAGCGGCACGAGAATGGGCTGCAGGTAGCTGAGCACCGTGCCGGAGAGAATCACAAAACCTACCGCGATCGCCCCGATGACGACAATCGAGAAAGCCGTGATCGCCGCCCAGAGAGTGCGGCGTTGGAAGAGCGAAGGGACCGGTTTTGATTCGGCGGGCTCGGGAGCGGTTTCCATGTCGGCGATGCGGGCGTCGGCCTCGAAACTACATGCGGAGCCCCCTCGCAGGCAAAGGCGATTTTGGGTTTTCCACACTCCCCTTCCCGAGGTTGGGAAAAAATGTGAATAACTTGGGAAAAACCTCCTGAAAACCCGGGAAAGTCCGTCGTGTCGCGGGATCGGGGCTTGGAAAAATGTGAATAACCCGGTGAAAAACCCGGGAAAAAGGGTCAAAAGAATCCCTCCCGAGGCTCGAAGGCGTTTCCCAAAGGCCGGATTCCGTGGTATCGGTGCCCTTTTCCCCTCGAGCCCGATTTTCCCATGTTTGTTGATCACATCCGCATTTTTGCCAAAGCCGGCGACGGCGGCAACGGCTGCTCCAGCTTCCGCCGGGAGAAATTCGTGCCCAAGGGCGGTCCCGATGGCGGCGACGGCGGCGCGGGCGGCGATGTCGTGCTCGTCGTCGATCCGCATACGGACAATCTCCGCAGCTTCTTCTACCAGCATCATTACCACGCCGAAAAAGGTGCCGCCGGGATGGGACAGAAGATGACCGGCCGCTCGGGCAAACACCTCGTCCTCAAAGTCCCGCCCGGCACCGTGGTCTACCGCACCGAGGCCCCCGAGCCGAAACGCAAGCCGGGCGCGGAAGAGGAGACCTTTTTCGAAGACGAGGCCGGGGCGGGCCTCGATGAAGATGAGATCGATCTCTCGGACACGGACGCCGACGATGTCTTCGACCCGCACGAGAACGATCCCACCGCCGGGGAAGTCGTCGCCGACCTCACCCAACCCGGCCAGCGTTTCGTCCTCTGCCGCGGCGGCGTCGGCGGCAAAGGCAACTGGCGTTTCCGCACCGACACGAACCAGGCTCCGATCGAGTTCACCGAAGGCACCAAGGGCGACGAAGGCTGGTACTACCTGGAACTCCGTCGCATCGCCGATATCGGATTGGTCGGATTCCCCAATGCCGGCAAATCGACCCTGCTCGGCGCTCTTTCGAATGCCTCTCCCAAGGTCGCGTCCTATCCCTTCACCACTCTCACTCCCATGGTCGGCGTGGTCGAGTTTTCGGGCTTCATGCGCACGACCGTGGCGGACATCCCGGGTCTCATCGAAGGCGCGCACCGCAACATCGGGCTCGGGCACGACTTCCTCCGCCACATCAGCCGTTGCTCCATCTTTCTTTTTGTCGTCGATACCGCGGGGGTCGACAACCGCGATCCGGTCTCGGACATCCAGATCCTAAGGCAGGAGCTGAAGCTCTACGACGAGCGCCTCACCGAACGGCCCTGGCTGATCGTGGCAAACAAGATGGACCTGCCCGAATCGGCCGACAAGCTCGAGGCGCTGCGGACGCGCTTCGCGAAACAGGAGATCATCCCCATCTCCGCCGATACCGGCTTGGGGCTCGATGCCCTCAAAAAGCGCCTGTGCGAGCTGGCCGGGAGAAAGCCGGGCTGATCGCGGCGACTCCGCCCTTGCGCGAAAAGCCCGCCGCGGCTAACTTCCCGCCGACTTCCGGCATGGACCGCCTCCCCCAGAGCTCCATTCTTATTCGCATCGCGATCCTCATTATCGGCTGACCCGCCGGGTGATTGCGAGTCGGTCCTTTTTTCCAACTGCCGGAACGAGCCGAGTCGGGATCACCCCTCCCCCGCACCGCTGTTTTTTCGACTCCCTTTCCCATGAGCAAGCACCCCGAAGTGAAACTGTATGACACGACCCTGCGCGACGGCACCCAGGGCGAAGGCGTGAACTTCAGCTCGCTCGACAAGATCCGCATCGCCAAGGAGCTCGACGCTTTCGGCATGCACTACATCGAGGGCGGCTGGCCGGGGTCAAATCCGAAGGATGTCTCCTTCTTCGAACAGGCTGCCGATCTGGAATGGAAAAACGCGCGCATCGCCGCCTTCGGCAGCACCCGCCGCAAAGGCATCGCGGTGGAGGACGACGGCCAGGTCCGCACCCTCCTCGAGGCCAAGACACCCGTCATCACCTTCTTCGGCAAGAGCTGGCGACTCCACGTCACCGAGATCCTCGGCACGACGGAGGAGGAAAACCAGGCCATGATCCGCGACACGACCCGCTATCTGAAAGAGCACGGTCGCGAGGTGGTCTATGATGCCGAGCACTTTTTCGACGGCTACAAGGACGCCCCCGAGCACGCCCTCGCCACTCTCGCGGCCGCCAAAGAGGGCGGTGCCGACTGGCTCGTGCTCTGCGACACGAACGGCGGCACCATGCCCCACGAAGTCGCGGAGATCACCGAAGTGGTCATGAAGACCCTCGGCATCCCCGTCGGCATCCATACCCACGACGACACCGGCGTGGCCGTGGCCAATGCCCTCGCCTCCATCCTCGCCGGGGCCACCCAGGTGCAGGGCACGATGAACGGCTACGGCGAACGGGTCGGGAATTGCAATCTCACCACCGTGATCCCCAATCTCCAGTTGAAGATGGATCGCCCCGTGGTCGCGGACCTCGGCCGCCTCACGCACCTGTCCCACTTCGTCGACGATCTCGCGAACAACGCCCACAACATCCGCGCCCCCTACGTGGGCTCGACCGCCTTCGCGCACAAGGGCGGCATGCACGTGAACGCCGTGCAGAAGGTCGCGCACAGCTTCGAGCACATCGCCCCCGCCACCGTCGGCAACCGCCAGCGCATCCTCGTCTCCGAACTCTCGGGCCAGTCCAACGTGCTCATGAAGGCGGAGGAACTCGGCCTGAAGGTGGAGAAAGGCAGCCCCGAGGCCCTCGAGATCCTCAAGAGCCTGAAAGAACTCGAAGAGCAGGGCTACGAATTCGAGGCGGCCGAGGCCAGCTTCGAGCTCCTCATCCGCCAGCATCAAAAGACCTATCAGCCGCTTTTCGACCTCAAGGAATACCATTGCACCTTCCGCCGGGATGGCGTCCGGGATTACCAGACCTGCTCCGCCACCGTGAAGCTCGTCGTGAACGGCGTCGAGGAATACCGCGTCGCCGAGGGTGATGGTCCCGTCAACGCCCTCGACGGAGCCCTTCGCAAGGCCCTCCGCACCGCCTACCCGCACATCGACGAGATGGAGCTCGAGGATTACAAGGTCCGCATCATCGACAGCCACATGGGCACCGCCGCGAAGACGCGCGTCCTCATTCTCAGCTCGGCCAATCACGAGACCTGGGGCACCGTCGGGGTCAGCTACAACATCATCGAGGCGAGCTGGCGCGCCCTCGTCGATTCGGTGGAGTATTTCCTGACAAAACGCCGGGATTGATGCCCGCCGGATGTGGCGGACCGGGCAAACCCACCGCCGTCACTGCGGATTGGCGAGCTTTTCGCGCAGCAATTCGAGGAAGGTCTTGGCCTTCTCAGGAGTCGCCGCCGTAGGCTGGGTCTCCTCCTCGATCACCATCTCCACCGCCGGCGGCACTTCGGGACGCACCGTCTGCGGCTCCGTCGCGGTGCTGGTGAGTTCGGGCGGATTCACCTCGTCGACCTCGATCCGGTTCGGGTTGCTGTTGCTCTTCAGGAAGGTGTTGATCGGCACCCGCACGAGGCGGTCTTCGTAGCGGAGGGTGCGTCGGGCGTCCGTGAACTGCTTCGGCACGTGGTAGGTCTGGTAGGTGCGGGGGTAGAGCTCCCGTCGCATCCCCACCCGGAGATCCTTCCGGATTTCGAAATGGAGGTGGGCCGCATACATCCGGTAGGGGCCGCAGCCGATCGTGCCCACCACCTGGCCCCGCGTCACCTGCTGGCCGAGCTGCACCGAGCGCACCTTGAGGTGACCGTAGAGCGAATCGACAAAGGCGATCTGGCCGTTGCTCTCGCGGTAGGCGTGCCGGATGATCACGACATTGCCCCAGCCGCGTTTGTAATCTTCCGAAAAGACGACCACCCCGTGGGCGATCGAGTAGACCGGATCGCCTTCGTCGGTGTCGCCCCCGCCATTGCCGTTCCAATCCTCGCCGAGGTGCCCGTTCTGGGAGAATCCGCGGAAAATGTAATAACCGTCGCCGTTCGGCTTGCCCACCGGGTAATCAAATCCATCGGCGAGACGCGTCGTCGTGAAGGCCTGGGCGGAGAGCTCGGCCGGACCGACCGCGAGGACGAGGGCCATCCCTCCCAGGAAAAGTCCCAGCCTCCGCCATGGGCGGCGATGTTCGCATTTGACCATATCTCGTGTCGATCTGTCGGTGAATGACTTCGGAAACGGACCGCGCGCGGTCAAAATTAGAGAGGCATGGGAAAATCTCCGGATCGCCCCAAGCCGCCAACCAAGCCACGGAATCGGACCGAGTCAACCCCTCTCCGGAAAAGCCAATCCACCCTCTGGAACTCCCACAAAAGCGCGCAATTCCTGATTTGACCCGCTCCGGTTTTCGCGCATCAATTCCGGGTTCGCGCGGAGTCCGCTTTCGCCCGCCTCCCTCACCACGGCGGCCTCACCCAAGGCGAAGGACGGATTCTACCGATCCTCCCGATCCAGAATTTCCGCAATCTCGAATCTCATAATTGAAATATTTCTCAATTATCGCTTGTGTTTTTAATAAAATTGGCCACAATTGCCAGAACCGAGTGTTTTTACTCAGGATTGTGGTTTTTCGACTGAATCCTGAAACGTGAACCCGACCCGGCCAAAACCCTTCCCGGGGGAAACCCAAATACAGACATGGCAGACGAAGAAGCACCAGAATTGATGACCGTGAAAGAGACCGCAGAATATCTGCGGATCCCTCTCCCCACGGTGTATTACCTTGTCCAGCGGGGCCAATTGCCTGCGATCCAGATTGGTGGCCGCTGGCGCATCAAGCGCAGCCTGCTCGACCGCGACATCCTCAAGACGGATGAAGGCGGCCAGCCCACCGTGTTGGTCGTGGACGACGACCCCTCGCTCCAGACTCTTTTCAAACAGTTCCTCAAAAAAGCCGGATTCGGACGCATCGTCGTCGGGACCGGGGCCGAAGCGCTCGCCTACGCGGAAAAACAGCGTTTTGACCTCGTTTTCCTCGACCTCAAGCTCCCCGACATTCCGGGCGACGAACTCTACGCGAAGCTGAAGAAGATCTATCCCGATCTCCCCATCGTGATCATCACCGGTTACCCCGACAGCGAGATCCTCACGAAGATCCTCTCGAGCGGTCCGGTCACGGTGATCAAGAAGCCGATCGAATACGATCAGCTCAATCGCACCGTCAAGATCCTCGGTCACAAAGGCGCCGACGCCGCGTGATCGATCCTGGCTCATTCTGACGGTTTCCCTCTTTTAGAAAAGGTCCCCTCGCGAGAGGGGGCCTTTTTTGTTGCCTGGATCCGGCGGGGGGGTGGTGGCAAAAAAAACAGGGCTCCGGATTCCGGAGCCCTGCCGAGGGAGGAGTTTTGAAATTTTCACCGGCTCACCGGCGATCCTCACGAGAAGGTGCGCGACCAGGTGCGGGTGGTGCCGTTCGAGTAGTAGTCGCAGTAGGTGACCACGGTCACGTGGTAAGTGTAGGGGCGGCCACAGTGGTCGTAGGCGGTGCGGCACTGGGTGTAGCGGTTCACCTCCACCGTGTGCGTCTTGTAGACGACCGGGGCGCAGTGGCCGCGTCCGTAGCTGGGGGCGACGTAGCCGTAGCCTCCGCGGTAACCGCCGGCGTAGCCTCCTCCTCCGTAGGATCCGCCGCCGTAGTAGCGGGGACCGGCTTCAGCAGTGGAGGCTCCGACAACAGCGAGAGTCGCGGCAGCGGCGGTGGCGAGGGCGATGAGTTTCATAGGAGAGGTTGGGTAGGGTGTGGATTGCCTCACCTGTATCCGGGCATCTGGGTTCCGGACCTTGCGGTGATGTCGGAATGACGAACCCGGTCTCCGTCCTATGCGGAAATTTTCGCGAGGGCCCCATCTTTTCGCCCCCCCCCACCACCTCAACCGGCGAGCCCCGCCCGCATCGCCTCAATCGGCGCCGGTTGGTTGAACCAGAACTCGAAAGCGAGCGCTCCCTGCCACAACAACATTCCCAGCCCGTTCGCCGCCTTCGCCCCCTCCTCCTCGGCCTCCGCCATGAGGCGGGTGCGGGCCGGCGCATACACCATGTCGTAAACGAGATGATGCGGCTGAATGAGCCGGCGCGGGACCACTTCCTGATCGGTCCGCTTCATCCCCAGCGAGGTCGCGTTGATGATCAGATCGATCTGCCCGAGCTCGCGCTCCATGGACCGTTCTTCCCACGGGATCGCGACGAGGCGGTCCGCCGGTCCCTCGAGCCGGTCGGGATCGTGGATGACCTCGCGCAACTCCGCGGCCAGCTCGCTCGCTTTTTCCACGGTGCGGTTCACGAGCACGAGACGTTCGCAGTGATCCATCGCGCACTGCACCGCGGCACCGCGCCCGGCGCCGCCGCCGGCCCCGACGATCATGATGCGCAGATCGCGGAGATCCATCGAAAACGCCTCGCGCACGGCGCGGCGCAGGCCCGGCGCATCCGTGTTGTGCCCGATGAGACTGCCGCCCTCGATCGCCACGGTATTCACCGCGCCGACGCGGCGGGCCGTCTCGCTCATGTCATCGACCGCCTCGAACACCGCGCTCTTGTGGGGAATGGTGACGTTGAATCCGACGAAGCCGGCTTCCTTCATGCCCGCGATGCCCTCGGCGAGCTCCTCGGGACGCAGGTGGAGCCTCACATAACTTGCGGCGATCCCCGCGGCGCGCAGGGCCGGATTGTGCATCTGCGGCGAGCGGGAATGAGCCACCGGATCCCCGATCACGGCAAGACGGGCGGGAAACTCGAGCGAACGGGTCGCTTCCTTCCAGTTTCCGAGATCGGCGAGGGTGTAGACTTCAGGGTCGCTCATGGTTGGGTCGCTGCCATCTTCGTCTTGGACTCCTACTCTTACCTCATCCTCATACTCTTACTCTTACTCAAAAAACGGACGGCGCTCGGCCCACGCTGAGTATGAGTAGGAGGAAAGAGTAGGAGTGTGAGCTTGAGGGAGGGGGAGCCAAAGGCTTCCCACCTCAGAGCCCCGCCACAAAATCGCTCATCGCGGCGAGAATGATCGAGACGCTCACCGCTCCCGCATCGGGCTTGCCGAGCGAGTTTTCGCCGAGGGTCTTGGCGCGCCCCATCGTGGCGATCATGTCCTTGCTCGCCTCGCGGCCCGCGGCGGCGGCGGCGGCCACGGCGACGAGAGCCTCGTCGATCGGGAGACCGGCGACCTCACCGGCTTTCTGCGCGGCCGGATCGAGGGCATCGACCATGGTCTTGTCGCCGGGCTTGGCCCCTTTGGTCATGACCTGGTCGGTACCTTCGCGAAGCAGCGTCGCGAGATGGGCGGCGGTGAATTCGGTCGCATCCCCCACGGCTTTGCCGCCCGAGCGGAAGAGAATGCCAAAGATCGCGCCCGAGGCGCCTCCCATGCTCGACATCATCGCCGTGCCGACGCCGACGAAGACTTTTCCGGCCGAAGGGAAGTCCTTCCCGGCGAGCGCTTCCTTCACCGCGGTCATGCCGCGCTCCATCCCGACCCCGTGATCGCCGTCGCCCAGGGCGCGGTCGGCATCGGTGAGGATGGGCTCGGAGGCGATGATCTGGTCGGCGGCCGCGAGCATCATGTCGCGGACTTCGTTGACGGAGAGGGAGGCTTTGGCCATGGGATGGAATGTTTTCGGAGACTAAAGAGGGTATCGTCGGGGATTCAACCCTCTTTACCCGCCAAAAAGGTGCGGAGAGGTGGCGATCGGATCGTGCTCAGCCGCCGTTGCGCCCCTCCATCTTGCTGTAGCAGACGGATTGGCAGGGCATGTCCCAGTAGCCCTTCAGCTCGTCGTCGAGACGGGTGATGGAGAAGGAGATCCCGGACATTTCCTGACAGGTCACAAAAGGACCGATGAGCACGTCGTAGATTTTCAGGCCGCGTTCGGTGAGGATGGCCTTGGCTTTGCGCAGGGCGATGAGGAGTTCCATCATCGTCGTGGCACCGAGTGAATTGACGAGCAGGAGGATCTCGTCGCCGGGCGCGAGGGCGGCGACTTCCTCATCCTTCTCGAAATCGGCGATGATGAGTTCGAGCATCTGGGCGGTGAGTTCGTCCGCCGTGGTCATGGGGATCTCCCCCACCCCGGGTTCGCCGTGGATGCCCATGCCGAGACCGATCTTGTCCTCGTCGATGTCGAAGGTGGGTTTGCCGGTGGCGGGAATGGAGCCGGGCGACATGGAGACTCCGACGGAGCGGGTCTGGAGCACGGCCTTTTTCGCGAGGGCTTCGAGTTCCTCCAGGGTGGAGACCTTCTGCGAGGCGGCCCCGGCGAGTTTCACGATGGGGACCAGACCGGCGATGCCGCGGCGGTTGTGCTTCTGCGTCGGCGGCGCGGAGCAGACGTCATCCCAGATCAGCACGGTGCGCACCTCGATGTCGTCGTCGGAAGCGAGCTCGGCCCCGAGGTCGAAATTGAGGACGTCCCCGGCGTAGTTGCCGTAAAGATAGAGCACGCCCTTGCCGCGGTTCACCGCCTCGGTCGCTTCGAGAACGATGTTTGGCGGAGGGGCCGCGAAGATGTCGCCGCAAGCGGCGCCATCGGCGAGATTGCGCCCGACGAGACCGTGGTAGATCGGCTCGTGGCCGCTGCCACCGCCGATGAGAAGGGCCACCTTGCCCTCGGGGATGTCGTTCTTCACGATGGAACGGGCACCGACGTGGCGGCATTCACCGTTGTAGGCCTCCACGAGACCTTCGACGAGTTCGTCGGCACATTTGAGGGGATTGTTGATGAGCTTTTTCATCGGAATCAGATGGGGGGAAAATCCGGCGCGAGTGAGCCGGGCAGTTGTTGTCTCAGAGTTTGCCCGTGAAAACAAACGGAAAATGGCGGCCTCGCGATTTTGCGAGACACAATTGGCGGAATTCGATACACTCCCCGGCATGCGATTTCCGACCCGCATTCCCGCCATCGCGGCCCTGATCACCTCAGGGCTCGTTGCCCTGTCCCCGCTCGAGGCACAAGAACCGCTCGTCGCGGACCTCGATCTTTTCGTGACCCTGCCGGGTGCCTATCAACTGACCCCCGACGATCTCGAAAAGCGCTTCGAGAAGGGCAACTGGAACCGCAACCCCTACTTCGAATGGCTCACGGAAGACCGATCGCGGGCGATCTTCCAGAAGAAGGATCTCGGCAATCTGAAGGTCGATCTCACCCTGCTGCAGGGCGCTTTCAAGGTCGAGGAGGCGGTCGTCGATTTCAAGGATGGCAAATTCCTCGGGGTGACCATCTCGATTTTCAACCGCGGCGACGGGGGCTCGATCTCGATGGCGGATTACGACCAGCGGTTCCAGGCGGTGGGACGCCATCTCGGCACCCAGCTCCAGATCCGCCCCACGAAACGCGAAGGCAAACCGAGCCAAGGACTTCTCACGATGGGGTACTCGTGGATCTCGGGCCGCGGCAAGGCGGTGCTCGAAAGGAACGCTCCGGAAGACACCTCCGTCGAATACCTGCGCATGCGGCTCGCGAAACGCGACGCGGGCGGCGTCTATGAAGCCGCGATGCAGGATCGCGCCGGAGCGACGGTGAAGCTCTCCGAATTGCCTCTGAGGGTGAAGAAAAGCGGCGATGGCGACGTTTTCATCGCGGGCGTCCCCATGGTCGATCAAGGAGCCAAGGGTTATTGCGTCGTGGCGTCGGCGCAGCGTCTCTTCGAATATTACGGCATCGCCTGCGACATGCACCAGCTCGCCGAGATCGCCGGATCCGATCCCGAGCGTGGCACGAGCATCCTTGCGACGAACGAGGAACTCGGCCGCATCGACCACTTGTTCAAAACCCGCTTCACCTGCCTCGCGGTGCGCCAGGGATACCAGCTCGTCGAGCTGCTGGAGGGCCGCTACGTCGGTCCCGAGGTACCCAAGTCCAAATATCACGAGTCGATCCGGAAACACATCGACCAAGGCATCCCTCTCCTCTGGTCGCTCGAGGTCGGACAATTCCCCGAAGATCCGCCCCTCAGCGAACAGACCAGCGGCGGGCACATGCGCATGATCATCGGCTACAACGAGGCGAAGAAGCAGATCCTCTTCTCCGATTCGTGGGGGTCAGGCCACGAGCTGAAACGCATGGACGCCGAGCACGCCTACCAGGCCACGCACGGTCTTTTCGTGATGAAACCGACGACGCGCTGACGCCGGTTTTCAGGGGGCTTCGCCCTTCCGGATGATGAGTTCGGGCCGGTAGAGATCCTCGTTGCTGGCCTGGAACTCTGCTTTCAGCCGCACCTTGAAGCGCGCGAGATCGACGAGGTGCCAGCGCAGGTATTTCCACTTCCCCGTGTTCCCGTCGTGCTCGATTCCCACGAGGAGATGGCTCGCGTCGTGGAGCACTTTCCGCGTCTGCACGCTCGGCGTGAAATAGAAGGTGCGCAGGTCCGATTCGAGCGAACCTTCCTGCACCAGCTTCGGATCCAAGTACACGACGCGACCGCTTTCCGGATGCCGGATCATCAGATCGGGGTAGCCGGCGCGCTGCAGGTTGCCCTCGGCGGTGCGCGGGTAGGCGCACTCGAGTTCGGGCGCGCGATCGATCTCCTCGATCAAGGCTGTCTCAAAATAAGCGCTCACCTCGTTGATGCGGCTCTCGCGGTGCGTCACCGAGTCGGGCGCATTCATGCGCACGAGGACGCGCCCGATCGCCTCATCGAGCCCGGCGAGGATCTCGGCATCGACCGGATCGTCGGGTGTCATCGGCAGCACCTGTTTGCCGGTCGAAATTTCGACGAGGCTCGCAAAAGGCACGTCGCGGAAGGTGCCGCCGCCATTGAGCACGGTCGACACGAGTGCCTCCACGGAGGGCTCCTGCTCGATCACCACCTGAGGAGGTTCGGAGCGGTCACACGCGGCCAACAACAGTCCGCATCCGATGGGGAGGAGTCTTTTCATTCACAACAAAATCCTGACAAAAACCCCTTTTCCCCGGCGTCCGCTCCGTCGGAAGTGCCCGCATGAACCCTCGCGATGACATCGCCCGCCGTCACCCGCTCGCCGACCTTCACGATGCGGTCGAATCCGACGGCCGGGTTCACCGCATCCTCGGCCCGGTTCCGCCCTGCCCCGAGGGCATTGGCGGCGCGCCCCACCGCTTCGGCATCGACGCGCCTCACCTCACCCGAGCGGGACGACCGGATCTCGCGAATCACGGGCGCGGGATGGACCGCTGCAACATCATCCATGCAGGCGGGATCGCCGCCTTGGGCCGCGACCATTTCCCGGAATTTGGCGAAAGCCGTGCCGTCGTCGAGCCAAGCGGCGAACCGTCCACGACCGGCCTCGCTCACCTCTTCCGCGAGGGCGACCACCAGTTCACGCAGATCGGCGGGACCTCCACCGCGGAGACATTCGATCGCCTCCGCCACCTCCAACGCATTGCCCACGGCACGACCGGTCGGTTGATCCATCGGATGATAACAAACCCGCGTTTCCACTCCCATTGCCGCGCCCACCTCGCGCATTGCCTCGCCGAGTAGGACCGCGTCCTCCCGCGTCTTCATGAAGGCACCGGACCCGAACTTCACATCGAGCACGAGCGCATCGAGCGATTCCGCGAGTTTCTTCGAAAGAATCGACGCGACAATGAGCGGCCGGCTTGGCACCGTGGCGGTTACGTCGCGCAGGGCGTAGAGTTTTTTGTCGGCTGGACAAATCGACTCGGTCTGCCCCATCATCACCACCCCGATCCGCTCCAGTTGAGCGTGAGCTTCCTCCGCCGAGAGACCGACGCGGAATCCCGGGATGGATTCAAGTTTGTCGAGCGTGCCCCCGGTGATGCCGAGACCACGGCCCGAGATCATCGGCACCCAGAGATCGTCGCAGGCGAGGAGAGGCGCGAGCACCAGTGAGACTTTGTCGCCCACTCCGCCGGTGGAATGTTTGTCGACCACGCGCGGAGCGTGCGCGGGCCAGGAAAAGGAGGTCCCCGACTCCAGCATCGCACGGGTCAACGCCGCCGTCTCACCCGCGTCCATGCCTTGGAAATAGACCGCCATGGCGAAGGCCGACATCTGGTAATCCGGCATCGAGCCATCCGTGAAGGCACTCACGAGATGGCGGATCTCCCCCTCGTCGAGGGTTTTCCCATCGCGCTTCCGCTCGATGATCGTGGGGACATGCATCGCCGGAAGGATGGACCAGATCCGGCGGGAGGGGGAAGGGAAAAATGCAGGCTTGACCGCACGTCTGATTTTTCGGACAATCCGCGCCATGAATCCCCGAGCTTTCTCGCCGCTGGTGCTCGTTGCAATCATCATCGCATCGACCAACGCCCGCGCCGGCACTCCGGAGATCGCGAAGCTCCTTTTCGGACCCGCGATGGAGACCGGTGAGGCCGAGGTCGGAGCCGAAGGAGAGCGCCCGGCATGGATCCTCGATGTCGCTCAAAAAGGCGGACAGTTTCTGGAAACGCCACCCGCCTGGCAGGTCGGGAATGAGGTGCCCGAAGGGGCCGGTCAAATCGAGATCCGGATCGACCGCTCGAAGATGAACGAGGATCTGGTCGCCACGATTCTCTTTGAAGCAGCCGTCGGCGCGGACTTCGCGGTGCAGCTCTTCGACGCGCAAGACCGGGTCGTCGTCGTCGATCTGTTTGGCAATCTCGTCGATGTCGGAGCCGAGGCCACCACGGACACGTTCGTCGTCGGTCTTCGCAAATACCCCTCGGCCGAAAAGATCGTGCTGCGCCGCATCAAGGGTGAGGTGAAAGTTTACGGAGTGGTCCTGTATCCCGTCGTGACGGAAGGTGAGCCGGTCAACGACGCCCTTGCCCGCCTCGCGAAGCGGCTCGGCGATCCCCTGAGCCCCGACAATCCCCTCCACGAGGGTCTCCGCGAAGTGGCGGCCCATGGAAAGGTCGCGATCGCTCCGCAGGGTAATGCCTCACCGAAGCAAACCAAGCCGGGGCAGCTCAAACGTCCCGTTTACCCGGCGGCAACTTTTCCGACGAGGGATGGAGTCGTTTTTCCCTCCCATGCGGAAGGGCTCGTGGCTCACTGGAGCTTTGATCCCCTTGCCCCGGGGCAGGATCAGGCGGCGGGTCGGCACCCGCTCACCACCGGTGGCACCGTCACGCTCGAAGAGAGCTTTGATGCCGGAGCGATGCGGCTTTACGGCGACAAAAAATCGTGCCTCTACACCCGGCCTTCGACGGCGTTTGCCTCTCCCGATGCCATCACCGTGTCCGCCTGGGTGAAACCGGCCAGCCGGAAGGGTGGCCAGATCGTCTGGTTCGGCGACCGTCGCGGGGGACGCGATCCGTGGTCGCTGTATCTGCACGGGGATGGCCGGGTGCGCTTCCGCTCCGACCGCTCCGTCACCTCCAAACCTGTCTTCGAAGTGCGGCAGGAAGAGATCGTGCTGAAGCCCGGAGGCGGCCTCGACCTGAACCAGCATGTCGCCACCGACTCCCCCGGAGTGCTTCCTCTGAATCAATGGAGTTTCGTGACCGGGCGCATCGAAAAGCAGGGCCCGCGTCAGCGCATCCTCACCCTCTTCGTGAATGGCGAGCCCGTCAGCGAGGTCCGCACGACGGAGTCTGTAGATTACACCACCGACCGCATGTGGGTCGCCCTCGGCTCGGTCCATCAGGGAGAGGGTCAGAATGTGGATGCCTCCCTCGACGAGGTGCGGATCTATGATCGCGCCCTCTCGAACGAAGAAGTCCGCGGCCTCTACCGTCTCCCCCTGAACGCCTCCGCCACTCCGGTGGCGCAGACGACGGTGGGCAAGTGAGAACTTGGGCTCTTCTGTCTCAGCTCTCTCCCACCGATGGCCCCGGCCCACGCTCCCTCTCTCGAAATCCGAGGCCTCACCAAGAGATTCCGGCGGGTGGTCGCTCTCGACTCCCTCGATCTGACTCTCTCGCCCGGAGAAGTCTTTGCGCTACTGGGTTCCAACGGCTCGGGAAAATCGACGACTTTCCGCCTCCTCTTGAACATTTACCACCCCTCCTCGGGAGAAGCGATCGTGCTCGGGACCTCGTCCCGAAAGCTCGACGGCCGGGCCCTGGAGAAGGTGGGCTACATTTCGGAAGGGCAGAAATTGCCCGCCTGGATGACGGTATCGCGCTTCCTCGACTACTGCGCGGGTTTCTACTCCGGATGGGACGCGGAACTCTGCAGATCACTCGTCGAACGGTTCGAGCTGCCACCCCTGCAAAAGATCAAACACCTTTCGCGTGGTCAACGCATGAAAGTCTGCCTGGCGGGCACCCTCCCAGCCCATCCAGCGCTGCTCATGCTCGACGAACCCTTCAGCGGACTCGACGTGGAGACCCGGGCGAGCCTCAGTTCCTTGCTGCGGAATCTCGCACTCGATACTGGACTCGCCATCCTCATCACCACCCACGACGTCGAAGAGATCGAGCCCGTCGCCACCCGTCTCGGCGTTTTGCGACTGGGCAAACTCATTGTGGATGAACCGCTCCAAAGCTTCCTGGCCCGGCATCAGTTCATTCACGTGGACGCCGGATGTTTCTCCACGCTCCCTCCCGACCTCTCCGGGTCTTTGATGAAAACGCTCTCCCCGAATGGCTGTGAGCGCTTCTACACGGATAGCTATACATCCGATCTTGAGATCCGCCTTCGGCACCACCTCGGGGAGGATTCATCACCCACCTTCACCCCGATGTCCTTGCGCGAGATTCTCTCGGCACCGTCCCTTCGTCGCTCATGAAGGTGATCTTTCATCTGCTGAAGAAAGACCTGGCCCGCTATGCATGGGCGATCTTGATCCTCGTCGCCCTCACCGCCGTCGAAACGTATCTTCTCGGCACCGACGCCGGTCTTTTGAAGACCCATGCCAACCAGATTTTGACAAGCCTGACCTTCATCCTGGGTCCCATTGTCTTTTTTGTCGTCATCATCATGGTCGTCCAAGAGGAAACCCTCGCGGATCCTGACGCCTATTGGCTGGCCCGCCCCATCTCCCGGAGCGGGCTCTTCCTTGAAAAAATGATTTTCATGGTGCTCTTGATCGCAATCGGTGTCGCCGGGGATGTCGCGGTAATGTTTCTCAATGACGGCGCCTCCCGGATCGGATATGCGGCATTCGAAGTGGTCGTCGCGTCGGCCATCTGGATCTGGCAAATCTTTCTCGCAGCCCAGACGCGATCCTTGCCACGCTACCTGCTGCTGGCGGTATCGCTTTTTGTCGGTTTTTACGCGGTGACTTTCGGAAGCGTGGTCTTCTTGCATGCGTCCCCTTTCACCCACATCGGCGACCTTGGTATACTCCCTCGCCATATGCCCCGTCATCTGGTGGTTTTGATCCAATCCTCGATCTGGCTTCTGGGTGGGATCGGCACGCTCCTCTATCTTTATCGGACCAGACGGATTCTTCGATCATGGATCTTCCCCGCCGCAACGATGTTGCTATCATCGATCCTTTCGCCGGCCGATTCGTTCTTCGGAATCGCCGGCGAATACTTCGCATCGGACCATAGCGAACGCCTGCGGGTGGAGCAGATCAGAACCGGGAATTCATTCCAAGTGAACGGGGAAGAATTCATCGAGTGCGAAGCCGTGCTGGCATCTGACACGCTGGACTTCGACGACAACACACGGATTTCCATTTCATATGCGCAACTCACGTCGGGCGGGACCAATTATTCACTGACGGGTCGTCTCAGCCTGCGTCCCGGAAAGGATCTTGATGGTAGGCAATCCATCAGTCTGGGATCGATCAAACGGTCCGAGTTCGACAACATCAAGCTTCCCGTTGATTTGATGACGACTTACGTGATCACCGTTTCAGAGGATCGTGAAGTGGCTCGCCTTGCTCCTGACCGCGGCAAGAGCTTCCATGGCAACGGCAATCGTGTGGTGATCCGGGAGACACGTCGCGACGAAGATCGTTTGGACGTGACTATCGGCGCGGTGCTTCCCAGATTCAGCCTCGAACCCACTCCGGGCCATCGCGAGGTCGATGCTTTCGAAGGTCGCTTCAGCTTCGCTCTCGTCCGGAAAGATGGAAGCGCGACTCCCGTGGACTTCCGAATCCCGTATCCCAACTCAACACTCGGGAAAGCGAAAGAGATCGACATTCAAGCCTCCCTCCCCTCAGGAACCGTCCTGGGTGACCATGAAATCGTCGTCCAAGCGCGCGAAACGGTCAAAACCATCTCGGATTTCATCCGTGCCGAGAATGTGGAAGTGGTGAAACGGTGATTCGCGAGTAAGCCGAAGGCAACCTCGCCCGAAGAAATCCTTGCCCTCCCCGCGCGCTTCCCTACACTCCGCCGTCATGGCGAAGGAATTGAATTTCAAACAGGAACTGGTGGGTTGCTTTGGTTTTCCCGTGGCGGAGAATCCGACCCAGGCGATGATCGAGCCGGCCTTCCGGGCGATGGGGCTCGATTGGCGCTACCTCACCCTCGAAGTCCGTCCCGATGATCTCGCCGCCGCCGTGGCCGGGGCGCGGGCCTTCGGCTTCCGGGGCTTCAACTGCACGATCCCGCACAAGGTGGCGGTGATCCAACATCTCGACGGACTCGGCGAATCGGCTTCGCTCATGGGCGCGGTGAACTGCGTGGTGAACCGCGACGGGCGTTTCATCGGCGAAAACACGGATGGCAAGGGTTTCGTCTCCAGCTTTCGCGAACTGGCCGACCCGGCCGGGAAGTCACTCGTCCTGCTCGGTGCGGGCGGCGCGGCCCGGGCCATCGGCGTGGAAATGGCCTTGGCGGGATGTTCGAGTATCACCCTTGTGAACCGCGACGAAAGCCGTGGGCGTGAACTGGAAGCCCTTTTCTCCGGACCGCTGCGCGAGGCGGTGAGGGCGTCCGGTCGCGACCTCTCGGTGACCTTCGTCCCTTGGCACGGAGATTTCCGCGTTCCCGAGGGAACCGAAATCGTGGTCAATGCGACCTCGATCGGTCTCTTCCCCGATGTCGAGGCGCGCATCCCTTTGGCGATGGATTCGATCACACCGGAAATGATCGTCGCCGACGTCATTCCCAATCCTCCCACCACCCGCCTCGTCGAGGAAGCCCGTCAGAAGGGCTGCCGGGTCATCGATGGACTCGGCATGCTCGTAGCGCAGGGCGTCATCGGCATCGAATACTGGACCGGGCGCACGCCCGATGCGGGAGTAATGAGACGGGGACTCGAAGACGTTTTCGGTTGAGGCCCCCTTTGCGTTTCCGTTGATGAAGGACTCAAACGAACCCATCCATCAGCCGCACGACAAGCTTTTCAAGGAAGGCTTCTCGAATCCGGTGGATGCGGCCGCGTTCCTCCGCTGGAGGCTACCGTCGGAAATCGTCTCCGCGATTGATTGGGAGCAACTTCGATTGGAACCCGGCACGTTCGTCGATTCCCAATTCCGGCATTTTGAGAGCGACCTGCTCTTTTCCGCCCCCTTGGCGATGACAGGTCCCGAAGAGGGGAGATCCTGCTATTTCTATTTCCTGCTCGAACACTTCAGCACTCGACCACCTTACGCCGCCCTCCAGATCCTCCGTTACCTCGTCCGGATCTGGGATCGTTGGATCGTCACGGAAAAGGACGGGGCCGGATCGCCTGGCAAACTCCCGCCGATCGTGCCCCTCGTCGTCGCCCAGAATGCGGCAGGCTGGGATCTTTCGCCGCAATTCTCCGACCTGGTCCACCTCCCCCCGGACTGCGAAACGGCCTTGCGCCCGTTCATCCCCGAATTTTCATTCTCCTTGTTGGAATTGGGTGAAATGCCCTATGAGGCGATCGCGGGCACGCCGGCCGGGATCCTGACGCTCCGCGTGCTGAAGGCCGAACGTCTCGGTGAACTGCTCGGAGACGCCGTCTGGGACGAGTCGTTGCTCTCCCAGGTGGCGCGCGGCCTCTTCGAACGCGTTCTCCGTTACCTCATGGGCGGCGGCATTGACAAGGATTCCTTCCGCCGTAGGTTGGAAACGGTTTCCGAACCGCGCATCCGCAACGCCGCCATGACACTCGCCGAACAGTTTGTGAAGGAAGGCATCGAGCAGGGCATCGAGTCCGCCAAACGCGCCGACATCCTCGAGGTGCTTGAGATTCGCTTCGGCGCGATCCCTGCCAAAGTGCGGGAGCGGGTGGAAGATTCCAACGGCATCGGGCATCTGGGCCACCTGCATCGCATGGCCGTGCTTGCTGCCTCTTTGGACGATTTCTCGCGCGAGTTGTGAGCCTCACGGGACTTCCGGCGCGGGGATCGATTTCATCCTGCCCCCGAGATCTTCCAGAAGGGTGCCGAGGTTCTTGAGTTCATTCACCACCTCGGGATTCTGCGAAAGGAGGCGCAGGATCATTTCCGCGGGCGAACTGGTGGGAGCGGCGGCTCCGGTCGAAGCGGGAATGGTCCAGGCATCGATCCAGGTCGTCTCCCCTTTCACAAATCCATCGGCAAGGAGCCGCTTTTCGAAGTCGGGCATGTGCGCCGCCCCGTAGAAGATCGCGTAGGTGCCGCGCCCCTGCTTCGCGCGGACGTCGGCGAACTTTTCCATGACGATGCGGTTGCGCTCGCTGACGAGGACGGTGCCATCCTCCGCTTCGAGGCGGGTGATGAAAGTCTCGGCCTCGCCGAGGAGCGGCGCGACGCTGCGCTTCAGTCCGGCGCTGTCGCCGGAAAGGACCGAGTTGAGGATCTTTTGCAGCAAGGCCTGCATGGCCGCCTCGTCGGTCGCGATTCCAAGGCTCTTCTCGCCATCCGCGAGGGACATGGTGCGCGTGAGGAGAGAGAAGATGGATTCGTTGCGCGCCTTCATGAGCGAATCAAACTCGACCCACTCAACATCGGCGTGAACGAAATTCGGGGCCGTATAATCGATCGCCTCGGTCTGATACTCGAGGCCGAGGAATGACTTCGCGAGTTGCTGGAGCTGGCGGATCGTGCCGACTTCTTCCGCGGTGGTTCCGGTCGTTGGCGCGGCAGCCTGCATCGGACCGCCCACCATCTCATACAGCACCACGTCGTAGGTCCGGAGACGCTCGTTGAGATTCGCAAAATAGGCCGCATCGGCCAGATGGACGACACCCACGAGATCGACAATGACGCCGTCCTTTTCAAAACGCACCACCGCGGTTTGCAGTCGGTCCGGCTCCACACCGGAGGTCGTTGCGTTCCCCCCCGGTGAAGCGGTCTCCACCTCCACCGCCGGCAGGAAATGGAGATACTGGGTGACGGCATCCTCGGTTGGGGCTGTCTCCGTCGCGGAGGGAAGCCGCGGCTCGGGCGGGGCCGGAACCGCCGTGGTTTGCGAGAAACCCAAAGTGGCCCAACAGGGCAGGACGGCGGCGAGGGAGGAGAGGCGTTTCATCGACACCTCTGTGGACGTGGAAAAGAGGAAAACCTTAGGGACGAATCACTTCGCGTCGCCCTTCATGTCGAGCACCACGAACTGTCCCCCGGCGTTGCGGCAGTAGACCCGGCCATTCGCGAATACGGGAACGGTCCAGACCTTCGGATCGACGACCTGCTGCTTGAAGCTGGCCTGGTATCCCGTGGGAGTCGCGGGCGCGACCTGCAGCTCACCGCCTTCCGTGAGCACGAGCAGATTTCCCTGCACGGCCATCGCGGTGCCGTGGCCGATCGAGGTCTCGGTCCACTTCACCGTGCCGGTGGCGAGCTCGAGACAACGCAGCCCGGTGCCGTCCTGCCCTTCGTTTCCGGTGATCCCGTAGAGGTGGCCGTCGATGAGGACGGGAGCATTCATCTGAGCCTGCATCTCGCGGTTCTGCCAGACCTTCTCCGGCTCGCCCTTGTCGACCCATTTCACGACGGTCGCCCCTTTGCCGTAACCGCTTGAGATGAAGATGGAATCTCCCGACACGATCGGATCGGCGGCATTGACTCCATACCGGGTCATCCACTTGTGACGCCAGACCTCGGTCCCGTTGCTCGCATCGACACAGACGTAGGATCGCTTGTTGGAGAAAATCACGAGACGCCAGCCGTTGCGGGTGACAGGATGCGGCGTCGAGTAGCCGGCCTCTTCATTGCCCGATTTCCAGACGACGGACCCATCGTCCTTCTTGAAATTGATGCCTGAATCGCCGGCGTTGACGAAAAGCCAATCATCCCACACGAGGGGAGCGCCGGTGAATCCCCAGGTCGGTTTGGTGTATTGAAAATCGGTCTGGAGATGCTTTTGCCAGATCACCTTCCCGGTGGCGAGTTCTAGGCAGAAGAGCTCGCCTTCGCGGGCGAGGTGATAAACACGGTCGCCGTCGATCGTGGCGGTGCCGGTGGTGCCTCCCTGGAAATAAAGATCCCCGATCGGCTGGGCGTAACTATGCACCCAGCGCTGCTCCCCGGTCTGCTCGTCGAAACAATAGAGAGCGTCTTTTCCCACGCCATCATGACCGCTGACGACGACTTTGCCGCCGCCGATCACCGGAGCGCTGTAGCCGAGCCCGATCTGCTTTTTCCAGAGTTCCTTCGCCTCGCCCGAGGTGCGCAATCCGGACTCGGTCGAGATGCCATCGAGCGCCGGTCCACGATATCGCGGCCAGTCCGCGCCGTACAAGTCGAGATGGCTCCCTTCGGGAAGAAGGAGCGCCGAGAGAAACAGTGCCGGATTGACGCGGGGGAACGAAAAGGGCAGCATCGACATATGCCTAACCTCACGCAAAACCGGTCCTTCGCAACCGCCATCTTGGTGCTCGTGCTGCTCGCGGCAGGGGCTACCTCGGCCATCTCGCAGAGCATCGAGGAATCAGTCTGGGGCACTCTGCCGGACGGCCGGGCGGTGCGATCCTTCATCCTGACGAACACCCAAGGCACCCGCGTCGTTCTCGCCGAATACGGGGCGCTGCTCGTCTCGGTGGAAACACCGGATCGACAGGGTAAGGTCGGACACGTGACCCTGTCCTATCGGTCTCTCGAAGAAGCCCTCGCGGGTGGCGTCTTCGGATCGGTGATCGGGCGCTTCGCGAACCGTATCGCCGGCGGCGGCTTCACGATCGGCGGAGAGCGGCACGAACTGGAGAGCGTGAACGGCGAGGGCGTCCACATCCATGGTGGCAAGACCGGTTTTCACCGCCAGCTCTGGTCGGGGCGGGTGACGGAGGAAGGCGTCATCTTTTCCCTCGTCAGTGCCGACGGACACGAAGGGTATCCGGGCAAGGTCGAGGTCTCCGTCACCTACACCCTGACAAACGACTCCACCCTCCGTCTCACCTATGCCGGCACGACGGACCAAACCACGCCGCTGAATCTGACCAACCATGTCTATTTCAATCTCGCCGGCACCGGTGATGTCCGCGGCCACGAGCTGCGGATGGATTGTCCGCAAGTGCTCGCGATCGACGCGCGGAAAGTGCCCACGGGAGCCTTCCTTCCGGTCGATGGCACGCCCTTCGATTTCCGCACCGCCAAACCCGTGGGACGTGATCTCGATTCGGTCGAGGGCGGCGGATATGATCACTGTTTCGTGATTCCGCGGAAGGGGCAAAGCGCGGCTCTGGTCACCTTCGCCCAATTGTCGGAGCCGGTCTCCGGCCGCACCCTCGCGATCGCCACGACGAAGCCCGGCGTGCAGATCTTCACGGCCAACTCTTTCAAGGGCAATCCCTTCCCCCGTTGGGGCGGGATCTGTTTCGAAACCCAGTATTATCCCGACTCTCCCAATCGGCCGGAGTTTCCCTCGTGCCTGCTCCATCCCGGAGAGCGTTACGAACACGTCACGGAGTTCCGCTTCGGAGTGGCGGAGTGAGAGATCTCGCGGCGCTCTCCGCAATTATCCCCTTGCCATGTCGCGGCGAGCGGCGATGAAGTGCTCTCCCTTCCCTCGCTCGCATGCGTCTGAAATCCATCCTGCCGGCATTGCTCGCGGGCCTGCTTTTCGCGGGCTCCGGGAGTGCCCGGGCGGCCTGGACCCACCAAAGCGGTGACGATCTCCCGGGCGAACCGGTGGCCTTCGATTTTGAAGAGAAAACGATCACTTTTCATGATCCGCTCTCCGATCGCGAGATGGTGGTGCCGTCGCGTCAGCTGTCCCTGCGCAGCAAACAACAGCTGTTGCTCTCGCCGCTGTTCCACCGGCAGCAGGGCGAGGAGTTTGTCTGGACTCCGGAAAAGCGGCGGCTTTTGCTTCAGGGCATCGCCATCCCGGCTGGCGTTTTCCTGATCGCCTTCTGGCTGTCGACCTGGTTTTTCACGGGCAGGATCAATCCCCTGCTCGCCATCATCGGCTTCGTGGGATCGTGGGTGGTGATTTTGATTCTCGTGGTCTGTTATGCCTTCATCGAAATGCGGCTGAATGGTGGACTGAAGATCATCCTCCTCGGCATCGTCGTGACCCTGGGCGTGACTCCGCTCTATTTATCGGCGGTCTACAATTGCAACTACTGGAAATCCCAAGCCGTGCTGCTCTCGCATTTGCTCGTCGGTTTCTGCCTCATGAGCATCGGGCTCGTCGCGACGGAAGTGCTCGCGGGGAGAAACGACGTCGAATTCTGGTGGGATCGCAACGTCTTCGAGCCCGTCGGGCTCATCGGACCGGATCCGGCGATGACGCCACCAGCCCCGTGAGCCACTCGAGATAGGCGGGCGCCGCGTCGGAGAATTCCTCGGGCGACCACGCGGCAAAGACCTTGTCCTCCTCGTTGAAAGGGCCACGTTTGATCTCGAGGATCATCGTATCTTCCTCCAGCGCCAGCACCGAATGCCAGACGCGCGCCTCGATATCGACCAGCTCGCCGACGCCGAGCCGGTGCGTCGTGAGGACGTTCCCCTCCGGATCAAAGGTGACGAACCCGAGGCACCCTGACATCACCAACAAGGTCTCCGTCGCCCAATCCCGCGGATGCTGGTGGGCGCGGATGTAGGTGCCCGGCTGCATGAAGTTGATCATGCGCTGCACGAGGTCTTCCTGCCCGCGGTGGAAGGGCAGCAACATGCGGCGACGCGGACTGAGGCGCGATTCGCGCAGCCCCTCTTCGCGGAGCGCGGGGGTGAGCTCGAAGACGGCACCACTCGGATTGGGCAAGGCGAGTTTCATGCGGAGAGGTGTCGCGCCGATCCGACGCTTGGGCAAGAAAAAGCGCCCGGTGAAACGATCATCGTTTCCAGTTCAACACCGCCACCCCGGCGATCATCAGCAGGAGGGCGACCGCTTTCCAGCGCAGGTTGTGGCGCTCTTTCAGAATGAAGATTCCTCCGAGAAATCCCACCATCGCCGAGGTGCGGCGGATGGGTGAAATCACGGAGATGAGAGCGCCTTCCGAAGCGATCGCGGCGAAGTAGAGGGCATCGGTCACGAGCAGTCCGACGCCGACCGCGGGGATCATCCACCGCCATTCGAAGACGCCGCGATCCGCCGGTTTCAATCCGTAGCGCCACACGAGGACGAAGGGCAGCATGACCACGACGAGGTAAACGGCGAACCAGAATTGCAGCGTCGCGACGCGCAGGCCGAGGTTTTGCAGCAGCACCTTGTCGTAGACCGCGCTCATCGCTCCCAGCAAGGTCGCGAGGATGAGACAGGCGACCCACTTGTCGCGGTGAAAGCGGATCCCTTCCGCCCTCCCCAACAAGGAGAAAGCATAAAAGGCCACGAGGATCATCCCGACTCCGAGCCATTGCGTGGCGCTCGGCTTTTCCCCGAGAAAAGCCACCGCAAAGAGGATCGTCCAGAGCGGCGCGCTCGACCGCACCGGCCCCGCGATGGTGATGGGCAGATGCTTCAACGCAAAATAGCCGAAGATCCACGAGGCCGAAACGAGCACGCCTTTCCCGAAAAGAAAGCCATGCTCGCGCCACGAGAGCGGATCGATCGACAGGCCCGCCTGCCATCCCTCCGGCAAAAAGGGCGTGATGAGACGCAGGCAGCACCATACCAGCATCCCCGTGAGCGCCCCGCAGAACAGCACCGGAGGCACCGCATTGTTTCTCACCGCAAGCTTCTTCAGCAGATCGTAGACGCCCAAGACCAGCGCCGAGCAGACGGAAAGCAGCACCCAGGACATCACTCGGTCTCCTTTGACCACAATTCTTGTCGCGGCCGCGACAAGAATTGTGGGGCCGCGACCTCCTCCAACAGGTCCCGCCCGCCGAGCGAACCGAGATACTCCAGTTCCTCCGCGAGGACTTTCCACGCGGGTTCACCTCCGGCGCAGGTCTCGCCGCAAGGGGTGCGGCAGACAAATCCGTCGTAGCCGGGGAAACGCTGCGGGTCGTTCTCCTCGTCGTGCAGGGTGAGCACGGGACGGTCCTCCTCGATGCCCTCGATCGAGAGCGGGTGCATCCAGCAAGTGGCGGGCTTGTAATACCAAGGCGGCAGCCCGCGCCGCATCGCGAGGGCCTGCAGGGCGCAGCGCGCATCGGAGAGGAGAAAGACGCAGGCCGTCTCGGGAAAATGATCCGGATAGGCTTCGACGATCCCTCGCTTCGCCTGAGGCCGCACCGCCGTTTTGGGACCGGAGACGGAATCCTGCCACGATCCGTAGACGACGACCTGATCCGGCAGCTCGAGCCCCATGCCTTCCAGTTCGTCGCGCGACTCTTCGACGACCCGTCGCACCGCATCGGCCTCCTCCGGACCGAGATACACCCCATCGTGACAACAGGTGCCACAACACACCGCGAGATCGCAACGACGCAAGGGACGCTGCAGCGCCGCGACATCGATCGAGAGCGCGGCGACCGCCTCTCCGAGCCAGGCGAGGGTTTCGGGAAAGGCCGTGATTGCGCGATCCATGGAGGCGCGAACTTGCGTGAGAACGGGGCGATTGTCGACATCTCCCTTTGAGCTTGCCGGACTTTTTCGTCAGTCGCCTCCCCCCCCGAATCCCCCTTGCGGACGATGCGTATCTCCCTCCTTCTCACGATCCTCCTCGCCGCGGGTTCCGCCGCGGCGCAGAAGCTCGAGTTCAACCGCGACATCCGCCCGATCCTTTCGGACAAATGTTTCGCCTGCCACGGTCCCGACGCGAAGGAAACGAGGTCGGAATACCGGCTCGACACTTTCGCCCACGCCACCTCCGAAATTGACGGAGTCAAGGGCATCGTACCGGGCAAACCCAAGGAGAGCGAGGTCCACTGGCGGATCCACAGCGAGGACTCCTCGGAAGTGATGCCCCCGCCTTCGTCGAAACGTTCGCTCACCCCCGAAGAGATCGCGATCCTCGATCGCTGGATCGAGGAAGGCGCGGAGTATCAGGATCATTGGTCCTTCGTGCCGGTGCCAGGGGAGGTGCCGGTGCCTGCGACGGATTCCGCTTGGGTAAAGAACCCGATCGACGCTTTTGTCCTGACAAAACTCCAGGAAAAGGGCTTTTCGCCCTCGCCCGAGACGAGCCGGGAGAAGTGGCTGCGCCGGGTCTCTTTCGACCTGACCGGTCTGCCGCCCACGGTGGCGGAGCTCGATGCCTTTCTCGCTGACACGGCTCCCGACGCTTATGAAAAGGTCGTCGACCGTCTCCTCGCGAGCGATGCCAGCGCCGAGCGCCTCACCGCGGAGTGGCTCGATGTCGCGCGTTATTCCGACAGCTATGGATTCCAGGTCGATGGCGACCGTTTCGTCTGGCCGTGGCGCGACTGGGTCATCCGCGCCTTCAAGGAGAACCTGCCTTACGACGACTTCATCACCTGGCAGCTCGCCGGCGATCTCCTCCCGGAACCGACGCGCAATCAGAGACTCGCCACCACTTTCAACCGGCTCCATCCGCAGAACGTCGAGGGCGGCAGCGTGCCCGAGGAATTCCGCGTCGAATATGTAGCCGACCGGGTGCACACCTACGGCACCGTCTTTCTCGGGCTGACGATGGAATGCTCGCGCTGCCACGATCACAAGTACGACCCCATCACCGCGAAGGATTATTACGCGCTCTCCGCCTTTTTCGCGAACATCGACGAAGCCGGATTGTATTCCTACTTCACCCCGGCAATTCCCACGCCCACCTTGTGGCTGCCGGATGCGAAGCAGGAGGAGGAATGGAAACGTCTCTCGAAAGAAGTCGCCGACCTCGAAAAACAACGCGCCGATCGCGCCGCCGCCGCCAAGAACGACTACGAGACCTGGCTCGCCGCGCAGACCGCTCCGATCGCGCTCCCGGCCCCGATCCTCGCGCACGACTTCGATGCCCTCGTCGAGGGTGCCTTTCCCAATCTCGTCCCGAACGGAGCGGCGGCGAAGACTTCGGCCAACAACATCCTCGTTCCGGGTCGCCGCGGCCAGGCGGTGAAGCTGACCGGCGATGACGCGGTCACTCTCGGGCTCGGCAATTTCACGCGCAGCGATCCCTTCTCCGTCTCGCTCTGGATGCAGACTCCGGATCGGAAGGCGCGCGCCGTCGTCTTCAGCCGATCCAAGGCATGGACCGATGCGGCGAGCCGGGGCTACGAACTGCTCCTCGAAGACGGACGGCTCAATGCCGCGCTCGTCCATTACGAGCCCGGCAACGCCCTGCGTGTGAGAACCAAGGAGGAATTCCCCATCGGCACCTGGCACCACGTCGCCCTCACCTACGACGGATCCAGCCGCGCCGCGGGAATGCGCCTCTACGTCGACGGCGAATCCGTCGCCCTCGAAGTGGTGCGTGACAAACTCACCCGCGAGATCACCGGAGGCGGCAGCGATACCATCGTCATCGGCGAGCGGATGCGCGACAGCGGATTCAAGAACGGCCTCGTCGATGACTTCCGTCTCTACGATCAGACCCTCTCTCCTGCGGCGGTGAAGAGTCTCGCCTCGGAGGCGACGACCTTCACCCCCGATCCCGATCACTTTCTCACCCATCACGATGCTCCCGCCCGTGAGTTGCAGGCCAAGTTGTCCGCCAAACGGAAAGAACTCGGTGCCCTCGTCGAAAAGATCCCCGAGATCATGGTGATGGAGGAATACGAAGGTGAAACGAGGAAGACCCATCTCCTGGAACGCGGATCTTACCTCAATCCCGGAGAAATCATGGCTCCCGCCACGCCCGCCTTCCTTCCCGCGATGCCCGCCGAGGCTCCGAAAAACCGGCTCGGTCTCGCCCGCTGGACGACTTCGCCCGACAATCCCCTCACCGCCCGGGTCACCGTGAACCGCTATTGGCAGCGACTCTTCCTGAACGGGCTCGTCGCCACCGCCGAGGATTTCGGCAGCCAAGGCCGCCTCCCCACCCATCCGGAGTTGCTCGATTGGCTCGCCCGCGATTTCGTGAACCACGGCTGGGACCTGCGCCACCTCCTCAAGACCATCGTGCTCTCCGCGACTTATCGCCAGAGCTCGGACGTCGCCTCGGGCGAACTCGCCGCGATCGATCCGGAAAACACCCTCCTCTACCGCTACCCCGCGCCGCGCCTCACCGCGGAAATGTTGCGCGACAATGCCCTCGCCGCGAGCGGACTGCTCGTGGGCAAGGTCGGAGGCCCTTCCGTGAAACCCTACGACATCGAATTCTCCTTCAAACCCTCGACACCCGACAAGGGCGAGGGGCTCTACCGCCGCAGCGTTTACACCTACATGCGGCAAACCGCGCCGAGCCCGCTCATGACGACGCTGAACGCCTCGAAGCGCGACGTCTGCCAGGTGAAGATCGAGCGCACCGATTCGCCCTTGCAGGGACTCGTGATGCTCAACGCCCCGCAGTTTGCCGAAGCCGCCCGTGTCCTCGCGGTGAAGCTCGTCGAGGTGCACGGAGCGGACGACACCGCCCTGGTGAATGACGCTTTCCGACGTCTCACCAGCCGCCTCCCCGACGAGGAGGAAAGGGCCGTGCTCACCGGGCTCCTGACCGAACAACAAGCCCACTATCAGAACCACCTCGAGGAGGCGAAGGCCCTACTCGCCGCCGGAGCAATCGCGCCCTCCGCGACCGACCAACCGGCCCGCGCCGCCGCCGTCGCGACGGTCGTCTCCACCCTGCTCAATTTCGACGAGTGCATTTCGAAACGCTGACCTCCTCTCCACGCGCCATGACCCGTGACCCCTTCCCTTTCCTTTCCCGTCGCGAAGCCCTGACCCGCTTCGGCGGCGGACTTGGCGGCATCGCCCTCGCCAGCCTCATGGGCAAGGCGGAGGCCGCCGGGGGGACGCCTCCGCCCTACCTCACGGGACGTCCCAAAGCCAAACGTGTCATCTATCTTTTCCAGTCGGGAGGCCCCTCGCAGATGGACCTCTTCGACTACAAACCCCGCCTCAACGCCGAGCAGGGCCGGGAGCTCCCCGAGGAGATCCGCATGGGCCAGCGCCTCACCGGCATGTCGGGCAACCAGTCGAGCCTGCCCCTCGTGGGTTCGCCCTTCGCGTTCGCCCAACACGGAAAGAGCGGGCAATGGTTCAGCGAACTGCTGCCCCACACCGCGAAGATCGCCGACGACATCACCGTGGTGAAGTCGATGCACACCGAGGCAATCAACCACGGCCCCGGCGTCACGATGATGCAGACCGGCGCGCAGATCGGCGGACGGCCCAGCATCGGCTCGTGGCTCAGCTACGGCCTCGGATCGACCAACGAGAACCTGCCCGCCTTCGTCGTCCTCGTCACCAAGGGCATGAAAGGCCAACCGCTCGTGAGCCGTCTCTGGGGCAGTGGCTTCCTCCCCGGCGAGCACGACGGCGTCCGCTTCAATCCTGACAAAGACGCCGTTCTCTACCTCAACAATCCCGCCGGACTCGACAACGCCTCGCGCCGCCGCATGCTCGATCGTCTCGAGGAGCTCCACCGCATCCAGCTCGCGAAATCGGGCGACTCCCTCCTCGAGACGCGCATCGCCCAATACGAGATGGGCTTCCGCATGCAGGCCTCCATCCCCGAGGTGACCGACTTCGCCGACGAGCCCGACTCCACCTACCAGCTCTACGGCGAGGACGCCCGCACCCCCGGCACCTACGCCGCGAATTGCCTCATGGCCCGCCGCCTCGCCGAGCGCGGCGTGCAATTCATCCAGCTCTATCACCAGGATTGGGATCACCACGGCGGCCTCCCCGGCGGCATCAAGACCAAGTGCGGCGAGACCGACCAAGCCTCCGCCGCCCTCGTCACCGATCTGAAACAGCGCGGCCTGCTCGATGACACCGTCGTGATCTGGGGCGGGGAGTTCGGCCGCACGAACTATTGCCAAGGCAAGTTCAACCCCGCGAATTTCGGCCGCGATCACCATCCCCGCTGTTTCTCGATGTGGATGGCCGGCGGCGGGATCAAAGCCGGGTACTCGCACGGGGTCACCGATGACTATTGCTACAACATTGTCGATGGCGGCGTCCACGTGCACGACTTCCACGCGACCCTGCTGCACCTCCTCGGCATCGATCACGAACGCCTCACCTTCCAGTATCAGGGTCGTCATTTCCGCCTCACCGATGTGCACGGCCACATCGTGAAGGACATTCTCACCTGAGCGGGCGCGGACGTCAGAACGCCACCCTGAGTCCTGTCAAAACAGTTGACTTGCGGTCGATTCCTTATAATTTCCATAATAAGGAATCGTTTTCGTTTTCTTCGCCTGGGCAGTCATGCCTTGCCGCGGTGATTCGTCCAAATGCCGTTCATGAGTCCGGGAAACCCCCAGCGCTTTTCGCGAATCGTCGCTCTCGCCGCCCTGCTCCTCGCGGTGCCGGGGATGCTCTGGCTCACGAAAAGTCCGAATAGGACGGACGCGGATCGCACGACGCAGAGGGCCGATCTTCCTTCCCAGGCCAACGACCGCCCGGCGGGAGGCGCTGAAGCCTCGCCACCATCCACCGCCGTCACCATGCTGGCGCGTGCCACTCCCTCCGGGGGAACTCCGGTGCCGGAGGCTTACGATCTCCGTCTCATTCCCACGGCTCTTCGAAAAGGCGCGGAGTCGCCACGCCTCGAAGTGCCTGCCCTCGACGTCCTCGACTCCCTCGAATCGCTCTTTGCCGCGACCCCGGGTGCCGAGGTGGAGGTGATCCTGGGAGCGTTGCGTTTCCGCGGAGAACTGGTCCGCAAGGAACTCCAGCCCGGCACCCGGGTGCTGGGAGCGTCGGTCGTCAACGAAACCTCCACCCTCCACCTCGAACGGGTCCGTCGCGGCGACTACCGCGGTTCGATCGTGCACCGCCTCTCCGCGGTCGCCCATCGCATCGAGACGACCGAGAGCGGATCTCTGTTCATCGAGCAGCTCGGATTTCACGATCTCGTCTGTGCCGCTCCCGGATCCACCCCGCAGTCCGCGAGCGGCCTGCCTCTGCCCGCCGACGTGGCCTCGGCCCCGGAGGAAGGCGAGATCGCCGAAGCCACCCCGCCGACACGCGACAGCCGCCCCCATGCCACCGCGGTGATCTACCTCGATTTCGACGGCCAGAGCGTGACCGGCACCGAGTGGAATACCCTGCGCAACGTCACCACGATCAACGCCGCCGCGAGCACCCTCAGCACGAACCAGATGGACGAAGTCTGGGCCCGCGTCGCCGAGGATTTCTCTCCCTTCCACATCAGTGTCACCACCGACGTCACGCGCTACAACAATGCTCCCCAGAACCGCCGCATCCGTGTCATCGTCACACCGACGAGTTCCTGGTATGGCAGCGCCGGAGGCGTCGCCTATCTCGGTTCCTTTACCTGGACGGGTGACACTCCGTGCTGGGTGTTTGAGAATCTCCTCGGCAACGAAGTCAAGAGCATCGCCGAAGCCGCCTCGCACGAGGCCGGGCACACCTTCAATTTGAAACACGACGGCCGCGGCACGAGCGATTATTACTACGGCGTCGACAACACCCTTCTGAGCTGGGGACCGATCATGGGGGCCGGCTACAACGCCGCCTTCACCCAATGGAGCAAAGGGGAGTATTCCAGCGCGACGAATCTCGAGGACGATCTCGCCATCCTCAGCAATTCCACGAACGGTTTTGGTTACCGCACCGACGACAAGGGCGACACCCTCGCGACGGCTCCGCTCCTCACCCTGCAATCCGGCTCGACCACCCTCGTCGCCGACGGCGGCATCATCGAGAAAAACACCGATCTCGATCTGATGCGTTTTGTCGCCGGCTCGGGCACGGTGAACCTGCAGGTCCGCCCCGCCTCGATCTCTCCGAATCTCTATCTCAAGGCCGACCTCCTCGACAGCGCCGGGAACGTCCTCCTCAGCCGCACCGCCACGAAGACCGCCACCACCCTGACACTCTCCCAAAGCGTCACCGCGGGCACCTATTACCTGCGTGTCGATGGCGTGGGCATGCCGGTGGCAGCGGGCTCTTCCCCGCCCTACTCCTACGACGTCAGCGGCTACGGCAGCATCGGGGAATACGGCATTTCGGGCAGCATCCCCGTGTCTTCGGCACCGGCCGTGCTCTCCGTCTCACCGCTCACGATCACACAGACGTCTCCTGCGGGACAAAACGCCGGGAGCCAGGCCTTTTCGGTGAGCAATGCCGGCGGCGGCACTCTTTCCTACTCGGTCTCCGAGAGTCTGCCCTGGCTTTCCATCTCCCCCACCTCGGGCAGCAGCAGTGGCGCGGCCGTCGAGCACACCCTCACCTACGCGACCACCGGACTCGCCGCCGGAGTCTATCCCGGCACCATCACCGTCACGGCGAGCGGAGTCACCGGCTCTCCCCAGAGCATCGGAGTCACTCTCACCGTCACGCCGGCAGGCTCCGGTCTCACCTTCACGAACGGAGCGACGGTGACTCTCCCGGGATCGGGGTCCTCCCAGCAGGCGACTCCTTATCCGTCGGAGATCAACGTCTCGGGCATCACCCAATCCATCGCTTCCGTGTCGGTCGAACTCCGCAATGTGCAGCACACCTGGGCGCGGGATCTCGACCTGCTCCTCGTCGCTCCCAACGGTCAAAACGTGATGCTGCTCTCCGACGCGGGCGGGGATCAGGCCATCGCCAGTGGAGCCACCCTCGTCTTCCGCGATGATGCCGGTGCCGCTCCGGAGAATGCCCAGATCTCCGGAGGCTCCTACCAGCCGACGAACTACGGCGGAAGTGACAACCCTCCTTCCCCCGCCCCCGTGGCTCCGCACGGCACCTCCCTCGCCTCCCTCCTCACCGGCGGGGTGAACGGGACCTGGAAACTCTTCGCCGTCGATGACTTCCCCTCCTCCGACGGCGGCCAGATCGTGGATGGATGGGCCCTCACTTTTGTGGCTTCGTCAGGACCGGCCGCGCCCACCGGGCTCACCGCCACCGATGGGAGCCTGACGGACCGCGTCCGCGTGTCGTGGAGCGCTTCCTCCGGGGCCACGAGCTACGAGGTTTTCCGGTCCCTCATCGACAATCCCACCGCCGCCCAATCCGTCGGCACCACCGCGTCGACGACCTTCGACGATCTGACCACCGCCGTGGGCGAGACCTACTACTACCGGGTGAAGGCATCGAACGCCAATGGCACGAGCGCCTTCTCCGCCTCCGACTCCGGCTTCCGCGGCACCGCGGCCAGCAGCAACGACGCCTTTTCCAACCGCACCACCCTCGGCGGTGAGAGCGGCAGCGTCTCCGCCTCCAATGCCAGCGCCACCAAGGAATCGGGCGAGCCGAACCACGCCGGCAACTCCGGAGGCAAATCGCTCTGGTGGAGCTGGACCGCTCCCCAGGCCGGTACCTTCACGGTCGATACCGTCGGCAGCAGCTTCGACACCGTGCTCGCCGTCTACACCGGGGGCAGCGTCTCGACCCTGACCCTGCGCGGATCCGACGACGATTCGGGCGGCAATCTCACGAGCCGTGCCGTCGTGCAGGTCGCCGCCGGCACGAACTACGCCATCGCCGTCGACGGCTACGGCGGAGCCTCGGGCACGGTGAATCTGGCCTACGCCTTCACCGCCACTCCCACCCTGCCGTCACCGCCTCCGTCCCTCTCCGCGAGCGACGGGACCTACAGCGATCGTGTCCTCGTCGAGTGGTCAGCAGGATCGGGTGCCACCTCCTACGACGTCCGCCGGAACACCTCCGCGAACTTCGGGGGCTCCACCCTCATCGGCACCACCGCAGCGCTTTCCTACAACGACACCACCGCCGTCGCCGGCACCACCTACCGCTACTGGGTCGTCTCGAAAAACAGCACCGGATCCTCCACCAATCCCGCCGGTCCCGACACCGGCTTCCGCTCCGCCGCGATGTCGAACGACAATTTCGCGAACCGCACGCTCATCACCGGAACGACCGCCTCGATCACCGATGCAAACACCACCGCCACCAAGGAGGGCGGCGAGCCGAATCACGCCGGCAATGCCGGAGGCAAATCACTCTGGTGGAAATGGACCGCTCCCGGTGCCGGGAACCTGACGATCGATACGATCGGCTCGTCCTTCGACACCTTGCTCGGCGTCTACACCGGCTCGGCGGTCGCCTCTCTCACTGCCCGTGCCTCCGACGACGATTCCGGCGGCAACAGCACCAGCCGCGTTTCGCTGCCCGTCACCCAGGGCACCGAATACCAGATCGCGGTCGACGGCTACGCCGGGGCCTCCGGCAATCTCAAGTTGCAGCTTGCCTTCGAGGCCGCCGCCACACCTCCATCGCCCGCCACCAGCCTCTCGGCCAGCGACGACACCTTCAGCGACCGTGTCCGCCTCACCTGGACCGCCGGATCCGGGGCCACTTCCTATGACATCTACCGTCACACCACCTCCACCTTTGCCTCGGCCAGCCTCATCGGCAATGTGACGGGCACCAGCTTCGACGATCTGACGGCTGTCGCCGGCACTGCCTATTCCTACTGGGTCGTATCCCGCAACACCGCCGGCACCTCCTCCCCGGCAGGACCGGAGACCGGCAGCCGCGACAGCTCGGCCGCCAACCACCATTTTTCCAACCGCATCGTCCTCAGCGGAAACAGCGTGAACGCCACCGGAAACAACCTCGGCGCCGGGAAAGACGTGGGCGAGCCGGATCACGCGGGCCAGACCGGGGGCAACTCCCTCTGGTGGAGCTGGACGGCGCCCTCCGCCGGCACCCTCACGATCGATACCTTCGGGAGCGGTTTCGACACCCTCCTCGCGGTCTACACGGGGACGGACGTCGCCTCCTTGTCTCCGGTCGCTTCGAACGACGATTTCAACGGCTCGACGAGCCGTGTTTCCTTCATCGCCATCGCGGGCACCACGTATCAGATCGCCGTCGATGGATTCCGCGGTGAAACCGGAGACGTCCAGCTCCATCTCGCCTTCCAGCCCGATACGATGCAGGCGAACGATGATTTCGCCGACCGACTCACCTTGAACGGCGAGTTCCTCTCCATCACCGCGAACAACGCGGATGCCACCCGCGAACCGGGCGAACCCCAGCATGGCGGCACCGCGGTCGGGCGTTCCCTTTGGTGGGGCTGGACCGCGCCAAAAGACGGGGTCCTCCTCATCGACACCTTTGGCAGCGATTTCGACACGACTCTCGGACTCTACCTCGGAGAAGCCCTCGACAGTCTCACCACCGTCGCCGTCAATGATGATGACGAGAACTACGCCACCTTCAACAGCTCGGTCTTCGTCGAAGTCTTCGCCGGGGAACACTTCGCCATCGCCGTCGACGGATACAACGGCGCCTCCGGCGACATCGCCATGAATCTTGCCTTTGTCAGCGATCCCGTCTCGCCCGCCACGGTGCGCGCGAGGGCGTTGCGAAGGGGTAAGATCGAGGTCACCTGGTCCCCGGGCGTGAACGCGACCCAATACCTCATCGAACGCCGCGACCCCGGCTCGTCGAGCTGGCGCGTCGCCGGACGGGTCTCCGGGAGCACCTTCCGCTTCGTCCAGACGAAATTGTGGTCCCGCAGCTACTACGCCTTCCGCGTCCGTGCGGTGAATGCCAGCGGCACCGCCGATCCCTCGCCGATCGCGGGAGCGAGGACGCGCGCCCGCTGAACCCCGCGCGAGCCCGCGGCTCAGATCGACATCGCCGAAAAACCGCCGTCGACGATCATCTCGATGCCGGTGATGAAGGATCCCGCCTTCTCCGAAGCGAGCAGCAGGGTCGCTCCGATCAACTCGTGCGCCTCGCCGAACCGCTTCGCCGGAGTGTGACCCATGATCGCCGCGACGCGTGATTCATTGAGCACCTTGCGGTTCTGCTCCGCCGGGAAAAAGCCCGGGACGAGCGTGTTCACGCGCACCTTTTGTTCCGCCCATTCGCGGGCGAGGTTTTTCGAGAGGTTGTGCACCGCCGCCTTGCTCGCCGAATAGGTGAAGACCCGGCTGAGTGGTCCCAGGCCGGAGATCGATCCCAGATTGATGATCGAGCCGCCTCCATGCTCCAGCATGTGTTTGCCAAAGACCTGGCAACTCCGCAGGATCGATCCGAGGTTGATGTCGAGGATGCGGGAAAACTCCTCGTCCGTGATCTCGAGCACCGGCGTCGGGGAATTCACCCCCGCTCCATTGACGAGGATGTCGACCTTGCCCTGCTTCGCCACCACTTCGGCCAAGAGCGCCTCGAGCGAGGTGCGGTCCGCCACGTCGGCGGCCACGAAGAATCCCTTTCCACCCGCCTCCGCAATCTGGGCGAGCCGCTCCGCCCCCTTCTCTTCACTGCGACCGACCACCGCCACCGTCGCTCCCGCCTTGGCGAGGCCCAGGGCCATTTCACCGCAGAGCACGCCCGTGCCCCCGATCACCACCGCCGTCTTGCCTTCGAGAGAAAAAAGTTCGTTCAGATAATCCATCCGCCACCCATAGCGCAGACTGGCGTCCGGTCAACGGGCGGCGTTCCGAGTACGCATTCAGTGCCAGAGAGGAAGTAAAAGGTAAAAGGTAAAAGGTGGGGAGAGCCTGCGGCAATCTGCGGAGATCTGCGGAGATCTGCGGAGAACTGCGAGAGCGAAGCGCATCTGTGTGAATCTGCGTTGAAATTCCGTCCTCCCATCGGCGTCGATTTTTTGGGAAGCCAAATTGCCGCGAATTACGACCTCACAAGAATCCAGGACCCACTGAGCACGCCAACCTTTTACTTTTTACCTTTTACCTTTTACTGCGTTTTACTTCGCCGCCTCCTCGTTCGCGTCCTTCATACCCTCGTCGTTCACGACCTCCGCATCTTCCCCGTTTTCATCCACCCCATCCTCGATCTCGCGGCGCCATTCCCGGGAAATCCAGGGCCGGACGAGGCCGTAGGCGAGGTAGGAGAGGAAAATCAGGAGCGGCACGAATTCCACGAAATTGACCGCGCAGACCAGCACGAGGATCGCCACGAAGAGCCACACGAGCGACTTCTTCGTCTTCAGGTTCATCGCCTTGAAGCTCGGGTAGCTGAACTCGCTCAACATCATGAAGGAAAGCAGCGGCATGATCACGACGAGCAGGTATTTCCAGTTGCCCACGTTCTTGTCGCCCTCGTTCAGCCAGAGCATGAAGAGCGTCAGCGAAGCGATCAGGCCCGCCGCCGCCGGAATCGGGAAGCCCACGAAATCGCGGGATTTCGGTTCGGTCTTTCCCTCCGCCGCCGCTTGCGAGAGGCAGTTGAAGCGCGCCAGCCGCATCGCGCCGCAGAGGAGATACACAAACGCGATCGTCCAACCGAGGCGGTCGTCGAAGGATTTCAGGACCATGTCCATCACCAGCAGGGCCGGGGCGATCCCGAAGGAGATGATGTCCGCGAGCGAGTCGAACTCCCGGCCGAACATCGAATCCTGCCCCTTCAGCCGGGCGATGCGACCATCGAGCGCGTCGAAAAGACAGGCCCCGAGGATCAGAAAGATCGCGATATGGAACTCGCGTGCGCCGCCCTCGGGACTCCGCATTCCGTCGAAAATCGCCATCACCGCGCTGAATCCGCAGGCAAGGTTGCCCGCCGTCATCAGATTCGGCAGCAAATAGACCTGCGGATTGCTCCAGGGACCGGGGATATGGCGTTTCATCGTGCCCAACTGTCCCCGCTCCCGCGCAAAGTTCAAATTTCAAATGCCAAGGCCCGCGGGAGGGTTCATATTGCCGGTCATGGCCACCTCCACCGCCACCGTTCCCGACCTCGACGGCTCCACCCCCATGGGCGACGTCCTCGCCCGCTTCCCCGGGGCCAAACGCGCCCTTTTCGCCCGCTACCACATCGGTGGCTGCAAGAGCTGTGCCTACGACGACACCGAAACCCTCGCCGAAGTCTGCGCCCGCAACGAGGAACTGCCCGTCGATGAAGTCATCGGCCACATCCTCGAAGCCCACGAGCACGACCAGCGCCTCCTCATCGGGCCGACGGACCTCGCCGCTGCCATTGCGACGACGCCCGGCCCCCGCCTCCTCGACCTCCGCACCCGCGAAGAGCATGAGGCCGTCGTCATCCCCGGGTCCGAACTCTTCAGCAACGATCTCCTCCAGTCCATCTTCGCGACCGAACCGAAAGACCGACTCATCGTCCTCTACGATCACACCGGCGATCGCTCCCTCGATGCCTGCGCCTACCTCGTCGGCCACGGCTTCAAAAACGCCCGCGCCCTCCGCGGTGGCATCGATGCCTACGCGCAGGAGGCCGATTCTTCGTTACCCAGATACCAGTTGGAGTTCGAAGATTGAATTTGCCGCGCCCTCTTACTCTTACCTCCTACTCATACTCTTACTCAAAACCGAACGTCCCTACGCCTCAAGCCTGGAGTATGAGTATGAGTATGAGTATGAGTATGAGCAGGAGCAGGAGCAGGAGTATGAGTATGAAATAAACACCATGGAAACCACCGAAGACCGCATCCAGGCCGCCCTCGCCAACCCGCAGAACATGGGGGAAATGACTGATGCTGATGCCGTCGGCACCGTCGGCAATCCCGAGTGCGGCGACATGGTGCGGATGTGGCTGAAGTTCACCGAAAAGGATGGCAAGAAGGTCATCGACCGCGCCTCCTTCCAGAGCTTCGGCTGCCAGACCGCCATCGCCGTCGCCAGCCTCGCCACCGAGATGCTCAAGGGCAAGACCGTGGCCGAGGCACGCGACTTGAAATCCGCCGATCTCTCCGCGCCGCTCGGCCCGTTGCCCCCGATGAAACTCCACTGTGGCGACATGGTCGAAGGCGCCCTCCGCGAAGCCCTCAAAGCCGACTCCGGTGAGGTCCCGACTCCGGCCCCGACCGAACCCTCTTCCGTCGGTGGCGAGACCCTCTTGGGTTCTTTCCAAGCACAGCCACTGAAATCGGGTAAGCTCAAGGTCGTGAAACTCGATTGAATCCTTCAGTCCGAGCGCCTATACCTTTTACCTTCCTACCCTTTACCGCGCTCCCGGCGCTCCCTTCCCATGCACGAAGAAATCACTCTCTCCCGCGAAGTCGAAGCCATCCAGATCCCCAGCGGCGACGTCATCTCCATCCCCTCCGGCACCAAGGTGATGATCACCCAGGCCCTCGGGGGCACCTACACCGTGGCCACCCCGCATGGACTCGCCCGCATCAAGGCCGAGAATGCCGACGCCCTCGGAATCGATCTCGAAGCCGAAAAGAACAAACGCAGCGCCGCCAACGATGCCCTCGCCGCCGGCGACATCGAAGGCGCGATCTGGGAGCAGCTCAAACTCGTCTACGATCCCGAGATCCCCGTCAACATCGTCGACCTCGGGCTCGTTTATGACTGCCAGGTGAAGAAGGATGAGGGCGAAGTGAACGTCGAGGTGAAGATGACCCTCACCGCCCCCGGCTGTGGCATGGGCCCCACCATCGCCGCCGACGCCCAGTCGAAGATCCTCATGCTCGATGGCATCAGCAACGCCCGCGTCGACATCGTCTGGGATCCCGTCTGGAACCAGGACATGATCTCCGAAGAAGGGCGCATGAAGCTCGGGATGATTTGAGCGTTCCGCAGCGCGCACATGGACGATGAGGAGATGTGCGATTTCCTCAATCCTTACGAACCGATCGAGCGGCATGGGGAAAAGCTTCCCCACTGGCAGCAGGAGGAAGCCGTTGGATGCGGGACAGAATTGTCAGGCTACGCCGGAAACCCGATGAATCTTTGGGAGTTAAGAATGCCTGGTTCCATCTACTGCAAATTTTGAAGCAGAATCGTCCCAGCGGGACGAAAGACGGTAGCCGGTGGTGGAGCGCGGCGGAACCACCGGTCAACCACACGAGGAAATGGTTGCGCCCGCGAGGGGCGCGAGAAGCCTCCGGAGTATCCTCGACGCACCCTCTGGTTTTCACCACGAAGCGCGAGCCTCCGTCACCATCGGACGCAAACCTTTCAGGAGGAGGATCTGTAGCTTGTGATGCGCGGCGGGATGAAGTTCGAAAAAGAACGGGTCTCGTGAGCGGGCCCGCTTCTTCCGCCCCTCCGGGGCGGGGTTCTCTTTTCCGGAGTAGGGGTCCGGTGGTTCCGCTGCGCTCCACCACCGGCTACCTTCTTTGGCCCCTCCGGGGCCAATACTCGTTCCCTCCGCCAACAAAAAAACCGCCGTGACCGGCGGTTGTTTTTGGCGACCCGTACGGGATTGACTGCGCTTTGCTCCGTCTCTGCGTCGTCGCGAGCTTCGCTCGCATTTATTCCCACCGCTCTCGCATTCGCTCTTGCGGCGATGCAGTCACCCCCCATGGGTTCGCCTCCCTACGCGTCGCAACAAAAAAACCGCCGTGACCGGCGGTTGTTTTTGGCGACCCGTACGGGATTCGAACCCGTATTACCGCCGTGAAAGGGCGGTGTCCTAACCCTTAGACGAACGGGTCACTTGGTTCTCAAGCGAAACGCTAGGGGAGGGCGGGAATATGGGGGCGATCGGGCGGGACGCAAGTCGAAATTGCCAAGATTTTTGCAAGTTCCACCTCCCTTCCCCCACCCGATCAACGACCGACGCTTGCGCATCCCGCCTCTTCGCCGAACGTTTTCTTCCCTCCCGATGCCCGATCTCGCCAGCCGACTTTCCCTTTCCTCCTGCTGGAATTCCCACCGGCACGAGGACGGTTACGCGATGCTCGCGGAAATCCGTTCGCTCGGATTCGAACGGGCGGAACTCAGCCACGGCGTCCGCCTCGAACTGGCTCCGGGCATCATCCGGGCGGTGGAGGAGGGTGTCATCGCAATCTCGTCGGTGCACAATTTTTGTCCCCTCCCCGGCACCGTCCGCCACGCCGCGCCGAATCTCTTCCAGCCCTCCGGACGGAAAAAGAACGAGCGCGCCCTCTGGCTCCTCCATTCCCAGCGCACCCTCGACTTCGCGACCCGGGTCGGCGCGCGCGATGTGGTGATGCACTCGGGCAGCGCCTCGTTTCTCTTCCGCGATCCGGCCGCCATCCTAGAGGCCGATCCACCGGCCCTCCCCGCCGCCCGGGAGAAGGCCCTCGCGCGGCTCCGGGCTGGAGCAAGCAACGCAATGAAGCGGGTCCTCGCCGGTTACGACGAGCTGCTCCCCTCCGTGGTGAATCACGGCCTCGTCCTCGGCGTTGAAAACCGCGAAGGCGTTCTCGAACTGCCGCTCGATGATGGGTTCGATGCCTTCTTCGCCCACTTCGCCGAGGATGCGCCGATCGGCTACTGGCATGACACCGGGCACGCCCGCATCAAACACCTCAAGGGTTTTCTCGATCACGAGACCCACCTCGCCTCGAGGCTCGATCGTCTCGTCGGATTCCATCTCCATGATGTCGATGAGCAAGGCCGCGATCACCGCCCGCCCGGCACTGGCTCGGTCGATTTCGACATGATCGCGCGCCATGTCCGCCGCCATCACACCCTCGTCTTCGAGCCGCATCCCAGCCTCACCACGGAAGAGATTCTCCGATCGCGCGAGTACCTGCTGGAGAAACTGGGAGGGTGAGAGACACGGGAAGAAAAGGGTTCACCACGAAGGGCACGGAGGGGTTCGTGCCCTTCGTGAAATTCGCGGTCAGGAACTTTCCTAATCTGCGTTGACCTGCGGCCATCGGCGCTCATCTGCGTTGAATTCTTGGACGCGGATGTAGAGGGATTGGGATGAAGGAATCTCAACGCGGATGGCCGCAGATGGCCGCAGATGGCCGCAGATGGCCGCGGATGGCCGCGGATGGCCGCAGATTTGAAGAGAAGAAATTTCAACGCGAATGAAAGAGGGATGGAACGCGAATAACCGCGAATCCCGTGGTGAGAAACCGTACGCGCGACTGAGCGCGCGCTACCTTTTACCTTTTACCGCGCCGTGGGCCGCCTCCTACCTTCTACTTCACCTCTGGCACTGAGCGTGTCCTTCTCCCACCCCCGCGCCCCTGGCTCGACCATCTTCAACCGGCTCACGAGGAGCCTTTCATAGCTGGCCCAGGCTTCATTGAGGGTTTCGTAGCCGATCCCCGCGGCGAGAAGAACGCGCGCGGGCGGCTTGGGTTGACCGAGGAGGCCGATGATGAATTTCTCGCGCCGTTGCTGATAGGCGGGGTTGTAGGGGTCGTAGGAGAGCCCTTCCGGCAACCAGGTGAAGCGGAAAACCCACAAGGGTTGCGACGAGACGGGCGAAATGAACTCGAGCACGAGCACCTTCATCGAGCGTCCCGCGATCGTGATGCTCCGGGAAGGATGCTCCTGCTTCAGGATCGCCCCGGTCGCCCTCATGCAGATCTCCGGAGCATGACCGAAGACGTCGTGAATGAATCGCGGGTTGCCCGGATCGTATTCGAAGTAGAAGAAATCGAGCGCCCGTTTCGGATTGGCACCGTGGGCCTTGGGCACGAAGACCCCGCAACGTCCTTCCGCGAAGGCGAGCATTCCTTCGACTTCCTTGACGCGGGCGGGCTGTTCGACAAACGCATAAGGATCCTCGCCGTTTTCCGCTTCGGGCAGATCGAGACGCAGGACGGGCTCGTTCGCCCAATGGAGTTTTTCGGGAATGGTCCGGAGAAACACGAAGATTTCCGCGGCGACGACAAGTCCTGCGGCGATCCACCAAAAGCGTTTCGTATGACCGGGGCGGAACTTCATGCGGAGGGAGACATCGCCGATCCTGGCACGTTCATTTCACGACCTCGCCGGCGCGGCAGCGGGTGCCGGGGGCGAGATCGACCCCCGGTGCGATGAAAGCCTGCGCCGCGATCCAGCAATGGTCCCCGATCGTGATCGGTCGGGTGATGAGATCGAACGAGGTCTTGGAAAAATCGTGCGACCCCGTGCAGAGGAAGGCCCGCTGTGAAAGGCACACGTGCGAACCGATGACGACGCGGTCGAGGCTGAGGATCATCACTTCGTCGCCGATCCAGACATGGTCGCCGATCTCGAGGCGCCAGGGAAAGGTGATGTTCACCCGCGAACGGATCACCACCCCCTCCCCCACCCTCGCGCCGAAGGCCCGCAGTGCCGCGACCTTCAGCAGAGACGGCACCGGGAACCACGGAGCGAAGAGCAGGGACCGCACCAACCACCAGAGCCCTTCCTTCCACCGCGGAGCGCCGCGGTCGAAGGCAGAGTTATCGAATCGGGAAAGATCGATCATGAGGGAGGTGCGCCGGTGGCGCGGGAGCGCGGGAGCGCGGGAGCGCGGGCAAGGAAGAGCCCCGGTGCCAGAGGAGAAGTAAAAGGCAAAAGGTAAAAAGTAAAAGGTTAGGAAAGTACGGTGGCGAACGGATTTTCCCAGTTAAAGAGAACGAGGATCGGGACGGGCGACCCAGCGCCAAAAGAAGCGGTCCCCTGTCGCAGGGACGGGCGAGAGGAAGCCACGCCGGTTTTGGACATTCCCCTCGGGAGGCAGGAACGCGGCTTCGGAGAGAGGCACCGCCACCCAGGATTCGAGATCCACGGAGAATTCGGCCCGGAGCGTGGCTCCGACGGCGTGGTTGGGAATGCTCCCCACGAGCAGGGTTTCCCCGGGGAGACCGGGGGCGGGCTGGAGCACGAATGCTCCGTAGGAGGTGCTCGCCCTCGGGTTCGATCCCAGGAGAAATTCGAGCAGGTTCGCCCGACCGTCGCCATCGGGGTCCGCCGTCGGACCGCTGACCAGATCATTTCCCCACGCCGCCGGGGGGAATTCCTGCTCGCGCCACCCTTGATAGGAAAGCCCCGGCTCCTGCGCACCGATGGTGCGGCGGGAGGAGAAGAAACGCCCTGAAAAATCCACCGGGGGCACCAGGTCGTGTCCCGCGTTGATCAAGGGAGAACCTGCCAATGGCAATAGCCAAGCGTCGACCAAGGCATCGGTCGCGAGACTTCCGATGTCGTGGCCCATCGCCTGCCATTGGGAGAGCGGGACGGTCCGGACCATGCCGCCCTCTTTGAACCCATGGAGCAACGTGGCCGCAGCACTCGTCTCGTAGACATTCTTCGAAAAGTGCACCGGATCCGTGTCCTCGAGCTTTTCGATGACCCCGAATTCGCGGTTCTTCGGGGCGATGAAGACATTGTTGCGGAAGGTGAAATCGAGTGCCCCGATGCGTTGGAAGAGGCAAAAACCCGGGTTGTCGGACTGGAGGTAGGGTCGCAGATCGAAGGTGTTGCCTTCAAAAATCACCGTGCCCTCGACGCGGGCGTTGAACGAGGCATTGAAGACACCTTCCGAGAAGACATGCAGGTTGTTGCGGGCGATGAGGGTGCCGTCAGGCCGGTGGTTCCCGACCGGGAGTTCCGTCAGCCGGCATCGGTTCACCTCCACGCTCGTCGCACTGACATCCCCGCCGGCGACGAGGCATTCCTCGAGGACCAAGGCATCGATCCCGCCGCCCGTGGTGACCCGACCACCGAATTCGCATTGCTCGAAACGCACCTCGTCGAACTGGGTGCCCGTGCCGTTGTTGTGGAGGTAATAGGTCACGAGCTGGCGGCTCCATCCCTCGGTGGAACCGACGAGTCCGGCGACCTTCCGGTTGATGCAGCGCCGGTAGGTCGTGCGATTGCCCGTAGCGGTTTCCAAGCCGTTGTAATCGACGAAGGGGGTCTGATTGAAGTAGGGCGATCCCTGCTCCACCTGGCAATCGAGCACGAGGACGTGGCGACCCGAGTTGGAATCGGTGAAGCCGATGCCATGTTTCCCCACGTAATCGACGTAACAATTTTGGAGGAGCGTTTCCCCACCAAACCCCACATCGCCCTGGATGCCGTAGGCGGTGTAGGGATCGCCGTCCGATGCCCTCGCGAGCGCCGTCTTCCGCACGTCGATGCCGTGGACGGCGAGGTCGGGAGCCAGCAACATCACGGCGGATCCTCCGTCGTTGCGAAAACGGCTGCGGGTGTAGGATTTGCCGTCGGTGTTGGGATTCGTGCCGCCGAACGGATGGAGGTAGAGATGGGTCCCGTCGCTGTGAAAACTCCCCGGCGTGCCGTTCAACTCGGCCAAGGCCTCGGGAGAAGGGGCGCCCATCGTCGCGCTCCGCACATGATGGAGCCAGCGATCGTTTTCCCAGACCACCACATCCTGAAGGTCCGTCGCGTTGCCATCGGTCGTCACCCACACCTTCGGCTGCGCCGCGGGATTCGGGCGGGTCCACACGGTTGCTCCGGTGATGAGATCGCGATGGGCGCGGAGACGGATTTTCGCCTGCCCCGCCGCGGGTCGCAGGGTCAGACCGCGGGTCCTCACCGACAGGGCCTGCGTCCCCAGATCGAGGGGAACCTGGGAGGTGTCGATGATGACAAGGTCTCCGTTCTCATGACCACCATCGGCCGGTGCGAAGATCCCGGCATGGGCGCTTTCCTGATTGAACTTTCCGACGCTGCGCCAGGCGGTCGCCGGTGTAAGGCCGTCGTGGTTGTCATCACCGCTCACCGGATCGATGTACCAGGTATGACGCTGATCCACGGGGGCGAGCAGGTCGGGTAGAGGTGCCGCATCCCCGAGTGCGTCGATGCGCGCGAGAGTCGCCCCGCCGAGCCGCCCGCGCCATCGGTAGACTTGCCCTGGCGCGGTCGTCGCCGGGGCATTGAGAACATGGGCCGTCGTCGTCTCATAGCCGGGCAAAATGATCTCCGTTTCCCCGAGCGTCTGCAAAGTCCCTCCGAGCGGTTGGATGGCGGCGACTGCGGCGAGACGGGCACCGACCCGCTCCCAGGCGATCTGCACCCAGTACCAGACATTTGTCTGCACCGGATCCGCCGCCGCGGACCAAAGCGATCCATCGCGGCTGGCCCACTGCTTTTCCCGGGTCACCCCCAGCATCTGGAAGGGAGCATTGTCTCCGCCGCTCCGCAGTTCGAGGACCATCGCCGGATTGGCGACCAAGCCGCTGCTGAGATACCCGGCTTCCGCGAGGTCTTCAAATCGGACCCAGGCACCGATCATTCCCGCGTCGCGTGCCGTGCTGTAGGGAGCCTCGCGGAGGTCCCAGAAGGTCCTCACCAACGCGCCCTGCGAATCGCCCGACCAGCCCCATCCGGGAGTCGATTCCATCCGGGGCCCCACCGCCCGGCACTGCCAGGCCCCTTCGTGGAATTCACCGAGATTCCCCGGCGATGCCGCATCGAGAGTCCGGACGCCCTCGAAGGTCTCGCGCGCGACCAGCGTGATGCCGCCATGCCCCGGGACGGGCAGCAGCGCCAGCAGGCCGGCGAGCATGGAGACGGCAAACTTCATCGGTGGTTTATTCGGCTGGACGCTACTGCGAGAACGGAGGTTCGCCTCAAACCAGCCACTGCGCAACGCGAGCAAGGGCCCTCACCACGCGCCAGATCCCCTCTTTCCTCAGCGGAGTGCGGCGAAACAAATTGGCATTGTCGAATCGCAAAGGTCGATCAGGGAAGGACACGCTCCGGCTTCCTGAACGTAAGGATCATGGATTTCGCCAAAGCCGGAATCCGACCGACACGGTGCACACGTTCAAGGGTCATGCCTTGTTCCTGGAAAAGGGAGGTCAAAGTCGCGATCGACCAGAACTTGATGTGGCCGTGATCCCAAAGGGCCGTGAAGTGCCAATCCCACTTTCCCAGGAGCGAGAGTGCCAGATTCTTCAGATAACCGTGATACGGCGTGCTGATAATGGCGACCCCGCCGGGTTCGAGCAGGTCATACACGCAACGTGCATAAAGTCTCGGAGAGTAAACATGCTCCACCACTTCGAGTGAGATCACCGCCGGAAACATGCCATAGGTTTCGGAGAGGGGATCGTACGCGCTCCCGATTCTCAGACGTGTTTCAGGATCGGCGATCCTTGCCTGAGAGATCCCTTCCTCGGAGGGGTCGACGCCGTACACTTCGTATCCGAGCTTGCCGAGATGCCGGGCGAGCGTGCCGTTGCCGCAGCCGAGATCAAAAACACGCCGGTCGGACGCGATCGATTCTGCCAGGATCCTCTCGACCGTCGTCCAGAGATAGGCGTCGGTGTGGGCGCCATCGGTGGAACGGTAGGCATAGGTTGAAGCTGCGGGGGTGGTCATGCCGGAAAGTCAGTTAATCGGGCCATTTCATCAGGCGTCGTTCGAGCAGGATCAAGGACAACAGCAGCTCCGCGTAGGTGCGCTGCAACACGTAGAACCAGCCCGGCCAGCCGTCGAGGATGACACGCTTGAAAAACAGGGTGTAAAGAAACGCGGCGGGCGCCGCGGGCCAGATCCGTTTGCGCAATCGATCGGGCCAGGAGGCGGGATGGGCCTCGGCCTCCAGCTTTTCCGCCTCGAGCCGGGCATACTTGATCTGCGAGTCGAACCAACGGGACAGCGGCTTGCGGTCGTCGTGATCGATCCGGGTCGAAAGAAAACCGGAACCCCCATCGATCGACAGGGTCTGGGTGTGACCGTCCGCGACATAGCGGCAGCGTGCACGATCGAAGAGGATCGCGCGCGGCGGATAGAGCGATCCCCGCAGCGGACGCCCGAAGACGAGGAACCGGAAAGACGCATACCACGCCGCCTCTGGACGGGTTTCATCGAGCGCCTCGATCTCCCTGACAAACCCACCATTCAATCGATAGTCGGCATCGAGGGAAAGCACCCAGGGCGTCGATACCTGGTCGATCCCGAAATTCCATTGGGCGGTGTGGTTGTCGAAAGGCCGCCGGATCACCTCGACGTTCGGAAATGACGCGCAGATCGCGAGGGTTTCGTCGGTGCTGCCACTGTCGATCACGACCACGCGATCCGCCCAGCCGAGTTCCTCGAGGCATCGCCGGAGGTTGGGTTCCTCGTTCCAGGTGAGCACGACGGGGGTGATGTCACGAAGATTCATGGGGCGCAGCGCCTCGCGGCGCGGTAAAAGGTGGGAAGGTAAAAGGTAAAAGGTCGGCGTGCTCAGGGGGCTTCTGGCTCGACCGGTGGCGACGTGGACGTCACCACTACAGGCAGAAAACTCCGTGAACGCGGGTTGTGGTGGTCTCTCCGTTCGTCCGGGTCAGGACCGGAAAGCATTCACACCATAGCGCACGAGATACCAAAGCGAGGCGAGCTTTTCCCGGCGTTGGGATTGGACATCCCACGGTGGCAGCGAATCCGCGGGATTCTCCCAGGTGCTGGCGAATTCGATCCCGGGAAAGCGGCTCCGGAAGACCGCTTCGGCTCTCGGCACGTGGAACCAGTTGGTCACGAGAACGGCGCGTTTCACCGAAAGTTCTTCGAGGATGGGCACAAGCAGGGCGGCGTTTTCGAAGGTCGACTCCGCATCCGGCTCGATCACGAGACGCTCCTCGAAGACTCCGAGATCGATCACGCCCGTCTCGAGGAAACCGCCGTCGCCGGTGATGATGACGGGGATGACCGGAAACCGTTCCGCCATGCGCGCGGCCTCGCGCACCCGCACGACATCACCGCTGCCCGGCACCACAATCGCGTCCGGCTCCCAGGGAATCGGCTCCGTCTTCGTCAAAGGCACCGGCCAGGGAAAATAAAGCACCCACAGAACCAACAACAGCGCCCCCGCCAAGGCGATCCCGGTGAGTTTGCGAATCATGATGCGAATGAGGTCTTTGGTGCTTGGTGCGGAGGGACCTCTGACCTCTGACCTCTGACCTCTGACCTCTGACCTCTGACCTCTGACCTCTGCCTACCGCCTACCGCCCACCGCGCCGAAGGCGCTACGAGACACACCCCGGCTTCGATCCCCCGCCGACGAGCCAACGATAGACCTCCTCCATCTCCGCGGCAACGCGGGGCCAGGTGAAACGCTCTTCGACGAGGCGTCTGCCGCGCGCCCCCATCGCTCTTTGATCGGTCGCCGATCCTTCAAACAGCTCGTTCAAGCCTTCCGCGATGGTCTCCACATCGGTGCCGATGCGCTGGGCCGCTCCCGCGGCGAAGCCTTCGGGGAGGTTGCAGAAGTCGGTCATCAGCACCGGCAAGGCATGGGCCCAGGCCTCGAGCACGGCCATGGGCAACCCTTCGCTGAAGCTCGGGAGGATGAAGGCATCGGCCCTTCGCAAGAGCGCCTCCTTGGCCTCTCCAAAAGCCGGACCGTGGAACATCACGGAGCCCTTCCGCGATTCGATCGACGAGAGAGCTGCTTGCCCTTCCGGCACCACCGAAAAGGAAAGGCCGAGTTCGCGGCAGAGCGATTTCAATTCCTCTCCGTGCCCACCTTGATCCCATCCGGCGATGACGAATCTCCACGCACCCGACTCCGCCCGGGCCATCACCCGCGCCCAGGCACGGAGGGCGTTCACGAGCCCTTTTTTCGGATGGAGCCGGCCGAGGAACAACAAGTGGCGTGGTTCATTCCCTTTGCCGCCGTTCAGGATCGCGGCATCCGTCTCCGGCAGATCGACGCCGTTCGGGATGAGGCAGACCGGCTGTTTCAATCCGTAACTCCGGATCGAATCCCGCTCCGGCCCGCAGAGGGCATGCAGACAGGCCGCTTGGCGGAGGTGGGTGCGCTCATACGCGAGCGCGGCGAGCCATTTTTTGCCGCGGGATCGAGAGAGCGCCCAAGGATCGAGCATGCCATGGAGCGAGATCAGGTAGGGACGCCTTGTCCGGCGATGCCAGACATTCACCGAATGCGATTGCGCCTGCCAGGCTCCGTGCACATGCAGCAGGTCATCCTCCCCGGCGAGGAGGGCTTTTGTCAGTGAGGGCGAAAATCCGAGTCCACGGGGTCCCATCGGATCGTGGATCCGCAGGGAGAGCGGCGCCCACGCAGGCGCATCCGCCTCCGACGACCCATCGCGCAGACCATGCACGGAGACATCGATCCCCCTCCGCGACAGAGCGTGGGCGAGGCTGTTGACACTGAAAAAAACGCCACCCGCATTCCGGGAGACGGAGTCGACGACATGAGCCACCTTCATCGGCGGGAGAGGGAATAGAGCAGGAACTTCTCGATCGGCCCCGGCTTCTTCGGGCCCGTCTCCCTCGCTCTTGCCGCGGCTTCGGCGAGACCTTCCGCGAAGCGCGCGAGTCCCCAATCGGAGATGATCCGCTGCCCTGCCACGCCGAGTTCGGCGCGGGCCGTTTTATCGAGGGCGGCGATCTCGTTCATCCGTCGCGTCAGTTCGCCCACGTCGCAGGGATCAAAGGTATGGCCGTTGATCCCCTCCTTCACCAGCTCGGGGGCACAGCCACAGGATTTCGAGACGAGCACGGGGAGCCCGCTCGCCATCGCTTCGTTCACCACCAGTCCCCATTGTTCCGTGGTGCTGGCGTGGACGAAAGCACCGGCGTGGGCGTAGAAGCGGGGCAGCTCATCGATCTGGCGGAAGCCTGGAAAAAACACCTCGGGCCGGCCATCCGATCCGGTCTCGTTCTTCGCCGCCGTTTCCCAGGGAGCCCGATTACGCACGGCGAGTCCAAGCGTGCCGGCATGCGCGAGGAGATCGGACTTCAGCTCGCCATCCCCCAACATCACCAACGGCCAGGGATCGCGGAGCCCCTCCGCGGTGGCATGGGCCGCATAGGCATCGAGCAGACGGAAAAGGTTCTTCTTGGGAATGAAGCGGTTCGTCGCGAGGAAATAGGGTCGCGGCTCCCACGACACCGTGTCGCCGGATTTCGCCCCAGCCCGCCACTTCGCGGCTTGGGTCGAGAAGTAGGCGTTGTCGACGACGTCGTAACCCACGGAGCAGGCGTTTTTGACAAGCCCGAGTTTTTCAAGGTATTCGCTGTGCACCCTGCCCGCGGTGAAGCCCGCCGAAGCGAGGCGGACGATGCGTCCCTTCGACCATTCGCGCCAGCGGGTGCGGGGACGATCGGCCTCGCGGCTGTCGCTCATGAGGATCCACGGGATGGATCGTTCTCCACAGAGCGCGACGAGGGTGAGCATCGCCGGATGGCTGTAGCCCGCGATGGCGCAGACGTCCGGCCGCACCTCGTCGAGGATCGTTTGCAGATGGCGCGTCCAGTCATCCACCGGCACCTCGTCGGCCGTCATGTCCTCGACGGCGTAGCGGACCTCCCCGGACCTTTCCGTTTCCCAGGAATAGTCGGCGTCCCTCCGGGACATCGCGAGTCCCACGACCTCCAAACCTCCGTCCCGCCCATGGGCTTGCGCGGCCGCAAGTCGGGCGAGGTGGTAGGGTCCGTAGGTAAGAAATGACAGTAAAACAGTCATCGGGCGTCACTTCATCCGGGCGGGTTGTTCGAGGGGACGAACCATCGCCTTGGCCGGTTTTTTGCCGGTCATGGATTCGTAGAGGAGGATGGCGAGATAACCAAAAAGAAAGGGGAAAAGGACGAGGAGGGTGAAATCACGCCCCGTGTTGAGGGTGAGGCCCATTCCGATGAGGAACAAAGCGAGGCGCAGGGGCGAGAAGAATCGCTGGCACCACAGGCGCGAGAGGAAAGCGGCCCACAGGGCGAAGAGCAGCGCCGCGGCCGGGACTCCGAAGAAGCGCCCGAAATTCACGCAGCCTTGGCCGATCATGCCCGTGGCGACGGTGGCGTAGGCGCCGTGTTCCCTCCGCGATCCCCCGAAGCCGCGGGCGATGGCGTAGTCGATCCCCACCATCGGCTTTCCGGGCCAGATCGAGCGCGGGATCGGATTCACCAGCTCCGCGAGGTAGCGGCCTCCCCAGGTGGGACGATATCGCCCCGACTCGATGAAGGTGTTGATCCAGCAGAGTTCCTTCAGCATGTCGAGCCCGAGCCGGCTTTCCCGTCTCCGTTGCGCTTCGCCCTGGGCTTCGGCGACTTCGTCCTCGACGACCGCGGTGGATTCGGAGAAAGCGGCGAGATTGGCTCCGCCACCGCGGAAGAGCATCACCCTCCCGAACCACCCCACCACAAAAATCCCGCAAAGAACGACGACCGTGACGCGGAGCTTGATGGACCGGTTCCCCGTGAGGAGGAAGGCACCCAGACCCGGCAGGATGAGGGCGAGCATCTTGCTGCGGATCGCGTCGTACCAGAAATAGGGCCACGTCACCGCGATGAGGACGACGGCGATCCATCGCACCGGCCCCCGCGACATCACCGCGACCACGCCGAAGAGCGAGCAAATGAGGAGGTGCAGGTAGGCGATCGCATTGAAGATGAAAGAGGCCCCGCCACCGAGTCCCGTCAGCGGATACATGCCGACCTTTTTGGGATGTAATGGAGGCCAGATCAGGGCGGGCCAGAGTTCCTTGGCGGTCGTGAGTCCGACTCCGAAGATCACGACCCAGCCCAGGATGAGGAGCGGGAGGATGATCTTCAACAGCCTCGGAGGAAACTCGAGGGGAATGAAACGGCGGTCTCCCGCGAGCATGGGACGCGCCATCTGGAGCGGCTTGGCGCAGAAGCGGGCCGACAACGGGGTGATCAGGGCCCGGAAGGTGAGGAGGAAAAAGCAGATCTGGAAAAACGCGAGCGAGACCACTCCCGGCTCGAAGCCCTGGTAATCGATGGGCCGTGAGAAAACGTAGTCGCCGGTGTACCAGAAGGTCACCGTGCCATAGACGGCGAGGGCGGGTTTCGTCCACGGTGCCTGCCATTTCCGGACCGCCTCGACAAAGAGGATCACCAGCAAGAGCAGGTGCAGCCAGAAGGAAAACGGTGCTTGGCCGAGTTGTTCGATCATGCGGCGACGGGGCGGACGTGGCTCAGGTATCGATCCATCATGCGCCGGGCGGTGAAGGAAAGGGCGAAGTCGCTCGAGGCGTCGAGACGCGGCCGCTCGGGAGGCGATTGCATCGCGCGCAGGATGGCCGCGGACCACGCCCCGGGATCTCCGGCCGGCACGAGCGTGCCATGGGTGCCGCCCGCGAGAATCTCACGACAGGCCGGCACATCGCTCGCGAGAATCGGCAGCCCGGCGGCCATGGCCTCGAAAAGTACGGAGCCGAGCCCCTCCTGTGGCGTGGTGGAAAAAACGAAGAAGTCCGCTTCGCCGAGCAGTTCCGGCACATCTTTCCGCGTCCCGAGAAACTCCACCACCCCGTTCAGTCCGAGTTCACCGACCAAGGCCTCGAGCTTCGGCCGCAGCGTGCCATCGCCCGCCAGTCGCAGACGGAAATCCGGCGCGCTTCCGAGGATCGCGGGAATGGCCCGCAGCAAGGTCTCGTGATCCTTGTGTGCCTCGAGCGTGGCCACCATGATCGCTTGAAACATTCCTGGTTCGGCCGTCCGCTCCGCTCTCCGGCGCGAGGCCCTTTCACGCACCTCGCCGGCGCGGGTGCAATTCCACACCGTCTGCAGCAGCTCGCGCGGGATCAGCGGCACCGAGCGATAGGCATCCCTGACATAATCCGAACAACACAGCACCGTGGCCCGCATCAGTGCGAGCGGCCAGAGTCCGTAGCGCGTCACCCAGTCGCCCGACCGGCCGCGGTTGGGCGGATTGCCCGCATGCACGAGGAGCCGGCGGATCCCCGCCAGCCTCGCGCCGAGACAGGCCCAGTTCGCGAATCCCGTCGGCCAACAGATCACGACATCGGGACGATGCTCGCGGCAGACGCGGTAGGTACGTCTCGCAATCGCGGTGAACTGGCGCCAACCCTTTGAAAACAAATCCGCTTCCTCATACCAACTCGCGGCGGCGCGAAGGGGTCCAGTCAGGTCGGCGGGTTGGGAATGCATGACAAAGATCCCTTGCTCATGCTCTCCAGTCGCGAGCCAATCAAGCACAAGATTGGGAGTCCCCTCCGCTCGCGGAGTCGCGAGTATGTGCAGGATCTTCATCATCAGGCGGTCGCGCTCTTCTCCTCTCTCCTTGCGCCATTCCCGGCTTCGTCCCGGGCTCCTTCGAGACGCGTCCGCACCTGCTCCGGATCCCTGAGATAAAGGGTGTCGTCGTCCCCCTCATCGGGTTTTTCGAGCCACACCAAGGCGTTTTCGCAGGGGTCGTAAGCGTAGGGCAGAAAGCCATGGCTTTCCAGCAAATCCTCCAAGCGCCTTAGTTTCGGAAGCTGCCAATTATGGGGGCGGAAGGTTTCCACGAGCAAGCCCCGCAGCGCCGGCGAGGCAAGGACCTCACCCGCCCCTAACAGAACCTCCAACTCGTGTCCCTCGACATCGAGTTTCAGAAAGGTCGGCCCGGTCCGGGATCGGGCTTGGATCCAGGCATCGAGAGTCGTCACCTCGACGGAGAGACAGGGTCCGGACTCATCCTCTGTCACGACCCGGTTTCCCGTGCCGAGCGAGGCGGTCATGCGGAGGGTTCCGGGAGCTTCGCCGAGGGCGAGCGGATGGGCCTCGATGCGATGGTGCGGGCGATTCAAGGCGGCGTTTTCCTCCAAGCGCCGGAACGTATCGGGGATGGGCTCGAAGGCATTCACCTCGCATCCAAAACTCGCCGCGAAGACCGCGAATCCTCCGGCATTGGCCCCGACGTCATAGACCACGTCCTCCTTCCTCAGGTAGCGGGCGAGAAACTCCATCGCTTCATGGTCGGGACGCCCCACATACCAGTAGCCGGTGAGGCCTTCATGAGGATAAATGCAAAGACGCGCCTCGTTTCGCAAGGTGATCGTTTTCGGCCGCTTCGTGAGGCGCTGACGGATCTGCCAATACACCCACCGCCCCCACGTGCGCAGGGGATGACGCCGCGTCACGGGATGGCACCGCAGCCATTCGAGATGGGGTGGCAGAGGCATGAGAAATCAAAGCGCGTCGAGGCCCATCCAGGGTCTCACGGGAGCGGCGACACGGCCCGTCGACCACAGTTCCGCGAACTCTTCGAGACACCGCCGCCACGTCACGAGAGGCGACCACCGCCGGCTCCGCTCGCGGCAGTCCGCCTGCCGTGCCTCGTCTTGCAAATACTCCTCGAATCGATCCGCGATCTCTACGGCGGACGAACCGCGCATCAGGCGGAAACCCGCGTCCGGGGGAATCGTGTCGGCCGTGCCCTCGTGCTCGAAGCCCGCCACCGGGATGCCCGCCCTCAGGAATTCGAGCGTCGAGATCCCGAGCGCCTCCCGCTCCGAGAAGAGACAGCCGACATCGCAACCGGAGAGCCGTTCGAGAAACTCCCGGTTCGAGGTCCTTTTGTCGAGATATCCCGCGAACTCCACCCCGGGCACGGATCGCAGATCCGCGGGAGCCTCACCGATCACGAGCACGCGCGTTTTCCAGCCGCGGCGTTGCAGGTTTTCCATCACTTCGATGAGGAGCGGCAACCCTTTCCTCCGCCAATCCTTGCCGACGAATCCGAGGGTGAAAGGACGCTCTTTCCCCGCCCGGCCTTCCGGCACCGGGAAGTCCCAGTCCTCCGGGAGATTGAGGTTCGCTCCCGGCAGGATCACGTGCAGCGTTTCCTCGGCGACCCCGCATTCGGCACGCATCACCTCGGCCGCCCATCGTGCCATGAGGATAACCCGCTTGCTCCCCGCGTAGTTCTCGCGCTCGAGTTCGAGGGCGCGTTTCACCACATCGTCGGGCAGCTTCAGATCCAGACCGCGCCCCGTGGCGAGGGCGGCGAAGGGAGCATCGAGGTAATGATTGAGACCGCCTCCGTGCGCGACCACCGTGCGGGTCCGGGGAAAATGCTGGTGGAAGGTGATGATCTCGTCCTGCCAGCGATCCGCGGGGATCTGGGCTTCGAGCTTGTCGAGAAACCAGCCGGAGTATTGGAATCCTCCCGTGGCGAGCCCACGGAGGCGACGGCCCGCATTCCAAACCAGACGTGCCAGACGCAGCTTCCCGAGATCGACCTCGCAGGCGCCCGTGGCGAAACCGGTCCGGCGCGACTCTTCCCAAAAGTGGAAAGGGATGCCACTCCAAGTGCTCACGTCCGTGACACTGCCCACCGCACAGAGGTGACGGGTCACCGCCGCCCTGTCGGGATTCCGGACGGCCACGCTCATGTCTTTTCCTCCATCCCGAGAAGTTCGCGATATCCCGAGGCGAAACGGGCTCCCGAAAACCGTTCTCCCGCCCACTCCCTCGCTTGGATGGAAAGCAGCTCGCGTCGTGGCAGATCGGTCGCGAAATCCCGCATCGCCGCGGCCAGGGCATTCGTGTCACCTGTGGGCACCACCACCCCGGCTTCCTCCGTCCCGAGCAACTCGCGCACCGGTCCCTCGTCGAAGGCGAGACACGGCAGTCCCAGCCGCAGCGCCTCGATCAGCGCGTTGCCGAGTCCCTCGCGCCAAGTTGTCGCGTAAACGAAGAGATCCCAATGACCCATCACCTCGTAGGGATCGGCCACGTTCCCGAGAAAGCGCACCTGACCCTCGATCGCCAGTTCGCGGGCGAGCGATTCCAACTCGCTCCGCCGCTCCCCCTCCCCTGCCAACTCGAGCCGCGCCGTCGGCCACGTCTCCACCAGCCTCGCGAAAGCCCGCAGCAGCGCCGGATGATCCTTGATATGATCCAACCTCGCCACCATCCCGATCGTGAAGGGCTCACCCGCACCGATGGCCCGCGGGACGTGCGGGGCCACCGTCGGAGGATTCACTCCGTTCGGCACGACGGTGCGGGTGAAACGACGCAGGTAGCGGCTCTTCGCGAAGGAATCCGCGACATGGCGCGAGCAGCAGACATAGGTGGGATCGGCTCGGCGGCCGAGTCGTTTCTCACGCAGCCAGAACCAGGCATCGATGAGACCCGAGTGGGAAACCGGATTGCCTCCGTGGACGAGGACACGGCCCCGGTAATCGCGCAGCGCGTGCAGGATCTCGGGCAGGGAGACCATGCCATGCCAGATGACAACGCCATCGGGAGCATCCCGGGCGATGAGTTCCTCCATCACCCGCACCGTCTCGCGACCGCCGCGCCCCAGCACGCCGGCGTGGTCGATCCGCGAAACGACCGCGGCGAAGGCCTCGCTCATTTCTCCTGGCTCGCCCAATACGAGGAGCTGATGCCGGATCCCGGGCGACTCGCGGATCAGGCACATCGCGTTGCCCTCGCAGCCGCCGCGGTTCGTCCCGGCGAGAAGGTGGAGGAGATGTTTCACGCGTTCAGGAAGGTTCGCGGAGGAGGGATTCGATCGCCTTCAGATATCCCTGCGTCAGTGCTTCAACAGAAAAGCGTTCTTCGGCTGAACGACGACAGAGGCTTCGATCGATCGTCGAGACCTCTCCCACCGCCGCCACCATTTCGTCCTCGGAATCACAGAGGTATCCGGTGACGCCGTGTTCGATCACTTCGGGGGTCGAGGCGCATCGCAGGGCGATGACCGGTGTCCCACAAGCGAGGGATTCGGACATGACGAGGGCGCACGGTTCGGGCCAACGGATCGGAAACAGGAGGGCCGTGGCACCCGAGAGCAGTTCCTGCTTCGCCACGTCGTCAACAGGCCCCAACCATTCGATCGACGGTCCCAGAGAGGGGCGGATCTCACTCTCGAAAAACTCCCGATCTCCCGGTTCGTCGGAAATGCTTCCTCCGAGCAGGAGCTTCATTCCGGTGCGGCGGGCGACGCTCACAGCGGTATCGGCTCCTTTGTTGGCCGTGATCCGCCCGAGGAAGGCGAGGTAGGGCTCCGGTCCGGGTTTCGGGGAAAAGCACAGGCGCTCCACATCCGTGGCATTGTGAACCACTGAGATGAGTTCGGATGGTCCGAGTCCCGCGACCTGGGCATGACTCACCCCGACAAAGGCGACCTTGTCGCGGCGGCGTCTGAGGACCCAGTCCAGCTCGCCCTGAGTCAGCGGATTCTGGAAACAGCACACGATCGGAGTCCTTAGACGGAGCGCGGTTTCCAGATAGTCGAGCCGTCCGAAATTGAGAATCACATCAGCCCGGAGCAGCGACGGGAGCGTTCGGACCTGGAAAAGCAGTTTTCGGAAGGCCCGGTCCGGCAGGCCTCTTCCCGGCAGATGATGGACGAGAAGACGACCGCCGTAAGGTTGGGACCCCGGACCGGCGATCAGGTCGACTTCATGTCCGCACCGCTGCAACTCGGCACAGAGGTAGGCGATGGTCCGCTCCGCTCCACCGTAGTGCAACGGAGGGATCGGCAATTTGGGATCAGCGATGACGAGGATTTTCATTCCCGGAGGTGCGTGTCAGCGCGTGGCCAGATAAACCGGTTCCCTGCCATGCCCGTGGCGGCGGAGCGAGAACCCGAAACCACTGAGACCGTTCGCGATTCTTTCAGGGGTCGTGTTCGGATGGATTTCCAGAATGATCGCGTTCACTTTCTCGAGCCATTCGTTCTCTTCCAGGAGCAGCGGATCTTCCGTGCCCTCGATGTCGATTTTCATCAGATCGACCCTATCCCATCCTCGCTCGCGCAGTAGATCGGGCACCGTCATCACCTTCACCTCCGTGGAGTGGGCAAGATCGTGCATCGGTGAGGTCTCGAGCGCCGAACAGGTAGGGTCCGCGTCGAAACGCAGCCTCAGAGTGCCCGCGGCCGATCCCACCGCCGCCGGCACGATCTTCGACTCGACTCCGTTCCGGTCCAGGTTTGCCTTCAGGAGGTCGAGATTTCTCGGATCCGGCTCGACGCAGAGGAATTCCGCTTCCGGAAACTGGCACGACAAGGTGAGCGCGCCCATTCCGATGTTCGCTCCGAGATCCAGAATGCGGCGCGGAGGAGTTTCGAAAAGGCCGGAGCAATCATACTCCAGATCCAGAAAGACGCCCTGCATGGCCCCCAGATAAGGTGCTGACAATGTCAGTTCGATCGTCCGTGAAAAATGCTCGATCCGCAGAGTCTCCATCCTCGGCGTCCAACCGCATCTCGCTTCGAGCCGTCCGCGATAATGCATCCCGAGCAAACGCCCGGATCCGGGACCGAGGCGTGCGAAGGCACGGTCCTCACGCCAGACCTTGAGAAAACCTAGAAGAGAAGAGCGGAGCGACATGGTCAGCAGCGGGAAATCGTTGGGTAGGTGTCCACGAACATCAGTATGCCTCCTCAGCCCACCTTCAGCGAAAGGCGCGAGACCACTTCCTTCCGGCCCGCGGCGGCCCAGTCCTCCAGCGTGCGATAGCCCGATCGGTTCCCGCGATAGCCCATCCGCGCGAGCGGTGCGAGGAAATCCATCGGATCGAGCCCGCGTCGTTGCAGGATCTCCCAGTGCACCTCAAGATGCAGGGCGGGTCGGAGCCGCTCGATCACCGGCACCGAGGTCGTGAGGATCTCGTATTCGAACGACTCGACGTCGATCTTCAACAGATCAGGCGTCCAATCGAGCGATTCGATGAGCGCGGTGAGCGAACGCGAAGGCACGGTGATGAGATCGCCCGGCTCCCCGGCAGAGAGATCCGCTTCGTAGGGCCTGTTGCTGATCGGAATCCCGATCGTGCCTTCGTGATCGGAGACCGCCTCGTGGCGGATTTCCCAATCGATCCCATCGCCTCCGTTCAGGACCCTGGCCCGGGCGAGGATCGCCTGCACCTGCGCATCCGGCTCCATCGACAGGATCGACACCGGCGCGGTCCGCGCGCGGGCGAAGAGCGCCGAGAAAAATCCGGTCTGGGCCCCGATGTCGATGAGGCGCGAGCAACCCTCCGCCAGCTTCAGGAAATCGGTCGTTTCCGCCCACAGGTCCGCGTCTTCGAAGGCATGGGCGCGCCAGTAGATGTAGGCCGTCACGCTCTCCGGGATCTGGACGTGGAGATCCGGCGCGACAAAAAGCGGCAGGCCCGGCACGCCCTGCTGCACCCGCAGATTCTCGCTGCGGTCGAGACGCCAGTAGGTCGGGAGCCGTTTGCAGAATCCGGCGAAGTGCCAGAGCCCCTCCGGCACGAAGGTTTTCAAATGGGATTTCAAACTCATCTCGATCAGGTCGCCGCATCGGGCGGCAAGGGCGCGGCCGATCGTCTCCACCGGGCGAAGAGACGTCGCGTCGCGAATTCCATTTCATCGGGCAGCCACCGGTGCGCCAATCCGAAAAAGACCGCCGTCACCACCGTCCCCGTGACGAGGATCATCGACCAAACCGGCAGCGATGTCATGGCCCACTTCACCGCTGCTCCCGCACCCGCCGCGAGCGAGGTCGTCGCCAGCAAGGCGATCCAGAACCGCGCCTTCGGAAACACCGCCCCACCGCCCAGCGCGCGTTTCAATTCCCGCGGATAAAGCCAGCCCGTCACCAGCACCATCGAAAGAAAGATCGCGGCACCGACCCAGGCGAATCCAAAAAGCCGCACCACGAGGATGCCTCCCGCCAGCGCGAGGAAACCGCCGAGGCATTCCGCCAGCGCCGCTCGGCCGTGACGGTTGATCCCGGTCAGACCGTATCGCATCGTCGTGATCACCGCGCCCGCGCCGGCGATGAGAAAGGCATTGAGCACCATCACCAGCGTCAGCCCGAGACGGCCCTGCGTCCATTGCTCGACAAAGGCGCCCGCGAGGAGAAACCATCCGCAGCCCAGCCAGGCGAGAATGAGAAACACCCCCCGCAGCAGCAAATTCACCGTCTCCGCGACCCAGCGGCTCTCGCCGCGACCCATCGCTTCGCCATAACCCGATTGCAGGTTCGCGCTGAAGCTCGAGAGGATGCCGATCGGTGCATTCAAGAGGGTCAAGGGGATGGCCAGATAGGGTACGGTCTGCGGTCCCGCGCCGGCACTCGCCGCGAGGACCGGGGCCGATCCCATGAAGACAGTGCCCGATTGCATCAAGAGACTCGAGACCCCGGTGTGGAATTGCCGTTTCACCTGTCCACGATCCCAGAACGGCCCATTCACGAAGGCCCACCGGTGCCGCCTCCGGCAATGGATCGCGGCGAGGAAGCCGGTGAGGAGCAGACCCACGATATTGCCGCAGTAGACCCATCCCAGCGGCAGTCCGCACCCGGCCAGCGCGAGCGTCGCGAGCGCGGCGATGAGCCTTCCGCTCCCTTGGTAGATCGCCGCGAGCGCGGTTTCCTGCAGACCGATGAAGAGGTTGTAAAATGGTGAAAAGATCAGGCTCACCACCACCGTCGCCCCGACCGCGAGGAGCAATCCGGGGAACTCGGGATGATCCGACCACGCGGCCTCGACCTCGGGACGCGACAGGATCAGGAAGGTACCCACCACGACCACCGCCACCAGCAGCGAGGACAGGAGGGCGAAGGGAAAACTCGTGCGGAAGACCGTGGCCACGCCGGGGCGGTCGTCCTTCCCGTTCGCTTCGGCGATCAGCAGCATCGACGCCCACGTGATCCCCGCGTCGGAGAACATCAGGTATCCTGCCAAAGCCACACCGGTGAGGAACAGTCCGTAGCGTTCCTCGCCCAACCACGAAAGGTAGAGCGGCACCGTCACCAGCGAGAGCAGCAGGCTCGCCCAGTTGAAACACTGGACGACCACGGTGGCGCGGAGGGCTTTCCGGAGTCTCGTCATCGGGCCAGATCCAGAATATCCCATCCCGTCTTCGCCCGCACGATCGAGAGGATCAGCGGACGCTCCACCTGGATCTCGAGCCCCCAGAGGAAGGAACCCGGCGCGACGTGGAAGGCCGGCGTCAGGAGACAGAGCGCCACCGCCCCGCCCAAAATCCGCGTCGCGCGGGCCGAGGCGGCAGGCAGTCCCGCCGCCGCGAGAACGAGGGCGGGAAAAGCGAAGCCGATGCTGCGGCTGACATCGGCGACACTGCCCGAGGCGAACAAGACGCCTGACAAACCCACCCCAAACAGCACCCGCGCCATCCTTCCTTTCAGCGCGAAGACCGCGAAGGGCATCACCAGCCAGAGCGCCCGGTAGCTCGTCAGCACGTTCACCAGATACGACTTCCACCCGTTCAGCGGAGCCAACGATTCCAGCGAGAGCACGCCGGAGATCGCCTCGTAGACTTCGGGATCCGGGATCCCCGGTCCGATGATCCCGTGTTTCAGGGCGTTGCGGACGAGCACGACGATACCAAGTCCCACCGCGAACGCGGCGACCTCCTTCCACGAGCTCCGGAGGATCGCGGCGAGCGATTCCGTCCTCGCGTGCCACAGGATCAGGAAGGGAATCGCGAGGACAAAACGTTCATCGTTGAGCGTGCCGAGGATCGTCATCGCGACGATGAGCCAGGCCTTTCGCGAAAGCAGCAGCACCGCCGCCGCGAGATGCGTGACCGCGTCGGGGAAACCCGGTTTTGTATTCGTCCAGATCATCGTGTAGCTGCACGCGATTCCCACCGTCAGGAGGAGCGCGTCGCGGCGGCTCGTGCGTGCCGTGAGCGCTTGGAAGATCAGCCCGAGGCTCAGCGGGATCGCGAGGTATTGCAGGATCACACCGGAGAATCCGCGCAGCCCGAGCAGCCAGGCGAGCGCGGGAGTGGTGATGCGGTAGGCGAGGATGGGCTCGCCGAGATCGCGCGTCAGGGGATCGGCGCAGAGCGCGTTGAAATCATCGATCCGCGCCGGCGTCGACCCGCCTCCCGACAAAGGCATCCACAAGGGCGGGGCATAGAAAAAGGTGGTGACGAGCCACGCCACCAGTCCGGCGATCGCCGCCGCCTGCCAAGGAGCGACCCGGTCGAATCCTCCCCCCGTTTTCCCCAAGATCCCGTTCATGTGGAGGATCCCTAGTCGCTCGCGGTGGCGGTCGATGGCGTTTCACCGCGACGGTAATCCCCGCGACTGAAATACTTCTCGAGCCAGACATAGGCCACGATGAAAAAATACCGGCTGCCCATCTCGCGGATCTTCAGCTTCGCCACGCCGGCGCGTCGGTTCCGCCAGGTGATGGGGATGACCGTCCACGAATAACCGCGCACGATCGCCTTCAGCGGCAGCTCCACCGTGAGATTGAAATGCGGCGAGAGAATCGGCCGACACCCGTCGATCGCCGTCCGTCGGTAGGCTTTGAAGGCGTTGGTCGTGTCGTTCAGGCTGATCCCGAAGATCGTGCGGATGAAAAGATTCGCGAGACGGTTCAGCCGCAGCTTGTGCCACGGGTAATCGATCACTCCCCCGCCCTTGATGAAACGGCTCCCGAAGACGCAGTCCCATCCTTCGTTCAGCAGCTTCCAATAGCGCACCACGTCGCGGCTGTCGTCGGACTCGTCCGCCATCATGATGACGACCGCATCGCCGCGCGAGTGTCCGATGCCGTGGAGGATGGCGCGGCCGAATCCATGCGGTCCGTGGTTTTGCACGGGCGCGAGTTCGGGGAGGCGCGCCTGGATCTCTCCGAGGATGGACCAAGTGCCGTCGGTGCTTCCGTCATCCACCACCACGATCTCGTGGGGGATCTGGTTCAGCTTCAGCTCGAGATGGAGATGCTCCACCGTCGCCGCGATGCAGCCTTCCTCATCGCGGGCGGGAATCACGATGCTGAGGAGACGCAGCGGAGCGGCGCTCCGGGGATCCGGAAAGGGACTTTTCACGAGGGAAGAGAGGCGGAAGGTTTTCGGGGGACGACGAGGAACGGTGGACCCTGGATCCACCAGAGCCAAGGCAGGCTCCGCAGCCGCCCCTCGTGTTTCTCAAAATCTACCTCGCCCCCGCAGCCGAGATCGAGGACGGTATCGGAGGGACGGATCCAGCGCGAAAAGAAGCGCTCCGTGAGAATTGCCCAGACGCGGTTCCGGTAGGCGGCGGTCTCGGCGAAGCGCGCCGAAGAGAGTCGGCTCCGTTCGTGGGGGGATTCGGACATCGGAATTCAAGCAGTGGGATCACCCCCGGCCCCGCGTCGCTGGAGTCGGGAGCGCAGCAGCGAGATCACCAACCCCGCTGCGACCAGTCCGGCCCCGGCGAGCACGCCATACCAGAGCCGGCTGCCTTGCAACGACGTGCCGAGCACGACAAAGAGCGCCGCATAAAGCGACTGGATCGGCAGGGAGACGAGGAGGTAGGAGGGAAAGTGCACCTTCGCGAGGCCGAGCACGTAATTCTGCACAAAGAGCGGCACTCCGGGCGTGACGCGGACCAGGGCAATCCAGCGCAGCTCTTCGCCGCGTGCGAGAGCCGGCACCGACCGGCCCCGTCGCTCCAGCCAGGTCCGCATCCGGCCATGGCCGAGATGCGCCGCGATCAGATACCCGAGCGTGAAATTGACGAGCAGACCCGCCATCGCCATGAGGATGCCCCAGCCCGCCCCGAAGCGGATCCCGAGGGCGATCCAGAGCGGACTCACCGGCACCCCGACGAGAGGCAGCAGCACCAGCGCGACCAAGATCAGCCCCGCGGGCGCCGCGGCGATCCCGTCGAGGACGGTCTGGAGCAGTTCACGGAGCGTGTCCATGCGATTCCTTTCAAGCCACAACGGCCGGCTCAGCGGGCCTCCGGCTCGTCGTCGAAATGCCCCGGCGGAGGGGCCATCGGTTTGGGCGTGGGCGGCACGATCCGCGGAGGTGCGGGCGATTCCGGCTGGGCTTCCGGCTCAGACGCCGACCGCGGCGGCGGGGGCTCGCCGAGTTCATCGTCGAATTCGATCGGGCGGAGACGGCGACGCCGGCGTTGACGCTCCTCACGGGTTTCCTCGCGCCGCCCTTTCGAGACCGGCGTCGAGGCGGCCACACCCGGCGATGCCGTCGCGGCATTCGGCGCGAGATTCGGACCACCGGCCGGGCTCCTCCTCGCCGGCTTGCGTCCGTGACGGCTCCACCACCAGAAGAGGAGCGAGCCGAAGAGATAGGGATAAAGCACCAGCAGGGTGACGTCGCGTCCGAGGTTGAAGGTCAACACCAGCCCCAGTCCGTAGAGCAGCAGACGGGCCGGCTCGCCCCGGGCGCGGAGATCCTGGCGCGCCAACAGCGCCACCCAGAAAGCCATGAGCAGAGCCGAGGCCAAGGGACCGAAGAGGCGACCGAAATTCGTCACCCCCTGCCCGATCATGCCCGTCGAGACCGAGGCCACCACCCCCGCTCCCGCCGCCGAGCCACCTCCGAATCCGCGCGCCTTCGCATAGTCGATCCCCACGAGCGGTTTGTCCGGCCAGAGCGATCGCGGGATCGGATTCACCAGCTCCGCGAAATACCGTTGCCCGTAGTTCGGCGTGTAGTTCCCCACCTCGATGAAGGTCGTGATCCACGCCAGCTCCTCGAACATGTTCAGCCCGCGGTGCTTCGACTGGCTCTCCTTGTCCTCCGTTTCCTCCTCCTCCTCGGTCTCTTCTTCGTCCTCTCCCTCCCGGCCTTCCGCAAAGGAGGCGGCCACGTTTTTCCCCTCGCCCCGCGATTCCATGACGAAGGAGAACCAGCTTTCGAGGAAGAGAAACGCCGCGCCAAGGATTGCGAAGCGCACCACGATGTGGCCGCGCATGCCGAGGAAAACCCAGGCCAGCAGCCCCGGCACCACCGTCGAGAGCATCGTGTTGCGCGTCCGGTCGAGCAGGTAGAACGGCATCGTGATCGCACAGATCCCCAGGGCGATCAGTTTCGTGCGCGGGTTGCGCGAGACCGCCGCGATGATCCCGAACGAAGCCGTCATGAAGACCTGCACATAGCCCGAGAGCGAGAGCAGCGCATCGAGGCCACCACCGACGCGCTCGCGCGACCACGGTTCCGCCTTGCGGCCCAGCCAGGGGAGGAAGAGACCCGCGAAATCGAAATCCGTCCGCACCAGGGCGACGCCCATCAGCGGCACCCAGGCGATGATCAGGGCGACGAGGAAGCGATCGATCCCCCGCTGGAAGACCGGGTTCTCGATCTCGCGTCCGGTCGCGAAACGCAGCACCTCGCTGCTCCGTTGCCGCCAGCGTCGGTTGAAGGCGCGGTGCACCTGCGGCACCATCACGCTGAATCCCACGAGAAAGAGCACCACCTGCCACCAGGCCGTCGCGAGCACCTCCGCGCCGAACTGGTTCACCATCGAATCGTAGTCGTTGTAGAACGCGTCGCCGAAATACCACACCGCCACCGTCCCCAGGACCGCCATCGCCGGGAGACCGAAGCCCGTCTGCCGCTTCCGCCAGAACCAAAGCCCCGCCCCCACCGTCACGACGACGGCGATCCAGAAGGGAGTGGGGAAGGCGGGCATGGGGGGGGAGCCGCGCGCCGAAGGCGCGACGGCGGTGGGCGGTGGGCGGTGGGCGGTGGGCGGTGGGCGGTGGGCGGTGGGCGGTGGGCGGTGGGCGGTGGGCGGTGGGCGGTGGGCGGTGGGCGGTGGGCGGTGGGCGGTGGAGCGGTGGAGCGGTGGAGCGGTGGAGCGGTGGAGCGGTGGAGCGGTGGAGCGGTGGAGCGGTGGAGCGGATTTACTTCGGTTGCCACTTTTCTGGATTCGCGATCATGCGACCGAGTTTGGCTCCAACTTCAAGGCTTCTTGCCATCAAATCGTCCACGACCGACGAATCGAGATACTCGCATGCTTCGGCCGTCAAAAGCCAGTGCTGGGTTTCGGAATTCTCGCCATCCGAATCGGTAAGTTTCGAAGCAAAGTGGGCCGGGTAACGGCGCTTCCTCCATGCCTCCGCGAGGTTCGATCCGACCGAACGCGAGGATCGCCGGATCTGATCCGTTAAAGCGTAGGACTCCTCTTTGGGAAAGCGCTTGGAAAGATGAAAAATCTCCTGCTGGAGCTCAAAAGCGAGTTGGTAAACCTCAAGTTCTCGAAACGACTGCACTTTCATTTTTTCCGTTTTTTAGTTTCAACAAAAACCGCCAACCGCCAACCGCCTACCGCCTACCGCCTACCGCCTACCGCCTACCGCCAACCGCCAACCGCCAACCGCCTACCGCCTACCGCCTACCGCCTACCGCCTACCGCCTACAGCGCCGAAGGCGCTAACGCGCCAGCGCCCTCGCGAGCGCCTCCATCCCGAAGGCGGGCATTTCCACTTTCGTCAGAGGCAGGGATTCGCGGGCTTGGCGGATGGCCCGGGCGATTGTTTCCGGTTCGAGGTCTTCGAGGATCCAGCCGTTTTCCCCGTGCCGCACCGCATCCCCGCAATGACGCGAGGCCAACACGGGCAAGCCATGGGCGAGCGCCTCGAGCTGGGTCAGGGCGTAGCCATCCGAGATCGTCGGGAGAATGAACAGGTCCGCCGCCTCATAATACCCTCCCACCTCGCTGCGAGGCACCTTGCCGACCCAGCGCACCTGCGGCAGATCCGCCCAGGCCGAAGGATCGATCTCCGCCGGTCCCGCCAGGGTCAGGCCGATGGCCTCGTCCTTCAACAATCGCATCGCCTCCAAAAGCCGCCCCACCCCCTTGCGCAAATTGATCTGCCCCAAAAACAACACCTCCAACCGCCCACCGCCCGCCGCCGTCAACCCACCGCCCTCTGGCGAAGCCGCACCGCCCACGGGCAAAGCCCCCTTCTCATAAACGAGCGGCACCACCTCCAGCTTCTCCGGCGCGATGCCCTCTTTCAGGAGACACTGGCGCGACCATTCCGAGTTCACGAGGATGCGATCGGCCAGTTTCACCTCTTCATGCCAACGTTCCCAATAGACCGGCGGCGATGGCTGCCAGGCATGTTTCAGATGGGGGTAACGCTCGCGCTCCGCCGCGACGAGGCGCTCTTCCTCGGGACCCGGATCGATCTGACCCAGCACCGTGCGCCATCCGCGCGACTTCGCGAAACGGAAGAGCTCCAACGCCGCGCAGCTGTAGCTGAACATCGTGGGGATTTCTCCTCCCGCGGCGGCCGGTGCCGGAAAACGTCGCGCCAGATGGCGCACCACGAGATCCTGGTAAAACGTGTTCCGCGCGATGATCACCTCCGAGCTGTGGCGTTTCCCGATCCGCTGCTTCACCTCGAAGCCCAGCATGGGCAGGTTCGGAGCGAAGACCTCCGCCTCCGCCAACTCCGGATGCCAACGGTCGCGGAGCCGTCTCGTGCCGGGCAGCTTCCCCCACGGCGAGCCCGGCCGGATCCACGCGTCGGTGCAAAGCAGACCCAACCGACCTATCCGGTGCAAGGCCCGCGGGATCGCATAATGTTCGCGGGCACCGATCTGACTGATGATCCACATGGGGGACGCGCCGTTCGGCGCGGTAAAAGGTAAAAAGTAAAAGGTAAAAGGTTTGGCGTGCTAAGAACGCGGTCGGTTGCGGTGAGCGGCGGAAAGTAGTCGACGACTTTAGTCGTTCGGAGGTGGAGGGGTGGGCAGCTTGCGCTCAGTGCCAGAGCCGAAGTAAAAGGTAAAAAGTAAAAGGTAAAAGGTTTGGCGTGCTCAGGACGCGGCGGGTTGCGGTGAGCGGCGGAAAGTAGTCGACGACTTTAGTCGTTCGGAGGTGGCCGGCGGGCGGTGTAGGGCGGAATTGCATTCCGCCGGGGGGAGGCGGCGACGTGACTTTCACGAGCGCAGGTCGGAAATGGTTCAACGCGGATGGCCGGTGAACGCAAGGAAAGGGATTCGTTCGATTCGTTTCATTCGTGGTTTCGATTTTTTCGATGCCTTCGGGAAGGAATGCGTTTCAACGCAGATGAGCTCGGATTTCCGCAGATTCGCTTCGCCTCCGCAGAGGGGAGCGAAGCGGAGATCGATGCCGAAGGCAGCAAATTAGCGCAATTCATTTCAACGCGAATGGAAGCGAATGTTTCGCGAATGTTTCGCGAATGGCGTGCTCATCGGATCCACAGTTTTCATCGCAGCGACGGATTCGTTCGATTCGTCGGATTCGTGGTTTCGATTTTTTTCGATGCCATCGAGACGGAATGAGTTTCAACGCAGATGAGCTCGGATTTCCGCAGATTCGCTTCGCTTCCGCAGATGGGAGCAAGGCGGAGATCGATGCCGAAGGCAGCAAATGACCGCCAATTAGCGCAATTCATTTCAACGCAGATGGAAGCGAATGGGCCGCGAATGTTTCGCGATTGGCGTGCTCATCGGATCCACAGCTTTCATCGCAGCGATGGATTCGTTCGATTCGTCGGATTCGTGGTTCCGATTTTTTTCGATGCATCGAGCAGGAATGAGTTTCAACGCAGATGAGCACGGATTTCCGCAGATTCGCTTCGCTTCCGCAGATGGGGCGAAGCGGAGGTCGATGCCGAAGGCAGCGAATGACCGCCAATCAGCGCAACTCATTTCAACGCGAATGGAAGCGAATGGAAGCGAATGGAAGCGAATGGCGTGCTCATTGGATCCACAGCTCGCGTCGTATGCCGGATTCGTTCGATTCGTTTCATTCGTGGTTTCAAATTCTTTCGATGCGATCGAGAAGGAATGAGTTTCAACGCAGATGAGCACGGATTTCCGCAGATTCGCTTCGCTTCCGCAGAGGGGAGCAAGGCGGAGATCGATGCCGAAGGCAGCAAATGACCGCCAATTAGAGCAATTCATTTCAACGCGAATGGGCCGCGAATGGACCGCGAATTTTGGCGAATGGCGTGCTCATCGGATCCACTGCTTTCATCGCACGCTTACCTTTTACCTTTTACTTTCCCACCTTTTACTTCACCTCTGGCACTAGCCGTGTACGGTGAGAAGGTTCCGTATCCCCTGCCCGAACGCTCGCGTCGGACATCTCTCTTCGAGCAAATCCGCGGCGCGGGCGCCCATGGCGAGACGATCCGCTACGGGGAGGGACGCCAGCCGGGTCATCGCGGAGGCCATCGCGCCGAGGTCGGTGGCGTCGAAGGTCCAGCCGGTTTCCCCCTCTTCGATCAACTCCTCCGCCGCTCCGACATTGCTGCCCGAGAGCACCGGCAATCCGGCGGCCATCGCTTCGTTGATCACCAATCCCCACGGCTCCTCGAAGGCCGGATGGATGAACGCCGCCGCCGCCGCATAAAACCGCGGCAACTCCTCGATCTGCCGGAAGCCGGGGAAGTAGACGGAGGGCGTTGCGGCTTCGCCGGTGGACGGTGGGCGGTCGGCGGTGGGCGGTGCGCCTTCGGCGCTGAGAAGCGGGCTGCCGGCGGTGAGCGGTTGAGAGATCTCCCAGGGGGCGAATTCGATGACGTTCAGGCCGAGCTCGTGGCACTGGGCGATGAGACGCTCGCGCAAGGGACCGTCGCCGAGGAGACAGAGGGACCAGGGGTCGTGGGCGGTTGGCGGTTGGCAGTTGGCGGTGGGCGGTGCGGCTTCGCCGGTGGGCGGTGCGGCTTCGCCGGTCGGCGGTTGGCAGTCGGCGGTGGGCGGTTGGCGGTAGGCGGTGGGCGGTGCGGCTTCGCCGGAGGGCGGTTGGCAGTAGGCGGAATACGACTGGCAATACAGGGCGTAGGCCGCGAGGAGCCGATCGAGATTCTTCCGTCCCACAAACCGATTCGCAGCCAAAAACATCGGCGTCTCGCCTTCAACACCGCCGACAGCCCACTGCCCACCGCCCACCGCCAACGGCTCACTGCCCTCCGCCAACGGCCCACTGCCCTCCGCCAACGGCCCACTGCCCTCCGCCAACTGCCCACTGCCCTCCGCCGAAGCCCCCCCCGCCCTTCCCGCGCCGAAATAGGCGTTGTCGACCACGTTGTAACCGAACTGGATCCGCTCCCGGGGGATTCCCAGCTTCACGAGATAATCGCGATGGGACCGGCCGCCGACAATCGCGCCGTGGGCATGACGCATGATCATCGATTTCACTTTCTCCTTCCACCAGATGCGTCGTCCATCGGCCTCGCGGGTTTCGCTCATGACGATCGCCTTCACCCCGCGCTTGCGGCACCAACGGAGCGAGAGCCGTGCGTCCACCGTCCCCCATCCCGCCACCGCGACGGCATCGGGAGCCAGCTCCTCGAGCGCCTCGTAGAGACCGCGACGGCATTCCACGGGTGTGATCTCCTCGTAAACCCGGCCCGGAAAGAGGGTCCGCAGACCGATCGCCGACGTGCCATACATCTCCTCCGCGCGGACCTCGTCCCATGCGTAAGTGATGTCCTTGCTCGCCGTCTCCAGTCCGATCACCTCCCAGCCCTCCGGAGCCAAAGCCGCCGCCACCGCCCGGAGACGCGTGTGATGATAGGGCCCGAAACGGGCGAAATGGAGGAGGAGACGCATGGGGTCAGGTAAGGAAGGGCCGGAAGTCGAGCGTGTAGGTCAGATCGCGCGGACGATCCCCGATTTTCACGGCGGGATTGCCGGCAACAATCGTGAAGGGGGGCACATCCTTGGTCACCACCGCCCCGGCACCGACCACGGCTCCTTCACCGATTTCGATTCCCGGCAAGATGATGGCGCGATATCCGATCCAAACATGATCACCGATCTTCACCGGTCCGCCTTTGTCTTCGAAGCCGGGAGAACGGGGATCGTGGCCGAGTGTCAGGATCGTGGCCTCGGGACCGATCGAGACGTTTTCTCCGACATGGATCGGGAAATGGCGGCCGTCAAAGACGGCAACCAAAGTTGATGACGTTTTGCGCCCCCAACGAAACTTTTCGCCCATTCAGGAATCGACAATCCATTTGCACGCCAGTCCCGGCGCCAAACGCTCCAAGCCATGCCTTCAAGTAACCGTGACGTAGGCACCGCAGTGGAAGGCGGCCCACCATCCGATTGTAGAAAAAGCAGAGCAACGCACCTGCAAAAACTCTCGCATTCATTCGTTAACCCGATTTCATGGTCACTCCTCACGCGAAGCGGACACTGCCGATTCGATGACCGTGAGGAGATCTCCACCTGTAAAGCCGAAAAAACGGACACCAGCCGCTTCTGCCGCCATCCGGTCGGACGGCTGATCGCCCACAAAGAACGAACGAGCTGGATCGGAAGGAAAGTCTCGAAACGCCTGGAGCAACATGCCTGGTCCCGGCTTCCGATCATCGCTCTCACGTCGGTAAACGTCGATGATTCCATCCACGTGGTAAGGACAGTGGTAGACGGCATCGAGATGGGCACCATGAACCCACAACTCCTGCTTCATCCATTCGGTCAGCGCGAAGAAATCCTGCTCGGTGTAATAGCCCTTTGCGATTCCCGCCTGGTTTGTCGCGACCACGGCGTGATATCCGGAATCATTGAGAAAACGCACTGCTTCGAACGCGCCGGGCATCCACTCGAAATCCTGGATTTGGAACACGTGCCCCGAATCCCGGTTCAAAACTCCGTCACGATCAAGAAATGCGATGGGCTTCCGTTCCCATGCGGGAATCTCGACCTGCGCCTGTTCGAGTGTTTCCGGCAAACCAATGTCGATGAAGAAGGCGGCGCTTCGGAACGCCGCCAGCTTGCCCTCGGCGGCCAGTTTTGGGAGTAGATCCGCCTCAAGAGAGGACCTTCCGGGTGGCAGGAGTTCGACGGCCCCCCGGTTCAGACACAACACTCCGCCATTGATCATCCCTGGTCCGGCGTCACCCTTCTCAACAAACCGGCTCACCACTCCGTTATGAACGTCAACGCCCCCATAGCGTGATCTGTCCGGAACGCCCCTAAGAGCGATGATATTCTGATCCGATGTGGTCTCCAAAGCGGCGAGATTCACATCGAAGAGGGTATCGCCGTTCAAAACAAAGAATCGATCGGCCAGATCGGCAAAACAGTTCCGCAACGCCCCCCCGGTGCCCATCGGTTGCTCTTCGGTAACATACTTGATCGACACTCGAAAATCGGAGCCGTCGCCAAAATGATCTACGATCGCCTCATGCAAATACCCGACCGAAAGCAGGATCTGGTCAATGCCCTGGCGCACGAGATGCCGGACAAGGTAGTCGAGATACGGCCGGCCGCGGATGTCCATCATCGGTTTCGGGAGAGAAGCCGTTTTCTCACCGAGCCGAGTGCCGAGGCCACCGGCAAGGATCACCGCCTGTTTGAAACCTCTCATGGGTTCACCGTCCACGACTCGACGCCTTCGGGCGAAAACCGGAATGGTACGAGCCTTCCGCCCCGTTCCGCCAAAGCCCGCTCAAGAATAAGGCGGCGCGACGGTTCAACCATCAACATCATGAACCCGCCACCACCCGCCCCGCTCACTTTCGCCGCGATCGCTCCCGCTTTCCTCGCGACTTCGATGGTTTCATCGAGATCAGGATTCGAAATGCTCGATGCGAGCTTCTTCTTCGATTCCCAAGAGTCAGCGAGGACCGCCGCGACACCTCCCAGGTCACCCTTTAGCAGGGCTTCCTTCATCCGCAAAGCATCCTCTTTCAACTGGTGTGTTCCGTCGAGAGCGTTCTCTTCATTCTTCTCCACGCGCGCAATCTGTTCCTGAATGATCGTCGAGGAGTATCGGGAGACCGAAGAATAATAAAGCACTAGAGATGCCTCGAACTCGTTCATGATCCATCCTTTCACGCGCAGTGGATTGACTACGACTCGTTCATCCTTGTGAAATTCGATGAAATTGACTCCGCCGAAGGCGGCCGCGTATTGGTCCTGTCGTCCACCGGTCTGCCGAAGACGGATCCGCTCAATCTCAAAGGCGATGCGCGCAACATCATATTCACCGAGCGGAAGTCTCAACCACTCCAAATAAGCTTGCACCATCGCTACGACAAGCGTCGACGACGACCCCAAACCCGAACCGGGCGGCGCATCGGAATGAGTCCAAAGTCGCAACGGCAACGGTCTTCCATTGTTGAACCGCTCGACAATGAGATTGTAAGTCTCGCGGTGCAAAGCCAGCCCACCGCCTGGGTCGATCCGACTTTCACAGGAATGCCGTTCTGTCTTCTCGACATCGAGCGCCGTGAATTCCACCCCTCCCCCGGTCAAGGGCTCGATCGTGCAATACGCGTAGTGATTGATGGTCGCGTTGAGAACCTGCCCTCCGTAGAGATCACAATAAGGGGATACATCCGTCCCACCGCCAGCGAGACCAAGCCGGAGCGGCGCACGTGATCGATACTTTTTCATGAATTTGAAACCGGGGGATGAGACTTGATCCGCACCAAAGCAACCTACCTTCTTCGCTACGTCAGGAAGCTGAATCACCGCCCTCTGCCGGGTGCGAAATACCGGCGGCTTCGAGGATTCGCTTCGCGTTGACGGCCCACGATGCGGCTTCCTCATAGGCATCCCATTGGGGAAGAGGAGGTGACGCCAGGAGAGTCTTCATTCCCTCCACCGTCGCAGGGAGCGAGTCGGGCTCCACGACGACTCCCAACGAGAATCCCCGGACCGACTCAAGCAAAGGCCCTGGACCAGCTGACGCGAGGACCGGCTTTCGCGCGCGCGCCGCGATGTTGAGAACGCCGCTTTGAGAATGGAAACTCGCCGCATAGGTAAGCACGACATAGTCTGACCCGTTGAAGTAATCACCGAGTTCCTCGTCATTGACGAACCCTTCGGAGAAATTACAGCGTTCAGAAACACCGACATCCGACGCCAGCGCCGTATAATACGAGAACGGCCGGTCGTGGGAAGAGGCCACCGATCCGGCGATGATGAGAAACGCATCGGGAACATCGGCAAGCGCTTGGATGACCAGATCGAGATTCTTGTTGTCGCGGATATACCCGAAGGCAAGAAAAACGCTCTGGCCGTCTTTGACGCCCCATTTTCGCCGGCTCGACCCAGCGTCTACCGCTTTCCCACCGAGTTCGTATAGGCCGACCGGCACCTGAACCACCGCAACGCCGGACGGAACGGGGGACGGTTCCGGTAGAGCATCGTGGACGAGAACGAATTTCAACGGACGGTAGGCGAGCCATACCGACCAACGGTGCCACCACCCCGGGCCCACTTGATGATCGCGGACGGGATCATGCAGATTCGCCGCATACTGGATGCCACAGCAGCGTGCGACAAGCAAATGCGGCCAGATCCAAAAAGGAGCCGCATATTCGACGTAGGAGTCGAGAAGCACGAGCGACGGCCGCCGCACGGCGACCTGCCAGGCGAGGATCCAGAAGTTGGCGACGATCTGGAAGACCAGCTTGAGTTTCCTCATCAGGCCCGGAGAACCCGCCGGAGGACCAAACAGTCCTTTCCATGTCTCGAAGCCAAGCGATCGCCCTTCGAGAAATCCATCGGCAACGAGGCAACGAACCTCCACACCGGAGGACTTGAACGCCCGGGCCTGGTAAAACGTGTGCTCGGCCAATCCGCCGCCAATAGCGGGGGAAAAGATCACAATCGAAGGATTGTGTTTAATGCTCATTTTGCTCGTTCACCCCTTAACCGCACATAAGTTGACACATCGCTCTGAAGGCGAAAATGATTCCCTCCAGCGATATCCGTTCGTCCGGAGAAGATCCAAAATCGACTCACCCCGAGAGTCGAACTCGTGAATCTCCATCAGTATGGTAATTGGAAACCGTCCGGCATTGAAAAGCGCGGGAAGCACTTCATACTCCGCGCCTTCAACATCCAGTTTGAGAAGAGAATTCGACGGAATCTCCGGCAACACACATGACACCGGGTTCCCTGAAGGCACCTGACTGACAGTTCCGCTATACGACATCGCGGAATGGAAGAACAAGTCCATTGTCGACGACCACAAACCCATCTCAAAGACTTCCGCCTCAATTCCGTTGGCTGCGAAATTCTTTCGGATCTGCGCCACATTGTCAGGATCGGGCTCATAACACGTGAGCGAGGCGTGAGGGAACGCTGCGTGGGCAAGAAGTGAAAAAAGCCCGATGTTCGCACCGCCGTCGATCACATGGTCTGGTGTCTTGATCGGAAGGTTAGAGAGAGGGTAAGCACCCATCGTGATTTCGCCGAAAACCAAATAATCCGACTCATTGTTTTTGCGCAGCGAAGCGGTAAAGGGTCGTTCGGAAGAACGAAACGTAACGATCACTTCATCATTGCGCGAAAAAAGGCCGATCACAGAGTAGATCAACGAGCGGATCAAAGAACGCGATCGTGAAAGGTTCCCATACCGGGCGCAGAGAAGAGCGACAACACGGCTGCGCCACCCGATTACAAATGACGTGCGGCGCCACGCATGGAGCGTATTTGATAAAGGGTTCATGCCTGGGAGTTCGCTCGGTCCGTTTCGATTGTTAAGTCCATTGCCAAGCGAATTGGTAATACTAGTTCTGAGAAGAGAATTGCTTGAGCCGTCCGCCACTGAAAATCGGAAATAGGGCGCGAAGAAATCGCGAATCAGTTCGCAAAATGGATCTTATCCTGACGCAGACGACGTCTCGACAAACTTAAAGAACGCGTTGCCAAAACTCCTTGACGGAAAAGAACCTTCTCGCGGAGTCAGCACGTGACTTGGCCTCCGCCTTAAACATGGGAGACTCGCGTTTCGCTCGTTCGATCGCGATTGCCAACTCATAAGCGTTGGAATCTGAAACCGGAATCCCAGCTCCAAATCTCGTAAATAGCTCCTCAAGAAAAGTGCCGGACGTATAAATGGCAGGAATTCCTCGGCAGATGGCATCGACGGCAAGCAAGGAGGAACGGCGGCGATAGTCGCTCATTCGATATGGGAGAACGATCCAGTCCGTCGATTCGAGAAGTTCAAGGATCTCGTTCTTTTTAAGTATGTTTTGAAAAAAGTTGACCTTTCCTGATTCCTGCAGCCGAAGGTCCGGGGAAATGACGGAACCATCAGGCGCATTAAAGTTCCCGCAGGGCCAGACAATCCGAAAACTGGCATCGAACGAGGGATCGCGCTCGTGCAAAATACGGATCGCAGATTGCAACAAGTCGGTTCCCTGCTCGTGACGTGCGAATCCGTAAGATCCGAAAACGGTTGTCTCCGCGGGGGATCCGAGTGCTGTGCCAAGATCGCTGCGGACTGAATGCGATGGCTCGGGAAGCCATTCGACGTTCAGTGAACTGTTTCCTCGAATATCCGCGCAGACGAGCGGAGTCTGCCCGTAGATTCGCACATCATGATGAAGTCGATTCAGGATCAACAGAAGGAATCGCACGATGCGGAGATCCACGCGGGATCGCAATCTTGTTGGATCCCACCGTGAGAGAAACTGGACGCGGACTCCGGAAATTCGTGACCGCGAGACCGCGGCGACCAGAATGAGCATGGCAATGTGAGGGATCCATGCGGTGGGAAGCAGCAGAAGGGTGGCGCGGGGTTGTTGTCCGAGTTGATGGATCAAAGTCAGGGCATTTCGAAGGATTCCGAGAAGAACGGCACAAAGGGCTCCCGACCTCCCACGAAACAGTGGGACCGTTGACCCGGGGGACAAACCATCAAGAACCGGCCTGGCATCAAGCTCAGACGATACCTCAGGCGGCGCCGTGCGACCGCACAGGACCAATGGAACGACGCCGCATTGTCGTGCATTCTTTGTGAGGTCTGCGAGTTGACCAAAATGGTGCCCACTCAAACCAACGAGTTGCTCCTCGACGATCATCACACTCGTGGGATTCTCCGACGGCGTGGAGGAAGGCTGGTCTGCGGTTTTGGAGGCTTCCGGCATGCTGTACGGCGTCGCTTTTATCATGGCTCGAGGCCATGGGGGCGGCCTGCGATCAATGGACGAAGTTTCTGGATTCCTTCGGAATAGAAAAGGTGGCGAACCGCGCCGACATAATGCCGAGAGACGGCGTCATCTTGACACGTTTCAGCGACAGACATTTCATAACTCGGCGGAAGAAACTCAACGTTACTGTTGAGCGATGCGAGTGTCGCATAGAGACTTTGTTCGATGAACCACGGATCGCCGTTCAGAATCGATGTGCGCTCCAGGCATTCCTCGATTTGGGGAAGTAAAATTGTTTCCTTTGAGACGGCGATGATTCCGGTGTTGATTCGTCGTGTCAAGGCGCCGCCCAGTAAACGTGCCGCTTCGATTGCGTCCGGAAGGGAATTGTCGGCAACATCCTCGAGGAAGAGCGAAGTTCTACCAGGCTCTGAGACCCAATCGAGGAGACGATCGGGACGGCGGAAAAACAGGACATCCGTGTCGATAGTCAAAAAGTGCGATCCGGAGGAGAAGAACGGGATGTCGAAAAGTTTTCGCGAAAGCGGATGGAGGTTCCGGCACTTCAAGGCGAGTGGATATCCTGTTAGAGCCCCGGCAAGTGCCGCATCGGATTCAAGTGAAGTGATCACCCGTGACCCGGACAAAGTTCGATAGACGAGGTCCGCGAGGTCGGGTGTCAATGTCCCGTCGTCGTGGACGACAAACCTCCAATGACGTTCGGTAGTTGCAACCCAGCTTGCTGCCATCCAGAGCGCCATGTCGATCCGGCTGGCTCCGGAAAGAAGGTGGATCTCAAATTCCTTTCGAGGAAAGGATTGGCAGAGACCAGGGAGGATCTTGCGGATTTCCGGGCTTCTTAAAAACCCGATCGCACTCGACATTCCACCGTGTCGGAGATTGCGGATAAAACCTTTGAACTTGTCGGTGGACGTCATCGTGCTTGAGTAAATGGATTATGATTCCGCGAAACTGGGACGCTTTGAAAGTCTTCAGGGCGCATCGTCTTGATTCGCCCTTGTGGCGAGTTCTTGATCTGGTGGAGAGACTGCGCTTTGGGAATGGCCTTCACGGGCCCGGCACGCGTGGAAGAAGGCGAGGCGCCACGCGAGCATCCGAAAATCTGTCCAGCTGGTGAGGGTGAGCCAGTGGCTGATCTCCTCTTTGATTTGCTTCTTCAGGGCAGGATCTGAACGAGCCTGCTGCAGTCGTCTTCTCAGCACGCGAACGGCCAGGGCGGCCTGGGCGGCGGATGGACGGAGATCCTGACGCATCAGGAATTCCGCGTTGCTCCAAATGTTTCTCCGGCACGCCTCAAAGGCGATCCGGGGGTCGTTCACCTTACGATCGCGGCTGCCCGGTGTTTCGACCCGGTAGAGCGCTCCGGGATTGTCGGACCACGAAATCGTCGATGAAAAGATCTGCCGGAACCAGAACGAGCAGTCTTCAGAAGGGAATTGGTCGAGTTCTTCGTTCCAGGGGTTCGTTCTTGCGAGTTGGTCTCGCCTTATCAGCGCGGCATGGAGCGCCCAAGGAGCGTAGCAGAATGACGTTGTGACCGGCGGCACCTTGTCTTGCCATCCGGCAGGGTAACGGATCGTTGAGCTCTGCTGGTCCGCGGTGTGAAACTCACGCCAGGGACCGACGATCAGGTCCGGTGGGTGGTCAAGAGCGGCGTTTGATAATCGGCCGTGAAGATAATCGGGTGCAATGAGATCATCGGCGTCAAGGAAAAGAATCCAGGTGCCGCGGGCTTCGCGTAGCCCAAGATTCCGGGCCGATCCCGGCCCGGTTGAGCTGGCCGGCGCCTCGATCATCCGGATCCGATGCTCTTCGGAGGCGATCGTACGCACCACTCCGGGGCCCTCGTCCCGCGAGCCGTTTTCGACGACGATCGCCTCCCATTCGGCAACCGTTTGTGCCCGTACCGAGGCAAGGGTCTCCGCGATAAAGGGCCCCTTGTTGTGCAGTGGGATGATGATTGAGACGAGCGGCATCGACGTAAAACAAAAGCGTAGGAAGTTGACCTTCGCAGGAAAAGAGGCGCTTGCTATTGGTGGTTGTCGTGGTCCGGCTACGGTTTCGAAGGCGGGGTCTCAAGGGACATCTCAGTTGATCGACCGTTCGTAGGATGCCTCGAACCGTTTGACCGTGTTTTTCCAGAGAAAGGCTTCGGAACAACGGCGTCCCCGCTCTCCAAGCGACTGGCACAGGGGGCCGGAGTCGATCAGGGAGAGCAGGGCAGTAATTAGCTCGTCCGCAGTCAGGGCGATGTGGTTTTCCGTTCCTGTGGCTGAGCCGAGCAGCAATGCGGCTTCGCCATCGTCAAGCAACTCCAGGAGCACGGGAAGGCGACGGGCGACCACGGGCTTGCCATATCTGGCCGCCTCCATGAACACGAGGCCAAAGGACTCGCCTTCGGACGGCACACACAGACAGGTGCACGCGGCCAGAGCGTCGTGCTTGGTTTGCTCGGAGGCGAATCCCAGGTCGATCACTCCCGCGGCGGGTTTCGGTTCCTCCGCTCCCTTCGGCCCGAGACAAACCAGGGTCACGTCGGGTCGCAGACGTTTCAGAATCTGGAAGGAATCCAACAGCAGCGGGTATCCCTTGTCAGGTTCCTTCCGGCCGAGGAAGAGGATCATCGGTCCCTCGATCCGGTGGGCTTGCCGGAAACGGTTGGCGTCCCCATCGTTGCGATCCTCGATCCCATTGCCGACCACGTCGATCGGCAGCGCGTAGGCGCGGGACCGGAAGTAGTTCGCTTCGTACTGCGTGTGAACGAGCAGCCGATCGGCCCGCTGGAAAAGGAGATGATCCAACGGATCGTCCCCGGCCTGGTTGGGATGGCAGGTCGGTTGCACGAGAAACGGAATCCTGAGGGTTCGTGCGGCTGCTTCTGCGGCAAATCCGACGAGAGCATTCGACTGGCCGACGTGGTGGATCAGGTCACAGCCGGCAAACATTTCGACGGCGGATCGGTCGGCGAGGAGATGGAAGAGTTTGAGGGACAACGAGCGTAGAAAGGGACGATGCAGCGTTTTTGCGACAAGCCAACGGATCAGGCGCGTGCCCTTGAGATAACGGAGGTGTCTGATTTCAATTCCATTCCGAACAGCTGAGGCGTCGCCTTCATCGATCAGAACAAACTCCAGGCCTTGCGGAAGAAGGGTCGAGAAACGGGTCATCACCACGACGTCGTGACCTCGTTCGTTGAGTGCGAAAACAAGGTCCTCGGCGTGTTTGTAGAGCCCTCCGGTTCCCGGCACAAACATCCAGATGGAGAGTCCGATTTTCATCGATCAACGAAGTTTCCGGATCCAAAAACTGGCCGGGATATTCTTCTTCGGATCATAACTTGGGAAGCCTGCAACGAGACGATCTGGATGATAGTGGTGCAACCAGGCTCCGCCCCAGATTACCTCAAAGTCACGATTTCCACACAGAAACGCCTGGAGAAGGTATTGTTCGTTCCAAAAGCGGTGCCGGGAAACGACCCATTCCTTCGGGTAGTCCAAGGGAAGGAAAATGTCATGAATGTGGATGACGACCCCGGGGGCCAACCGCGGAAGCACCTCGAGAAACTCGAAGTGAACATCACTTCCAATCCGGCAAACATGCGATGAGTCGATGAAGAGAACGTCGCCGGACTTGAGTTCGGAGAACACGGATTGCGCCACGTTCTGGACCCGCTCCCGGAGAATCTCGACAGGCCACAACGTCTTTGCGAACAATTCCTCCGGCGGGTACGGATCGATCGAGGTAACGCGGCAGCGCGGGCCGTTGACCGAATTGGCCGAGACCGCTTCCGTGATGATCAAGGTGGAATATCCAGCTCCGATCTCGATGATCCGCGCGGGTTGGAAAAGCCTGATCAATGAGTAGAGGACCTCCGCATCGACGGCTTCGATGGAACCAAAACCGAATCGGAATCGTTCCGGACCGGATTCGGGACCACGTGAGACGAATTCACCGTATTCGTTGAAGAAAGATCGCCGGATTGTCGAGAGGAGCTCAAGTTGGCCGGCCTCGTTCAAGTCAAGTCCGGCCAGAGCCGACGCGGATTCAAAAAGGTGATGCGGGAGATCCCGGATATCCGGAACCGGACTGTAGAAATGGAGGGGCAGCACATGAAATCCGTGCTTCTGCCAAAGATCGAAGTAGCGGGGCTCGTGCGCGAACCGCCGGAGGATACGCGCAAGAAGACCCGCAACATTGTCTCGGAGAATCGATTTGACTGAACGGGGCATGGCTCGAAATCAATCGGATCAGGCGCGTTCCAGCGCCCGTTGGATGCCGACGCGGAAGACGTTATGGATGCTTTCGGGGTCGAATATCGTAGTCGCCGCGTTCCACGCGCCTTCGGAACGCCCCTGATAAACGCCGTCACTCCGAAGCCGATCGAGCGCGGCGATTACAAAAGAAGGATCCTCCTCAGTCACCGCAAGCCCGGCACCGGTGGACTTCGCGACCCTCACCGGTTCACAGTATTCGGGCCCCCAGACGATCACGGGGCGGGCGAACTGGCAGTATTCGAGGAACTTCGTCGTGAAGCTGGTTTCCATCATCGTGCGGACCTCGGGGGCCGCGGACATCACTGAAAGAAAGACATCGCCCGACTGGAGTTCCTTGCGATAGTCCGCGGGAGAGAGTTGGCCGCGGTAGATTCCGGAGTCCGTGGCCCAGCGGAGATCTTCGGTGGACCAGTCCGGCTTGGCGCCATAAAGTCGCAGTTCAATGTTTGGACTCCCCGCGCAGGCCTTAGCCAACGCGAGAACGCGCTCCCCGTAGTATCGGACAAGGGTGCCGCCGTAGATCACGCGGAGCGCGCGGGCCGGATCGGGATCGGGAGTAACAGGCCGGGCGGCCGGCCGAGGTGCCGGGCACGGATACAGCAACGGCGAGTCGGGATGAGGGCCGAGGAATCGCTGGAATCCGTGACTGGTGCAGAACGCAACCGAACTCTCCTGGAACATCCGTCGAAACCGGAGTTCGAGGATGTTCCTGACTGTTCTGAATGGTGTCTCCGATCGGTATTGGAACTGTCCGCGCGGCCACCAGTCCTGGAAATTCGTGACAAGGGGGATACCAAGGCGCTTTGCGACGAGCCGGGCGACCCAACTGATCGTAGTGTCGGGGATCGTGTGGATCACGTCGGGTGCGAACGATTTCACGAGTGCCGTCACGCGTCGTGAGAACCGGTAGGGTTCAATTACCATTTCGTACTGCGCAACCCAGCGACGGAAACGGGTCCGGGAAGCACGCTGATGAACGCTGCCGCGACGCAGGGTGTGCCAGCGATCGGCGGGTCCGAGCCCGGAGTAGGGCTTGTCGGTCACGACGAGAACGTCGAATTCGCCGGTGTCAAAAAGATGTCTCTGAAGCGCGAGGGTCGCTCCAGAGGCGGGTCCGGGTTCGGTCCATCCGATGTAGGCGATCTTTATCATCCAAATCCGCGCGGCGGCGCTTGATCAATCAAGGACGGGGAAACTCGGAAGGGAATTGTTCCGCGATCTCCTTCGTTAGCCGCCGTGTCCTTCGTTCGACCGCGTCACGTAAGAGATGGAGCGGGCCATCAAAGCAGTCCTCTTCCGCAACCATGGCCCCCGTGAGCGTTCCCACAACCGGGACGTCTAGCGATTCATAAAATCCGCAGATCCGATCCTCGACTTGTGCTAGAACTTCAGGGCGGTAATCAGGATTTCGACAAACGTTGGGAAACGTTGCCGTCACGGTTACTCCGTTGAGCCGGGCCCATTCGAGAAATTCGGAGACGACCGAAAAGCCCCTTTGATTGCCACTGAACCCGGATACGAGCTGGTCAATCGGCTTCATCGAAGATGCTGCGAGCCACGGACGGGCTTCCGGTGTATTGTCGGTTCGGTCGCCAAACGAATTCATCATCGGAATCGATGAAGATGAACTCGGCGGTCTTCGAAGGAGCGCAGTGGCAATATGACGCGGCGTCACGCGCGCCAGAATGTGTAGCTGATCCCAGCGTGGAAGGTTCAACAGATACTTGGGGTCCTCTGCGACCACGTACGTCACGAAGAGAGGGTCAACCCACAACCGTGACGATCCCGTCCAATCGAAACAATAATATTCCAGTGCAAGGACGATGAAATCACCCTTTACGGCGACTTCCTTGGTCTTTGATAGAATGTACTCAGGACCGAGAGGGGAGATCAGACCGAAGTTGACAGCCGTCCGGTTCAATTCGGCGGTTGCAATCTCCGCGCTGATTCCCAAGTCAACGGAAGAGCCTCCAACGAAGAGGATTTTAGGCTCATCGGAGTTCCGGGCGATACCGACTTTTCGGGCGAACATGTCCGAAAAGCCCCGCGTTTCCACCAACGGCTTCCCGAGTGATAACGAGGCCGCTCCTAAATAAAGAAGGACCCCTAGTGCCAATCCGGCAGCAAGACCGGGAAAAAATCCGTAAACTTTGGACGTCAAAACGAGTGGAGTTGTGGATGTAAGGCCCAAACAAGAACTCGCGGCGCCCGCGTTTGCGCCTGTCCCTTTGTGTTGGTGATTTCAGAAGTTAAAATACAAGAAAGGGCTCGTCTGGTTCGAAATGAACCCCCTCAGGACCAAAACTAACGGAAGAGAGAGAAGCAGGCCGCTGGAGAAATTGAAACCAAACTGAAACCGTGCGGGGTTATGGACCGTTTCACAGACGGGATCGAATTTCGCGAAAAGTTGTTGCGTGTTCGGGAGCGCCCAAACCATCAACAGAAGAATGATAATGCAATGAACCGTCCAGACGTGGGACAATCCAGGAACCCCGTCCGCGGCCGGGGCAATCGTCGCTCCACATGCGAGAAATAGACGGCCAAGTCCGAGTTGGGCCTCGCCTATGTTGGCGGGGACGGTGAATCCATTGAAGCCCCACATGCTCGAAAGAATGGATTGTGCGTCGTTAAGTGTCGCTGAACGGAACCATACCCACGAATTGGCCACCGCTAGAAAGGTAAAGGCAACGCAGAGACAGTGATAGAGACGGCTTTTTCGCAGGGATGGAAATAGGCGAGACACCAATGTCGACCACGCGAGATGAAGCGAGCTGTAAATCCCGTGAACCGCCCCCCATGCGATGAAGGTCCATCCGGCCCCGTGCCAGAGTCCGCTGACCAGGAAAATAAACATCACGTTTGCGAGGCGGCGGGATGTGCCGACGCGACTTCCGCCGAGCGGGATGTAAAGGTATTCTCGAAAAAATCGCATCAGAGTGATATGCCAGCGTCGCCAGAATTCGGTGATCGAGCCTGCTTTGTAGGGCGAATCGAAGTTGACAGGAAACTTGATTGAGAACATTCGAGCGAGGCCTATTGCCATGTCCGAATAACCGGAGAAATCGAAATAGATCTGGAGCGTGTAAGCAAGCGTTCCTACCCATGCGTCGAACCAGGTTAGCGACAGCCCGGATCCAGCGGCGGAAAAGGTCAAGTCAGCTGTTTCGCTGATTGAATCCGCCAAGAGGAGCTTCTTGTAGAGTCCGATGAGAAAGATCGAAAGACCGATTGAGAACCCCGCACTTGTTATCCGAGCCATTCGTGGTGAATACTGCGGGATGATCTCCCAGTGTCGGACGATCGGACCGGCAATCAGGTGCGGGAAGAATACTACAAAAAGCGAGTAGTCGAGAAAATTGTAGTGTTTCGCCGTGTCCCTGTAAACATCAACTAGGTAAGCGATCTGCGTGAATGTGAAGAACGAGATCGCCAGAGGTAGGATCAGTTCTAGTAAGCCGATTCGTGAGCCGGTCGAGGAGTTGATCGATTGGATGAAGAAGTCGGCATATTTGTAGTATCCGAGTAGTGCCAGGTTGGCCGTTACGGAGAGCGAAAGAATCCATTTTGAGCGACGGGTTCCGTGGTTTCGGAACATCCATTCCGCCATGCCGTAGTTGAACAAGATCGACGCGGCCAGGAGCGGAACGTATTCGAGGCGCCAGTATCCGTAGAAAACGAACGATGCCAGGGTGATCCAGAACTTCCGGTAACTGGCATGGCGGGCGGGAATGGAAAGAAACACCAACAGAACTAGCGGAAGAAAGACCGCGATGAACTGCCATGAGCTGAAGATCATGTGCGTGCCGGTTGATCCGTGCGACGGTCTTTCGCCTACGCTTTGGATCCGACTTCCGTCCGGCCCCCGTTCGCGGAATTCGGGGTGGCCACGATCCAATACATTCCTTCAGGGCGTTGCTCGGAAACCAACATCTTTTGTTCCCAGTCCGGAAGTTTTCTGATGTGCGAATCGCTGATCGCCTGGATTTTCCTTTCCGTCGGGAGAGCGGAGATGGTTATGACGGAGTGTGTTCTTGTCAGTGCTGCTTTGATCGGATCTCCGAGGGGCCGTCCGAAGAAGTCGTGAATTTCAATCACGAGGGACGAATTCGCATAGGCGTGTATGTGTTCCGGGGAGAACAAATGTTCTTCGAAGCCTTCGCAATCACTGATGACGAGATTCCGCTTCGTGGAACAGAGAGAGGCGAGGTGAGCCGGATTGCAGAAGGCTTCAACAGTGAGACTCCTGGCGGCGTCGTTGAATTCAGCCATCCTCCGGCAAGACTCGCGCGCGGCCGGATTGAGATCGAATGCAAAAACCGGGGTTTGGGGAAACCGGCGCGCGAGTCCGACGGCGTAGTATCCCTCCGCGCAACCGATGTCGACGATTTGATCGAATTCCGTGCGGAGAATGATGTCGAGTGCTTCGTGCAGTTCATTCTCGTAGGTGCCGAGCAACTTTGGATAAAGAGCGCTCCCGATTGCGGTGAGCGCCGGGTAGGCAAGTCCTGCAAAGGGGCCGGTGAGAACATGATTGTTGGGAATCTGCTTCTGAAGAAACCGATTGATTTCAGCGGTTTCCGCCACGCGGCGCTGCACGCGAAGATAATCGGCTGTCCTTCCGACGGTGTGCTCGAACGCGCGATTCACCGAGTCGTGAAGAACGACCCTTTGTACGACTCTTCGCAATGCGGACTTCATGGAATTTTGGTCGCTCCGCGGTTGGAATCTGCTCGAGAGAGGTCGAGGGTGGCATCGCAGGCGGCGACGGTCCGCAAGCGGTGGGCGACGATGATCATGGTGAGGTGGCCGCGGAGGCCCGCGATGGCGCGCATCACTTCATCCTCCGTATTGTGGTCGAGCGCACTGGTTGCCTCGTCAAGAACGAGAAGTTTTGGCTCGCGATATAAGGCGCGAGCCAATCCGATGCGTTGGCGCTGGCCTCCGGAGATTCTCACGCCGCGTTCGCCGACGACGGAATCGAATCCTTCGGGAAGGTCTTGTTCGATGAAATCGAGGATTTGCGCCGTCGCGGCGGCCCGGGTGACAGCGTCCCGGTCCACTTCCGCGGTCGGAATGCCGAAAGCAATGTTGGCCGTGATGGTGTCGTCGATCAAAAACACGTCCTGGGGCACGTAGCCGATTCCGGCGCGCCAGGCCCGCCGGTTTGATGACCCGAGCGGGGTCCGGTCGACCAGAATGCGCCCGGACGTCGGCGCGTGCAATCCGAGGATGAGATCGACGAGGGTAGACTTTCCGCAGCCGGTCGTACCGATGATGCCAAGGGAAGTATTTTTCGTAATGGTCAGGTTCAGATCGGCGATGACGGGCTGTTGGGATCCGGGATAGGTGAAGCCGAGATGCTCGAGGGCGATCGCGTCTTTCCAATCAAGGGGGGCGGGAACGGTGAACGTGTCGGCGTCATCAACGGTGTCCTTATGGAGGGCACTTTCGGCCGCGAGGAATTCGTCGAACACTTCCTCGAGCGAGTGAAGCGCGGTGCTGAGTCCGGTGACCTGGCCATAGAGAAGTTGGACCGCCGGGAGCAGGCGGTAACCCGCCAAGGCCATCACGCCAAGGTTCGGCAGAAGCGCGACCAGATCCTGCCCCCGTGCGGCATAAATCATGATGACGCCCACAAGTCCGCCGAAGGAGAGTGGTTCGATGAGGTAGCGGGGTGCATTGGAAAGGATCGACGACCAGGCATGGAGGCGGGCGTTGCGGTGGGAGTGTTCTCCGAACCGACGGATGAAGAGTTCCTCGCAGCCATGGACCTTAACAGGCTTGATCCCGGAAAGCATCTGCTGGGCCTCGACACAAAGGCCGCGAAACGCATTCTTGATTCCTTCCGAGATGGTCCGCCGCGTTCGTCCGAGTGCGCGGAAGATGATCAGGTAGAAGAGAGTCAAACCGAGGGTGGCGGCGATCGCGATCTGCGGATGAACGAGAAACAAGGTCGCGACCAACAGGAGAATCGTTGCGAGGCGGGCGAGACTGTCGAGTAGCGGGAGGAGTACGCCGACGGTGTAGTTCAGCACGTCTCCGGCGATTTTCTTCACGAGGATCGCCGAGTTCTCCTGGAGAAATTCGGTATAGGGCCTGGTAGCCATTTGGCGGAGGAGGCGGACGCGGAGCCAGTGGCCGAAATCGTGGGCGTAGCGGGTGCGGATGTATTCCGCGGCAAGATTCACGGCGTTTGCTAGCAGCAACATAATGATCGCAAATGCACCAGCGACGAGAAGCAGTTGGCGGTCATCCATCGGTGGGAGCAGCGCGACGAGGTGCATCCCCAGGTCCGATTCGCGCAATCGTCCCGGATCGGCTGCTAGTGCCAGAAACGGAAAGATCGACGTAACGCCGAGGACCTGAAAGACTCCTTGGAGGAATGAAATTGCGATGACGTAGAGCAACTTTCTGGTTCCGTACGGCTTGGCCAAAACAAAAACCTTTCGGATCACTTCGCTCGAGCTCTGAAGAATCGTTCGCACTTGCTGTTGGGTCGTTGAATCTCCCTCAAAACCGCATCCCTTGGGTCCTGGCTGTCCGAATGGCCTCGGCATCCAACGGCGTTCTCCCCTCTCCTTCCGGGGGCCAATATCCCAAACCGTTGAGACAATCCCCTGCCAGTTCGCGGACGAGGTTGATGTCCTGGCCGGTGAACACCTCCCCCACCTCCGGAGCCCCACCCTCGGTGATGATCTCGGTCGATTCCGGCCGGATGCCGGTGAGGCGGTTCCAGCGGGAATGCCAGAGGCCGCGCAGTTTCCCGGGAAGGAGGGGCTGCCGGAAGAGGGCGTTCTCGCCCAACAGCCCGGAGAGCCGTCGCAAGGTCCCCGCGGGATCGGCGAGGACGTCCTCGTAGCGGAAGAGGTGGGTGTTTTCCCGTTGCGACCAGATCCGGTAGTGGTGAACCCAGGAGGAGATCTGGTCCCTGATCCATGCGGATTCCGGCCGGGACCGGGTCGCGGGAATCCCCTGGAGGGAGCAATCCCACGCCCATTGCGAGGCGAGCACGGCGAAGGGATTTCTCACGACATGAAGAAAGGTGCCCTCGGACTCGATCCAGTCGGCGAGATCGGGTTGGAGGTGACGGAGGTTTTCAAGGGAGGGAGAGGTCCAGTGCGTCTTGAGAAGGGGACGCTTCGTGCGGTGGAGGACCCGGAGAGCCCGGAACTTGTCCCATTCGCCGGCGCGAAGGGCGAAGACATCGAGCGGGAGGTAGAGCATGTCGTTGGGCTCGCCCGGCCATTTCCAGCTCCTGCAGGCGGCGAACTGGCGGCGCAACAGATCGATCATCAGGTGCGTGCCCGAACGCATGTGCGAAGCGACCACAATGGGCCGCCCGCAAGCTTGCAGGGTCGGTTTTTCGATCATCGGAAGGCGCGGTGGGCGGTGGCGTGAAGAAGGGCGCGGTCGGTGCCAGAGACGAAGTAAAAGGTAAAAAGTAAAAGGTGAAAGGTTTGGCGTGCTGAGGAGGCGGTGGTGTAGGGCGGAATTGCATTCCGCCTGGGGGGCGACATGGATGTCACGGAGAAGGTTGGGAACGCTTCAACGCGAAAGCCCGGTGAATGCGAAGAAAGGGATTTGTTCCTTCCGTTTCATTCGTGGTTCCGGTTCCTTCAGTGCGATCGAGAAGGAATGATTTTCAACGCGAATGGAAGCGAATGACCGCGAATGTTGGCGAATGCTCGGTGGATTCAAAAAATGGGATTCGTTCCATTCGTTTCATTCGTGGTTCCGGTTCTTTCAGGGCGATCGGGAAGGAATGATTTTCAACGCGAATGACCGCGAATGACCGCGAATGGCAGCGAATGGCGTGCTCATCGAATCCACAGCTTTCATCGCATGCCGGATTCGTTTGATTCGTTTCATTCGTGGTTCCGGTTCTTTCAGGGCGTTCGAGAAGGAATGATTTTCAACGCAGATGAGCACGGATTTCCGCAGATTCGCTTCGCTTCCGCAGATCGGAGCGAGGCGGAGATCGATACCGAAGGCAGAAAATGACCGCAAATCAGCGAAATTCATTTCAACGCGAATGGAAGCGAATGACCGCGAATGTTGGCGAATGCTCGGTGGATTCAAAAAATGGGATTCGTTCCATTCGTTTCATTCGTGGTTCCGATTCTTTCAGGGCGTTCGAGAAGGAATGATTTTCAACGCAGATGAGCACGGATTTCCGCTGATTCGCTTCGCTTCCGCAGATCGGAGCGAGGCGGAGATCGATACCGAAAGCAGCAAATGACCGCAAATCAGCGAAATTCATTTCAACGCGAATGGAAGCGAATGACCGCGAATGTTGGCGAATGCTCGGTGGATTCAAAAGATGGGATTCGTTCCATCCGTTTCATTCGTGGTTCCGATTCTTTCAGGGCGATCGGGAAGGAATGATTTTCAACGCAGATGAGCACGGATTTCCGCTGATTCGCTTCGCTTCCGCAGATGGGAGCGAGGCGGAGATCGATACCGAAGGCAGCAAATGACCGCAAATCAGCGAAATTCATTTCAACGCGAATGGAAGCGAATGTCAGCGAATGGCGTGCTCATCGAATCCACAGCTTTCATCGCACGCCTTCCTTTTACTTTTTACCTTTCACTTCGTCTCTGGCACTGACCGCACCCTGCCCCCCCTCCACCCCCGAGCGACTGAAGTCGTCGACTACTTTCCACCGCCCTCTCAGCACGCCTACCTTTTACCTTTTACCTTCCCACTTTTTACCGCGCCGTCAGGCGCTCGATCCGATAATACCCCCACTTCACCACCTCGTTCTGAAAAGCGATGAGGCCGCGTTCGTCGAGCCACCAGTCGGCGGAGGTGTAGCCGATGGCGGGGACGGCGACGACGTGGATCTCGACGGGGAGGTCGCGGAGCCGGGTCTCGTAGGCGTAGCGGACACGACGGGTGGAGAAGACTTCGGTGACGATGGCGATGGCGCTGGGTTTGTGTTCGAGGCACCAGGCGCGGGTGGCCTCGACTTCGTCCCAGGTGCTGGAGACGCCGTCGCCCAGGGTGATGACGGCGTCCGCGGGGACCTGGAGTTTTTCGAGAACGGCGTATTCCAGCTCGTGATCGGGAGGCCGGATCCCCATGGAGACGGTGGGATGTTCTTCGGTCTTGAAGACGGCGAGTCGTTGGGACTTGCCGGCGTGATACAACTCCGCCGCCCCGGAGGGCCGTGTCTCGATCCCGCCCCCGGGGATGACGATGAGGTCGACCGTTTCGAAGTCGCGCGAATCAACGATCCACCAAGCGGCGGCCGCGGAAAGGAGGGGACGATGAAAGGCGGCGAGGAGGACGAGAACGACCGCCAGTCCGAGGAGAACGAGCGCGGCGCGGCGGAAGCGGCGCGGGAGGCGGAAGCGACGGAAGCGGCGCGGAGGGCGCGGAGGGCTCGGAAGCGTTGGAATGGGAGCGGTCAGTGCCAGAGACGAAGTAAAAGGTAAAAAGTAAAAGGTAAAAGGTCGGCGGTCGGCGGTCGGCGGTCGGCGGTCGGCGGTCGGCGGTCGGCGGTGGGCGGTGGGCGGTGGGCGGTGGGCAGTGGGCGGTGGAAAGTAGTCGACGACTTTAGTCGCTCGGAGGCGGGCGGTGGAGGGATCTTCAAGACTCGCCGACCACTGCGGCGAGGCGCGTCACCAAGGGTTCGTGATAACGGAAGCCGCTGGCTTGCAATTGACGGACCAACGGCAGGAAAGCCGGAATCAACCCATTTTGTCGTGCCTTCAGCAGAGTTCCCAGGGTGCCTACCACCGCGAGTCCGTGATATTCGGCAAAATTTCGACCAAGCCGTTCGTCGATCAGGACTCTGGATGCTTTCTCCTGAAGTGCGATGGACAAGGTGTCCCGCTCGCCGGCGTCCAGCATGTAAAAGCGTTCATCCGCGCGGTCCGGTGCGGGAACCACTTGTATCCAAGGCAAGGCTCGCAAGTCGGGAATGACAATGGGCCCGCCTGCTTCACATTCCTGCACCACCGTCTCCACCACAACGATCCGGCGATGGACGCCTTCCAGTAAATCGAAGCGACCGAGTGCGGCAAAGGCAAACAAGGGGGTGGTGTTTGAAATGATCACGGTGAATGGATCACATGAGCGAAGTCTCGCGCCTGAAATCGTCCTCTCCCTGGTCCAGAAGTGACGCGCCTTGTTCCATGGCTTTGAAGAGAAACGGCATTCGTTCCTGCCCCGCCCACCTCGCTGCCAGCCCGGAGGAAAGACGCCCTTTGCGGAAAAGTTCAATGGCAGCCGTCACCTTCATCAAGTCGGCCAGTTCCTCTCCGCTCAGGTGCAACTCCAAGAGGACCTCGGTGGGGCAATCGATCGTGATGACGGAATCCGTTGCAGCCATAAGCCCAGATTAAGCGAGACCAAGAATCATTGCAAGGAGTGGAGGGCGGTGGGCGGTGGGCGGTGGGCGGTGGGCGGTGGGCGGTGGGCGGTGGGCGGTGGGCGGTGGGCGGTGGGCGGTGGGCGGTTGAGCGGTTGAGCGGTTGAGCGGTGGGCGGTTGAGCGGTGGGCAGTGAGCGGTGAGCAGTGAGCGGAGGTGATGACTAAGGACTAAGGACTAAGGACTAAGGACTAAGGACTAAGGACTAAGGACTAAGGACTAAGGACTAAGGACTAAGGACTAAGGACTAAGGACTAAGGACTAAGGACTAAGGACTAAGGACTAAGGACTAAGGACTAAGC
>JAEUHI010000016.1 GCA_016795385.1 Verrucomicrobiales bacterium | reverse complement strand
CAGCGCTCACGTAGTTCCGATCACCGAACACCGATCACCGCTCACCGCTCACCGCTCACCGCTCACCGCTCACCGCTCACCGCTCACCGCTCACCGCTCACCGCTCACCGCCTCCCCCGCTGCCGGTGGAGCCAGATCAGAGCCACCACCATCCCCATCATCCCGCCGAGATAACTCGCGTTGTGGATATAGGCCACCGTCATGAATTCCTCCGGCCGCGTCACCCCGAGCGGTTCCATCAGTCCGTGCCAGCCTTCGTCGTAGCCGGTCGTCTTCCGCCATTGCCCCCAGCACCAGCCGCCGAAGGCGCTCGCCATCGAGACCACAAAAACACTGCCGAAGGCCCACGCCATTTCCTTCACCGGAGGCAGGCATCCCTCGCGCCAGATCGCGACCCGGGCGATCACCCACGCCACCAGCGCCCCGACCCACCAGGTCGCGAGGGCTCCGATGATCCCGGCGAAAACGCGCGGCCCTCCCCAACCCGGATCCGCATAAGCGAATTGGTCGAATTTCAGCCGGGTGAAATACTCCGGCCCGATCGTGTAGGTCACCTGATCGTGCAGCACCCCGTAGAGCCCGCCCAGCAGCGCCCCGAGGATCGTGTAGCCGGCGATCCGCGGCAGGTCCCGCCACGGCATCACCGGGATGAGACACCTCAGACCGAACCCTCTCCAGTCTCTCACGCGACCCTGTTTCATGCGAGCGCCGCGTGGGATCCGCCGCGTCAGAAGCCCAATCCGGGAGGCAGGCCGAGACCGGCCGTGAGTTTCGACATCTCCTGCTGGCTCATCGCCTTGCCTTGGGCGATCGCTTGCTTCACCGCACTGAGGACGAGATCCTCGAGCAGCTCCACATCCGTCGGATCGACCACCGCGGGATCGATTTTGATGCCCAGCACGTCGCCCGCGCCGTTCGCCTTCACCGTCACCTTGCCACCGGCGACCGAGGCCTCGACTTCGCGCGAGGCGAGTTCTTCCTGCATTTCGCCCATGCGCTTTTGCATCTGCTGGGCTTGTTTCATCATCTTGGCGATGTTCATGAGTCGTTCGTGACGGGGTTTGCGTTGTAAAAAAGGGTGTTTGTCAGGATTTGATGATGCGGGCCTCGAAGGCATCGAGCGCTTCGCGGATGAGCGGATCCGCCTTGAAATCTTCCGCCGTGGCGACCGGTTCCTCCAGCACCACCGGCTCGGGGGCAGGAGCCGGGGCTGCGGTCGTCTCCACCGGAGCCGGGGCCTCCTCCTCCTCGTCGTCGAAGACCGGCATCTCCGCCGGGGCGATGTCGTCGCGCACCACGATCTCGAGCCGCACCGGGCTCGCCGCGAAGACATTCACCTGATCCTGCAGATCCTTCTCATAGCGCGAGAGCGATTCGCGGAAGAAGCGCTGCTCCGTGGAGAATCCGATCGTAAAGACATTGCCCTCGTGCGAGACAAACACGGCGGCCGAGAGCCAGGTCTCGAAGAGTGGCTTCGAATCGATCATCGCATCGCGCGACGCGACCCAGAGCGGCTCGCCTGCGAGGGTGCCCGCGGCGGCAGGTCGTGCGGCCACCGGAGCAGGGGCGGGCGCCGGCAACGATGCGGCGGGCGCAGGCACCAGTGCCGGGGCCGACTCCTCGCGCCGCAGAGGCTCGATCGTTCGCGCCGGCGCGGCCGGTGTCTCCTCGACCGGCGTCGTCCGGGCGGGTGCGGCGACCGTCCGCTGGGGCGGCAGCGCCATTCCTCCGCCCAATCCTTCGGCCGAGGCCGCGGCCTGGTTCACGAGGGCGATCACATCGTCGAGATTCGCCTCGCCGAGGATCTGGATCGCCTTGATCAGCCCCACTTCGAAATGCAGCTTCTTGTTCACCGCCCACTTCATGCGGGCGTCCGTCTCCGCGAGGAGATCGATCACCTTCAGCAGCCGCGAGGTCTCGATCGAGGCCGCTTGGTCGCGGATGCTCTCCAGCACCTCCTTCGGCATCTCGCCGCCGGCCGCACCGGGATCGACCTTGGCGACCAGCACGTTCCGGAAATGACCGATGAGGTCGCCGAGCAGACGCGAGAGATCCTTGCCCGCTTCGGCATGGTCGTTCAGGGCCGCGAGGGCAGCGGAATTGTCGCGGCGGAGCACCATCGCCCCCAATGCTGCGATCGATTCCACCGAGTTGAATCCAAAAATCTCCGAGACATCGTTTTCCTCGATCGTCTCGCCGCAGAAGGCGACGAGCTGGTCCAGCATCGACTGCGCGTCGCGCATCCCGCCCTCGGCGCCCTTGGCGATGGAAAAGGCGGCCGCCTCGCTCAGGGTCAGGCCTTCCTTCCCCGCGATGTGCAGCAGGTGCGTCGCGATCGTCGCCGTGGGGATGCGGCGCAGGTCGAAACGCTGGCAGCGGCTGATGATCGTCGGCAGGATCTTCTGCGGCTCCGTCGTCGCGAAGATGAATTTCACGTGCGGCGGCGGCTCCTCCAGCGTCTTGAGCAAGGCGTTGAAGGCCGCCGTCGAAAGCATGTGCACCTCGTCGATGTAATAGATCCGGTATTTGCCCGAAATCGGGGAAAACTTCACCGAATCCCGGAGCTCGCGCACCTGCTCGACGCCGTTGTTCGAGGCCCCGTCGATCTCGAGGACATCGAGGCTGATCCCCTCGCCGATCTCGCGGCAGACCGGATCATCCGGATCGAAATCCGCCTTCGGCCCCCCGGGGCAATTCAGCGCCTTCGCGAGGATTCGGGCCGTCGAGGTCTTCCCCGTGCCACGTGGACCAACGAAGAGGTAGGCCTGGGCGATGCGATCCTGCGCGATCGCATTGCGCAGCGTCTGCACCACGTGATCTTGCCCCAGCACGTCGTCGAAGGTGCGGGGCCGGTATTTTCGCGCAAAGACCTGGTAGGAGTCGCTCACGCCGACACTTTAGGGAAGATTCGGGGAAGGAAAACGAAGAATCCGGAAAATTTTCGGCCGGCCTGGGCGATCCGGTGATGCTTCCGGCACGGGAGATATTCGCGACATCGGCGGTGAGGCCACGCTTCTCGCGCCCCGCCGGGGCGCACATCTGGTTTGGTGATTGGTCCGGGGGTTTCCCTCGCGAGGCTCGGTCCACCCCCGGCTTCCTTCTTTCGTCCCTCCGGGACTTTGCCCTCCCAGCAGATCCGGCTCCGGCTCAATCGGCCAATCTCTGCGGGGCTTTGCCCGCCTGGCCGATCCGGCTCCGCCAGCCGATCCCTCCGGAATTTGCGCTCCCATCAGATCCCGGCTCCGGCGATCGATCCGTCCCGGGACTTCGCCCGCCTGTTGACGGTCGGCCCCGGAGGGGCCGGAGAGATTAGCCGGAGGTGAAGCGAGGCACGAGCGGAACCACCGGATTTCTTCCAATGGCGAATTCCGCCCCGGAGGGGCGGGAGAGGCGTCACGATTTTCCCAAGACACACGATATCGGCGCTGAGTCCGCGCTTCTCGCGCCCCGCCAGTGCGCTCCTCTTGCCTGATGATTCATCCCGGGGGTTCCACTTCGCGAGGCTCGGTCCACGCCCGCTGCCTTCTTTCGTCCCTCCGGACTTTGCCGCTCCCCTGCCACTTGACGACTTCGCGAGACCTGCCACCATGACGCCATGGGATTTTTCAAAAAGCTCTTCGGTCTCAAACCCTCGAATCCCACCGAGCTTTTTCCCAAACGCCTCGTGCCACCCTCCTTGATCTGGGATACGACGACGCGGACCTTCACCGGCATTCCCCTGCCCTCCCCCCTTTCGGCCCTCGCCGTCTTCGGCCCCAGCGATGGATTCCGCATCCTGAATCCGGAGTACCACGTCCTCTCTTACCACGATCTCGGGCTCGAGGTCGAGGTGGCCCGCGGGAACGTGCAGCATGTCACCCTCGTCATTTCCGAGAGCCCCGACAATCCCACCGGTCCCTTCGTCTACGCCCGTCCCCTTGTCGCCCCCGCCGGGAAAGTGATCGAACCCGAGACCACGATCGATCAGCTCACCGCCCTCCTCGGACCCGGCGAGAAGAATTTCGAAGATGAGGAAGAAGCCATCCACCTTTTCCTCAGCGGCCACATCGCCATCGAAGCCGCCTACCATCCTCTCACCGGCAAACTCATGCGGCTCGAGATTTACAACAATTACGAGTGAGCGAGGTCCGTAGTGCCTGGTTCTTGGTCCTTGGTCCTTGGTCCTTGGTCCTTGGTCCTTGGTCCTTGGTCCTTGGTCCTTGGTCCTTGGTCCTTGGTCCTTGGTCGGTGAAGTTGATTGCAACGGCCAAAGCCTTCGCCGTTTTGAGTAAGAGTATGAGTATGAAGTAAGAGTAAGAGCCCGCCCTCCGACCTCCGACCTCCGACCTCCGACCTCCGACCTCCGACCTCCGACCTCCGGACAACGCCCTCAGCACGCCTACCTTTCACCTTTTACTTTTTACCTTTTACTTCCCCTCTGGCACTATCCGCGCCCTTCCTACGACACCCGTCTTCCCTCCGCCCCCGCCCGATGCCGCTTGAATCTCTCGAGCGTCACCTCCCGCTCCACCTTGTGATCCACGATCGGGGCCACATAATCGGCGCAGAGCCGGGTGCCCGGGGCCGGCGGGGCGAGGAATCGCTTCGGATCGACCTTCGCCAGCTCGGGCAGCCAGCGCTTGATGTAGATTCCCTCCGGATCATAGGTCGAGGTCTGCGTCCAGGGATTCTGGATGCGGAAATAGGGCGCCGCGTCCGCCCCCGTCCCCGCCGACCACTGCCAGCCGCCGTTGTTGTTCGCGATCTCGCCGTCAAGGAGGTGCTGCATGAAGTGCGATTCGCCCAGCCTCCAGTGCAGGTGCAGATCCTTCGTCAGGAACATCGCCGTGATCATGCGCACCCGGTTGTGCATGTAGCCCGTCTCGCGCAGCTGCAGCATCCCCGCATCCACGATGGGGAATCCCGTGCGCCCTTCCTTCCAGCGCTCGAGCCGGTCGCCCGCCGCCGGATCATCCCACTCCAGCCCGCGCCAGTCGGGATTGAAATCCGTCTCCAGCACCTCCGGGAAATGGTGCAGGATCGCCATGAAAAACTCGCGCCACGCGAGCTGCTTTTGAAAGGTGTGGATCGATTTCCGCGCCCGCTCCGTCTCCGCGACCGCGCGTGCTTCCTCCGCCCGGTGGTAGACCTCGCGGACCGAGATCGTCCCGTAGCGGAGATCCGCCCCGAGATGCGAGGTCGCGTCGGCCGCCGGATCATTGCGCCGCTCCTCGTAGTGCGAGAGCGACTGGTCCACCGCCGCCTTCAGCCGTGCGCGCGCCGCCTTTTCCCCCGGCTCGCGCAGCAGCTCCGCTGGAGCCTCCAGCCCCCAATCCTCCGGCTCCGGCAGACGACCGCGATCCAGCCCCTCCGGCAGCCGCAGCCCCTTCACCACCGGCAAGGGCGGCGTCTTCGCCAGGGTGAACCAATTCCGCGAATAGGGCGTGTAGACCTTGTAGGGCTGGCCCGATCCCGTCAGCACCTCGTGCGGTTCGTGCAGCACCGCCTCCTGATAATCCTGACAAGCGATCCCGTAGGCGTGGCATAGTTCGCGGATCGAGGCCTCCACCGCCCTTCCGTGGGGATCCGGATCGCGGTTGAAATAGACCGCCTCCGCCTTCGTTTCCCGGATCAGCGACTCCAGCTCCGCCCGCGGATCGCCCCGGCGACAAACCAGCCCCGCCCCGAGGTGCTCCAGATTCCGCGCCAGCGAGGCCAGCGTGCCGCAGAGAAAGGCCTGTCGCCCCGGCCCCGTCCAGGCATGCGCGCCCTTCCAGACGCTCTGGATGTAGACCGGCACGACCCGATCCGCCTCCTTCGCCGCGTGAAAGAGGGCAGGATTGTCGGAAAGCCGGAGATCGCGGCGAAACCAATGGATGGCAGTGGCGTAGCGGGGCATGGGAGGGGTTTACGTCCCGCGCCCGGCGGAGGGTTGAGGCGGGGGTGGGATTTTATGGCACCGCATTTTTTGTTTCTTCCTTGCGTGGATGTGAACGCATGGTGGCAAGCTTGAGACTCACGTGAAATCTTAGCGGGACTTTTTGGATCTCATGGAAAGCGCGAACTGGCCCTTGTCCTCCGGAGAATCGGGCGGTCTCTGGTAAATGCCGTCGGAGGTTCGGAAGACTGCCGCGGAAAGTCTCTTTGATTCGTTGAACTCAAGGTAAAGAATCCAATCGCCGGCACCCCACTCGAACGGCATTCCGATCTCCCAAACGTTCGCATGCCTATCCGTCCGGAGTCGGGTCCGCTCGGTTTGGAACCGGCTGTAGAGGTCGGTGATCCGTTGCTGTGAATCTCCCAATTGAAGATTCCCGTGTAGCTTCGTGAGTGCTTCCTTGCTGGATCGGTTTCTGAACCGCGACTCGAACACGACGCGCCATCCCAGGTAAGCAATCACGCCTACGAGCAGAATTCCGATAAGGATCCTGATGCCTCGCTTCATTTCTTGTCGGCTACGTCGGAGGTGTGGCAGCGGCTACCAGCAGCGTCACGCCGCAACGAGGTAAAGATGGAATCATGGGAATCATTCCGACTCGGAACGTGTCGCGGGTTGTCGATCCTCGGTTTGTCTGCCTAGGTATTCGTGAAGGTTGTGGAAGCCAGCAAACTTCGCCTCGGCCTTGTAGAGCATCAGCATCTCGTCGTGAGTCCCGATGTCGGTATTGGACTCGGGGGGCCTTCGAAGATAATCCTCGTAGACGCGAGTCAGACCGGACTCCAAACTCCGAATTCGAAAATAGGAAACGAGCCCAACCGGGAAGTTGATTAGATTCCGTCTCTGATATTTTCTGTAACGATCTGATGCGAGGACAAAATCCATCTCATCAGGTTTGGAAAGAGTAGTTTTGCTGAAAACAGTGCGTGTCCGAATCCGATCATATGAATAGAACCAGTGATTCACCGCTGCTGCGATGAGTTCTAGCCCAAGAACCACGCAGAGAATAATGACCGCTTTTCGCTTCATCCGTTTTTGGGCAGAACGCTAAAGACCAGAGGGCCGCTTCCAGCGGCTTGTCTGCGCCGACTTGATATGGCCCCGGTGCCGCCAACTTCGGAACTCGAGCGGCCTCAGATACGACTGAAAAGGCAATTCCATCGGAAGGTGGCTACTTATTACGAGATTTGAACTTGGCGAAGATCCATGAACACCCCAGCCAACACCCATACAAGATTGCGAATCCCCCGGTATAGAGTGCCATAACCGCGAAGAAGAAGGACCATCCCTTTGCTGTTTGCTCCACCAGACTGATGAGCAAGCCGAGGAGCCAAAAGATTGCGGGAACGAGAAAAACGCGCGCATGCGCCAGCCACTGAGTCGGTTCTTTATTACTCGCCTTCATGCCATATCGTCTAGCTTAGGGAGGGCTGAAGCCATCCCCTGCCGCGTCATTTTAGCCCCGCTTCCGTTCGATTGGCAAGTTTACAATTGTGATTGCTATCGTGAATATAGCGATAGCCATTGAAACGAAAAAGTTCACTCCAGGAGTGAGATAAGTGAGAAACAACCAAAGCAAGAAAATGATCGAAAGAGAGAAGCCAACCGCCGACCAAAATCCAATCGGATTCGGCGGAAAAGCAACATCAAAAACTGTCTTCACTCTCTCTCGCCCGCTCTTCGTCAGAATTAGGCACGCTCAACGACCAAGTCCCCTCGTGCTCTTGGATGGACGCAATTATACCGAACTCTTCAAGAGCCTTTTCGACAGCGCTTGCTTCTTGCCGATTCTCGAAATCGTAAAGTTTCTGCATATCTAGGCTAACGTGGAGCGCATGGAGGGCTGCAAGCCCTTCCATGGCGCGGCTTGTTATCCGTTTTGATTTCAGTATTGAAGATTCGGATTGGGTAAAATGCCCGCCATTCGCAGCAACCCGTATCCTACATCAACGTAGATCACGTAGTCTCTGACCGGCTCCGCCTTAAGCCCTACATCTTTCAAAAGCTTCGGGAGATCAATATCATCGTGAACAACATTAGAGTCTGGACTCCACGGGTCCACCATTCGGTAACCGTCCTTGTCGCGGATCTCAAAAACCCAACGTGAACCATCAAGCCCCTCACAAAACCTCTCAGCATCATTAAGTGGCTTCCAAAACTCTCTCTGTTGCAGGTTCTCCAATAGGTCCTTGGCTTCGTCGCCCCCGATATTCACGGTCTTATCGTGGGTAACTCCGATTGGTTCGTAGTTGTCTCCCATCTTCAAGATCACTGACCGCAGCTTCAGGGTGTTTCCGACCTTGCTTATCCGAACCATTAGAGGGTCATCAAAGCTACGGAGGTAGGTGAATCGGAATTGAAACTCTTCGAGTTCTTCAAGATCCCGCTGCAATGACGGCTCTTTCATTGCAGAAAGATATCGGGTGTAGTAGGAGCCGGTTCCCTCAGGAAAATACTCATTGCCCTCAGGGTCAGGGAAGATCTTGAAGGTCTCGTCCTCTTGCGCAGCACTGCCCTGTGACTTGCCATCCGTGCATGGCTTATCCTGGGAAACGGAGGGCATCGCCACCAACCAGAGTAGAGCGAGGACGATGTGCTTCATTTTTCGGATAACGTGAAAGGCCATCGGACGGGCGTCAGCCCGTTCGATGCGCCGCCTTGTTGTGCGGGTGGTTCATGTTTCGTAGCCTTCCAGGAATATCTGACTCTGGTTTCGGAGGAGGTATTCTACGAGAATCCGTGGGATCCGATCTTCTGGCTCGAAGAATACCCTGTCGTCCTCTGCCCACGGGCCTATCTTCAATGTCGTGAATTTTTCCTCTCGCTTTCTCCAATCGAGTTCTTTGTTCGCTCGCTCGAACTCCTCGATCTCGGTGTTGAGTCGTATGATTGTATCAACAATTTCGGACGCGCCAACTTCACACAACGCATCTACCAAGGTCTGGCACTCCACCCCATCCAACGCTTCCGTCGCTCCACCACCATTTGCCATTGTCCAAGCACCCCACACCGTAAGGAACGTTTGCTCCTCGTGGGTAAGCGATACCGGGCCATAATCTTCCGGGAACCTAGAATCGTCTTCCTTGCGAACAATACATTGAGCCACATCATCAAGGGCGTCGGAAACCTGGCTAGTGACGCCTTTACTTTCGCGATACCGATCGCTCAACGTTTTCATCAGAGCGTGCATTCGTAATCTGAATTTTCTGGCACAACAGTGTTTGTTCTCATGACCGCCCGCAGGGATACCCGTTCGGGAAGCCGAACCTGAGCGTGCCGGAAATTCCACGTCCTGACAAGAAACTTCGTCGAAAAGCTGCGTGTATCCGACGCGTCGAGCCCGGAAAAATCCGGGCACCCTTCCTTCACGGATATCCACCGGCCGGTCGAGGGCCGGGCCACCGAGCATTGCGGCGGATGCGACTGCGGAATCACCTTTGGTGACTCCCAAAGGCCTCTACCGCCAACCGCCAACCGCCAACCGCCAACCGCCAACCGCCAACCGCCAACCGCCAACCGCCAACCGCCAACCGCCAACCGCCAACCGCCAACCACCTACCGCCTACCGCCTACCGCCTACCGCCTACCGCCTACCGCCTACCGCCTACCGCCTACCGCCTACCGCCTACCGCCTACCGCTCGCTCACGCTCGCGGTCAACCGCCCTTCACACCCGCGGAGTGATCCGTTGCCGGCTGACCCATTCGCGGTGCTCTTCGTCGGCGGTCTTGCCCTGGCGGAAGATGTTCACGAGGATGCCGATGGCGAAGAGGGCGATGACGAGGGAGGAGCCGCCATAGCTGACGAAGGGCAAGGGAATACCTTTGTTCGGCAGGATGGAGGTGGTGACGCCGATGTTCACGAAGGCCTGGAGGCAGAGGTAGGTGACGAGCCCGATGGCGAGGAGGGAACCGAAACGGTCGGGGGCGTGGAAGGCGATGACGAAGCCGCAGACGCCGATGGTGATGAAGGCGAGTACGACAAGGAGGGTGCAGACGAGGCCCATCTCTTCGCCGATCATGGGGAAGATGAAATCGGTCTGGGCGAAGGGCATGTAGAGCATCTTGAGACGGCCTTCGCCGACGCCGCGACCGGTCATGCCACCGGATCCGAGGGCCATGAGGGAGATCCACTGCTGGAAGCCGGCACCGAGTCGGTGCTCCTCGGGATCGAGGAAGGCCATGATGCGCTCCATGCGGTTCGGCGCGTAGCTGAGCATGCCGAGGAAGCCGATGACACCGGCGAGGACGAGGCTGGAGAGGTATTTCCAATCGACGCCGGCAACAAAGAGGACAAGCAGGCCGGTGGCGGCGAGGACGGCGGTGGTGCCGATGTCGACCTCGAACAGGACGAGGCTGAGGGGCACGGCGATGATGCCGAGGGGCAGGAGGAAACCGCGCACGGGATCTTTCCCACAATCGGGATGGCGCGAAAACCAATAGGCAAGGAAGACGACGACGGCGATCTTGGCCATCTCGGAGGGCTGGATGCGGAGGGCACCGGCCCCAATCCAGCGGCGCTCGCCGTTCACTTCGAGACCGATGACGGGCATGAAGCAGAGGGCGAGGAAGAAGCAGACGACCCCGAGGATGAGCCAGACGTGGCGCTTCCAAAAGCGGTAATCGATCATGGCCGCGGCACAGAGCCCGCCGATGCCGACCATGAGGGAGAAGGCCTGCTTTTTGGCCTCGCGGTAGCCATCGACGTCGGGGGCGGATTCACTGAACACGGCGGCACTGAAGACGCAGGTGCTGACGAGCATGATGAATCCCACGATGACGAGGAAGGACACCGAGGAGAGGAGCAGGAAGACGCTTTTCCTTTGCATGGTTTGGGGTGGGCGGTGGGCGGTGGGCGGTGGGCGGTGGGCGGTGGGCGGTGGGCGGTGGGCGGTGGGCGGTGGGCGGTGGGCGGTGGGCGGTGGGCGGTGGGCGGTGGGCGGTGGGCGGTGGTCGG
>JAEUHI010000088.1 GCA_016795385.1 Verrucomicrobiales bacterium | reverse complement strand
ACTTCCAGGAGGAGATGGAAGTGATTGGGCATCAGGCAGTAGGTGATCACCCGCACGCCGGCGAAGGCCTCCTGGTTGCGGAGGATCTTGCGGAAGACCTCCTTTTCCTTGGTGCCAAAGACCTTCCGCCGGTCCACGACGCGGGAGAAGACGTGGTAGTAGGAGCGGCCTTCGGACAGGAATCGAGTTTTTGCCATGCGTAGCGATACCAACAAACAAGGGCAAATCAAATTATTTGTATGACCAATTTTACGCGGCACTCGAACGCGACTTTTTCACGTCTCGTCCGCAATTTCCCTTTCCCCACCCCCGGGAACGGGCAAGATTCCGCCCCACCCGTTTCACCCCCAGCGAACATTTTTGATGAAGATCATTGCCATTGCCAACCAGAAAGGCGGCGTTGGAAAAACCACGACCTCGGTGAACCTCGGTGCCTGCCTGGCGGAACGTGGCGTAAAAGTCGTGGTCCTCGATCTCGACCCGCAGGCAAACTCCACCAGCGCACTTGGCTTTGTTCCCGGGGAGAACCCCAGTATCTACCAGCATCTCATCGGAGGCGGGGATGTCTCCGAGCTCGTGCTTCGAACCAAATACGAGAATCTTTCCCTGATTCCTTGCGACATGGATCTCGCCGGGTGTGAAATCGAGATGGCTCGGGAAGACGATCACCTCGTCAGGCTCCGCAACCTCCTTGCCCCATTCAAGGCCACCTATCCTGCCGACTACATGCTCGTCGATTGCCCCCCTTCCCTCGGCGTGCTCATGACTTCCGCTCTCGCCGCCGCCGATGAGCTCATCGTGCCGCTCCAGTGCGAGTACTTCGGTCTCGAAGGCCTTTCCAAAATCGTCGGAGTGCACCAGCAAATCCGTGAGTCCGGTGCCAACGCCGAGGTCGTTCTCGAGGGGATCGTCATGACCATGGCCGACAGCCGCACCAATCTCTCCTCGATGGTCATCAACGATGTGCGAGAGTATTTCCCCGAGGTTACCTACGAAACCATCATTCCTCGCAACATCCGCCTCGGCGAAGCCCCCAGCTACGGGCAGACCATCATCGACTATGCTCCTACCTGCTCCGGCGCCGCCGCCTACCGCGCTCTCGCCGACGAGTTCCTCCGGAGACATGCTTGAATCTCAGATTGCTTGATCCGCAGACTGATTCTTGATCCGCAGGCGAATTCGGAACTTTGTCGCCTCGTGATCCTCTGCGGGAAAATTCGCTGAAAATCCCGCGAAATGGGATAGAGTCCTCGCTTTCTCTCTTCATTCTCCCCCATCTCTCATGGTCAAGTGGCTCCTCAAACTCATCGTCGGAAGCAGAAACGCACGCGTCATCCGCGGGATTGCTCCGATCGTCGTCAAGATCAATGAGATCGAGAAAGAGCTGCAGAACCAGCCGGAGCAGGTCCTCAAGGAAAAAACGGCCGCTTGGAAGGCCCATCTCGATCGCTACAGCCTCAGGGTCGAAAGCTATAGCGAACGAATCCTCGGAACCCGCACCGAAGAGGAAAACCGCGAGCTCCTCAAATCCTGGGCAAGCCGCTTTGAATCCCTCGCCCCGGAATTCAAACGCGCTTCCGGTTTCATCACCTCGGGTGAGGTGGACCGTCTCGACTCCGCCGCGGTGATCGAGCATGTCATCGAGGCCCAACGTCTTTTCCACGATCTCAAGGACGAATTCCCCGCCGCCCGTGCCGCCTACCTTGAACAGATCCTTCCCGAGGCCTTTGCCGTCGTGAAGAACGCCGCGCGCCGCCTATGCGGCCGCGAGTGGATCGTCTGCGACCATCCCGTGAAATGGGAAATGGTTCATTTCGACGTGCAGCTCATCGGTGGTGTCGGCCTCCACCGCGGCATGATCGCGGAAATGGCCACCGGGGAAGGAAAAACCCTCGTCGCCACCCTGCCCGTCTTCCTCAACGCCCTCACCGGTCTCGGCGTCCACGTCATCACCGTGAACGATTACCTTGCCCGGCGCGACGCGGAATGGATGGGATATCTCTTCCAATACCTCGGCCTTTCCGTCGGCGTGATCCAGAACGATCTCCGCGGCGAAGTCCGCAAGGAACAATACGAAAAGGACATCACCTACGGCACCGCGAGCGAATTCGGCTTCGATTACCTGCGTGACAACGGCATGGCCCAGGACGCCGGCCACCAGGTGCAGCGGAATCACTATTTCGCCCTCATCGATGAAGTCGACTCCGTGCTCGTCGACGAAGCCCGGACGCCGCTCATCATCTCCGGCCCCGTCACCGTGCGCCAGGATCAGCAGTTCGATCTCTACAAAAATCAGATCCGCGATCTGTACCGCAAGCAGACCCAGCTCTGCAACGACCTCGCCGCCGAAGCCAAGAAGCTGCTCGACGAAGGCAAGACCGCTGAAGCCGGAAACACCTTCTACAAGATCAAGCTCGGCATGCCCCGCAACCGCGCCTTCATGCGCGCCATGGAGAACACCGAAGTCCGCCGCGCCGTGGAGAAGGCCGAACTCGAATTCTACCGGGATCCGCAGAAAACCGCCCTCTTCGCCCTCAAGGAGGAGCTTTACTTCACGCTCGATCCAAAGGCCCACGAAGCCGAGCTCACCGAGAAAGGACGGCAGTTCCTCAGTCCTGGCGATCCGCAGGCCTTCGTTCTCCCCGATCTCTCGGAGGCCTTCTCCGCGATCGACGGCAACGGCACCCTGACCGATACCCAGAAGGCCGCCGCGAAACGGGAGTTGCAGCAGCAGATGTCGGCCCAGGCGGAGAAGATGCACACCATTTCCCAACTCATGAAAGCCTACACGCTTTATGAGAAGGACGTGCACTACGTCGTCGAGGACAACCGCGTCATGATCGTCGACGAGAACACCGGTCGGAAGATGGCGGGACGCCGCTGGTCCGACGGGCTTCACCAGGCGGTCGAGGCGAAGGAAGGTGTCACGATCGAGGGCGAGACCCAGACTTACGCCACCATCACGATCCAGAATTACTTCCGCCTCTACCAGAAGCTCGGAGGCATGACCGGCACCGCCGAAACCGAGGCCGCCGAATTCCACGACATCTACAAGCTCGAAGTCCTCGTCGTGCCGACGAACCGCCCCATCGCGCGGAAGGATCTCAACGACAAGATCTACAAGACCCAGCGCGAGAAATTCAAGGCCGTCATCGATCTCGTCAAGGAACGTCACCTCGAGGGCCAGCCCATCCTTCTCGGCACCGCCAGCGTCGAATCCTCCGAGGTGCTTTCTCGCATGCTCCAGCGTGAGAAGATCACCCACTCGGTGCTCAACGCGAAATTCCACCTCCAGGAGGCCGAGATCGTCGCCCGAGCCGGGCAGATGGGCGCGGTCACCGTCGCGACGAACATGGCCGGCCGTGGCACGGACATCAAATTGGGCGAGGGAGTCGCAGACAAGGGCGGGCTCTTCGTCATCGGCACCGAGCGCCACCGCAGCCGCCGGGTCGACCGCCAGTTGCGCGGCCGTTGTTCGCGCCAGGGCGACCCCGGCATGTCCGTGTTCTACGTCAGCTTCGAGGACGACCTGATGATGCAGTTTGGCGCCGCCGAACGCATGACGAAGATGATGGAGCGCTTCGGTCTCGAAGAGGGACAGGAGTTGGAGCATCCATGGCTCAACAAATCCGTCGAGAACGCGCAGAAGAAAGTCGAGACCCGCGACTACCTCGCGCGCAAACACATCCTCGAGTACGACGACGTCATGAACAACCAGCGGTCCGTCGTCTACGGCTACCGCAACGAGGTGTTGAAGACGGAAGATCCGCATTCCCTCGTCCTCGAGATCATCGAAGACGCGATGCCGAAGCTGCTCGGCGACTGTTTCGATCCCGAACTCGGCCGACTCATCCCCGAGGCCGTGCTGCAGGTCGTGAACACCCACTTCCCTCTCGGTCTCACGGCCGACGACGCGGCCCTCGAATCCCGTTCCGATGATGCCAATCTCGACTTCATCGTCGAGCAGGTGAAGGCCGCCTACGAGGTGAAGATGAGCCACGAGGATCCCGCCCGTGGCGAGGACCTCGAGCGTTGGGTCATCCTCCACAGCATCGATCAGCTCTGGCAGGAGCACCTTTTCGAGATGGACAGCCTGCGCGACTCGATCAGCAACTACCGCTACGCGCAGAAGGATCCTCTCATCGAATACAAACACCACGCCTACGAGCTTTTCGTCGGCCTCATGGACCGCATCAAGACCGAGGTGCTCGGCAATCTTTTCCGCACCACCACGATCCGGCCTGAAGATTACAACCGCGTCCTCCGCGGCATCCAGATGAGCCGTCCCGATGTCCTCGCCGCCGGCGGCGTCACCGCGGCTCCCGCGCCCCCGGCTCCGCCGAAGCCCGAGATCCAGATTCCCAAGACGCCCCAGCGTCGGGAAATGCCCAAAGTCGGCCGTAACGACAATTGCCCTTGTGGCAGCGGGAAGAAGTTCAAGGCTTGCTGCGGGAAAAGTTGATCCGTCCGGCGGTCCATCCGCGTAAATCCTGAAATGACGACGATCCTCATTCTCAGCGTCATCGGGATCATCGCGGTGATCGCCGAACTTGTCCTGCCTGGCGGCATCCTCGGAGTGATCGGGGCGATCTGTCTCCTCGGCGCCGTCGTCGCGACCTTTGTTTCCTATGGTGCCACCGCCGGCACGATCGCCCTCGCCGCCGTCGTCGCGATCGGTCTGATCACCTTGCGGATCTGGATGCGCTACTTCCACCGCCTGCCCCTGACGAAGCAACTCGTGCTCAACGACACCGTCGGGGTGAATGAGAGTCTCGCGGGTCGTCAACACCTCGTGGGGAAACACGGCGTCACCCTCACCGAATTGATGCCCTCGGGCCGGGCGGAGATCGACGGTGAAAAACTCGACGTCATGGCGGAGGGAGCGGCGATCCGCCGGGGTGCCTCCATCGTCGTCGTCGAAACGCGCGGACCGAGCGTGATGGTGCGCGAGACGAAGGAGGCCTGACGTGCATCTTTATCTGCACATCCCCTTCTGCCATCACCTCTGCCCCTACTGCGGCTTCTACAAACACACGCCCGGTAATCTCGCGAACCGCGCTTTCGTCGATGCCATCCTCGCCGAGGCGGATCGCCGCGGAGCCTCGTCCCTTGCACCCGAAACCGTCTACCTCGGCGGCGGCACCCCCAGCCTGCTCAGCCCCACCCTGCTCGAGCGGCTTCTCCGCGGACTCGCCGACCGCTTCGATCTCTCGCAGGTCGCCGAATACACGATGGAGGCGAATCCCGCGACCTACGATCTCGAAAAAGCGCGGCTGATGCGCGGACTCGGCGTCGATCGCATCAGCCTCGGCGTGCAATCGTTCCAGGCATCCGTTCTCAAAACCCTCGGACGCGATCACTCTCCGGAAGACGCCATCGCCGCCTTCCAGACTTTGCGCGACGCCGGCTTCACGAATCTGAGCCTCGACCTCATGTTCTCCATCCCGGGTCAGGATGCCGCCCTCTGGCAGGCCGATCTCGACCAGGCCATCGCGCTCGCACCCGAGCATTTCTCTGCCTACAACCTCACCTACGAAGAAGACACCGAGTTCCTGACCAAACACCAAAAGGGCGAGCTCGACAGCGACGAGGACCGGGATGCGACGCTCTTCTACGAGGCGATCGACCGGCTCGAGGCCGCCGGCTACACCCATTACGAGATTTCCAACTACGCCCGCCCCGGTTTCGAATCGCGGCACAACCGGGCTTATTGGGCCGGGGCCGACTACCTCGGACTCGGTCCCGGAGCCGTCTCCACCATGAATGGCGAGCGCTGGAAAACCCTGCCCGATACCGCCGCCTATGTCCGCGCGACCCGGTCCGGCATCGATACCCGTGTCGAAATCGAATTGCTCACCGAAGAAGATCGCCGCCTCGAAGCCGTCGCGATGCGATTGCGTACACAGGAAGGCGCGCCGCTCGATTTGCTGCCGTCACCCGACCCTGTCGAGTCACTCATCCAAGAGGGTTGGGTCGTCGTGGAAAATGATCATGTAAGACTGACCCGAGATGGAAAGGCCCTCGCCGATCCCATCGCGGGGATGCTGGTGTGACTTCGCCCCGACCGCGTCAGGGGAACTCGATCCCCTCGTAGATCTCCGCGAGCCCGTCAAATTCCAACCCCGATTTTTCCCCTTCCCTTTCCGCTCCGCCTCGCGAAAGTAGCGCCATGCCCGAACCCGAAAATCCCCTCCGTGATCCGTCTTCCCTGCGCAGCGCCCGTTGGTTCGCTCCCGACGACCAGCGCAGCTTCGGGCACCGTTCGCGCCTGAAGCAGATGGGATTCAACAGCGAGGATTTCAAGGCGAAACCCTGCATCGGCATCCTCAACACCTGGTCGGAGATGAACAACTGCCACACCCACTTCCGCGACCGGGCGGAGGAGGTGAAGCGCGGCGTCTGGCAGGCGGGTGGTTTCCCCGTCGAGATCCCGGTGATGTCGATGTCGGAGAGTTTCATGAAGCCGACGAGCATGTATTACCGCAACCTCCTCGCCCTCGAAGTCGAGGAGACGATGCGTTGCTATCCGCTCGATGGCGTCATCCTCATGGGTGGCTGCGACAAGACCGTGCCCGCCCTGATCATGGGCGCGACCTCGGCAAACCTCCCCGCCATTTTCCTGCCCGCCGGTCCGATGCTGAAAGGTTGCTGGCGCGGCGAACCACTCGGCTCCGGCACGGATATGTGGAAATACTGGGCGGAACGCCAGGCCGGCAATCTCTGCGAAGAAGGCTGGCTCGAGGTCGAGGACGGCATCGCCCGCTCACCCGGTCATTGCATGACGATGGGCACGGCCTCGACCATGACCGCGATCGCCGAGGTGCTAGGTCTTTGCCTCCCCGGCTCAACCTCGATCCCGGCGGTCCACTCGACCCACGCCCGCATGGCTTCGGCCTGTGGACGACGCATCGTCGATCTCGTCTGGGAGGGCATCACGCCTCGCAAGGTCCTCACCGAAGATGCTTTTCACAACGCCATCGTCACCGACATGGCCCTCGGCGGATCGACCAATGCGATCATCCATCTCATCGCCATGGCGGGGAGGGCCGGGATCAAGCTGACCCTCGAACAATTCGACCGCATCTCGCAGGAAGTGAAGGTGATCGCGAACCTGCGGCCCTGCGGCGATTACCTGATGGAGGACTTCTACGATGCCGGCGGCCTCCGCGCCCTGCTCTCGCAGATCAAGGATCACCTCCGTCTCGACTGCCTCACCATTTCAGGCAAGACCCTCGGAGACAATCTCGAAGGAGCGCAGGTCTACAACGACGACGTCATCCGTCCTCTCGATCGTCCCGTCTCGAAGGCCGGCGGCACCTTCATCCTCCGCGGCAACCTCGCGCCCGATGGCGCGGTCATCAAACCGACTGCGGCCGAGCCTCACTTGCTCGCCCATCGTGGCATCGCGGCGGTCTTTGCCGACTACGGTGATCTCAAAAAACGCATCCATGATGAGTCGCTCGGTCTCACCGCCGATCACATCATCGTCCTCCAGCATGCCGGACCGATCGGCGCGCCCGGCATTCCCGAGTGGGGCATGCTGCCAATCCCGAACTACCTCCTCAAGCAAGGCGTCCGCGACATGCTGAGAATTTCCGACGCGCGCATGAGCGGCACCAGCTACGGAGCCTGCGTCCTCCACGTAGCCCCCGAGTCGGCCATCGGGGGCCCCCTCGCCTTCGTCCGCGACGGCGACATCATCGAGGTGAACGTCGAGCAGCGGAGGCTGCATCTCGAGGTCTCCGACGAGGAACTCGCCGCCCGCCGCGCGGAATGGAAACCCCGCGAGACGCGCTACCGGCGCGGGTATGCCCAGCTCTACGAGAAAGAGATCACCCAGGCGCACGAGGGCTGCGATTTCCGCTTCCTGCACCACGGGGCGGAGATCCCGGAGCCGGAGATTTATTGAGAAAATCACGCTCGATTCGAGCGGTCGACTCGCCTATTCTCCCGGCATGGACCCCGCCGCCTCCAAGTCCGTGAAACCGGCCCGCCCCTCGCGGGAGCCGCGCTCGACGCTTTATGTCCTCGGCTCGGCGACGATGGCGGCGCTGGTGCTGGGCTTCACGATCTTCCTCCTCGTGCGCGGATTCCAATGGCGCGGGGCTCTCGCCGAGCTGCGCGCCGAGCCGGGAATCGAAATCCTTTCGGTCGAGCGGGTCGGCTTTTTCAAGAAACAGCTCCTCGGTCTGCGCGATCCCCTCGCTCCATCGGCGGAAAACATCCTGCTGAAACACAACATCGGTCCTCACAGCGCCGAAGTCGTCCTGACGGAATACCATTCGTTGAACACGCCCTACGCGAAACAACGCGAGGAGGCCGAAGCGGCGAAGTTCGATGGACTGCGCGATGCGGTGTTGAAGGCGGTGGGTGAGTTCGCCGATGCCGCCACGAAAAAACGCGAGGAGGATCTGGAGAAAATCACGCAGATGCTCTTCGAAGCCCGCTTTCCCGAGGCGATGAAAACGGTCGATCTCGAATGGAAGGAAGGTGCCTGGTATGCGAAGGGTGAACTCTACGCGCCGGAGCGCGAGGTTTTCGTGAAGGAATCGCCCGCCTATCTCGTGGAGGGTGCGCTGGATTTCGACCAGCTCGTCGATCTCACCGCCTCGCGCACCTCGACGCTGCGCCAACAGATCGAATCACCTGACCTCTTCTCCGTCGATCTCGATGATCAGCCCGTGCACCTCGATCGCATGGTCCGGCTCGTGAAGGATTACGACCTGGTCTGCGAACGCTCGGGACTGGACCGCCCCCGTCTCCAGCTCGAGCTGGTGGCGGCGGATCCGTCTCCGGCGATGGAGCGGCTTGCCGCGATCAAGAAATCCCTGACCGGTCCCGGTCGTCTCCCCGCGGACCGCTTTCTCGCCGATCTCGCGAAGCCCGGTGAGGCCGGCGCACCGGCGAGAGCCTCGCTCAAGCTCGTCCTCCTGCCCGCGCCGTGATGGATCAGGCCCTTCCCCGCGTCCGCCACGTGCAATGGCTCGTCGGGCCGCTCGTGACCTTGGTCGCCGTCCTGGGCTTGCTCCTGGTGGCCCGATTTTACGACCGGCTCCCGGTGCGCCCTCCGGAGTGCGGCTTTCGCCAGACCACCGGCCTGCCCTGCCTCGGCTGCGGCGGCACGCGTTCGGTGCGCGCCCTCGTCTCGGGCGATGTCATCGCGTCGGTCACTTTCAATCCGGGCGTCGTCGTCGGGATCGTGATTCTCCTGGTCTGGATCACGACGGGATCACTCCGCTACCTCCGCGGCGTCGAACCACCTCCGATCCCCGAACAAAACCGCCGCCTCAAACGCAACGCGGTCATTGCCGGTGTCCTTTTCCTGCTCAACTGGATCTATCTTCTCCTTTTCCTGCCATGACCCTTTCCCTCGCCGGACAAACCGTCGCCATCACCGGAGCCGCCCGCGGCATCGGACTCGCCATCGCCCGCGCCTTTCTCGAAGCCGGGGCGGATCTCCTCGCCCTCGATCTCGATGCCAATGCCCTGACCGAACTCCAAAACGAGGCGCCCGACCGTATCGCCGTGCGCGCCGTGAATGTCGCGGATTACGCGGCCCTGCGCGACGCGGTCGCGGGTCATCCGATCGACCACCTCGTCTGTGCCGCTGCGATCGGATCGGGCAAGACGGGTTTTCCCTTCTGGAATCTCGAGCCGTCCGATTGGAGCCGCGTCCTCGACGTGTCCCTGATGGGCGTCGTCAACACGGTGCATGCCTGCGTCCCGGCCTTGCTGACGGGTGAGACGACGCGGAAGTCCGTGCTCATCCTTTCCTCGGTCGCCGGCCAGATCGGATCGCAGACCGATCCACCCTACAGCGCCTCGAAAGCGGCGGTGATCAATTTTGCGCAGCTCGCCGCGAAGGATTTCGCACCCTACGGCATCCGCGTGAACGCCCTCTCTCCCGGCATGGTGAAAACCGAATTGAACCGCTCTGTCTACGCCGCCTCGAAGGAAGCCGCGACGATGAGCTACGAGGAGTGGGCCGAGGAAAAAATCCGTCGCGTTTCCCCCATGGGGCGTTGGCAGGAGCCCGCGGAGTTCGGAGCCATGGCTGTCTTTCTCGCCAGCGACGCCTGTCGCAACCTCACCGGACAGACGCTCAACGTGGACGGAGGCCAGGTGATGCACAGCTAGAGGCCATTCTCCTTGCGTCGAGATTGTCACGCTCGCGACCGATCAGTTTTGAGAATGTCAAAAACGTCACGGTCGATCGCATGACTTCTTTCCCGGGACTCGTCATTCTCGTCATCCGGATTTCCCCGCCCTTCTTGGGTAAAAGAGGAAAGGCGTCGGCAGTTGCTTGGGACTTCCTAAATTTCCATGTTTACATAATTTTCATCACTTTGCGGGAATTTTCGTCCTAACAGAGCCCCTAATGTGACGCGAACGTCACAGGGCGTTGCTTGAGGATAAACGGCGCTGAGGGACTCTAGACGGGAATTATTTCCGCCCAGATGTCGTTGCGCTTTTCGCAGATTTTGGTCTCACGGAGAGCAGTCGCCAAGGTGATTTCGGGCGTCTGTTCGCTGATTGCCGTGGTCTGCACGAACGGGGCGGAGGAAGTCGCGCTACCGGTTGATCCTCCGCCGCTTCCTTTCCCGCCGGCGACGCAGGAGCAACTGGAGTTGCAGCGGGATCTCACCTTTCCCGCTCGCCAGTTCCGCGTGCGCGGCGTGAAATTGCTGACGCCCGAAGAAATCGCCGACGCGGTTTATCCCTTCACAGGACTCGCCCGCAATCTCGACGACCTCGAACAGGCCCGCGCCGCTCTCGAAAAGGCCTATCACGACAAGGGTTTCCAAAGCGTGGGCGTGGAGTTGCCGGTGCAGAACGGCACCCGGGGGATCATTTATCTTCACGCCACGGAGAACACGGTGGGCAGGCTCCGGGTCCGGGACGCGAAGTATCACCTGCCGAGCCAGATCAAGAAGAACGCCCCTTCGCTCGCCGAGGGAACCGTGCCGGATTTCGCGAAGGTGCAGGAGGACATCGTCGCTCTCAACGGCTGGGCCGACCGCAAGGTGACACCTTCAATCCGACCTGGCGTCGCCCCGGGGACGATCGACGTGGATTTGCTGGTGGAGGATTCCTTGCCGATGCACGGCAGCATCGAGCTGAACAACCGCTACAGCCCGGACACGACTCCTCTCCGTTTCAACGGTTCGTGGAGCTACAACAACCTCTGGCAGCTCGGCCACAGCCTCGGACTCTCCACCCAGCTCGCGCCCGAGCGCATCGAGGACGCCGAGATCTATTCCGCTTACTACATCGCGCGATTCGCGAAAGCTCCCGATTTCTCCCTCCTCCTTACCGCCACGAAGCAGAACAGCGACGTCTCCACCCTGGGTGGTGCGGCGGTGGCCGGGCGGGGCGAAACCGCGGGCTTCCGGGGTCTTTTCACCCTGCCGGGACGCGGTGATTACTTCCACTCGCTCAGCGTGGGGATGGACTTCAAGCGATTCGACGAAGACCTCCAGGTGGATGACCAGACCTTCACGACCCCCATCGAATATTGGCCCGCCACCCTTGCTTATGGCGGTGGCTGGCTCGGTGACAAATCGTTCACCGAGGTGAATGCCTCCGCCACCTGGGCCTTCCGAGGCATGGGCAGCGGTGTCGATGAATTCGATACGAAACGCTTCGAGGCTGATGGCAGCTTCTTCTATTTCCGAGGCGATCTCTCCCGCACCCAGGACTTGCCCAAGGGCTTCGAAGCCTTCGGGAAAATCCAGGGTCAAGCCACGACGAATCCGCTCATCAACAGCGAACAACTCGCGGGTGGCGGCGCCTCGACGGTCCGCGGTTATCTCGAGTCCGAGGCCCTCGGCGACGGAGGCTGGTTCCTCATCGGTGAACTCCGCACCCCGACCCTCCTCAGGACGACCGAGAAGCAGGACAACGGCGATCCCGTCAGCGAGTGGCGTTTCCACACCTTCTACGATGTCGGCCGCCTCTACCTGAACGATCCCCTTCCCGAACAGACCGACCTCTTCCGCCTCTCGAGCTGGGGTCTCGGCACCCGTTTCCTCTTCCGCGAAAATCTCGAAGGCTCCGTCGAAGTGGCCTGGCCTCTCGTCGACCAAGGCACCACCCAGGCGAGCGATCCCTTCATGCTCTTCCAGGTCGAAGCCGGTTTCTGAATCCCATCCCTTTCCATCCGTCATGAACATTCCGACATTCCCACGTCTCTCCGCCCTCCTCGCGGTCATCCTGACATTCCTCCCTCTCGCGGGATTCGCCGCCGGCGGTGCCGAAGAGGGCGCTTGGTGGGACAAAGCCTGGACCGGACGCAAATCGCTCGAGGTGAAGCCCGCCGATGCCGGACGCCCCGCCGGAGCCGCCACCGTTCTCGTGCGCCTGCATGAAGGCAATTTCCCCTTCACCAGCCTGAAGGAAGACGGCAGCGATCTCCGCGTCCTCGCCGACGATCACAAGACCGAGCTCCCCTTCCATCTCGAGCGCTACGACGCCCTCATGAACGAGGCCTTCCTCTGGCTGCGCCTGCCCGAAATCAAGGAAGGGGCGGACCCGACCAAGGTGTGGCTCTACTTCGGCAATGCCGCCGCCGAAAACGCAGGCAATTCCAAGGAGACCTATCCGGATCCCGCCGTGCTCGTCTACCACTTCGCCGAGCGCGGGGCTCCCCCTCGCGATTATTCCTCGAAGGAAAACACCGCCACCACCGCTCCCACCCCGACCGAGGGTGCCCTCATTGGCGCCGGGGCGATTCTCTTCGGCACCAACGGCATGGAGATTCCCGCCGGCGAATCGTTGAACTGGGAAGCCGGTGCCCAGGTGACGATCATGGCATGGGTGAAGCCCTCCGCCTCCGCGAAAGACGCCGTGCTCTTCCGTCGCGAAGAGGGCGGCTCGTCCTTCGTCCTCGGCGTGAGCGATGGCGTCGCCTACGTCGAAGTGAAGGATGCCTCCGGCACCACCCGCAGCAGCGGAGGCGAACCCATCGGAGAAGGCGCTTGGAAACACCTCGCCGCCGTCGCCGGTGCCGGCAAGATCGATGTGCTCGTCGATGGAAAACCCTATGCTACCCTCGCCAAAGGCATGCCCGCCTTGGCCGGGCCCTCCCTCATCGGTGCCACCGCCGAGACCGGCGGAGGGTTCGCCGGCGAGCTGGACGAATTCCAGATCCATGCCGCGCCGCTCGACACGCCCCTGATCCGCTTCCTCGCCGCGAGCCAATCCGGCACGCCCGAGAGCCAGACCCTCGTCGCTGTCGGCGCCGATGAAGGGGGCGGCGGTGGCGGCCACAACGAGACGCTCGAGCACATCATGCTCTTCGGCGACATCGCCAACAACATGATGTTCGACGGCTGGGTCGCGATCGGGATCTGTATCATCATGATGATCGTCGGCGGCATCGTCGCCGTGAGGAAGATGCTGTATCTCAACAGCATCCAGAAAGGCACCGAGGCCTTCATGAAGCAGTGGGCGCATATCTCGACCGACCTCACCGCCCTCGATCACCTCGACGAGGAAAGCGTCAAGAGCATGGGAGGCAAGGCGAATCCCCGTCTCCTCCGCCACATCCGCCGCTCGCCGCTCTATCATTTGTACCACATCGGCTGCAAGGAGATCGGCTACCGCATCAAGGAAAAGGACGGCCATGCCGGCCTCTCCACCCGCTCCATGCAGGCGATCCGCACCAGCCTCGATTCCGGTCTTGTCCGCGAGGGCCACCACATGAACAGCGGCCTCATCTTCCTGACCATCAGCATCGCCGGTGGTCCCTACATCGGTCTCCTCGGCACCGTCGTCGGCGTCATGATCACCTTCGCGATCATTTCGAAATCGGGTGAGGTCGAGGTCGCCTCGATCGCCCCGGGGATCGCCTCCGCCCTGCTCGCCACCGTCTTCGGTCTGCTCGTCGCGATTCCGGCGCTCTTCATCTACAGCTACCTCAGCTCGCGCATCAAGGACCTCCTCTCCTCGATGCAGATCTTCATCGACGAGTTCATCGCCAAGATGGCGGAGATCTACCCGCCCGCCTCCGAAAGGGACGACCTCCTGGCCAAGGACCTGCCGCAGGATGCCGCGCCCGCCGCAACCACCGCGAAGAGCCCCGCTCCGCGTCCCGCCGCCGAGGCGACCGCCTGATCCTGACATTCGCCCCATCACCTCACCCATCCGAGAGCCATGCAAGCCGAAGGAAAAAGTTACGACGACATCAACGTCACCCCGATGGTGGACCTCTACCTGGTGCTCCTCCTCATCTTCATCATCATGACCACCGCCGGTGTCCAGGGGGTGAAGGTGGATCTGCCCAAGGGCAGCAAGCAGCCCGCCGAGATCACCGGTCCGAAGGGCAAGGCCATCACCGTGAACAACGAGGGCAAGATCTTCCTCGATACCGTGCCCGTCACCCTCGAACAGCTCGAGACGCGCCTCGCCGAGCACAAGGCGAAGAACCCCGACTTCCCCGTCGTCATCCGCGGCGATCGCGCCACGCAGTACCAGGGCATCATGGATGTCCTCGAAGTGGTGGGACGCCAGGGCCTTTCCAAGGTCGGCCTGGTGACCCAGCCGCCGAAGTGATCCACAGGTCCCACCGGAAACCTCCTGACATTCCCACGCATGAGCGACTACGACTTCGAAGACGACGCCACCTTCATGGAGAAGCATGGCGGCAAGATCGCCGGGCTGGTCGTGACCCTGCTGGTCGGTGCCGGAGCGCTCTGGTTCATGAACCGGCCGAAGGAGAAACCCAAGCCGAAGCCGTCCACCATGGTCAGCATCACCCCGGTGATGCCCCCTCCGCCCCCACCCCCTCCTCCGCCGCCACCGAAGCCGGAAGAACCCGAGCCGGAGCCGGAGATGAAGCAGGAGGAACAAGCCTTCGAACCTGAAGTGGCCCAGGAGGAAGCTCCGCCCGAGCCCCAGGAGGCCGCGCCCGAGCCGATCGGCACCGGCGTCACCGGCGATGGACCACCCGATGGCTTCGGCCTCAGCAACCGCGGAGGCGGTGGCGGCATGGGCGGTCGCATCGGAGGCATTGGCGGCGGCGGCAGCAAATACGGTGGCTACGCCGCGAAGGTGCAGTCCGCCGTGACGAACGCGATGCGGCAGAACAGCACGACCCGCAGCGCCGTGATGAGCGTCGAGGTGAAGATCTGGGCCGACAATTTCGGCCGAGTCACCCGGGCCCAGCTCGGACGCTCCACCGGCAATCCCGATCTCGACCGCGCCCTCCGCGACGAGGTGCTCGGCAATCTCCGGCTTCCCGAGCCGCCCCCGGCGGACATGCCCATGCCCATCAATCTGCGGCTCACCGCCCGCAAATCCTGACCAGATCACACCCTCTTCAGTCTCCCTCTTTACCCTCTTTCGTTCATGTCGTTTCCCATCCAAGCCCCATTGCGAAAACGGATCGTCCTCGGCAGCCTCGCCTGCCTGGTGTCCAGCGGTTGGTTGTTCGGTCAGGATGCCGCTCCGGCGGACCCGGTGCCCACCGCGGTCGAGGCCGCCACGCAACCGGAGCCCGCTCCCGTGCTGCCCGCCAACAGCGCCGCCGCGAATCTTCCCGCATCGATCGGGCCGCGCCCTGAAAAGACGGAGGCAGCGCCCGCGGCGGATGCGGAAGCTGCTGCGGATGCCGGAGCCGCCGCCGCACCGGCTCCGACCATGCCCGATCCCCTCGTTGCACCCCTCGAAGAGCCGCCCGTGCCGACCGACCTCATCACGGAAGGGGCCGAGCCCACTCCGACCGAAAGTGTCGTCGTGAATCTGATCAACCGACTCGTCGAGCGCGGGGTCCTCACCCAGGGCGACGCCGCCGAGCTCGTCAGCCAGGCGCAGCGCGACGCCGCCGTGGCGAGCCAGAACGCCGCCGCCGCCGCCCTCGTGGCCGCCGATGCGGCGATGGCGAGCGAGGAAGACATCGTCGTCACCCACATCCCCGAGCCGGTGAAGGACCGTCTCCGCGAGGAAATCCGTGAAGAAATCCTCGCCGAGATGCCCCAGGTCGAGGACACCCATTTCGTCCTCGCCGAGAGCGGGAAGGAAGCGGTGATGGGCGATCTCGAAGCTCCGCCGGCCTGGCAGAAGAACATCAAGCTCTTCGGTGATTTCCGCCTCCGCTATGACACGACGCGCTTCCCGGATGGAAACGACAACACCGGTTCCTTCCCCGACTTCAACCGGATCAACCAGGGCTCGCCCTTCGATGTCGCGGGCTTCGAATTTTCACCGCAGCTCAATGTCGACGAAAACCGCCGACGCTTCCGCCTGCGCGCCCGCGCCGGCATGCATGCCGATCTCGGGGATGGCTTCATGGTCGGCTTCCGCGCCGCCACCGGCAGCAGCGACAGCCCCGTCAGCGTCAACCAGACGCTGGGAGACAACTTCAGCAAGTTCGACCTCTGGCTCGACCAGGCCTTCCTGCGCTGGGACGGCGCGCTCGGCGCCACCGCGACCTCGGTCTCGGTGGGCCGGTTCGAGAACCCCTTCTACAAGGTCACCGACTACATGTGGGACAACGACGTGATGTTCGATGGTCTCGCCTTCAAGATGACGCCGGAGTTCTCCGAGAATTTCAGCGGCTTCGTCACGGCCGGCGCCTTCCCCATTTTCAATTCGGGATTCAATTTCCCCAACAACGATCCCGACAAGTTCGAGAGCTCCGACCGTTACCTCTACGGTGCCCAGAGCGGTTTCAACCTGGCGATGGGACGCCGGGTCGAGGGCAAGTTCGCCCTCGGCTATCATGATTTCGACAACGTGCAGGGCAAACTTTCCGATCCCTTCGTGCCCCTCTCGGCGAATGATGCCGGGAGCACCGACGAGCTGCGTCCGCCCTATGCCCAGAAAGGAAACACCTACATGGCGCTGCGCGACATCACGCCCGACCCGCTCAACAACTTCGGCACCACCAACCAATATCAATACTTCGGCCTCGCCTCCGACTTCGAGATCCTCTCCTACACCAGCCGCGTCGATCTGAATTTCTGGGAGCCCTTCCAGGTCAGCCTGCTCGGCGAATACGCGATGAACCTCGGCTACGAGGAGAACGAGGTCGCCCCCATCGCGGTGAACAACCGCGGGCCCGTGCCGGCCGCAGGCGTTCCCGGACAATTCGAAGGCGGCAATGTCGCGTGGAATTTCGGCGTGCAGTTCGGCAAACCGGTCTTTGAGAAACGCGGAGATTGGAATGCCATCCTCGGCTACCGCTTCATCGAGTCGGATGCCCTGCTCGACACCTTCACGAACTCCAACTTCGGCATGGGCGGCACGAACATGGAGGGCTTCACGGTCGGGGCCGGCGTCGCGCTGCACCCGCGCATCAACATGGAGCTCCGCTGGATGGGCGCCAACGAGATCGCCGGTCCGCCGCTCAAGTCCGACATCCTCATGCTCGACCTCAACGCCAAGTTCTGACCCCAGCCAGTGCCGCGATATGAAACCGATTTTCCCCACCCTCGCCGCAGGTCTGCTCCTCGCGCTTTCCCTCACCCCGCGGATTTCCGCCCAGGAGGAGGACCAGGCCGCGATCGAAGCGAAGCTGCGTGAATCCCTCCGCGGTGCCATGCTGCAGCTCCGCAACGTCGAGGCCGAGCGAGCCCGCCTCGACGCCGAGCTCCAGGCCCTGAAGGTGCAGAGCGAACGCCAGATCAAGGACCTCACCGCGAAGCTGGAAGAGTCCCTGAAGCGGGCCGACGAGGACAAGGCGATCGCCGACAAGACCATCGCCGATCAGGCGAAGAAGCTCGAAGCCGAGCAGGCCCGCACCGCGGCCTTCTCCGCCTCGCTGGAGAAGTGGAAAGCCTCCTACCATCAGATCACCGACATCGCCCGGGCGAAGGAAGCCGAGCGCCTCCGGCTCCTCGACAAATCGCTGCGTCTCGAGCACACCGTCGCGGATCGCGAGCGCCGCAATCTCGAGCTCTACAAAACCGGACAAGAGATCCTCGAACGCTACGAGAATTTCGCCTTTGGCAAGGCCCTCCTCGCCCGCGAACCGTTCACCGGACTCGCCAAGGTGCGCCTCGAGGAGCAGGTGCAGGATTACAAGGATCAGCTCACCGATGGGATGGTGAAGGAAGGCGACCCGATCTCCCCCGAGACGCCGGCGCCCGCCGCGCCCGCGGAGGCGCCCGCCCCCACGCCGAGCGCGGCCGACAGCTCGCGCGTCGACGCTCCGCCCGCCCCGTGACAGGCTTCGCGATCCTTTCTTCGAATGTGACAATAGGGTCACACGGAAGGAGGTCACGATTCCCGTTTTGGCAATAACCGTTAACAGGAAATCACACCGCCGATTTCCGCCTCATTGCTTTCATGCCGACTCATTTTCCAGTGCCTCACCAAACCACCTTTGCCGCGTTCGCCCTTGGGTTCTCGCTGCTGGCCTCCTCTCTGGCGCAGGAAGGCGCGGGGAGCGATGAAGTGCTCGGCACCGTCGGAAAACTCGAGGTGAAGGTGAGCGATCTCAGGCAGCACCTCGATTCGCTCGGAGACGCCGAGCGCGAGGCCCTCGCCAAGGAGCCGACCGCTTTCAGCCAATACGTCCGCGCCCTCCTCGTGCAGCGTCTCGTTCTCGAAGAGGCGATCGCGAAGGAGTGGGACAAAAGCGCCGTCGTCGCGGAGCGGATGCGGGTGCTGCGCGAGGGCGTCGTCGCCAATACCTGGCTGGAATCCGTCGGCGAGCCACCCGCCGATTATCCCACGGAGGCGGATGTGAAGGTCGCCTATGAGGCGAATCGAGACACCTTTCTCGAGCCGAAAGCCTGGCAGCTCGCGCAGATCTTCGTTTCCTCCGTACCTGCGGAGTCGAATGTCGCCGCGGATCCGGAGGCCAAGGTGAAACGCATCGCCGAGGCGTTGAAAAAAGATCCCGCCTCTTTCGCCACCCTCGCCGCCACCGAGAGCGAAGAGCCGGTCAGTGCGGCCAAACAAGGCGAGATCGGCTGGCTGCCCGAGCCCCGCATCCACCCTGACATTCGCACCGTCCTGCCCGGACTTGCCCTCGGCGCGATCTCCGAACCCGTCCGTATGGACGATGGCTGGCACTTCATCAAGGTGCTCGACATCCGCGAGGCCCGCGTCCCCACCCTCGAACAGATCCGCGAGCCGCTCGCCGAACGCCTCCGCGCCGAAAAGGCCCGGCTCGGCACGGAGGCTTACCTCGCGGAGCTGCTCCGCGAACATCCCATCGCCATCAACGAGATGGTCCTCTCGAAGCTGCTTCCTCCGCCCGCTCCCTGAGCTACCGCCCTGTTTTCCCCTCCTCCTCCGCATGAAACTGGCACCTTTCCGACGATCGTTTTTGAACGGCCCCTTCGTCGTTTTCGCCCTGATGGCGCTGCTCACCACCGGGCCGTCTCCCACCTTTTCCGGTGACATCCTGCGGGGTGGCGCCAGGGCCGGAAATCCGGGCAAACGCGCCGCCGCCGCGACCCAGTCGACGGCCGCCGCCGCTGCCGCGGCACGCACCAATGCGAGGGACAACCTCGCCCGCACGACCCGGGCGGTGCAATCGGTCCAGGCCGCCCAGGCCGCCGCCCGCGCCGCCGCCTCGGCCTCGGCCGCCAACCATGCGGGGCTCAATCCCAACGCCCCCGGCACGCCCCTGCCCGACGTCCCGAACGGTCTCGCTGCCGGTGGCCTCGAAGTCGATGCAGGCGCGACGTGGTCGGGAGCCAATTCGCCCACGCAATCCGCCGGCAACGGACGCACCACCGTGAACATCCGCCAGACCCAGCAGACCGCGCTGCTGAGCTGGAAGACGTTCAACGTCGGGCGTCAGACGACGCTGCGCTATGATCAGAGTGCGGCCGGAAGCAACGCCAACAAATGGATCGCGTTCAACAAGGTGAACGATCCAAGCAACGCGCCCAGCCAGATCCTCGGATCGATCGAGGCACCGGGGCAGATCTACGTGATCAACCGCAACGGCATCATCTTCGGCGGAGCCAGCCAGGTGAACGTGGGAACGCTGGTGGCCTCCTCGCTGCCGATCAACGACAATCTCATCGGGCGAGGTCTTCTCAACAACCCCGACGCCCAGTTCCTTTTCTCCGGCATTGCCATTCCCACGGGAGCCCAAGGGACGCCAGCGTTCACGCCGGATCCGGTGAATCCCGCGATCGGTCGCTACGGCGACATCACCGTGCAGCCGGGGGCGGTGATCTCCAGCCCTACCAATGACGCGAAATCGGGCGGACTCGTCATGCTGGTGGGACCGAACGTGCATCAGCGGGGCTCCATCCTCACTCCGGACGGCCAGAGCCTTCTCGCCGCAGGAATGCAGGTCGGGATCAGTGCCCACTCGACGAGTGACCCGAGCTTGCGCGGCCTCGATGTCTTTGTCGGATCTGTCACTCCGGTAGGTTCCGGCACCGCCGGCCTCGTCGAGCAGTCCGGTCTTGTCAACGCTGCGCGGGGCAACATCACCCTCGCCGGACGCGAGATCCGCCAGAATGGCGCACTCGAAAGTTCCACCGATGTCGAGCGCAACGGCCGCATCGACATCCAGGCGAGCTATGACGCGATCCCGAATACGGCCTACAATCCTTCCAATCCGGTCTCGGGCGCACCTTTCCTGCCGCAAAAGACGGGTGAGGTCCGTTTTGGGGCTGGCAGTGTCACGCGCATCCTTCCCGAGTTCCGCAGCGAGGAAACCGCGGTCGGGCGCGAACTCGCTCTCCGTTCCCAGATCAACGTCACCGGGAAAACGGTGCACCTTGCCCGCAACGCGGCGCTTCAGGCGACCTCCGGAGACATCCGGATCTCCGCCGGCGAATGGCGACTTCAGGGTATCGGCACGACCAATCCGAACGCGCGTTTCGTGCAAGCGTCGGGACAGGTCTACCTCGATTCAGGGACCCTGATCGATGTGGCTGGCGCGACGGGTGTATCCGTTTCGATCCTACAGCAGATTCTGGAGCTCGAGCTGCGCGGCGCGGAATTGGCCAATTCACCCGTCCAGCGCGACAGCCAACTCCGCGACGCCCTCATCCGAATCGACGCCCGCAACAGCGGCACCTACAATGATCTCGACTGGGTCGGCACTCCGCTCGCCGACGCGACGGGCTTCGCCGGACTCATCCAGCGCACTGTGGGCGAATTTTCGGCTCCGGGCGGCAACGTGACGATCAGCGCGGGGGAATCGGTCGTGATGCGGGAAGGGTCGAAGGTCGACGCCTCCGGCGGTTATCTCGATTTCACCGGAGCAAAAGTCAAAACCACCCGTCTCATCCTCGGCAACCGCTTGGTCGACATCAAGGACGCCACGCCCAACCGACTATACGACGGCATTTACACGGGGCAGATCACGACGAACAGCGAACGCTGGGGGGTCTCCAATACCTACGACCAGCCTCTCGCCCTGACCGGGGAGAGGTGGGAATCCGACTACATTCAAGGTGCCTCCGGCGGCTCCATCGACATCACCGCACCCTCCATGGCCCTCGACGGCACCCTGCGCGGCCAGACCTTCGACGGCCCCCGGCAGCGGACTGATGCGAACGAGTTGAGTTCGCTGCGCCTTTCCTTCACCGCCCAGGATACCAGTTTCCCGACCTTTCCCACCTTCGCTCCCACTCCTCCCGCGGTGACGTTCCGCTCCGATGCCACCCTTTCCGCACCGGCTCCGTTCTCAATCGACGGAAACGGTGATCCGGCTCCGCTCTCGGCGGAGCGCATCGGTCGGGTCGTGCTCTCTCCCGAACTGCTCGGGGAAGAAGGCTTCGGCAATCTCACCGTCGAAAACCCCGATGGCAGCATCACCGTGCCCGCGAAGGTTTCGCTCGCGGCAACCGAGGGCGGCAGTGTCAAATTCACGGCGTCGAATCTCACCATCAACGGCAGTGTTTCCGCCCCGGGCGGCTCGCTTTCCTTCGCGGCCTCCAACCTGCCGCTCTCCACGATCAACACCACCGCGGTCACCCGGGTGCGTCCCGCACCGGTCGCTGGCCGCGGCAACTTCGTTCTCGGAAATGGAGCCAAACTCTCCGCGGCCGGCCTGCTCGTGGATGATCGCGCGACGGGTAGCGACCTTCTCCCGGTGAACCTCCAGGGTGGTTCCATCGCCATCTCCGGATTCAATGTCCGGCTCGAGCGCGATTCCCTCGTGGATGTCTCGGGAGGCGCCCAAATCGGGACTCGCGGACGGGTCACCTACGGAAACGGTGGTTCTCTCGCGATCAACGCAGGCAAGGATCTCACCATCACCGAGGCCTTCGGAGGCCAGCTCTTCCTCGGCGGGCGCCTCAAAGGCTACTCCGGAGCCCGGGGGGCCTCGATGAGCCTGTCGGCTCTGGCCTTCCAAATCGGCGGCAAGTCCGCTCCCGCCAGCGTCACGCGACTCGACCCTGGATTCTTCAGCACGGGCGGCTTCTCGTCTTTCTCCCTGTCGGGGATGGGCCTGCCTTCGGGAACACCCGGCTTCCAGGTCGTGGCCGGCACCGAGCTGCGCCCCGTGGCGGAAAGTTACCTCGCCGTGCCGAATCCGGTCGCGGGTAGTGGCGCGGACCTCGTCCGGGTGCTGAAGCCCGAGGGTCTTCGCACGCCCGTGTCGCTCTCCTTCCAAGCGACCGGGCTGACCGACTCGTTCAACAGCGGCTTCCCCATTTCGCGCGGTGATGTCGTCGTGGGACGCGGTGCCACCATCGCCACCGATGCCCTCGGCAACGTCTCGCTGCGCGGGGAAACCGTCGCGGTCTACGGACGCGTCGTCGCGCCCGGAGGCAACATCACCGTAGCCGGGGCGTCGGCTTTCCCGCTCGCCACCGAGGCTCAGGCCACCGTCTATCTCGCGCCCGGTTCGGTCCTCAACGCACGGGGCACCTCCGTCATCCGAGAAGGACGCAACGGATGGCGAGAAGGCTTCGTCACCGGCGGAGGCACCGTGTCGGTCTCGGGCAACATCGTCGCCGAGGCGGGCTCTGTCATCAATGTCGCGGGAGCCACGGGAGTGCTCGATCAGTCGCGCACCTATCGCAATCCGAATGCCACCCCCATCACCGGTCTGCGGGGACAGGAATACGTGCCCGTCCGCTACGAGACGAACGGCGGCACCGTCACGCTCGCGGGCAGCCAGATGCTCTACTCCGACGCCACTCTTTACGGCCCCGGGGGTGGCGACTCCGCCGTGGGTGGCACGCTGAATGTCAGTTCGGGACGTTTCATCCAGCCGGGCACCCCTTTCGATTCCGCGGAAAGCAATCTGATCGTGACCCAGAGCGGCAACGTGCTGCCGGTTTCTGGTTTTGTCAGGGGCATCGGACTCGGCGTGCGTGACGCGGGCGGAGTCTCCCTGCCCGGTATCGGAAACTTCGCGGCAGACCGCTTCCAACAGGGTGGTTTCGGATCCCTCACGCTCGGAGGCAATGTCAGCTTTGACGGCCCCGTCTCGATCGACGCCGCGGCCAGCCTCCGGGTCGCCACCGGCGGCGTGATCTACGCCGACGACGCGGTGAGCCTCTCCGCGGCCTACGTCGCCCTCGGGCGGGCCTTCCGTGCTCCGGCGCTCGCGACCGACCAGGTCGTGCTTTACACCCGGACCGACAGCAACGGCGTGACGACCCCCTACACCTTCGCCCCCACCCATGGCGCCGGACGCCTCACCGTGCGCGCCGAAACCATCGATATCGGGGACCTTTCCCTGCAGGGTGTCGGCAATGCCAGCCTCCATGCCGCCAAAGGCGATATCCGGGGCAACGGCACCTTCCAGATCGCCGGTGATCTGACTGTCACCGCCGGCCAGATTTATCCAACGACGCTGACGCCCTTCAACATTTTCGCCTATGACTCCGCCGGTGGCACTGGCAGTGTCACCATCTCCGGTGGAGCGAAGCGCGACCTGCCGCTTTCCGCGGGAGGTTCCCTCGCCATCTACGCGACCGACATCGTCCAAAACGGCACCTTGCGCGCTCCCATCGGATCGATCCAGCTTGGATGGGATGGCAGTGGCAACGCTCCGGTCAACCCCATCGCCGGCAATACGATCGCCACACCCGTCACCGACGAAGTTGTCCTCGGATCCTCCAGCATCACCTCCGTCTCCGCGATTGATCCGCACAAGGGTCGCGGAGTCGTCATTCCCTTCGGGATTTCCTTCGATGGCAACTCGTGGATCGATCCGGCCGGCAATGATATCACCGTCGGTGGTCTCCCCGCGAAGAACGTCTCGATCTCCGGTGCCACCGTTACCTCCGCGGCAGGTTCCGTCATCGACATCCGCGGAGGAGGCGACCTCTATGCCTATCGTTGGATCAGCGGCAACGGCGGCACGCGCGACCTCCTCGCCTCGACTTCGCTTTTTGCCGTCATCCCCGGCTACGATTTTGATTACGCTCCCCACGCGCCCTTCAATACCGGCGCAGGAGCCGCCGCCCTGCAAAACGAGCCGGGTTACGTGAACGGAACCTTGAAGGCGGGGGATCGCATCACCTTGGGCGACAGCCCCACTCTCGCCGGAGGCACCTACACGCTGCTGCCCGCCCGCTACGCCCTCCTCCCCGGGGCCGTGTTGGTCTCTCCGCTCAGCGGTGCACCAGTCGGGACACGCGGACAGGATGACGGGTCGAATGTGGTCTCGGGCTACCGGTCGAACGACCTCGATCCCTCCCGGACGGGTCGCACGACGATGCAGCGTTTTGAAGTCGCCAGCGCCGATGTCTTCCGCCAGCGCGCCGAATATGCCGATTTCTCGGCGAATACCTTCCTCCGCCGTGCGGCTTCCTCCCGCGGGTTTGAAGTTCCCCGCCTGCCCATCGACGCGGGTTCGGTCGGCTTCTCTGCGACGAATGCAATGTCCCTCGCCGGGCGGGTCCTCTCGACCGCTCCGACGGGGGGGCGCGGCGCCCTGGTCGATATCAGCAGCCCCGGTGACATTCTCGTGAATGTCGACGGCAGCGGAGGAGGTGCGGGCATCCTCGCCCTGTCGAGCAGCCTGCTCAACAGCTTCAACGCCGAAAGCCTCCTCCTCGGAGGCCGCCGCACCCTCGTCGCGGGCCGCTACGAGGTCGCCGTGAGCGCCACGAACGTCACCGTCGACAACGCGGGAGCCCCCCTCCGTGGTTCCGATATCGTCCTCGCCGCCAACGAGACCATCACCATCGCCGATGGAGCTGTCATCGAGGGCATCGGCAACGCTGCCGTTGATCCTCTCTACCTGGGCAACGCCGCGGTGACTGGTAGCGGCGACGGTTCGCTCCTACGCGTCAGCGGCAGCCAGTTCGCGCCCGTCACCCGGGCCGGCGTCGGCAATTCCACCGCACCGGACATGCGGATCGGAGCGGGAGCCCTCCTCACCGGTGGCGCCATCACCATCGATTCGACCTCCGCCACCACCCTCGATCCGACCGCCCGCATCATCGCCCCCGTCCTCTCTCTCAACAGCGGTCAGATCAGCATCCAACTCGACAACCCCGGCGCCCTCCAACCGACCACCGGACTGGTCTTGTCAGGGCAAGCCCTCGACACCATCCAGGAAGTCACCAATCAACTCACCCTTCTCAGTTACTCGAACATCGATCTCTATGGCACCGGCACGGTCGGATCGCGTGATCTCGACAGCCTTACCCTTCAGGCGACCGCGCTTCGCGGCTTCAATCAAGGTGGAGGAGACTTCACTCTGTCCGCCAACGAAATCCGTCTCGAAAACGCGACCGACCGCACCTTCCCGTCCCTCCCCGCGGCACCGCTCGACGGAACCCTCCGCCTTGATGCCGCGCAAATCACCCTGGGTCGCAATGACCTGCGGGTCGAGCGTTTTGCGGTGACCTCTCTGGAAGCCGATTCCCGCCTGCTCGTGGCTGGAGAAGGCAGCTTCTCCGCCGCCGGCGACCTCGAGATCCTCTCACCCGTGGTCACTGGTGCGGGTGCCGCCAAGCACCGCATCTCCGCCACCGGCGACCTGCGCCTCATCCGCCCTGCCGGGACCACCGCGGGCGCTTCCGGCGGTCTCGGTGCCGAGATCACGCTGGAAGGGGCCAGTGTCGAGACCAACACCGATGTCATCCTGAATTCCGGCGAGATCACCCTGCGTGCCCTTTCCGGCGACCTTCGCATCGGCAATCTCGCCACTACGACCATCGACACCTCCGGCACCTCCCGCACTCTCCTCGATGTCATCCGCCATACCTCGGGCGGCATCGTCAATCTCGAAGCGGATCAAGGATCCGTCGTCCTCGGGAGCCTTTCCACCGTCGACGTCTCCGCTCCCTCCGCGGGAGGCGATGCCGGTTTCCTGAACGTCTCCGCACCGCAGGGATCCTTCACCGCCGGAGGCGATCTCCTCGGCAGCGCCGGGGCCGGGAAGCGGAGTGGCTCCTTCACCCTCGACGCGGCCACCATCGCCGGCAACGACCTCGCCGGGATCGATGCCATCCTCAACACCGGCTTCTTCAACGAATCCCGCGCCTACCGCCTGCGCACCGGCGATCTCGACATCAGCGGCACCGCCGTCGCGAGAAATTACCGTGCCTTCGCCGACGATGGCTCCATCCGCGTCACCGGCACCATCGATGCCTCCGGCGTCACCGGTGGCAACATCGAAATCAGCGCCCACGGCGACCTCACCCTGGCCGTCGGATCCTTCCTCGACGCCTCGGCCGACCGTTACAGCAACGCGGGCAAAGGCGGCTCCGTCTTCCTCGGGGCCGGGGCCACCCGCGACGGGGTGATCGATCCCGGAGCCCGCCTTACCCTCGCCGGGGGAGCCATCGACCTTTCCGTTGCCGAGGCCGGTTCGACCGACCGCGGCCAATTCTCCGGCACGCTCCACCTCCGCGCTCCCGTCAACGACTTCCTCACCGACATGCGGATCGACACGATCGGCACGACGATCACCGGTGCCTCCTCGATCTTCGTCGAAGGGTTCCGCGTTTACGACCGCACCGGCGTCGGCACGCTCAACAACACCCTGCGCGATGCCATCAAGGCCGATGGCGAGGCCCTTCTCGGAGTCGCGGGCTCCGCCTCGGCGAACTACATCACCATCCTCAACCGGCTCCGCGCCTCCCAACCCGGTCTCGATCTCATCCTCGGCTACGGCGCCGAAGTCCAGAACCGCACCGGCAGCCTCACCCTCGGCTCCACCTCCTCGACCACGGCCGAGGATTGGAATCTCGCCAGCCATCGCTTCGGCCCCGACTCCGCCCCGGGCGTGCTCACCCTGCGCGCGAGGGACAACATCGATCTCTTCAACGCCATCAGCGACGGTTTCGCCGGCGGCCCCGACCTCTGGCGTTCTCCCCTCGTCGCCCACAACGCCAATCTTCCCGCCAACCGCCAATCGTGGTCCTACCGCATGGCCGCAGGTGCCGATTTCAAAGCTGCCGACACCCGCGAGGTCCGCGATCTCGAGGACCTTGCTCCCGACACCGGCATGATCCGTCTCGGCAAAAACGCCGGATCCGCCACGGCCACGGGCGGAGCCAATGCCCAGACCTCCTCCGTCATCGCCAACCGCTTCCAGGTCATCCGCACCGGCTCCGGCGACATCGACATCCACGCCGGCCGCAGCGTGCAGTTGCTCAACCCCTTTGCCTCGATCTACACCGCCGGCACCCAGGTCGCCGATCCCACCGGAATCTTCGCGCCGGGTGATTTTGTCACGCCCGTGCTCACCGCCTCCATCTCCAACGGTGGCCTCGGTGCGGTGCAGGCGAATCAGACCTATCCCGCCCAGTACGCGATGGCCGGGGGCAACGTCACCATCGAAGCCGGTGAGAACATCGAACGCAAGACGCAGAACAACACCGGCCTCGTCGATGACTCCTCGCGCCAACTCCCCAACAACTGGCTCTACCGTCGTGGTTACGTCGGACCGAACGGCGAATATGGTTCCATCACCATCGGGACCGGCTTCATCACCTTCAACGACCCCGCCGCCTCGACCTCCTGGTGGGTGGATTACAGCAACTTCTTCCAGAGTGTCGGCGCACTGGGCGGAGGTGATGTGACGATGATCGCCGGCAATGAAGTGCGCAACGTCGATGCCGTCATCCCCACCAATGCCCGTGCCCCGCGCGGCATCCCGGATCCCTCGAAGATCGTCGAACTCGGCGGCGGCGACCTCCTCGTCCGCACCGGTGGTGACATCAGCGGTGGAGTCTATTATGTCGAACGAGGCGTCGGGCGTCTCGAGGCCGGCGGCAGCGTCACCACCAACGCGGCGCGCTCTCCCTCGCTCGGAGTCATCCAGAACCTGAACAATCCTTCCGCCGCCCAGTTTGATCCGCTCACCTGGATGCCCACCACCCTCTTCCTCGGCCGCAGCTCCTTCGAGGTCTCCGCCCGCGGCGACGTCCTCCTCGGGCCCATGGCCAACCCCTTCCTCCTTCCCCAAGGACTCAACAACCGCTACTGGTACAAGACGTACTTCAGCACCTACGGCGAGGATTCCTCCGTCACCGCGACTTCCCTCGGTGGCGACGTGACCCTGCGCAACGCCGTCACCCTGCCGCAGCGCGCGTCCTCCACCGAGACCTTGCGTGCGTGGATGGAGACCCAGAATCTCCTCGCGACCGGGTCGACCGGAGCCGCCTTCACCCAGCCCTGGCTGCGCCTCGCCGAGACCAGCGTCGATCCCTTCGCCTCCACGCTCGCGCTTCGGCCCTCGACGCTCGTCGCCACCGCCCTCACCGGTGACGTGAATCTCGCCGGAAACATCACCCTCGCGCCCTCGCCCCGCGGCCAGCTCGAGATCGTCGCGGCGGGAGAGGTCAATGCCTTCCAACCGACCGGACGTTCCAACCTCCTCGTTTCCGGACAGAGCGTCATCGCCTGGACTGCCTCCACCATCAACGTATCCGACGCCGATCCCGACGCCATCCCCGGGGCGGTCAATCCGTTCAACTACTTCGGCCTCGTCGGTTCCAGCACCAACGCCAACAACCTCACCCGCGCCGGCTTCCTCGAGCCCATCGCGCGCTTCTTCACCGACTCCGGGTCCACCACCGGCAACTTCGGCGTCGCCACCACGAAGCAGGCCTTGCACGACAGCGGCCTCCTTCACCGCAACGATCCCGATCCGCTCCGCGTCTACGCGCTCGGAGGCAACCTCTCGGGTCTGACCCTCTTCAGCCCGAAAGCCTCCCGCATCTACGCATCCACCGATCTCACCGACATCGCCTTCTACCTGCAGAACCTCGCTGCCAGCGATGCCACCATCATCACCGCCGGACGTGACATCATCCCCTACAACGCCTCGAGCGCCCTGCGTACGGCCGCGCTCGCGCCCGGAAACGCCCCTGCCTCGGGCCAGTTCGCCTCCGCCGGCGACATCCATCTCGGCGGGCCCGGGACGCTTCAGGTGCTCGCCAGCCGCAATCTCGATCTCGGCACCGGCACCACCAATGCCGATGGCACCGGTTCGGGCATCCTCAGCATCGGCAACACGCGGAATCCCTTCCTGCCCTTTGCGGGAGCCGATCTCGTCATCGGAGCGGGACTCGGACGCGCCACGAGCCTCGCGGATAGCCGCCTCGATATCGATGCGTTTGTCAGGGAGTACGTCCGCACTCCGGAAGGTCGACGCTATCTGAACGAACTCGGAATCCGCAACTTCGAATCCCTCGACGACGAAGAGCAGGCCCGCACCGCCATGGAGGTCTTTTACCTCGTCCTCCGCGATGCCGGACGCGATTTCAACAACGAAAACAGCCCCGACTTCGGCACCTACGACGAGGGATTCGCCGCGATCCGCACGCTCTTCGGCGGCAGCGGCTACGACGGCGACCTCCTCACCCGCGGGCGCAGCATCCGCACCCAGAACGGTGGCGACATTTCGCTCTTCGCTCCCGGTGGCGGGCTCACCCTCGCCAACACCACCATCGGCAATCCTCTCGTGCCCCCGGGCATCGTCACCGAATCCGGTGGACGTGTCTCCATCTTCACCCGCGACAGCGTCGACATCGGGGTCGGGCGGATCTTCACCCTCCGCGGTGGTGACATGACGATCTGGTCCTCCAAAGGGGACATCGCCGCCGGTGTCGCATCCAAGACCGTGCAATCGGCACCTCCGACCCGTGTGCTCATCGATCCGCAGAGTGGTGCCGTCGAGACCGACCTCGCCGGTCTTGCCACCGGGGGCGGCATCGGCGTTCTCGCCACCGTCGCGGGTGTGAAGCCCGGCAACGTCGACCTCATCGCGCCCGCCGGCGTCATCGATGCGGGCGACGCCGGCATCCGCGTCACGGGCAACATCAACCTGGCGGCGACCCAGGTCGTGAACGCCTCGAACATCGCCGCCGGGGGCAGTTCCTCCGGAGCGCCTTCCGCCCCGTCCGTCAGCACGCCCAGCGTCGGCGGTCTCACCGCCGGAGCCTCTTCCACCGCGGCCGCCAGCACCGCGGCGATGGATGCGACCGACAACGCCCGAGACCAATCCACCACCGCCGAAGCCCCCGCGGAAGACCTGACTCCATCCGTCATCACCGTCGAGGTGCTCGGATACGGAGGCGGTCCGGTCGAAGAGGAGGAGGAGGACGAACAATGACGCCCGCGCCGGGAATTACCCGCGCCGCTGCGTCATCATGAACTCGTTCCCCTCGGGATCGACACACATGGCGAGGTGGAGTTCCTCCTCGCCGGACTCATCGAGGGGACGGGCGAGCTCGCCACCCCATTCGATCAAGCGATCGACACCCTCGCGGAGATCATCGAGTTGGAAGCTCAAGCCGGTCCAGGTGCGTTTGCCTTCGCCATCCCCGTGCAAGCCGATCGTGGCGCCGGCGATGACGACCTCACTCCAGACCTCGGTCTGGAACGAGAGGGTGCCACCGAAGAGACCGGTATAAAAACGGATCGCCCGATCCATGTCGGCGGCCCAGAGGACGTATTTCACTTTCTCGACTTTCATGGGGCTTTGCGATCGGCAAAAAAGGCTTCCAAAGGACGGCGTTCGTCGTTCACGAGATCATACCATTCCACGGCGCCGTCGCTTTCACGCACGTAAAAGTGGGCGAGCGCCGGAGCCACGTTCGGGTCGAAGCCGGAATCCGCGCTGTGAAACTCCCGCAGCACCACCTGATACCATCCTTTCGCCTCAGGATCGGCATCGACATCGAGGGCGAGGGTGACACCCTTCGGCAGTTGCGCGAATCCACCCTCGGTGTGCAGACGCCATCGCAACACGGCGAGAGCGGCATCAAGGCGGGAGGCATCGGTGAATGGCCAGCTTCCCTTCTCCTGCGACCGCGCCGGCGGCGCGGGCATCAGGGAAAGCAGCACGGCGATGAGGACGAGCGCGGATGTTTTCATTCCCCGAAGACTGCCAGAAACTGCCGCCTCCGGCAAGGACGGCTTCACCGCAGCCCCCACTGCACCCCGAATCCCACCAGCACGCTCGCGCTGTTCGCCACCAGCGCCCAAAGCCAGGGCCGCGCCAGCCCGAGCGCCCGGCCCATCGCTCCCTCGACGACAACGGCGAACGATTCCGCTCCCCAGAAACAGATCCACCACGGCACGGTCGACCAAGGAAAAACGTACCAGACGACCGGGTGCGTCACGGTGCTGGCGGCCAAGGCGAGAAACCATCGAAGCGAAGCCGGCAGGGACCTCCCGGCGTAAAGATAGACGGGCACCTCGACCGCCTGGGTGAGCAGATAGGCCTGGAGCCACGTCATGAGTCAGCCTCCCCTTCCCCAGATGCGGTGGCCTCGAAGCCGCGCCGCCCTTCGACGAAGAGCAGAGCCGCGGCCGCGAGCTCGAGATAGCCGTGAAAGAGAGCCATGCGCAGATAGCCGGTGCGCGCCTCGACCAGGTCGAAGACCGCCCACAGCGCCAGTCCTGACATCAACACCACTGAGATCACGAGCAAGGCCGGTCCGAAGTCGCGCTCGAGCGCGCGGTAGCTGGCCGCGAACGTCCGCGGGCTGGGCTGGGGGCGGTCATCTTCGGGAATGAGCCGCAGCCAGATGCCATAGTGGACGGCCTGGGCGAAGGCAAAGAGCAGGACGAGGCGCAGAGCCCACGGCTCGGCAAGTCCGGGTGCGAGCTGTCCGAGATGGTAATCTCCGCCCATCCCCGCGGGAGCCCATGCCACGGAGAAGCCGGACGGGCCGGCCCAGCCCCACCACAGCGCGGCGGCGGCGATGCAGAAGGCAGCCGGCACTCCCCATCGCCACACGCCGTCGGCCGGACGCCAACTCCACCACAGAGCCAGGGCGATGAAATTGTGCGCGTGGGCGAAGACGAGCAGGGAAAGGTGCCCCACCCTGACACTCAGCCAAAAGAGGGCGGCTCCCGTCGCGATGACGATGGCCTTTTTCCACCAGACGCCGCGGGCGAGCAAGGCCGCCATCGCTGCGGCGACCAGTCCGCTCTGCACCGGATACCACCCCGTCCCCGCGAGGATCAGAGGTATCCCGACACCCAGGACGAGCCAGAAGCGATGGTGCAGGTGTGGACGCAGGACGAGGTAACGGAAATCCGAAAGAACGTGCGGGATCCCCCAGATCACCGGCCCGAGGGCGAGCAACCAGAAGGGCGCGACGATCGTCAAGGCAAAGGCGGCACCGATGACCAGCAGTCCACCCGCCAGGACCCGGGCTTCGCGCCGCCTCACGAAAAAACGCGCTGGTGCGCCGAACGAGCGGAGCACCTCCACCCGCGCCCGATCGAGGGGGCGGGCGATTCCTTGCGCGATCTGGGAAAGGACGGTCACGGGAAAAGCAATCGGGATTGACGGAAGACGCCGGAGCGTAGCACAATTCGATCCGAGATGAAGCCCACCCTCTTTTCCTTTTTTGTCGCCCTCTTCGCCGCCTCGCTGCTGGCCGACATCCCGCCGTCGGGATGCTCGAAACGGAGTCCCGGTCCGCCGCCGCCGTCTCAAGAGCCTCCCGCACCGACCGCTGGCACCGCGCCCGACGCCTGAATCACTCCGCCTTTGCTTTTGATTTTGCTTTTGCTTTTCCTTTCGCGTTTCCCTTGCCCATGGCTCGCTCCACCAGCGGCCAGTCGGGATTATCGGTGCGTGAAGCGGCCATGAGATTTTCTGCCTTGGCCACTTTGTCAGGATGAGCGGGAGCGAGATCTTTCGACTCGGCGGGATCCACGGAGAGATCATAGAGTTCGATCGGAGCCTTGGGACCGTTCTTCACCGCTTTCCAATTCCCCTCAAACCGCACCGCCTGGATCGAGGTGCCTTCGTGCAGCTCCCAGTAGAAGGATTCGCGCTCCGGAGCCTTTCCACCCTTGAGCAGAGCCGTCACGTCCCGCCCGTCGAAGACCGCCGCGTCCGGCAGGCTCGCCCCGGCCAGTGCGGCGGCCGTAGGCAGAAAATCCCAGAAGGCCCATGGCTCCTCTGAAATCACCCCGGCCGGCACCTGCCCGGGCCAACGCGCGATGCCCGCCTGGCGCAGCGCCCCTTCGTAGAGCCCCCGCTTGTAGCCGCGCAGCTTGCCTCCCCTGTCCTGATCGAAGAGCCGTCCGACTTCCGACTTCGGATCGAAGGAAGCGCCGTTGTCGCCCGAGAAAATGATGAGGGTGTTTTCGTCGATCTTCAACTCGCCGAGCAAGGCCATGAGGCGGCCCACATCACGGTCGAGGCGCGTCACCATCGCGGCGTAGGTTTTCTGTAGATCGGTCCACGGTTTGTCGGCGTAGATCCCGAGCTCGTCGATCTCGAATTTGCCGTGTGGCAGGGTGATAGCGTAATAAAGGAAGAAGGGCTGCGACGCATGCGCCCTCACCCACTTCTCGACATCCTGCTGGATCAGTTCCTGCGCGTAGGTCTTCCCGTCGAGCTCGATGCGTTGGTCGTCATCCCAGAGATACTTCGGGAAATAGCTGTGGGCGTGACGTTGGCAGTTGTAGCCGTAGAAATGATCGAAGCCCTTCTTCAGCGGACTGCCGCTCGTGTCGAACATGCCCATGCCCCATTTCCCCATGCAGGCCGTCGCGTAGCCGGCAGACTTCAGCACCTGCGCGACGGTCACTGTTTCCTCGGGGAGCGGTTTCTGCCCTTCGGGCTGGACTTCTCGGTTGGCCCGAATCGGACAATGCCCGGTATGCAATCCCGTCATGAGCGAGGATCGCGACGGCGCGCACACGCTGGTGCCGGAATAGAGCTGGGGAAAGCGCGTCCCCTCCGCCGCCATGCGGTCGAGGTGGGGCGTCTGGATCAGCTTCTGCCCGTAGCATCCCAGATCACCCTGGGCGAGGTCGTCGCAGAGAATGAAGATCAAATTCGGCCGCTCCGCCGCCGTGGCACAGGCGGAGAATACAAGCAGAGCGAGGATGGGAAGCAGTCTCATGGCGGTGAGCATGATCAACACCGGCGTCCATGGCAAGTCTTTGGCGCATCCGCGATCATTGACGCCACCGCCCGGACCTGCCAAGCTCGCCGGATGAATCGACGCCAGTTTGTCCGCTCTTCCGTGCTCCTCGCCTCCAGCCTCCCCGCCGCCTCCTTCGCCGCCGAGCCGGGAGCCCGGAAATTCACCCTCGCCCTCACCCCGGGCAGCATCGGAGTCTCCGTGAAGAGCCAGCAGGAACTCAACGAACTCGCCGCCAAACACGGCTTCGAATCGGTCGAACCCCGTGGCGAAGAACTCGCCGGGATGAACGCCGCCCAACTCGAAGAGACCCTCGCCGACCTGAAGAACAAAAAACTCACCTGGGCCGCGGCGGGCCTGCCGGTCGATTTCCGCAAGGACGACACAACCTTCCGCGACGGCCTTGCCAAGCTGCCCGCCATCGCTGCCGGACTCCAGCGCGCCGGAGCGTCCCGCATGGGCACCTGGCTGATGCCGAGCCACGACACGCTGACCTACAATCAGAACTTCAAGCAGCACGCCGACCGCCTCCGCGAGGTCACGAAGATCCTCAAGGACCACGACATCCGCCTCGGACTCGAATACGTGGGCACGCAATTACTCCTTGTGAAAGGACGTTACCCCTTCCTCCACACCCTCGCGGAAACGCGCGAGTTGATCGCCGCGATCGGCACCGGCAATGTCGGCCTCGTCCTCGACACCTGGCATTGGTGGACGGCGAACGACACGGTCGATGACCTCCTCACCCTCAAAAATGAAGACGTCGTCACCGTCGATCTCAATGACGCCCCGGCCGGTCTCGAAAAGCGCGACCAGCAGGACAACGCCCGCGAACTTCCCGCCGCCACCGGGGTGATCGACGTCGCCAGCTTCGTGAAAGCGCTCATCCAGATCGGCTACGACGGCCCCATCCGCCCCGAGCCTTTCAACAAACCCCTCAACGAAATGGAGAACGACGCCGCCTGCTCCGCGACGATTGCGGCGATGAAGAAAGCGGTGATCGGTATTCAGTGACCGGTATTCAGTAATCAGTGATCAAGAGATCCCTTCATCAAGATGCGCCCCGTTCTCATCCTCCTCACCGTTCTCTCCACGCTCGCCTTTGCGATTGCCCAGGTCGCTCCTTACGATCAGGCGCCTCCGGTCGAGCCTCCCTATTACCGCGTTCGTTACGAGGCTTCGACGAAGCCGGGCGAACTCATCTTTCCCGTGCAATACACCGCCTGGATTCCCGAAGGCGTGAAAACGCTCCGGGGCGTCATCGTCCACCAGCACGGCTGCGGCGAAGGTTCCTGCAAGTCGGGGCAAACCGGTGCCTTTGACCTGCACTGGCAGGCGCTGGCAAAGAAACACGACTGCGCGCTCCTCTCGCCGTCCTACGAGCAGCCCGACAAGGCCGACTGCCAGATGTGGTGCGATCCCCGCAACGGATCCGACGCCGCCTTCCAGAAAGCTCTCGCCGAACTCGGCGCGGCGAGCGGACATCCCGAACTCGCCATCGTACCCTGGGCGCTCTGGGGACACAGCGGCGGCGGCCACTGGAGCGGTGGCATGACCCTCCTCCATCCTGATCGGGTCGCGGCAGTCTGGCTCCGCTCCGGCGTTCCTCTCCTCGAGGCGAATCCTGACAGAGCCACCATCAAGACGCACGTCATCTCCGAAGGTTCCCTCGGCGTGCCCATCATGTGCAATCCCGGTACGAAGGAGGGTGTCACCGTGAAGGAGGGCCGCTTTGCCGGAGTCTGGCCTTCAAACGAGACCTTCTTCACGAAGATGCGGGCAAAGGGCGCGCTCATCGGCGTCGCGGTCGATCCCCTCACCGCGCACGAATGCGGGAACCAGCGCTACCTCGCGATTCCGTGGCTCGACGCGTGCCTCTCCGCCCGCCTTCCGGAGAAGTCGGGCGATCCGTTGAAGCCGATGCCCACCGACGAAGCCTGGCTGGCGGAATTGTTGGCCACGAAGGCGCTGCCAGTCGCGGAATTCAAAGGCGACAAGACAAAGGCCGTCTGGCTCCCGAACGGAGCGGTGGCAAAACTTTGGATGCAATACGTGACCGACACCGCCGTGACCGACACCACACCTCCTCCCGCTCCCTCCGACCCGCTGGTGAAAGGCAACGAACTCACCTGGACCGCCGAAGCTGATCTCGAGAGCGGACTCGCGAAGTTTCTCATCGAGCGTGATGGAAAGGTCATCGCGAGCCTTCCCGAAGAAGGAAAAAATCCCTTTGGCCGGCCGATCTTCCAAGGCCTTCAATACAGCGATACTCCTCTCGCTCCGCTGGTGGAAATGCGCTTCACCGACGACAAGGCGGAGACCGGAAAGACCCACAGCTACCGCATCATTTCCGTAAATACGGTGGGCTTGCAGTCTAAGTGATCGTTCGCCCTCCTACTCTTACCTCATACTCCTACTCATACTCAAATCCGGACGTCCCTTGATCCCCGCCCTCTGAGTATGAGTAGGAGTATGAGTAGGAGATTTGGGCACTGGACACCACGCTCCCCCTCGCTACACTCCGCCGCATGAATCAAGACTGGACCGATCAGATCGTCATCGTCACCGGTGGTGGCGGGGGCATGGGACAAGCCGCCGCACGCCGCTTTGCCGCCGCCGGAGCGAAAACTTTCGTCTTCGGCCGCACCGCCGCATCGCTCGAAGAAGCCGCGGCTTCCTCGCCCCTCATCATCCCCGTGATCTGCGACGTGGCTGATCCTGACAGTGTCGCCAACGCCCTCGGCGAGGTCCTTTCCCACGGCGTGCCGAAGGCCCTGATCCACACCGCGGGCATCAACACACCCGACCGCTTCATGGCCCACGAGGATCCCGCCCGCATCGCCTCGCACGAGGCGTGGCAGCGGGTCATGGAGATCAACGTGATCGGCGTCGCGAACATGATCCAGGCCGTCGCCAAACCAATGGCGGAAAACGGGGGCGGCCGCATTGTCGTCGTCTCCTCGACCGCCGGACACGGCTTCGATTCCTTCGCCGGTGTGCCCTACACCGCGAGCAAGTGGGCCGTTCATGGCCTTCTCTTCACCGCGCGCCCCCAGCTTGCCGCCCACGGCATCGTCATCTCCGAGTATGCCCCCGGCGAGGCCTACACGCCCCTCGTCGAGAAGCGCCCCGTCCGTCCCACCGCCGAGCATTGCGCCGCGATGATCCAGACCGACGACTGCGCCGAAACGCTTTTCTACATGGCCTCGCAGCCCCACAGCATGAGCGTGATCCAGCTCCCCGTCTACCAACCCTTCGGCGGCATGCCGCCGCAGATCACGGCGCCGTGGCTCGCGGGATTGGAGATCCGGCCGAAGTGAGCACACTTCCGAGCCGGACAAGGAGGGGCGACATTCCTGTCGCCCATTGAGCCGGGCCGGGCGACAGGAATGTCGCCCCTCCTTGGGTTCACTTCCCGGCCCTGACAAACTCCTCTTCGGTGAGGATGCCGTCTCCGTCCTTGTCGAAGGTCGGGAACCGTCGGCGCCCTTCCTGCTCGTCAGGGAAGCGATGCAGGTATTCCTCGAGCGTCAGCTTGCCGTCGCCGCTCGTGTCCTTCTGTTTGAAGATCGTCTTGCGATCCGACTTCGGCGCTTCCTTACCCGTCACCGCTTTCGGAATTCCCTTGCCCCGCGCATCGAGAGGCAAGCCCGAGGCCGCCACCGCATCCCGGGCCGGACTTGGAGGCAAGGTCTTCACCCAGGCGAGGGCCTTTTCGCTGAGCGACTTCACCACCTCCGGTTCCGTCGCGGCGAGATCAGTGTTTTCACCCGGATCGTTGGGGATGTGATAGAGCTGCGTGCTTCCGCCTTGGTGATCGAGAAAGAGCTTCCAGTCGCCATCGCGGATCGCGAGGGCCGGAGGCACATAGCCGTCTTCGGAGCCTTGCACCCGGAAAAGCCATTCCCAATGCAAGGGGGCTTCCCTCGGCTTCGACTCACCGCCGAGCCATAGTTCGCTCAAGTCCTCGCCATCCGGCTTCAGCGTCGCCGGCACCTCGACCTTCGCGAGCGAACAGATCGTGGGAAGAAAATCGACCGCCCCGACCACACTCGTTTCATCCACGCGACCCGCCGGCACCTTGCCGGGCCAACGCACCAATCCAAAAGTGCGGATGCCGCCTTCATACATGCTGCGCTTCCTCCCCCGCAAAGGTCCGGGGCTGCCCACACCGCCATTGGCCGCATTGCTGATCCGGTAATCCTCCGGTCCATTGTCGCTTGAGAGAACGATGATCGTGTTCTCCGCCAATCCCATCTCATCCAGCGTATCGAGGAGCCGGCCGATCTGCGTGTCGAGATCGGTGAGCGAGGCGCAGAAGACCTTCATCTGGCTCTCGAGGTCTTCCGCCTTTGCCAGATACTTTTGCATCCAAGGACCGAAGGCAGGATCATCGGCTTCGGGCTTCAGGTCCGCATAGACGGCGAGTTGCTCGGGCGAAGGATCGAGCTTTGCGTGGGGGATGAGCGTCCAAAGATTCACATAGAACGGCTGATCGCGGTGTTCGCGGATGAAGGCAATCGTGTCGTCGACGAATAGCCGCGTCGAACGCGCCCAGAAGCCCGGCTTTACCCGCTCCTCCTCGTAGGTGGGGCCATTGCCCGTGACAATCTTCGAGACGTCCAATCCGTAATCGACCGGCGCGGGAGCCCCCGGTCCCAGACCGAGGTGCCACTTCCCGAAATGCCCGGTGGCGTATCCAGCCGACTTCAGCAGATCCGGCAGCGTCGTCACTCCGGCGTCGAGCCAGTTCGGCATCGAGCGGGCTTCATTTTCCGCCACGTCCGAGAGGTGCCCGTGGATGAGGTGCCTCGAAGGATAATGAGAGGTCATGAAAGTCGTCCGGCTCGGCGAACAGACCGTGGCCGCGACGTAGAACTGCTTGAACCAGGTGCCCTCCTTCGCGAGACGATCGAGATTCGGCGTCTTCACATAGGGGTGACCGGCGAATTGCGCGTCACCCCAGCCTTGGTCGTCTGTCAGGATGAAAATGACGTTGGGACGGCTCTCCGCGGCGGAAGACGATGCAAGGGAGGCCATAAAGGCGAGAGCAATGAGCAGAGGTTTCATGATTTTCCCGGCCGATGATTCCATGGACCGATGGAGACTAGAAGAACCGATCGGAGGACATTTCGTCAAATCCCAAACTCCGTCACCCAGATCGATGACGCCCCTTTCTTCAGGCCGTGATAAAAATAGACCGACCAGCGGTTCCCTCCTTGGTGGAGCATCCAGGGGTATCCGAGATCGGTATTCGGATTGTCGGGTCCACCGGGAGGAAACTCGAGCACAACCCGTTCCCGTCTCCATTCGAGACCGTCCGCTTTCCCCTTCCAGAGCCAGATACGACTGTTTTGCCCCGGCCCGTCGGACCGTTCCGTCGTCAGCACGAGGAGTTCGCCGGGGCGCTCGGGATCTTCGACCGCGCAGGGAGCGGCCAACTTCGCCGTGGCGGGATTCTCCGCATCGAGACCCGACAGGGTCGTGTCCCACGTCCAACCCTGATCGGTCGACACGCCGAGGAACTGGCGTCCCTCCGCCGATGGTTCGTCAAAGACCGCCTTTTTCGTGCTTCGGAAAAATCCGATCAGCTTGTCTTGCGAATGAATCACGACCGGCTCGACCGCGGGCACGTCGGCGATGAGACGGGCCTCACCCCACGAACGCCCGTGGTCCTTCGAAGCCGCCATCCAAATCCCCTCGGCATGCGGCGCCGATCCGACGCGAAAATGACCGAAGACGACGAGTCCTTCTCCCTTCAGCGGAAACACGTTTCCAAAGACCGAACCGGTCCGGTTGGGCCCGAACTTGCCCGTGTCCGTCGGCTTCCAGGTGAGCCCCTCATCCTCCGAGCGCCACCCGAAAACGTGATTTGCCTCGTCGCCCGTGTAAGCCATCGCGAGCAGGACGATCGCGCCGTCTTCCCCGATTCCGAGGGCGAGATTGCCGCAGCAGGTGTAATCGAGTCCGGGCCCGAACTCCCGCAGGATCCGGAGATCGGAAAACGTCGCGCCGCCGTCGCTCGAGCGGACCACCGCCGGACACCCTCCCCCATGACTCCCGTGAAAGGTCCCCGCGACACAGGCGAGAACGATGGTGCCCTTCGCCGTGCGCACGACCTTGTTCCAGGAAAGATGCGCAAAGCGCGGGTCCGCAGGAGCCGCCACGGCCATGCGCACGACCTCGCCCGAGGGATTCCGGGCCTGCCACGCCACTGCCGCATCGCCACGAACGGCCAAGGCGGCCTCGACCGAGGCGACCACCTCCTGCGCCAAGATCGCCGATCCCTCGCTCGTGTAATGCACATCGTTCGGTCTTTGCATCGTCGCAAGATGAGGCGTGATCGCCGCATTGAGATCGTCAATCGCCACCCCGCTTTCTTCCATCACCTTTCGGGCGATCGCGTTGTATTCGTCGATGTTGCCGAAGCGTCGTGTCGGGGAAATGAACCCTCCGTTCGGGACCGGAGTCGTCGTCGCCCAGATCAAGGCCGCTCCCGTGGCCTGGAGACGCTTCACCACTTCGCGAAGGTTCTTTTCATACACCGCGGGCGGGGCGTGTCGCACGCCTTCGGGCGGCAGTTTGGCGTCGTGCAGGCCGAAGTTGAAATGGATCACGTCCCACTTCCCCTTGCCGAGCCAGGAGTCGAGATGATTCAGGGCGTTACCGGTGGAGCTGCAGTTCGTCGGCGGACGGTGCACGTTGGCTTTCCCCTTCAGTGCTTCGCGCACCGGCAGGGTGTAGCCGATCGAAATTGAATCGCCCAACAACAACACCCTCGGGAGACCGGCGACATCATCGATCGGAGCGAGGGCGGGATCGACAACCTTCTTCTCCCCATCCGCACCGGAAAGTGAAGACGCCGCCATCAATGCGGAAGCCATCGACACCACGAAGAAACGCGGAAGCCTCTTCATGCGATCAGATCCTGGATCACGGTTCCTCCGAACTGGCTGAGCTGCTTGAAGCGACCGCCGTGGTAGAAGGTGAGCTTGTTGTCGTCGAGCCCTAACAAACGCAGCAAGGTGACGTGGAAATCCCGCACGTGTGCCTTGCCCTCGACCGCTTCCATACCCAGCTCATCGGTCGCCCCGATCGTGTGTCCCGCCTTGCATCCACCGCCGGCGAGCCAGATCGTCATGGCGTTGGGATTGTGGTCTCTCCCGTAGGCGGTGCCGCCGCGAACCCCGTTGTCGGGCGTGCGGCCGAACTCGCCGCACCAGACGATGAGGGTGGAGTCGAGAAGTCCGCGTTCCTTCAGATCGGCGATGAGCGCGGCGATGGGCTGGTCGACGCCTGCGACGAGATTGCCATGGGCACGCTCGATGTAGTCGTGGCTGTCCCACGACCCGTGATAGAGCTGCACGAAACGAACGCCCTTCTCGACGAGCTTTCGCGCGAGGAGACACTTCCTTCCGAAGGCATCGGTCGTGTCCTTGCCGATGCCGTAGGCCTCTTTGGTCTTCTCGTTCTCCTTGGAAAGATCAAGCGTCTCGGGCACCTGCATCTGCATGCGGAAGGCGAGCTCGTAGCTGTCCATCCGCGCCGCCAACTCGGCATGATCCGGATGTTCCGCCGCATGAGCCGCGTTCAACGAGGCGATGAGATCGAGGTTCTTGCGCTGGTGTTCGCGCGTCACGCCCGCGGGCGGCGAAAGATCGAGAATGGGCGAACCCTTCGGCCGCAGCGGCGTGCCCTGATAATGCGCGGGCAGGTAGCCGTTACTCCAGTTCGCCGCCCCACCCTGCGGGTAACTGACCTCGGGCAGGACGATGAAACCCGGTAGATCCTGGTTCGCTGATCCGAGCCCGTAGTTCACCCACGATCCGATCCCCGGATCGCCGCCGAAGCGGTTGCCGGTATTCATCTGGTACATCGCGGTGGGGTGATTGACACTGTCGACGGTGCAGCCGCGATAAAAACAGATCTCGTCCGCGACCTTGGCGAGATGCGACCAGTTCTCCGCCATGTCGGCGCCACTTTGTCCGGCTTTGATGAACTGGAAGGGGCTCTGCACGTAGTAGCGCTTCCCACTTTCCATGGCAGACTTCTGCTTGCCCTCGCGGACGAATTCCTTGAGGTGCATTTTCTGAAGCATCGGCTTCGGATCGAAGGTGTCGATGTGCGAAGGGCCGCCCTCCATCATCAGGAAGATGACGTGTTTGGCTTTTGCCTCGGGAAAATGGCCGGGTTTCGGAGCGAGCGGTCCCGGCTTCGCTTTTTCATCGGCGAGCAAAGCGCTGAAAGCCACGCTGCCGAGCGAGGCACCGAGGCCGTAGACGAAGTCCCGCCGCGTGGGGAGATGCAAGGCTCGGGCACCGGCACAGGGGAAGTAAGGGCGTGGTTTCATGGCAGGGAGGGCAATGCTCGAAGGACTTTGTCGAATGGAATCTGCGCCCATCGGCGGCCCATCTGCGAACATCTGCGTTCCCTTCTTTTCAACGCAGATGAGCGCGGATTTCCGCAGATGACCGCGGATACGAATCTGATCGAAACACCGATGAACTTCGCTATTGGCTCAATAAACATACACAAACTCGTTCGCATTCAGCAAGGCGAGACACACATCCGCGAAGGCCCTCGTCCTCGCATCGCAATCGCTTGGCTGGAGATCGGGCACAAAATCGGCGTAGGCGTGCAGCTTTTCATCAAAGGCGAATTTCTCCCCCGTGTTCTCCTCGACCGCCTCGCGCCTCACCGTGAGAGGTGGTTTGAATTCCGGATAGACCGCCTTTTCCTGCAACGGGACCATCGTCCGCCAATGGTCGAGACAGGTGGTGATTTCGCTCTCCGAAGGCCGGCGTCCTAACACGAGCAGAAACACGCGCTCGATCGCCGCTCTTTCCTCCGACGTCTCGTCCAGAATCCGCTTGGCGAGGGCGAGGGCGCGCGACTGGCTCGCCTGGCTGTTGAAAAGGGCGAAGACCTGCGGCGTCACCGTGCTCGCCTCGCGGCGTTCGCAGGAGAAGTCCGGCGCGGGTGCGTTGAAGACCTCCATTGCGGGGTCGGACTGGCCGCGTAGCTTGAGAGCATAGAGCGAACGACGGTGCCGTTGCTCGGGTTTCGGATTGGGCACCCAGGCCGAGGCAAAGGTGCCCATCACCTGGCGCGGCTGCATCGCGGCCTCGAGATTGATCTCTGGCCGGTTCGGAATTCCGCCCATGGTGCGGTTGAGTTCACCGGTGGCCGCGAGCATCGCATCGCGCAGTTCCTCGGCACTCAGCCTCCGTGGTTTGAAAACGGCGTAGCTCTTCTCCAACTCCTCCCGGCTCAACTTGGAACCTTGAACTTCAAACTTTGAACTGCGCCCGTAGGCCTCGCTCGTCATGATGACGCGGTGCAGGTCCTTGAAGCTCCAGCCCGACTCGACAAAGGTCGCCGCGAGCCAGTCGAGCAGCTCCGGATGGGTCGGTTTCTTCCCGGTGCTGCCAAAATTGTTGGGATTGCCGGCGAGCGGTTCGCCGAAATGCCACATCCAGACGCGGTTGACGATGGCCCGCGTCGTGAGCGGATTGTCAGGATGGGCGACCCAGTCGGCGAAGGCGGCGCGCCGGCCTTGCGGGGTCTCGGGCAGCGTCGCGCCGAACTCCGCCGTGCCGCTGAGCACCGAGAGCACGCCCGGCTTCACCTTCGGTCCCGCGCCGAAAGGATCGCCGCCGGTGAGGATGGTGGTCTGCTCCAGCTCTCCCCCGGCCATCGGATTCTTCGGCACGCGCAGCGGCGCCAGCACGGCCTTCATCTCCTGGGTCGCCCCGGTGTAGACGGCGAGCGCGTAAGGCTCGTAGCGATCCATCTCCCAGCGGAGCCGTTCCAGCCCCTTGCGTGCGACTCGCTCCATCCCGAATTGCTCCGGGGTGAAGCCGACCAGCTTCGGGGGAAACTCCTCCTCCGGCACGCCATCCTTCATCATCAGATTGCGCGCCGCGCCGAAGACATCGGGGAAATCTCGCCGGCCCGCGTTGCCTTTACCCTGTCCCTTTTGCGCCTGGGTGACCGCGGCATTCCACCGCGCGGGATCCTTGCCGTTTTCCCTGAACCAACCCTGTGCGTTCTCCAACAAGACCCTGTCCAATCGCGCGAGAGTGTCGCGGTATTCCTCGCGTTTCTTCTCCAAGTAAGCCCTCTCCTCGAATCCGTTGGTGTTTTCGTCAGGGAGAAACGCTGCCTCGCGCTCGGCGAGTTGGGTGGTCGCGAAGACCGCCTGGATCGAATAGTAATCGGCCGTCGGCACCGGGTCGAACTTGTGATCATGACAGCGGGCACACTCCAGCGAATGGGCGAGGAAGGTGACCCCGACGCTGTTCGTGACATCGTCGAGGAAACGCTGCCGCGCGATCTTCGCGACCTCCATCCCGGTCAATTCCCATGGCCCCATGCGAAGGAAGCCGGTCGCGACGAGCAGCTCGGGATTCGTTGGATCGATCTCGTCGCCGGCGATCTGTTCCTTGATGAACTGGTCGTAGGGTTTGTCTTCGTTGAACGATCGGACCACGTAGTCGCGATAGCGCCACGCGTTGCCGCGCTCGTAATCGTTCGCAAAGCCGCTGCTGTCCGCATAGCGCACCACATCGAGCCAGTGCTGCGCCATGCGCTCGCCGTAGTGGGGCGAATCGAGAAGGCGATCCAAAAGATTGGGGATGGCGGATTGGGGATTGTGGATTGAGTCGGCTTCGAAGGCGGCGATTTCCTCGGGAGTGGGCGGCAGGCCGGTCAGGTCGAAAGTGGCTCGACGGATGAAGGTCTTCGGATCGGCGGCAGGGGCGGGAGTCACGCCTTCGGGCATCCGTTTGGCGATGAACGAGTCAATCGAATCGGATTCGGCCGAAACCGAAGCCACTTTCTGGTATCCCCACAGTCCGTCGGGCTGATAGCGGCGATTCGTCCATTCCGGCGAGAGACCACCCGCCGTTTTCACGACGATGCCATCCTCGGCTTCCCACGCTTTGGCATGGGCTTCGGCGATGGCCTTGGCTTTCGCGTCGTCCGGCCACGGGGCGCCGGCGGCGATCCAGTCTTTGATCCACGCGATCTGGTCTGCATAAAGTTTGTCCGCTTCCTTCGGCGGCATCGCCTCCCAGTCCTCGTGTTCGCGGGTCGAGGCGAGGTAAAGGGGGCTTTCCTCCGGCTTGCCCGGAACGATGCCCGGCAGTTCGCTGTCCCCGCCTTTCAGCGCGGCCCCGGGCGTGCGCAGATCGTAGCCGCCCTTGATCTTCGTTTCGTCCTGACCATGGCAGGAGAGACATTTCTCGTGAAGCAAGGGGACGATGCGGCGTACGAAAAGTTGCTCGCCCTCCGTGCCTTCGCCATGCGCGGCTTCCGCGGCAAGCAGTCCCGCGAGCGCGGTGAGAATCAGTGGCTTCGATCGGGTGATTCGTTTCATCTCCATTCTTGATCCCGTGCTGGGCGAAAAAAGTGCCACGTC
>JAEUHI010000080.1 GCA_016795385.1 Verrucomicrobiales bacterium | reverse complement strand
CCGGTCTGCTCGCGAGAGTTCAATCAAATCTCTGACGACACGCTCGAGCCTGCTGGCGGAATCCTCATCCAGTTCCAGAAGCCTCTTTTCCAACTCGGCAGCGACGGCGCTCATGCGGTATAGGATATCCCCGCAGCGGCGAATTTCAAGACGGCGGAGCCACTCCGCGCTCATCCCCGTCAGACAACGCCACCGGCTCTCTCCCTCATGAAATCCTTCTTCAACCGGTTCAACAACCTCTACCTCGTCTGGCTCGTCGGCTTGTCCGTGATCGCCTTCCTGCGGCCCGAGACGATGCTCTGGTTCGGGAAGGAGTGGATCTTCTGGTCGCTCGCTGCTTCCATGCTGGGGATGGGACTGACCCTGAGCCTCGATGACTTCAAGGCGATCGCGAAAATCCCCGGTGCCGTCGCGCTGGGCTTCGGGGCCCAATACACGATCATGCCGCTCTGCGGCTGGCTCGTCGCGACGTTGATGCGGCTCGAACCGGGGATGGCCGTGGGCATCATCCTCGTGGCGAGCTGTCCCGGCGGCATGGCGTCGAACATGATCAGTTACCTCGCCAAGGCGAACCTCGCGCTTTCCGTGGTCCTCACGATCTGTTCGACCATCCTCGCCTTCTTTTTCACGCCCATGTGGACCAGCCTGCTCGCGGGCAGCCGGGTCGAGGTCGATGTCGTGCAGATGTCGCTCTCGGCGATGAAGCTGACCGTGGCCCCCGTGGCTCTCGGTGTGTTGATCCGCTGGCTCCTGCCGAAGACCGCGGACAAGATCGGGGCCTGCGGACCCACCGTGGCGGTGCTGGCCTTCACCTTCGTCACCGGCGGCATCGTCGCCGCCAGCGCCGAGGCCATCGCCGCGAACTTCGGACGGCTCGCCCTCGCGGCGTTTCTCCTGCATGTCTTCGGCTTTGGGCTCGGGTATCTGGTGACCAAACTTTTCCGCTTCGACGAGACCATCGCCCGGACCGTCAGCATCGAGGTCGGCATGCAGAATGGCGGCATGGCCGCGGCCTTGGCGAAACAACATTTCGCCACCATGCCCCTCGCCGCCGCGGCCGGTGTCTTCAGTGGGGTGATGCAGAATATCCTCGGTGGTCTGCTCGCGTCGTGGTGGAAAAGGCGGAGGTCTGAATGAGCCGCCGCGATATCTACTACTGGAAATGCGATCGTCCCGCCGCTTTTCACGGCACGGGGCCGCGTCCGCGCGGCGACGAGGTATCGGAGGAGAAGATCCGTGTGGCTCTCGCGGAGTATTTCGGGTCGAGGCTCCCCGTAGCGGAACCGGCGACGGTTCCGACGAATGGCGAGGAGCCGTGTCTTCGTCAAACGATCGCGAACGGAGCGGAGTCTCCTCCATCGGAACGTTCGCACGTTCCGCTACCGATCCAGCTGTCTCCCGGCGCCGGACAGGGGAACCACCTCACTTGGAACGCGGAGATCGACGGTGCGCCTGCCTTTCTCCGAATCGAAAACGGCCCCGAGGGCGATGATCACCTCGAGATGGAGTCCGTCGTGCTCGGCGAAGTCGCGAAGTCCGGAGTTCCCGTGCCGCGCGTTCTCGGCTGCGACGCAAGCCGGACACGGGTGCCCTTCGCGTGGCAGGCGCTGGAGCGCATTCCCCATCCCGACCTGAACCAGTGGTGGAAGGCCGGATCGCTCGACGAAGCGAAGGTCGCCTACGAAATCGGTCAAAACGTGGCACGGTGGCAGGCGATCAAGCCGAAGGGATTCGGCCCCTTCGATCCCGAAGCGTGGCGGGGAGGAAAAGGCCCCGTCGGCTTTCACCCGGACTATCCGACCTACTACCATCTCCGACTTGAGGATCACCTCCGCTTCCTCGTGACGCGTTCCTTTTTCAGCAACGAGCGCGCCGACGAGATCCGCGCCCTGATCGAGGCCCATGCCGGGTTGCTGCAACTGGACCACGGAGTCCTCGTCCACAAGGACCTCGCCCTCTGGAACGTGCTCGGCACGCCCGACTCCGTCGTCGCGTTCATCGATTTCGACGATGCCATCTCGGGCGATCCGATGGACGATCTTTCACTCCTCGCCTGCTTTCACGACCGGGTGTTTCTCAAGCATGCCTTCGCGGGTTACGCGAGCGGCCGTCCCTTCCCGGACGATTGGCGGCCGCGCTTCTGGCTGCACCTGCTGCGGAATCTGATCGTGAAGGCCGTGATCCGTGTCGGCGCCGGCTATTTTCAGCGTGACTCCGGTTTTTTCCTCATCGGTAGCGGTGGTTCCGGCGCGGACCTGCGGCGCTTCACCGAAGAACGCATCGATCTGGCGATGCGGGGCTTGCGGGAGGGCTCGGGCTTGGAGATTTTTGAATAAAAGAGAATCTGGACCACGGATGGACACGGATCGACACGGATGGAATGGTCAGCGTGGATGCGCTTTCTGCATCGGCAGGATTCGTGTTTATCCGTGTCCATTCGTGGTCAAAGCAACCTTTGTATGAACTCGCCCCTCTCCCTCGGCACCTGGCTCTCGATCGGATCTCCGGTCATCGCGGAACTCGCGGCTCTTTCCGGATTCGACTGGGTCTTGTTCGACCTTGAACACGGTTGTGTCTCCGAGTCGACCCTGTGCGATCAGCTTCGCGCGATCCGAGGCACGACAACGAAGGGCATCGTCCGCGTCGCGGCACCGGCCCCCGACCAAATCGCCCGCGTCCTCGACTGGGGGGCGGATGGGATCATGGTTCCGCGGGTCGAGTGCGCCGCCGCGGCCGAGTCAATCGTTCGTTTCGCCTGTCATGCTCCGCTAGGACGTCGCGGCTTTTCACGGACGGTGCGGGCGACGGATTACGGGTTGAAAGATCACCCTGACAAACCACTCATCATGGTCCAGATCGAAAGCCTCGCCGGGGTGGGTGATGCTGCCAACATCGCCGCGGTCGAGGGGGTCGACGTGCTCTTCGTCGGTCCCGCCGATCTCCGCCACGACCTTGCGCACCATCCCTTCGGGAAACCGCCGGAATATGAAACCTGTCTTGACCAGGTCCTCTCCGCGGTCCGGGCAGCAGGCAAGGAGGCGGGGATCCTTGTCCGCGATGTCGCCGATCTGGCCTCCCACGCGGAGAGGGGCTTTACGCACATCGCGGTGGATTCGGACCTGTCGATTCTTCGGAAGGCCTATCAAACGCTCGTCTCCGTAAAATCCTGAGTTTTTGCGATGGTGTGGGCCGATGGCGGGACCAAGATTCCTGCTTGAATGATGGAGGCGGACACGCTAAGCGTTTTCCCGGATTTTCGAACCAGAAACCCTACAAAAACTCCAACGATCATGGGCAGACCCGTCACTCTTTTCACCGGCCAGTGGGCCGATCTCGATTGCGAAACGATCATCACGAAGGCCAAGGCCATGGGCTACGACGGTGTCGAGCTTGGCTGCTGGGGGGATCATTTTGAAGTAGCCAAGGCCGACGCCGCCTACTGTGCCGCCAAGCGCGCTCTCCTCGAAAAACACGGCATGAAGTGTTTCGCGATCTCGAGCCACCTCGTGGGGCAGGCGGTCTGCGACAATATCGATGCCCGTCACAAGCAGATCCTGCCGGATTACGTCTGGGGCGACGGTGACCCGGAAGGCGTGCGTCAGCGCGCCGCCGACGAGCTCAAGAAGACCGCCGTGGCCGCCAAGGAATTCGGGGTGGGCGTGGTGAACGGCTTCACCGGCTCCTCGATCTGGCACCTCATCTACTCGTTCCCGCCGGTGCTGCCCGGTCAGATCGACGCCGGCTTCAAGGATTTCGCGGACCGTTTCGGTCCGATCATGGATGTCTTCCAGGAAAACGGGATCAAATTCGCCCTGGAGGTGCACCCGACGGAGATCGCCTTCGATATTGCGTCGGCCGAGCGTGCCCTCGCGGCGATCGACTACCACCCGGCCTTCGGCTTCAACTACGATCCGAGCCACTTTGGTTATCAGGGTGTGGATTATGTCGAGTTCATCTACCGCTTCGCCGATCGCATCAACCACGTCCACATGAAGGACGTGGGATGGTCGGATCGGCCCGTCGATGCCGGTGTCTTCGGAGGTCACGTCGACTTCCACAACCGCAAGCGCTACTGGGACTTCAAGTCGGTCGGGCGAGGCAAGATCAATTTCGAGCCCATCATCCGTGCGCTCAATGACGTCGGTTATGCGGGACCGCTCTCAGTCGAGTGGGAGGATGGAGGCATGGATCGCGAGGCCGGTGCCTCGGAGTCCTGTGCTTTCGTGAAGAAGCTCGACTTCCCGCCGTCGAATATTGTCTTCGACGCTCAGTTTGATCGCTGAAGCGTCTCGCAGGCAGTCACCCGACTTTTCAAGACGCCCCTCCCGATTCAAACGGGTTGGGGCGTTTTCTTATGGCTGCGTGGCGAGGATGTAGGCCCAGTTGACCACGAGGGCGGCCACCAGCAGAGCGGCAATGACCGAGGCAGAAAGCGTCGTGGTGAGCCGCTTCCCAAATACGAGCCAGAGCACGCACCAGAACACGGACCCGGTCACCAGAATCACGGCGAGGGGATTCAAGGCGAAAGCCTTGAGGAACTCCCCGTGCAACAGCTGGACGGTTGCAGTGGTCCCGCGACAGAGCGGACAGGGGATTTTGAAAAGGACTTTCGTCGGGCAGACATTGATTCGCGCCACCCCGGCTTGATTGATGCCGTACACCAGCAGAATGGACGCGGCAAAAAGCGAGGAGGCGATCCACCAACCACAGGACATGGGCTGGAAGAATTCCGTCCGGCGGACCGGCCTGAGTCGGAACATTACTGGAAATTGCCTTGAGAGGCAGCGAACCCAAGAATGACAAAGAAGAAAACGAGAGCGATCGCGACAAGAACCAGGAGAATAGTTCCGATGATACCACAGATTTTTCCGGCTTTGGTCTGTTCCAATCCGGTTGGGTCCATCAAACCAGAATTCATGGCCTGAATATCCCGATTGCCCATCACCCATGCGATTGGAGCACAAATCGGGCAGAGGACGAGGCCAAGAATCCCCATAACAAGAATGAGAGTGGCACGGTGCGGTTGCATGGTCGAAGCGTTCCTGATTCTCCGGTGAATGTCAAAACGAAACTAACTATGGGACGTGGCAAATGCCCACCGGCTGAATGATCAAATGCCCCGCCCGATCCCATGGTAATCGAACCCGTGTTTCCGCATCGTGTCCGGATCGAGGAGGTTGCGTCCATCGAACATCATCGGGGCGAGCATCGATTCGCGCACGGAACGGAAATCGACATGGGCGAATTCCGGCCACTCGGTGGCGATGACGAGGGCTTCGGCGCCCTTGGCGGCCTCCTCCGGCGAGGAGGCGAGACGGATCTTCGAGCCGATCGGGAGTTCGCCGATCCGGCCCATGCCTTTCGGGTCGTAGGCGGTGATTTCGGCACCTTCGGCGACCAGCCGTTCGACCAGTTCCACCGCGACGGAGCAACGGAGGTCGTCGGTGTTCGGTTTGAAGGTGAGCCCCCAGACCGCGATCTTCTTCTCGCCCAAGACCCAGAGTTTCTCGCGGATGCGATCGATGAACCGATCGAGCTGGCGCCGGTTGATCTTCTGCACTTCCTTGAGCAGGTCGAAGGGCACGCCAAGCTGGTCGCTGATGGCGATGAACGCGGCGATGTCCTTGGGGAAACACGAGCCGCCGTAGCCGAGTCCCGCGTTGAGGAAAGAACGCCCGATGCGGGAATCCATCCCGATGCCCTCGGCGACAAGCTCCACATCGGCATTGCTGGCCTCACAGATCTGCGAGATCGCGTTGATGTAGGAGATCTTCAGGGCGAGGAAGGAATTCGCGGCGTGTTTGATGAGTTCGGCACTGTTGATGTCGGTAACGAGGAGGGGTGCGACAAAGGGCTCGTAGACCTTCTTCATGAGGGCGGAGGCCCGGTCGCTGTTCGAGCCGAAGACGATGCGGTCGGGCTTCATCAAATCGGCGACGGCGGAACCTTCTCGGAGGAACTCGGGATTGGACACGACATCGAACTCGGCCTCGGGAGCGTAGCGCTGGATCGTTTCGGCGACCTTTTCGCCGGTCTTGACCGGCACGGTGGACTTGTCGACGACCACCTTGTAGCTCTTGATGCAGGGGGCGATCTCCCGGGCGACTTTCTCGATGAATTTCAAATCGACGGACCCGTCTGGATTCGGGGGAGTGGGCACGGCGATGAAGACGACGTCGCCATGATCGACCCCTTCCTCCGTGCTGGTGGTAAAGGAGAGCCGGCCGGCGGCCACGTTCTGGGTGACGAGGTCAGCGAGGCCGGGTTCGTAGATGGGGATCTCGCCACGGAGAAGCGTCTCGATCTTCTTGGCATCATTGTCGACGCACATCACTTCGTGGCCTACTTCGGCGAAGCAGGCGCCCGTGGTAAGGCCAACGTATCCGGAACCGATAATCGTCAATTTCATCAGGAAAGGCAGTCAATAAGCGAGAGGGTGGGAGAGTGCCAGCGGCTTTTCTGAAACGCAAGCGCCGGTTGACAATCCGTGGAGGGAGCGGCACGAGGCGGACGGTCACCGGGCACGGCAAGGTGTCACGAATGGAAACTCCCCGCTGAATCAATCCTCGGCGCCGAGGGTGCCGGGTTGGAAGTCCACGGGAAGCGTGACTTTCGGGAAGGCTTTGAGGGTGAGGCTGAGGATGACGCCGTATTCGTCTTCACCATCACGATTGTCCCGCACGATACCACCGAGGCTGGCCGTCCAACTCGCCAGATCGCGGTGAATGCTGTACTGCTGGTATTCGAGGGTCCCGTCATCCGCTTCGTAGCGGTGGGCGGTGCTGAAACCCCAGTTGTCGCTCAGGCGGGTGTAAGTGGTGAGGGTGAAGAGATCCGAATCCTCGAAGAAGGGGTGGTCGTTGATGAAATAGTGGCGGAGCCCGATCTCAAACCAGTCGGCGGGCATGAAGGTGACAGCCGAGCTGAGTTCGGTGAAATCCATCGCCCCGTCGAAGAGGGGGACCTGGGTGGTGGTCGAGGCGGTCAGCCAGGGGAGGGGACGCCATTCGATGTCGGTGAAGAAGTTGGAGAAATCGCGGTTGAATTCCGGGTCTTCGAGGTAGGTGTCGAAGTAGTTGTTGAGCGAAAGCCATTCGTAGGAAGCCCCGTTCCGTTTTGTCAGCCAGCGGTTCGAGACGCCGGCGCGGACGATCTGCCAGTCGCGGATGTCGTCGATGGAGGTGAAGAGGGGCATGTCGATCGGCCGGAGACGGGTGGTCGGGGTGAAGCGATCGATCGGGGAGAAACGTCCGGTAATGTCGTTGGTGCTCACCATCGAGTAGTTCACGTAGGGACGGACCACGTGCAGGATTCCATTGATGCCCAGCGCCCGGTTGACGATGTGGGGCGATTTCTTGGACATCTTGAAGGAGAGGTCGACACCGGCGTGTGTCGTGGTGCGATCGAGGGAATCCATGCCCGGAATCTCGAAGCTGGAATAGTTCGTGTATCCGGCACCGGCGCGGGGGACGACATTCAGGATGCCGCCGACCTGGGTTGGGAAAAGGAACTCGTGATAGGAATGGAAACGGTTGAAGCCGCTCGGATCGACCATCTTGGCCAGGAGCGCCTCGTCATCGAGTTCCTCGTCGATGATGCCGTAGGAGGTAAGCCCGTCGTAGAAGAATCCGGTGTCGCCGATCGGGGTGCGGATGATGTCGATGGCGAGTTCGGGGCTGCGCGTATCGGTTTGGAAGAACTCGTTCAGCTGGAAGCGCCCGGTGAGCGAGATTTCACCCTGATCAAAGAGCTTGTTCAGATTGATCACATTGTCCGGCTTGGGATCGACCCGGAATTCGGAGGGGAAGAAGTCCTCGTAGAAGAAGGCGTCGCTGATCCGGTTGATGTCGAAATCCAGGTAGAAAGTCTCGTCGTCCGAACCGGGCATGTAGACGCGGTGTTGGAAATTGATGCGGTAGCGTTCCGACGGGGTGTCATCGCGACGGTTGCGACCGTTGAAGCTGAGTTCCGGATTGGTGTCGTTCGCGTAATAGAGATTGAGGCGGCCGATGTTCTCGTTGTTTTTAAATTTCCGGTCGAAAAACTCAATCCCGCCGGCGAGACCGCGTTCGGAACGGATGTCGAGGTGGGCTTGGGCATGATGGTTCTCACCGATCATGAAACCGTAGCGATTGAGGAGGAAGCCTCCCCAGGCCGAGTTCCAACCGGGCGTGAAGAGATAACCCAGCTCTTCATCCATCGGCTGGACGAAGTAGGGGAACCACATGACGGGGACGTTGCCCATGTAAAGCTTGGCCCCGTGCATGACGATCTTGTCGTCGGGATAGACCTCGAGCTTCTTGACCTTGACGTGGTAGTTGGGATTCTGCGAATCGTGGGTCGTGAAGGTCGAGTCGAGCATCGTGATGGGGCCCTCGGTGCCCTCTTCCGGACGCACGATGTTGTCGGAGGTGTAATAGACCGGCTCGAGCGCGCTCTTGAGCTGGCTCGTCGTCATCTCGCCGGTGTTGATGTTGTAGATGATCTCCTCCGCATCGACGACTTGACCGTCTTTGAAGATCCGGACGTTGTCCCGGGCGAAGATGTTGCCGGAGGATTGGTGGAACTCAATCTGGTCGGCGCGGATGGTGACATCGCCATAGGTCACGACCACGTCCCCGTGCGCCTTCGCGATGCCGAGATTCTGATCGTAATCAGAGAAGTCCGCCTGGATGTCGAGATTCGTCTTCTCTCCGGCACCGCCGGTGGCGAAGTCGATCGCGGAATCCTGCGCCGAAGCGGTCAGGAGCGAGAGGGCAAGGGCGGAGACAACACCGAAGGCCGCGCGGGTGATTCGCGCAGCCGGAGATTCGGGGAACAGTCTGGGGCTCTTACAGATCAAGGGAACAAAGCACGGTTATGGGAGGACACGGCACGGGCCGAATCCACCACCTCTCATTTACTCGCATCCAGTCAAAAGACCAACGAAAAATTCCAGCATTTGCCGCATTTCATTAAGGAAAGTTAAGGAGTTTTCATCCCTCGGGAGGGCCGGATACAGAGTCCTTTTTTTGAATCTTGTTTCAAGAAATTATAAAAAAGTTCAAGAGCTGGGGAGAGGTTCTCCCAGTCGACGGAGTCGAGGATTTCGCGAAGGGTGAGATCGCCCCAGAAGACTTCGCGAAAGGCGGTTTTGATGCGGCCGAGTTCGTCCATCGCGAACTTGGCGCGCTTCAAGCCTACGGCGTTGATGCCGACCACGACATTGATATCCGATCCGATCACGTAAGGAGGAAGATCGAGGGAAAATCCGGAATTCCCCTGGGTGATGACGTAGTCGCCCACCCGCACGAACTGGTGAAAGACCGACCCTCCGCCGAGGAAGCAGTGGTTGCCGATCTCGACGTGCCCGGCAAGAAGGACGTTGTTGGCGAGGGTGTTGTGATCGCCGACGACGGCGTCGTGCCCGACGTGCGAGCCGGCCATGAGAAAGTTTCCCTCTCCGAGTCGTGTCTCGCCACCTTCATTGATACTGCGGTGCAGGGTCACATACTCGCGGAGGATGTTGCCCCGTCCGACCCGGACCCCTGATCGGGTCGTCCGGTCAAAGCCACGGTATTGCGGATCGGCCCCCACGAGAGCCCCGGATCCGACGAAACATTCGTCGCCCAGATACGTGCCCGACCTCACCTGGGCGGCGGCCTCGATCAGACAGCGATCTCCGATCACCGTGGCCCCCTCGATGATGGCGTAGGGGCCGATTTCGACGTCCACGCCGATCTCGGAATCGGGTGAGACGATCGCGGTGGGGTGGATGGCCATATCGGTGGAAATCAGGGAGTAATCGGTCGGTTAGCTTAAATCAGGCCACCTTCGCGGAAACTGAAATACGGTGACCCGAACTCCGCGGACCGGCATCCGATGATGAGGTGGTCGGTGAATTCGATGCCGACGGCCTGGCTCGCCGCCTTGATGCGCCGGGTCACTTCATGATCCGCCATACTAGGGGACGGATCGCCCGAGGGGTGGTTGTGCACGACGATGATGGCGTGGGCGGAGTGGGCGATGGCGCGGCGAAGGATCTCCGAGGGGTTTGCGAAGGATTCATTGCCGGTGCCCCGGAAAACTTCCTCGCAGTGAATCAGCCGCTTGCGGTGGTTCAGCATCACGACGCGCACCGACTCCTGGCTGAGTCGCTGCATTTCGGCACCGAGAAGGGCGAAGACATCCTCCGGCGCGGTGATCGATTGATCGTTGTAGGGCTCCTGGGCGAGGCGACGGCCGAATTCAAACGTCGCGATCAATTGGGCGGCCTTGGCGGGCCCGATCCCCGGAACCTGTTGCAACTCCGCCATCGAAGCCCGCGAGAGCTGGCGGAGGCTGCCGAACTGCCCGATGATTTCCCGTCCGAGATCGATGGCGCTGACGCCGGCGCGTCCGGTGCTGAAGAACAGGGCGAGGATCTCGGCGTCGCTCAGGGCGGCCGGGCCACGCTCCATCAGCTTTTCGCGAGGACGATCGTCCTCCGGCATTTCCTTGATCCCCATGAGATTCGTGGAATCCTGACTCCGGTTTTCCGCTCCCGCAATCACTTTTCCCGCTTGCTCCGGCTGCGTCCCGCAGGACAATGCGGGCTCTCCATCCCGCCCCCATGCATGACACGACCATTGCCGCCATCGCGAGTCCTCCCGGGGTCGGAGCCGTCGCCTTGATCCGGATCAGCGGGCCGGACGCCGCCGGGATCGCCTCGCGTGTTTTTGCGGGGAGGCGTCCGTCGGAATGGATTCCCCGCCAACAACATTGGGGACGCTTCGTCGGGGCGGAAGGCGAGAGTATCGACGAGGGGCTGCTTACCTACTTTCCCGGCCCCGGTAGTTTCACGGGCGAAGACGTCGTGGAGATCGCCTGTCATGGAGGGATCCTCGTCACACGCCGGCTCCTCGAAGCGCTTTTTCATGCCGGCGCAGAACCCGCCGAGCCCGGGGCTTTTTCCCAACGGGCGTTTTTGAATGGCAAGATCGACCTGACCCAGGCCGAGGCGATCATGGATCTCATTTCCGCCCAGACCGATCTCGCGATCCGGGCGGCGGGGCAGCAACTCGCGGGTACGCTCGGCAGCGAGATCGAATCGATTCGCAAAGATCTCATCGCCTTGCTCGCCCACGTCGAAGCCTACATCGATTTTCCGGAAGAAGACATCGAGCCGGATTCGGTCGAGCTGCTCGCCGGTTCGATGGACCAAATGCTCGGACGGCTCGATCACCTCCTCGCCACGGCCGATCAGGGCCGCATCCTGCGCGAGGGGATCCGCACCGTCATCTGTGGTCCGCCCAACGCCGGAAAGTCGAGTCTGCTCAATCGCCTGCTGGGATTTGACCGGGCCATCGTCAGCGATCAAGCCGGCACGACGCGTGATACGATTGAAGAGTTCATCAATCTGAAGGGAATCCCTTTGCGACTCGTGGATACCGCCGGAATCCGTGAGGGGGCGGGTGAGATCGAGCGCGAGGGCATTGAGCGGACCCGCGCCCAGATTGCGGGGGCCGAGTTGATCCTCCACGTCGTGGACGCCAGTGAAAGCCGGGCCATGGTCGAGGAGATCGCCCCGCCATCCGCTTCGCGACTCGTCCTCGTTTTGAACAAGGCGGATCTGCCCCGCCATCCCGATTGGGCGGATGCGGAAGGGGTGCCGATTTCCTGTCTGGAGACCGGGTCGATCGAGGGCTTCCGTCAACACCTTTATGATCTCCTCTCCGCAGGCACCGGATTGGGCAGTGCGAATCTTACCGCGATCAACGCCCGGCACCAGGCTTGCCTCAAAAACGCCCGTCGCGATCTCGCGGATGCCAAACGGCTTCTCGAGCAAGGGGAATCCCCGGAGTTCGTGGCTTCCAGCCTCCACGCGGCACTGGGAGCGGTGGGCGAGGTGATCGGCCGCACGGATATCGAAGAGATCCTCGGAGAGATCTTCAGCCGCTTCTGTATCGGAAAATGAAAGAAAAAAACGGCACCCCGTTCGGGGTGCCGTTTCTTCGTAAATCCGGTCCGATCGGACGAATCAGGCAAAGAGCGCGGTGACCGGGGCACCCTTGTCCGCGAAGGTGAAGGGGCGCTGGGTGGGAGAGTAGACCGTCTCGTCGAGGTTGAGTCCGAGCCCGTATCCGATCGTGGCGAGGAAATCCTCGGGCTTCACCGGATTGGCTTTGACCTTCTTGCCCATACCGTCGGTTTCGCCATAGACCGTGCCACCCTTGATGCCACCGCCCGCAAGGATGCAGGAGTAGGCGGCAGGGTAGTGATCGCGTCCCGAGTTCATGTTGATGTCGGGAGTGCGGCCGAATTCGGTACCGAGGGCGATCAGGGTGGAATCGAGGAGGCCGCGGGACTCGAGATCCTTGATCAAGGTCGAGAGCGCCATGTCGAGCTCGGGGAGACGGTCGCCCGTGCCACCCGCGATGTCCTGGTGCATGTCCCAGCCGCCGGCGACGACCTCGACGACGCGCACCCCGTTTTCAACGAGCTTGCGGGCGAGGAGACAGCCTTGGCCGAGGCGGTTTTCACCATAGTCGGCACGGTTCGACTCGCCGGAGATGTCGAAGGCGGAGAGGGCGTCGCTCTTGAGAAGGCGGTTCGCCTGATTGTAGTATTCGACGTAGGACTTGGGACCCGCGTATTTGAATTTGTCGGAGAACTGCTGGCCGAGTTTCTGGGCCATCTGCATGCGCCGATCAAAACGCTCGCCCTCGACGATGAGGTCGGTGTTCGGGACACCGCCGGAAGGATCGGCGATGGGGAGCGGGCTCAAGGCAGGGTCCATGAAGCCGGCGTTCGACGTGCTCTGGCCGACGAGGACGGAATCGGGAAGAATCTCGCCGCGCTTGCCGAGGAGCGTTTCGGCCCAGGGGCCGATCGTCGGGTGCACGATCGTGGCGCGCTTCTCGTAGCCCGTGCGCATGATGTACTCGCCCTGCTCGTGGGCACCGTTGGTCGACATCATCGAGTTGATCACCGCGATCTTGTCACCCAGCTTGGCGAGCTCCTTGAGGTGCATGCCGAACTTCATGTTGTCGACATTCGTATCGAGGATCTCGGTGGGGCCCATCACATCCTTGTTTTTCTTCGGATCGAAGGTGTCGAGGTGGGTCATCCCACCCGAGAGGTAGATGTAGATGAGGTTCTTGGCCTTGCCACCTTCCTGCGCTTTGAAGCTACGGGGGAGGAAGGGGACGCTGAGGCTGAGCCCGAAGGACAGCTTGGCCGTCATTTCCATGAAATAGCGGCGGCTGAAGGGATCTTTTCCGGCGAGTTCGGCGATGTGCATGGCGATAGGGGATGTTTGAAGTTGGGGGAGGGACGATCACTGGATGAAAAGGAATTCCGGGCTATTCATGAGAGCCCAGGCGAGATCGCTGATGCCTTCGTCGCCGAAGTCTTCGATCATGCCGACGCCGAGGTCGAGCTCGTCCTTGCTGGGGAAGCGGTTGAGGAGGGTGAAGAAGACGCCGCGGACCTTGTCATCCGGTCCGTCGAGTTCTTCGAGGTCGGAGACGACTTTGGAGGAGGCTCCGGTCAGCTGTTGGGTCACGTTTCCGTTCATCAGCGCGAGCACCTGGGGCACGGAGCCGTCGTAGTTGTGATCGTCGGTGATACGGCGGTCGGATTGACCAAAGGTGTCCAACATCGAGGCGCCGGGAGCGGGCTGGGTCAGCTCCGAGGCCCGGAGTTCGGTGTCATTCATCACGACCGGGGAATACTCGTCTCCCTCCGAGACCATGGCCATCGAGGAACCTGCGCCACGAAGATTCTGCCACATTTCATAATGACGCCAGACATCTTCGCTCGAGGCGGAGTTGAAATCGATGTTCAGGATCTTTTTGTAGAACGATCCGTCGCCGCCCTTCTTCTTGTCGATCTCGCTACCATGGGCGAGGACCATCATGGAATCCCATGCCTGCTCGGCGCGCATGCGGCGAAGGACCGGGCCGGGGAAGTAGTACGCCTTCGTCAGGTCGGGCTCTTCCATAGAGGCGAGCGACTGGTAGGCGCGGGTGTTGTAAAGGATCCGCATGAATTCGCGGAGGTCGTAGTTCACCCGGCGCATCTCGCGGGTGAGGTAGGCGAGCACCTCCGGCTGCGAGGAGCGTTTGATTTCCTCGTCGCTGAAATCGTTCGTGGGTTCGATGATCGCCTGGCCGAAGGCGCGTCCCCACATCCGGTTGGCAATCACGAGGGCGAAACGGGGGTTCTCCGGAGCGGTCAGCCACTGGGCGATCGCTTCGCGACGGGTCTTGCCACCGACCTTGGCCGCGTCGCCGATGAGGGTGCGCGGGCTGGCCACTTCGTTCGGCTTGCCGCCTTCCCCGATGAAGTCGTGCGGGAAAACGGTCTGGAGAGCCTCGTTGTCGGCCAGGTTCCATCCCAGCGCGTTGGTGAAGAAGTAGAACTGGTTGAAGTTCTGGTCGCGCGGAATCACGCCTTTGTTCGTCTCCGCCCATTTTTCGAAGTTGGCCTTCCAGCCCGCGGGTGCGTTGGGCATCTCGATCTTGCCGCCCGTCATCATCGCGTCGGCCGGGCGGTAGCCAAGCGAACGCTGGGTGTTGCCGAAGAACGCGGCCATTTCGTAGAAGTCACCCTGGGTCCACTCGTCGAAGGGGTGGTCGTGGCACTGGGCGCAGGAAATGTCGATGCCGAGCATCACCTGGCCGAAGTTCGCGAAGGCATCGAACTCCATGCCGGTGTCACGAAGGAGGAAGCCCGAGGCGGGATTCTGGCCCACGTTGCCCTTGGCGGTGAGCATCTCGGTGACGATCTCATGGTAGGGCTTGTTGGCCTGGAGCTGCTCACGCCACCAGGCGATGTAGGGATCCATCCGCACGCCGTTCTGGAAATCGCTCGCGTGGAGACGATACATGTCGGCGAAGTAGTTGAAGAGGTGCGAGGCGTAGCCGGGCGAGAGGAGAAGTTCGTCGATGAGCGCCTCGCGCTTGTCGGGACGGGAACTCTCGGCGAATGCCAGGAACTCCTCACGGGTCGGGATGCGGCCCGCGATATCCAAGTAGACGCGGCGGACGAAGAGATCGTCGGGGAGCGGCTCGTTGAAGGAGTTGAATCCGTTCTTCTTCAACGTCGTCGCGAGGAGGGTGTCGATCTGGCGGGCGGAGGCCTTGGTGAAGCTGTCATCGCCGATCTTGGCGAGACGTTCAGCCGCTTCCTGGTCCGCTTTGATGAATTTGTCCTTGTGGACAAGGATCTGATTTCCGTTCTGCAGCTTGAATTTGTAGTTGTCGCCCTCGATGCCGAGGAAGAGGGCCTGGAGCGGTTTGCCGTCCGTGCTGGTCCAGGTACGGGCTTGCACCGAGGAGGGCGCGACACCGGCGATCAAGGCAAATGAGCCAAGCGCCAGAAGAAGAATTCGGGATTTCATGGGATTTGGAAACAGGTTTTCCCATTCGCATATCGGGAAAACGCCAAAACGTCACGAAAAATCGCGAAAAAATTTCGGAAATCTCATCTTTCCGAACCTTCTCCGGCCCTCGTGGCCAGAGCTTTACTTCGAAAACCGATAAAGCGCCGTGCCGGAACGGACGATCAAATTCCCATCGAGCGCCATGGGAGAGGCCATCAGGGTGCCCTCGAGGGTATTGCGGGCGACCACTTCGAAGGTGCGCCCCGGCTTCACGACGGTGACGGCCCCTTCCTGGCTCGAGAAATAGAGGTGGCCGTCGGCAAAGAGCGGCGAGGCGCAGTAATTGCCGTCGACCCGCTCGGTCCAGTGGAGGGTGCCGGTGCCGGCGTCAAAGCAACTCGCCACGCCACCGTCGGCGATGACGTAGAGCTCGTCTCCCACCAGCACCGGAGAGGGGCGGGCGGGGATGCGCTTGGCTTCCCGCCAGGCGATCTTGTCAGATCCGGTGATGTCGCCTTTTCCGTCGATGCGGACGGCGAGCAGTTCCGGTTTGCCGTAGCCGGTGCTGAGGTAGAGGAGCCCTGTCTTCGGGCTGTAGACGGGGCGGGGCACCACCGAGAATCCATCTCCATGATCGAGTCGCCAGATTTCCTCCCCGGTTTCCGGAGCATAGCTGACGAGCCATTGGGCGCCCATGCAGATCAGTTGTTCGCGTCCGTCCTTCCCCGTCACCACGACGGGAGTGTTGTAGGATTTCTTTTGGTCGCCGGTCGCGGCCCGCATCTCCGGACGATCGGTCGTCCACAGTGCTTTGCCGCTCGTCGCGTCGAGCGCGGTCACGAACTGCCGGTCCACCCCGTCGCAGATCAGGATGAGACGTCCCCGGTGCAGGACCGGCGAGCTGCCCGGGCCAACGCCGTGCTCGAGATCGATCTTCGTCTGCCAGCGGATGGACCCTGCCTCCGTGTCGATCGCGAAAGTCCCAAAAGCCCCGAAATGAGCGTAGAGCACGCCATCGGCCAGCACCGGGGTGGGGGAGGCAAAGCTGTTCAGGGTATGGATCGTCTGGGGATTGTCGATGTTCGCCAGTTCCACGGTTTTGAGAACCTTTCCGGTCTCGTAGTCGACCGCCAAGGCTGAGAGCTCGATCCGTGTCGCTACTTGGCGCGAGGCGAAGACCTTTTCCTCTTCTCCGGCTTCCTTGAGAATACGGGTCTTTTCCTCCTCATCGGGGAAAATTTCCTCCGCCGTCGTCACCCAGAGGGTTTTTCCATCGAAAACCGGGGAGGACCAGCCGCGGCCCGGTAGTTCCGTCTTCCATTTCAGGGACTCTGTCTCACCGAAGGTCACCGGCACATTCTCCGCCGTCGCGACGCCGTCGCCGTTGGGTCCACGGAATTCCGGCCACGAGGTCGCGGACAGGCTGGTGGTGAACGATGTGGCGAGGAGGAAAAAGATCGAGGGCTTCATGGGGGAGAGGGAATTATGAATCAAGGAATTGGAGGTGTCGATCGACCTGATCGCGGTCCGGGATGGGATCCTGCGCTCCCGCCCCCAGGGTGGTCAGAGCCCCCGCGCAGTTTGCGGCGCGCAGGGCCGGTTCCAGCTCGTGGCCTTGTGCATATCGGGCCGCAAAACATCCGGCAAAGGCATCACCTGCACCCACCGTGTCGATCGGCACGACCGAGAGGACCGGGATCTCATACAGGTCACCGTCCCGGACAAAGGCCAGAGTCTCCTCGCTGCCACGGGTCACCACCAACGTCCCGGCACGCAGCTCGAAGAGTCGTTCCCGGACTTCTTTGGCAACGGCGGGGGTGGCGGGGAATCCGAGGAGCTCGATCGCTTCGCTCTCGTTCACGATGATCACGTCCGCCGAGATCTCCTGCCACGGGAAGGTCGGAAGATAAGGAGAAGGATTGATCACCACCGGGATGCCGCATTGATTGGCGATTCGCGCGGCTTCGACCAAGGCGGTGGCGGGGACTTCAAACTGCAGGAGCAACAGATCACAGGACTCGATCGCCGCTGCGGCCCGGGTCACGTCCGCCCGGCGGACTTCGCCATTCGCCCCAGCGGCCACGACGATCATGTTTTCTCCGTCGCGATCCACCGTGATAAAGGCTGCGCCGGTCTCTCCCGGGGCGGTGCGAATATGGTCCGTCTGGATGCCCTCCTCCTCGAGGGCCCGGCGATAGGCACCGCCACCCTCGTCCGTGCCCACCGCGCCGATCAGGGTCACCTCGCAGCCTTGCCGGGAGGCGGCGATCGCCTGGTTCGCTCCTTTGCCTCCGCGGAAGCGGGTGAGTCGATCCGCGGCGATCGTTTCTCCGGGGCGGGGGAGGGACTCGACGCGGGTGAAGTAATCGAGATTCAGCGAACCCACCACGACCACCCTGCTGGCGCGTTTGGACTTGGATCGGGTGGCTTTTTTCATAAAGGAGCGGAAAGGCCCGGAACGCTACCAAATCCTCAGCCCTTGGGAAGGGATTGTTTGCGTCCCTCCTCGTCGACGCGCACCAGCGTGACCTCCGTGGAAAAGATCTCGAGATCATCCTTCCAAGCGCTCACCGCGTAGGAAGCGGAGGTATCGCCCACCCGGGTGCGGTGGGCGCGGAGGGACAGGATCGTTCCCTCGCGGACGCTCTTTTTGAACGCCACCTCCTTCATTCCCACCGTCACGAGTTGGCAGCCCGGGAAATCCCGGCTCGCCGCCATCCAGGCCAATTCGTCGACCCAGGCGAGGAGATACCCTCCGAAAAGGAAGCCGTAGTGGTTCATGTGCTCCGGCAGGACGAGTCGGTGGTTTTCCATGACCGGAAGATGACAGGGGCTCCGCCACCCTGCCAAGGGAAATGCTTTGGTTTCCCAAACGGATTTTGCATGTATCGTATCCTTGGTCCGTCTTTTTTGGGCGGGCACCGACCTGCCCGATTTTCGCCATGATCCCCCGTTTCTCTCTTCTCGCCCTCGTTCTTGCCGCTTCCTTTCCCGCCTTCGCCCAGGAGGATTCCAAAGAAGTGCCGCCCGCGAACGACGCCCCCTTCGCCGGCAAAGCGATCGATCAGATGACCGCCGACGAGGTGCTGAAGCTGGTGCGCGCCAGCTACACCCTCTACAACCGCGATTTCACCGGCAATCTCATCATGGGCATCACCAAAAAGGTGCCCTTCCTCCTCAGTCTCAAGACGGATTCGATCCGTTTCATCTTCGACAACCCCGCCCAGGTCATCTACCTCGATACCCGCAACCAGCGCTTTGGTTTGTTCGAGGGCGTGGGCGGAGCCGAGATGCAACCCGTGCCGCCGGCCAAATTCGGCGAAAAAGTCCGCGGCACCGACATCACCTACGACGATCTTTCGATGCGTTTTCTCTACTGGCCGAATGCCCGCATCGTGCGTCAGGAAAAAGTGAAAGGCCGCGATTGCATCCTCCTTTCCATCCGCAATCCCGACGGGGCCGGTGCCTATTCCAGCGTCGATGTCTGGATCGACAAGCTCAGCGGGGGCATGATCAAGATGATCGGCAACGATCACGGCGGCCGCCCCATCCGTCGCTTCGAGGTGCTCAGCGGCAAGAAGTTCGACGATATCTGGATGGTCGACGAGATGCGCATCGAGTCCGTCACCGGGCTCACCGGAGGCACCGTCACCTCCAGCACCCGGATGCAGATCAAGTCGACCGTGGGCAATTGAGGCGGGCTTTTCCGCCGTGCGGCCCGCGCAATCTCGGCGTTGAATTTTCAGCTTTGTTCTGGACACGTTTCGGGCTACGGGGCAATCTTCCCGCCCATTCTTTTCAACCGAAACCCCAGCCTGAAATGCCCCACGTCGCCACGAACGGAATCCAGATGTACTACGAGGAGAAAGGGAACGGTGATCCCGTCATCCTCATCATGGGAATCACCGCCACCGGAGACGTCTGGCAGGCCCATTCCGATTACTGGAGCGAGGAGTTCCGCTGCATCATGGCCGACAACCGTGGCGTCGGTCAGAGCGACAAGCCGGCCGGCGATTACTCCAGCGCAATGATGGCCGATGACTACGCCGGTCTCATGGATGCCCTTGGGATCGAGTCGGCCCGGGTCGTCGGTGTTTCCATGGGATCGATCATCGCCCAGCAGCTCTGCCTTCGTCACCCGAAGAAGGTGAAAAGCGCCGTCCTCATGTGTCCCTGGGCCCGCGTCGATCGCTACGCCCGTGGTATCTTCGACCACATGAAGGTCTGCAAGGCCCACCTCGACAATCAGCAATTCCTCGAGTGGATCCAACTGCTCATCTTCACGAAACCCTTCTGGGACAATGATGAAGCCTACGAGGGGATGCTTTCCGGTCGCCAGGATTTCGACACGAATCCGCGTCCGCAGCCTCTCCACGGTCTCCGTGGCCAGGCCGCCGCCTGCGTCGAGCACAACGTCCTCGATCGTCTCGAGCAGATCACCCAGCCCTGCCTCGTCATCGGGGGCAAGGACGACATTTTCACCCCGCTCTGGATGGCCGAGGAAGTCGCCAAGGGCATCCCGAATGCCGAGACCCATTTTTACGATGGCGCCGGCCACGCCTTCCACTGGGAGAAGATGGACGACTTCAATCCCCGCGTCCGCCAGTGGTTGCGCGCGCATTGATGGCCAGGGGATTATCCCGCTTTTTCAAACCTTTCTTTTTATCCGAGATATGAGCAACATCCGATTTGGTTCCCAGGTCTACACCTGGTTCATGCAGGGCACCGGCAAGGGCTACGACAACAAACTCGATCACATGATCCAGGTGGCCGCGCAGGCGGGCTTCACCGGGATCGAGCCCATGGTGCTCGAGATCTCCGAAAGCGCCCTCGGCTGCGGGAAGTACTGGCTCGGCGATTTCTGCGATCCGGTCCGTCTCAAGGACGCCCTTCAGGCCCACAACATGAGCCTCTGCGGTCTCGCCCTCGTCTGTGCGTGGGATGGGGAAGAGGAGACTCCGGCTGAGCGCGAAGCAGCCGATTTCACGATCAATCTGCTCAAACATTTCCCCGGAGCGATGCTCGGCACCGTCACCCTCCCGAGCGGACGCAACCACGACCTGCAGCGTCGCCGCCTCAACGTCGCCCGGAACGTCAACGCCGTCTCGAAGCGCGCCACCGACGCCGGGCTCGTCTGTTCCTATCACCCGAACAGCCCGCCAGCCTCGCTCGTGCGTACGCAGGAGGATTACGACGTCGTCCTCAGCAGCCTCGATCCCTCCGTGACCGGCTGGACTCCCGACGTGGGCCACATCATCCGCGGCGGCATGGATGTGATCGCCACGCTGAACAAGTGGCAGCATCTCGTGAACCACATCCACTACAAGGATTTCTCCGGCAACGGCCCCGAGCCATGGTCGCAGATGGGCACCGGCAAGCTCGATTTCCACCGCATCACCGAATGGCTCGTGGCCCGGAATTACAAGGGCTGGATCATCTGCGAAGACGAGGCCCACGTCGCCGTCGACGATCCCGATGGCGTGACCATCCAGAACGGCCAGTGGTGCAAGGACAATCTCTACCCCATCGTGGGTCTCTGAGACGGAACGGACCCAAGAGGGTAGGGCGATCGACCCGATCCTCTTGAATCCCCACCCATGAGCGACGGAACTGCCGCGAGAGACCGGGGCGTCCGTCGCTTCTTTTTGGATCTCGCGGCGAGGCCTTTCCGAGCTTCGCGATGGCGGAGCCTCTTGGAATGGGGGGCTCCCCTCGCGATTGCGGTGGCCCTTTCGGTCTGGGTGCGTGGGGCCGGATTCGACCTCGCGGCGCAGCAGTGGATCCACCGGATCGGTGGACCGGACTGGGGGCTGGGCGAGCATCCCTTTTGGAAATGGCTCTACTGGGGTGGGACGATCCCCGCAGCCGTTGTCGTTTTTGGTGCCCTGGGTCTTTTCTTCTGGAGCTGGCGCGAGGCGGCCCTGCGCCCCTGGCGGCGGGTGATGGGATTTCTCATTCTCTCCGGCATCATCGGGCCCGGGATCATCACCAATGCGGTGGTGAAGGAATATTGGGGGCGGCCCCGTCCCCGCGAATTGGTGGAATTCGGCGGACGGAGCGAATTCGAGCCGATCCTCACTTACGATGGCTCCAGCCACGGTCTTTCCTTTCCCTGTGGTCATGCCACGATGGGATTCTACTTTCTGGCGCTCTACTTTTTGGTGCGTGGACGGCGTCCCGATCTCGCGCAGGGGATCCTCTTCGGCAGCCTCGCGATCGGCGGGCTGATGGGTATCGCACGGATGACGCAGGGTGCCCATTTCTTCTCGGACGTGGTCTGGGCCGCCGCGGTGTGCTGGTACACGCCGCTCGTCCTTGCCAAAGCCTTCCGACTGGATCGATCGCTTGTCTCGCGGACCGATGCCGTGGCGCGGCCGATGCCCACGGCGCTGAAGGTGGTCTTCTCTATCGTGGGGGCCGGACTGCTCGCCGCCGTCCTCCTCGCCACCCCTTATCAGGAACGCCGGACCTACGAGGTGATGAACGACTTCGCCAAGTCGGGACCGCTTACCCTCCGCCTCGAACTCGAGGTCGGTGAGGTCGAGATCGTGCCGGGCGAGACCTTCCGCATCCTTGCCAAGGCCCAGGGTCACGGCATTCCCACATCGAAGATCGGGCGCAATTACCTCGAGACGGCGATGAAGGAAGGGGCGGCGATCGACTATACCGAGCGCATCAGCGGCTGGCTCAATGAAGTCAACGCCTCGGTGCGCGTGGAGGTGCCGTGGGCACGGATGCGGCGATTGAAACTCGATACGGGCGATGCCCTCGTCTCGATCCTCGCCGGTCCGACGGAGGAGCGTCCCATCATCGAGCTCGTCGGAGGGAGCGGACCCGTGAGGATCGCACCGGCCGGACACACTGTTGTCGTGACTCCTCCGGGAGACGCGCGGATCGCCGGCGAGGCTCCGGTGGCGGGCTCGGAAACGTCTTCGCTCTTCCGCGTGGAATTGGATGATGGTTATGGAGGGCGCCTCGAATGGGTGGAGCCGGAATCCCCATAAAATCACAAAGATGCACTCGCTTTCCGGTAGGTCACGGTTAGGATTTGCGACGATTCATGGAGACCGAATTCCGGAGTAAAGAAACGAGTTGGCTGTCGTTCAACGCACGGGTGTTGCAGGAGGCCGCCGATCCCTCCGTGCCGCTGTTCGAGCGCATCAAATTCCTCGGGATCTATAGTTCGAATCTCGATGAATTCTTCCGCGTCCGTGTCGCCACCCTGAAGCGGCTCGCTTCGCTCGGCGATGGTTGGAAACGTCTCGATGTTCCCGATCCGAATCTCACCCTGAAGACGGTGCGCCACCTCGTCTCCCAGCAGGGCGAGGATTTCAACCGGGCCTACGAACGCGTCCGCGCCGACCTCGAGAAGAACGGCATCCGCCTCATCCGCGAGACCGAGGTGCCGGCGATGTTGCGCGATTACCTGCGCGATTATTTCCGCCGCGAGGTGAGTCCCCACATTTTTCCCATCATCCTCAAGGCCTCCGCGAAGCTGCCGAAGCTGAAGGATCTGCCGATGTATCTCGCGGTGAAGGCCTCGAAGTCGAATGGCGCGGGGCGTCCCATGCACGCGCTCATCGAGATCCCGCAACATCTCCCGCGCTTCATCCCGCTGCCGAAGAAAGGCGAGACGCAGTTGGTGATGTACCTCGATGACATCATCCGTTTCGGCCTCGACGAGGTCTTCGCGACTCTGCCCTACGACCGCTACGATTCCTACGCGATCAAGTTCACGCGGGATTCCGAACTCGCGCTCGACGACGACTTTACGGAAAGTTTCTACGAGAAGCTCTCCGACAGCATCAAGGCCCGCGAGGAGGGGCTGCCGGTGCGGGCGAATTTCGATGAGAATTTCCCGAAGCCGTTCCTCAACCTGATCCTGCGCAAGCTCGATCTCGCGGGGGCGGATGGCCTTTACCCCGGAGCGCGTTATCACAATCGCCGGGATCTCCTCAGCTTTCCCGACTTCGGAAAGTCGGATCTGAAGTACGCCAAGTCGTCCGCCGTGCCGGTGCCCGCCTTCGCGAAACGGCAGAACGGCATGTTCGCCGCGATCCGGAAACGGGACGTGCTCGTGCACGTGCCTTACCAATCCTTCCGTCATTTGATCACCCTGCTGCAGGAGGCCTCGATCGACCCGCTTGTGCAGAGCATTTCGATGACGCAATACCGTCTCGCGAAGGGCTCGTGCGTCGCCAAAGCCCTGCAGGCCGCGGCGCGGAACGGCAAACGCGTCTTCGTCCTCGTCGAGCCGCAGGCGCGTTTCGATGAAGAGGCGAACATCAAGTGGGCGAGCCGCTACCGCGATGCGGGCGTGCAGGTGCAGCTGGGGGTGCAGGGGCTGAAGGTGCACAGCAAACTCGTCCACATCGTGCGCCGCGAGTCCGGCCGCGACCGCAGCTACACGATGCTGGGGACGGGGAATTTCAACGAAGACACCGCCTCGATCTTCGCCGATCACATGCTCTTCACCTACCACCAGGGGATCGGCGACGACGTGGCCGAGGTCTTCCGGTTTTTCCGTCAATCCTACCTGAAGCCGAAGCTGAACCACCTCAACATCGCGCCTTTCGACCTGCGCCATTTCCTGAAGGAAAAGATCGAGCGCGAGATCGCGAACCACGCCGCCGGGCTCCCCTCGGGCATCGCGGTGAAGCTGAACAATTTCTCCGATCCAGCCACGAACGCCTTGTTCCACCAGGCCGCCGCCGCCGGGGTGAGGGTGCGTCTCATCGTGCGCAGCATGTATTCGCTGGTGGCCGAGGATGGCGGGCCGATCGAGGCGGTCAGCATCGTCGACAAGTATCTCGAGCATTCGCGCATGCTCATCTTCACCAACGGCGGCGACCCCGAGGCCTACCTCTCCTCCGCCGATTTCATGCCGCGCAATTTCGACACGCGGGTGGAGACGATCTTCCCGGTCTACGAGCCCGAGCTGCGCAATCAACTGGTCGATTACTTCGAGATCCAGTGGAGCGACAACACGAAAGCCCGGATCCTCGACCGGAATCTCATGAACGGCTACCGCACCGCGAAGAAAGGCGGGAAGCGGGTGCGCGCCCAGTTCGCGATCGAGGAGCATCTGCGCACCGCGAACGGAGCGTGAGTCCGCTCAGAGGATGCGGGCGACCGCGGCGAAGAGCGAGCCGGGTTGTGGTTCGGTCAGGACGACGGATCCCCCGGCGAGCTTTCCCTCCGCATTGATCTCCGCGAGATCGTCCGCTTCGGTCAGGTCGGTCGCTTTGATGATGGCGAAGGCGAGGTCGCGTCCCGGGGCGATGCGGCGTTTCAGTTCGAGGGCGACGAGGCCCATGGTGTGGCGCGGATTCACCTCGCAGAGCGTGCGCAGGGCGAGGCGGCCGTCGGCGCGGCGGTAAACGTAGGCGTCGATTCCCAGGGGGCCTTCATAGCCACGGGCGCGGCACCAGGCCGCGAGGTCGATGGCAAAGGGGGCATCCGCCTCGTAGAGCGGCAGGCATTCCTCCATCAGAAATCGGGCCAACTCCGCATCGAGCGCCCGGCAGAATTTGCTGCGACAGAGGCTGCCGCGATATCCGCCTAGCCCCTGGATGACTTGCTCGACGAAGCCGACGAACCGGATCCCGCCCTCCTCGAGGCGGTATTGCACGGAGAAGTCGAAGACCCGTTCGTGGCGTGGCTCGAGGAGGATGCCGCCCTCGTCGTGGATCGCGTCGCCGAGCGGTCGATCGAGGAGGGCGGGCAGCTCGTCGGCGTTCACCGGAGTCAGTCCCGAGCCAGCCGTCGAAAAGGCGCGTTTCAGGAAGAAGCGTTCGTGACCGGCCGCACACAGGCTGGCGAAGGCCTCGCGCAGGTCGTCCGCGTTCATGCAGGGATGGCTCTCGCCCATCCACCGACCCAGGTCGCGGGCTTGTTCGACTTTCGAAAAGAGGCCCCGCGTCTCCGCCGTCCAGGGGGCGAGGGCGCCTTCATCGGCCAAGCCCGGGCGCAGGGCGGCGAGTCGTTTTCCCAGATCCGGAGCGATCGACCAGGGCCGCAGGGCATTGCATTTGCGGTTCGCGAGGAGACCGGTCGGATCGACGGAGCCGTCGGAATCCAGCAGTTCGAGCTCGGGTAGCCCGAGGCCACAGCGGGCGAGTTTGCCGAGGTGGGCCTCGGACGGGAGACGGTTGACGAGGAGGACGTCGTCGCGCCGGGCGAGGAATCCGGCGAGCAGTTCGAGATCGCGGGCGATCGCGATTCGTGTTTTGTCAGGATGATAGACCGCCGGCCATCGCGCCGCGCGGTGCTCCGCCTCGGGATTGAAAAGAAAGACGTTCGGCGTGCGGCCCTTGGATCTTTCAAAGAGCGAGAGGCGGCGGATGTAATCCTCGTCGAAACCCGCGGCACGGCGTCCCTCTTCGTTGAAGCCGGTGCGGTTGCCTTTCGCGCGGCTCGGCGAGAGGGGAAAGGGGAGCCGCTTTTCCAGAGCCTCCCAGTCACTCTCGCCGGGATCTTTCCATTGGCGGAACCAATGGAGCCCGTAGCCGACGTGGGAGATCTCATCCTCGTAGATCCGGCGCAGGATGGAGGCGCTCTTCGTATCGCCCGCCTCGGCGAGGATCGTCGAATAATGGCGCGCGTAATCGAGATTCGCCTGTTCGAAGGTGAGGCTGAGGCGTGACACGTAGTCGAGCGGACTCTCCATCGGCGAGACCGCATCCCAGAAATAGGGGCTGACGGGATATTGGCCGAATTCCACGCCGCACTCCCGCATCCTCGCGAGATACCAGCGGGTGTGGCGTTGTTCCTCGCGCAGGGTCGCCGCGAGGCCGCGGCGGAAAGCGGCCGGGGCCTCGGGGAATTTCAGGAGGGCCAGCGCCATCAGCTCGGCGGCGAGCAATTCATGGTTGGCGAAAAAATGGAGGAGGACACCGCGGTTCGCCTCATCGACCAGACCCGGGCGACCCGGCAGGGTGGGGCGGGCGCGGTCGTCACGGGCGAATTGCAGCGTCTCCGGCCGGGCCGGGCTGATCCCGGCGACGCGGATGGCACGCGCCTTTTCGTCGGGAGTCTCCGGCACATCGAGCAAGGGGAGGGGGCGCAGCTTTTCCACGAGATCGTCGGAAAAAAGCACCCGGGTCGCCAGCGTGGTGGGGGATTCCGGGGCACGCTCCAGATTCACCTCGTCATTTTCGGGGGAAAATACCGGGTTTTCCCAAGCAAAGCTGGTCCTTGACCGTTTCATCGGATATGGCGAACTTGGCTCCTTCGGAGCCGCGGATTTTCAAGAGGTCCGACCTTTTCGCCGCCCTCCAACATGCTCCATGATCGAGATCCTGACAAGGAACCCCCTGATGCGTTTCCTCGGCCGCCCTTTCCAAGCGATGGGCGGTCTGCTGGAGCGTGCCCGGAAGGTGCATGACAAGGGCGGCGCCGCCCTGCGGGTCATCATGGGGGGCTTCCTCCTGGGGCTGACGCTCCTGTTCGCGGGCACCATCCTCGATTATCGCGACGCCGCGGCGAAAGCGCAGGCGGGGCTCGCCGACGGGACGCTCACTGGATTGCCGAGTGTCGTGCCGATCCTGTTCCAGGGGCTTGGCATGCTCCTCGCGCTGGTGGCCTTCCTCGTCAGCCTTTGGGTGCGCGAGGGGAACAGTCCGGAGCGTCGCCGCGGTCTTGTGGTGATCGCCCTCGCCATCGCCGCGGTGGCGGGACTCGCCGCCTGGCTACCGACCGACGTGAGCGAGACGCTCGCCGCGATCAAAGGAAAGGCCCCCGCGGGGGAAACGCCCTCGATCGGGGCCTATCTCGGGATGCTCTTCCTCGTCTCCATCCTCATTCTCAGCGTGCCGATCGCGGCGCTCGTCTATTTCCGGCTCGATCTGATGGACCGGTATGTGGTCCACAATTTCCTTTCGCCCTTCTTTTTCTGTCTCATCTCCTTCATGGCGATCTGGATCCTCGCCAGTCTCACCGACAAAGGCGACACCCTCGCCTCGCTCAGCTTCAGCCAGGTATTGACCTTCTACGTCGTGCAGGTGCCCTTCATGGTCCTCTTCGTGATGCCGATCGCGACCCTGCTCTCGGGCCTCTTCGCGCTGAGCAAGATGTCGAAGTCCAATGAATTCATCAGCATGATCGGGGCCGGACGCAGCGTGCCGCGCATCCTCGCTCCGCTCTTCATCGCCGGAGCCTACGTCTCGCTCATCGGTCTCGCCTTCAAATATGAATGGGCGCCCGCCTCGGTCGGCTACACCGAGGCCATCATCGAGACCGCCAAACGCGAGCAGTGGGTGAAGGAACACGGCGGCAATCTCCGTGACGAGATCTGGGCCGAGCGCGGGTGGATGCACATGAACGACGTCGATCGCCGCAGTTGGTTCGTCGGCCGCGTCCCGTTGAAGCTCGATGATGAGATGGCCGACGTCATCGTTTCCCAGATCGACGAAAACGGCCAGCCGCAGCGCCTCTGGCTGGCGCGCCGCGCCAAGTGGGTCTGGGATGCGAAACCTCCGAAGTGGGTCCTCACCGATGTGCGCGTCTACACCTACGATGCGAATCACATTCCCACGATCCAGCGCCACGACCTCCTCGAGATCGTCGATTGGTCGGAGACGCCCTGGAAGGTGCTCAGCTCTTCGCAGAATCCCGATTACCTCGGCGTTCCCGGACTCACAATGTATCTCAACGCGAACCGGGATCGCGATGACCGCAGCCTCGCGCCTTTCCGCACGAACTGGTGGTACGTCTTCGCCGAACCGCTCGCCTGTTTTGCCATGATCCTTGTCGCCGCGCCCCTCGGCATCGTCTATTCGCGACGCGGCGTCATGGGGGGGGTGACCGGCGCCATCTGCATCTTCGCCCTGATGTACGTGATGCGCGGCACCTTCCTCGCCATGGGCCACAGCGATCGCATGTCTCCCTTCCTCGCGGCCTGGCTCACGAATGTCCTCGTCGCCGCGACGGGCCTGGTCCTGCTCTGGTTCCGCGCGCAAAACCGCGAGATCCCCAAGCTGAAAGTGTTGCTCCGATCCCTCCTGCCCGGTTCCAAGGGACGCGCCGTCAAAAAAGCTCCGGCTCCCGCGCCTGCCGTTTCGTAAACGGCATCTCATCCATCGCCATCCGATCTCCGCCACCGCCCCATGGCCATCATTCAAGACTGGAAAATCCGCTCCACGCACGCCCGCTGCGAAGTCACCGGCGAACCCTTCGCGGATGGACAGGATTTTTACACCTGCATCTTCGAAGATCCCGCCTCCGACGGCTTCCTCCGACGCGATTACTCCGTGCCGGCGTGGAAGGACGTGAGGAAAAAGCTCGATCCCGCGCCTTATTCCTTTTGGAAATCGACCTTCAAGGCGCCCGAGCGCGAGGCGGAAAAAGAGACCGACTCCGAGGCATCGATCGAGGGCATGCTGCGGCGCTTCATCGACGAGGATGATCCGCGCACCGAAAACGCGCGCTACATCCTCGCCCTCATGCTCGAGCGGAACAAAACGCTCATCCCCACCGACACGAAGGAAGCCGAGACGCGCACCCTTCTGTTCTACGAGCACGCCGACAACGGTGATGTATTCATTGTCGCCGATCCCGGGCTGCGGCTCGATGAGATCGAGTCGGTGCAGCGCGAGGTCTCCGAGTTGCTCGCCGAGGAAGAGCGGCGCGCCGCGGAATCGGCCGCGGCCGCGTCAGCGGAGAGTGCCGAGCCAGGCGACGAGGTATCCGAGGCCGACAAAAACGAGGCCGAGCAGCAGGGTGAGGAATCCGCCGAGACCGAAGAGGAGACGGTTGCCGTTGCCGGTGAGGAATTTGCGGAAGGTCTCGGAGCGGATCCGGGCATAGGCGCCGGGAGCGATCTCGCCGACGAGGTAGATCACCATCTTGAGAGCGCCGAGGAAGGCGAGCGCCCATCCGCCGACGATGACGAGCCGCATACCGAGAGCCGGGTCGATTAGTTTCATGATCGGTCAACCGAGGAGTTTCGCGAGGTTCGCCTGATAGACCGCCGGGTCCGTCACCGTTTCGCCGACCTCGAGAGGTCTTCCCACGAGGATGCCCGCGTGGGCGCTGAATTCGGCGAGGTATCCCGAGATCGATTGATCGACGACCACCTTTTTGAAATTCCGCGAGGCATGCATGAAGCGCGCCACCCCGTCGTCCGTGCGGAGGATCAGTCCGACATGGGAGCAGAAAGCTCCGTGATACTTCGTGGCGATCCCGATCACGTCCCCGTTCTGCAGCTGCGGCTCGATCGCCGCGACCTGGCTTTTGGGAATGTGATAGACCGGCAGCTTCTCCACCTGAATCTCGAGCTCCCGCATCGGCGGGCGCAGGTCGGGATTGTTCTTCAGGTAGCGGTAGCTTTTCCACAGCGTCGTCATCTCCGTCACCTTGCGTCCCGTGATCCGTGTCGCACCCGGCAAGGTGGGGGTGAGGTGGCGGCAGGTGCCGCGGGCGTCGTTGTCAAAGAACCACTCCGCGAGGTAGTGGATGCGCTCGAGGTAGTTCCCCGTGCAGACCCCGGCACGGTAGCGCGTCAGCTCGATCTGGCGGAGGAGATCCTCGGGCGTGTATTCCTCCTTCGGAAAGCCGATCATGCGGGCGAGGCCGAGGCATTGCTCGAAAAAGGTCCAGCAATCGAGCTGGTTCAGGTTCACCGAGGGGGATTCGATCTTGTCGTCAATCTCGAGGGTGAAGTTCGTGTAGGGCAGGCCCTCGAGCTCTTTCCCGAATCGCACGATGCGTTCGCCGATCGGCAGCTTCGCCCATTCCTTCTCGCGCGCCTTCTTCACCATCGCGTGGAATCGCGTCTCGCCCTTGAAGATCGTCGACATGGGGAGACGACGTTTCGCGGCGGCCGTCTCTTCCCCGCGGAGCGGAGAGAGCAGGCCCAGGCCACCCAGCAGGAGGCAGCGGCGTCGGGTGAGGGGATGCATGGGCGAAAGGATAATGGATTTGCCTGCCGGATTCCAATCCTACTTCGGTGCGATCCGGCTTTTCCCGGCGAGCCAGCGCAGCAGGACCGGAGTCATGACGAGGTCGGCGATCAAGGCGCTGAAAATCGCCACGGCAAAGAGCAATCCCGCCTCCGCGTTGGCCCGCAGCGGGCTCGCCATCATCACGAGGTAACCGCTCCCGATCGTGATCGAGGTAGCGACGATGGGACGCAGCTCCGCCCGCAGCGTCTTGGTCAGGGATCGATCGATTCCCATTCCGGAGCGCCGCAGCGAGTTGTAGCGCAGCAGGAAATGGATCGTGTCATCCACCGCGATGCCGAGGGCGATGTTCGCCACCGGAAAGGTCGCCGTGCTGAGCGGGATGCCGAGCCAGCCCATCACTCCGAAGGTCAGCACGATGGGAAAAAGGTTCGGCACCAGCGCGATGATTCCTTGCCGCAGCGATCGCACGATCAGCGCGATGAGACCCGCGACCACGATCGAGAGGATCGCGAGATTCGACACGAGCCGGTCCGTGACGAGTTCGCAGAGATGCGCCGTCAGCACGGGCTCGCCCGTCACCCGCACCTCGGCCGCTTCGCCGAATTCCTGTTTCGCGAAATCGAGGATGAGCCGCTCCAGCGCCAGCACCTGCGACGAGGTCGGCACGTGGCAGCGCAGCCGGATCGCCGCCCGCGAGCCGTCGTAGTCGACAAAAGGCCGCAGCGTCGTGCGCGGCAGGTTCTCCAAGAGAAAGGCGGCCTCCGCGCCCGGCTCCGCCCGTCCCAGCGGATGCTTCGCGTTGCGGGAGATCTTCCCATATTCGTCGAGCAGATCCGGCAGCCCCACCGGCGAGCCGCATTCCGCTTTGAGAAAGGCATGCAGCCGGCGCAGACGCTCGATGTGCTCCGGCGCGGCCACGCCGTGCCGCGTGCCGGTCTCGTAGGTGACCGTCAGGTGCGCGGCTCCTCCAAAAGCCTCGCTGAAGCGATCGTAGGCCTTCACCGTCTCTGATCCTTCCGAAAAAAAGCGGAGGTAGTCCGTGTCCGTCTCCAGTCGCGAGATCCCCACGATCGCCCCTAGCAAAACCACCAGCGAGATCCCCGTCATCGCCGCGCGATGGCGGTGGTGGAGCACCCGCAGGGCATGGTGCAGCCTGCGGAAAAACCCATCGGCGGCCCGGGATCGCCGTGTCGCCGGAGCCAGCGCGAGGACCGCCGGCAGGACCAGCAGCGTCACCACGAAGTTCACCGCGAGACCGACCGAGCACGAGATCGCGAATTGCCGCATTCCTACGATCTCCGTGTAGAGCAGCGAGGCGAATCCCAGGATCGTCGTGGCCGAGGCGAGGAGCAGCGCCGTGCCGTTCGATCGTCCGCTGCGGGCGATCGCTTCGAGCCGGTCCGTGCCCCGGTCGATTTCGTCGAAGTATTCCGAGAGCAGGTGCAGATCCTCCGCACACCCTAACACCAGCACCAAGACCACGATCGTCGAGAGAAACACGCTGATCTGATAACCCGCGTGCCCCATGAATCCCAGCGTCGCCGCCGCGCTCAGCGCGCCCGTCAGGAGCGGCACCGAGACCGACAGCGCCGAGCGGAAAAAGAGAAAGATCACCAGTCCCACCACCAGCAGCGCGATCGGCGTCAGCCAGACCAGGTCCCACAGGATGTGCGCCTGCAGTTGCTGCTTCACCTTCGGCACGCCCACCAGCGTCAGCTCCAGGCCGGCGTCCGTTTCCGCCTCCGCGAGGATCTCCTCGCATCGTGCGATCACCTCCGCGTGCACCGCCTCCTCCGCTTTTTCCGGGGGCAGGAAATACAGCATCACCATCGCGTCGCCCTGCTCGTTCAGGAAGTGGCCGCGCAGCAGCGCGTTTTGCAACAGCGCTTCGCGGATCGCGGCGAGAGACCCCGCATCGTCCGGGATCTTCGCCAGCGGAGCCTCGCTCATCACCAGCCCGTTCCTCGCGACTGGCACCGCCGTGCGGAAGAGGCTCGATCCTTCCACCACGCCCTCCACCGAGACCAGCTCGTCGTCGAGCGCCCGCAGCGCGCGCAGAGTCTCCGCCGCAAAGAGATCCGGTGCCGTCGCCAGCACCGCCACGAGTGGTCGATTGCCGAAGTTCGCCCGCACATTCTCCAGCTCGACGAGACGCGCATCATGGGGCGAGAGGAGATGTTCCAGCGAGGCGTCGACACGCAGTTTCACGATCCCCGATCCGAGGACCAGACAGATCAGCCCCGCTCCGATCAGCGAGATCAGAGGGTGTCGGCTGCTCCAGCGGAAAAGTCGCTCCATCGCCCGCGACCGTCGCCGGGGAGAGGCCTGCGCGTCAAATGGAAACCCGCCTCCGGCGCCGCATGGGGCGGATCTTGCGTCTCATTCAGCAGCAATTGCTTGAAAGCGACCTGGCCGGTCCGACGCGCCTTGCCACCGCGTTTTCCGGGTCCTACCCTGATCCCGATGAAAGCCCCATACACCCTTGTCCACGCTGCGAAAGGGCTTCTTGCTCTCTCCGCAGCCCTCACCCTGCTCGGCACCGGCACCGCCGATGCCCAGCTCAATGAAAAGAAAATCGAGCGCGATGCCTCCGGCGTCTACAAAGGCCAAGGCACCGGCGGCATCTTCTCGGTGACCTATGACAACAATCCCGCCGGCAACTTCAGCTTCCCCGCCGATCCCGGCGACGGAAAGGTGCGGGTGCCGGTGAAGGATGGCAAACTCGCCACCTCCATGACCGATGACGATCTCCCCGGAGATGGCGCGGCCACCTGCCAAGGCAAAGAGCAGAAATCCAAAGTCACCCGCGGCGGCAAGAAGATCGCCGTGAAAGCCGCCGGCACCATGTATACCGACGAAGGCACCAACCACGGTCCCTGGGTCGGAGGTTCCATCGTCGGCGATCTCCTCGATCGCGGCACCAAATGGAGCGCCGACGCCACCTGCGGCGCCTATCAGCGCAATGGCGTGCCGCCCGATCACACCCGGCGTCTCACCGGTCGCAAACTCACCGGCAAAGGTTGATCCTTGCCGACGTTCCGTGCACCGCGGAGAGGGGAGTCCTGATGAGGGACTCCCTTTTTTCTTGAGCTTTGCGCCCGCGGGCGCGATCCACTAGTCACGCCCTCACCTCATGCATTCCCCGGTCCGATATTATCTCGTCGCCCTCAGTTCCTTCCTCGCCGGCGTGCTCGGGACCCTCGCCTTGACGCGATCCGGCGGCTCCGATCCCGGTGCCGCGTCGCCCGCCGCGGCCGTCACCCTCGTCGATCCCTCGGCCGCTCCCGCCGCGGGGGCCGCCGGCGAGCTCGCCATCGATGATCCGCGCATCTCCTTCCGCCAACTCCACGCCATCGCCTCGCGCCATGCCGCCGCCGATCCCGAGGCCGCCGTGAAGCGGGCCAGGGAAATCCCCGGCCACGACAATCGCGAGGCCTACCTCGGCGAAGTCCTCCGCGCCTGGGGCGAGAAAGACGGCGTCGCCGCCGCGACCTTCGCGCAGACCTACTTCCAGGGCGAGCAGCTCACCGATGCCCTCTATTACATCGCCGACGGCTGGGCCGAGGCCGATCCCGCCGCTGCCGCCGCCTGGTTCGATGAAAACACCAGCGGCTCCGTCCTCGACGATGCCATGTGGGAGGCACTTGAATCCTGGGGCCGGAAAGATCCCGCCAAGGCCTTCGCCTGGACCGAAAACCTCGACGATTACGTGAAGTCCACCGCCATGCAGGGCCTCGCCGAAGGTTGGGGCGCCGTCGATCCCGCCGCCGCTGCTGCCGCCGGTCTTGAAATGCGCGAGACCAGCTATGGAAACGAGTTTCTCGTCTCCGTCACCACCCAATGGGCCGGCAGCGATCCCGCCGCCGCCGCCGCCTGGGCCGATGGCCTCGTCGATGAGCAACTGCGCGGCGCCGTCGTCAACGAGCTCGGCGAAGTCTGGTCCCAGACCGATCCCCGCGCCGCCGCCGCCTGGGCCGCCGGCCTCACCGATCCCGGATCGCGACGTGCCGCCGAGATCGGCATCGCCGTCGGTTGGTCCGAGCACGATCCCGGAGGCGCCGTCGAGTGGGCCCTCGACGCCATCACCGATCCCGGCCAGCTCGACGAAATGGTCGGCGACATCACCTTCAATTGGAGCAATCTCGATCCCCGCGGCGCCACCCGTTGGCTCGAGGCCCAGACCCCCGGTGCCAAGACCGATCGCGTCCTGAAAGCCTTCAGCGGCATGGTCCTCGAGGAGGATCCCGAGGCCGCCGTCGTCTGGGCATCGAAGATCAACGATCCCGCCCTGCGCGAGACCCACGTGCGCGGCCTCCTCGATGGCCTCGTCGGGGCCTACGGCGAATCCGCCCGCAAGGCCATCCAGGGTTTCCAGTTGCCCGAGGAGTGGAAAAAAGCCTACGCGCCCACCGAGTGACCGGGCCGTCGCCCCTCACGCGAGGAGGCCCTTCGCCACCGTTCCGTGCACATCCGTCAGGCGGAAATCGCGGCCCGCATAGCGGTAGGTGAGCCGCTCGTGGTCCAGCCCCATCAGGTGCAGCATCGTCGCGTGCCAGTCGTGGATGTGCATCCGGTCCTCCACCGCCTGGTAGCCGTAGTCGTCCGTCGAGCCATAGCGCATTCCGCCCTTCACCCCGCCACCCGCCATCCAGATCGAGTAACCCTTGTTGTTGTGGTCGCGGCCGTTGCTGCTCTGTCCGTGCGGCGTGCGGCCGAATTCCCCCGCCCAGACGATCAGCGTATCCTTCAGCAGATCCCTCTGTTTCAGATCCGCGATCAGGCCCGCGATCGGTTGATCGATCTCCGCGCAGTTCTGCTCCAGGCCATCCTTCAGGTTGCGGTGGTGATCCCAGTTCCCGTGATTGATCTGGATGAACCGCACCCCCGCCTCCGCGAGACGGCGCGCGCTGAGGCATTGGCGGGCGAAAGCCCCCGTCGCCTCCCCGTCGATCCCGTAGAGTTTCTTCACCGACTCCGGTTCGCCCGCCAGATCCAGCACCCGCGGCACCTCATCCTGCATCCGGAAGGCCAGCTCGAAGGATTCAATGACGCCCTCCACCTCGGGATGATGCTGGTCCTGCGCCAGCTTCGCGCGGTTCAGTCCGTTCACGAAATCCAGCTGCACCCGCTGCAGCTCCGGGCTCAGCTTCGGATTGGCGAGATTGCTCACCGGACTCTGGTCGCCTCCGCGGGCGAAGCGGTTGCGCACCTCGCGCCCCACCGGCGTGCCTTGGTAGACCGCGGGGAGGAAGGCGCTGCCGTAGTTCTGCGCTCCGTTCGGCGGGGCCAGCGTGATGAAGCCCGGCAGGCTGTCGTTCTCCGTGCCGAGACCGTAGAGCGTCCAGGCCCCCAGCGAGGGACGCACGAATTGGAAATTCCCCGTGTGCATCTGCGTCGTCGCCTGCGGATGATTCGGCAGGTCCGTGTTCATCGAGTTGATCAGGCAGAGATCGTCCGCATGCGCCGCGAGATGGGGGAAGAGCGAAGACATCATCAGGCCGCTTTCGCCATGCGCCTTGAATTCAAAGGGCGATCCCAGCAGCCCCGCGTTGCCACGGGGGGCCGGCTTCCCCGCGTCGCGCGTCAGGAGCGGCTTGTGATCGAAGGTATCGACATGCGAGGGGCCGCCCTGCATCGAAAGAAAGATCACCCGTTTCGCCCGCGGCGTGAAGTGCGGCTGGCGCGGGGCGAGGGGATTCGCCGCTTTCTCCGCGGCCATCGTGCTCAGCGCCGAAAAGGCGAGATAGCCGAAACCGCTCGAGAGCGTTTGCAAGGACTGGCGTCGGGTGAGGAGGGTCGGATTCATGAGGTTGGCAAATGGAGTAGGGTTTTCAACCACGAATGGTACGGATCAAACGAATGGGGAGGCCGGAGCCATTGGATCGGAAAATTCGTATCATTCGTTTCATTCGTTTCATTCGTGGTTCGATCTGATGGGACGGGCAGTGCCTTTAACCACGAATGGAACGGATCAAACGAATGGGGAGACCGGAGCCATTGGATCGGAAAATTCGTTTCATTCGTGGTTCGATCTCTTTCGGGTAAACAGGGTTGGATCAGGCACCCAACAGGGTCAGTTCAGGTAGCGGAATTCCGCGCTCGCGAGCAGCGATTGGCAGAAGCTCGTCAGGGCCAGCAGGCGGGCCTCGTCCTCCGGCATTCCTTCCGCCTTCGCGGCGGCGAGGAATTGTTCGATGAAGGCCTTCGTCTCCGCCCCCTCCGCCTCCGTCGGCGGCCGGGAAAAGGCGCGATAAAAGGCCTCGCGCGCGAGGTCGGCCCCGCGCAGGCCGCGGTCGCCGTAGAGCTGCTTCGCGAAATCCTCCGCCGCCTTCACGAGGAAGGGGGAATTCATCAGGTAGAGCGCCTGCGAGGGCACCGTCGTGATCTCGCGTTTGCCCGCCGTCAGGCTCGGATCGGAGAAATCGAAGAGCGCCAGCGATTCCGGCACCGCCCCGCGCACGATCGGCAGGTAAATCGATCGATGCGGCATCTCCACGTCGAAAGTCGCCTCCGGGATCGTCCGCCCGATGAAGCCCACCCCCGCCTTCGCCACCACCGATCCCTCGGGACGCCCCGCCTCCAGCCCGCCGCTCACTGCCAGTGTCGCATCGCGCAGCGATTCCGCATCCAGCCGCCGCGGACGCGCCCGCCAGAGGCTGCGGTTCTCCGGATCCTTCTCATAGTCCGCCGCATCAAAGGTCGCCGCCATCCGGTAGGTGCGGCTCGCCGTGATCTCGCGGATCAGATCCTTCACCGACCAATCCAGCTCCACCAGCCGCACCGCCAGATAATCGAGCAGCTCCGGATGCGAGGGTTTCTCTCCCGTCGTGCCGAAATTGTCCACCGTCGGCACCAGCCCTTCGCCGAAGAGCCACAGCCACACCCGGTTCGCGAGGACGCGGGCCGTCAGGGGATTCTCCGGCGAGGCCATCCACTCCGCCAGTTGCAGGCGCCCGCTCTCGTCCGCCGGGATGGGTTTTTCGTCGCCCGTCTTCACCACCTGCAGAAAGCCGCGCGGCACCCGCTCTTCCGTCGCGTTTTCCTCCTCGCCGCGGATCAGGATCTGCGAGTCGAACGGCTCGCCGCTCTCCCGCATCCCCATCGCGAGACGGCGGGGCGAGCCCTCCTTCGTGTATTCCAGTAGCTTGCCTTCCACCACCCCGAGCTGCGTCCGGGTGAAGAGGATGCGCCCCACGAAACGCTGCGCGTCGTCGTCGCCCTTGCGACGCGCCTCCGCCGCCTTCGCCTGCAGATCCTCCGCCGTTTCGTTCAGCACATCGCGCTGATACTCCAGATCCAGGATCTCGCCCAGGCTCAGCGAGGGCAGCGCCTTCGCCGCCGCCGGCAGATCGATCAGGTCCGTCGCGCGGCGGCTCTGCTGGCCGTTCGGCGTGCCGTAGAGCGTCTCGCTGCTGAGAAAGATCCCCGCCAGCGCGTAGTAGTCCGACATCGGGATCGGGTCGAATTTGTGATCATGGCAGCGCGCGCACGCCGCCGTCGTCGCGAGAAAAGCCTGCGACATCGTATCGATCTGCTCATCCACCAGGTCGAAGCGGAATTGGCGCGAGTTCTGTTCGTTCAGACTCTTCGTGCCCAGCGCGAGAAAACCCGTCGCCACCAGCTGCTCCGCCCGCTGCGCCTCCGACTCCGCCGGCAGCAGATCGCCCGCGATCTGCTCCACGAGAAAGCGGTCGAAAGGTTTGTCCGCGTTGAAGGCATCGATCACATAATCGCGATACCGCCACGCGTAGGGATAGGTCGCGTTCACCTCCTTGCCCGACGATTCCGCGTAGCGCGCCACATCGAGCCAGTGGCGGCCCCAGCGTTCGCCATAGTGCTCCGAGGCGAGGAGCCGCGCCACCGTCTCGCCGAGGGCCGAGTCCGCGTTCTCCGCGTAGGCGCTCACGAACCGCTCCACCTCCTCCGGTGCCGGCGGCAGGCCCGTCAGATCAAAACTCAGCCGCCGCAGGAGCGACCGCGGATCGGCGTCCGGAGCCGGCGTCACCCCCGCCTTGGCATGACCCTCCGCCACATAGGCGTCGATCGCATTCCGCCCCCAGGCCGGATCCGCCACCGCCGGCACCGCCGGCTTTTGGGGTGTTTGATAGGCCCAGTGCTCGCGCCCCTTCTCCAGATCGATCGTGTTCGTGTAGAGCTGCGGCGTTTTGCCCGTCGTCGCCTTTTCGCGGGGATCCGGCGCCCCCATCGCGATCCATGCCTCGAAGTCCGCGATCACCGCGTCGTCCAGCCGGTATTTCGGTGGCATCTCCAGATCGCCGTCCTCGTAGTGGATCGCGGTGAGGAGGAGACTTTCCTGAGGTTGGTGCGGCACCACCGCCGGACCCGAGTCCCCGCCGACGAGCGAGCCTTCGCGCGTGTCGAGGAGCAAGCCGCCCTTCACCTTGCCGCCCTCCGTCGAGTGGCATTCGTAGCAGTGTTTCACCAGGGCCGGACGGATCTTCTTTTCGAAGAATTCGATCCCCTCGGCCGATGGCTCGGCCGAAGGCTCCGCCGACGCCATCGCCGTGGCCGCCATCTGCTGGGCCGCCGCCGGACCGGCCAGGAGGGAGAGGAGAGAACAGGGGAGGAACAATCGCTTCAGGTCCATCTTCGCACAGGGGTGTGTCGAAGGGTGAAACACGCGAGCGGGGGAAAGGTTTCGCGGGGAGGGGAATGTGGCTGCGACTTCAGTCGCAGGGGCGGGGGGAATGCATCAATGGTAGCGTAAATCCCCAATACGGCAACTCATGCAGACGATCATCGCCTTGCCGTACATCGCCTCCACGCGCTTCTTGAGCCGAACTCAGCTTCTCAGATCAAGACCCGGTGGCCGTCCACACGCTAACGGCGGCCGCTCATGAAATCTTGCGCCAGTTTGCCGAGCGGAAGGTTCCCATCATGGTCAGTTGATTGAAAACTTCGAACAACTGAATCCGTTGGAAAGAACTGGACTTGCGGTTCGGACACGAAGCGCGGCGTCTTTTCCGTGTGGCCTTTCATCATGCTTCGTCCTCCGGTTGAGCTTGCTGGTCCTGCTCAACGGCTTCCAGCAGGGCTGCCTCCAATTGGCCGCGCAGTTCCTCGCGGTCGGGGAGGTAGAGTTTGTATTTCTGCACGAAAAGCTGACTGTCCATTTTGTAGGTGGCGTATTCGACGAGCAATTCGTCTTTGTGCCGGGTGAGAATGATGCCGATGGGAGGGTTGTCGCCCTCGCCATTTTCCTCGGCGGCGAAGTAGCCGAGGTAAAGATTCATCTGGCCGATGTCGTTGTGCTCGACTTCGTGCATTTTGAGATCGAGGAGGACGAAGCAGCGGAGGTGGCGGTGATAGAAGACGAGATCGACGTGGTAATGGGTGTTGTTGAGCGTAATGCGGTATTGCCGCCCGACGAAAGTGAAGCCTTTGCCCAGTTCCAAAAGGAAGGGCTGGAGGTGGTTGCAGAGACGGGTTTCTAGGTCGGTTTCCGCCAAATGGTAGGGTTCGGGAACTTTGAGGAACTCGAATACGAAGGAATCCCGGAGGAGATCGTCCGGCTGGCTGACGATGTTGCCCTCTGTGGCCAGCTTGAGGACCTGCGATTTCTCCCTACTGGCGGCGAGGCGGAGGAAAAGGGAAGATTTGATCTGGCGTTGCAGTTCCCGGACCGTCCATTTCTCCCGCGCGCACTGCTGCTCGTAGAAGCCGCGCTCCAGCGGGTCGTCGAGCTTCAGCAGCTCGACGACGTGGGACCAGCTCAAAAGGTGCGACAGCGTCGCACCTTTCGGGTAGGCAAGGTAGAATTGGCGGGCGCGGATGACGTTGCTGCGGCTGAATCCTTTGCCGTGGCGGAGGCGGAGGTCACGGCTCAGGTTGGTGATCAGGGACCGGCCGTAGGCGGCACGGGTTTGGCCGCCCTGTTCATATTCCACGATATCATGCCCGATTTGCCAAAAAGTCCGGGTGAGCTGCTCATTCACCGCCCGGTGCGCCTGAAGCTGACCATGGGCGTAAACCACCGAAATCCGGTCAACCAAGGCTTGGTAGCCGGGATCGTCTGTCAGCTGGGAATCACTCATAACCCAGGCCTTTCAGGTTCGAGCGGATGGCGGCTTCGAGTCTGGCCGATTTCGCAAACTGACCCTGTAGCTCGGCGACGAGGCGGGGCATCTTTTCCTCGAAGGGGGCGGCGTCGTCTACCACTTCCTGGGCGCCAACGTAGCGGCTCGGGGTCAACACATATCCGTGGGACGCAATTTGCTCCGTCGTGGCTGAAAAGCAGAAACCGGGCACGTCGGCGTAAGTGTCCCCGGACATGCTGCGATTGGCGAGGACGTAGCCGGCCATGCCCTGCGGGGCGGGGTGGTGAATGAAGTGCTGCACCCACGCGAAGTTGGCGTTGCCCTTGGGCGGGACGCCGAATTGATGAACGCCTCCGCGTTCACCCTCCGGGCAATCCAGTCGGATTGTCCATGTCGCTCCGCTCCGTTGCCAGCGCACGTCGTCGTCCTTTCGGAATTTGTTCTTAGCTTCGCTCACGACCTGCGGTTTGGCTGCGCTTCGAAGGAATGCGCTTCCGCCCAGGGCAGTGTCGGACTCGTGGAAGGGTATGTTCGCGCTGGAATCCTTCGACGGCGACTTGGCTCTGGCAACTCGGGGCATGGGCAAAATGCCTTATACCTTCCCCCCAAGCCTTCGGCAATCCCCGAGCGGGGAAAAAATTCCGCATTTCCGTAAGATCCCAGCACCTACCTCCACCCGCTGCACGCGGGTCGGATCGGGCGATTCCTTCGCAAGTGCCACGAAATCAACCGCTTGAATCCGAAGGCCGGTCCCCCGAACCCGGCCCACCGGCCAGAAAACCCGTCGAACGAACGCGTTTGTCTGTCGAACCAGCCCGTTTGTCTGTCGAACGAATGCGTTTGTCCGTCGAACCAGCCCGTCTGTCCGTCGAACGAACGCATCCGTCCTTCAAACCCGCGCGTGCCTCCGTCGAACGTGGGCAGGGAGTGGGCTCACCCACCGCACTGATCCGTCGAACGAAGGCATGGGGTCGGATCACTCCGTTCCCGAATCCGTCGAACGAGGGGAGGGGGGCGGCTAACCGAAGGCGGGGATTCGTCGAGTCACGAGTCACGAGTCACGCGGCAGAAGTCAGAAGTCGGAAGTCGGAAGTCGGAAGTCGGAAGTCGGACAGACCAAGGACCGAGTACCACCGCCGACCGCCCACCGCCCACCGCCCACCGCCCACCGCTCACCGCTCACCGCCCACCGCTCACCGCTCACCGCTCACCGCTCACCGCTCACCGCTTCACCGCTTCACCGCTTCACCGCTTCACCGCTTCACCGCTTCACCTTCGCGATCCCCATGGGCGAGGCAGGGCCGACGGGTCCCCAAGGATCGCAGGGCGAAGTCAGCTCGATGGATCTCTACAACGCCCTCCAGACGACGAGCGCGAACAGCAACGGCGTCTCGCCCCTGACGATCTCCATCACCGATCCCCCGACCCAATCGGAGGTGCAGGCCATCGTCAGCAAGCTCGATGAGCTGATCAACGCCCTGCGGCGGAATCCGTGAGGGGGGGGAGGGGCGCTCGGGGCGATTTCAAGTTGCATTTCGCACTGCCCGAAGCCCCCGCCGTCGACTCCGGCATTTGCGCTTGATCCCCGCGCCGTCGGCGGGCAAACTCTGATTCGCCCACAGTTTTGTGTGGCTAAACAACGTTAGGCGAGAAGATGACTAGACCAAGGGGCAGGATGATGGTTTTACTCGTGCTCTTGATCGCGATCATCGTCGCTGCGCCATTTACTTACCATTGCGAGACTCACTGGCACTTGTACTCGGGTGAGGAACGACTCGTTTCGTCACTCTTTGGACTTCCGGGAATTCCCCATCCGCGAAAATCGACGGAACTATCTCAATGGCGAGCCTTCGACGGGTGTGGCGAGGAGTGGATCACCGTAGCCACCACGCCCAAGATAAGCGGGCTTCTTGTCAACTTGTGTCACGTGAAGATCACAAACTATCTGATCAATATTCGCCCACTCATATCCGACCCCAATAATCGCGCGATTTGTGCCGAGTTGATTCTCAATGATCTCAAGTCCGGAAGGGACATCTGCAAGACCAGCAAACGAACTGGTCGCTTCCGAGATGCACTCACTAACCTCAATTTTGATTCTATCGCAGTTGATCAACCCGCTTCAGAAGGGCAACTTCGCGTTCTTTGGGAACGATCGGAGAACGCACAACGGAACGCGGCTGGACAACCCGCTACACGTTCCGAGTCGAAATGATCACAGTGACTTCAACCCTTAACCCCGCTGCGGCGTGGCGCTCCCGGTAGCGGGTGCCAGCGCTCGACGTTCTGCCAAGAAATGAAGATTCATTTTCCCATCGCCTTGGTGCTTTTGGGGGTATTGCCCGAGGGAAACGCCGAGGATATCCCGGCTCCACCGGAGTTGTGGAAGGATGCGTTTCGCGATGAATCTCAGCTCGTATGGGACAGGCTGCGCAAGGATGACGGCAAGGTGACAGCGAGTGAGACGATTGAAGAGAATTACAAGCGAGGATCCCACTACGATGGAGATCGACAGCTTGCGACGGCATTCTCATTAATTCAGTTACCGGACGACCCGATTCCGGCGCTTCGCAAAATGATGTTGGAAGAAAAGGCTGAGCGAAGAGCATTCGCCGTTCTTGTTGCCGGATTGCTTGGTGACGCGCGGTTGATCACGGACATTGATCGATTGGTCGGCGATGGCGCGACTTTAGGGCAGTTTTCGGGCGACTGGTTCTGGGACACGGTGGGTGATGCCGCCAAATCTGCAGCTCGGACGCTGATCGACGGATGAGATGCCACTGATTTTTGGACCGGTGTTGTTTATTTTGGTGAGTTGAGTTTGGCCTCGAAATTGGCCGGGGTCTGGTAATCGAGAGAGGAATGTCGCCGGCGCGTGTTGTAGTAGGCATCAATGTAGGCGAAGAGTT
>JAEUHI010000076.1 GCA_016795385.1 Verrucomicrobiales bacterium | reverse complement strand
ATTACGGTCTGCGGTGTGGTCTGGTCTTTTTTCATAGGAAGGCGAGGATAGCATCGAGTCCGCTGGCACGGCCTCACCTTCTCATTCTATCTACGGGAGGCTGCGTTGGACGCGTCAGCGGTAGCGGAAGCGGCGACGCTTTCGACGAGGGGGCGAGGGACGATCGGGTCGGAACGTTGGCACGTTCCGCTACGGGAGCGCTCCGACGGACGCGTCAGCGGTAGCGGAAGCGGCGACGCTTCCGACGAGGTCGAGGAACGATCGGTCGGGTTCCGCCACGGCACGAAAAAAGACGAGCCCCTCGTGAGAGCTCGTCTTTTCGTGCAATAAAACGTGCGGGGCGCTCACTCGTGGGCGTTCAGATCCAACTCGCGGATCCAGATGTTGCGGAAGCGGGTGGGGTTGCCATGATCCTGCAGCTTGATCGGACCCGACTCGATGACCTGGTTGTAATTCGCCACGCTCTTGTGTCCCGTCGCGCCGAGATAGGCCTGACGGTGATGGGTGACGACGCCGTTCAGCAGCACGGTGATGTAAGCTTTCTTCAGCAGATTGCCGTCGGCATCCCATTTCGGAGCTTCGAAGATGACGTCATAGGTCTGCCACTCTCCCGGCTTGCGCACGGGGTTCACCAACGGCGGCTTGTAGCCATAGAGCGCGGAAGCCTGACCGTCGGCGTAGGACTTGTTTTCAAAGCTGTCGAGGATCTGCAGCTCGAAGCTGCCGAGGAAAAAGACGCCGCTGTTGCCGCGGCCCTGGGAGTCGCCCTCGACTTTTTCCGGGGTCGCGAACTCGAGGTGGAGCTGCACGTCGCGGAATTCGCGTTTCGTCTTGATATAGCCTCCGACTCCATGGCCTTTCGGAGGCACTTCCATGTAGCCCTCTTTCACGATCCAGTCGGCGGGGGCGTTGTCCTTGTCCATGACCCACTCGTCGAGATTCTTGCCGTCGAAGAGCACGATCGCATCCGAGGGAGCCTCGGCCGCGGTCTTGCCGGGAGTCACCACTTCGGGGCGGGGACGATTGTCATCGTGGACCCGCCACTTGCCGCCGGGGAGGAAGGGCGTGTCGGTATAGCCGGTGGCGGCTTTGGGGGCTTCGGGCTTTTTGGCCTCCTGGGCATCGGTCTGACCGATGACGAGGGAAAGGCCGGCGAAAAGAGCGAGAGGGCTTGGTTTCATAACTGGCGGGCGGAATCCTGCCACGCTCCCTGCTCCGGGACAATGGCCGATTGGCGTGCCAGAGCGATTTCCATGATTCAGAGATTCGTGGAAATAATCTAGAATGAGCATAAATTCCATAGTGTGAATCGTTTCTTTGGTCTCGACTTTGCCAGAGCCGCGGCCATTGGATTGGTCGTGCTGGCGCATGCCCATCAGGGGTCGCAGGAGATCGGGATCTACGGGGTGGAATTGTTCTTCGCGCTGAGCGGATTTCTCATCGGAGGCATTCTCTATCGCTGCGTGCCCGAGGAGGGACGTTGGAATCTCGCCGGAGTGACGAATTTCTGGCAGCGCCGGTGGTGGCGGACCTTGCCGGCCTATTACCTTTTTCTGGTCGTCGCGGTGATCCATCACGGGATCCGCGGCGAGGCTCCGGAGGGCGGTTGGAGCGCGGTGTTCGCCTACCTCTTGTTCCTCCCGAATCTGATGTCGCCGAACGAGGTTTTTTACGATGTCTCGTGGTCGCTCTGTGTCGAAGAGGCCTTCTATCTGCTCTTCCCGCTCGTGGTGCTGATGATCCACCGTGCCTCGGAGTCGAGAAAGATCGCCTTTGCGGGGGCCTTGATCGTTTTTGCCCTCGTCCCGCCTTTGCTGCGTGAGTGGGCTTTTCTCGATTGGCCCGCCGCCCAGGCGAGGGTGATGACCCTGCCGCGGCTCGATGCCATCGCTTACGGCGTGGCGATGGCCGTGGCGCAGGAGGTCATGGGGTTTTCGTTTCGGCAAAAGCGCGTTCTCGCCATGGCCGGGGTGCTGCTCCTGGGCGGCACGATCGTGGCCCATTTCCTGTCGAGACCGATCGCCGATGCGGAGGCCTACGTGCGCGGTGCCTTGGTGACGATGCCGTTGGCGTTCGCGCTCTGCATGCCCTTGCTGGCTTCTTGGAATGGCCTCCCGGCCTGGCTCGAACCGCTGCGTCCGGTGGTCACGACGATCAGCCTGTGGTCGTATTCCATTTACCTCTCCCACCACATGATCCTGATGGCGGTGGTCTCGTGGTTTGGCGAGAGCCGCGAGGGAATGGGGATGAAGTTGCTCGCCAAAGCGATCGGACTGATTCTCGTGCTGCTCGTTTCGGCCTGCGTCTACCGGTTGTTTGAGACCCGATTCACGAGGCGCCGTCCTCCCGAGCGGCATTTCGCCGATCCGCCGCGTCAGGGCGCGGCGACGGTGGAAGCCTGACGCCCTCCCGCAAAAGAAAAAATCCCGGTCCGACGAGCGAACCGGGATTTTCGAAATCGTGGGCTGAGCCCTAGTCGATCAGACCTGACCAGCGATGGACTTGCCGGTGGAAAGGAGATCGTCGCAAGCCAGCGCGATGCGCTCGGCCATGCCTTGCTCGGCGGCCTTGAGATAGGCGCGCGGGTCGTAGGCTTTCTTGTTGCCGATCTCGCCGTCGACCTTGAGGACGCCGTCGTAGTTCTTGAACATGAAGTCCGCGATGGGACGGGTGAAGGCGTACTGGGTGTCGGTGTCGACGTTCATCTTCACGACGCCGTAGCCGAGGGTCTCGCGGATTTCCTCGAGGAGCGAGCCGGATCCGCCGTGGAAGACGAGGTCGAACTCGGCCGCGGCACCGTACTTCGCGACGACGGCGGCCTGACCTTGCTTGAGGATTTCGGGCTTCAGTTTCACGGCACCGGGCTTGTAGTGGCCGTGGACGTTGCCGAAGGTGGCGGCGAAGGTGAATCGGCCGATCGGATGGAGCGCCTCGTAGACGGCGAGCATGTCCTCGGGGGTGGTGTAAAGCTTGTCGTGCGGGGTGTCTTCGCCACCGGCGGCCCCATCTTCCTCACCACCGACGACGCCGGCCTCGACCTCGAGGACGATGCCGTTCTCGGCGCAGAGCTTCAGGTATTCCTGCGAGATCGCCATGTTCTCGGCGAGGGGAAGCTCGGACGCGTCGAGCATGTGGTTCTGGAACAGGTTGTTCTCACCCTTGGCGCGGCGTTTGGCCGTTTCTTCGATGAGGGGGGCGAGGAAGGTCGAGGCGACCTGGGGACGGCAGTGGTCGGTGTTCAGGGCCACGAGCACATCATATTGCTCGGCGAGCCGGTGGGTCAGCTCGGCGAGGGCGATGACGCCGAGGACCATGTTCTTGTGGTTCAGGCCCGAGGCGAACTGGCCGGCTCCGGTGGAGAACTGGATGATCCCGTCGGACTTCTGGTCGGCGAAGGCCTTCAACGCGGCATTGATCGTGACGAGGTTGCTGCAGTTGATGGCGGGATAGGCGTAGCCACCCTTCTGGGCGGCATCGAGCATGGCTTCGAACTGTTTGGGTGTGGCGACTGGCATAGTGTCGCTCCCTTACGGCTTCGCGGTGCGTTTTTCAAGAAGGGATTTGCATTGTTTTTGCTGCAAGGGAGGGGGAGGAACGCCGAAATTTGTTTGTCAAAAATCGGGGGCGATTCTAATCTGATCCCGTTTCAAGGGATGTCCGAATCGATCTTCACGAGGGAAGGTTATATCAGGCCCGCGGTGCTCATCGCGGCCTATCGTGGCGGCATGTTTCCGATGGCGATGGACAACCGCGGCGAGATCGGCTGGTTCTCCCCGGATCCCCGCGGGGTCCTGCCGCTCGATGAATTCCACATTCCCCACGGTCTGAAGCGGACCCTGCGCCGCAATCCTTTCGAGGTGCGGATCGATACGGCCTTTTCCGAAGTGATGGCCGGCTGCGCAGATCGCCGCACCACCTGGATCAGCCGCGAGATCGTGACGAGCTACGAGAAGCTCTTCGAACTCGGCTACGCCCATTCGGTCGAAACCTGGCAGGATGGCGAACTCGTCGGAGGGCTCTACGGCGTCTCCATCGGCGGGGCCTTCTTCGGTGAATCGATGTTCAGCCGTGTCACGGATGCCTCGAAGGTCGCCCTCGTCGCCCTCGTCGAGCGTCTCCGCGAGCGGCATTTCCTCCTCCTCGACACCCAGTGGACGACCGATCACCTGAGCCGCTTCGGCTGCCGCGAGATCCCGCGTTATGATTACCTCCGCCAGCTCAACCGGGCGCTGTTGGTGACGACGAGTTTCGGGTGAGAAGGATTCCCCGATTCCGGAGGCAGGGGAATGTGCCCCGAAGCCTTGCTTTTGTGAGGGGCGGGGCGTACGATTCACCCATGACGACGTTGGAATTGCCGATCAACGAACAATGGCTCTCCGGCTTTCGAGGAAGCGAGGAAGAACTCCGTCGGGAATTGCGCGAAATTCTTGCGGCGAAACTTTTCGAGCTCGGACGCATGACCTTGTCGCAATCGGCGGAACTCGCCGATCTGCCCGTGTGGGCCTTCATGGAGCGGCTTTCCCAGTTGAATGTTTCCGTCGTCAACCAAACCAGAGACGACCTCCTGGATGAGCTCGCCGATCTTCGGAACTGAGCGACTCATCATTTGCGATGCGAGTCCGCTGATTCTCCTCGCGAAAGTGGGCCAGCTCGATCTGGTTTCTTTGTTCGCCAAGGAGGTGTGGATTCCCGATCGGGTATGGCTTGAAATCACCGCTCCTCCAAGGCGTCCGGAAATGAGCGATCTCGAGCGCCGCTTCAGCGGTTCAATCAAAAAGGTCGACAGAGACATTCACGCCGATTTTGCCTTGCTGGTCGATGACGGCGAGGCGGGGGTGCTTGCGCTCGCGACGCAGGAGGCGGACGCCTGGCTCCTTATGGATGACCGCAAGGGCCGGACGGTTGCCGCGGCCAGGGGATTCCGATGCATCGGCACTCTCGGACTTCTTGTCCGGGCCAAACTCGACGGAAAAATCGAGGCTTTGGTGCCACTGTTTGAGCGACTCCGTGAGGAGCGTTGGTTTATTGATCCCGGATTGATCGAGGAGGCCCTGAGGGCGAGCGGAGAAATCGACTGACCCGGAAATCCGATCACCTTACCCCCCTGCCACCATCCGCACGACCTCGATCGTGTCGCCCTCTTCGACCGGCGTTTCATCGAACTCCCGCCGCAGCACGGCGAGGCCGTTTCGCTCCACGAGGACGGGTTGGGGACCGAGGCCCACGGCTTCGAGGAGGGAGCTGATGGTGAGGGTGGTCTCCGGAAATTCCCGGGGGGCGCCGTTGAGGGTGATCTTCATGCGGTGACGGCGAGTTCGTCGGGGGCTGAGGCTCCGGCGAGGATGGAGGCATCCCAATCTTTCCACACGGGCTCCAGCCCGATGGAGCGGAGATGGGCGGCGACTTCGGCGGCGCTGCGCTCATCCGCGATGTCGAATTGTCCCGTTGCCGGAGTCGCCCCGCCCGAGCAGGTCGCCTTGGCGGGCTTTTCCTCGAGATCGACGCGGCGACCTCGCACGGTGAGGTGGACGTCGTCGGCGCCCTCGCCGGTATAGCCGCCGGGTTCGGTGTGGCTGCCGGCGCTGATCGAGGTGACGCCGAGAGGAAAGAGGGCGTTCCGCAGAGGCTCGGGCTCGCGCGTGCTGAGGACGATGCCGACCTGGGGAAAACAGACGCGGAAGGCGCAGAGGGTTTGCACGAACTGCGCGTCGCTCATGGCATGGCGCGGTTGAAAACTGCCGGCGGCGGGACGGAGGCGCGGCAGGGCGATGGTGAAGGTCGCCTTCCAGCAAGTGCGCTGGAGGTATTCGAGATGGGCGGCGAGGCGCAGGACTTCCTGCCGCCAGTCGCTCAGGCCGACGAGCGCGCCGATCCCGATGCGGCGGAAGCCGGCGGCGTAACCCCGCTCGGGACATTCGAGGCGCCAATCGAAATCCTTCTTTGGTCCCGCGGTGTGGTATTCCGCGTAGGCGGTCCGATCGTAGGTCTCCTGATACACGACGAGGCCCTCGCAGCCGGCGCGGACGAGGGGCTCGTATTCCGGCGTTTCCATCGGTCCCACTTCGATCGCGAGGGTGGGGATGAAATCGCGGAGCGCGGCGAGGCATTCCTCAAGGTAACCTTCGGAGACAAAACGGGGATGTTCGCCCGCGACGAGGAGGAGATGGCGGAAGCCGAGGCCGGCGAGGTGGCGTGCCTCTTTCACCACCTGCGGCACGGTGAGGGTGGTGCGGAGGATGGGGTTGTCGCGCGAGAAACCGCAGTAGGCGCAATTGTTCACGCACTCGTTCGAAAGGTAGATCGGCGCGAAAAGGCGCATCGTCTTCCCGAAATGGCGACGGGTCGTCGCGACCGATTCTCCCGCGAGCGACTCGAGCGCCGCGGGTGACATCGGATCGAGGAGCGAGCGGAATCTCGCCAGCAGGGGCGAGAGCGGCGCGCCGGCGTCGAGCGCGTTCAGATGGGGGACGAAGGACATTCCGCCGGAAGATACCTGCGCCGCGCCCGAGGGCAACGGATCATGCCCCGGAAAATCGGCCTTTTCCCGCCACCGCGGGCGGGGAGGGGGAGATCCTGAAAAAGGCTGTAAAAAAAGCGTTGCCAAACATCTCCACCACCGCTAATAAACCCGGAATCCGAAAATCCATTCCCCACCTTTCCAATGGCCGACGCATCTATCGAAGAGAAAGTTAAGAACATCATCGTTGAACAACTGGGCGTGAGCGAAGAGCAAGTGAAGCCCGAAGCCAAGTTCATCGAAGATCTCGGCGCCGATTCTCTCGACACGGTCGAGCTGGTGATGGCTTTCGAGGAAGAATTCGACATCACCGTCCCGGACGAAGATGCCGAGAAGCTCATGAGCGTCGGCGACGTCTACGCCTACATCGCCGAGCAGTCGAAGTGACCCTCTCCGGTCTCCGACCAGACCCTGTTTGAAGGTGCGCCTCCCCGGAGGCGCATTTTTTTTGGATCACGGGAATCGGTCGGGTTTTCGATCTCCGGGCCTTCGTCCCCCGACCTGCGGCTTCCCTGTTGGATTTCCCCGGCATTTGCGCTTAGACTTGGCCACTCCGCCGATCATGGCCGCCCTATCCTTCGACGACATCGCCTATGCCATGGAGCACACCGTCGTGCTTCACGAGCCCGACCGTCTCATCGACACCTTTGGCACGACGAATTTCCAGTTCCATCTCCTCACCGAGCCGATGGACTCCGTCGGCACCGTGCGTATCCGCGAAGGCCGCATGGAGGCGGAGCGGCCGAAGATCCTGCGTCCCGAAGGCTACCGGGATCTCCTTTTCGAGGGCTTCGGCGAGCAGGCCGAGGTCTTCGCGGAATGGTTCCGCCAGCACGGGAATTTCGCCTTTTTCCAATACGGCTTCAATTTCGCCAAACGCAGCTTCACCGAGGAGGTCGTGCATCTCCCCGTCGAGCAGGTGCGCGACCGCATCCTCGAAGAGATCCGCTCGAACGGGGATCCTTCGCGCGCCCTCATCTGCGGGGTCGACGATTCCTGGGAGGTCTCGCTGCTCAAGTTCACCATGGAGATGATCGGACGATCGCTCAGCATCAATGTGTTTGATCTGAAGCGCCGCGGTCTTCTCTGATTGGCTCCAGGTTTTCCTCTCTCTTCCGCATCCTCGATGGCCCGGTTCAAGTTCCTGCTCGCCTTTCTCGCCCTCCTCGTCTGTGGGGGCGGTGTCGCCGGGGCCTACTTCTATTGGAAAAAATTCGCCCAACCCGAGATCGTGGTGAACCGGCACATCTCCGGCAAAGGGGGCGGCACTCTCGAGCGTCCCGATCTTGGGAAACGCCACTTCGACGCCGCGATCGCCCTGCTGAAGGAAGGCGAACTCGTCTCGGCGCGCGACCGGCTCCTTTACCTGATGCAGTATTTCCCGGAGTCGGCCACCTACGACGAGGCGCGGCGCATCGTCGGCGAGGTGAACATGGATCTCCTTCTCTCGAAGATTCCCATGCCCGGCAAGGTCGAGCACAAGGTGCGTCGCGGCGAGGCCCTCGTCACGATCGCGAGCCGGAACCAGACCACGATCGACTACATCATGCGGGCGAACGGAAAAACCTCCGAGTTCATCTTTCCCGATGAGCCGCTCACGGTCTATCCTTTGAATTTCCGGGTCGAGATCAGCCTCGCGAAGGGCACCGTGACGGTGTTTGACGGCGACGCTCTCTTCAAGGAATACCGGATCGTCGATCGCAATCTGCCTCCGGACATCAAGGCCCCCGTCGCCACGACCGTGAGCGAGCGTGTCGCCTGGCACGGCGACCAGCCCGTGAATTTCACGCATCCCAGCTACATGAACAGCGCCAAGTGGATCCGCACCGGGAAAATCGGGCTGTTCATCCGGCAGGCCGACCCCGGACCGGACGGGGGAGAGTCGCGTCCCTTCGGGGTGATGATCCCGAACGAGGATCTCGAAGAGCTTTTCACCATCCTCCGCGTCGGCTCAAAAGTTGATCTTGTGAAGTAGACCGCCGCGAGAAACGCGCTAAAGTGCCCGCCATGACCACCGTCGAACCTCTCGAATTCGAAAAGCCCATCGTCAATCTCGAGCGCCAGCTCGCCGAGCTGCGCGACCGCGCCGCCGACAGCGACATCGATATGTCGAGCGAGATGAAGCGCATCGAGGACAAGCTCACCAAGATGAAGGGCGAGGTCTACCGCAATCTCACCCCCTGGCAGCGCGTGCAGATCGCCCGCCACACGCAGCGGCCTTTCATGCTCGATTACGTCGAGCACTCCTTCGATGATTTCCTCGAGCTCCACGGCGACCGCCACATCGGTGAAGACGAAGCCATGCCCGGTGGCTTCGCCCGCCTCGAAGGACGCAAGGTGATGGTGATCGGCCACCAGAAGGGACGCGACACGAAGGAAAACCTCCGCCGCAATTTCGGCAGCGCCCATCCCGAGGGTTACCGCAAGGCGCTCCGACTCATGAAGATGGCGGAGAAATTCAACATCCCCGTCGTCACCCTCATCGACACTCCCGGCGCCTATCCGGGGATCGAGGCCGAGGAGCGCAACATCGCCGAAGCGATCGCCTTCAACCTCCGCGAGATGATGATGCTCCGCGTCCCCGTCGTGGCCGTCGTCATCGGCGAGGGTGGATCCGGGGGAGCGCTCGGCATCGGCGTGGCCGACCGCGTCCTCATGATGGAGAACGCTTATTATTCCGTGATCAGCCCCGAAGGTTGTGCCGCGATCCTCTGGAAAGACCGCAAGTATGCGACCGAGGCGGCCACGGCCCTGAAACTGAGCGCCGGGGATCTCGAGGGCTTGAAGATCATCGACGAGGTCATCCCCGAGCCCATGGGCGGCGCCCATCACGATCATGTCGCCGCGGCCGGCAACCTGAAGCGCCAGGTGATCAAACACCTCACCGAGCTGGAGACCCTCGACAAGGACACGCTCCTGAAGCGCCGCTACGACAAATTCCGCGCCTTTGGCGAATTTCGTGAGCGCGGACGCCGTTGATCCGGCGTATTTCCCTGCGACACGGGCAATCCCTGCTTGAATCTCCGACAATCCGAATCATTTTCCCCGCGATGAACTCCCTCTCCCACGGCTTCCTCTTTCTTTGTGGTCTCTCCTGGCTTCTCTGCGAAGTCTGCGTCAGCGCCAGCGCCGGTTTCTGGACTCCCGTCTGGCTCTACCTTGCCGGATTCACCGTGATGTTCACGATCATGGGCTGCCTGCCGGTTTCGGAAAAGACCATCAATCTCGCGGGTCCGATCTTCACCATCCTGATCGGCGTGGGAATCGGAATTTACGGGATCGAAGCCTTTGGAGGCAGCCTTCTGGGCGCCCTGCTCCGCGTCATTGGTGCCGGTGTCCTCATTTTCCTCGCCCTGATCAGCCTTTCGACCCGCGACAAGGCCTCGGCCCATTGATCTCCGGCCCGGCTTCAGTGGATGAGGGACGGGTGCGGAGCCGGCAGCGACTCCGCCGCGGATACCTTTATCGTCGAAGGCCATCCCGCCGTTTCAGTCCTGCTCGCCGCGGGTCATTTTGAAATCCTCGATCTCGTCATCGAGGCAGGACGGTTTCCCGGGCTCTTGGCTCGTGCCGCCGAACTTGGTTTGAAGGTGCGCGAAGTGCCTGGAGAGACGCTACGCCGCGATCCCGGTTATCGTTTCCATCGCGGCGCCTTCGCCACGGTCCGCCGGCCGGCTCCAAGGACGCCCGACGAGACCTTTTGGGTGCAGGCCACCCGTCTTCTCGTGCCCATCGATCCCGCCGACGCCGGAAATCTGGGCACGCTCCTCCGGAGCGCCGTCGCCTTCGGGATCGATGGGGTCGTGATGGAGAAAGGGCGGGGCGTCGATGTCTATTCGCGAAAGAGCATCCGGGGCTCGGCCGGGGCGGTCTTTCGGCTGCCGATCTTTGAAGTCGCCTCCCTCGAGCACACTCTCGACCGCCTCGGCGAGGCGGGGTTCGTCCTGCTGGGCGTCAGCGAGGGAGTCGCCAGCCGTCCGCTCGGGGAAGTCCGCGCCGCCCGAAAAACCGCGATCATCCTTGGATCGGAGTCCGCCGGTCTGCCGCCTGAAATCGAAAGGCAATGCGCGGAACTCGTCCATCTCCCGAAACGGGAGGCGGCGGATTCCCACAACATCGCCGTCACCGGCGCGATCCTGATGTGGGAGTGGTTTGGGAGAGTGGGATGATTCTCCCAATCTGTGGGGTCATCCAGGTTAGGGATATCCTTGCGGTTCAAGGCATGACCCTATGAATGTCAGCGGATGAAGAAGGGAACGGAAGAGATCAATCCAAGGGGTGACGCCATTTCAGGCCGGGGAATCTGGAAAATCCGCGATCGGCGGTGATCCATTCACATCCCGTCTCGATGGCAAGTGCCGCATGGAAGGCATCCGGCACGAGGTTGCCGCGAGCGTCCGCTCTACGGCAGAGATCGTGGAAAACGTTCCAATGTCTCGGCCCGGGAGCGATCACGCTCGTCTCGTCCCGCGATCGAAAGTCTTCGACGAAATCCAAAGCCTCTCCCAAGGGCGTCGGTATACGGAACACTTTCGGGTGTGTGACTACCCTGATGAATCCGCTCAACGCCAGATCGGAGACACCGACTCCTGGAGCCCGATGCAGAGCCGATTCCAGCCAGGCCTTGTAATCGGCGTGCCGTGCAGCGTCTTCGCGATGGGCATATACGAGGATGTTGACATCGAGGAGGATCATCGCCCGTCCATGGTTTCCTGCAGGGACGATGAGGAATCCAGATCGACTCCATCCCGTAGACCGTCACCTCGAAAGGTCTTCAGAGGTCGACTCGATTCCGGAGAGGATCCCTTCCGGGCGGCGGCGAAGCTCAGCCGCAGGGCCTCATCAAACACCTCGCCCAAGGTGCACGAGCGCTGACGCGATAGCTCGCGAGCCTGCTCCAACAAGGAATCCTCGATGGAAACGGTCGTCCTCATGCATCAACGCATACTCCGAGCGCATCATGATGTCAAGCCTTCTCCCAATCTCGGTTCCCATGCCTCAACCGATGGCAATGATTGCGCCGCTCGACCTTCACGCCCACGCTTCGCGCAGCAGACGGAGGAAATTGCCGCTGAAGATCGCCTTCACGTCTTCGTCGGAATAGCCGCGGCCTTTGAGGATGTCCTCCAGCTTCTGGAGATCGGCGATGGTCTCGAGATCGACGGGGCTCTGCTCCTTGCCGAAGCCACCGTCGAGGTCGCTGCCGATGCCGACGTGGTTCGCGTTGCCCGCGAGCTGGCAGATGTGATCGATGTGATCGCCGATGTGGGCGATGGAGACGCCCGTTTCCTGCGGTGTCGTCTTGCCACGGACCCAGCCCGGGATCATCATCCACGTGTCGTAGACCGAGCCGAGCACGGCACCGCGCTCGATGAGGAGCTTGATCTGCTCGTCGCTGAATTGGCGCGGATCGTCGACGATGGCGCGGCAGTTCGAATGGCTCGCCCAGACCGTGCCTTGGTAAAGGTCGAGGGCCTCGAAAAAGCAGTCGTCGCTGAGGTGGGTCACGTCGAGGATGATGCCGAGCTCGTCCATCTTTTTGATGAGATCGGCTCCGCCGGGCCGCAGGCCGCCAACCTGATCGTGGCCCATGGCGTAGCGTCCGGCGCCGTAGTGGGCGGGACCGATCGCGCGGAGACCGTATTCCCAAGCGGTCTCCAGATAATCGACCGTCACCATGGAATCGGCCCCTTCCAAGGAAAGGACGTAGCCGATCGGGGCCTTCGCGGCGGCGGCGGCGACGGGATCAGCCCAGAGGGCGAGATGGGCATCGAGTTGCTCGAGATTTCGGATCTGCACCATCTCGCCGAGATCGCAGAGGGCTTCGTAGTAATGCCGCTGGCCCTGCGTCATGCCCCAGGCTTGGGCGGGCGACTCCCAGCACGCCACGGGTCCGCGGGGTTTCATGCAGCCGCCGATCTGGGTGGCGACGCAGAGGCCGATGCCCCCTTTGCGCATTTCATCGAGGCAGACGGTGTTGAGGGCACGGCCCTTCATGTCCGTCTTTCCGGCTTCGAGGGCGCGGATCTGGTCGATCGGCAGTGTCAGATCCCGGTTCCATTCGAGAGCGTTGAGGCTGAGATCGAGGTGCACGTCGAAGATCAAATTCATGGTGATGGGGGCTGGAAATCGGGTGAAAAGGGAGTCAAACTGCGGCCGAACCTCATTTCGAAGCATGAAGGCACGACCGCTCGCGTTTCTGGCAGTATCACTTTTCGCCACCCTTGGCAATGGACAGGATGGCGGGCTGGCCCCCACGATCGTGCAAGGCGGCTCCGGTCCCGGAGTGCAAGGAAACGTCGCCTGGACCCAGTCGCAGCAGGATGCGGAGCTCGATCGGGCGGCCCTCGCGGCGCGGCAGAAGAAAGCGCTCATGGAGGCGATGGCCACCTACACGCAGAAGCCTCCCGTGATCACCTCGGCCGAGCAATACCTGCAGGTGTATCGCCCCGCCGCACCCCGCTCCGAAGGCACCGGGCCGACCCCGCAGGCGGTGCGCAGCAACAACTACGTCCCCGCGTTTGAGACGGGAGGCACGGGGCGGGGCGGCGAAAGCACGGTGACGTCCCCGCCCGCGGCGAATGCCTCACCCGATCTCCCGGAGAAAAAGCCGGGACTTTTCAGCCTCTTCCAATCGAAGAAAAAGGCGGAGGTGAGCGGGGATCTCCTTCCCAACGCGGATCATACGCCGGCGCCTCCGGCCGCATCATATCCGGAACCCTCGGCGATGAATCTCGAGTCCGCCTCGGCTCCACCGGCTCCACCCGCCCCTGCCGATGCCTCGGCGAATGAAGCGATCGCGGCCGCTACGGAGGGCTCCGCGGCGCCTGAGAAACCCTCGCTTTTCGGAAAACTTTTTGGAAAACCGAAGGCGACCGAACCCTCTTCGATGCCAGAGCCAACCCTGTCTGCTCCGGCCGCGCCTGCCGCCCCTCCCTTGCCGGAGCCCGCTGGCACGGCCCCGCCCGCCGATCCGGTCGGCATCCCTTCACCGCCGTCATTCTCGGCTCCGCCGGCATCCATGCCACCGGCTCCGGCTTCGTCGGCTTCCGCGGAAGGCGAGTCATCGATCTTTGTCCGTCGCTCCGCGGGCCATGCGGCGGGCACGAACGCCACGGTCCTGGAGACGACGCAGGCGACGGTGTCGGGTGTGTTGGTGAAGCTTTACGAGGGATCCTCCGTTTCGGTGTTGGAGCGCAGCGGCAGCATGGCCCGGGTGCGGCTCGCCGATGGGCGCGAGGGCACGGTGGCGGCGAGCGCGCTCAGTCGTTGAGGTTTGCCTCCGGGTCGGAACGCGGGGTTGCGGTGGGAGCAAAGCCGCGCTACGGCTTCCCCTACGTTTCGAGGAATGACTTCGGTCTCTCCCCCATCGGTGGCTGGCAGACCTGTCCTCGTGACGGGCTTGCTCGTCATTCAGGCGATCACGGGCCTGGCTGCCTTCGTCCTGCTCGTGTGGGAGCTGGGCTGGCCGATTTCCTTGTCCGACACGGTCTGGTTTGAATGGACGACCTGGGGCCTCGTGGTGTCCGCCCTCATCGCCGAAGCGGGACTGGCCACGCATGAACAACGCCTTTCGAAAGTGAAGAAGGCGGTCATCCTCACCGCCTTGTTGTTGCTGGCGGCGGGACGTTTCGGGCTGGAGCGCCCCTTGCGGGATTGGCTGGGCGGTCTCCTCGAGCCGCGCACGGCGGCCTTGCTCGCCCTGGTGGTGGTGCAGCTCACCCTGATCCTGCCGGTGGGGCTGCGGATGCTGCGGCTGACGAGAGCGCGTTTTTTGCAACATGTCAGGCCCGGCACGCTCTTTGTCGCGACCTTCGCCCTCGCCATCGTGGCCGGGGCGCTGATGCTGAAAACGCCGAATGCGACGAGGGAGGGGATTTCCTGGATCGACGCGTTTTTCACGAGCACCAGCGCGGTCTGTGTCACCGGTCTGGCGGTGGTCGATACGGAGCATGCGTTCACTCCGCAGGGGCAGATGATCCTGCTGCTCCTGATCCAGGTAGGCGGGCTCGGAATCATGACCCTCACCTACTTCATGTCGCTGGTGGTGGGGCAAGGTATCTCGCTCCGCGACCGTGCGCGTCTCTCCGAGCTCTTCAGCGATGACAATCTCGGAGCCATGGGCACGCTCGTGGGAAAAGTGGTGCTGATCACGCTGCTGATCGAGGCGGGCGGGGCGGTGCTCTTGCACATGGCCTGGTCGGCCGATCCTCCACGTGAAGGCACGCTGCTTTGGGACGCGGTCTTTCACTCGGTCTCCGCGTATTGCAACGCGGGTTTCTCCACCTTTTCGGCCGGACTCGCGGACGAGGCCTCGGTGACGAATCGCCCGGTGCAGGTCATCATCATGCTGTTGATCATCGCGGGAGGCATCGGCTTCGCGGTGATCCTCGATCTGCCCAAGCTCCTCTGGCATGGAGTGCTGACCTTGTTGAAGAAGCTCATGCCCCGCTCCCGCCGCATCGCCCGCTGGGCGCTGCGCTACCGGGTGCGGTTCCATGTGAGGGTGGTGCTGGTGATGACTTTTTCCCTCATCCTGGTGGGAGCGATCGCCTTTTTTGTCACCGAAGGATGGGCGTGGTCCGCCGACCGGGTGTGGGAAGCGGTCTTCAACTCGGTCACGGCGCGCACCGCGGGTTTCAACATCACGGATTTCTCCGGCTACGGCTTCGCGACCATCGTGGTGATGTGTGCGCTGATGTTCATCGGCGGCAGTCCGGGGGGCACGGCGGGCGGGGTGAAAACGACGACTTTCGCGATCGCGCTGGGCGAGCTGTGGCGGCTCGTGCGTGGACACGAGTCCCTGCACATGCACCGGCGCCGCATCGCCCGCGACGTGGTGGAGCGCTCCACCGCGACGATCGTGCTCTCGGTTTTGTGGGTCACGGTCTCGATCCTTCTGGTGAGCTGGGGCAATCCCGGGGCGCATCCCTCCGACGTGGTCTTTGAATGTTTCAGCGCCTTCGGCACGGTCGGCTTGTCGCGCGGCTTCACGATGGAACTGAGCCACTTTTCCAAAGTCGTCATCATCGCAAGCATGTTCGCGGGCCGGGTCGGTCTTCTGACGCTGGTCTTCACCCTCGCCGGCCAGGCTCCGACGCGGCGCTACGAGCTGCCCGACGCCCGCCTGCCATTGAACTGATTCTCCCCACTCCCATTACCCTGACAAAACCATGAAATTCGCCGTCATCGGACTCGGATTCTTCGGCTCGGCTCTCGCCCGCGAACTCGCGGAATCGGGACACGAGGTGCTCGCCATCGATACGGACGAGGCCCACATCCGCGACGTGCGCGATGTCGTGACGATGGCGGCGATCGCCGATGGCACCGATGCGGGTGCCCTTGATCAACTCGGCGTCGCGGCGATGGATACGGTCATCGTCGCGGTGGGCGAGGGGTTCGAGGCGAGCCTCATGATCACTTCGCACTGCCAGAAGCTGAAGGTGCCGAAAGTCTACACCCGTGTCATCAACGAGGTGCACGAGCATCTCCTCGATCTCATGGGCGTGTCGGGAAAGATCCATGCCGAAAGCCTGGCCGCGGCCTATTTCGCGCGGCAGGTGACCCATGAGTCGGTGCGGCGATACTTCGGCATCGACGAGGATCATGGCATCGTGGAGATGGAGATGCCGGAAGGCCTCATCGGAAAAACCCTCGCTGAGATCGAGCTGCGGAAACGACACGGATTGAATCTCGTGACGGTGCGCCGCCCGGCCGACAAATCGGCCGCCGCGGAAGCGGGCGAGGAAAATTATCGTGTCACCGGCACTCCGGGACCCGACTTCCGCCTGGAGGAAGGCGATCGTCTCATTGTCTTCGGACGGCTCAAGGACATCGGCGATTTCTGCGGCTGACCAGCGGGATCAAGCGAGCGCTTCCTGCGCGAGAACCAGTGATCCGACAATCCCGGCCTGCTGGTCGAGAGCGGGGAGTTTCACGTATTCGTCCATCGGGGGCAGGTCCCAATACCCGCCGGCGAGGCGTTCGAGCTCGGCGCGGACCCGCTCGATCAAGCCCGATTTCTGGGAGACGCCGCCGCCGAGGAGGAGGAGGTCGGGCGACCAGGCGGCGGTGAGATTCAGGCAGCCCAGAGCGAGATAAGCGGCCTCCAGCTCCCAGGCAGGATGGTCGTCCGGCAGCTCGTGGCCCGGCTTGCCCCAGCGTTTTTCGATGGCGGGACCACTCGCCCGGCCTTCGAGGCAACTGCCGTGAAAGGGGCAGACCTGGGTGGCTTTTCCATAGGCCGCGTCGAGATCCGGGACGATGAGGTGGCCGATCTCGGGGTGCATGCGTCCATGCAGCAGCCTCCCGTCATCGAGGAAACCACCTCCGATGCCGGTGCCGATGGTGAGATAGGCGACCCGGCGCACGCCGCGGGCGGCTCCGTGACGGGCTTCGCCGACGGCGGCGGCGTTCACATCGGTCTCGAAAGTGACAGGCAGATCTTCGCCGAGAGCCCGCCTCAATTCCGCGACGAGGGGAAACTGTGACCATCCGGCTTTCGGGGTGGTGAGGATGTTGCCGTAGTCCGCGGCGGCCCGATCGAGCCGCGCGGGGCCGAAGGTGCCAATGCCGAGCGAGGCGATGGGGCCATGCAAGGCGCTTGCTTCCTGAAAAAAGGCGACGGCCCGGGCCGCGGTCTCGTGGGGATCGCCGGTGGGGAAACGGGTCTCGAGGAGCGGTCGGGCCGGATCGGTCGCGACGGCACAGACGTACTTGGTGCCACCGGCCTCGATCGCGGCCAAGAGGGGCGGAGAGGTGGTCGGGGAGGGGAAAGTCATGCGGAAAACGGGGGAGGCGGGGAGGATCGCCGCATCTACGCGAGACGGGGTGATTTCCTTGGATATGGCCGGGAAATGTAGGACAATCAAGTCGCAAGTGCGGACCTCGTGGTGAGTGCCGGGATCCGTGATTTCGATTTTGAAACATGTCAGAACGCTACCAAGTACGCGGCAGGATCGGGAGAGGGGGCATGAGCGCGGTCTACCGTGCCTACGATACCGTGATGGGACGCGAGGTGGCCTTGAAGCGACTGCTGCCGATCGAAGAGACGAATCTCAACGAGACCGCCGGGGAGTCACTCGCCCGCGAGGCCGCGGCTCTGGCGCGCTTTTCCCATGCGAATGTGGTGACGGTCTTCGCCTTTGAGGAGGATGCGGAAGGGCCGTTCGTGGTGATGGAGCTGGTCGAGGGCGAGGACCTGCACAGCATCATGAAATCGGGAGCGCTTTCGTGGGAGGATTTCCGCGACGTCGCGGGGCAGTGCCTCGAGCCGCTCGTCGCCGCCGGCGAGCTGAATCTGCTGCATCGCGATATCAAGCCGGGCAACATCATGCTGACGGTGACGGCATCGGGCCGTTTCCTCGTGAAGTTGCTCGATTTTGGTCTCGCGAAATTCAGCCAACAGCCTTCCCTGCAAACGCTCGATCAGCGAGGGTCCTTTCTCGGCTCGATCGATTTCATCGCTCCGGAGCAGCTCGAGCTGCGCCCGCTCGACCAACGTACCGATCTCTATTCGCTCGGGTGTGTCTTTTATTACATGCTGGTACAGGAGTCGCCCTTCACCGGAGGCAATCCGGCGGAGACGTCGATGAATCACATCAAACACCGGTGCCAGCACATCGGTGAACGTCGCACCGATCTGCCCCCGCTCGTGGCCGACTGGCTCATGCGGCTGATTTCCCGCGATCCGGAGGATCGCCCGAGGGACGCCCGTGATGCCTTGAGGCAATTCCAGGAGGCCATCAAGGGCATCCCCTATGTGCCTGTGGCGAGAGTGGCCGGGGAAGACGACGACATTCCCTTTGCCCGGGTCGTCGGCACACCCGTGACCGGTCCAGTCGGGCCCCCGCCGCCGAGCGGCCCGGTCGGTCCTCCAACCGATCCGGTGCCGGGCACGCGCGTGCTGCAGACGGCGAGTGGCCCCATCCCGGCGACCCGCAGGGCGACGGGACCGGTCACCGGTGCGCGAACACCGATCCTGCCTCCCGCCGCGACGGGGTCGATCCGGGGCAATGTCACCGGGCAGGCCCGACCCACGACGCGGGCGGTCGTCCCGTCCGCGGGGAGGCAAAAAGACCCACCCCGTGGCGCGGCTCCGCGGGGAGTGCTGCAGTTTTGGCAAACGCTGACTCCGGTTGGCAAGGGGATCGTCGCCGGTGTCCCGATCTTGCTCGTGGTGCTCGCCTGGCTCCTCGTTCGCGGCGGAGGGGAGAAAACGGATCCTGCGGTCGCGACGGGGGCGAATCCGGCCGTTGTCGTGAATCCGGGCGTGGCCGAGCTGCCTCCCATCCCGCATCCGGCGCAGCTATCCAGCGCGGATGGAGCGCCCGCCTTGCCGCCCCTGCCTGCCGCCGACTCGATCTTCGCATGGTTCAGCGGGGCGAAGGCCGCGCTCGGGCGGGATTATCGCACCCCGGCGAAGGCGGGCGACCAGGTCGCGGCCTGGGTGAACCTCGTTTCCAACCGCAAGGAACTCGCCCTGCTCCGCGATTCCGGAGATCCGAAGGGCGAACATTTGCCCCGCCTCGTGGAGAGCAGCGCGGCCCAGATCGCCGGCATCCGCGGCACCCAGCGGGGACTGACGACCACCAACCGCAGCTCGCTCTCGATGTTGAAACACGATGTCGAACTCCCTGACGGAATCACCATCGCGCTCGTCGCGGAACTCGAGGCCGGTGACGACCGGATCTATCGTTTTCAGGCGCCGACCTGGGACAACCGCTATATCCAACTCTCGACGGGCTACGATGGCAAGGTGCACATCGCCACGAAAGGAGTCGGAGACGGCACGGAACAACGCGTCTCCGTCACCTGGCCCAGCGGCGATCTCGGGATCTTCGTGCATCGTTGGAATCCCGCCGCCAAAGAGCAGCGGATCACGGGGGTCAATGCGACCGGCGCCACTCCGGGCGGTCGTCCGGTCGAGGCAAAAGGCCCGGTGGTCTTCAGCGGATCACCGCTCAACTTGATGATGTTCGGCAAACGGGGCTTTGGCGACGGGCACGACGCCGTGACCAACAATGTCGTCTACGAGATCGTCGTTTACGATCGCGTCCTCTCCGACGAAGAGACCAAAGCCGTCTCCGATGCGCTCGCGAAGCGCTATTTCTCCGCGGCACCGTGATGCAAAAAAAACGGCAACCCGCGGGGGTTGCCGTCTCCGAAAGGGATTGAGAGGGGATCTTCTCAGTAGCGACGATCGCGCCCGCCACGGTCGTTTCCGCCACGGCCTCCGCCGTAGCCGCCACCACCGCCGCCGCCGCCACCGTAGCCGCGGCCACCGCCACCGCCACCGTAGCCCCCACCGCCGCCGCCACGCTCTTCGCGAGGCTGGGCTTCGTTGACCTTGATGGAGCGGCCATCGACGTTCTTGCCGTCGAGGTCCTTGATCGCCGACTCCATCGCGCCGCGCGAATCCATCGTGACGAACGCGAAGCCGCGGGGGCGGCCGGTCTCGCGGTCGGAGGGGAGGTGGATGTCCGTCACGGTGCCGTGGGCACCGAAGAGGTTTTCGAGAGTCTCTTTGGTCGTGCTGAACGCCAGGTTGCCAACATACATTTTCATCTTCTAACAGTGGGTTCCTGCAAGGCGCCGTCTCCGTAGACTGCTCCCAATTGCGGGTTTCAGATCACCACCGAATGCAAAAGACTCACCTGGCAACACTTCAGACCTTGATTTTGCCAAGCAACTGAACCTAGGGCACAAGCAAACGCCCTTTTCCCGAAAAAGCGAACATTCTTTTCCCGCGATCGGGGCGAGCGAGGTCTCAGGCCCTGCGCTCGCGATAAAGAGAAGGGTCGATGCACGCGCGCATTTCCGCGAGCCGATCGGTCGTGCCGAGGAAATCCGCGATCATCGGGAGGATCTCGTCCGGACGTTCGACGAGGTCGCGGTAAGACACGGGGATCGCATGCACCCGCGGATCCCGGCACCATTCGCGGGCATGGCGGAGCTGCTGCAGGTAGGCTTTGGCCACGTCACCGCCGCCCGGGGCGGGGGTGGATCCACCGATCCGGTCAAGGAAGCTGGATTGACTCGCGAGGATCTCCTCCATGTCGCGTTCCATGAAAAGGACGCGGTAAACCACGGGACCCGGCGCCGTGGTGGGTTTGTCAGGATCAGGCAACTGCCGGGGAAGCGAGGCGAGCAGGGGAGCGACGACCTTGATCGCCTTTCCCCTGGCTTCTCCGAGCCAGGAATGATCCCCTGCGGCGAGGAGCGAGCCGGTCCGGTGGTGCTCGTAGTAGCCGCGTTGGTTCGATTCGTCGGCGGCGCGGGCTCCGTCGGTGAAGATCGGCAGACCGGCTGCCTCGAGGATCTGCATCATCAGCGAGGTGCCGGTGCGCGGCAGTCCGGAAACGACCGTGATGAGATCCTGCGACGCGACGGCGGCGAGAGTGACGACATCGTGATGCAGCCTGGGCAGCTCCATGGAGGCGTCGATGGAGCTGTCTTCCTTCCTCGCGGAGGCAGGCAGAGTCCGCAGGTCGCGTCGTCGCTCCATCACCACGGCGAGATGGGCCCGGAGCGAAGCGGAGAGCGCGGCGTCGCGCCGGTGACGGCGCGCGATCTCGGCGAGCATGCGATGTGCCGCGGCAAAGAGGGGCGCCTGCGTGACGCAGATCTGGAAGGCGACCTCGGCTTCCTCCCAGTGGCCCGCCCGATAGAGCGCGAGGCCGTGCAGGTAGTGGGCGCGGGGCTGGAAAAAGAGCAGCCCGAGAGAGGTGCGCGCGCGGATCGCGGCCGACTCGAATCTCCGCTCCGCGAGATCGGTACGGGCAAGGCCGATGAGCGCGGCCGGAGTCTCGGGATCGATCGCGAGGGCCTCTTCAAACGCGAGGCGCGATTCCTGCCAGCGCTTCAGTCGTTGGAGAATCTCGCCACGCAGGATCGTCCCGAGGAGACGTGATCCGAAATCGCTCTCCAGTCGGCCGAGACGGGCGAGGGCGGTTTCGTATTGTTTGTCGGCGTAGTCGGCGAAAGCCTCGAGATAGCGGACGGTGAAGAGATTGGGGCGCGATTTGGCGATGAGGTCGCGGATCTTTCGGTCACGGAGTTGGGCCATGGACGACGGAGGCTCGGCTCCGTCGGCATCGTCCTCGGAGTCCGGGGAAAGTTCGTGGAGTTCTTTGATGGCTTCCTCCGCTTCGGCGAGGCGACGCTGGATCAGGGTCGTCACCGTCGTGCGCAGATCCGCGGGACGCGAGATCCGCTGATATCCGATCGCGAGCTGGTATCCGAAGCGGTGTTCCATGGGCCAAGCCGCATAGAGTCGCTCGAGAATGGCAATGGCCTCGCGATAGAGACCGCCATCGAGGTACGCTTGGGCAAGATTGTAATCGAGTTCGCGCACCGTCTGCTCGATCGCCTTGGCACGATCTTCGTCGGGCTTGTCGATGTAGCCGAGGGCGACGAGCTGGTCGAGGGCGGCCTTGGAATCCGCGGCCGAGATCTGACGATCGGGCGGATGCATGCCATGGTCGCCCGGCACATCGTCCCAGCTCGACACGCGCTCCACCACGGGTGGCTCATCCTCGTAGAGGTCGAGCAGCACCTTGCCATCCATGTCTTCGCCCACGGCGAGGCCGAACAGATGCAGCAGAGTCGGGCATACGTCGAGGACGCTGGCACCGTAGATTCGTTCATCGCGGCGCAGGTCCGGGCCTTTCGCCGCGAAAATCCCGAACTGCCGGTGTTCCACCGCCGGACCAGCCGGCTCGCGCGGGATCACGCGGGGACGCAGGTGATCGGGATGAAAGCCGTGGTCCGACATCAGGATCACGGTCAGGTCCTCACCACCGAGAGCGAGCAGCTCTCCGAGCATGCGATCGTGAAAGAGGTATCCGGCTTCGAGGCAATGGCCAAAAACGCGGAAATCCCATTCATCGACGTGATCCCGCCTCGGCGGGTGATACTTCATGAAGGCATGACCGAAGTGATCGATCGCATCGTAGTAGACGCCCATGAAATCCCACGGCGCGTGCATCAGGAGCTTCGCGGCGGCATGGATGGAGGAGGCGTCGGCGACGATCTTCAGCAAGGATTGCACCCGGGGATCGCGTTCGGCGCGATCGAGATCCTCGCGCGACATGCCCTCGAGCCCGGGGAGAAACTCCCGGATTTGGGCTTCTGTCAGGGCGGCGGGGTGGACGCGGCACTCGGCGAGGACCGGCCCGAGTTTCGCCGGATGCACCGTCCCCGGTTTCATCGGCCAGTCGGCCGGATCGGCCTCCGGGGCGCGCTGGTAGTCGTTCGACACCATCACTCCGCGCGAGAGTTCCTCGGCGGGATGGGAGGGCCACCAGCCGATCGTGACCGTTTTCAATTCATTCTGGTTGAGAATGTTCCAGACCGCCTTGGTCCGGCGCGAAAGATTGGTCACGGGGCGGATCCCGCCGGTGACAGGATCGGGCTCGGAAAATCCGTGGATGCCGTGTTTGTAGGGCCGTTTCCCCGTCGCGATCGACGTCCAGAGCATGGGGCTCAGGACCGGCTGCAAGGTGGCCAGATTGCCGCAGATCCCTCCCTCGATGAGCGAGGCGAGGTGCGGCATTTTCCCCGCATCGACGAGCGGGTGGATCACCTTCCAGTCGGCGGCATCCCAACCGATCAGGAGGACGCGACGTCTCATCGACCGCCTTTGACGAGCTTCCGCTTGAGTGCGGCGATCTGGCGCTCGTAGATGGCGATCTGCCGGAGACGGGCGGCTTGCAGCTTGTAGAAGTTCAGGCGCGGCGCATTCTGCGGAGAGTTCGCCTTGATCTGGCGGATCTTTCGTTCGAGCGCGGCGATCTTTCGCTCGATCTTGCCAGCGCCGCCAGCGGTCGCCAAGGGCATCGAGGTGGCGCTGAGGTCGATCCACTCGGGGAAGGAATCACGAAGGCCCGCACTCGGCAAATCCGTGTCGGCGTCGTCGAAGATGAGACGGACCAGTTCAATGCGGTGATCCGACTCCGAGAGGTTTTCTGCGAAGACCTCGAGATAGCCTTCCGTGGTGGCACCTCCGTTGATCCGGGCGTCGGTGAATCGGATCGGGATGAAGTTTCTCAAACTTTCTGGGTTGCCGCCCGAGCTTGACGAGGTTCCCACTCTCACATTGAAGTATCCGGAGAAGGTGCTGGATGAAAAGCTCGCCCGCACGACTTGGCCCGCGATGCGGCCGCGGACCCCCGCGGATCCTGCTGCCCGAAAATAAAACGAGGAACTGCTGCCCAGATCGCCGATTCCATCACCGGTAACGTCATCGTTGGTATTGTCCGTGAGAACCGTGCCACTGGCCGAAATCTCGTTTCCGGAGAGCGTGATCTGCACCACCTCACCGGAGGCCGAGCCGGCCGCGGCAAGGGAACCGGCAACGGTTGCGCTCCCTGCCAACCATTGGCGGATGGCGCCGGGCTGGAGCGGGGATGACTCGGAAACGACAGGTTGGTCGGAAGCAGCGGTTTTCATGGATGCAAAATGACCAGAATTATCGATTTCTTGACATAAAAGTCCAGAAGGAAACTAAAATATAAAGAAACCTTAACTAAATGGCGTCCATTTCTCCGCCATGGTGGGAGCGGGGATGCGAGCGAGCAAAGTGCTTCCCATTTCGAAGTCCCTGTGATAACCAAAGACCTGACTCGATTCTTTTCTCCGTTCCATGAATCCGCTCCGATCCCTCTTGTTGTTGACGCTGCTCTCGCCGCTGGCCGGCTTCGCCCAGAATACCGCTCCCGTTCCACTCCCACCTTTGCCACCGGTCCCGGCGACCGCGCCCAAGCCAGTCCCTGGCGCCGTCCCGGGAACGACGCCCATTCCTCCCGTGACCTTGCCTCCGGCACCGAATCCGCCGACCCCACCTGCACCCGCACCGGCACCTGCACCTGCCGCTCCGGTCGCGCCCGCGGCACCGGCGACCTACACGATCCAAGCGGGGGATAATCCGTGGTCCATCGCCAAAAAGCACGGGATCAAGGTGGAGGATCTGCTGAAGGTGAACGAGATCAAGAATCCCAAGAACCTGAAAATCGGCGACGTCCTCAAGTTACCCGCCGGCACGGCTCCGAAGGCGGCTGCTCCGTCCAAACCCGTGACTCCCGAGGTGACTCCGCCGCCGGCCGCTCCGGCTCCTGCGGGTGCCGATTGGGAATCCTACACCATCAAAAAGGGCGACAATCCCTGGAAGATCGCCAAAACCCTCAAGCTCGATCATCAGAAAATCATCCAGCTCAACCCGGGCGTGGACTTCACCAAGCTGAGCATCGGGCAGCAGATCAAGGTTCCGAAAAAGCCCTGACCAAAGATTTTCGTAAGTTTTACAAGACAAACCCCGTCTTGTCGTGCAGTAATATAACTGTATGGATATATGGAGAATTTCCCCGATGCTGGCGGGATTGTTTCTCGTCGGATGTGGCTCCGAAGAGACCCCGGCTGTTCCTGAAGCGCTCGCCCCGGTAGCGGTTTCCAGGCATCTCGTCGAATCGCGCCGCCTTCCTGTCTTCGAGGAGGTCGTCGGCACCGTGCGTCCCCGCAAAGAGGCCCAGGTCACGGCAAAGGTCACAGGGCGTCTTTTGGAAATGAAGGCCATCCCCGGGATGAAAGTGAAGGCGGGCGAGGCCCTCGCCAAGCTCGATGTGGGCGAACTCGACGCCGCCCTCGTCCGCGCCGAGGCCGCGCTGGAGCAGGCGGGACGCGATGTCGCGCGTTTTCGCTCGCTCCGCGAGTCCGGTGCCGTCGCCGTCGCCGATCTCGAGCAGGCCGAGGCGCGCGAACGCATGGCCGCGGCCACCGTCGCGGAGACGAAGACGATGGTGGAGAACGCGAGCGTCACTGCTCCCTTCGACGGCACGGTCACCCGCAAATACCTCGAGCCCGGCGACCTCGCCTCGCCCGAACGTGCCATTTTCGCGATGGAGGATTCGTCCCTGCTGCGACTCGAGATCCACGTCGCCGAGGCGATGGCCGGATCGCTCGCGATCGGGTCGAAATTCCGCGTCGAGGTCGGCGGTGCCGGAGCCGAGATCGAGGGCGTCGTCAGCGAGCTTTCGCCCTCGGCCGACGTGGGCAGCCGCACCTTTCTCGTGAAGCTCGACCTGCCCGCGCTCGAAACGCTCCGCGCCGGACAGTTCGGCCGGGCCTTCCTGCCGCGCGGTGAACGTCCTGCGATCCTCGTGCCCTCCGATGCCCTGATCTCGCGGGGGCAGATGGACTACGTCTTTGTCGTCGCCGAAAACACCGCCCGTCTCCGCATCGTCAGCACCGGGACGAAACGCGAGGGCCTGACCGAGATCCTCGCCGGACTCGATGGCGGCGAAACGATCGTGCTTTCCCCTGCCGCGACGCTGCGCGACGGCCAACCCGTCACCGCTCCCTGATGCAACAGGGTTGCCTGCCCGACCTTACCCTCTTTGCTCCGCGATCCTGACATGAGCCTAAAATCCCACGACGGCGAACCCGAGGCCCACGGCATCGCGGGCCGCATGGCCGCCGCCTTCATCAATTCGAAGCTGACGCCGCTCGTCATCGTCGCTTCGGTGCTGCTCGGTTTGTTCGCCCTGGTCCTGCTGCCCCGCGAGGAGGAGCCGCAGATCCAGGTGCCGATGATCGATGTGATGGTCGCGATGCCCGGGGCCTCGGCGAAGGAAGTCGAGGAACGCGTCACCGCGCCTATGGAGAAGCTGCTCTGGGAAATCTCCGGGGTGGAATACGTCTACTCGATCTCGCGACCGGGCGAGAGCCTCGTCATCGTGCGCTTCGACGTCGGATCGGATGTCGAGGAAGCGCTCGTGCGGCTGAATCACAAGCTCCAATCGAATTTCGACCGCATCCCGGCCGGGGTCACCGCGCCGCTCATCAAGGCGAAGTCGATCGACGACGTGCCCATCCTCGCGCTGACCCTGCACAGCGATCATCACGATCCCGTGACCCTGCGCCGCCTCGCCGCCGAGCTCGAGGATGCGGTGAAGCAGGTGCCCGATGTCGCCGAGACGACTTTGATCGGTGGGCAACGTCGTGTCATTCTCGCGGAGATCGATCCGGCGAGGCTCGCGGCGCGGAATCTCAGCCTCGGCGGCATCGTGCCGGTGCTGCAACAGGCGAACCGCCAGCACCGCGCCGGTGAGGTGGGCTCGGGCAATGCGCGTGTCCTCATCGAGAGCGGAGCCTTTCTCCACTCGGCCGAAGAGGCCGGCGAGGTGGTGCTAGGAGCCTTCGGTGGACGGCCGGTCTACCTGCGCGACGTTGCCGAGATCCGCGATGGAGCGGATGATCCGACGAGCTACGTGCTGCATGGTCATGGTGCCGCTTCCGGAAGAATCGGGGAGGAGGAGAATGCCGTGACCCTGACCGTTGCGAAACGTCCCGGGACCAATGCCATTTCCCTCGCCGAGGAGGTCCTCGCCAAGGTCGAGGCGCTGAAAGGCCGCGTCATTCCCTCGGACATCGGCGTTTCCATCACCCGCCACTACGGCGAGACCGCGGCGGAGAAATCGAACGAGCTGCTCTATCACATGGGCATCGCCGTGGTCAGCGTGTCACTCCTGATTCTGTTCATGTTAGGGTGGCGCGAGTCGCTCGTCGTCGCGGTCGCCATCCCCGCGACCCTCGCCCTGACGCTGCTGGTCTTTTACCTCTACGGCTTCACCCTGAACCGCATCACGCTCTTCGCTTTGATCTTTTCCATCGGCATCCTCGTCGATGACGCCATCGTCGTCGTGGAGAACATCGTGCGGCATTACCGGTTGCCGGAGAATCGCGGCAAACCGGCCCATGCCGTCGCCGTCGGGGCGGTCAGCGAGGTGGGAAATCCCACGGTGCTCGCGACCTGGGCGGTGATCGCGGCGATCCTGCCACTCGCTTTTGTCGGCGGGCTGATGGGGCCCTACATGCGGCCGATTCCGATCGGGGCGGGCGCGGCGATGATTTTCTCGCTGCTCATTGCGTTCATCGTCACGCCTTGGGCGGCGGTGCGGATTTTGAAACGCCGCGACGATGGGGCAGGGGAGTCGGAGGGATCCGATGACGGTCACGGGCATGGCAGCGAGGGCTGGATGACGCGCGTCTACCGCCGCTACATGGCCTACCTGCTTCACGACCGGCTTCACCGATGGGGTTTCCTCGTGATCATCGCGCTGTTGTTGGTGGGCAGCATGGCCCTCGTCGGGATCGGCTTCGTGAAGGTGAAAATGCTGCCCTTCGACAACAAGAGCGAATTCCAGGTGATCGTCGACCTGCCCGAGGGTGCGACCCTCGAGCAAACCCTGCGCGCCACCCGCGAGATGGCTGCGGCGATCGCGCAAGAGCCCGAGGTGACCGACTACCAGGTCTACGCCGGCACCGCCTCGCCCTACAATTTCAATGGACTCGTCCGCCATTACTTCAACCGGCGAGGGGCCAACGTCGCCGACATCCAGGTGAACCTGCTCCCGAAACACGACCGCAAGGCCGACAGCCACACCATCGCGAAACGCGTCCGCGAAAAGATCCTGCCCATCGCGAAGCAATACGGAGCCGCCCTCGCCGTCGCCGAGGTGCCGCCAGGTCCGCCCGTGCTGCAAACCCTCGTCGCCGAAGTCTACGGGCAGGACCGCGCCTCGCGCGAGGCGCTCGCCCGCGAGGTGAAACGCATCTTCGAGGAGACGCCCGGCGTCGTCGATGTCGACTGGTATGGCGAGGACGACCAGCCGCGGTTCCTCTTCCACATCGACAAGGAAAAGGCCGCGCTCAACGGCATCACCGCCGAGACGATTTCGCAGACTTTGAAGATGGGCGTCGAGGGCATCGACGTCGATCTCGCCCACTTCCCCCGCGAGCGCGAGCCGGTCAGCGTGCGCGTCCGCCTGCCGCGCGAGCTCCGCGCCGATCCGCGCCAGCTCCTCGGGCTCAGGGTGCGCTCCGGCGATGCCAACGCCTTGCCCGAGCCAGGCGCGGCGACGACGGCTCCGGCGCTGGTGCCGCTCGGCGAACTCGTCACGATCGAGGAGGACGTGATCGACAAGAGCCTTTACCACAAGAATCTCCAGCCCGTCACCTACGTCACCGGCGACGTCGCGGGGGTGAAGGAAAGTCCCGTCTACGCGATCCTGGAGATGAACAAGAAACTCGCCGCGCTTGACGCGACCAAGTTCGGCGCGAGCGATCCGAAGCTGAAGATCCTCAACGCGAGCCAGCCCTTCCTCGATGCCGAGCCCTCGATGAAGTGGGACGGCGAATGGCACATCACGATCGAGGTCTTCCGCGATCTTGGAATCGCCTTCGGGGTCGTGCTCGTGTTGATCTACATCCTCATGGTGGGTTGGTTCAAATCCTTCGTCACCCCGCTGATCGTGATGGTCGCGATTCCTTTCTCCCTGATCGGCGTGCTGCCCGCGCATGGATTGATGGGGGCCTTCTTCTCCGCGACCTCGATGATCGGTTTCATGGCCGGTGGCGGCATCGTGGTGCGGAACTCGATCATCCTTGTCGACTTCATCCAATTGCGGATGAAGCAGGGCATGCCCCTGCGCGAGGCGGTGATCGATGCCGGCGCGGTGCGTTTTCGTCCCATGCTCCTGACCGCCCTCGCCGTCGTCGTGGGGGCCGGCGTCATTCTGATGGACCCGATTTTCCAAGGTCTCGCCATCGCCCTGATGGCCGGCGAGATCGCCTCGCTCCTCGTCAGCCGCATCGCCGTGCCGGTGATTTATTTCATGGTGAATGCGAAGGCGCATCCTGAATCATGAATTGGACCCCTTATCTCTTTGCCGGACTCGTCCTCGTGGTCATCGTGGTGGCCTGGTATGCCTTTGAAGGAAGCTGGGATCGCAAGCTGTTCGTTTCCCGGGAGGGCAAGGTCTGCGTGAATCTGAACGGGGGCGAAGCGGCCCGTTATCTCCGCGAACATCCCGAAACGCAGGTGCTCGACGTGCGCTCGGAGGGTGAACACGCCGGTGGCGCGCTGCCGGGCGCGGTGAATGTCTCGCTCGGCGATGCCGCCTTCGAAGAGAAAGTCGGAGTGCTCGACCGTTCGCGCCCCGTGCTTGTCTATTGCGCCGGTGGCTTCCGCAGCCGCAAGGCGGTGGAGAAGCTCAAAACGATGGGTTTCGAAAACATCCAACACCTGCACCGCGGCTACATGTCGTGGAAGCCTGACAAAACCTCCTGATTTCCGCCATGAAAAACCCCCGCTGGAACCCCTACCTCGTCGGCGCGCTCATCGGCGTGCTGAGCATCCTCACTTTTTCCATCGCCGACAAGCCCATCGGCATGTCCACCGGCATTGCCCAGGCCTCGGGAGCCTGCGCTTTGCCCTTCCTCGGGGGTGAGGGTGTCGCCGCCAACACCTACTGGGCGAAGAAGGCCGTGCCGACATGGGACTATGGGAGCCTCTTTGTCGTCGGATCATTTCTCGGTGCGCTCCTCAGCGCCTTGATCAGTGGCAGCTTCAAGATCACCACGGTCCCCGGGGTGTGGCGCGAGCGGTTCGGACCTTCGGTGGCAAAGCGCATGGTGGCGGCCTTTGTCGGCGGGATCGTGATCCTCTACGGGGCCCGCCTCGCCGACGGCTGCACGAGCGGTCACGGCATCAGCGGGTCGCTCCAACTCGCGGTCAGCAGCTGGACCTTCTTCCTCGTGATGTTCGCCTCGGGCATCGTCACCGCCTTCGTCCTCTTCCGCCGCCGTCACGCCTGAACCCATACCCGATCCTGACATGCAACCCATCCTCGCTTTTCTCTCCGGTACGAGTCTGCTCTGGGCCGGCCTTCTCTTTGGTGTGGTCTTCGGTTTCCTCCTGCATCGCGGGGGCGTCACCGAATACGATGTGATCGTGAAACAATTCCTTTTCCGCGATTTCACGGTGCTGAAGGTGATGTTCACCGCCATCGTCGTCGGCGGTGTCGGCGTTTTCATCCTCCATGGACAGGAACTCGCCAACTTCCATATCAAACCCGCCACGATGCTGGCGGTGATCCTCGGCGCGGTCCTCTTCGGGATCGGCATGGTCATTTACGGCTACTGCCCCGGCACCGGGGTCGCCGCGATCGGCGCGGGCAAGCTCGACGCCTTGGCAGGATTTGTCGGCATGCTCGTGGGCGGGATGCTCTATGCCTTCACCTACGACTGGGGCGCCGCAAAGATCCTGCCGGTCGCGGATCTCGGGAAAGTGCGACTGCCCGAGCTCATCGGCTTGCCGGAGTGGCTCTGGTATGTCGCTCTGGTCGCGATGGCGGCGGGCGTGTTTGCCCTCGTTGCCAAAGTGGAGAAGGGGAGAGTTGCCTGAAAAATGGCAATTTTTGCGGCAGGCTCACTTCAAAAATGTCGAATTTTGGCCAAAGTTGCCCGGTTTTCTGTCGATCGGCTTCCGAAAAGTGGCGAATTCTGAGTAAATGGGGTGAATTTTGATTGCGATCCGCCGAAATGGAGTGACGTTTCGACGAAATTTGCCCCTTTTTCCGAAATGGCCTCCAAAAAACAACAAGAACTCGACGGAGCACAGGCTCTCGTGATGACCCTCGATGCCCTCGGCATCGAATATGTCTTCGGTTATTCCGGGGGCGCCGCCCTCCCGATCTTCGACGCGCTCGAAACGGTGAAGTCGAACATGAAGTTCGTCCTTACCCGCCACGAGCAGGGAGCCACCCACATGGCCGACGGCTACGCCCGCGCCACCGGCAAACCCGCCGTGGTGCTCGTCACCTCGGGTCCCGGTGCCGGCAACACCCTTACCGGGATCATGACCGCCCAGATGGATTCGGTGCCCATGATCATCGTGACCGGGCAGCAGGTGACCTGGATGCTGGGCAAGGACGCCTTCCAGGAGGCCGACATCTTCGGCATCACCATTCCCGTGGTGAAGCACAACTACCTCGTGCGCGAAACGAACGACCTTCCCCGCATCGCCCGCGAAGCCTATCACATTGCCACGACGGGACGCCCCGGCCCGGTGTTGATCGATGTGCCGAAAAACGTGAGCCAATCGCCCTTCACCGGTGATCTCGATGCCGAGATCGATCTGCCCGGCTACAAACCCGAGAAGGGCTTCGACATTGAGAGCGCCTCGATCGAGGAGGCCGCCCGCCTCATCAATCTGGCGAAGAAACCGCTCATCCTCGCCGGTCACGGGGCGATGCTCTCCGGCGCCGAGCGCGAATTGATGGAATTGTCGGTGAAGATCGATGCGCCGGTGACGTCCACCCTGCTTGGCAAGGGAGTTTTCCCCGAGTCGCATCCGCTTTCGCTCGGCATGCTCGGCATGCACGGCACGGCGTATGCGAACAAGGCGGTCTGCGAATGCGACCTGCTCCTGAACGTGGGATCCCGTTTCGACGACCGCATCATCGGCCAGGCCCACAAGTTCGCGGCCCAGGCGAAGATCATCCACATCGACATCGATGCCGCGGAGATGAGCAAGATGATCCAGACGGATGTCGAGATCATCGGTGACGCCAAGACCGCGCTGAAGCAGCTGCTTCCCCTCCTCGAGAAGGCGAAACACAAGGAGTGGAACGATCACCTCGACGGCTACCGCAAGAAGTATCCGCTTTCCTACAAGAAGCAGGGAGGTCTGCGCATGCAGCAGGTCCTCGACGAGATCCACGAACTGACCAACGGGGACGCCATCATCACCACCGACGTGGGCCAGCATCAGATGTGGGCGGCGCAGTTCTACACGAACGACGCCTCCTTCAAGTGGATCAGCTCGGGTGGCGCCGGCACGATGGGCTTCGGATTCCCCGCCGCCATCGGCGCGCAGTTCGCCTGTCCGGACCAGACCGTCATCGCAGTGGCCGGCGACGGAGGTTTCCAGATGACGCTGTGTGAACTCGCCACCGCGGTGATCCACAAGCTGCCCATCAAGATCCTCGTGCTGAACAACCACTACCTCGGCATGGTGCGCCAGTGGCAGGAACTCTTCTTCGACAACCGTGAGAGCGGCGTGGACCTCGTCGGCAACCCCGATTTCGTGATGCTCGCTGAAGCCTACGGCGCGAAGGGTATCAACATCAAGCGTCCCGCCGATGTGCGCAAGAAGCTCCAGGAAGCCCTCGACTACAACGATGGTCCGGTGCTCATCAATGCCGAGTGCATCAAGACGGACAACGTCTTCCCGATGATCCCGGCCGGAGCGGCCCTCGAGGACATGCTCATCGAACCGCCCAAATACAAGATGGAGAAGCCCGTGGGTTCCACCTGACGGCAAAGCCGGCAAGTGGAACCGGTAAAAAGTGGGAAGGTAAAAGGTAAAAAGTTTTTTCCTCTCCGCTGATTGCCCAAGGTTTACAGTCCGCCAAGCTACCTTTTACTTTTTACTTTCCCACCTTTTACTCTTTTCTTTCCCATGGCTCGCACGATCACGACCGCCGACAAAAAGCCCAAGCCGCGTCCCGACATCATCGGAGGACACACGCTGAGCATGTATGTGAACAACAAGCCGGGTGTGCTGATGCGCATCTGCCAGATCTTCGCGCGCCGCGCCTACAACATCGATTCGCTCGTCGTTTCGCAGGGCCGCGATCCGCGGTTCTCGAGGCTGACGCTCGGCATCAGCGGCGATCCCGCCGGCCTGACCCAGATCATCCTGCAGTGTGACAAGCTCATCGACGTGATTCATTGCTATGAGCACACACCGGAAGACGCCGTCGTGCGCGAATTGGCGCTCATCAAGATCAAGACGGAGAACGCCGAGCGCCGGACCGAGATCCTGCAGATCGTGGAGCATTTCGGCGGCAAGACGGTCGACTTCTCGGAGTCGTCCATGATCATCCGCATCGAAGGTGCGAGTGACAAGGTCGACGCCTCGGTGCGTCTCTTGAACAACTACGAGATCATCGAGACCGTCCGCACCGGCAAGGTCGTGATGGCCCGCGGCGAGCAGCCGACTTGATCTGACAAGGGAGAAAGCGGCGGGACGCCGCTTCTACTTTACCTTCGCTGCGAATCGAACCGGTGTTCGAATCCATCCCGAAAATTTTGCCACCGCGAGGGTGGCAAAAGCGGAGGGGGTGGGATTGACTACGCGTTGCTCCGTCTTTCTACGCTCGCGTTCGCTCGCTGCGAATCGAACTGAAGTTCGAACCCCACCCTCGGGTTTTCCACCCGTGCGGGTGGAAAAAAGCGGAGGGGGTGGGATTGACTACGCGTTGCTCCGTCTTTCTGCGCTCGCGTTCGCTCGCTGCGAATCGAACCGGTGTTCGAATCCATCCCGAAAATTTTGCCACCGCGAGGGTGGCAAAATGGCGGAGGGGGTGGGATTGACTACGCTTTGCTCCGTCTTTCTGCGCTCGCGTTCGCTCGCTGCGAATCGAACTGAAGTTCGAACCCCACCCTCGGGTTTTCCACCCGTGCGGGTGGAAAAAAGCGGAGGGGGTGGGATTCGAACCCACGGTAGGTTTCCCTACGGCGGTTTTCAAGACCGCTGCCTTAAACCACTCGACCACCCCTCCAAAGACTGGTCGCCAATGCGGCGAAGAGTTGCCAGTTTACACGCATTCCCCGGGCATTCAATCGACTTCACACACGGGAATCGAGTTGGAAGACCTGCCCCGAGAGATGCGAAAAAGTCGGGAGCAGGGCGATGAAACGAGCCGCGTCCTCCACGGTGTTGAATCGCCCGAGGGCATGGCGCGCGAGGGCGGCGGCGCGCGCCTCCTCGGGGAGGCCGGCGGTCATGCGGGTTTCGAGAAAGCCGGGGAGCACGCAATTGACGCGGATGTGACGCGGGCCGAGTTCTCTGGCCAGGCTCTGGGTGAGACCGATGAGTCCGGCTTTGCTGGCGGCGTAGGCGGTCTGGCCAAGAGGAGGATGCAGGGCGGAGTAGGAGCCGATCTGGATGATGGAACCTTCGTGCTTCCGCATCATGGATTTGGCCGCGGCCCGGGAACAGAGAAAGGCACCCTTCAAGTTGGTGTCGATCACGTCGTCCCAGTCGGTTTCTCCCAGTCGGGCGAAAAGGCGGTCGCCGGTGATCCCGGCATTGTTGACGAGCACATCGATGCGATCAAAACCGGCGAAGTACTGATCGACCGAATCCACGGAGCGCACATCGAGCTCTTGTCGCCCGGGCGAAAATACCTCGGCCCCGTTGGATCGGAAGGCGGCGGCCACGGCGGTGGCCAGATCTCCGGCTCCACCGGTGATGATGACGACGGGAACGCTCAAAAGTCAGCCAAAGGAACAACCGTTTTCCCGCGGGCGGAAAAGATCACGGGAAGGTGCTCTTCGAGGTGGGCGTGGTCGTGGGCGAAGGGGCCGCGAACCCCGGCGCAGGCGCCGCAGTTTCCGTGGTGGCGGGAGCGGGCTCGGCGGCGAAATTCGGATCGATGATCACGGCGTGCGGCTCGTATTTCACCTTCGACCGTCCCAACTCGCCGACGTATTTGATCGCCTCGGCCAGTGGCACGCTGCGAAGCGAGAGCGTGATGAGGGTGCCTTTGCGCTGCTCCGGAGTGCCCTTGTAGATGAAATTCACCACCGTCTCTCCATTGGTCAATTCCTGGCAACGCGAGGCGAGGTAATCAAGCACGTCGCCGATGGGAGCGTCGGAAAACGCGATCTCGGGGATGATGACACGGGCGAGGCGCCCTTCGAGATCATTCTTCGGGCCGAGATTCTGCGCCAGCGCACTCTTGCAGCGTGCCGCGTAGTTGCGGGCATAGACAAAGTTCGGGCTGGCTTTCAGGACCTGCTCAAAGAGGATCAGGGCTTCGTCATACTTCTCCTCGTTGAACAAGGCCACTCCCTGATTGTAGACCGCCTGGGCACTGGTTTGTGCCAAGAGCGGCGTGAAGGTGGCGAGGGTTGAGACGGTGAGCAGGATGGCGAGAATGGTTTTCATGGGGGGCTCGGGACTCAATGGGGGTGTTTGGAGATTTCCGAGAGCCGGTCACCGCGCCGATGCGGTGATGACTTTCGGGCGGCGAGCAGGGCTCGATCGCAGCACCGGGCATCCGATCTTCCCGGATTCACCACGTGTTTCCCCACTTCCACGAGAGGGAGGCTATCAAATTCTCTAAGAGGTGTAAACGCAAATGCGTTATGCGGGATGGCATTTGCATCGTTTTTGTTCCGGAGAATTTTAAAAATTTTGAGAAAACCCTTCATTTATCGACCTTTTTCCGATAAAAAATTGTATCAGGTGTTGGACTTGATCTTTCCGAGGGGTTAATGGTTGCCCCCGGTTTTGCCCCCAGAACATCATGGCCGCTCGCTATTGTCCTTTGTCGATAGACCTTCCTCTCCGCGGACGATTGTTTTCCGGAGGGTTCGCTCTCGCGGTGGTCTGCGGCGTCACCGCTCCCTTTTCGGTGAAGGCCCAAGTACCCGAGGCCGGGGCTTACCCCGTCGATCCCGTCGCCGCGGCCGGGATGACTTCGGGGCTGCCCAATGGGGTGACGATGCGCCAGGCGGAGATGATGCAGGTCCGCACCTCGGCCCAAGGCGCGCAGGGTGACGCGGCCGCCGCTTCGTTGGCGAGGTCCGCGGATGAGTCGATCGAGGAGAGAAACCGGGCCATCGCCCTAGAAACGGCGCGCACCAACAAGGCGATCAAGGAGCAGATGCGCAATCGACTGAAGTTCGAATCGGCCTCGGCTCAGCAGCAGAAAGTGACGGCGAACGACATGTCCACCTGGCAGCAAAATGGTGGCGTTCGTGTCGAGCGGAACGTCCCCGATGCCTTCATCACTTCCCTGATCGCGGAGGAGGAGCAGGCTGCGGCGCGGGCCGCCGCGAGCGGTGAGAAAAAGCGTTTCTCGCTTTTCGGTGGCGACGATGATCCCGACGAAGGGCGTTTTTTGAGTTCCATCCGGGCTCCGCGTTTGCCCTTCATGGGGGGCGGCGGAGGTGGTGGCGAAACGGCCGCGGCACCTTCTTCGTCTCCTCCTCCCAGTGACAACAGCGAGCCCGTCTTTGCCAATGCGGGGTCGTCTCGTTCCTCTTCCGCGCCTGCTCCGGCCCCTGCGTCTACCGCACCCGCCAGACCCGGTGTCGTGCCGATGATCTCGGGAGCCGCCTTGGTCGATGGCCGGGCTCCGGCGACGACGGCGGCGTCGGGAAATGCCACTCCGGCTTCTTCTCCCACCGTCTCATTCGCCGACAGCACTCCGGAGCCCGATCGCAAAAAGCCGGGACTCTTCTCCAAATTGGGCGGCTCGGCCGATGAGGAAACCGAATCTCTCGTGCCCACGTCGAGCGGCAGCAGCGGCGGTGGCGGGTTCTTCGGCTTCGGGAAAAAGAAAGAGGCTACCCCGCTCGGCGGGATCGATGCCAGCCTTTTCCCCGAGGGTGCGGTCGATCAGGCCCCGCGCGGCGGAAGGCTCAGCGGAGGAGCGACCGTGGCCGACGTGGCCGCCGACGTCGCGGCGGAGCCCTCTTCGACCGGTGACGTGATGCTTCCGGGGCAGACCGTGGAAAAATCCCGCGGATTCTCCATTCCCAAACCCACTCTCTCGATGCCGTCCCTGCCTAAGCCGGGTGGTTCCGGCGGTGGCAGTGTCTCGGCGGGCAGCTATGTTGTTTCCAGCACCTCCCAGTTCATGGTCTATGGGGCGGATCAGATGCAGTCCGAGATCCGCGCCCTCCCCGCCGGTACGTCGGTGATGGTCACGAAACCCGGCGAGCAGTGGTCGGGGATCCAGCTTTCCGATGGCACGCAGGGCGTCGTGCAAAACAAAAACCTCCGTCCTGCTTCGGGCGGGGGAGGCGCCGTGTCCTCCGGAGGCGAATTTGCCACGGGACAGTGATCGCCTTTCCGCGTAAGAGTTCCCATTCCTCGATCGATGCGCGCCATTCTCCTCCTGCTCTTCCTCGCCGCTATTCCTGCCGCTCGGGCGGGTGAGACCATCAAGGTCGCCGGCACCGACCACCGCAACGCCGAGTGGGTCGACGTCTGCCGGGAAGGCCTCATCTACAAGACCGAAGAGGGTGCCTTTGTGACCCTCACGTGGGATTCCGCCACGCCCGCCCAGGTCTCGGCCGCCCGCACGAAGAAGCCCGAGGCTTTCGAGCATGCGCTCTATGATGCGTATTGGGTGAAGGGCACCGTCTTCCAGGTGAAACCCGATGGAGTCATCATCCAGGTCGAGATCCCCGAAGAGCACAAGGAAATCGGCTACAAGGATGGCGCCAAGATTCTCGAGAATGGCCTCGTCATCGTGAAGGATTTGCCCACCTCGATTCCGCAGGGGGAAGGGGCTCCCATCGAAATCGTCGCACACAAGCGCGGCACCTTCACTTTCGACCTCGCCATCGCCGTGAAGGAGATTCCGCTGCTCACCGTCGCGAAGCCGCTTTGGGCGCTCGAGCAGGAGTGGAAAAATCAGGAAGGTCAGGTGATGCATGCCCGCCTCATCGCCGTGAAGGATAGCAAAGGCATGTTTGAAAAGAGCGGGAAACGTTTCATCTACGATCTTTCCCAGCTCGACGCCGATGGCCAGAAACGCGCCGGCGAGGTTGCCGAGAAGCTCGCGGGTTTTCCCATTCCGTGAGAATCGCTTGATCGGGATCGGGGCGATCCGCTATTCTCGCCTCATGCCGCTCCGCCCCGTTCTCGCCTTCGCCCTTTTGGGATCAATGCCACTCGCCGCCGCTCCGACGAAGGAGGCGGTGATCGACGCGATGAAGCGCGCCAGCGACGCCTTTGTGGAAAAGGCCGCGGTCGAGGGTGGTTTTGTGTATTACGTGACCCTCGAGGGCCGCCGCCTCGGCGAGGGTGAGGCCACCGCCACGGAGATCTGGGTGCAACCGCCCGGGACCCCTGCGGTCGGCGAGGCCTTTCTCGATGCTCACGAAGCGACCGGCGACGCCTTTTTTCTCGCTGCCGCCCAGCGGGCCGGCAGAGCCCTCGCTTATGGGCAACTCGAATCCGGAGGCTGGCGCAATTCGATCGACTTCGATCCCGCCGGTCCACGGATCGATCAATATCGCAACGGCAAGGGGAAGGGAAAAAACTTCTCCACCCTCGACGACGACATCACCCAGTCCACTCTCGGATTTTTGTTCCGGCTCGAGGCCGCCGCTCCTGGAAAGGAACCCGCCATCCGCGACGCGATCGATTATGGATGGCCACGATTGCTCGCCGCGCAATTCGCGAACGGAGGATTTCCGCAAGGCTGGACGGGGCCTGTCCCCGATCGTGCGACCGTCAAAGCCTCTTTCCCCACCTACGACTGGCGCACGGAAGGCCGCATCAAGGAATACTGGAACGAATACACCCTCAACGACGGCATGGCCCTGACCATGACCGAGACCCTCTTGCGCGCCCATCGCTTCGGGCAAAAAAACGAGGCGCTCGAATCCCTGAAGCGTTTCGGAGAGTTTCTCCTGCTTGCCCAATTGCCCGATCCGCAGCCCGCGTGGGCGCAGCAATACGGGCCTGACATGCATCCCATCTGGGCGCGCGCCTTCGAGCCTCCGGCCGTGAGCGGACGCGAGTCCGAGGATGCCATGCTCGCCCTGCTCCGGATCGCCGAAGTCACGGGAGACGAGAAGTTTCTCGCCCCGATCGTGCCCGCCGTGAAGTATCTCGAATCCTCGCTCCTGCCTGACGGCCAGCTCGCCCGCTATTATGAGATCGGCACCAACAAACCGCTCTACATGCAGCGGAATGGCAAAGCCTACGAACTGACCAACGACGATGCCAATCTGCCGGACCACTACGGCTGGAAAAATCCCTCGAGGCTCGATCTGATCAAGCAAGCCTATCGCGCCAGGCTTGCAGGGAGGAGTGTCGATGAACTCCTCGCGCCCGCGCCCGTCGAAGCCACGGCAGTCGAAGAGGTGATCGGCGGAATGGATCCCGATGGCCTCTGGATCACGACCCATGGGACCTCGGAAGAGCGACTCGTCGGTCAGCCCAAGTTCGCAGTTGGGGAGACGTATCTCAGCAGTGAGCGCTTTGCGGAGAATCTCCGCTTGTTGAGCGGGTATGTGAAGGGGCTTTCCCGTTGATCCCTGCTCATACTCATACTCATACTCATACTCCTACTCGACCGAGCGTCGTGGATCATCCGTTTTGAGTAGGAGTATGAGTATGAGGTAAGAGTAAGAGGTAATTGTATGAGGTAAGAGTAAGAGGCGGCTGCGGCGGTCAAGAAACCAAACGCCAGGTCGCCTGCCGCAACTGGGCCATGGGCGAGTCGGCGAGCTTCTCATACCAGACACTGACAAAACCACCATCCTCCAGCTCGACGGTGGAGGGGTATCCGAGATCGCCGCCGATTCCGTCACCGGAAATCTCGATTGGCTCGGACCAAGTCGCCCCCTCGTCGGTGCTGACGCGTGCCTGATTGCCGAAGGGCTTGCGGCGATGACCATAAGTCATGAGAAGCCGGCCATCGCGCAGCCGCAGAAGATGGGAGGGCAGGCCCCAGACGCCGATGGGATGGGGAACGGTCCAGGTCTTGCCGCCGTCGGTCGATTCCGATTGCAGGGTTTCGCCCTTGTTGGCCGCATTGTGATTGCGGATCTGCACGATGATTTTGCCGCTCGCGCACTGCACCGCGTGCAGTTCGTGATACTCCTTCACCGCATCGCCTTCGCGCGTGGGGATCTCCCCGAGCCATTCCCAGGTCTCGCCATCGTCCGAAGAGACCGATACGCCGATGCGTTTTTCATCGGTCCAGAGTTCCTTGCCGGCGTAGAGAAGGCGGCCGTCGGCGAGCTGGCAGGGACCATGCGGGCTGTTCACGATCGTGTCGATCCGGCCGGAAAAGGATAGCCCACCATCGGTGGAGCGGAAACACCAGCAACCGAGTTCGCCCTCGCGCGTTTCCTCATCGGTGATGCGATGGTGCACCGCGAGCCAGGCAGGATCTTTCGCCTTGCTGCCGCCTTCCGCGACCATCGGGGCATAAGCGAGCGAGGTGAAGGTGGTGACGATGAGAATGCCGTTCGCCGTCTCCAGCACGCCCGCATCACGGTCGTCGATGGGGCCGTCGTAGACCGTGCGGGGAAAGGTCCAGTTCGCTCCGTCGTCATGAGAGGTCATCATCTCGACCGTGCCGAAGGGGCAGACGTGGGCTTCACGGCGGCCCGACCAGACGACGACGAGTTCCCCCATTTCGGTGCGTGTCAGGGTCGGCCAACCGTGGTAATAGTTCGCTTGAGGCGAGATGATCTTCGTCTCGAGCAGTTCCGCCTTGGGAGCGGCGGCGCAGGCGCGCGCGGCGGGAAGAAGGGTCGCGGCGGAAGCGGCGAGGGAGAGACCGGCGAAGCGGCGGCGGGAAAGAGGGGCGGGGGAGTTTTCCATCCAGGGATCATGGCGGGAGAGTCGTGGGATCGACAGTCCGTGATCAGGGGGGATCAAAACAAATTCCTGCCACGACCCAAGAGGGTCTCGTCCCCGACGCAAGAGGGTCTCGTCCCCGACGCAAGAGGGTCTCGTCCCCGACCCAACAGGGTCAAGCCTCGGCATCCTGACACTCCAGCAATTCCTCGACCCACGCGGGCACGGTGCGGCTGGCGGGGCCGGTGCGGGATTCGTCGAAATGTGGGCTCGTCGCGGTGCTTTCGAGATTGAATTCGAGGCACCTCGCGCCGTGGCGGCTGGCCATCTCGACAAATCCGGCCGCCGGATAGACCTGTCCGCTCGTGCCGATCGCGGCGAAGAGATCGCAGGCACCGAGCGCTTCGAAGATGGCATCGAGGGCGAGAGGCATTTCACCGAACCAGACGATGTGTGGCCGCAATTGACCGCCGCAATCGCCGCAGCGGGTCTCCTCGTCGAGGTCGCCGCTCCAGTCCCGCACACGTTTGCAGAACACGCAGCGGGCTTTGAGCAGTTCGCCGTGCATGTGGACGACCTCGGGCGAACCGCCGCGCTCGTGGAGGTCGTCGACATTCTGGGTGACGAGGGTGACCCGGCCCGGGAATTCGCGCTGGAGCCGTGCGATGGCGAGGTGCGCGGGATTCGGCGAGGCGGTCGGAAGGAGCCGGCGCCGGTCGTTGTAAAAACGTTGCACCAGCGCAGGGTTGGCCGCGAAGCCCTCGGGCGAGGCGACCTCCTCGATGCGGTGGCCCTCCCAAAGTCCTCCCGCTCCGCGAAAGGTGGCGACACCCGACTCCGCGGAGACACCGGCTCCGGTCAGGAGAAAAAGGCGGGAAGGGGTTTTCATGGTGGAGGGAGGCCGGGAAATCTGTCGTCGTCATGACGCCATGACAAACGCTTTCCGCCCGCGAAGGGCGCGGCTACGATGACCCTGATGCGACGTTTCTGGATTTCCTCGTTTCTGTCCCTGATCTCTTCCCTGCAAGCCGCTCCGGTCGAGCGGATCTGGCTGTCGCATGAGGAGGCGACTCCCTCGTCGCTGACGGTTTCGTGGGAGACGCCGCAGCCTTCCGCGGCGGTGATCGCTTACGGCGACACGCCGGAACCGGGTGAAGTGATCCGGGGAGAGGGGCTCGCGACGCGGCATCAGGTGAAAATTCCCTTTCCTCCCGGTGAAGGCGATTGGCATTTCCGGATCGGCGAGGGCGACGATGCCTCGCCGGTGCAGGCGGTGAAACGTTATCCCTCGGAAGGGCTGCGGCTCGCCGTGATCGCTGACTGGGGATTCGCGCCGGGCCGCGATCTCTCCGCGGTCGTGAAGGACGATCCACATCTGATTCTCACCGGTGGCGACAACGTGCCGAGTCTCTATCAGCCCGGCAAGGAAGGGACGAGGGCTTTCGCCGCGCTCGTGGAGGCGCATCCGGAGATCTTCCGTCGATTTCCCTTCATGCCCATCCTCGGCAATCACGATCGCGAGATCACTCCGAGGGGCCCGGAGCCGCCGGATCACGCGGTCTACGATATCGAGGCGAAGGCCTATCGCGAGTTCTTCGCCCTGCCGGGCGAGGAGTGGTGTTGGACGCTCGACCTGCCGGCGGTGGATCTCAGCCTCATCGCGCTCGATCTGAATCACATCCAGGATCACGGCACGACCTGGCAGACCTGTCACGCGTGGCAGGTCGATTCCCCCCAGTATCGCTGGTATGCGGAGACGATGGCGGCCAAGAAATCGGGCTTCGTGTTGACCTTGATGAATGAAAAGCAGACCCAGCTCGCCGGGTTGGCGAAGGGGGCGTGGCACGAGCATTTCCGGAAAGGCAGCGCTCTCATCACCGGTTTCGGCTATTTTGCGGAGCGTGCCGAGCTGGCGGGTGGTCTTCCGTATTTCAATACTTGCCTGAAAGGAGATGGCGATCTCTATCAGGATCCCGAATCCCGCTTCCACGCGAGGGTCGACAATTATCTGCTCATCACCGCGGGGGCGGGAGCGCCGACGATGAAGATCGAAATCAAGAGTCTCGCCGGCGAAGTCCTCGATACGAGCGAAATCACAAAGCGCCCGACTCCCCGGGATTGACGGTCCCGCGCTTTCCTCCTAACCTTCGCCCATGTCCCGCTACTCCCTCCAGGAATTCGTCCAGCAAACCGCGCAACAGGAATTGAACCAGGGGACTTTCGAGCTGGAGTCCGACCGCATGCTGGAGGTCAACCTGAACGGGATGGTCTGGATGAAGATGGGGGCGATGGTCTCCTACCGCGGCCAGATCAAGTTCACGCGCGAGGGCATCCTCGAGCAGGGGCTTGGCAATCTTCTGAAGAAAGCCGTCTCGGGCGAGGGCGCCCGGCTCACCAAGGGCGAGGGACAGGGCAAGATGTATCTGGCCGACCGCGGCAAGAAGATCTCCATCATCCAGCTCAACGGCGAGGCGATCTGCGTGAACGGGAATGACATCCTCGCCTTCGAGGCCACCGTGAAAAACGAGATCAAGATGATGCGCCGTGTCGCGGGCATGGTGTCGGGTGGGCTTTTCAATTACCGGCTGTCGGGCACGGGCCTGATCGCGATCACCTCGCACTACAATCCCATGACCCTGCGGGTGACCCCTGGAAATCCCGTCTTCACCGACCCGAATGCGACGATCGCGTGGTCGGCCAATCTCTCGCCCGATTTCAAGACCGACATCAGCTTCAAGACCTTTCTCGGACGGGGCAGTGGTGAGTCGTTCCAGATGAAGTTCGAGGGCGATGGATTCGTCGTGGTGCAGCCTTACGAAGAGGTCTATCTCGCGACGGGCGGGTGAGGGGAGGGGAGACTCCGATCGATTTTCCCCGCCGTCTTTTTCCTTCCCGCCACTGCGTCGGCTCTGGTAATCTGACGGCTTCGTGTTACTATCGCCAAAATCCCCGTCATGCCCAGGAGAGCCAGTTCCGGAATCAATATCGGTCAAATCGCCGGGATCGCTGCCGCCATTCTCGGTTTTGTGGTCGTCGCCGCCCTTCTTTTCAAATTGATCGCCGGAGGGATCCTCGGTGAGGGCGGAGGGAAGGCGGGCTCGAAGAAATCGAGCGGCAACGCGGCTCCCCTCAGTCTCGTGACCTACCGCGACAATGGCAACAGCCTGCGGGGGAATGTCTACCGAGTCGAGGGCAAGGTGGAGGAGACGCTGCGCTGGACGCCCGATCGTGGCCGCCTCATCAGTTTCGAGGCGAGCGACGCGACGGAGACGATGCCGGTCCCGGTCCTGGTGCCGGAAGATTTCAGCAACATCAACATCGAACGCGGCACCGAGCTGGGGCTCGTAGTGCGGGTCGATCGCGATGGCACGCTCGTGGCCGAGTCGATCGACGAGTGATCGAGAAAATTTCCCCATTTTCCCCTTTCCCGCGCATCCATGAAAATCCCTGTCACTCTCCCGGTGTTCCCGATCCTCATGATCGGTTCGGGTCTTTTTGCCCAGGTCTACACGCCGCCGACTCCGGGCGGGGGCGGCGGGGGCGCGCCGGCCGGCGGAGGCAGTGCCCCTGCGTCGAACCAGACCACGATCGTGAACCAAGGTGGTCAATCCCAAGGCGGCCAGCAGATGGTCGGCAATGACGTGCCCTATTTCGATCCGACGACGGACGTTTTCACTTTCGACGGAAAGAGTTTCAACGTGAACGACAACCGGGTCTTCCGGGCGCGCTTCGAAAAATATCTCAATGCCGAGGCGGCGACCTCGGAGATGGACATGGCCTACCGCATGGCCATCCGCGAGATCCTCGACACGCTCTCGCCGCACAATCGCGATGCGAGCAAGTTCCCCAAGGCGGTGGCGCAGCTCCAGAGGGCTTCGCAGTTTCCCCAGGATGCGCGCCTCTGCGAATCGCTCGCGAACGCGGTGTATCGCATTTACCTCGCGAAGCGGAACCAGAATCAACTGAAGCAACTCAATCAGGAGCTCGACATGCAGCGTCGTCAGCTCGACTGGAATTTCGATTCCTGGAGCAAGGGCGACGCCGGTACGCGCGAGCGGAAGCTGAGCGATGATCCAAACCAGCAGGAAAGCGAGGCCGTAGACCCCGTCAATGCCGGGCACATCCAGCGCTACGTGCAGCGCATCGCCGAAGTCGAGGCGGAGCGCGTCGCGAATGCGGCCAAGGTGCAGCTCTCGGAGGTGGAGGCGAAGCTCGAATTCCAGGCTCTTGTGGTGCAGTTTTTCCTGCAGCGCCGCTTCGAGCATGTCGTGATGGCGACGCGGTTTTACACGGAGTTCTTCAAGGACGGCGATGGCAAGCTGCAGTTCGAGGAAGGCTCGGAGGTGGAGCAATCCTTCGCCAAGACGATCGGCTTCAACCCCACGATCACGACCCTCGACGCCTTCGCGAACGAGGCGATCCGCGACGTGGGGCAGTCGGTGGAGTCGTTCGGATTCCTCATGGATTCGGGCAAGACGGATGGGGCCCTGCGCCAGCTCCAGCAGGCCTTCGTGATGGGCGAGCATCTCCCTCCGGTGCAGAGCGTGCCCCGCGAGAAGAAGGTGGCGATCCTCGAATACGCGCAGAATTCCTTCCAGCTCGTGAATGCGATCGAGGTGAAGGACTATGGTCTCGCCGAGGAACTCGTGAACAAGATGAAGACGCAGGCCGGTGACTTCGATTATTCGAAACCGACGGCGGCGATCGAGGCGGCGAAGCTGAGCAGCAACATGCGCATCCGCACGGCGAAGAATGCCGCCCTGCAGGGCGACAACCAGGCCTACGAAGACAACATCAAGGCGGCGGCGGAGCTCTGGCCGCAGAATCCGATGTTGAAGGAGCAGTTCGACCTCATCGCCGACTCGGCCGATGTGCAGCAGCAGGCGAAGATCGAATTCGACCGTCTCCTCGGCACGCAGAGCTACCGCCAGATCTTCACGAACCGCGCGCGTTTCATCGCGGCGACGGTGGATGATCCCGAGCGCCAGAAGGCGCTTGAGCAGATCATCGGCAACATCCAGGAGATCGAGACGGTGATGAAGCAGGCCGACACCCTCGCCAAGGCCGGCAACAATCACGCGGCGTGGGAGATCGTGGAAAAGACCTTCCAGCGTTTCCCCGACGACGTCGCCCTGAGCGCGAAACGTTCCGACCTCGCCACCGATGTCGCGCCGTTCGTGAAGGCGCTGAAAAACGCCGAGAACCAGGAAGCGCGGAAGCAGTTTGGCTCCGGCCTCGCGTGGTTCCTCAGCGCCCGCCAGATTTATCCCCAGAGCGAATTCGCCGACGAGGGCATCAAGCGTCTCATCGACCGCATCCTGCCGGAAGAGGGTGGTCTCTCCGAGACGGTCGGCAACGGCGAGAGCGATCCGACGGCAACGCCGGACTCTCTCTGAGCCGGAGCTCGTCCTTTGATGCTTCCTTGCCCCATTTCGGCGGCAAACGTGTCGGTGACGGAAAAATTAGGTCTAGTTGCCATAAAAAAATTGACTCGCTGGGAAGCTGGCGTCATCTCTGCTTACTCATTCTCGGATGCAGATATGACGATTCGAACCTTTTTCTCCTCACGCTCCTTCCTCGCCCTGATTTTTGTCGGTACCCTGCAGACTTCTTGCACGGTCGATGAACCCGCCTCGTTCTGGAGCCCGGGCTCCTCGTCCGGCGCGGTGGTGAAAGACAAGAAGGCGACGACGACGGAGGAGAAGAAGGAAGCGGCGGCAAAAGCCAAGCTGGCTGCTGCCAAGGCCAAAGAGGAAGCGGCCAAAGCCAAGGTAGAGGCCGACCGCAAGGCGGCCGAGGAGAAGGCCGAAGCCAAGGAAAAGGCCGACAAGCTGGCCCTTGCGAAGAAGAAGGAAGCTGAGAAACTCGCCAAAGAGGCTGCGGAAGCCAAGGAAGAGGCGGCGGCCGAGGCTGCGGAATTGGCCGCCGAGGAGGCGGAGAAGAAAGCGAAAGCCGAAGCTCTTTTGGCTCGTGAAAAGGAGAAGGAAGCCGAGAAACAAGCCAAGCTTGCGGCCAGGGCGAAGCTCGAAGCCGATCGCGCGGCACGCGATGGAGAGCGCGAGATCGAAGCGGTGGCCACGCGCAAGCCGAGTGGCGGAGGATTCTTTTCCCTCCTGTCGATCGGCACCTCCTCCCGCCAATACAAGAGCGAGGGGCATGAGATTTATGTGAACCAGGCCCTGCTCCCCGCGCTCGATCCGAGCAACGCGAAGATCGAGGTCGACCTGAGCGACCAGCGCGCCCGGGTTTATCGCGAAGACGGTCCGCACAAGGTGCTGGTGATCGAGACGCAGATTTCCTCCGGGAAATCCGGTCATGCCACCCCCACCGGAACGTTCCGGATCGGTGAGAAGCTCGAACAGAAGCAATCGACCCTCTACGGCACCTGGGTGGATCGTGGTGGCAACGCCGTGGGCGGCAGCAGCGAAGTGGGCCGTCGTCCCTCGGGAGCCTCTCATTTCGTCGGGGCCGACATGCCCTATTGGATGCGCATCAACGGCGGGATCGGGTTGCACGTCGGCATCGTGCCCGATTACCCGGCGAGCCACGGCTGCATCCGCGTGCCGGCCTCGGTGCAACCGCTCATCTTTTCGAAAGTCGGGGTGGGTACGCCCGTGACGGTGACGCATTGATCCGGCACCCGGTTGGCCGCCGCCGTGCCGTAGATCCGTTCCCTGCCTGCGGCCCCTTTTTCCTGCAACTTTCCCGCCACGCTCCGGGAAATGCGCGTTAGATTCCGGGCATGAGCCAACCCCCGGTCTCCCCGCTGAAACTCGGCGTGAACATCGACCATGTCGCGACCCTGCGGCAGGCGCGTTATTCCCCCGACCCGACCGCGCACAACGCGGAGCCCTCGCTGCTCGCCGCCGCCCATGAAGCCGAGGCGGCCGGCGCGGATTCCATCACGATCCATCTGCGGCTCGATCGCCGCCATATCCAGGATGCCGATGTTTTCGAGATCCGCCGGGGCATCCATACCAAGCTGAATTTGGAAATGGGCAACACGCCCGAGATCCTCGCGATCGCGCTGGAGGCGAAGCCCGATTTCGTCTGCCTCGTGCCGGAAAACCGTCGCGAAGTGACGACCGAGGGCGGACTCAATGTCGCCAATGCGGACACCTCGCTGGAGCGCACCGTGAAAACGCTGCGGGATGCCGGCATCCTCGTGAGTCTTTTCGTCGATCCCGAGCCGGCGCAGATCCTCGCTTCGGCGAAGATCGGGGCGGACATGGTGGAATTGCACACCGGGTCCTTCGCCAACGCCGCTCCCGATGGCGGGGATGAGGAATTCCGCCTCCTCGTCGAGGCCGCCCGGCTCGCCCACGGCGAAGGTCTGCAGGTGAACGCGGGGCACGGAATCAATCTCGGCAACCTCGTGAAGTTGATGCGGGTGCCGCATCTGGCCGAGCTAAATGTGGGCCACCACCTCGTCGCGCGGGGCGTCTTTGTCGGCCTGTCGCGCTCGATCCGCGACTTCAAGACGCTGATGGCGGCCTATCCGCTCGAACCGGCGTGAGAATCGGGCGGGGAATGCTCCGCAAATCCGCCGCGGGCGTCGTCCGGAGCTTGACCGCGAGGCCCATCCGGGTGTTCACTGTCGGCGATGGTGAAAGCATTCTCCGACAAGTACCAGCCTCTCGCCCGGGATCGTTTCGGATTCTCCAGTTTGTGGCTGGGTGAGGATCATCTCGTCTATGTGAAGGGCTCGGGATTCCTTCTCGCTTTTACGGAGGAATACAAGCGGTTCCGCCTTTCCGAGATCCAGGCGGTGAATGTCGCGAAGACTTCCCGCATGGGGCGGATTCTGCTCTTCACCTTCGGACTGCTCCTCGCGAGTCTCGTCATCACCCTCATCCTCGTGACCGCGGATGGGATGGGGTCGGCCGCGGTGATCGGTCTCTCGCTCGCCTTCGCGTTCGGTCTCGGCTCGCTCGCCCTGCTCGTGCGGCATCTCATCCTCGGGCCGACGTGCGTCTGCGATATCCAGACACGTCTTTCCCGGGAGCGCATCATCCCGCTGAACCGCTATCATCGCACCCTCGAAACCCTGGGGCGGATCGATGCCCGGATCCGGACGAGCCAGGCGGGAGTCCGCGTGAGCGCGGAGGGGGCCAGGGAAGGGACGACGACCATTGATGACGCGGCCCGCGGCATGGGATTTTTCCAAGTGCCCGCGACCGTGCCGATCGCCTTCGGGTCGTTCGTCATTTTCGCGCTCGCCGGATTGGCGGCTCTGCATCTCGAGAGTCTCGGTCTCACGGCTTTTGTCCTCTTCCTGATCCTCGTCGGCAGCCTCCTGCTCCTGCTCTCGCTCGTTTCGGTGGTGAGAAAGCCGACTCCGGAGTCGCTGCGCACCGTGCTCTGGCTGCTCCTCGGTCTGCATTTCCTCGTCGTCGGCATCGGCACGGTCTATTACCTCGTCGTGGCGACCCGCGAGCCGGCCTACACCGTGGGTTTCACGGGTCCGCTCGAGGCTTACACCGCGCTCACCGCGGAGGGGGGCTTTTGGCTCTATGCGACCTTTGTCGGCCTGCTGGGTGCCATGTTGGTATCGGCGGTCACCGGTCTCGTCCTTGCCGTGAAGTGGCGGGGCAAGATCCGGCTGGCCGCGAGCTTGAGCGCGTCGCCCGCGATCGTCGCCACCCCGGCTGAGGAAGTGGAATGAGTCAGCCGCTCGCCAGATCCCAGTGTGCCATCCACGCGGACCGCCCCGCAATGGCGCGGTGCCCCTCCTGCAGGCGTTTTTTCTGCGGGGAGTGCGTCACCGAGCACCATGGGAAACTCGTCTGCGTCGCCTGTCTCGCCGCCAGCGTCGAGGCGGCGCGTCCCGCGAAACGCCGGTTCTCCTTCCATCCGGCGGCGTGGATCCAGTATGGTCTGGCGCTCGCGATCGCCTGGGGGCTCTTTTACCTTTTCGCGCGGTTTCTCGGGGATATCCCGGACGCGTTTCACGATGGCACGATCTGGGAGTGACGCCGCGATATGACCAAGGTGAACCGGAGAGTGAAAAAGCGGAAGCGGGAGATCGCAGCGATGCAGATCCTCGAGGAGGCGTTCCACCTCGTGCGCACCGCCGATGTGTCCGTCTTCTGGCGATATTATCTCGGTGCGGTGCCGTGGGCGGTCGGCCTGCTCTATTTCGTGGCGGACATGGGGCGGAGCAGTCTCGCGGGGCGCGACGCGGCGTTTGCCGCCCTCATCCTGACATTGCTCTATTTCTGGATGAGGATCTGCCAGGCCCGTTATTGTGCCAGTCTCTGGGGCATGCTCGATCCCGGCGGCATTCCGGTGATGACCCGGGGCGAGCGGTTCCGCGCCCACGCCGCCTTGTTCCTCTGTCAGGCGGTGCAGTTCCCCCTGCTGCTCATCGGGATCTTTTTTGCGATCCCGCTCGGATGGATTCTCGCGACCCAGCAGAATTTCGCGGCGCTCGCGTTGACGACACCGCCCTCACCGCGTCCTTTCCGCGACCTCGTCTCTCACTCGATCCGCTATTCCCATGATCAATGGGCGCAGAATCACGGCGTCCTCATCGTCTTCTTTTTCGTCACCCTCTTCACCCTGGCGAATCTGGTCGGCACCTGCCTTTTCGTTCCCTCGATGCTGAAGATGTTTTTCGGGGTGGAGACGGTTTTCACTCTCAGTCCCGCGGCGGCGACCTCGAACACGACCTTCCTCATCGGCGTGGTGCTGCTGACACAGCTCGCGATCTGCCCCCTCCTGAATGCGGCCTATGTGCTCCGCTGTTTCTACACCCGCTCCCGCTCGACGGGCGCCGATCTCCTCGGACGCCTCGCCCAGGTGAGGCAGGGGCGGGCCGTGGAGGAGCGTCTCTCCGGCAAATCCCGGGCCGCAGCCGCGCTGGTGTTGCTCGGTCTGATAGGGTTCGCGACGCCGTCCGGGGCGCAGGAGCGTGAGAAACGGGTGGAGCCGTCGGCCGAGGCCCTTCGTTTTGAAAGGGAGATCGCGGAAACCCTCGAGCAAAAGAAGTATCAATGGCAGCTCTCGCGCCGCGCGCTCGAGAGTGAAGAGGCCGGCACGGACTCGTGGCTCGGACAGCGGCTCAACGAGATCGCCGCCAGTGTGAAGCGCTTCTTCAAGGAGATACAGGACTGGATCGAAGAGGCCTTGAAGGAACTTTTGGAGCGCGAGCGCGGGACCTCATCCGGCGGAGGTGGCGACGCAAAACAATTCCAGGGTCTCAGTTCCACCGTTTCGATCGTGCTCGTCGTGGTCATTCTTGGTCTGCTCGTCTGGCTCGCGATCTCGGTCTATCTCCGATATCGGGGGCAGGAAAAAGAGGTGATCGATGAGGAGGAGCGCTCCACCGCGATCGATCTGACGAGCGAGGATATCGTCGCGACCCAGTTGCATGAGGAGGAGTGGCTGCGGCTCGCACGCGAACAAATCGAGCGGGGCGAGGAGCGTCTCGCGGTGCGCGCGCTCTTTTTGGCGACCCTCGCCCACCTCGGGGAAAAGGGCTTGCTGAAGATCGCGAGATTCAAGTCGAACCGCGATTACCGCGGTGAACTGGCGCTGCGGGCGCGGACCCTCGGCGATTTGCGCCGGGCCTTCGATGAAAACACCGCACTCTTCGAGCGATCCTGGTATGGGATGCATCGGCTCGCCGAGGGCTCGCTCGATTTTTACCTGAAGAATCACGGACTCATCGCCGCGGAGTCGGCGAAGGCCTCCGTCCGACCTGCTGCCGCTCCGGTGGGAGCCTGAACCAAACCGATGTGGACACGCGCGACAGTGACAAAGATGGGGCTGCTCCTGCTCGGCGTGTTGCTCGTGGCCGGATTTTTCGGCGTGCTCGAAAAGCGTTTTGCCGAAGGCGGGATTTATCCCTACTACGCGAGCTTCCGCAATGACCCGCTCGGCACAAGCGCGTTCTACGAATCGCTCGAGGGGATGGAGACGGTGACGGTCTCGCGCAACCTCATCCATTTGAATTCGGTCACGGGGCTCGATGCCGACACGGCGATTCTCTTGCTCGGTTATCCGCGGGATGGATTCGAGGACATCCGTGCCCCGGAAAACTCGCCGGTGATGAAGGCGGTGGAGGAAGGCGCGAGACTGGTCCTGACGATGAATCCCGAGCTCGTTCCGGAAAAATACCAGCCCTCCCTGAGTGAGTTCGAGGACGATTGGATCGAGCGTCGCCGACGCTTCCGCGAAGAGCAGGCGAATCGGCGCGGCGAGCCGACTCCGGTCGCAAAAGGCGGTCCGGTGGTCGAGCCTTCCCGGGAAGAGAACCGGGAGAAGGGGACGCCGGCGGTCAAGGACGGTAAGGAAGCCCCGGAGGCGAAGAGCGAAGGCTCGAAGGAGAAGGACTCGAAGAAGACGAAGGAGCAGGAAGAGTCCGATGAGCTGGAGGAGTTCGAAAAGCAGATGGAGGGCATCCTCGGCCCCACGCTTCCGAAGAAGCTGGGATTCGAGGTGCCATCCGCGGATGTTTTCGAGCGTCCGGTGGAGGGCTGGGAGACGCGGGCGGGTGAATCGGTCGGCGGGGTGAAAGTGCCGGCCGAGTTGCCGATGTGGCGTTCGCAGTACCGCTTCAAGGCCACGGACGAAGCCTGGAAACCGGTCGTGTGGGTGGATGACCAGCCGGTGGTGATCGAACGCCCCTTTGGCAAAGGCACCATCGTACTCGCCTCAGACACCTATTTCGTGAGCAACGAGAGCCTCCACCATGGGGCCGAGCCTGAATTCCTCCTCTGGCTGATCGGAGGGAAGGGCAAGGTGATCTTCGACGAAACCATCCACGGCACGACCGAGACCGGCGGAGCGATGAAACTGATCCGGCGCTACCGCGGACATGGAGTGATCCTCGGCCTGCTCGCCTTTTTCGCACTCTGGGTGTGGCGCAGCGCGGTGCCGTTGGTGCCCGGCAGTGAAGAGCGCGAGAGAGGCCTTGTCGGCGGATCCGGGGCGGTGATGGGCGAGGGGACCGGGGCCGGGCTCATCCGTCTCTTGCGGCGCAGCGTGCCTTCCGCGGGATTGCTCGCCCAATGCGTCGAGATCTGGGCGCAGTCCCGCGCCTCGGGAGCCGATGGCCCCCAGCGCGAAAAGATCGATCGTCTCCTCGCCCGGCACCGGCAGGATCCGAAAGAGTTCGGCATCGCCGACGCCTACCGGGGCATCGTCGAGGTGTTGCGAAAACGTTGACAAGGCGGGCTTTCTCCGCGATGAAACGCACATGATGCGCCGTCTTTTCCTTGCCGTGCTTCTCCTCGCGACCTCGCTGTTTTTCAGCGCGTGCGGGATGGTGAACCATCAATTGTCCCGGGCCGCGAACCTCCTGCGCGTGCCGGTGCGGCTCTCCGAGACGGAGAAGCAGCAAACGGAGACTTCGTCTTCGATTCTCATTCCCCTGACCGACGGCACGACCGGGGGCAACTGAGCTCCTCGACGGCTCGATCCGACGATTCCGCGTCATGAATTTCTGGTATTGGCTCGGCCATTCCCTTTCCAAGCTCGTTTCCAAGGTGGTCTGCTCCTTCCGGGTGCAGGACGGCGAGCGCCTCGAGAACCTCCCCGATGGACTCCTCATCGTCTCGAATCACGTCAGTTTCCTCGACCCGCCTTTCATCGGCGGCGCCTTCCGCGAGCCGATCTATTACTTCGCGAGGAAGACGCTCTTCGACCATCCCGTGGCGAACTTCATCTACACCCGCGTCAACGCCATCCCGGTAAACCAGGAGAAGCCCGAGCTCTCCTCCCTGAAGCTTGTCATCCAGTTGCTCAAGGACGGGCAAAAAGTGCTGATTTTTCCCGAAGGCGAGCGCACCCTCGACGGCAAGATCAAGACCGAAGGCGAGCCCGGCGTCGGCATGATCGTCTGCAAGGCGGGTGTGCCCGTGCTGCCGGTGCGTTTGTTCGGTCCCGAAAAAGCCCTGCCGCGCGGCAGCGGCAAACTCAAACGCCATCCCGTGACCCTCGCCGTGGGCGAGCGGATCGTGCTCGATGATCTGGTGAACGATCCCTCGCTCTCCAGCAAGGATCGTTACCAGGCCATCGCCAACCGCATCATGGCGGCGATCGGTGCGATCGAGTTGCGCGACAGCCGCGGCGAGTGAGCGCGCGCGTGCGATTGCAAGACGGCGGACCGTTTCACTCCACCGGCACGGCGCGCACCGCGGGTTTCTTCTTGAAGAGATCCCGGAAGAAAAAGACGCGTTTCTCGGCCGAGTTGAAATCCTGCGATTCAAAGACGTCGAGGTTGTTGTCGGCATTGGTCGCGAACTCCTCCGCAGGCGCGGCGATGCGGGTGCGGTCCTTCAGGTCGTTGTCGACGAGGATCTGTTCGCTCTCGCTGCGGATCACTTTCGGCTGGATGAAGATGAGGAGCTCTTCGCGGTTGATCGCATCGGTGGTCGATCCGAAGACACGGCCGACGAGAGGCAGGTTCGCGAAGAGCGGCATCCCGGCCTGCGCCTTGCTGTCATCCTCGCTGATGAGGCCTCCAAGAAGGACGGTGCCGCCGTCCGGGACCATCACGGTGGTGCCGAGGCTCTGGGTGCCGATCGTGGGAATCTCATCGCCCCCGATGATGGTGCTGCCGACGATGTCGTCGTTCTTTTGCTGGATCTGCAGGGTGATCTCTCCGTTCGCGTTGATGAGCGGGATCACCGCGATGCGCAGCACGACGTTTTCGTAGTCGATGCTCGCCGTCACGGTCTGGTTGTTGTTGTTGATCCCCCCGGTGTCGAGCGACGAGAGGGTGCTGCGGGGCACCGCAACACGTTGTCCGGTCTCGATGACGGCCTGGCGGTTGTTGACCGTGTAGATCGTCGGGCGCGAGAGCACCTTGAAGCGGTTCGTCGTCTCCAGCATGGAGAGGTGCGCGTCGAGGTAGCGGTTGATCTGACCGTAGAAAGCGAGGCCCGAATTCGCCGTCGCGAGGCTCGCAGGCGTGGTCAGGTTGGTGATGTTGAAAAACTTCGCATCGGGATTCGAGGTGATCGTGCCGGCTCCATTGAAGCGGCTGCCGTTCAGGAAACGCTCGCCGTTGGCGGGCTGTTCGAGGGTGCGGAGGAGGTTGGCGGCGAATTCGAAATCATCGCCCAGGGTGAGCTGTGAAATGATCGCCGAGATCTGGATCTGCACGGGACGGACGTCCATCGAGTCGAGCAACTCGTCGATCTGCTGAAGACTCTCGGGCGGCCCCGAGGCGATCAGCATGTTCTGGATGTTGTCTGCGATGAGAAGCGTCTTGCCGATCACGACGGATTGCGGTGCCGCCGCCTGGTCGGAGCCCGCGTTGCCGAGATCGCCGGTCGCTCCTCCGCTGCGCCCCGAGTTGCTGCCGAGGGCGGAGGGATCGCCGGTGTTGTTCGTGTTGTTGGTATTGCCGGAATTGTCGAGCCCGTTTTGATTCTGCTCGTCGCCCCCTGCGATTTCGCCGCCGTTTTCATCCTTGGCACCGCGGAGAATCACGTTTCCGGCGATCTTGAGGAAGTCGGACACGGCGATGTAGTGGAGCTGCCGGCGCATGTAGGTCTCCGTTTCCACCGGGGCATCGAGGTGGTTGATGATGCTCTCGATGTATTGCATGTCCTGCGGAGTGGCGATGACGAGGACGCGGTTGGCGCGCTCGATCGCACGGACGCGGGGCTTCGGCGCATTTGGCTTGGCGAAGGCGGAACTGCTCCGTCCCTGCGAAGGCAGGCTGGAATCCGAGGCATCGTTCACAGCGAGGTTCGCCGGGGAGGGCTGGCCCGGTTGGTTCGGAGCCTGGGGAGCACCACCCTGCGGGTTGCCGCCGCTCTTGGCGCTCTCCTGATCGAGGCCCAGCACATCGATGAGAGCCTCCACAACATCCTCGGCATCGGCACGCTGAAGCTGGAAGGTCTGGTCGATCGTCTGCACCTGGCTCACATCGAGATGATCGCGCAGTTCGATGAGTCGCTTGATGTTCGTCGAGCTTTCCGTGATGACGACGGCTGCGGAAGACTTCAGCGGGGTGATCTTGCCGTAGGCGTTCAGCACGATCACATTGGAAAAGAGTTCAGCCGCCTCCTCGGGGGCGAGGTAGGAGAGAGGCATGATGTAGGTCACGACCTGCTCGGTATCGGGGAGCTGGAAAGGCGTTGTGTAAATGGGCAGACCCTGGCTGCTCGGCTTTTTATCCGTGTTGTAGGCGATGATTTTCATCTGATCCGGCTTGTCCGTCGGGAGAAGGGCGTAGCCGTTCAGAAGAAAGCTCTTCTCAATGAACTCGGCGGCCTCGGCGTAGGTCATTTTGCCGGAGGTCTGGATGATGAGATTCTTGTCCTGCACCGTCGTGTCGCGGATGACGCGTTTGCCGGTGAGGCGCTCATACTCGAGCAGGATCACCGGGATGGGCGTGTTGGGGAACTGGACGTCCGTCATCGGTTCGCTGCCCGGAGCGGTGATGCCGGGAGCGGGAGGTTGGGGAGTATCGGCGTTGGTCGCCGCGGGTGCTTGAGCGGGAGCGTTCGGGGCCGGATTATCCTGCGCGGATCCGATCCGGATGGCCGCCAGCAAGAAGGTGGCGGCGAGCCACGCGAAGGCAGGGAAGGGGGGAAACTTGTTCATGTTGGTGTTTCGTCAGGAAAAAAAGTTCAGCCTCCGGGCAAGGGGACGCGGCGGCGGCGTGGTTCGGCATCCATGTTGTCGAGGGCGGGAGCCACGCTCGTGGGTTTGCCGGCGTCTTCGGGCTTCGGAACGGGTGTGGATCCGGGAGGATTGCGGCTCAGGGCAGGCGACGCTCCAGCCGCCCCACCTCCGCCGGCACCGCCTGGCAGGGGTAGGCCTTTGCCGTCGCGACCGGGAGGTTGCCCGCCCTGTCCCTGCCGGTTTTGCGGTTGGGTCGGAGCCGCGGGAGCCGGTGCCGCGATCGCCTGGGTGAGTTTCGCGACGACGTAGCCGATCTCGCCGGTTTCGCTTCCATCCGTCACCGTCACCTTGGTTTCCTCCGGATTGGCGACCTGGTTGGCGGAAACGATCGTGAAGGGATGGGCTTCGGTCTTTTCCTTCGTGATGACGATCGGTTTGTCCTCGCGGACATCGCGGACATACGCGATCGGACCGAGGGTGTCGTCGGTGACGAGACCTTCCAGAACCAGCGATCCCGCGAAGCTGCTTTCCATCGTCTTCGCCGCCGCCTTCACCACTTCGCGGTTGAAGGGGGAGTTCTCCCAGATGTCGGTGTAGCGTGTCACCGGATAGCCGGTGGGCAACACCGCATCTTCGGCACGGAGGAATCCGGCCAGGATCACGGGAATCAGGAGGGTGGCGGAGACGACCTTCATGCTTCCGGGGGGGCGTACCAACGCAGGAGTTCGAAGTTGGCGACGATGTTCTCGGGTTTCTCCTTGTCGGGCTGGACCTTGATGTTCCGGATCACGCGGAAATCCTCGGGGCGGTTCAGCGAATGGATCCAGCGGAAGACCGAGGCGAGATCGCCCGAGGCGCTGAGTGAAACGCCGGCCTGGACATAATCGGGCGTCGTCGTGGTCGGGAGGAGGGTCTGTTTGCTCGTGGTCACGCCCGCAACTTCCTCGGCGAGCGCCATTTTATAGACCTCCTGCTCGATCTGTTCGCTGGAGGTGAATTTCGGCTGGTGCTGTTCGAGCCATTCCGCCCGCATCTCCCAGATCTCCTTCTCCTCGAAGAGGGCCTCGATCTCGACCCATTCCGTATCGAGGGTGGAGCGTTCGGCGATCAGGGTGTCGCGTTTGTCAAAATAGAAGTCCGATCCGATCACGACCGCTCCGAGGAAGAGCATCGCGAGGAGCGCGAAGAGGAGTCGTTTTTCGCTGGCCTTCATGCGATCAGAATCGGTAGGTCCCCGTGGCGAAGATTTCGGTGAGATCGTCCTTGGCCCGCGGCGGGGGGATCTCCCACGCGTAGTCGGCGAGCGCCTCCGCCTTCTCGAACGCGGCCTTGATCTGGATCGCGTTGGCCATCGTCGCGCCCTCGGCACGCACCTCGATCACCTTGTCGTCGCGCACCTCGAAAGAGGTGAGACGCAGACCGGTCTCGGGCAACAGCGTCGAGATCTGGTGGAAAAGCTCGATCGGAGAGCGGCGCGGATCGATCGCCGGACCGAGGGTCTGCCAGCGGTCCATCGCCGTGCTGATCGTATCGGCGTCCTCGCGACTCTCCAGGATACGGGCGCGTAGTTGTTCGTTCGATTGGCCGAGGTGCCAGAGATGGAAGGTCGCGGCCGCCGCGAGCAGGGTCATCGCGAGCAATGCGAAAAAGCCGGCGATCAACCCGCGGCGACGGCGGGTGCGGGCGATGCGGGCGCGGGAGACCTCGTGCGGCTCGAAATCCCAGGCCGGGGCGGCGGCCGGGGCCGGGGCGGGGCGGTTCTCGAAGGCCACGGCCAGCCCCGTCTCTTCCTGCAGGGCCTGATGCAATTCCAGATCGTAGGGTCCCCACACGACGACGCGCGACGCTCCGTCGAGGAGGCCTTTGGCACTGAGTTCAATCAGCGTCAGATTGATCTCTCCGGCGAGGAGCGGGCGCATTTCCTCACCCCCCAGTGTCTGCACGTGGATCCATCGTTTTCCCCGCGAATATCCGGCCACCCAGGTGCCGCCCTCGCGCCAGAGCACGGCCGCGCTTTCCGGGGGGGGATAAAGAGCATACTGCGGAAAAAAGTCGACAAACTCGTTGGGTGCCGGCGACTTGGCCAGTTCATCGAGCGCCCATGGCGTGGTGATCGATTGGACGAGCGTACGGGTGCCGTTCAACTCCACCGGTTTCCAGTCCGAGACCTTGCCCGGTCCGCCGTTGCGCTGGAAGCCGAGCCGGGTGATCTCCGCGTCCACCACTTCCTTGATGATGTCGGGATCCTTGCTGCTGACCCACTGCGGGATGGAGACAAGGTCGTTCGTCGCGATCGCAAAAAGCGTTTTCCCCGGCGGGCGCGCGCCCTTGTCCCCCTCGACGGCCTGGCGGGTGCCGTTGCCGAGGTGGTACCAGTAGCGCCCCGACTCATCGACGAGGTAAGCCCATTCTGGAAGGGTGCGTGTCATTTATTCCATCCGCCGGGTCGCCCAATGAATGATCGTGCCCCGGTCGCCAGTGTATTGAACGGTGACCGACCTTTCAACCGATATTGACCCCGATCGCCCGACCGAGATGATTCGCTTGGCCGGGTCCTCCGTCGAGACCCGGGCGGCGATCTCCTCGGCGAATCCGGGGGGAATCCCGAGGAGATCGAGGGCCGACTCCACCTCCTCGAAACGGAGGTCGTCGAGGGTGCCGGGAGTCTGATCCAGCCCGTCGCGGATCGAGACGAGTTGTTGCGCCCGGTCCAACGGGCACTGGCACGCCACCGAGATCAATTCCGCCGGTGCCTCGTTCAGATCCAGAGGTCCGCCGCTGAGCAGGGTGAAAGCCTGACGCCAGCCCGGGTTCGCCGCCACCACCAGCTCGAAATCCTTCACCAGCAGCACCTCGTTCAGCGAGTCGAAAGGCCGGTTGAAGGGGTGGTTGAGCCGGTCGAGATTGTAATAGTAGCTGCGCTCCGCTCCGACATTCGTCACCTGATCGTCGGCATCGACCCAATCGATGAGGTTGTCGACCACATCCACGGCTTCGTCGCGCCGCAGGCCCCATTGGTAAAAGAGCTCTTCGAGGACGATGCGGTCGAACTCCGCGTTTTCGAGCAGGGCGTTCAGATTCAGACGATCGCCTTCGCTGCTGATCCGGGCGGAATACGAGTCGCCCCCGCGGAAAGACTGGGAGAGGAGGCGGTCGCCCTTTTTCACCTGGGTGTGGGCGGCGATCGAGATCCCGCGGTCGGCGAGGAGCTCCGCCTGGAAGAGGGCCGAGGCGTTCGAATCCGACTCGAGTTCGATGAAGAGGAACTGCGTCGCCGAAAACACCGCGATGCTCAGGATCGAGACGATCCAAAGGATCGCGATGAGGGCGGAGCCGCGGCGCTGGCCCCGACCAACCGTTCGCCCCACGGACGATGATGTTTCGGGACCTCTCATTGCGCGCCGTTGAGGTGCCAGTAAACGCTCCGCATCGGGGGGGAGTTCCCGTCGATCTGGAAGGTCAGCTCCACCAGATTGCTGCGGAGATTTCCATCGAGCGACTGCTTCCATTCCCGGGTGAGGGGATCGTAAAATCGCCACGAGAGCTGCCGCATCTGGGGGATCAGCTCCACATAAGGGGCTTCGTTCCGGAGGAAGTCGTTTTTCTGGGCCGACTCGAAATCCAGGTCATTCATGTAATAAACGCCGGCCCGGATGAAGCCCGTCGATTGGATCTCCGCCGCCAGCACGACCCTGCGGATTTCGTCGCGGGAGTTCGCTCCGAAATCGAAGGCCTCGGGCGCGTTCACCAAGGTCATGTAGGTGTCGAAGCGACCGCCGCCTCGATCGAAGTAGTAGAACTCGAGCGCGGAGTTGCCGCTCATGCTTTCGAAGGCGACCCGGCAGGTCTCGGCGAAGCGCATTCGTTCGGCGGCCTGGTTCTGCGTCTCGGAGACCTCCGTCATCAGCTCCGTGGTCGCGCCGACGAGGGAGAAAGCCGACGTCACCAGGATCACGAAGACCGCTACCGAGAGCATCATCTCGAGCAGGGTGAAGGCGTGGTCGTGGCGTTGCGCTGGTTTCATGGGCCTTTGCCTAGAGGAGATTGGGATTGGCCACCGTCACCGCCGAGTCCAGTTCCTCGTCCCGGCCGCGCGATTGCTGGCGCATCGCCGTCACTTTCACCTCGAATAGATTGTCCAGCGTCTGCCCTTCCTCGTTTTTCAGATCCAGCCGCTCGATCTCGATCCGGAAATAGAGCCCCCGTTTGTCGGGATTGGTCTCGCGCGTCTCGGCGGTGATCGAGCTGTCTTTGCTCACCTCCAGCATCGTCGCGCGCAATTGTTCGCGCACTTCCGCATCGTCGATCGACTCGCTCACGGTCAGGCTGATCAGATTCAACGCCTCGGCCAGGCTCACCGCCGCGACGGTGAAAAGCGCCATCGACATGAGCAACTCGAGAAGGGTGAATCCCTTGATCTGGTGGGAACGGCGCGGCATGGAGTGAGGACCCGCATTCTAGCGGGATTCCGTGGCCACGGCAAGGGTGGTGGGCAACGGTTTTGTTTCTTGTAAATCTGGAATTCTTGAGGCGCCTTGCCTTGGTGGAATCAACAAAAAAGCCCCGGCCGGAAAAGACCGGCGGGGGCTTTCGGGAAATCGGAAAGCCGATCGGAATCCGTCGATTACTTGGGCTTGTGCTCGGAGTGGCAGGCCTTGCAGTTCTGCGCTTTTTCGAGACGGCCGATCGCGGCCTCGCCCTTGTCGCCACCGGCCACGGCATCCATCGCGGCGATGAGTTCGGTCACCTTCGTTTCGTAGGCCGACTGCTCGCCTTTGGGAGCCTTCGTTCCGTTCATGGTTTTCACGAGTTCGGCGAGGGCTTTCGTCTCCTCGGCCGAGGCGCTGCCATCGAGGACTTTGGCCATCGGGCTGGTGTCGCCCTTGAGACCTTCTTTCATCACTTTTTCGATGGTTTCGTGATTCTCGTCAGCCACGGCGAGGGTCGCGGCGGCGGCGAGGGCGGCAAATGCGGTGAATAGGGTGGATTTGGTCATGCGGCGGCTTCTTTAGGGGATTTGGTCAGGATTGACAAGAAAAAACCAAAAAAGGACAAGATCGCGCTATTCTCCCCCTCGATCCGCCGTCCAGATCCGATCCCCGCAGTGGTCGTCGATCACCGACATCATGCCATCCTCGATCCAGCCGAGGTATCGACCGAAGGTATCGAGACACACATTCGCACTTCCCTCCGCCGCCTCGATACGCAGCTCGCGATCCGGCGTGTGGCCGACGAATTGCGAGAAGGCGGCGAGCGGCCGCAGATGCCACCAGCGCAGCCAGACGATTCCGGCGAGGTCGAAGACCGGATGGGGGATCCCCGCTTCCGCATCCAGCCAGGCGTCGGCGCAGAGGCGCTCGACCCGTTCCCGCGTCAACTCGCCTACCGGTGGGGCGAAGACCTCCGCGCCGATCCCGGCGTGGCTCAGCGCGATATCGTCGATGAAGGCCACGAGCCGCAGGTGCGCCCTGTCCTCCGTCGAGAGAATGCCCGAGATCACCTTCGATTTTTCCGGCGTGAACCCCGCCCCGAACCAGCAGATCTGCGGGTTCATGGGAAAGCGATACCAGAGATCGTGGTTGCCCCAGAGGTGGAGGCGTTCTGGTTTGGTGAGGGAATCCTTCAACCATTCCGCCGTTCCCGCCGCGATCTTCGGGGTGTCATGGAAGTTGTCAAAATAGTCGCCCAGGAACACGACCCGGTCGGCCGGATACTTCGCAATCTGCACCTCCGCCTCGGCCCAGTGATGATGGATATCGGGGATGACGAGCGTGGTCATGGGGAGGAAAACCAAGCACCTGTCCGGCAGTGTAAGAGGTGCGGACAGACGCGCGGCGTTTCATCAGAGTGGATGAGGCCGGCAATGGAGTCCAGCGCATATGCACCCGACAGGGTCGGATCGCTCATCCAACCCTGTCAGGTCCGCCCTCACGACTTCAGGAAGGGCTCCCAGTCGGCAATGCCGTGGACGTTCCGCAGGAGCAGGGTCACGGGCAGTTCCCGGGGCGTTTCCGGGCGGCGCAGCAAGGTCAGGCCCGCCTCTTCGGGCGTGCGGTTGGCCTTGCGCGAGTTCACTTCGCGCGCGGCTAGGACGCAGTTTTCCCAGGTCGTTTCACCGCCGCGGGAACGCGGCACGATGTGATCGATGTTGCCTTCGCCCGGCCGCAGGGGGCGGCCGGTGTATTGGCAGCGACCGCCGTCGCGCTCCCACAGATTCCGGGCGTTGAACTTCGGACGCTTCATCGGCACTTTCGAAAACCGCGAGAGCACCACCACCGTGGGCACCCGGATCTGGCCGTGGGCGGTGCCCACGCTGAAGTCGTTCTCACGCACCGGGAGCTTTCTCCAATCCTCCCAGCGGGTGGGTATCATGGATTCATCTTCCCGGATGTCGAGCGCGGTGACGACGTCGGTGGCCATCTGGCAGAACGCGTCAGCCGGAGTCCGCACGTTGATGGCCTGCCAGTTCCGGTTCAGCACGAGCACGACGTGTTTGTCGAGGACGGAGTTCATGGCGATTGGAGTAAAAGGGGGAATGAGGAAAAGGGAAAGGCAAAAGATGGGTGACAAGTTCGCCCCATGGTCCGGAGGGAGACCGGGCCGGACCAGGAATGGAGGCCGGTCCGGCCCGGGGTTGAGGTTTCTGTGTCGGTTCCGGTCGAAACGTTCAGAGCACGGTGGGATCCGGTCTCGTGAAACACGCGCCGGCGTGGTTCGGGGCTCCGGAGGGGCGGATCGCTTTGTCTTCCGCGGCCTCTCCTCCCGTGGACCGGGAAGGAAAGGGCGTCGACGAGCACCCGACGCCTCACCGCGGGGAAAATCCGCGATGGGGTGGCGTTGCAGGCGAGGGCACCGCCGGAGCGCTTCTCAAAAAGGGGTGAGACTGGCCGACGGGAGTTGCACCCGCTCCGTCACGTCCACAACGTGAAGTGCTGACTGTTACACCACGGCCAATGTCTGGAAAAGTAGATGCGGCGTCCAGCCGCATGCTGGTCGGTGAAAAACGGCGGGACGCCGCTTCTACCTTGAGCGGAAAAGAGTCCCCCCGGCAGGTAACGCTCCTGCCTCTGCGGTTTAAAAGACCGCTGCATCGCTTCAATGCTTCGGGAGAGAAAAGGGGAAATGGTGGGTGCCGGTGGTAATGCTCCACTCGTCGGCTTCCGGACCTCTTTAACGACGGCGGGTCTACAGTCCGCGATCCGGAACGGCATCCTGATTTTGAAAAGGACGAACACCTTTGCCGGGCTTTCGCACGGGCAGCCGCAGGGTTTCACAGCGGACGTTTCGGTGTTTCACAGGCACACCTCCCAGGGGAAGCCTTCGCGATTGCTATAGAAAAGATGTATGGAATTCATTTCGCAGGCGTGACGAAAGAACTATCGATAGTTCCCGCGAGGGAACCATGCATGGTGATCCGGTGGACGGGGCGAACAGTCGTCCGCTTCGTCCGGCTTGACCGTCCCGGGATTCGCGGATAGGCTCGATGTGTCAGCGGGCATTCCGCGGTCTCGCGACCGGCTGGGATCTCTCTCGTCGGGACCCTTCCCCGGTGGCCGCCGGGGAAGGGTCTCTTTGCTTGCAGGGTGATTTTCGGTGAAAATGGATTCGGTGGCTTTGGCCCTCAGGCCCTTCAGTAGGTTGGATTTCAGCGGTTTAGGGAAACAAAAAACCCCGCTTCCTATCGGAGAACGGGGTTCGCGTAAAACGTCGTATGCGGGTTTTTACGTGAACCTCGTCCCCCCTTGATAAACTTCGCCAAAATGACGGCGGTTGGCGTGGGCGGAGGCCGTGGCGGGGCTCGGTTTCATGGCATGATCCATACCCGGACGGCAGACCCCGCAAAGGGCTGTCGCGCGAAGCGCACGGGTTTGGATGGTCGAAATGCTCATGGAATGCATCGAGATTAATCGGGTATGGGAAGGTGTCAAACAAAAGATGGAGGAATTCTCCTTTCGATAGATGAAATGATGGCATTTCGATAGTTCGATGGATCGTTTGCGGATTCGGGAGGAGGGAGAACGGGGTGGGGGAGTCTCCGGGAGATGCGGGCGGCGTGACGCTCCCGGCACTTGGAACTGGCCCTTTTCCTGCTTTAGTGCTCCTCGTCGCTCGTTGAGCGAGAAACACCCAGCCATGTCCGATTACTACCGTCACACCAAAATCATCGCCACCCTCGGCCCGGCCACGGAGTCGAAGGAAATGCTCGCCCAGCTCATCCGTGGGGGCGTCGACATCTTGCGCCTGAACATGGCGCATGCGACCCACCAGTGGGTGAAGGATGCGATGTGGTTCATTCGGGAGGTCTCCGCCGAGGTGGGGCGCCACGTCGCGGTGATGATGGACGTGAAAGGCCCCGAGATCCGCACGGGCAAGGTCGAGCGGCCCATCAGCCTCGCGGTGGGCGATCGCATCGAGTTCCACATCGAGGGCGTCGATCCGACGGGAGATCTTCCTTCGGTGACCGTGAACTATCCGGGCTTGCCGGGGGATCTGCAGGTGGGCAATGTCGTCCTGGTCGACAGCGGTCTCATCCGGATGCGGGTCTTCGAGAAAGATGATTCGAGGGTGCGGCTCGAGGTCCTGACCCCGGGAGAGCTCGGGTCGAAACGACACATCAACCTCCCCGGCGTGCAGGTGAATCTGCCCGCGCTGACCGAGAAGGACGAGGCGGATCTCCGTGCGGGTGTCGAGAGCGGGATCGATTTCGTCGCTTTGTCCTTTGTGCGTCAGGCCGAGGATGTCCACACCCTCCGCCGGCTCCTCGACGAACTGGGTTCGAAGGCACGGATCATTTCCAAGATCGAGGATCAGGCCGGGGTCCGCAACATGGCGGCGATCGTGCGAGCCTCGGATGCCATCATGGTGGCGCGTGGTGATCTCGGCATCGAGATCGATTATCACAAGCTGCCGCTCGTGCAGACTGAACTGGTGCAGGCCTGCCAAGCCGATGGGAAACCCGTCATCATCGCGACCCATTTGCTCGAGTCAATGATCTCCTCGCCGATGCCGACGCGGGCGGAGATTTCCGATGTCTCAAATGCGGTCCGGGAGCGAGCCGACGCCATCATGCTCTCGGGCGAGACGACGGTGGGTGCCTACCCGATGGAAACGGTGCAGGTCCTGAAAAACATCATCCAGAGCATCGAGCCGAGCGTCACGAAGGGCCTCAACGAACACATCGTGTTGCGCGAACCGAAGGCGATGATGCTCCGCTCCGCCGCCGTTCTGGCCGGTGAGCTGGAGCGGAATGGCGCGGGCAGCTCGGGCATTGTCGTCTTCACCCGGAGTGGTTTCCTTCCCTATGTGCTTGGAGCACTGCGTCCCCAGGGGATTCCGATCTATGCCTTCACCGACGTCGACCACATCTTCCGGCAACTGCTCCTTCCCTGGGGGGTCGAGCCTTTCCTGATGCCCTTCTCCGAGGATCCCGAGCGGACCATCCACGACGCCCTCGATTACCTGAAGCGCCGTGAATGGGCCGCGCCCGGCGACTGGCTCGTCGTCATCACCAACGCTCTCGCCGACGACAAGGTGATCGATACCCTCCAGCTCCGGCAGGTGGAGTAACGATACTGCGCCTCGCAACGCCCTGCCTTGCTTCTTCGGATTTTCCGTCGATTCTCCCCCGCATGTCAGGAATCCGGAAAGCATTCATCCTCGGGGCGGGACTCGGGACGCGGTTACGGCCGCTCACGGAGACCCTGCCCAAGCCGCTCGTTCCGGTCGGGAATCGCCCGCTCATCACCTACGCCTTCGATCATCTCATCCATGATCTCGCGATCGAGGCCCTCGCGGTGAACACCCATCATTGTCCGGCAGCTTACGACGCGGCGTTTCCCGGTCATGTCTATCGGGATCGCCCCATCACCTTCCGCCACGAGCCCATCCTCCTCGATACGGCGGGCGGTCTCGACAATCTCCGCGACTGGCTCCCGGAAAAGGATCCATTCATCGTCTACAATGGCGACATCCTCACCGACCTGCCTCTGGGAGCGGCGGTGGAGCAGCATCGCGAGAGCGGTGATCTCGTGACGATGATCCTGCGATCGACCGGCGACGAACTGCGCGTGGGGTTCGATCCGGAGAAACGTGCCGTGGTCGATCTCCGCGGCGTCCTCGCTCCCGATTGGCCGCTGCGATACCAGTTCACCGGAATCTACCTCGTCTCGCCGGCCTTTCTGGATCATCTCGTGCCAGGCAAGATCGAGTCCGTCGTGCTGCCCATGCTCGAAGTGATCCGCGCCGGCGGTCGCATCGGGGGCATCGTCGTCGATGAGGGGGAGTGGAGCGATCTCGGCGAACGCGATTCCTACCTCGCCGCCTTGACCTTGTTGGAACGCGGTTTTCCCCGCTACCACCGCGCCGGGCAGCGAAAGGATCGCATCGATCCAACTGCGCGGATCGATCCTGAGGCGTTCATCGATGGGTCATCGACCATTGGTGCCGGGGCCGTCATCGGTCCGCGTGCCGTCGTAAGTGATAGTGTGGTCTGGCCGGGGGGAGTCGTCGCCGAGGGGGCCGACCTCCATCGCGTCGTTGTCCGGACCGGGCAGGTCGCCGCGGGGCAACACTTCGATGTCGATTTTTGACGCCGCCTCGTCCGGGATCTGCCGAAATCGCGGGTTTTTTCCAGAAAAAGCATAACAAACCCGGAAAAGACACGTCTAAGGGGTGGCAAAAGACCTCGATTTCGATTAAATGGTTAAGTTATCTTCAGCTTTGGAAAAGATCGACATCCCCCGCAAAACGGTCTACCGGCTCTCCCTCTATCAGAGATGCCTGCAGAAGCTGCTTGATCAGAACGTCGAGACCGTGTCTTCCGAAGATCTCGCCAAATCCGCCGGGGTGAAGCCGACCCAGCTCCGCAAGGACCTCGGTCACGTGGGCCAGTTCGGCACCCGCGGGCTCGGCTACAGCGTCGCGACCCTTTCTGAAGCGATCTCCGGAGTGATGGGGCTCACCGTGCTCCAGCCCGTCGTGATGGTCGGGGTGGGGAATCTCGGCTCCGCCCTGCTGCGTTACAGTGGTTTCCGGAAGGAGGGCTTCGAGATCATCGCCGCCTTCGACGCCGACCCTTCCCAGGTGAAAGTCGCGCCCGACCAGCTTGGCCTTCCCGTCTACGATGTCCGTGAAATGGGCCGCTACGTCGCCGATCACGGCGTGCGCATGGCCATCATCGCCGTGCCGGAGTCGGCCGGACAGGCCGTCGCCGACGTCCTCGTCGCCTCCGGCGTGCAGGCCATCCTCAATTTCTCCCCGGCCGTGCTGAACGTGCCCGATGAGGTCATCGTCAATCACGTCGATCTCGCCGCCGAGCTCGGCAGCCTCAGCTTTTTTGTGAGCTGATCCGTTTCCATGGCGACGCCGACCGGGACGCTCGTGGTGGTGCCTTTCGAAGGCGACTTTTCCCTGCGCGATACCCTCAAGTCCGGACAGATTTTCCACTGGGAGGAAATCGCCTTTGGCGGCGTCGAAGGATACGCCGGGTGCATCGGCGACGGCCCGCCCGCCTTTGTGACGCAGGGGGAATCCGGCGTCGTCCGCACCCTCGCCCCCGATGGGGAGCGGGTCGCCCGATACTTCGGACTCGATCACTCCGCGGCTTCGGTGCGGGCCGCTTTTCCTGACAAAGACCTCATTCTCGCCGACGCGATCGCCTTTTGTTCCGGCATCCGGGTCGCCCGGCAGCCCCTTTGGGAATGTCTCGCCACCTTCATCACCTCTTCGTTGAAACAGGTCTCCCACATCCGCGCGATGTCACTGACCCTGCGGTCGCGCTTCGGGGAGCGGCATGCTTTCGCCGGGCGCGATTTCCACGCCTATCCGACCCCGGAGGCCCTCGCGTCGGCAGGCGAGGCGGCCTTGCGGGAATGTGGACTCGGTTACCGGGCGAAATCCCTCCATCTCGCCGCGAGCGCGATCGCCTCCGGTGCCTTCGATCTCGCCGCGGTCGAGGCCGAACCCTCTCTCGCCCGGGCCCGCGAGCAACTCCTGACCCTCCATGGCGTGGGTGACAAGATCGCGAATTGCGCCCTTCTTTTCGGGGCCGGTCATTGGGACGCCTTTCCCATCGACGTCTGGATCGAGCGCATCCTCCGCGACCTCTACCGGAAGCGGCTCAAAGGCGCCAAGCTGCAGGCCTGGGCGGAAAAACACTTCGGTCCCCACGCCGGTTACGCCCAGCAATACCTCTTTCATTTCGCGAGGAAAACGCTTTAGTCTTCCCTTCGTTTTGATGTCGGAGTCGCAGAAGATGTTTGCCAGTGTCTCGGGGGCCTTCATCGCCCACCTGCTCCTTCTCGTGCTCATCCTCGTCCTGCCGAACACCGCCTCGGTCGGCTCGTCCAGCACCCGGCCCCAGCCCCGCGAACGCCCCCGGGAAGTGACCGTGATGATGGGGGATTTGATGGAACGCCTCGAACGAGAGCGTCTCGAGAAAAAGCCCGAGCCTCCCGAACCCGAGTCCCCCAAGGTCGAGTCCCGCCCCTTCGTCGCCACGGATCTGAACCGCCCCGAGGCGGCAGCCCCGGAAAACGCTCGTTTCGAATCCGATCGCAACACCTCCGCTGCCTCCCGGCTGCGTCCCGATGAGCTGCTCCCTCAGGAGCGCGACTCGCCCACTCTCGCCGGCAACAATCCCTTGCCCAACCTCACTCTCGCCAATCGCGACTACCAGGAAGGTCCGCTCAATGAGACGCCGGCTGCCGCGATGTCAGCGCCCCCCGCATCTGCTGCCGCAGCGGTCGTTCTTCCCACCCCTCCGGCTCCCCCCGCTGACGGGACGCCTGCGCCGACGAAAGCCGAGAGCCCCGCCGAGCTGGGTGAGGGCCCTCGTCCCGCCGGAGCCGCGAACGATGCCCCCACCGCCGCCATCCCCGGCAACCAAGGCACCGAGGCAGAGGGCGGGACCCGCGAGAAAAGCTACCTGTCGCCGGATGCCGATGTCGCTTCTCCCCTGATCCGTGACGTGCCTGATGGCAAAGACCGGCTTGCCACCGGTGACGGCTCCGGCCAGGAGGGAAAAGACCCATTCGACCCTCTTGAGTCGCCGACCCAACAGGGTGCGATGGCCGCCGGTGCGGATGGCATTCGCGAGTCCACCGAAGAGTCCGATGAAAATACGATCGAGCCCTCGACCGGGCGTCCCGAAGCGAAGCCCGTGAGCCGCCCCGCCGACGAAGGGCTGTTCGCCAAAGGCTTCAGCCCCGAGGAGCGCCAGAATGTCATCAACGGCAGCCTCGCCAAAGAGGGAGCCGACGCCGTCGACGCCATCGGCACGCCGATGGGGAAATACAAGAAAGCCGTGCGCGACGTCATCTCCGCCAAGTGGCACGAATACCGCCAGAAAAACGCCGACTTCGTCACCTGGGGCATTTTGAAGCTCGAGTTCAGCGTCGATGCCCGCGGCAAAGTCCACGACTTGCAGATCACCAAAAACGAGGCGAATGCCATGCTCGCCGAGTTCTCCCTCCGCGCCATCCGCGATGCCGAGCTGCCGCCCATGCCCGCGGAAGTCGCCGAATCGGTGGGGGCGAAGGGCCTCGTCATCCAATACGACATCATCATCTACTGATCCGCCCCCGATGCCCGATCCGAGCTTCAACGAACAAGTCTGGGACTTTCTTCTCTCCGGCGGATTCTTCATGATCCCCATCGGGATCTGTTCTTTCGTGGGTATCGCCGTCTGCATCCATCGCGCCATCACCCTGCGATGGACCGCTGTCATCCCGATGTCGCTCCGTCCCGATCTCGCGAGACTCTCCGATGTCTTTCGCGAAGGCCGGGCCGCCAAACTCCTCCTTGATTTTCGCCGCAGCGAGAGCCCCATGGGCCGCATCGGCCGGGTCGCTCTCTCGACGGATTTCAACGACCGCGTCGAGGCCGAAAAGGCCGTCGAGGCCACCGCTCGTGAACAGATCGTGAAGCTGGAAAACGGCATGGGCGTCCTCGAGGTCGTCATCACCATCGCACCTCTCCTGGGCCTGCTCGGCACCGTCTCCGGTCTCGTCGGCGTCTTCGCCACCCTCGGCGACGGAGCCGACCATTCCGATCCCGAGTTGATCGCCGGTGGCATCGCCGAGGCGCTCAACACCACCATCGCCGGGCTCTGTGTCGCCGTCATCATGGTGATCGCCCACTCCTACTTCATCCGCCGCCTCGAGCGCATCGCCGCACGGCTCGAAGTCATCGCCGGACACCTCCTCCACGAGTATTTCAAAAGCGGTGGTGCCGCCCTTCATGCCGCGATCCCCGGCACCGCCATCATCGAGCCCGGGCTGCCCTCTGTCATCCCACCGCGACCCGCCGACGATCCCGCGCGGGAAGCCGGCAAAAGCGATTTTCTCTCGTGAAATTCTACCTCAAGAGACGCCGCAGTCCCTCCGTGCCGATCGTGACCCTGATCGACATCCTTGCCATTCTGCTCATCTTCTTCATCGTCACGACCACCTTCAAGACGAAAGAATCCCTCGTGCAGGTGAATTTGCCCCGCTCTTCCGAGATGGGCGAGGGGACCACCGCCGAGACCCGCGTTTCCCTCGCTCTGGCGAAGGATGGCAGCATCTCCCTCGGCGACCGGCTCGTGCCCCTCGAAAGTCTCAGCGCCGCCCTTGAAGAATTTCGCGCTTCCCGTCCCAAGGATCGGCTCGAACTCAAGGCTGACGAGGGCGCTCCCCTCGGGCTCATGGTCAAAGTGTGGGACGCCGCCTCCCAAGCTGGACTGAAGATCGATGATCTGCCCCTCCGCATTCTCATCGAGGAGTAGAGGGGCACGGGTCACGGGTCCTTTCCTGGTTTACCGATTCCCGATCACCGCTTACTGTCTCCTGATTACCGAGCTCCATGATCCGAAAAATCGTCTTTTATCCCGATCCCGTTCTTCGCCAGGTCGGTGCCCGCGTCGAGACCGTCACCGATGAAGTGCGGGCCCTTGCCGCTGACATGATCGAGACCATGTACGATGCCCACGGCGTCGGACTCGCCGCTCCGCAGGTGGGCGAATCCTTGCAACTCGCCGTCGTCGACGTCTCCCACGACGAAGAATGTGTCAGCTACCTGCGCGTCAATGGCGAGGAAAAGAGTCTCTCCGACATTTGTCCCCTCGTCTTCATCAATCCGCGACTCGAATTGCTCGGCCCGAAAGAAGCCGACACCGAAGGTTGCCTCTCTTTTCCCGATTTACGCGGCGAGATCTCGCGGCCTTCCGAAGTCAAGGCCACCCTCGAGACCCTCGATGGCGAAACGCTCGTCATCGAGACCGATGGCCTCTTCGCCCGCGCCTTGCAGCACGAAGTCGATCACCTCTTCGGACGTCTTTTCATCGATCGCATGAGCAGCGCCCGCAAGCTCGCCATCCGCGGACGTCTTCGCGAGATGCAGGAAGACTTCGGGTGATCGATACCCGATACCCGGGGAAAGGAGGTCTGAGATCCTCTCCCCGGCGTTTCGGCAGCCCCGAGGCGAACTCAATCGTCGTCTTCGTCCTCGTCTTCGTCGTCGAAGTCTTCGCCGAAATCCTCGTCGTCCTCGAAATCGGGATCCTCATCCTCGTCGTCCGCTTCATCGAGATCTTCATCGAGATCGTCGAATTCTTCGTCCGGATCCGCGTCGGCATCCGGCGGGAAATTGCGGGGCGAGTAGCCCAGGGCCACCGCCAGTTCCGCCATCGATTGGTAGGGGCCCTCGATCACCCCGCCGGCCGTCGCCGCCCAAAAGCCGCCAAGATCCGACTCCGGATCGCTGTAGACCACGAGCCCCTCGTCCGGCGAGCGATATTCCACTTCCAGCCAGTCATTGGAATTGTCGAAATACTGCTGGAACCAGTCGTCGTCGCAGACGTCGCCGTCTTCCGCATATTGTTCGAAATAAGCTTGTCGGAATTCTTCAGGAGTCATTGTCAGGAGGGAATCGGATCGGGTGGAGGATCCGGGCTTGGAGCCCGGGCGGCGGAACGGTACAAAAAGCCGCCGCGCAATCAAGGAGCTTCTCACGAAGAGTTACGCCTTCTTCACAAAAAAAGGTGGAGGGTCGTCACGGACACGCGGGGCCAACGCTCCATCCTCCGCGGTGGACCGCAAAAGGGCCCGTCGCAGCCGTTCCGGAGGCGGCATCGATTTTCCCGCAATTTTCCCTTGAATTCTCCCCCCTTCGCAGCCAAATTCGGCTCCCCTCGCGGAGCCCCCGGGTTTCCAGCGTCGGATTCTTCAATTCCTCTGTAGCTCAGCGGTAGAGCGGGTGGCTGTTAACCACTAGGTCGTTGGTTCGATCCCAACCGGAGGAGCTCTCTTTGTAACAGGTTCGTTTACAATGAGTTACGCAGGGAAAAATGAGGCCAAAACGGCCAAGTGTGCATGAAACTGTGCATGACTTGAGTCGCTCCGGCACTGCTCCCGCACTCCTTGGACGCGCTCGTTTGGGCTCTCCCACCGGTTGGTTTTAGGCTGATTCCAGCAGCCGATGAAACCCAGATTCCGAGTCTACCAGCGGGGAAACAAGTTCTACAAACGTGACACGCAGACCAACGTGCGCACCAGCCTGGGCACGTCCTGCCGCAAGGCGGCGCAGAAGCTGGTCGATGCGGAGAACCAGTCGCATGAGTCGCCGGCGCTGAGCTACGAACTCGCCAAAGCCTACCTGACCTCGAGCGACCCGCTCGCGAAGACGCGCACCTGGTCGGATGTGATGGAAGAGTACGCCCGCAAGGGGGCACCCCAGACCCAGGACCGCAAACGTCGGGTGTTCGCGATGCGGGAGTTCGACTTCATCCGCGGGAAGCTCCTCATCAGCACGGTGGCGGAGGACTTCTTCGCGGTCCTGCGGTCGGAGAAGGTCTCGGTGAACGTCTACCTTGTCCAGCTGCAGAATCTCGCCGTCGATGTGGGCTGGCTGCCCCGGCCGGTCATCCCTCGACGGTCTTTCCCGGTGCCGAAGAAGAAAAGGAAGATCCGGGCCATCACCCGGGAAGAGCATGGGCGGGTCATCGCCGCGGAGAAGGACGTGGAGCGCCGCCTCTTCTATTCGCTGCTCTGGGAGATCGGTGCCTCGCAGTCGGATGCGGCCAGGCTTCGCGCGGAGAACTTCGACCTCACCAAGGGACTCTTGATGTTCGAACGGTCGAAGACGGAGCAGCTCTGTCGCATGCAGATCTCGGACGCCATGCGCGCGATCCTCGCCCAGCTGCCCAAGGAGGGGTTGCTCTTCCCCGGGATCCAGAACGGAGGCCACAACTTCCGTGCCTCCGAGTTCCGCCGCCGGCTCCGGCTCCTCAAGATCAAGGGGCTTTCGCTCCACAGTTACCGCTATGCCTGGGCGGAGCGTGCGGCCGAGGCGGGGATCCCGGAGCGCTTGGCGATGGCGGCGCTGGGACACGGGAGCAAGGCGGTGCACCGGGCCTATGCCAGGGCTTCCCAAGCGGTGTGTCCGGCGCTGCCGGGTGGGTGAGGGGATTTTACGCGGAGCCGTTAGTCAGGGGGATCAAGCTCAGTCTCTTCCGAGACCATGATCCGGACACGATAGTTTTTCTGTCCCAGCCGGATCACCGCCGAGTTGCCGAGCTCGCGGGTGTCCCAGAAGACTTGCTGTTCTCCGGGCTCCTTGACGATCTGGAATTGGGAGCGGTCGAGGTTTCCAGCCGTGAGCGTGGAGATGGCCTTGAAGATCATCTCTCCGAAGATCCCTTGGTTACGGAGGACAAGCCGGATCGAGTTCTTCCGTTGCTCGGCGCGGACCGAATCATCGGCTTTCATCTCGAGAAATTCTTTGTAGAGCTCGGAGGCGGTCGACTCGGTCTCCGCATACGTTTCGGCGAGCTTCTGGAGGGTTTCGTTCCCGGCCGACCGTCGTCGCGTTTCGATCGCAGAAATGTAGCTGGGGTAGACCCCCGAGGCATCAGCTGCCTCTTTGAGGGTCCACCCCTTTCGCTCCCGCAACTGGCGGAGGCGAGTGGCCAAGTATGATTCTCCTTGTGTCATTCGCTGGGTTTTGCTCGCCCCTTACGCTCTTGCCAGTAGCGATAGAGGCAGTTCGTAACTCGCGCGCTCCACTTTTCGTCGGCGAGTTTCTTCTCCAACTCGAACGAACTGAAGTATTTCACCGCGTTGGCTGCGGGAGAGCCAAGCGGTTTGATCAGTCCGGAACGAGTCAGAATCGGGATGTCGTGGGGACAACATCCAATCAGCACCGCGGCCTCCTCCGCGTTCAGGCGGGAGGGAAGACGTCGGCAGTTCAAAAGAGCTTCGGGGCTCATAAGTTTGAACCATAGATTAAAAAATAATATCAAGCAAGAAAATAATGGAAATCTTGCAAAATAACTCCATTTTTAGGCTTCCGATACGGCAAGCTGCCTTTCCTCGACCTGAGACAGAAGCGGAAGGTTTCATCCGTGGGAACCCGCCATAGGAGGACGCCGCGCAAGGCCTTTCAAAAGGTCCAAACCAATGATCGACTTCAAAAGATTCTCCCACCTGGGCTTCGTCAGACCGGTAATCCCCGGCGACAATCGTTCGCAGGTCCCGGCAGAATTTCTTGGATTCGTGAGCGCGTATGAGTCAGCCGAAAATCGCCATCTGACAGTCCGGGGGACCGATCTCATCTCGGTTATGACCGTGCTTCGATCAAAACCCCCCACTCATTGTTGGAAGGGTGATTTTGTAATCAAGGCGATGAAGGATTTCGGAATGGGAGAGTGCAAGACGAAGGCCGTGCTCAGCTGTCTCAGAAAATCTGGCTGGATCCGCTATCTGCGAGCGATGAAAGGTGGAGAGCCGATCGGTCTCGTGATCGAGGTGATGTTTTATCAGCTCCCCCAACAGGAAGCAGGACGCGATCGCATCATCCGCATCAACGATCACGACAGACCCAAGATCTTCCGCAAGGAGGGCTCAGGTTGGGTCGAGGTCCCGGATGAGGATTACCCGGCCAAATATATTTCGTCCGCTCTGCAGGTCGCAGCTCCATTATCAGGACCGGTGACTCAGCCAGTTGCATGGGTGCCATCCGAGTGGGGACTGTCCGAACGGGTGTCATCCGAACGGGTGTCATCCGAACGGGCCCCATCCGAATGGGAGATCCCCCTACAATATCAGAAAGATAAGATAGAAGAAGATACAATAGAGAAACGCCCTGTAAGTCCCCTTTCAGAGAAAGGGGACCTTTGCTTCGCTTCTCCGGGAAAAGAGGAAGAGAGCGGAGCTGAAGGCGTTCCTTCCCCGGGTGCGACACCTGTCGCAGACAACACGCTGTCCGCTCCCGGTGCTGCGACTGTCCATTCTCGTTTCGTGTCGGACCTCGTCATGCTGGGGCTGCAATCGCTCAACTCCCCGGCTGACCGACTGATCTATGAGGAGTTTGTCGTTGACCAGTTGCTACCTCAGCATTTGGCAGATCCGACACCGCCGCTTTCGAAGTGGCACGCCGACAAGGGATTCAAGTGGCTGGCGGCCGCTCTCGTCGCACGGGTGGTCTTGGCTCTGTTCAGCGACGAGCGCTGGCCTAAGGCCGTGGGCCGAACGTTTCACAGGCGTGCCGAGAGTCTCGATCTCAAAAAACTCCTACTTGGATTCGACTGGAGTCGCCATGGATCGGACAGCGTGACATCTCTGTTCGCTTCGGCGGACGGTAAGTCGAATGCTGAGGGATGGGAGTGCTTCATCGAAAAATGCAAACTGACGATTAGGCGAAAAGTGGAGGACTTGACGTATTTGATCGAATCGCTAGATCCTGTAGGCGATGCAAGAAGTGCGTTTGAATACTGGATCCAATTCAACTCACGCGGCGGGAACACGTCTGTCGATGACAGTTCGAAGGCGGAAGATAAGTTCATTTGGCTCTATAAAACTGGTCTTGTAGAGCAAGTTGCGTTTGGACGAGAAGGTACGCCTCAGGTTCGCTCGGACTTTGAAATGAAGCGAGCGAAATGGCGCGTCGAAATTACCGAACTTGCCGCGACGACCTCTAATCATCTCGCGGTTGTCGTGGCTTTCAAAGAGACTGCACACCTAATTTGGGGGATCGACCTGAGGGAGGTCAGGAAGGTTCACGACGAGTGGATAAACAGGATCCGAAGGATTGCCCGAATCTATGGACTAAAGGTTGAGAAGACGTTCGCCTCTTTCTTCGATTCCGAAAACTCCAATGAGGGAGGTCAGAAGTTGGGTCCGGCACTTCCTCTATCGAATGACCCTTCGGCGGCCTCGACCGCTCACCGGCCTCAGGTGAACCGTTCTCCGCTCGCTTCCAATCCTCCTGCGGGATCGGTGCCTCCACAACCGAGCCAGGCTGCATTTTCAGGAGCATCCAACCTTTCGATCGGTCCGGCATCGGGACCGATCCCCACCCCGAGGCTCGGCCCGGGTCTAACTCCAAGTCTCTCCCAAGGTCTCACTCCTTGTCTTACTCCAATCCCCGCTCCTTCCGGAATACCAAGCCAAGTGAAGGGGAGCGAAGATTTGGATGCCGCGAGTGTTTTCCACCTTAGCGCAGAAGACCGGGCGGCTCGATACGCCGCCGCACTCCGTGGCTCTTGATCCACCTATCGCATTGCCATGTCCGAAACCACCGACATCCAATGGTGCGACAGCACCTCCAATACGATCATGGGCTGCGGAGGCTGCGAACTCTTCCCGCCTCCTGGGGAGATCCTGCCCAAGCTCGACGTGGCCATCCGGGAGCATGCTCCCTCGTGGACGGACGGGAGCGCGAGAAACTACTTCAAGCCCCTGATCGAGACCGCCTACCTGGCGATCGAGCACCCTGGACCCGGCCACAGGAATGCGATCACCACGACGAACCTCTGGCACTTTCGCCATCAGTTCGTGGCAGCGGTCAAAGAATGCGCCGGGCACGAGGCTGCTGAGGCAGCCCGTGAAGCCATCGCAAAGGCAGTTACCTGCTATGCCGCCAAGCTCCATTCTCGGTATGGGGCCAGCCTTCTGAATCCGACTCGCAAGGGAAATTCGGGCTATGCGGAAACCTTCGAGCAGCTCAGACGCTATCCCGGCCGCGTCCGGGAGGCATCACGGTGGAGCGATCTGTTGGGAACCAAAGATCCCACCCGTCCGTGGAAGGACGGGCTCCCCCGCCTGATCTTTGTCTCCGACATGGGGGACGCCTTCAGCCGAAGGCATGACTTCGAATTCCTGCGGGAGGAAGTCATCAAGTCGGCCACCAGCGAGGAAGGCCGCCGACATCTCTGGTTGTGGCTCACGAAACGGCCCGAACTGATGGCGGAGTTTGCCGGGGAGCTGGACGAAGGGTTGCCGGAGAACCTCTGTGCGATGACGACCGTGACCGGACCGGGCCAGCTGGATCGCATCGATCACCTTCGCAAGGTGCGGGCTGCGGTTCGCGGTCTCTCCCTCGAACCCCTCTGGGAGAGGATCGATCCCGACCACCTGAACCTCGATGGCATCGACTGGGTCATCGTCGGCGGGGAAAGCGGATCGGCAGTCGGGGACACCCGGCCCTTCCCGATCGAGTGGGCCGAGGAGATCCGCGAGAAGTGCCGCAGGGAAGGGGTGGCCTTCTTCCTGAAACAGCTCGGGCGGAGACCGACACGGGCAGGCGAGCCGGTCAAACTCTCGGACGATTCCGGAGGCGACTGGGACGAATGGCCCGACGAAGAGCTCCGCGTGCGGGAGTTCCCCAGACATTTTCACAATTACCGGCGCAACGAGATCGGAGCGACCGGACCACGGCGAAAGCCACCAACACCCACACAAACCAGAGAAAAAATGAAGACAGCGAAACCCACGGAGAAACCCGACCCACTCACGCCTGACGAACGGAAGGACTTCACGCGCCTCGACAAGATCGTCGGAAGGTTCGCCCGTGACACGATCCCTGCGGCCGAGGCCCTCTACCAGATCCGGAGCCGCCGGCTCTACCGGGCGCGCCACGAGAACTTCGAGGCCTACTGTCAGGAGGTCCACGGGATGTCCCGGGGCTACGCCAACCGCCTCATCCGGGCCGGGAAGATCCGGGCCGAAATGGTGCCAATTGTCACCAAAATGGGTCTACCCACACCCTCGAACGAGGCCCAGCTCCGCGAACTGGCTCGTCTCAAGACGACCGAGGAGCAGGTCGAGGTCTATCGCGAGGCGGTCTACTTGGCCACGGATTCCGAGGGGAAGGTGAACCTGACCGCATGTAAACTGGGTGAGGTCATTGACCGGAAGCGGGAGGCGGATGGCGGAACGAAGGAAACCGCCGCGATTTGCATAACGCTGCCATCAGAATAGTTCTACGCAGAATCTACCCCCCCAAATATTCAATTCCCAACCGTCCCATGTCCTTCCCCGTTCCGACCCACGACGCGATCCAGGCAGCCTTGAACCTGCCCGATGATCCGGTCCATATCGCCACCGGCGGCTTAAAGGCTGTCTACCGCTTCGATTGGCCGAACGGCGGTCCCGAAGCGATCAAGGCGGTCTACATCCCGCCGGGACGCACCGACGAGGAAATGCTGCAGCGCGAGCAGCTCATCGCCCGGGCCAAACGGGAGATCGAGGCATTGCGCGCCTGCTCTCATCCGGCCATCGTGAAGCTCGGGCACATCCAGCCCGAGCTATTCACCATCGGCACCCATGATTACCTGATCTACGGCGAGGAATTCCTGCCAGGTGAATCGCTCGTCGCACAACTCGATACGGCGAAGCCGGCGATGACCTTCGCCGACTTGAAGCTCATCTTCGAGACTCTGCTCGTCCTCATCGACGAACTGGCGCAGTTGGGATTCCTCCACCGCGACATCAAGCCCGACAACATCATCGACACGGGCGATTCTGACCGCCGCTACGTCGTCCTCGACATGGGCATCGCCTACAAGATGGAGGGCACCCAGTTGACCCAGGGAGGGGCACCGGGAACGATCCGCTACATGGCGCCCGAGATGCTGATGCCGGACTACAAGGACCACATGGACTTCCGCTGCGATCTCTATTCCGCCGGTCTCACCGTCTATGTCCTCGCCTCGCGCCAGCATCCCTACGCGCCGAGGCCCGAGCACCAGTATGCGACGATGTGGCGGATCATGAACGTGCAACCGGAAAAGCTCACCACCCTGCGACCCGATCTGCCTCCCGAAATCTGCCGGATGATCGACCGATGCATCCGCAAAAAGCCCGCGCTGCGCTACAGCCGGATCGCCCAAATCCTGAACGAACTGAAAGGAATCAAGCAATGAAGATTTTTGCCCAAGACGGATTCGGTCCGGCCGATAAGCCGATGGAAGCGAGGGATCAGGGGATCATCGGCGGAGTCGTCCTCAGTCCCCGCTATTCGAACCCCAAGCGGATGACGGAACGCGTGGCCGATCTCCAGGCGGAGGGATTCACCCTCGTGATGGACCCCGAGTATTACGCGACCGACGTGGTGGCGCATCCGAACGCCAACTGCGGGTCGTTGGAGGCGTGGCCCTACTTCCAGCGACAGAACCGATCCAAGATGATCTCGGGCGCGGCGATTCCCAATCTGATTAAACGTACGGTCGAAGCTCAGGCGGGTGTCGGGCTGAACGCCTTCATCGCCCCCAATCTCTTCATCCGTCAGGCCGACTCGATCGACACGGGAATAGCGATCAATATCCTGAACCAGACGAAGGCGGCCGCCGCGAAAGTGGCGGATGGTCCGGTCTACGGAACGCTCGCGATCCACCGCGACGCGATCTTGGAAGGGGATCAGTTCTTCGAGATTCTCGACGACCTCACCGGGATGGAGACGCCGCCCGACGGGTATTACCTCATCCTCGGCAGCAACGAGCAGAACAGCTCGGGCAAGTTCGTTCGCTCCGATCTGTCCCATCCACGGGTGATCGCCGCGTGGATGTATGCGAACTACGTCCTCTCGTTGAACGGAGCGCACCTGATCAACGGGTATTGCTTCCTGCTTGGGCCCCTGATGGGCCTGTGCGGTGCCGCCGCCGCTGCAAGCGGCTGGTCGTCGGGCCTGCGGAAATTCTGTTTCGACCGCTACATCCGCGCCGAAGGACGCGGGGGGAACCAGCCCAACCCCCGCTACGTGAGCGCCCCCCTGATGGCTCACGTGAGGCAGACGGACCTGGAAACCTTTGAAGCGATCGCTCCGGGCATCTGGAACGGACTTCCGCTCGACGACCGGTTTCAGGGCGACGTGTCGCGAACCGAAGAGGCCCTGCAATCTTGGCAGGGGCTCGCACGTCTCGCCGCCGAGGCGCAACCCAGCGGCGACATCCTCGACGATCTGAACCGGTTCCGGGAGCTGATCGACCAGGCCCGGAGCCGATGGATCGCCCTCCAAAGTATGGGGATCACCTCCGAGGTCGAGCCCAATCTGGAACGCCTCCAGGCGATGGAGGGGGGCATCGAACTCTTCACCCAATGGGCAGAGCTTGCCTAGCCGCCCGGTTCATCTTCTCGAGAGCCACCCGATGAGAACGAGGCGATTTCGGAGCGAGTGCACGAGGCGTGTGGAAGGCCGTGATCCGTCCCGTGGCCGCGTCGAAAGACCAAAGCCCGATCCGGACCTTGGTGAAGGTGTCGAAGAAGACCAAGGCACGCTCGCAGGTCGCCGGCGGCAGGACGAGGATGGACTGATGGGCGAAG